>CAWAUA010000012.1:0-49464 GCA_963785175.1 uncultured Actinomycetes bacterium | reverse complement strand
CCGCCCGCTTCTCGCCCAACTCGTCGGCGTAAGCGAGCGCGTCGAGGTCGACCGGCCCGCCCGCCTTAGGCTGGGCCTTCCCTTCAGACGGTGGAAGTAGAACTAACAAACCGATGCGCCTAGGTTGAGATCGGGTTACTCGATCGCTTGGTGTCCTCTCTCATGACCGCACGCAAGGTATGCATGGCCGCCTTCCAAGCGTCGCCCATCTCGCTCATTACGGTTCGTCGATTCTCCTCTGCTGAGCTTTCAGGCTCACTCTCGTGCAGCTCCACAATTCTGCCGACAACATCGCGAATCGCATCCCACTGGGCCTCTGCAGCCTCAACCACCGACTCCGTTGCGATCAAAAGCAGCCGATTGTGGTTCGTGGTGAATCGACTGAAGGTTTCAATGTAGTTCTCCTCCGTAGCCTCCCCTCCCAGCCCTCGGTAGAAGTGCTCAAGGCTTTCTACCGCCGTGAGGTACTCGTAATAACCAGTGAGCCGCTCTTGTCGAGCTTCCTCATCCTGGGATTTCTGGAGCTTGAGGATGTCAAGTCGAACCCCCTCTAGCTGTGCGTCGGTATTAGCTCTGGACGCGAGATAACTCAGACCACCGCTACCAAGGGTTCCCCCAACCGCGATGAGCGCGACAGCCACCGTGTTATCGATTGGCATGGGTCGAGTTTTCAAGCTTCGACGGACGGCACTTGACGCCAAACCTTCTATCCCGCTCAACTGCGGCTCAGGTACATGCCGCCACTACACAGCGGCTGCCGCCTCCCGAGCCTCCTCGCCGGCGAGCACCTCGCCGCCGGGGCTGACCTCCGCAATCGCCGCCTCAGGCGTGGTCGCCCGCCCTTTGGCCCGAATCGCGGTCGCGCCGATGATCGCCCCGGCGAGCGCGACAAAGCCGGAGACGGTCATCGCGTGGCTGAGCGCGTAGACGAAGGCTTCGTTGCCGGCCGCGACGATCTCTTTCGTCTGGGCCGCGCCGAGCCCGGCCACGTGAGGTACCCCGCCTCCGCCCAGCTGGTCGGAGATCGACTCCCGCTGCGCGGTGGTGATCCCGGTCCCGCCCAGCAGCGAGTCCAGCTTCGAGCTGACCAGCCCCTGGAAGATCGCGCCGGTGATGGCGATACCGAGGCTGCCGCCGACCATGCGGAACATCGAGAGGACCCCCGAGGCGATCCCGGCTTTCTGCACCGGCACCGCGTTCATCGCCGCGCTGGTCATCGGCGACATCGTCATCGCGACGCCGATGCCGAGCAACATGAAGCCGGGCAGCAGGTCGAGGTAGCCCGAATCGACCGCGATGCGGCTGAAGCTGAACAGCGACGCGGCGACGATGGCCAGCCCGCCGGCGATCAGCCAGCGCGGCCCGAAGCGGTCGGAGAGCCGCCCGGCGACCGGCGCGACGCCGACGATCATCAGGGTCGAGGGCAGGAACCGGATGCCCGCCTCCAGCGGCGAGTAGCCGAGGATGTCCTGCATGTAGAGGGCGAGGAAGAAGAAGACGCCCATCATCGCGAAGGTGATGATCAAGGCCACCACCACCGAGGCGAGGAAGTTGCGGTCGCTGAGCAGGTCGAACTGCACCATCGGCGCCTTGACCCGGTTCTCGACGAAGACGAAGGCGGGCAGGGCGACCGCCGCCCCGACCAACAGAGCGATGACCTGCGGCGAGCCCCAGCCCCAGGCATTGCCCTCGACCAGGGCGAGGACCAGCGCCGTCAGGCCGACGGTCAGCACGGCCACCCCGGCGTAGTCGACGTCGCGGCCGACCGAGGTGTCGCGCGACTCGCGCACCGCGAACAGGGTGGCGATCACGGCGCCGACCGCGACCGGGATGTTGATGTAGAAGATCGCCCGCCAGCTGACGTGCTCGGTGAGGAAGCCGCCCAGGACCGGCCCGACGGCCAGCGCCAGGGCAGAGACGCCGGCCCAGGTGCCCATCGCCTTGCCGCGCTCATGGGCGGGGAAGGCGTCGGTGATGATCGAGAGCGTGCCCGGCATCATCAGCGCCGCGCCGACGCCCTGCACGATGCGGCTGACCACCAGCGCGGTCTGGTCGGGCGCGAAGCCGGCGGTCGCCGAGGAGAGGGCGAAGATGACGACGCCGGTGAGGAACATCCGCCGCCGGCCGAAGATGTCGCCGAGCCGGCCGCCGGTCGCCAACAGCACCGCGAAGGAGAGCGTGTAGCCGTTGATCGTCCACTCCAGGCCACTGATCGAGGCCCCCAGATCCTGCTGGATCGAGGGCAGGGCGACGTTCACGACCGTGTTGTCGAGCATGATCATGAACAGCGCGAAGCACATCGCTCCGAGCGTCCACCACTTGCGGTTGTCGTCGGTGATCAGGTGGCGGTAACGGGTCAAGCGCGCTCACTTCCCTTCATCTGCTGGTAGGTCTGAGCGAGGTCCTCGCGGTCGAGGAGCGCCTCCACGGCGGCGTCGAGCTTGCGTCGCTGCGCCGCGCTCAGGGTGGTTACGAAGGTCTCGATTCCGGTCATGCGGACGGTGACGAGGGTGGCGACCAGGTCCTTGCCCTTGGCCGTGATCTGCACCCGGCGCACGCGGCGGTCCTCCGGGTCCTCGACCCGGGTCGCCAGCTTCGCCTTGACCAGCGCATCGACGGCGCGGCTCATCGAGGGGACGGAGACGCCGAAGCGCTCGGCCAGGTCCGAGACCTGCCACGGCTGCGGTTGGTCCCCCAGCCCGCCCAGCTCCAGCAGGGCCTTGCACTGGGTCATCGACAGCCCCGACTCCTCGATCACCCGCAGCTGGTTGCCGCGGTCGTAGAGGAAAACGTGGTGCAGGAGGGCCGCCACCCGGGCGGCGGTGTCGTGCTCAGCCGGGCTCACCTCACGGCGAGCCTCCGCGATCGCTTTCAGGTCAGTCGCATGCATCTCGATAATAGTTGCATAGGTGCAACCATTTCAAAAAGGCAATAGTTGTTTGTGTGATGCATATCCGTCCGCGGCTGCCGCCGCCCGCGGGGCTAACGTCCACCCCATGCAGCCGGACTACGCGCAGCTCGATCGCGAACACGTCTGGCACCCCTTCACCCAGCAGCGGGGCTGGAGCGAGGAAGAGCCGCTGATGATCGAGCGCGGCGAGGGCTCCTACCTCTTCGACGTCGACGGCCGCCGCTACCTCGACGGCACCGCCGCGCTGTGGTGCAACGTCCACGGCCACCGCCACCCGGTGATCGACGCCGCCGTCCGCGAGCAGCTCGACCGCGTCGCCCACACGACGATGCTCGGCCTCTCGCACCCCGGGGCGACCGAGCTGGCCGCGCGCTTGGTCGAGATCGCCCCGCGTGGCCTCTCCCGCGTCTTCTACTCGGACTCCGGCTCGACCGCGGCCGAGATCGCGCTGAAGATCGCCTTCCAGTACCAGCAGCAGCGCGGCGGCGCCCACGCCCGGCGGACCAGGTTCGTGCGCCTGCGCGAGGCCTACCACGGCGACACGATCGGCTCGGTCTCGATCGGCGGCATCGACCTCTTCCACTCGACCTACCAGCCGCTGCTGTTCGAGACCCACGTGGCCGAGCCCGGCGACGCCGCCGACCTCGGGCGGGTGCTGGCGGCGCACGGCGAGGAGGTCGCCGCAGTCGTGGTCGAGCCGCTGGTCCAGGGCGCGGCGGGGATCCTCGTCCAGCCGCCCGGCTACCTGCGCGCCGCCCGCGAGCTCTGCGACCGCCATGGCGTGCTGCTGATCTGCGACGAGGTGGCGACCGGCTTCGGCCGCACCGGGACGATGTTCGCCTGCGAGCAGGAAGGCGTCGCACCCGACCTGATGTGCCTGGCGAAGGGGATCACCGGCGGCTACCTGCCGCTGGCGGCGACCCTGACGACCGAGGAGATCTACGACGGGTTCCTCGGCAGCTACGAGGAGTTCAAGACCTTCTTCCACGGCCACACCTACACCGGCAACCCGCTCGCCTGCGCCGCGGCGCTCGCCAACCTCGAGGTCTTCGAGAAAGAGCGGACGCTGGAGCGACTGCAGCCGAAGATCGCCCTCTTCGAAGAGCTCCTCGCCGAGGTCGCGGCGATGCCCGAGGTGGCCGAGGTGCGGCAGAAGGGCGTGATGGTCGGAATCGACCTCGGCGACCACGACGCGGCGCTGCGGATGGGCCACCGGGTGACGGTCGAGGCGCGCAGGCGCGGCGCCTTCATCCGCCCGCTCGGCAACACGATCGTGCTGATGCCGCCGCTCTCGATCTCCGCCGATGAGCTGCGCGAGCTCGTGGACATCGCCGGCGAGTCGATCCGCGCTGCGGTTGCCGAGTCGATACTCCCCGTGTGACGGATCCGGAGGTCCCCCGTAGTACGGGCATGGAGCAGACGCTGGTCGCCGAAGCCAAAGACGCGCCGCGAGCCGGCGACCTCGCCTTCGACCGCCTCTACCGCTCCAGCCGCGACGACGTCTACGCCTATGTCGCCAGCCTGCTGCGCGACGCGCCGGCGGCCGAGGAAGTAACCGCCGCCGCCTTCGAGCGCGCCTACCGCAAGCGCCACCGCTTCGACCCTGAGCGCGGCGAACCGCGCGCCTGGCTGTTCGGGATCGCCCGCAACGCCGCCCTCGACGAGCTGCGCCGCCGTGGCCGCGAGGCGGAGCTGGCGGCAGAGCCAGAGGACGTGCAAAGCCGCGCCCCCGACGAGGGCGCCGAGCACAGCGAGCGGCGATTGGCGGTCTCGGCGGCGCTGGAGCGGCTGGAGCCGAGCGAGCGCGAGCTGATCGCGCTCAAGTTCTTCGCCGGCCTGGAAAACCGTGAGATCGCCCGGGTGCTCGGGATCGGCGAGTCCAACGCCGGCACCCGCCTGCACCGGGCGATGACCAAGTTGAGGGAGGCCTGCGATGGAGACGCCTAGGGACGACAAACTGGCCGCCGAGCTGCGGGCGCTGCGGCCGAAGCCGCGCCCCGAGTTCACGGGCGAGCTCGACGAGCGCGCCGCCGCGGGCTTCCCGCGGCGCTCGCGCCTGCCACGGCTTTCGCTCGGCCCGCTGCGCGCATTCCCGCCACGGCGCCTGCTCCTGGCCGGAGGAGCGGTCGCGGTCTTCGCGGTTCTCGTCGCCTCGACCGTGATCGTCGCGAATCAGGGCAACCCGGGGCCCCGGGACAACCTGGCGCTGCTGGAGTCCAAACGGGAGCCCGCGACGCCGTCACCCGAACCTCCCGACAAGGCAGCAGCGGATGCGGGTCGCAACGCCCCAGGGGAATCGAGTGGCATCCAGTACGAAACGGAAGTGCAGACGACCGCTTCCGAAGCGAATAGCGCGCCCAGCTCCTCCGGCGGCTCTGCATACGGCGCGGCAACGACCGAAATCGAGCGCACCAGCGGGAACGTCCACCGCCGCGCGGTCGAGCGCTCTGCCGAGATCGTCCTCGCCGCCGAGCCCGGCGACGTCGGCGAGGACTCCTCCGAGGTCTTCGAAGTCGTCCACGCCCACGACGGCATCGTCATGCGCTCCTCCAGTCGCGAGGGAAAGCCGGGCCGAGCCGGAGCCCGCTTCGAGCTGCTGCTTCCCAGCAACGACCTTGGTGACTCCCTCGCCGCCCTCTCGGCGATCGACGAGGTGCGCTCGCGGCACGAGGCAACCACCGACATCACCGCTCCCACCGTCGACACGGCCGAGCTCCTGCGGGACTCGAACGCCCGGATCGACAGCCTTCTCGCTCAGCTGGAAGCCGCGGAAACCGAAGGCGAGCGGGAAGCGGTCGAAACCGAGCTTCAGCAGGAGCGCCGTCACCGGGCTCGCCTGCGCGGCAGCCTCCAGCACCTTGAGCATCGGGCGTCCTTCTCTCGCGTCCTGCTGCTGATCGAGACCGGCGCCGAGGAGGAACCCTCCTCCGGCGGTGGCACCTGGGGCGTCGACGACGCGCTCGGCGACGCCGGCCGGGTCCTCGCGGTCGCCGCCGCGGTCGCCGTCGTCGGCCTCGCGATCCTCGCCCCGATCGCCCTCGTCGCCCTGCTCGCCTGGCTCACCCACCGCGCCTGGGTCCGCCGCGAGCGCCGCCGCGTCCTCAGCTGATCCGCGAATCTGTCTCAGACCCCCGTATGCGGGGCCTGAGACAGATTCGGCGTTAGGGTGGGCCGCATGGAGGAGAGGCGACGGGGACCGGCGGAGCTGCCCAACTTCGGGCCGCCCTCGACGCCCCGCTCGGCCGCCTCGGTCGTCCTCCTGCGGCGCGGCGGCAAGCACTCCCAGCGCGCGCTCGAGGTGCTGATGCTGCGGCGCAGCGAGGAGGCCAAGTTCATGCCCGGCGTCTGGGTCTTCCCCGGCGGCTCGGTCGACGAGTGCGACGGCGCCGACGAGGCCGGCCTGCGGGCCTGCGCGGTGCGCGAGCTGGCCGAGGAGGCCGGGATCGAGCTGCCCGCCGAGGAGGAGCTGGTCCCCTTCACCCGCTGGATCACCCCGGAGATCATCGCCACCCGCTTCGACGCCTGGTTCTTCCTCGCCCTCGCGCCCGCCCACACGCCCCCGCGCCCGGACGGGGTCGAGACCACCGAGGCCCGCTGGTTCGAGCCCGCCGCGGCGCTCGAGGCGCACACCGCGGGCGAGATCATCCTCTCCTTCCCGACCCAGACCCAGCTCGGCTGGCTGGCCGAGCACGCCACCTCAGACGAGGCACTGGCCGCCTACCGAGAGCGCAGCGTCGAGCCGATCCTGCCGAAGGTGGTCGCCGACGACGGCGCCGAACCGCGCGTCGTCCTCCCGGGCGAGCCCGGCTACCCCTCATAAGCAACGGGTTCTAAGCAACAGGTTCTAAGAAGCAGGTTCTAAGGCGCCGGCGCGTCGGGGAACCGCTCCAGGCCCGCGTGCCAGGGGCCCGGCGGATAGGTGTGGACGCCGCTCTCGTCCATCTCCCCCTGCAGCCGTTTGAACAGCTGCCCGGCGTTCTCCAGCGCCGCCTTCAATTCCTCCTCGCTGCGCTCGCGCAGCCGCCAGAGGAACCAGAGCTGACGGTCGTTGATCCCGAAATCGATCTCACCACTCATCGTCGTCACCCAGCCGAGGAACCCAGGCCCGAACAGCTCCCGCAGCGACACCGGGTCGTACTCGCTCGGCACCGTGGTCAGGAAGCGCTTGTTGAAGTCGATCGACTCGAACTCGACCTTGCGCTGAAACCGCTGGGTGACGACCTCATGCCCCTCGATCGACTCGACGTTGAAGGCCGGGACCACCTGCGCCAGGTCCGGCATGTGGGCCTTGGCGAGAATCGCGGTCGGCACCACCGCCTTGCTGAAGAAGCCGCCGACCTCCTTTTCGTCGGCGTCGCAGGATGAGCCCCAGAAGCCCTCGCCGAGCTGCCCGGTGAGCCGGTTGACGCCGCCGACGCAGAGCGCCACCGGCCCGTCTTTGGGATTGATCCCGCCGACCGGCTCGTAGGTGAGCCCGTTGCGCTCGCCGTAGCCGCGCACGATCTCGGCCCATTCCTGCGCTTCTGAGTTCGCGGCCATTGCCGCGATCCTACGGCGTTAGGATGCTGCTAACCCCGGTCCGACCACAGGAGCCTCAATGACCATCGCCATCATCGTCGTCGTCGCGATCATCGTTCTCGCGGTCCTCTACTTCATCGCTAAGCGCAACTCGATAATCGCCGCGCGCAACCGCGTCGACGAGTCCTGGAGCGGGATCGACGTGCAGCTGAAACGCCGCCACGACCTCGTCCCCAACCTCGTGGAAACGGTCAAGGGCTACGCCGAGCACGAGAGCGCGACCTTCGAGAAAACGACCCAGGCGCGGGCCGCGGCGATGCAGGCGCAGGGGGTCGAGGAGACCGCCAAGGCCGAGCAGCAGCTGACCCAGGCGCTGGCCGACGTCAAAGCCGTCGCCGAGAACTACCCGACCCTGCGGGCGACCGAGAACTTCCAGCAGCTGAGCCGCAACCTCTCCGAGCTCGAGGACGAGATCCAGGCCTCGCGCCGGATCTACAACTCCAACGTCCAGTCCTACAACACGGACATCGAACAGTTCCCCGGCTCGATCGTCGCCAACCAGGGCAACTTCACCGCGCGCGAGTTCTTCGAGATCGAGGACGCCACCGAGCGCCAGGCCCCGCAGGTCAGCTTCGGCAAATAGGCGCAGACAAGGGCGTCTCTAACATTCAGGCCATGACCACCGAGACCAAAGACGCGACCCTCTGGATCTGCGACAGCTGCGGCTTCATCTACGACCCGGCGATCGGCGATCCGGACGGCGGCATCCCGGCGGGAACCTCCTTCGAGGACATCCCCAAAGACTGGTTCTGCCCGGTCTGCGGCGCCCGCACCACCGACTTCCGCCCGCTCGAGCCCGGCGAGGCCTGAGGCCCCAGTAGGCTTGACTGGCTGATGAGCCAGTACGACTACGACTGGGTGGTGGTCGGCTCCGGATTCGGGGGGTCGGTGTCTGCCCTGCGCCTGGCCGAAAAGGGCTACAAGGTCGCCGTCCTGGAGTGCGGCAAGCGCTTCAGCGACAAGGACTTCCCGAAGTCGACCTGGGACATCCGCCGCTACTTCTGGGCGCCGCGGCTTGGCCTGCGCGGGATCTTCCGCCTCTCGACCTTCAAAGACGTCTCGGTCGTCAGCGGCAGCGGCGTCGGCGGCGGCAGCCTCGGCTACGCCAACACCCTCTACGTCCCCCCCTCGAAGTTCTTCAAGGACCCGCAGTGGGGCGACCTGGCCGACTGGGAGGCCGAGCTCGCCCCCCACTACGCCGAAGCGCAGCGGATGCTCGGCGTCACCCAGGTCCAGATCGACGACCCCGCCGACGAGCTGCTGCGTGAGTACGGCGAGTCGATCGGAGTCGGCGACAGCTACCAGAAGACCCCGGTGGGGATCTACTTCGGCGAGCCCGGGAAGACCGTCTCCGACCCCTTCTTCGGCGGCGAGGGCCCGGACCGCACCGGCTGCAGCTTCTGCGGCCGCTGCATGGTCGGCTGCCCGCACGGCGCCAAGAACACCCTGGTCAAGAACTACCTCTGGCTGGCCGAACAGCGCGGCGTCGAGGTGATCCCGGACCGCACCGTGACCGAGATCCGGCCGATCGGCGCCGCCGACGGCAGCGACGGCTACACGGTCTCCAGCGAGCGCTCCGGCATCCTCCCCGGTCGCGGCAAGCGCACGATCCGCGCCCGCGGCGTCGTCGTCGCCGCAGGCGCCCTCGGCACCAACAAGCTGCTGCAGCGCTGCCGCCTCGGCGGCGCCCTGCCCCGCGTTTCCTCCCGCCTCGGCGAGCTGGTGCGGACCAACAGCGAGATGATCCTCGCCGTCACCGTCCCCGAGGACTACCCCGAAGACCTCACCCGGCGGGTGGCGATCAGCGGCAGCATCTATCCCGACGCCGACACCCACATCGAGACCGTCAGCTACGGCAAGGACGGCGACTCGATGAGCCTTCTCTACACGCTGCTGGTCGGCGACGGCACCCGCGTCACCCGGCCACTGAAGCTGCTGGCGCAGATCGTCCGCCACCCGGTCCGCTTCGCCAAGGTGCTGCGCCCGAAGGGCTGGTCGCGGCGCACGATCATCCTCCTGGTGATGCAGACGCTCGACAACGCGATCGCCCTGCGTCCCAAACAGAAACGATCGGGCAACGTCTGGCTGCAGACCGAGCAGGACCCGGAGAAACCGAACCCGACCTTCATTCCGGTCGCCAACGAGGCCGCGGAATGGCTGGCCGAGCGCACCGGCGGCGTCGCCCAGAGCTCGGTGATGGAGGCGATGATGAACATCCCGACCACCGCCCACATCCTCGGCGGGGCGGTGATCGGGCACGGACCCGAGGACGGCGTCGTCGACGCCCGCCAGCGGGTCTTCGGCTACGAGAACCTGCTCGTCTGCGACGGCTCGGCGGTGCCGGCGAACGTCGGCGTCAACCCCAGCCTGACGATCACCGCACTCGCCGAGCACGCGATGAGTGAGATCCCCGCAGCCTCAGAGCCGCGGTCCTACGAGGCGAACCTCTCCGCGACGTAGTCCCAGTTGACGACGTTCCAGAAGGCGTCGAGGTATTCCGGGCGCTTGTTCTGGTACTTCAGGTAGTAGGCGTGCTCCCAGACGTCGACGCCGAGCAGCGGCGTGGTGCCGTCGGAGATCGGCGAGTCCTGGTTCGGGGTCGAGATCACGGCGAGGCCGGAGGAATCCTTGACCAGCCAGGCCCAGCCGGAGCCGAAGCGGGCGATGCCGGCGTTTTTGAACTCCTCCTTGAAGGAGTCGAAGGAGCCGAAGGTCTCGTCGATCGCAGCGCCGAGGTCGCCGCTCGGGGCGCCGCCGCCGTCCGGGCCCATCATCTGCCAGAAGAGCGTGTGGTTGTAGTGGCCGCCGGCGTTGTTGCGGACCGCGGCCTGCTTGTCGCCGGGCAGGGCGGAGAGGTTGCGGAGGACGTCCTCGACGTCGCGGTCGGCCCACTCGGTGCCCTCGAGGGCGGCGTTGGCTTTGTCGACGTACGCCTGGTGGTGTTTGTCGTGGTGGATGCGCATCGTTTCCTCGTCGATGTGAGGCTCGAGCGCGTCGTATGCGTACGGCAGGTCGGGTACGGAGAAAGCCACTGGAATGCTCCTTGTCTCGGTTTCGAAGTCCGAGCGGAGCCTAGCTATTCCCGCGCGGCTTCTTCGCCTTGATCGAGCTCGTCGTCACCGATCTTCGGGACCACGTCGGGGTTGCCGCCGGTCCAGCGGTTGAAGCGGTACCAGGCCGGCTTGGCCTCCCGCTTGCCGTCGAGCAGCCCAGCGGAGCCGCAAAAGACGCAGCTGCCGCCCTCGTCGGCCCAGGTGAACCACCAGACGCCGCGGATGTTCCAGCGAATGCGGTTGGCCGAGACGATCGAGAGGGCCTTGTCGAGCTCCTTCGCCTGGCCGTAGAGGCCGCGCTGCCAGCGGGTGGGGCCGTCAGCCGAGCCCCAACCCAGCTCGGTGATGTAGAGCGGCACTTCCGCGTCGCCGTATTTGCGCGCGATCCGGCGCAGGTTGCGCAGCTGCCCGGCCATCGCCCGCGCGTCGGCGACGTAAGGGTGCAGGGCGATGCCGTCGAAGTACGGCTTCACGCGGCCGGCCCGGTAGAAGCGGGCGAGGAAGTCGCCGGAGGCGACGTTGGGCGGAATCTGCAGCGGCCGGCCGAAGAGGCCGCCGAAGATCGCTTTGGATCCCGGCGCTTCGCGGTGGATGATCCGCCCGGCGATCCGCATCAGGACCGCGAAGCGCTTCGGTTCGGGGTCGCTGGCGAAGCTGACGATGTTCTCCTCGTTCCAGATCTCGAAGCGCCGCATCGGGACATAGGGAAGGTCTTCTTCTTCGCGCCAGAAAGATCCGCCCACGCCGTAGCGCCGCACCACTGCCCGCACGAACGAGCCCCAGGCGCGCCGCTGCCAGGCGGTGGCAACCGGCAGGTCGATGCCTTCCGCCGCGACCCACCCGGGCGAGTTGACGAGGAACGGGAAGATCTCCATCCCCGCGTGCGCCGCCAGCTTCACCTCATGGTCGAAGTAGCCCCACTGGCGTTCGGAGAAGGCCGGATTCTGCGGCTCGACGGCGGCCCAGACGAGCGGTTGGCGGACGCTCTTGATCCCCGCTTCCGCCATCAGCTCGTAGTCCTTCGCCGTGCCCGCGTTCTGCGGAGAGATGCCGACGAAGCCCGGCGGCAGGTAGGCCTGAGCGGCAGCCGGAGCCACCGCCAGGAGCACGAGAACAAGAGCCGGGATCAGCCTGCGCACCATGGTCTTCGCTAGGAACCGCATTCCCGCCCAAAGTAGCGGCGACAGGCGGCGGCCCGCGCCCCTACCCCGGCGTCTGGGATAATCGACCCCTCTCGGGGCGTGGCGCAGCCTGGTAGCGCGCACCGTTCGGGTCGGTGAGGTCCCCGGTTCAAATCCGGGCGCCCCGATGAAGACAATACCTTCCGGCCAATCTGCCATCCTGCAGAGATGGCAGATGCGAAAGAACCAGCGGCTTCGCTCGAGTTGATCGCGGCACCCGCTATCGAAAGGCGGATATTTGTCGTGCGTGAGAGGCAGGTCATGCTCGATGAGGATCTGGCGGAGCTTTATGACGTCGAGACGAAGCGGCTGGTCCAGCAGGTCAAACGGAACCTGAAGCGCTTCCCCGAAGACTTCATGTTCCAGCTGAGCAAAATCGAGACCGAAGCTTTGAGGTCACAAATTGCAACCTCAAACGAGGGCCGCGGCGGTCGCCGTTATGCTCCCTATGTCTTTACCGAGCAGGGCGTCGCGATGCTTTCTGGCGTCCTCCACAGCGACAGAGCCATCGCCGTCAACATCGAGATCATGCGGGCGTTTGTCGAGCTGCGCCGCGTCGCAGGCTCATACGCGGCGCTCCAGGAACGCGTGAATGGCCTGGAGCGGGACATGACCGCACGGCTCGATCAGCATGACGAGCAGATCAAACAGATTTTTAAAGCCCTTAATCAGCTGATTTCCCCGCCTCAACCGCCGAAGCATCCTGTCGGCTTTAGGGTCCGCGAGCAGAGCGAACCGTAGATGCCCGATCCCCATGGATTCAGCTACGAGGTTCGCGGCGCCGACGTCGTCGTCCTCCACCACGGCAAGCACGCGAGCACCCTGCGGGGCAGGGCGGCCATTCGCTTCCTGCGCGACGTCGAGAACGGCGATCCCCAGCAACTGATGGCGCGGGTCACCGGCAACTACAAGCGCGGCAACGAGCGGATCGGCAAGTTGCACCCCCGCAACCGCTGATCCGGGTCCCCTGGCTTCGAGGTCGCAGAAGCGAGTTCAGGCGAGCTGGCCCAGGATCGTGGTGGAGGTGAAGGTGACCTGACTGCCGGTTGCCTGACACCTAGGAAACTCGCCCTCGTGAGTCCCGGACCAGCGCCGATGCGCAGCCCCGACCCCACATCATTCACCTAGCAGTACGGCCCGATCAGCCGCGGGCCCCATGGAAGCGGGGGTTGGCAGAGCCGAAGGCGAGACGCCACCCGCGCTCGTCTGACACCTCAATCTCAATCTCCGTCGCGCCGTTGCTCTTGATGAAAGCAGCCAACGGGCGAAGCTCTTCCCCCTCGAGCGACCGCGAGGCGTCCCGCTTCGACAGCAAGACCCGGTCGACCAGGCACCACAACCGACCCAGTGCATTGATCGCCTCCTCTTCCGATCGCGACACCTCGCCGGCCCCGAGACGCGACGAGGCGTGGCTAATCTGCCCCCGCACCGCCCGCAACCTTTCCAGCTCGGCCTTGTCGAAGCCGAGCTTCTGGACTGGAGAGAATTTGGAGATCAAACTAGTGAGCTGCTTGCCTTCTGCTTGAAATGCCAGTTCCAACGTACGCCAGAGATCGCGGAAAATCGCGGTGGGGGCGATTCCATGGAGCACCTCTGGATAGAGGCGCACTGCGCGTCGCCGCGCCAGTCCCTGGATCAGATCGGCATCAGCAGGGCTGCCATCGAAGACCTCAATGCCCCTTCTCCCGGTCATCGGCGCTCGCGGGCGATCGGTCCTCAGCATCCGGAGGACCCTCTCGTCCCGCCCGGACTCCGGGATATACCGGCTCCAAAACTCATCGGTCATATGCGGACCGAAGCTGAGCGCTACGCCCAGTGCGAAGCACACCGCACCCCAGGTACACCGGGCGGCCTCGGTTACCAGATCAATCTCGGGGCTGAAGATCGCCGGAGCGGGTCCGATCAACCCGTTCGGATGTCGCCGCCTTAAGAGAGGATCGTCCACCAGTTCCATCTGCTCGGAATCGACTATCGCTTCGGCGATGATCATGAGGTACTCCGACGGCTCACCTCCACCTAGGACTTTCCCTCCGGGTTGCCAGCGTTCGATCCTGCATCGGATCTCGGGTTCGAGATAGAGCGCCATCGGGAGCTCTATCTCCCTTATGCCCGAACGCCAAGGACCCAGCATCGAGAAGGTCATCTCCAGCCGCATCGTCCCCAAAGGCTATGCAGAGGCCTGGTCGGCATCGTCCGTTGCGCTGCACTCGGCGCTAGTGTCTCCGCAATGCCTCCCGCCCCCGCTTTCGAGGTTCACGAGGCGAACCTGCACGGCCACCGCGCGGTCTACCGAACCGTCGGCAGCGGCCCGACCGTGGTCCTCATCCACGGGATGATCAACTCCTCCCGGCACTGGGAGACGGTGGCGCAGCGGCTGGCCGGCTCCTACCGGGTGATCGCGCCGGACCTGATCGGCCACGGCGAGGCGGCGACGCCGCGGGGCGACTACTCGCTGGGGGCGCACGCGGCGGCGATCCGCGACCTGCTGACGACGATCGGGGTCGAGCGGGCGACGATCGTCGGGCACTCGCTCGGGGGCGGCGTCGCGATGCAGTTCTTCTACCAGTTCCCCCAGCGCACCGAGCGGCTAGCGCTGATCTCCAGCGGCGGCCTCGGCCACGACGTCAGCCCGCTGCTGCGCGGGGCGGCGTTGCCCGGCTCGGCGGCGCTGCTGCGGCTGGCAACCCGGCCGCGGCTGGTCGGCGCCCTCGCCGCCGGCGGCAAGCGGCTGCGTGAGCGCGGTGTCTCCACCGGCGTCTACCTGCAGGCCGTCGCCCGCGCCCTCGGCCCGCTGCAGGACGACGGCTCCCGCCGCGCCTTCCTGCAGACGCTGCGCTCGGTGATCGACGTCCAGGGCCAGAAAGTCAGCGCCCGCGACCGCCTCTACCTGCTGGGCGAGATGCCGACGCTGATCGTCTGGGGCGAGCGCGACCGCACGATCCCCATCTCCCACGGCCTCGAGGCAGCGGGTTCGATCCCCAACTGCCGCTTCGAGACCCTGCCCCGGGCGGCCCACTTCCCCAACCTCGAAGACCCCGAGGGCTTGGCCGACGTGCTCGGCGACTTTCTCGCCACCACCGCCCCCGCCCACATCGTCGATTCCGAGTGGCGCGACGTGATCTCCCGCCGCGCCCGCCTCCGCCGCGTCGCCTAACCGACTTTCGACACAGCCCGCTGTGGTGAATCTCGGCTGCGCCTAAAAGCGCGGCTACGCCGCCACCTCGGCGATCGCCGCTTCGACTTCCGCCAGCGACGGCCCCTCCTGCAGGGTCACCGTGCCGTTTGGGCCGGAGACGATCATCCCCTGGCCGGTGCGGATCTTCAGGTTGCGACCGAGCTCCTCGTAGCCTTTCAGCCGCTCGTCGATCGAGCCGCCGGGGACGCCGTTGTCTTCGAGGTCCCTTTCCCATTCCTGGATTTCGAGTTCCTCCACCGCGCCGGCGATCGAGGCCAGGTACTCCTGGTCGATGCCGAAGCGCTCGGCTTCGTCCTGGTTGCGGAAGAAGAGATAGATGTAGTTCCAGCCGTAGTTCTGGTCGGCGGCCGCCTCGGCGCCGTAGAAGCCGAGCTGCTCGGGGTTGATGCTGTTCGAGTAGTGCCGATAGAGCAGCTTCACGTCGCCGGGTCGGACGTAGCGTTCGGCCAGCTCCGGGATCGTCGAGAGGAAGTCGTCGCGGCAGTCCTCGCACTGGAGGTCGTTGAAGACCTGGATCGTCACCGGCGCGTCGTCGGAGCCGAACCGGTCGCCTTCCTGCGGCACCCCGCCGAACAGCCTCTGCGCATCGGAGATGCCCTCGACGTGGACGACCGGGTCGCCCGGCTCCTGCGTCGACAGCTCGACGATCGTGTAGCCGAGCGCAGCCAGGCCGAGCGCCAGCAGCGCGACGACCCAGAGCCTGCCGCGCCGGGGCAGCGGCCTAGAGGCAGCTTCAGAGGACATTCGCCGCCCATTATCGCGACCCGGGCCCGCCGGCGATTCCGCAAGCTGCGGCTCTTCCCCATTGACGGCGTCCAGTCCCGGCGGTACACATGTGGATGCCGATTTCCAACGACCCTGGAGGTCTATCGATGGCCCATCACCTGACGCCCGCCGAGCTCGCCGACCAGCTGCAGATGGAACGAGGGGAGGTAATCGGCAAATGCGTCCAGATGGGGGTGCCGATCTACCACGGCCGGATCGACAGGACGCTGTTCGAAAGCTCGCTGCGCAGCTTGAGCTCCTCGCGCTCGAGGCAGGCGTCGCCTCGAAGTCAGCGCTGAACTAGACTCCCCCGGCAGATGTCGGGGAGAGGTACCAACTCGAAGACGGTCGCGGACCTGCTGCCGAAGGCGGCAGCGCTCTACGGCCCCAACGTCGCCGTCAAGTACAAGGAGGGCGACGCGTGGCTGAGCAGGACCTTCGCCGAGGTCCAGGAGATCGTCATGCCGCTGGCCCTGGGCCTGGTTGAGCTTGGGATCCAGAAGGGCGACCGGGTCTCGATCCTCGGCAACACCCGCCCCGAGTGGACCTACTTCGACTTCGCGGCGCTCTCGATCGGCGCCACCGTGGTCCCGATCTACCAGACCAACTCGCCCGAGGAGTGCCGCTACGTCCTCGAGAACTCCGACTCGAAGGTCGTCGTCGTCGAGGATGCCGAACAGCTGGAGAAGGTCCGCCAGGTCCGCGATCAGCTGCCGCAGTTGGGGCAGATCGTGCTGATGACCGGCGAGGCCGAGGACGCCCTCTCAACGGAGGAACTGGCAGCGAAGGGGAGCGGCGACGCGAGCCGCTGGGAGCAGCTCTACGAAGCCGTCACCCCGGAGGACATCTGCACCTTCATCTACACCTCCGGCACCACCGGCCCGCCGAAGGGCTGCATCATCAGCCACGGCAACTACCGGGCGATGCTGGACATGGTCAAAGAGACCAGCGTCATCGAGGAGGGGGACCTCACCTACCTCTACCTCCCCCTCGCCCACTCCTTCGCCCTGCTGATCCAGCTCGGCAGCTACGACCTCGGGACGGCGATCGCCTACTGGGAGCGGGATCCGCTGAAGATCCTCCCCAACCTGGCCGAACTGAAACCGTCCTACTTCCCCTCGGTGCCGCGGATCTTCGAGAAGATCTACACCGCCGCGACCAGCGCGATGGAGAAAGAGGGCGGCCTCAAAAAGGCGATCTTCAACTGGGCGATCAACGTCGGCGCGAAGATGCGCGAGACCGAACGCTCGGGCCGCCAGCCCGGCTTCCTCCTCCAGCGCCAGTACGCCTTCGCTGACAAGAAAGTGCTGTCGAAAATCCGCGGCCTGTTCGGCGGCAACATCCGGCTCGCCGTCTCCGGTGCCGCCCCGATCAACCCCGAGATCCTCCGTTTCTTCGACGCCGCCGGCGTCCTCGTGCTCGAGGGCTGGGGGATGACCGAGACCTCGACCGCGGCGACAATCTCCTCACCCGACGACTTCAAGGTGGGGACGATCGGCAAACCGTTCCCCGGCTGCGAGGTGAAAATCGCCGACGACGGCGAGATCCTCGTCAAGGGCCCGAACGTCTTCCAGGGCTATCACAAGAACCCGGAGGCGACCGCCGAGACGATCGTCAACGGCTGGCTCCACACCGGCGACATCGGCGAGGTCGACTCCGACGGCTTCATCAAGATCACCGGCCGCAAAAAGGACATCATCATCACCGCGGGCGGCAAGAACATCACCCCCGCCAACCTCGAGGCGGAAATCAAGCAGCACCCACTGGTCTCCCAGTGCGTCGTCGTCGGCGACCGCCGGCCCTACCTGGTGGCGCTGGTCACCCTCGAACCGGAAGAGGCGGTCAAATACGCCCAGGAGAACAACCTGCCCGAGGACCTGGCCCAGCTGGCCTCCAACCCCGACGTCAAGGCCTCGATCGAAGCCCACGTCGAGAAGATCAACCAGAACTTCGCCCGCGTCGAGCAGGTCAAGAAGATCGCCATCCTCCCCCAGGACCTCTCCCAGGAGAACGGCGAGCTGACCCCGACGCTGAAGGTAAAGCGCGCCGTCGTCGCCCAGAAGCACGAGAGCGCGATCGAGCAGCTCTACGCCGCTTAAAGGCGTGCGAAGCAGCGCCAGGCGCCTCTCGGCGACTTCCTTTTCGGGACCGTGATTTACTCGACGAATGAGCAGGGTGTACGTCTTCGGCGACGAGGCCGGTGACCTCGCATTCAAGCCACCGGCACCACCGGGCGTAAGCCGGTATTTCATCATCGGCACGGTTGCAATGGACGACTGCTCGATCGCAAACGAGCTGACGGAGCTCCGTCGCGAGTTCGCCTGGAACGGGCTCCACCTCGACGAGTTCCACGCAACCGTGGACAAACAGCGAGTGCGAGACCGCGTCTACGACATCATCTCGCGCCGCGATCTGCGCTTCGACGCAACGATTTCGGATAAGCGCAAGGCATACCCCTATACCTACTCAGACCCCTTGTATTTCTACAAGCTCGCCTGGTATCTGCATTTCAAGGATGTAGCCCCGGCGATTGCCGATGCGAAAGACGAGTTGTTGGTGGTCGCCTCGTCACTCCAGATCAAGCGGAAAAAGAGGACGACCAAAGCCGCCGTTCATAAAGCGGTAACGGAGGTCGTAAACCAGGTCTCCCCCACCGTGATCTGCCATTGCGCTTTTACGCCCGCGAAGACCGACCCCTGCCTTCAAGTTGCCGACTACATGACTTGGGCCATTCAGAGGAAGTTCGAGCTCGCCGACAGTCGCTCATACGACCTGATCAAAGACCAGGTGCAATCGATATATCAGCCATTCATTCTTGGCTCGAAGCACTTCTACTGAACGACAACGAGAGGCCCCTCGCTAGCTAGCCGTAGCAGAGTCCCGCGGACCCTTTCGCCAGCAATGGGCACCTCTCAAGACAAACATAGATAGCAGGTCGGACGGAACTACCCGTGAAACCGACCGCTTAGGAAGCCTGGCCGGACTGACGCAGCAGGACCGAGGTGGTCTGCTCGAGGACCCGGCGCCAGGCTGACGTCTGCTCGGACTCGTCCTCGGAGGCTTTCTCGACCACGCGGCGGACGCGGCGCTCGGAGATTTCGAGGCCGTGTTTCTCGGCGATCTCCTTGTAGCGGTCGTAGTCCTGGGCCAGGGTGGCAGTGACGGATTCGAAGCCGTGGCGGGCGATCTGCAGGCGCCGCGAGTAGTCCATAATCGGCGTCCCGAACATCAGCTCGTCGTTGGGCTGAGGCTCGAGCAGGACGATGTCGACGCCAGGGTATTTCTCCTGCCACTGCTCAACCGCCTGGTGGAGCCGCTGGTGGGCGATCAGGCGGAAGGTCTGGTTGGCGATCGCCGGTAGGCCCATGTCGGAGACGCGGCGGACGCGGTGGCCGAACACGGTCGGGATCGTCTTCTCGAAATCGTTGACGTAGGGAACGAGCGGATTGACTACGACGATGAACTTGGCGCCCTTTTCGACCGCGATGTCGACGTTGGTGGTCGAGCGGATGCCCCCGTCGACGAACTGGCGCCCCTTCAGGTCGACCGGCTTGTAGACGATCGGCAGGCAGGTGGAGCACTCGACCGCTTTCGAGATCGGCACGTCCGACCAGTCCTCTTCGCCGAAGACGATCCGCTCGCAGGTGTCGAGGTCGGTGGCGGTCAGGTAGAGCTCGGGGTCGATCAGGCGGAAGTCGTTGACGCGGCCGTCTGTGGTGAGTGCTTCTTCGACGTAGTCGGCGAGGCCCGAGCCGGAGTAGATGCCGGTCGGCAGCGCCTCGGCGAGGCCGACGCCGATGTCGATCGCCGAGAACTCGCCGATCCGCACCAGCGAGCGCAGCAGCTCGAGCGTGCGCAGCGGCAGCGCCGCCCCCTTGGCGAGAAAGCCGAGGTAGTTGGGTTTGAGGACCTTGTTGAGGTCGAGGTCTTCGAGGCCCATGTTGTCGTCGGAATTGATCACCTGCATCATTTCCTCGGGGGTGACCCCGTTGGCCAGCATCGAGGCGACGAAGGAGCCGGCGCTGGTGCCGACGTAGACGTCGAAGTTGTTGACCGTGCTGTTGACCGCCAGCAGGTCGAGGGCGCGCAGGGCGCCGATCTCGTAGACGCCGCCGGTGAAGCCGCCCCCACCGAGAACCAGGGCCGTCTTCGATGGCTTCTTGCGCCGGGTGGGCCGCTTCCGCGGTTTGGACTCGATGTCTACGACTTCACCCATACGTGCAGTATTCCAGGGCGAGAGGTCATCCTTGGCCGCTACCTTCCACATCTCGCGTGTTGCAAAACCGATGAAACGCATCCTGCTCCAACTTTTGGTGCTCTCAGCAGGCCTTTTCCTGCTCTGCGCCGGCGCCGCCCAGGCGAGCCCGAGCTGCGACCAGATGCGGTCCTGGCTGCACCAGGGCGGCGGTTCGGCCAGCGGGCTGCTCGTAGTCGACGCGGAAACCGAGCAGGTTCTCTGCGCCAGCGCCCCGGGCCGCTCGCGGCCGCTGGCCTCGAACATGAAGCTCTTCACCACCGCCACGGCGCTCTCCAAGCTCGGCCCCGAATACCGGATCCCGACCAAAGTCTTCCGCGACGGACCGCTCAACGCCAAGGGAGTCCTGCACGGCAGCCTCTACCTGCAGGGCGGCGGCGACCCGGCCCTCGGTACCCCCGCTTTCTACAACGCCTACTTCGGCGGCCTCGGCACCAACGTCTTCGCCCTGGCGCCGCAGATCAAGGCGGCGGGGATCAAATCGATCACCGGGCGCCTCTACGCCGACGACACGGTCTTCGACCGCCGCCGCGGCGTCGCCGACTCCGGCTACGCGACCAGCCCCTACATCGGCCCGCTTTCCGGCCTCGCCTTCAACTCCGGCTTTGCCGGCTCGACCAGCACCAGCGGCTTCTCCTCGGACCCGGCCAAGCTGGCGGTGAGCAAGCTGGCCCGCTCGCTGCGCGGCGTCGTCCCGCCGCAGACCGCCCTGGCGCCGACCCCGCCGGACGCCGAACGGGTCGCCCTCGTCCGCTCCCCCACCCTCGACCGGATCGTCAACCTGACCGACGTCTACTCCAACAACTACTTCGCCGAGATGCTGATCAAGCTGCTCGGGGCGCGCTTCGGCGGCGCCGGCACCACCGCCGCGGGCGCGAACGTGGTCGAGGCCTTCGCCCGCAGCCATGGCTCAACCGTCAACGCCGTCGACGGCTCCGGCCTGACCCGCTCCAACCGCTCCAGCCCGCGTGAGATCGTCGACCTGCTGCTCGGCATGCAGGAGGACCCGGCGGGCGAGGAGTTCGTCCAGGACCTTGCCCTGACCGGGCAGGAGGGGACGGTCGCCAGCCGCATGGAGGGCACCGCCGCCTACGGCCGCTGCCGGACCAAGACCGGGACGATCAGCGGCGTCAGCAACCTCTCCGGCTACTGCTTCAACCGCAGCGGCCGGGTGATGGCCTTCTCGATCCTGATGGCGGGCGTCGGCAACCTCACCCTCGCTCACCTGAATCAGGACCGGATCGCCGCGGCCGTCGCCGGCTACTGAGCGACCAGCTCGCGCAGGCCCTCTGCGTCGAGCACCTCGGTGCCGAATTTCTCCGCTTTGGCAAGCTTGGACCCCGGGTTGTCGCCGGCGACGACGTAGTCGGTTTTCTTCGAGACCGAGCTGGTCACCTTGCCGCCGGCCGCCTTCACCATCGCCGCCGCCTCCTCGCGGGTCAGCTCCGGCAGGGTGCCGGTGAGGACGACGGTCTTGCCCTCCAGCGGCCCGCCCTCCCGCCGTCGTTCGGAGGCGTCGGCTTCGAGCCGCAAGCCCTTCTCACGCAGCTTCTCGACCAGCGCCCAGGTGGGCTCGTCGAGCAGAGACTCGGCGATCTGCACGGCCATTATCGGCCCGACCCCCTCGACCTCCTCTATCTCCTTCGAATCGGCCTCGGCAGCCTTGCGCAGGGCGTCGATCGAGCCGAAGTGGTCGGCCAGCGCCTCGGCGGTGACGTAGCCGACGCCGGGCAGGCCGAGCGCGTAGAGCACGCGTTTGAAGGGGCGCTGCTTGGAGGCCTCGATCGCGGCCACCAGGTTCTGCGCCGAGGTCTCGGCGAAGCGGTCGAGCTCGACCAGCCGCTCGACCGTCAGGTCGTAGATGTCGGCGACGTCTGAGATCACCCCTCCTTCGAGGAAGGTCTGGGCCTGTTTCTCGCCCAGCCCCTCGATGTCCATCGCGCCCTTGCTGACGAAGTGCTTGACGTGCTGGAAGGACTGCCCGGGGCAGCCGGAGCGGTTGGGGCAGATGGTGAAGACCGAGCCCTCGGGCTTGATCGTCGGCGTACCGCAGGCCGGGCAGCGGGCCGGCGGCTTCTCCCTGCGTGCGCCCTTCTGCTTGCGCGGCAGCTTCGGCGAGACGACCTGGGGGATCACGTCGCCAGCCCGCATCACCACCACCTCGTCGCCCTTGCGCACGTCCTTGCGGGCGAGGTCCTCCTCGTTGTGGAGGGTGGCGGTGGTGACGGTGACGCCGCCGACGTGGACCGGCTCCAGCATCGCGAAGGGAACGAGGTGGCCGGTGCGGCCGACGTTCCAGACGACCCGCTTCAGCGTCGTCGTCGCCGTCGTCGGCGGGAACTTCCAGGCGATCGCCCAGCGCGGCTCGCGGCCGACGACGCCGAGCTCGCGCCAGAGCGCCTTCTCGTCGACCTTGACGACGACGCCGTCGATCTCGTAGTCGAGCTCGTCGCGCCGTTCCTCCCACCAGTGGCAGCGCTTGACGACGCTCTCGACGCCCTGGTGGTGATCGGTGTCGGGGTTGACCTTGAAGCCGCGGTCCTGCAGCCATTCGACCTCGTCCATGTGGGTGGCGAGGTCCAGTCCTTCGACCGCCCCGATCCCGTACATCCAGGTCGAGAGCGGCCGTTCCGCGGCCAGGGAGGGATCGAGCTGGCGGATCGAGCCGGCGGCGGAGTTGCGGGGGTTGGCGAAGGTCGGTTCACCGGCCTCGGCGCGGCGCTCGTTCAGGGCTTTGAAGGCGGCGATCGGCAGGTAGATCTCGCCCCGGACTTCGATCAGCGCCGGCGCCTTGGCGATCCGCAGCGGCACCGAGCCGATCGTGCGCAGGTTCTGGGTCACGTCCTCGCCGACGCGGCCGTCGCCGCGGGTCGCGCCGCGGGCCAGGATCCCGTCCTCGTAGGTGAGGGTGACGGCAAGGCCGTCGATCTTCGGCTCGGTCGTGTAGCTGAACTGCGAGGCAGTGATGTCGAGTCGCTTGAGGTAGTTGGCGAGCCGGTTCTCCCAGCCCCGCAGCTCCTCCTCGTTGCGGGCGTTGCCGAGCGAGAGCATCTGCTCCAGGTGCTCGACCGGCTCGAAGCGCTCCAGCGGCGGCGCCCCCACCCGCTGCGTCGGCGAGTCGGGCGTGCGCAGCTCGGGATGCTCCTCCTCCAGCGCCCGCAGCTCGTTCAGCAGCTCGTCGTAGGTGTCGTCGCCGATCTCCGGGTCGTCGAGGACGTAGTAGAGGTGGTTGTGGTGGGCGAGGAGCTCCTTCAGCTCCGCCGCGCGCTGCTCGGCGACCTTGCTCACGCCGTCGTTGCGCTCGCGGCCAGCATCTCCTCGAAGCCCCAGCCGCGCAGCCGCTCGAGCCCGCCGTGGTCGGTGAGATCGAAGTGGATCGGGGTGACGGAGATCCGCCCCTCCGCCACCGCGTTGAGGTCGGTCCCCTCGATCTCCTCGTAGCCCGGCTGCCAGCCGTAGATCTCGTAGTGGCGCCGACCGTCCTTCTCCTCGACCAGCTTCAGCTCGTCGTTGTAGATCCGTTTGCCGAGCTTCGTCACCTCGATCCCCTTCGGCTCGCAGGAGGGGCAGTTGACGTTGATCAGCGTCGCCTCCGGCATCGACTCCTGGAGCAGGCGGGAGACGAGCTGGGCGGTAAAGGCGGCGGCGACCTTGAAGTCGAAGCGGCCGCTGAGGTAGCCGAGGCCGCCGGCGGAGGACTGCTGCGAGAAGGCAACCGCGGGGATCCCCAGCACGATCCCCTCCAGCGCCGCCGCGACGGTGCCCGAGTAGGTGATGTCGTCGCCGAGGTTGGCGCCGTGGTTGATCCCGGAGACGATCAGGTCCGGCCGGCCGCCGACCAGGCCCAGCTCGGCGAAGCGGACGCAGTCGACCGGGGTGCCGTCGGTGGCGTAGCCGACGCGGCCGTCTTCGAAGGTCACCTCCTCGACGGTGAGCGGCGAGCGAGTCGTGATGCCGCGTCCGATGGCGCTGCGGTTGGAGTCGGGGGCGATGACGTCGACCTCGATGCCGTCGAGCTCGACCAGCGCCCGCCGGGCGGCCTGCAACCCCGGCGCGGAGATGCCGTCGTCGTTGGTGAGAAGGATGCGCACCGCCCCGATTCTAGGTGGGGCTCGCGACGCGCCGAGGGTCGGGGATACTGGCGCCGTGCCGACGGTGCGCCTCGACATCGAATACGACGGCTCCGGCTTCCGCGGCTGGGCCAGGCAGCCGGGCCTGCGCACGGTGCAGGGCGAGCTGGAGACGGCCCTGGAGACGATTCTGCGCGAGCCGGTCGAGCTGACCGTGGCCGGGCGCACCGACACCGGTGTGCACGCGCTGGGACAGGTCGCGAGCTTCGAGCTGGCGACCGAGCCGCCCGACGACCTGATGCGCCGCCTCAACGGGGTGGGGCCCGACGACCTCGCCGTCACCGCCGCCGCGGTCGCCGCCGACGGCTTCGACGCCCGCCGCGACGCCAAGGCGCGCAGCTACCGATACCGCCTCCTGGCGCGCTCGGCGCCGAACCCCTTCGAGCGCGGCCACGCGCTCTGGTGGCCGCACCGGATCGACCGCGAGGCCCTCGACGCCTGCGCCACCGCCCTGCCGGGGAGCCACGACTTCACCGCCTTCACCCCGACCCAGACCGACCACGTCCGCTTCGAGCGCGACGTCCTCGCCGCCGCGTGGGAGACCGATGGAGACGTCCTCTCCTTCCGCATCACCGCCGACGCCTTCATGCGCAACATGGTCCGCGTCCTCGTCGGCACGCAGCTGGAGGTGGCCTCAGGAAGGCGCAGCGTCGAGAGCTTCATGCAGCTTCTCAAGGGAGCGCCTCGTACCGCTGCGGGCGACACGGCCCCCCCTCACGGCCTGTACTTGGAGTCCGTCAGCTACGAGTGACAGGTGGGTCGGGAGGCCCTCTCCAGACACTCAACATCGAGCCATAGCGAGATGTGTCTGGAGAGGGCCTCCCGACCCACCCCGCTACACCAGCTCTAGATAGACCATCTCAGTCGAATCCGAACGCCTCGGACCCAACTTCACAATGCGGGTGTACCCGCCCGGCCGCGTCGCGTAGCGCGGCGCAACCTCGTCGAACAGCTTGTGGACGATGAACTTGTCGTTGTGCAGCGTCGCCAGCGCCTGACGACGGGCGTGCAGATCGCCCCGCTTGGCGAGGGTGATCAGTTTCTCGACCTCGGGCTTGACCGCCTTGGCCTTCGCCTGGCTGGTCTGGATCCGCTCGTGCTCGATCAGCTGCTTCGAGAGGTTCGAAAGCAGGGACTCACGGTGGGCGGAGTCGCGGCTGAGCTTGTTCCGCTTCTTTTTGTGCCGCATCGCTCCGCCCTTGCCCCGGTTAGTCCGCCTGCAGGTCCAGGCCGCGGGAGTGCAGGGTCTCGATTACTTCCTCGATCGACTTCTGACCGAAGTTGGGGATCGCGTTCAGTTCGGCGCGCGACTTGCGCACCAGGTCGCCCACGGTCTGGACCCCGGCCCGCTTCAGGCAATTGTAGGAGCGGACGCCCAGTTCGAGCTCCTCGATCAGGATCTCGTCGAGGCCGTTGGCGGCGGCGCCACCGTCGCTCCCCGGCGAGGAGAAGCCGTCGCTGGGGACAGCCGGAATCGGTTCACGCGCGGTCAGCTCCTCGACGCGGTCGGCGTCGGTGAAGATCGCCAGGCTCTTGATCAGGATCTCGGAAGCCTCGCGCAGCGCGGCACCCGGCTCGATCGAGCCGTCGGTTTCGAGGTCGAGGGTCAGTTTGTCGAAGTCGGTCCGCTGCCCGACGCGAGCGGCGGCGACCGAGTAGGAGGCGCGCCGGATCGGCGAGAAGATCGAGTCGATCGGAATCACGCCGATCGGCTGCTCGTCGGACTTGTTCTCTTCGGCCGGCGAGTAGCCGCGGCCGCGGCCGATCGTCAGGTAGACCTCGAGTTTGGTTTTTTTCTCGAGCGTCGCGATCGGCGCGTCGGGGTTGAGGATCTCGACGCCGGAGGGAAGGTCGATGTCCTTCGCCTTCACCTCGCCGGGGCCGGTGGCTACCAGCGGCGCCTCGACCTCGTCGGCATCGGTGTGCATGCGGACGACGAGGTCCTTGAGGTTGAGGATGATGTCGGTGACGTCCTCTTTGACGCCGGGCACGGTGGAGAACTCGTGCGCGACTCCCTCGATGCGGACGCTGGTGATGGCGGCGCCGCCGAGCGAGGAGAGAAGGACGCGGCGAAGACTGTTGCCGAACGTGTAGCCGAAGCCCTTGTCGAGCGGCTCGATCGTGAACGTGCCGCGGCGGTCATCGACTTTGTCGGAGGTGATGCGGGGGACCTGGAAATCGGTGGTCATGAGTTCCTTGCTCTGGGGTGTTTCAGAAGTCGTTTCCGGACTACTTGGAGTACAGCTCGACGATCAGCTGCTCCTGGACCGGCGCCGAGATCTCGGAGCGCTCGGGGTAGCGCAGGACCTTGGCGGTGAGGGCATCGTGATCAGCCTGCAGCCACGCCGGAACGGTCGAGACCAGTTCCGTCGCCCGCTGGATCGTGTCGGTGGCGTTCGATCCGGACTTGATCGAGATGATGTCTTCGGGTCGTACCTGGTACGAGGGGATGTTCACCCGGCGGCCGTTGATCTGCCAGTGGCCGTGGGTGATCAGCTGTCGCGCCTGGCGCCGGGAAGCGGCGAAGCCGAGGCGGACGAGGACGTTGTCGAAGCGCGACTCGAGCAGGCGCAGCAGGTTCTCGCCGGTCACGCCCTCCTGGCGTGAGGCCTTCTCGTAGTAGGCGCGGAACTGTTTCTCGAGCACCTGGTAGTAGCGGCGGGTCTTCTGCTTCTCGCGCAGCTGGACGCGGTACTCGGACTGACGCAGGCGGCCGCGGCCGTGCTCGCCGGGCGGGTAGGAGCGTCGCTCGACGCCGCACTTGTCGGTAAAGCAGCGCTCGCCCTTGAGGAAGAGCTTCTGGCCCTCTCGCCGGCACTGCTTGCACTGCGGGGCGGTGTCGCGAGCCATTAGACCCTCCTCCGCTTCTTCGGCCGGCAGCCGTTGTGAGCCTGCGGGGAGACGTCCTTGACCGTGGTCACGTCGAGCCCGGCGGCCTGCAGCGAGCGGATCGCGGTCTCACGCCCCGAGCCGGCGCCCTTGGCGAAGACTTCGACGCGCTCCAAGCCGTGTTCCATGCCCTTTTTGGCGGCCGCGTCGGCGGTCACCTGGGCGGCGAACGGGGTCGACTTGCGCGAGCCTTTGAAACCGGCCGAACCGGCCGACTCCCAGGCGATCACGTTGCCGTCGGTGTCGGTCAGGGTGACGATCGTGTTGTTGAAAGAAGTCTTGATGTGCGCCTGTCCGTAGGTGACGTTCTTTTTGACGCGGCGGCGCGAGCGCCCTTTGGCGGGTTTTTTCTCAGCCATGGTCTCTACCTATACCTTGCGCTTGCCGGCGACGCTGAGGCGGCGCGGGCCCTTGCGGCCACGCGCGTTGGTCTTGGTCCGCTGGCCGCGGACCGGCAGGCCGCGCCGGTGACGCAGGCCGCGGTAGGCGCCGATCTCCATCAGTCGTTTGACGTTCTGCGAGCGCTCGCGCCGGAGGTCACCCTCGACCTCGCGGTTCTCGACCGCTTCGCGAAGCTTGATCACCTCGTCCTCGGTCAGGTCCTTGACCTGGGTCTCGGGGTCGACCTTGGTCTCCTTGAGGATCTGCTGGGCGGTCGAACGACCGATCCCGAAGATGTAGGTGAGCCCGATTTCAACCCGTTTGTTGACTGGGATGTTGATGCCGGCGATGCGTGCCATGCCCTAGCCCTGCCTCTGCTTATGGCGCGGGTTTTGGCAGATCACAAGGACCGCCCCATTGCGGCGGATGACCTTGCACTTCTCGCACATCGGCTTGACGGAAGCTCGAACCTTCATTGCTCCGGATCTCGTATCGACAACAGGACTCCCACGCGCCCCATGAATCGGACACAGGGACTGACAAACGGCCATAAGGCCGACGAGGAAAGATAGCAGGGGAGCCCCGCCGGGGACGCCCGGTCAGGCACCCTCGACGAGCGCGATCAGGAAGCCGTCGTACCCCTTGACTCCCACCGTCTGGATCGTGGTCGCGCTGACCCGTGGATCGCCCCGCAGATCTTCGTGCAGACGGCGCTGGGCCACGGTCGCCTCGTCGGGGTCGCTGGGGTCGCCCAGAGTCCCGCCGCGGACCACGTTGTCGGCGACGATCAGGCCCCCGGCGCGGGTGCGATCGAGCGCCCAGTCGAAGTAGTTCGGCGTGTTGACCTTGTCGGCGTCGATGAAGACGAGATCGAAGGGGCCGCCGTCTTCCTCCGCCAAGACCGGCAGCGCCTCGAGGGCGGGACCGACGCGAACCTCGACCCGGTCCCCGACCCCGGCCCGTTCGATGCTCCGCCGCGCCACCTCGGCGTACTCCGGCTTCGCCTCCAGGGTGATCAGGCGCCCGTCGGCCGGCAGCGCCCGTGCCATCAGGATCGCGCTGTAGCCACCAAGCGTCCCGAACTCGAGGATCCGCTTCGCCCCGACCAGCCGGACCAGCAGCTGTAGCAGCTTCCCCTGCGGCGGAGAGACCTGGATCGAAGGCAACCCCGCCGCCTCAGCGGCCTCCACCGCCCCCTGCAGCGCCTCGTCCTCGTCCAGCAGCGTCCCGCTGATGAACTCGTCGACTGCGGAGAAGATTTTCTGATCCATGGAAAAGATCGTGACATGGGAGCGCAAACCGCTGCTCTCAGCATCACTATCAATTTCGTCCCGCAGTATTTCCATGGACTGAAGTGCTTTCTCAAGTGCCATCGGCGGAGAATTGCATCGTCTTCGCGCGGTGTCACGCCAAGGGATCGCTCCGGAAACCAGCGTCACACCGGTTGATCAAGTTCGCGAACGAGTAGGAAGTGCGCCGAGAGACTCAGCGTGTGCGACTGGCGCGCGCGATGAGGCTTTCGGAGGACTTCCTACTCGTCTTCGTGCCAAGGCGTGAGGATGCGGGGGCCGTCCGGGGTGACCGCCACGGTGAACTCGAAGTGGGCGGCCAGCGAGCCGTCCTCCGAGTAGACCGCCCAGCCGTCGTCGCCCATCCGCACCAGCGGCCCGCCGGCGTTGACCATCGGCTCGATCGCCAAGACCATCCCCACCTCCAGCTCCGGTCCCTTGCCGGGCTCGCCGAAGTTCGGCACCTGCGGTTCCTCGTGCATGTCGCGGCCGATGCCGTGGCCGACCAGGGTGCGGATGACCGAGAGGCCCTCGATCTCCACCGCGCGCTGGATCGCGGCCGATACGTCGCCGAGGTGGTTGCCGGGACGCATCTGCTCCACCCCGGCGAACAAGGATGCCTTGGTCACGTCGAGCAGCTTCTGGGCCTCGGGGCTGACCGGGCCGATCGGCAGGGTCATCGCCGCGTCGGAGACCCAGCCGTCCTTGACGACGCCGACGTCGATCGCGATCACGTCGCCGCGCTTCAGCTCGTAGCCGTCGGGGATCCCGTGCACGACCATCGAGTTCGGCGAGGCGCAGATCGAGCCGGGGAAGCCACGGTAGCCCTTGAAGGCGGGCTCGGCGCCCTGCGAGCGGATGAACTTCTCCGCCGCCGCGTCGAGTTCCTCGGTGGTGATGCCAGGCCGCGCCTTCGCAGCGAGCATCTTCAGACAGCGAACGAGGACCTCCCCCGAGGCCGCCATCTGATCGACCTGCTCCGGCGTCTTCTTGATGATCATCCGATACACGCTAGTGGTCGCCGCGAGCGGCGCGCCGGCCCCGTCAGACGGTCTCGTCCTGCTCCATCCGCAGCGTCGCCAGAGTGCGGCGGATCTGCTCGGCCACCTCTTCGGGCTTCGCCTCGCCCTTGATCCGCCGCAGGACGCTGCGGCTGTCGTAATAGGAGACGAGCGGCTCGGTCTTCTCGTGGTAGGTCTCGAGCCGCTTGCGGATCACCTCCGGCTTGTCGTCGTCGCGGACGATCAGCGGCGAGCCGTCGATGTCGCAGACGCCCTCCTCCTGCGGCGGTTCGAACTCGACGTGGAAGACGTGCCCGTTTGCCTCGCAGGTGCGGCGGCCGCCGAGGCGCCGCACGACCTCGTCGTCGGAGACGTCGATCAGCAGCACTGCGGTCACCCCCCGCCCCAGCTCGCCCAGCTTGGCGTCGAGCGCCTCGGCCTGCGGCGTCGTCCGCGGGAAGCCGTCGAGGATGAAGCCGTCGAGCGCCTCGCTGGAGTCGATCCGCTCGGCGATCACGCCGACGATTACCTCGTCGGGCACCAGGTCGCCGCGGTCCATGTACTCCTTCGCCGTGCGACCGAGCTCGGTCTCGTCCCGCACCGCGGCGCGGAGGATGTCCCCGGTCGCGTAGTAGGGCAAGCGCAGGTCTTCGTTGAGGCGCTCCCCCTGGGTGCCCTTGCCGGACCCGGGAGGGCCAAGGAGTACGAGGTTCAGCTCCGGCATCCCGGCGAGCCTATTTGAGGAAGCCCTCGTAGTTCCGCATCATCAGCTGCGCCTCCAGCTGCTTGACCGTGTCCAGCGCGACGCCGATCACGATCAGGATGGAGGTGCCGCCGAAGTAGAAGTTCGCTGCCGTCTGGCTGATCAGGATCGTCGGCAGCGCCGCCACCGCGCCCAGATAGAGAGCGCCAGGGAAGGTCAGCCGCGAGAGGATCCGGTCCAGGTATTCCGCGGTCGGCCGGCCGGGGCGCACGCCCGGGATGAAGCCGCCGTATTTCTTCAGGTTGTCGGCTTGGTCGACCGGGTTGAACGTGACCGCCGTATAGAAGTAGGTAAAGACGATGATGAAGAAGATCTCACCGACCACGTAGGCCCAGCCGTTCGGTTCGAAGAAGGCGGCGAAGTCGAGCGCGGCGGGGGTGTTCAGCATCTGCCCGATGGTCGGCGGGAAGGCCATGATCGAGGCGGCGAAGATGACCGGGATGACGCCGGCCATGTTGACCCGCAGCGGCAGGTAGGTCGACCCGCCCGAGGTCATTTTCCGCCCGACGACGCGTTTCGCGTACTGGACCGGGATCCGCCGCTGACCCTCCTGGACGAAGACGATCGCGACGATCACCGCCAAAGCGATGAAGGGCATCATCACGACGAAGACCTGATCGGGGTTGTTCCACCACTTCGAGAGCCCGGGGATGATGCTGGAGGCGATCGAGGCGAAGATCATCAGCGAGATGCCGTTGCCGATCCCGCGCTGGGTGATCAGCTCGCCCAGCCACATCAGCAAGGTGCAGCCGGCGGTCAGGCAGACCACGATCAGGAAGAGCTTCGGGAAGGTCAGCTGGCCGACGACGCTGGTGCCGGCTTCGTTGCCGAAGGAGCGGAAGAGGAAGACGTAGCCGATCGACTGGCCGAAGGCGAGACCGACCGTCAGGTAGCGCGTGTACTGGGTGATTTTCTGCTGCCCGACTTCGCCCTCTTTCTGCAGGCGCTCGAGCGAGGGGACGACCACCGTCAGCAGCTGCAGGATGATCGAGGCGGTGATGTAGGGCATGATCCCCAGCGCGAAGAGGCTGAGGCGGGACAGCCCGCCGCCGGAGAAGAGGTTGAGGAAGCCGAGGACGCCGGAGCCGCCGAAGTTGTCCTGGATTTCCTTGACCGCCTGGGTGTCGACACCGGGCGCCGGGATGTAGGCGCCGAGGCGGTACAGGGCCAGCATCGCTGCCGTGAACGCAAGCTTCTTGCGAATGTCGGCAACGCTGAACGCGTTGAGAATAGTTCTGAGCATTACGGCTCCAGAGTGTGACAGGAACCGCCGGCCGCCTCGATCTTCTCTTTGGCGGCCGCGCTGAAGGCGTGCGCGTGGACCTCTAGCTTCTTCTTGATCTCACCGCGGGCGAGGACCTTGACCGGGTCCTTCCGCTTCGCCAGCCCCTTCTCCTTGAGGGTCTCGGGCGTCACCTCGGCGCCGCTGTCGAAGCGCTCCTCGAGGTCGGCGAGGTTGACCGGCTGGGTCTTGGTGCGGAAGTTCTCGAACGGCATCGACTGCTTTTTGTGCGGGCCGCGAAGCTTTCGCATCCGCATGTGGATCGGGTTCTGCCCGCCCTCGTAGCCGGCCTTGCGCTTGCGGCCCGAACGGGAGCCGGCGCCCTTGTGGCCGCGACCGGAGGTCTTGCCCAGCCCGCTGCCCTCGCCACGGCCGATCCGCTTGCGCGGCCTTTTCGAGCCGGGCTTCGGCTTCAGGTTGTGCAGGCCGATCTCCTCGGCGCGCGAGGTGCTTTTGCTGGCGTCTTTCTCAGCTTTTTTGTCGGCTTTCTCAGCCACCGTCGACCTCCACCAGGTGAGAGACGACCCGCAGCTGGCCCTGCAGCTGCTCGGAATCCTTCAGCTCGGCGCTTTTACCGATCCGCCCCAGCTTCAGCGCCTTCAAAGTCGCTTTCTGATTCGGATTGGTCTTAGCCGCCGAACGAACCTGCCGAACCTTCACCTTGCTCACGAAGCCTCACCAGCCTTCTCCTCCGCGGCTCGCGCTCCTCAGCCGTCAGCCGGCGCGGCATCTGCCGTGGGTGACGTCGTAGGGGGGACCGTCTCCTGCTCTGCTGGAGACGGTGGGTCCCCTGCGGCGGCAGGACCCGCGGCCCCGTTGCCATCCATCCCCAGCACCTGAGTAATCGTCAGCCCCCGCAGCTCGGCAACCTCCTCAGGCCGACGCAGACGAACCAAACCATCCATCGTCGCCTTGACCAGGTTGATCGGGTTCTGCGTGCCGATGCTCTTGGTCAGCACGTCGCGCACCCCACCCAGCTCGAGCACGGCGCGGACGCCGCCGCCGGCGATGACGCCGGTACCGGGGCTGGCCGGGCGCAGGACGACGTGGCCGGCGCCGAAGCGGCCGATGATGCGGTGGGTGATGGTGTTCCCGTATTTGGGCACCCGGATCAAGTTCTTGCGGGCGTCCTCGACGCCCTTCTGGATCGCCAGCGGGACCTCGCGGGCCTTGCCATAGCCGATCCCGACCACGCCCTCTTCGTCGCCGACGGCGACCAGCGCGGTGAAGGAGAAGCGACGGCCGCCCTTGACCACCTTGGCGACGCGGTTGATCTCGATCACCCGCTCCTGCAGGTCGAGCCCGCGGGGGCTGACCGTTTCGACGTTTTTGGTGTCCATTCCCTTCATAAGCAGCGGCCCACCGTAGCGAAACTAGGGGGGGGGGCGGTTTTAGAAAGCCAACCCCCCCTCGCGTGCACCTTCGGCCAGCGCCTTGACGCGACCGTGGTACTGGTAGCCGCCGCGATCGAAGACGCAGGTTTCGACGCCGGCGCCCTTTGCGCGCTCGGCGAGCAGTTCGCCGGCCTTCTTCGCCTGCTCGGAAGCGGTGAGCTTGCGCAGCTCCGGCTCGATCCAGTTGACCGCGGCCACGGTGTGGCCCTTGGTGTCGTCGATGAGCTGGGCGAAGACGCCCTTGTTCGAGCGGTAGACCGAGAGCCGCGGCCGCTCGGCCGTGCCCTTGACGCGGGCGCGGACCCGGCGGCGCCGTTTGAGCCGGCGCTGGCGCTTGGTGAGAACGGTCATGCGCGCTTACCCACCTTTCGCAGAACCTGCTCGTCCTTGTAGCGGATGCCCTTGCCCTTGTAGGGCTCCGGCGGGCGGCGCTTGCGGATGTCCGCAGCGACCTGGCCGACGAGCTGCTTGTCGATGCCCTTGACGATGATCTCGGTCGGCTGGGGACTTCGAAGTCGATTCCCTCGGGGGCGTCGATCGCCACCGGATGCGAGAAGCCGAGCGCCAGCTCCAGTTTTTTCCCTTTCAGGGCGGCGCGGTAGCCGACGCCCTGGATCTCCAGCCGCTTCTCGAAGCCGTCGGTGACGCCCTCGACCATGTTCGCGATCAGGCTGCGGGTGAGGCCGTGCAGGGCCCGGTGCTCGCCGCGGTTGGTCGGACGGGCGACGGTGACGACGCCGTCCTCCTGCTCGACGGTCATGTCGGGGAGAAGGTCTGCTGCAGCTCCCCCTTCGGCCCCTTGACGGCGATGTTGCCAGGGGCGATCTCCACCGTGACGGCGTCGGGAACGGGAACGGGCTTTCTTCCGATTCGGCTCATTCAGCTCACCTCACCAGACGTAGGCGACGACCTCGCCGCCGACGCCCTTCGCGCGGGCTTCGTGGCCGGTCATCACGCCGGCGGAAGTGCTGACGATCGCGGTCCCGGTCCCGCCGTCGACGCGGGGGACGCTCTTGTGGTCGACGTAGCGGCGGCGACCCGGGCGCGAGACCCGTTCGATCCCGAGGATCACCGGCTGGCGCTCCTCGGTGTACTTGAGCTCGACGTTGATCGTCTCGCCGACGGCAGCCGGCTTGCGGCTGAAGTCCTTGATGTAGCCCTGCTCCTTGAGGATCCGGCGACATCTCCAGCTTGAGGCCGTTGAGGGGAATTTCCACCTCGTCGTGGCCCGCGCGGATCGCGTTGCGGATCCGGGTCAGGTAATCGGCGATCGGGTCGGTGTGCATGCTCTCGTCCTACCAGCTCGACTTGGTCATTCCGGGGATGTACCCCTCGTGGGCGGCGTCGCGCAGGCAGATCCGGCAGAGGCCGAATTTGCGGTAGTAGGCACGCGGGCGCCCGCAGCGGCGGCAGCGGTTGTAGCCGCGCGATTTGAACTTCGGATCGCGCGCCTGCTTCACCTTCATTGAAGTCTTAGCCATTGTCTGAACTCTCCTCGGCCGTCTCGCCGGCCTCTTCGTCTCCGCCCTCGGCGGCACCCTCGTCCTCGCCTTCCGGCTTGGCGTAGGCCTCGGGGTTCTCCTCTTTCAGCTGCTCGAGTGCCGCCTGCTCGACTTCAGCCTTCTGGCGGGCTTCCTCTTTGCGCTGCTCCTCTTCGGCTTCCTTTTCTTTCGCTTCGCGCTCGGCCTGGCCGGGGCGGCCCTCCTGGGCGAACGGCATCCCCAGCCCGAGCAGAAGCTCGAAAGCCTCAAGGTCAGTTTTAGCGGAAGTCGTGATCGTCACGTCCAGACCCCGGACGACGTCGATCGAGTCGTAGTCGATTTCCGGGAAGATCAGCTGCTCTTTGACGCCCATCGAGTAGTTGCCGCGGCCGTCGAACGAGCGCGGGTTGAGGCCGCGGAAGTCGCGGATCCGCGGCACCGCGATCGAGACCAGGCGGTCGAGGAACTCCCACATCCGGGCCCGCCGCAGCGTCACCGAGACGCCGACCGGCATCCCCTCGCGCAGCTTGAAGGAGGCGACCGACTTGCGGGCGCGGCGCACGTTCGGGTACTGGCCGGCGATGATCGCCAGCTGTTCCTGGGCGGCTTCGAAGGAGCGTTTGTCCTGTTTCTCGGTGCCGAGACCCATGTTGAGGGTGATCTTCTCCAGGCGCGGAGCCTCCATCGGCGTCGAGTAGCCGAATTTGCTGCGTCAGCGCCGGCAGGATCTCGCTGCTCGTAGCGCTCGCGCAGGCGCGGCGGCGGAGCGGCCTGCGAGGTGGGTGCCACGGTCGCCTCCATCAGCCGATCTCGTTTCCGGTCCGCTTCGCGTAGCGGACGCGCTTGCCGCCTTTGTCGACGCGGACGCCGATGCGGCTCGGTTTGTTGTCTTTGGGGTCGAGCAGCATCACGTTGGAGACGTTGATCGGCCCCTCCTTCTCGACGATGCCGCCGGCCTGGGGGTTTTTCAGGTCGCCCTGCGAGCGCGGCCGTTCGTGGCGCTTGATCATGTTCAGGCCCTCGACGTAGACGCGGCGCTTTTTCGGATCGGTGCGGACGACGCGGCCTTTCTTACCGGCGTCCTTGCCGCTGATCAGCACGACCGGTCGTCGGTGCGGATGCGCATCGACTTCGCCATCAGAGGACCTCCGGCGCCAGCGAGATGATTTTCATGAAGTTGCGGTCGCGGAGTTCGCGCGCGACGGGGCCGAAGATGCGGGTCCCGCGGGGGTTGTTGCTTGCCGGGTCGATCAGCACCGCGGCGTTCTCGTCGAAGGAGATGTAGGTGCCGTCGGGGCGGCTGAGCGGCTTGCGGGTGCGGACGACGACCGCCTGCACGACCTCGCCCTTGCGGACGCCGCCCTGCGGGCTGGCCGATTTCACGGTCGCGGTGATCACGTCGCCGACGCTGGCGTAGCGGCGGTGCGAGCCGCCCTTGACCCGGATGCAGAGGATCTCGCGCGCGCCCGAGTTGTCGGCGACCTTGAGCCTGGACTCCTGCTGGATCATCGCTCGCCTTCTCCACGACGTCGACCAGGCGCCAGCGCTTGGTCTTGGAGAGCGGGCGGGTCTCGATCACGCGGACCACGTCGCCCTCGCCGGCCTCGTTCGCTCGTCGTGCGCGTGCAACTTGGTCGAGCTGCGGACGATCTTCTCGTAAGTGCGGTGACGGCGGGCGATGTCGATGCGGACGGTGATCGATTTGTCGCCTTTGCTGGAGACGACGATCCCCTGCCGGACCTTGGCCGCATTCGACTCCTTCTCGGCCGGAGGAGTGCCGGTACCGGCGGCATGAGCAGCCTTTGCCGCGGCCCGCTGCTTCCGCCGCAGAGTCAGCCTTGCGCTTCCGCTCCTCAGCCCGCTGCGCCTTCCGCCCCTCAGGATCGAGAGCCGGCCCAGCTTTGTGGGCACCGCCGCGATTTCGCCAACCGCCGCCGCTCCTTCCAAGGAAGGTCGTCCTCAGGATTCGGCTCAGCAGCAGGAGCCTCCTCGGCAACCGAAGCCTCAGCAGCTTCCTCCGCAGGAGCCTCATCCGACGACTCGTCGGCAGCCTCAACCGCGGCGTCTCCACCTCGGCAGCCTCAGCGGCAGGCGCCTCAACCTCGGCAGCCTCCTCCGCCGGAGCCTCATCCTCAGACGCCTCTGCGGCGGGTGGCGACGATGGGGGATCCTCGCCTTTTGGCGAGGAGGTCTCATCGGAGACAGGACCCGCCGCCGCAGCGGCCTCGTCCTGAGGCGTCTCCTCTTGCGGCTCCTCAGTCATCTCGTCTTTTTTAGTCTCGTCGTCGCTCATATCCGTCGCGTCTCTTTCTCAACATCGATGCCTCGTGCCTTGGCCACGGTCAGCAGCTTGGCGATGTCCTTCTTCGCCTGGCCCAACCGGGCGGTGTTCTCGAGCTCGCCGGTCGCATGCCGGAAGCGGAGGTTGAAGGACTCCTGCTTGGCGTCGATCAGCTTCGCCACCAGCTCGTCGTCTTTGAGGTTATGCACCTCGGCCGCCTTCATCAGTCACCCGCCCCCTCGCGCATGACGAATTTGGTTTTGACCGGAAGCTTGTGTCCGGCCAGGCGCAGCGCTTCGCGCGCCAGCTCCTCGGGGACGCCCGCCAGCTCGAACATGACCTTGCCCGGCTTGACCACGGCGACCCAGCCCTCGGGGTTGCCCTTGCCGGAACCCATCCGGGTCTCGGCCGGCTTCTTCGTGTAGGGCTTGTCGGGGAAGACGTTGATCCAGACCTTGCCGCCACGTTTGATCTTGCGGGTCATCGCCACACGAGCGGCCTCGATCTGGCGGTTGGTGATCCAGCCGCGATCGAGCGCCTTCAGCCCGTACTCGCCGAAGACGACGCTGCTGCCGCCCTTGGTGTTGCCGCGCATGCGGCCACGGAACTGTTTGCGGTGCTTGACCCGTTTCGGCACTCAACATCAGCGACCACCTCCACGCTGACCACCGCGACCGCCGCCGCCGCCGGGCCCACGCCCGCCACCGCCACCGCCGCGTCCGCCGCGATCTCCACCCGGGCCGCGACCGCCACGGTCACCGCCGGGTCCGCGCCCGCGTCCGCCACCGCCGCCGCGATCGTCGCGACGCCCGCGGCCGGACTGGCCCTGCGGCTCGCTGTCGCCGGAGACGAGATCGGAACGGAAGCCCTCGGGCATTACTTCGCCCTTGTTGATCCAGCATTTGACGCCGATCCGGCCGGTCGTCGTGCGGGCCTCGAAGAAGCCGTAGTCGATGTCGGCGCGCAGCGTGTGCAGCGGCACCCGACCGTCGGAATACTGTTCGGTCCGCGCCATCTCAGCCCCGCCGAGGCGGCCGGAGACCTGGACCTTGACGCCCTTGGCGCCGGAGCGCATCGCCGAGGTGAGGGCGCGTTTCATCGCCCGCCGGAAGGCGACCCGGTTCTGGAGCTGCTCGGCGATCGACTGGGCGACCAGCTTGGCATCGAGCTCGGGGCGCTTGACCTCGCGGATGTTGACTTTCACCGGGCTGCCGGTGAGCTTGTGCAGCTCCTTGCGCAGAGCGTCGACTTCGCTGCCGGACTTGCCGATCACGATCCCCGGCCGGGCCGTGTGGATGTCGACGGCGACCTCGCCGCGGCGCTCGATCGTGATGTTCGAGAGCCCCGCGTGGGAGAGCTTGTCGACGATGTGATCCCGGATCTGCAGGTCTTCCTGAAGGACGTCGGCGAAGTTTTTGTCCTCGTACCAGTTCGACTTCCAGTCGTGGATGTAGCCGACGCGGAAACCCTCGGGGTGGATCTTCTGTCCCATGCTTAGTCCTCCACCGGGGTTAGAGCCACGGCGATGTGGCTGGTTCGCTTGTTGATCGGGGTCGCCCGGCCCATCGCCCGCGGGCGGAAGCGGCGCAGGGTCGGCCCCTCGTCGACGGTGATCGAGGCGACGCGCATCTCGTCACCGATCAGGTCGTGGTTGTTTTCCGCGTTGGCGGCGGCGGAGTTGATCAGCTTCTGGATCGGATGAGCGGCGCCGCGGGGCGAGAACTGCAGCAGCGCCCGGGCCTTTTCGATGTGCATGCCGCGCACCTGGTCGGCGATCAGTCGCGCCTTGCGCGGGGCGATCCGCACGTAGCGGGCTTTTGCCTTGACGACCGGAGGCGCCGCCGGAGCTTTCCGTTTCGCTTTTGCCGCAGGCGCTTTTCCTTTTTTCGCCGGCTCTTTTTTCGCTTTCGCGGCTTTTTTCGAAGTCTCTTTTTTGGCAGCCGGTTTTTTGGCTTTGTCCGCTTTTTTTGATGCGGGTTTGGCCGGAGCTTTTTTGGCTTTCGCCTCTTTTTTCGCCGCCGGTTTCGCCGCTTTGGCGTCTTTTTTCTCCGCAGTCTCTTTTTTTGATGCGGGTTTAGCCGTTGCTTTTTTCTGCTCGTCGGCCATCGCTATTCCTTGCCGCCGTGCGAACGGAAGGTCCGGGTGGGCGCGAACTCGCCGAGCTTGTGCCCGACCATCGACTCCGAGATGAAGACCGGGACGTGCTTTTTGCCGTCGTGGACGGCGATCGTGTGCCCGACCATCTCCGGGAAGATCGTCGAGGTCCGCGACCAGGTTTTGACCATCTGTTTGTTGCCGGCCTCGTTCATCGTCGTGATCCGCCCCATCAGGCGCTCCTCGACCCACGGGCCCTTTTTCGTCGATCGTACCCATGACTAACGGCCCTTCTTCTTGCCGCGGCGGCGGCCGCGGACGATGTAGCGGTCGGACTGCTTGCCCTTCTTGCGGGTGCGGTAGCCGAGGGTCGGCTTGCCCCAAGGGGTGACCGGGTGGCCACCGGGCGTGTGGTGGGCCTCGCCGCCGCCGTGCGGGTGGTCGACGGGGTTCATGGCGACGCCGCGGCTCTGCGGGCGCTTGCCCTTGTGGCGGCTGCGACCGGCCTTGCCCACCGTCAAGTTCTGGTGCTCGGCGTTGGAGAGGGTGCCGACGGTCGCGCGGCAGTTGGCGCGGACCAACCGCATCTCCGAGGAGGGCAGACGGAGGGTCACCATCTCCCCCTCCTTCGCGACCAGCTGGATCGAGGTGCCGGCGGAGCGGCCGAGCTTGCCGCCCTGACCGGGGATCAGCTCGACGTTGTGGACGATGGTGCCGGTCGGCATCTGGCCCAGCTCCAACGCGTGGCCCGGTTTGATGTCGGCCTCGGCGCCCGATTTGACGATGTCGCCAACCGCCAACTGCGACGGGGCCAGGATGTAGTCCTTGAAGCCGTCGGCGTAGTGCAGAAGGGCGATGTAGCAAGTGCGGTTGGGGTCGTACTCGATCGAGGCGACCTTGGCGGGCACGCCGTCCTTGAGGCGCTTGAAGTCGATCTTGCGGTAGCGCCGCTTGGCGCCGCCGCCGCGATGGCGGGCGGTGACGCGGCCATTTGCGTTGCGGCCACCGGACTTTTTCAGCCCCTCGGTCAGCTTCCGCTCCGGCTCGGTGGCGGTCAGCTGCTCGCGCATCGGGTAGGTCGCGAAGCGGCGTCCGGGGCTGGTCGGTTTGGTTTTGCGGTTCGGCATCTCTCAGATCTCCCTAGGCGGTCTCAGCGCCCTCGAACAACTCGATCCGCTCGCCCGGGGCGAGCTGGATGATCGCCTTCTTCCAGGCACGGGTGCGGCCTTTGGTCAACCCGCGGCGCTTCGGCTTCGAGCGCACCTTCGCGGTCCTGACCTGGGCGACGTTGACGCTGAAGACCTCTTCAACCGCCTGCGCGATCTGGGTCTTGTGGGCGCGGTCGTCGACCCGGAAGGTGTACTTGCCCTCGGCAATCAAGGCGTAGCTCTTCTCCGAGATCACCGGGCGGATGAGGATCGTGCGGGCGTCCATCAGCCGAGCCTCTCCTTCAGGGTCTCGAGAGCGGTTTCGGAGATGACGATCGCGGCGGCGCCGATCACGTCGGCGACACCTGCCGCACCGACCTCGAGCACGTGCGTGCGGGGCAGATTGCGGAAGCTCTTCATCGCCCCGATCTCCTCGCCGGTGAGGAGCACGAGGATCGGGTTCTTGGCGCCCCACTTGGCCAGCGCCTGCGCGGCGGTCTTGGTCGAGGGGGTCTCGAACGTCGATGCGTCGAGGACGGCAACGGAGTCGCGCTCGGCGTGGACGGAGAAGGCGGAGCGCATCGCCCGGCGACGGGCTTTGCGGTTGACCTTGACCGTGTACTTGCGCGGCTTCGGGCCGAAGGCGACGCCGCCGCCGAAGCGGTTGGGGACGCCGAGCGTGCCGACGCGGGCGCGGCCGGTGCCCTTCTGGCGCCAGGCCTTGGCGGTGGTGAAGGAGACCTCGCCGCGGGTCAGGGTCGATGCGGTGCCGCGGCGGCGCGCGTTGAGGTCGGCGCGGGCCGCCTCGTGCACGAGCGACTGGTGAAAGGGCTCGGCGAAGAGCTCTTTCGGCAGATCGGCTTTGGTCGTCTTGCCGAGGACGGTCGCTTTAGACATCGGTCCTCACCTCGACGATTCCGTTGCGGGCGCCGGGCACCGAGCCTTTGATCAGGAGCAGGTTGCGCTCGGCGTCGATGTCGGCGATTTCAAGACCCTTCTGGGTTCTCCGCTTGTTGCCCATCTGCCCCGGCATCCGCATCCCTTTGAAGACGCGGGCGGGGAAGGTGCTGGCGCCGATCGAACCGGGCGCGCGGACGTTGTGGGAGCCGTGGCTGACGGGGCCGCGGCTGAAGTTGTGGCGCTTGATCCCGCCCTGGAAGCCCTTGCCGATCGAGATCCCGGCGACCTTGACCTTCTGGCCGGCCTCGAAACCGCCGACGGTGACGTCGTCGCCGACCTTCGGGCCCTCCTCGGCGCCGAGGTCCTCGTCGCGGAACTCGACCAGGTGGCGCATCGGGGCTGCGCTCGCCTTCTTCAGATGACCTTCCTCGGCCCTCGAGAGCTTGCCCTGCTTGACCTCGCCGAAGGCCAGCTGCACGGCCGAGTAGCCGTCGCGCTCGGAGTTGCGAACCGCGGTCACCTTGCAAGGGCCGGCTTCGACCACGGTGACGGGAATGACGCTGCCGTCCTCACGGAAGATCTGGGTCATGCCGAGCTTCTTGCCGAGAATCGCAGCCACCGCAACACCTAGAGCTTGATCTCGATGTCGACGCCCGCCGGCAGCGAGTCCAACCGCTGCAGCGAGTCGACGGTTTTCGGCGACGGCTGGAGGATGTCGATCAGCCGCTTGTGGGTGCGGATCTCGAAGTGCTCGCGCGAGTCCTTGTCCTTGAACGGCGAGCGAATCACGCAGTAGACGTTTTTCTCGGTCGGCAGCGGCACCGGGCCGGAAACGGTGGCGCCGGTGCGCTCCGCCGTCTCGACGATCTCGCGGGCAGCCCGATCTATGGCGTCGTGGTCGTACGCCTTCAGTCGGATCCGGATTTTCTGTGCCGCGATGGTTGCCACTTCGTTGCCTGTTCTTCTCTCTTGTCGTCTTTACCGCGCAAAGAGGGCGGGGCCCCTTTTGCTGGGGCGCCGCCCCGGTCGTATGTCCTTGCAGTTGTCACTCCGCCCGGCGGGCGGAGGTCGGGGCGGGTGGAGGACCCGCCCCTGGGGGTGTTACTCGACGATCTCCGCGACGACCCCCGAGCCGACGGTGCGGCCACCCTCGCGGATGGCGAACCGCAGACCCTGGTCCATGGCGATCGGCTGAATCAGCTCGATCGTCATCTCGACGTTGTCACCCGGCATCACCATCTCCGTCCCCTCGGGGAGGTTGGCGATCCCGGTCACGTCGGTGGTGCGGAAGTAGAACTGAGGCCGGTAGCCGGAGAAGAACGGCGTGTGACGACCACCCTCCTCCTTCTTCAGGCAGTAGACCTCGGCTTTGAACTTGGTGTGAGGGGTGATCGAGCCGGGCTTGCAGAGAACCTGGCCGCGCTCAATCTCCTCGCGCTTGGTGCCGCGGAGGAGGCAGCCGACGTTGTCGCCCGCCTGGCCCTCGTCGAGGATCTTGCGGAACATCTCGACCCCGGTGACCGTGGTTTTGCTGGTGTCGGGGTGGATGCCGACGATTTCGACCTCGTCGCCGGTGTTGACGATCCCCTGCTCGATACGCCCGGTCGCGACGGTGCCGCGTCCGGTGATCGAGAAGATGTCCTCGATCGGCATCAGGAAGGGCTTGTCGAGCTCGCGGACCGGCTCCGGGATGTAGGAGTCGAGGGCCGCGGCGAGCTCGAAGACGGCTTTTTGCGCCTCCTCGTCACCTTCCAGCGCCTTCAGCGCCGAGCCTTTGATGATCGGGGTCTCGTCGCCTGGGAAGTCGTACTCGTCGAGGAGTTCCTTGACCTCCTCCTCGACCAGCTCCACCAGTTCGTCGTCGTCGACCTGGTCGATCTTGTTGAGGAAGACGACCACGTGCGGGACGTTGACCTGACGGGCGAGCAGGATGTGCTCACGGGTCTGGGGCATGACGCCGTCGGCGGCGGAGACGACCAGGATCGCGCCGTCCATCTGCGCGGCGCCGGTGATCATGTTCTTGACGTAGTCGGCGTGGCCCGGGCAGTCGACATGGGCGTAGTGCCGGTTCTCGGTCTGGTACTCGACGTGGGAGGTCGCGATCGTGATGCCGCGTTCCTTCTCCTCGGGGGCGTTGTCGATCTCTTCGAAGCTCTGTGCCTCGGCACCGCCCACGGTGGAGAGGGTTTTGGTGATCGCGGCCGTCAGGGTCGTCTTGCCGTGGTCGATGTGACCGATGGTGCCGACGTTCACATGCGGCTTATCGCGCTCGAATTTCTCCTTGGACATCTCTCTCCGTTTCGCCTTTCGAAATCGTGTTCTGTCTGATCTAAGTGCTTGAGTCTGATGGGCGGATTTTCCGCAGGTGCTTTTACCTGCCCGCGGGCAACCTGGGAAATATAGCCAGGTTCAGCGTCCGTCCGCGGTTGGCCTCATGAGGCTGCACCAACCGGGTCCCCAGAGCGGTGTTCGACGATCTCCTCGGCGATGTTGCCGGGGACCTCCTCATAGCGCTCGAACTGCATGGTGTAGGTCGCTCGGCCCTGGGTCATCGACCGCAGTTCGGTCGCATAACCGAACATCTCGCCGAGCGGGACGTAAGCCTGAACTGCAAGGGCGTTGCCGCGCTGCTCCTGGCCCTGGACTTTGCCACGGCGCCGGGAGAGGTCCCCGATCACGTCGCCGAGGAAGTCCTCGGGCGTAACCACCTCGACCGCCATCGTCGGCTCGAGCAGGACCGGGTTGGCTTTGCGGGCGCCGTCCTGGATCGCCATCGAGCCGGCGATCTTGAAGGCCATCTCCGAGGAGTCGACGTCGTGGTAGGAGCCGTCGACGAGTTCGACTTTGACGTCGACCATCGGGTAGCCGGCCTTGACGCCGTTTTCCAGTGCCTCGCGCATCCCCTGCTCGGCCGGGCCGATGAATTCGCCGGGGATGACGCCGCCCTTGATTTTGTTCTCGAACTGAAAGCCCTCGCCCGGCGCCGGCTCGAGGTTGATGACGACGTGGCCGAACTGGCCACGACCGCCGGTCTGGCGCACGAACCGCGCCACGACCTTCTCGACCCGCTTGCGGATCGTCTCGCGGTAGGCGACCTGCGGCTTGCCGACGTTGGCCTCAACTTTGAACTCGCGCAGCATCCGGTCGACGATCACCTCGAGGTGGAGCTCGCCCATCCCGTGGATCAGGGTCTGGCCGGTTTCCTCGTCGGATTCGATCTTGAAGGTCGGATCCTCCTCGCCGAGGCGGGCCAGGGCGTTGCCCATCTTCTCCTGGTCGGCTTTGGTTTTCGGCTCGATCGCGACCGCGATCACCGTCTCGGGGAATTCGATGCTCTCCAGGGCGATCGGCGCGTCCGGCGCAGCGAGGGTGTCGCCGGTGCCGGTGTCCTTGAGGCCGACGCCGGCGCAGATGTCGCCCGCGTAGGTCTCGTCGATCTCCTCGCGGCTGTTGGCGTGCATCATCAGCAGCCGGCCGATCCGCTCGGTCTTGCCGGTTTTCACGTTGAGGACGCGGCCGCCTTTCTCGAGCTTTCCCGAGTAGACGCGGAAATAGGTGAGCTTGCCGACGTAGGGGTCGGACATGACCTTGAAGGCGAGCGCTGAGAAGGGGGCGCTGTCGCTGGCTTCGCGCTCGGCCTCGACGTCCTCGGGCTGGCCCTTGCCGGCGGGGATGACGCCGGTGACCGGCGGCACCTCGAGCGGCGAGGGGAGCAGTTCGACGATCGAGTCGAGCAGCGGCTGCACGCCCTTGTTCTTGAACGAGGTGCCGCAGAGGACCGGGGTCAGCTTGGTCGAGAGGGTCGCCTTGCGCAGCGAGTCGATCAGCTTGGCCTGCGGAATCTCTTCCTCGCCGAGGAAGGCTTCCATCAGCTCTTCGTCGTAGTCGGCGCAGGCTTCGATCAGGGCCGTGCGGTATTCCTCGGCCTGGTCCTTGAGGTCGTCGGGGATCTCGATTTCCTCGTAGGCGGCGCCGAGCTCGTCGGTCCATACAAGGCCCTTCATCTTCACCAGGTCAACGACGCCTTTGAAGTTGTCCTCGGCACCGATCGGCAGCTGGATCGGCAGCGGATTGGCGCCGAGCCGGTCGGTCATCGTCTGCACCGAGTTGAAGAAGTCGGCACCGGTGCGGTCCATCTTGTTGATGTAGGCGAAGCGCGGAACCCGGTACTTGTCGGCCTGGCGCCAGACGGTCTCCGACTGCGGCTCGACGCCGGCGACGGCGTCGAAGACGGCGATCGCGCCGTCCAGCACGCGGAGGCTGCGCTCCACCTCGACCGTGAAGTCGACGTGGCCCGGCGTGTCGATGATGTTGATCCGGTGGTCCTTCCACTCACAGGCGGTCGCGGCCGAGGTGATCGTGATGCCGCGCTCCTGCTCCTGTTCCATCCAGTCCATGACCGCTGCGCCCTCGTGGACCTCGCCCATTTTGTGGGTGCGGCCGGTGTAGTAGAGGATGCGCTCGGTCGTCGTCGTCTTACCGGCGTCGATGTGCGCCATGATCCCGATGTTCCGGGTCTTCTCGAGTGGAAAGCTGCGTGGCATGGTTTCTAAGTCCAGTAGTTCCAGTAGTCGTGATAAGCCGCAAAAAAAGGCCCCCAAGGGCCCGGCGAAGCGTCCTGCGAAGAAAAAGCGAAAACTGCCTGAGCGAGGGGCGATGATAGCAGCGCTTCGCCGCTGGTCCCGGCAGGTCGATCGGGTAGGCAGCCGAGGGCTCGAGCGAGCCTACCCACCGCTGCTCCTGGCCTGGCATCGCAGCGCGCAAGGGCTGCGCAGAGCCTGGGCCTGGCTCTGGCCACGACTGCGTCCGCTGCTCGGTTTCCTCTTCACCGCCGTGGCGGCGGGGGAGCGGCTGGTCCGGCGAACCTGCGCCTGGTTGGTCCGGGCCGCCACCCCCGCCAGCCGGGTGATCACCCCTGGCCGGGCTGCCGCCGTCGTCTTGATCGCAGTGGGCGCCCTGCTGGTCGTCTCCCAGTTCATCGACTACCGCGGGGTCGAGATCGGCCAACCCGGATACGCCGGCCTCCCAGACGTCGCCCAGGCACCGACCGTAGAGGTGCGCACCGCCGGCGCTGCCCACGCCTACCTGCTGGTGCCTGTGGGCTTGGCGGCGATGCTCCTCGGGGTATTGGCGCTGCGCCGCGAGGCGCGCCGGCTCGGCCTGTTGGTCGCGGCCCTGGGGATCCTCTCCCTGGCGGTGATCCTCCTCATCGACCTCCCCCACGGTCTCGACGAGGGAGCCCAGAGCTCCCACTACGCGGGCACCTCGGCAGTGCTCCAGGACGGCTTCTACGCCGAGCTGTCGGCAGCCGGGGCGATGGTTTTGGCCGGACTCCTCTACTATGCGCGGCCGTGCCGAATACGAATCAACTTGTCAGGAAGGGCCGCAAGCGCCCGAAGAAGAAGACCACGACGCCGGGCCTCAAGTCGGGCCAGGGTCGCAAGAAGCGCGTAGCCGCCCCGCAGCGCCGCGGCGTCTGCACCCGTGTCGCAACGGTGACGCCGAAGAAGCCGAACTCGGCTCTGCGCAAGATCGCCCGTGTGCGGCTGACCAACGGCATGGAGGTCACCACCTACATCCCGGGCGAGGGCCACAACCTGCAGGAGCACTCCGTGGTCCTGATCAGGGGTGGTCGCGTCAAGGATCTGCCAGGCGTCCGCTACAAGGTCGTCCGCGGCACCCTCGACGCGGCCGGGGTCTCCGACCGCAAGCAAGCCCGCTCCCGCTACGGCGTCAAAGCTTCGTAATGCCCCGCCGCTCCGCCGCACAGATTCGGCCGATCGAGCCGGACGCCAGACACCGCAACCGGCTCGTCCAGCAGCTGATCAACAAGGTGATGAGCGACGGCAAGAAGAGTCTTGCCGAGCGCCTTGTCTATGACAGCCTCGCGATCGTCGGCGAGCGCAGCGGTGAAGACCCGGTCGAGGTCTTGGAGTCGGCAATCAAAACTCTTACCCCGGTGCTCGAGGTCCGCTCCCGCCGTGTCGGTGGCGCCACCTACCAGGTCCCGGTCGAGGTCCCGGCCCGTCGCGCCCGCACCCTCGCGGTCCGCTGGCTGGTCCAGTTCGCCCGCGCCCGTCGCGAGTACTCGATGGCCGAGCGTCTCGCCTCCGAGATCCTCGACGCCAACCAGCAGCAGGGCAGCGCCTGGAAGCGGAAGGACGACATATACCGCATGGCCCAAGCCAATAAAGCGTTTGCTCACTACAGATGGTGAGGCGCTGAGGAAGCGCCTGGCGGCGTCCTCAGTCGCTCGGATCGGGTCACGCACAGAAGTGCGCTCCCCTCACCTCGCTCCCTGCGTCCTTGCCAGCCACTCCCTCAGCGCCTCTGCGTAGTTCCGAAAAACCTCTTTTGGCCGTCGATATCGACGGGGTCATCTCTCTGTTTGGATTTGAGGAGCGGCCGGCTTATACGCAGTTGCAGCTCGTGGATGGAGTGCCTCATTGCATCTCTTTGCCGGTTGGCGAGCGGTTGTTGCGGCTCTCCGAGCACTTCGAGCTGGTTTGGGCGAGCGGTTGGGAGGACAAAGCCAACTTCTATCTGCCGCAGATCCTCGGGCTGCCCGAGCTGCCCCACGTCTCCTTCGACGTCGCCGCCCGCAGCGGCGGCGCCCACTGGAAGCTGGCGGCGATGGAGGAGTTGGCCGGGGACCGGGCGATCGCCTGGATCGACGACAACTTCGACCAGAGCTGTTACGAGTGGGCCGAGCGGCGGTCGATGCCGACGTTGCTCGTCCCGACCGAGCCCCACCTCGGCCTCGAGGAGGGGCATGTCGAGGCTCTGACCGCCTGGGCCACCTCTCTACACTGATTCCGATGACGGGGTTCTGGCCGATCTTCTTTCTGCTCGTGGTCCTCAAGATTCCAGTTCTGGGATCGCTGTGGCTCGTCTACTGGGCGGCGAAGCAGTACGACGAGCCGGAGACGGCGACCGACGAGAACGACGGCGGCTTCAAGCGCCGGCCTCGGCCGAAGCGGCCCCCCGGTCCGCGTCGCGGCGGTCCCCACGGCGGCGGCGCGGCCCTGCCCGTTCCCGACTGCCCGCCCGGCGGGCGGACGCGGGTCGTCAAGCCGGCTGCGCAGCCCGCTTTCGCTCGCGCCGGATCTCGCGCAGATAAGGGTGGAAGTCGACCTCGACGGTATGGCGCTTCGAGCTGACGAAGCGCTTGCTCTGCTTGCGTTCTTCGCTCGCGATCTCCCGCTTCATCTCCCCCGCCGCGGGTAGCGTCGCGCGACCGCCGAGCAGGTCGGCAATCCATTCGCATTGAGCCTCGGCCAAGGGCATGATCGGACCCAGGGGTTGGATGAAACCGATGAGGTAGAGCCCGGGCCGCTCGACCGAGACGACGCGCCGGTACAGCGGCAGGCGGTTGTCGGGGGCGGCGAGCACCTTCGGGTCGAAGAACGGGAAGGTCATCTTGTAGCCCGTGCAGTAGACGACGAGGTCGATCTCCTCGGTGCTGCCGTCGACGAACCGGACCATGCGGCCGCCGGTGTAGCGGTCGATGTTCGGCTTCGCGGTGATGTCGCCGTGGCCGAGGCGGGGCAATAGCTCCGAAGAGACGGTCGGGTGAGCCTCGAAGAGCTTGTGGTCGGGCTTCGGCAATCCGTAGGCGGTGGGGTCGGCGGCGGAGGCGACGCCAAGGGCTCGCATCGCGAAGAATCGCTGTACGGCCAGCGGCGTCATCGACGTGATCGGATTCGAGAGCTCGTCGACCGGCTTGCCGTTGATGTACTTGGGGATGACGTAGGCGCCGCGGCGGGTGGAAAGGAGGGTCCTGTCAGCGATCCGCGAGGACTCGACGGCGATGTCGACCGCCGAGTTGCCGAGACCGAGGACGAGCACCCGCTTGCCGCGCAGGACATCGGGCTCGCGGTAGTGGTGGGCGTGCATCTGCTCGCCCTCGAACTCCTCGGCGCCGGGGAAGGCGGGCTCGGGCCAGCGCGGGTCCCAGTGGTGGCCGTTGGCAACCAACACGGCGCGATAGCGCTCGGTGCGCTCCGCGCCGCTCTCCCCCTTCGTCGTCACCGCCCAGGCGCCATCGGCCGGCTCGACCTTGACCACCTCGGTGCGGAAATTGATCTTCTCCCGCAGGCCGAAGTGGTCGGCGAATTCGTCGAAGTAGGCGGCCATCTGGAAGTGGTCGGGGTAGTCGGGAAAGTGGTCGGGCATCGGCAGCGACTTGAAGGCCATCACCCGCCGCGAGGTGTTGATGTGCAGCGACCGATAGGCGGATGACATGCCGTTGTCGTTTTCGAAGCACCAGTTGCCGCCGATACGCGAACCCTTCTCGAAGCAGTCGAAGGGGATCCCCCGGGCATTCAGCACCTGGGCGGCGACGATCCCCGAGCCACCGGCTCCGATGATGCAGACCTTCTCCGCAGAGATCATCGTCGCGAAATCTATCGGACTGGCCATATGGCCAGTTTGAGCAGAAAACGCCGAAGGCCGGGATCGTGGTCCCGGCCTTCGGCGACTCCTATTTCGAC
>CAWAUA010000011.1:0-540696 GCA_963785175.1 uncultured Actinomycetes bacterium | reverse complement strand
AGGAATCGCGATGAAGCTCTGGAATCGCCCCGGACGAAATGGCTCTGGACATCCTGGCGCTCTCAGACGAATGCCTCCGCGGACGATTAGCGCGCACCGTCTCCTCATTGGATCGCCGATACGGGAGCGACGGGACTCGAACCCGCGACCTCCGGCGTGACAGGCCGGCGCTCTAACCAACTGAGCTACGCCCCCGAGGGGTGCTTCGGGATGGGCCGCTGGCGCGGCCCGGGGGGCAAATCTAGCGGTTGGCGGGGGCCCGTGGGCTTTGGGAGCGGGTGCCGTGCTGGCGCTGCTGGATTTCCAGGGCGGTGCGGGCGACCAGGCCGGCGGAGCCGAGGAGGAGGAAGAGGAAGCCCCAGCCGGGGGAGCCCATCAGGGTCGCCAGGAGGGCGAGGCCGATGGCGACGTAGAAGAGGAGGACGAGGCCCTCGAGGAGCTTGTCGGTGGATCGCAGATCGAAAGGCATGACTGGAGGAGATTCGGCGGCTGGGCGCGGTTCCCTGCCGGGTCAGGCGGCGGCGGGCTCGGCGTGGGCGAGCTCGGGCGCCGCGAAGGGCGCCTCGGCGGTGGCGATCTCCTCCAGCAGCTCGCGCAGCGCCGCGATCCGCTCGGCCCCGTAGCGCTCGGCCCAGCGCTTCTCGACCTTGGCGAAGAGCTTGCGGCCGTGGGCCTGGGCCGCCTCGCCGCGCTCGGTCAGGCAGATCAGCTTCGCCCGCCGGTCGTCGGGGTCCGGGATCCGCTTGGCGTAGGCGCGGTCGACCAGGTCGTCGACGATCTCCCCCACCGACTGCTTGGTCAGCTTCGCCCGCTCGGCGATGTCGGTGAGGCGCAGCCCCTCGCCCTGGACGAAGCGGAAGACGCAACCGTGGGTGGGCCGGATGTCGCTGTACTCGGAGCGCTCGAGCTCGGTCCGGAACTCGGCGAACATCGCCTCGGAGGCAATGTCCAGCAGCCCCGGGAGGGGGATCCAGTTGGCGGGGTCCTTGGGTACGTAAGTCATTTCGTCAGGGAGCCTGATAAGGTCGCCGTGTTGTAAGGAGACCTGACAAGGCTACCTTACGAATTGTACTCGATGACCAGGAGACTTCACATGGACTCGACTCTCGCGACCAACTCCCCCGTCGCCAACCGCAAGTGGTGGACGCTCGGCGCGGTCTGCGTCGCCACCTTCATGCTGCTGCTCGACATCACCGTGGTCAACACGGCGCTGCCCGCGATCCAGAAGGACCTCGGCGGCAGCTTCACCGACCTGCAGTGGGTGATCGACGCCTACGCCCTCTCGCTGGCGGCGCTGGTGCTGACCGCCGGCTCGCTCGCCGACCGGCTCGGCCGCCGCCGCGTCTTCGCCGTCGGCCTCGCCATCTTCTCCGTCGCCTCGCTGCTCTGCGCGCTGGCGCCGGACCCGACCTTCCTCAACCTCGCCCGCGGCCTGCAGGGCGTCGGCGGCGCGGTGATGTTCGCCGTCTCCCTGGCGCTGGTCGCCCAGGAGTTCCCCAGCGGCCCCGAACGCGGCATGGCGATGGGGATCTACGGCGGCACGATCGGGATCGCGGTCGCGGTCGGCCCGCTGGTCGGCGGCGTCCTCACCGACGGCCTCGGCTGGCAGTCGGTCTTCCTGCTGAACGTGCCGATCGGGCTGGCGGCGATCGCGGTCACCTACTGGAAGGTCGCCGAGTCCCGCGACCCGAACGCGACCCGGATCGACTGGGGCGGGCTCGTCACCTTCTCCAGCGCGCTCTTCCTCCTCGTGCTGGCGCTGGTCCGCGGTAACGACGAGGGCTGGGGAAGCGCCACGATCGTCTCGCTGTTCGCCGCCGCCGCGGTGCTGATGGCCGCGTTCCTCGCGATCGAGCGGCGGGTCGCCGAGCCGATGCTGCCGCTCGGATTCTTCCGCCGCCGCGCCTTCACCGGCGTCCAGCTGGCCGCCTTCGCGGTCTCGGGCTCGATGTTCGCGCTCTTCCTCTACCTCACCCTCTACCTGCAGAGCTTCCTCGGCCTCTCGCCGATCGAAGCCGGCCTCCGCTACCTGCCGATCACCGTCGCCTCATTCATCGTCGCGCCGCTCTCGGGGATGGCGCTGGCGAAAGTCCAGGCTCGCTACCTGATGGCGGGCGGGCTGGCGCTGACGGGACTCGGGCTGCTGCTGATGTCCGGGCTGCAGCTGGACTCGGAGTGGACCGCGCTGCTGCTCGGCTTCCTGATCAGCGGCATCGGCGTCGGGCTGCTGAACCCGGTGATCGCCGACGTCGCGCTGAGCGTGGTGCCGAAAGAGCAGAGCGGGATGGCTGCCGGGATCAACGACACCTTCCGCCAGGTCGGGATCGCAGTCGGGATCGCTACCTGGGGCGCGATCTTCCTTGGGGCTGGGGCTTCGAAGACGCAGGAGGTTGCTGGCGGCTCGCTTAATGGGGACCAGGCGCGGAACTTGGTCGAGGCGACTTCGTCCGGGGCGTTGCCGCAGGCGGTCTCGGGGCTGCCGGCTGGGACTCAGGGCTTGGCGCGGAACGCTGCCGAACAGGGGTTCATTCATGGGTTGAACGAGATTCTTGTGCTCGGGGCGTTGCTCTCGTTCGCGGGGGCTGTGCTTGCTCTGTGGTTGGTTCGGGAGAGTGATATTGAGCGGGAGACTCTGGTCGATACGGCGTTTGAGGCTGAGGTGGAGCCGGCTCAGGCGTAAGGGCTGGTGGTTGGGAGGGGACCTGTGCCCCTCCCCCGAAGCCCGTCGCGCAGCTGGTCGGACTTTCGGGTGCCAGCGTGACTTCTTGAGCCTTCGGGGGAGGGGCACAGGTCCCCTCTTCGACAGGTTCTCTTTGATGCGATGATTCGCTGATGCGCCGCCTCGTTTTCCTCTTCGTCATAGTCGCCGCACTGGCAGCGCCAGCCGCAGCGACTGCCGTCGAACGCACGGTTAGCGTCCATTCGACTGTTGAACGGCAGGTGCCTAACGACTCTGCCGAAGTCCACTTTGCGGTGAGCAAGGAACGGACGGGGCGGGCTGCGGCGCTGCGCATCGTCGCCGTTCGCGCGAAAGCTGTGATTGCGGCGGCTCAGGGGATTCCGGGGGTCGGAGCTGGTGACGTGACTACGGGCTCGATTTCGGTTCGGCGGGTGAAGCGGGGCAAGGTGCCCGTGTTCCGGGCTAGTGAGGGGGTCAGTGTGGTCACCCATAGTCCGGAGGGGGCTGGCGATCTTGTGGCTGCTGGGGTTGCTGCCGGCGCTACCAGCACTCGGGGGCCTCGGTTCTTTGTTGGTGATCGGGAAGCTGCTTATGACGCTGCGCTGGTCGAAGCTTTGGAGAAGGCCAAGACGAAGGCTGGGTTACTGGCGGCTGCCGCTGGCGCCACGCTTGGGCCGGTGATCACGATTGTTGAGGGCGGTGGGGTTACGCCTGTCTTCGGGGCGGATTCAGAAGAAGTGTCGGCGGGCAAGGACGCTCCCGCGCCACCGGTCAAGCCTGGCAAGTCAACTGTCGAAGCCACGGTCGACGCTACCTTCGCGCTGCAGTAACGACCGCCGTGCGGCTGCTTACGTTCGACGCGGGTGACGGGCCTCGGGCGGGAGTGCTGGAGGATGGGAAGGCCGTGGACGCTTGGGCGCTACTGGGCGAGCCGCACCGGGGGAGCCTCAAGGAGCTGATCGCTGCCGGGAAGGTTGTTGAGCTGCGGGGCCGTTTGGGTGACAGTGGTGCTCCCTCCCACCCGCTCTCGGCCGTGCAGCTGCTGCCGCCGATTCCGGATCCCGACAAGATCGTCTGCATCGGCCTCAACTACCGCAAGCACGCGGCGGAGATCGGGATCGAGGACTTGCCCGACACGCCGACGATCTTTGCCAAGTACCGCAACGCGCTGGTGGCGGATGGGGCGACGGTGAAGGTGCCTACCGGGAAGACCGACTTCGAGGCGGAGATGGCGTTCGTGGTCGGGAAGCGGGCTAAGGACGTCGCTGAGGCGGACGCTCTCGATTACGTCGCCGGATACACGTTGCTCAACGATCTCTCGGCTCGGGATCTGCAGGGTGCGACGCCGCAGTGGATGCCGGGCAAGGTCTTCGACGGCTCGGCGCCTTGCGGCCCCTACCTGGTCACTCCCGACGAAGCGGGACCGCCGGATCAGATTGGGATCGGGCTCACGCTCAACGGCGAGGAGATGCAGAGCGGGTCGACCGACGACCTGATCTTCAGCGTGCCGCAGCTCGTCTCCCAGCTCTCCGGCCTGATGACGCTCGAGCCCGGAGACGTCGTCTCCACCGGCACCCCCGAGGGCGTCGGCATGAGCCGCAAACCGCGCCTCTGGCTCGCCGACGGCGACGAGATCGTCATCTCCTCCCCGACGCTCGGCCGGCTGACGACGCGAATCAGCGCCTGAAGCGGTTCCGTGGTTCCTTTCGGTCGCCTACCGTCCGAAAGGAACCACGGAACTAAGGGCCGGGCGGGATCTCGTAAGCCTTGGCCGGCAGGCTTGCCGATAGCGGGCGCGTCGCGGGCTTGGCGCGGCCTGCACTTGAGGAGCTCGCACCGGCCGCGGTCCAGCGGGGCCGGTAGGGCGTGAGGGTGAGGAGGGCGTTCCAGGTTTCGGTGTCGATGATGCCGTTGGCCGGGAGGCCGTGGGCTTCCTTGAAGACGCGGACCGCGGCGGCGGTCTGGCGGCCGAAGATTCCCGTCACCGGCAGTTCCGCCCCGGCGGCGATCAGGTGCTCCTGGGCCCAGACGACCATGTCGCCGCTGCTTTTGCGCTTCAGCAGCGGGTGGACGACTTCGAGCCGGTAGCCGGCGACCGGCTGCAGGGCGCTGGCGGCGCCGACCGCCCCCCACTCCTGCCCGTTGGTTTCCTGCCAGGACCACCAGCTCGGCGGCAGCCCCCCGTAGCTGGCGGCGAAGCGGCGGAAGAGCCGGATCGAGGCGCTGCCGGGGGCTTCGTAGGTCTGGCCGATCGGGTAGATCGGATGGCCGTAGATGCGGTTGTAGAGGTAGGTGTGCTCGTAGACGGCGCGGACCGAGGTGCCGATCGTCTTCCAGTACATCTGTGGCTGGTTGTAGGTGGCACCGCCCGGCCCGAAGAAGACCGAGTAGGGAAAGGACGGGTGGTAGTCGACGTAGGGGAAGCCGGCGAGCGCGACCGGGAAGGTGTCGCCGATCCGCGCGCGCAACCCGCGGACGTAGCGGTCGGCGGCGGCGTACTTGCCCTCGTAGTCGCCCTCGGCGTCGATCACGAAGCAGTCGGCGCCCTTCTTCACCGCCCCGGCGGCGGCGCGGGCCTCGGCGACCGGGGCGTCGCCATAGACGAACTGCCAGGCGCAGACGTCGAGGCCGCCACGGTGCAGGGCCGCGACGAGGCCGGTGTTGAACTGGCTCCAGGCGCCGCCGCCGTCGGCCGCCTTTATATAGACCGTGCCGACGTCGTTGGCCTTGGCGCGGGCGACGATCGCGGCGACGTTGCCGCCCTCGGAGTGGGAGACGTACCAGACCCACATCCCCTGGCGGTCGAAGGCGGTGTTGCTGACGGTGCCGCCTGGTTCGACCTGACCGGCGCCCCCGGTTTCGGCCGGGGCGAGCGCAGGGACGAGCACCGCCGTCGCCAGCGCGGCAACGGCAGCGAGCAACGCGAGCGCGCCGGGTTTGCTGCGAGAAAGAGGACCCACTTCTGCCCCAACACGGTAGTGACCGAGGTGCTGCGGGTACCGCATTGACTATCCGATGCAACCGATCGTCGAAGTCCCCCGTAGGGAAGGAGCGATGAGGATCGCAATCGTCGGAACCGGGATCTCGGGGTTGGTCGCTGCCCACAAGCTGGCCCCCGAGCACGAGATCGTCGTCTACGAGGTGAGCGAGCGGATCGGCGGCCACACCCACACGGTGCCGGTCGAGGCCGAGGACGGGACCCACTGGATCGACACCGGCTTCATCGTCTTCAACGACCGCAACTACCCCAGCTTCGAAGCACTGCTGGAGGAACTGGGCGTCGCGAGCCAGCCCTCGCACATGGGCTTCTCGGTCGCCGACGGCCGTGGCCGCTTCGAGTATTCCGGGACGCCGTGGGGCCTCTTCGCCCGTCCCGCCCACCTCCTCAGCCCGAGCTTCCTCGGGATGCTGCGCGACTGGCGCCGCTTCAACCGCGAGGCGCGAGCGCTGATCGGGATGAACGGGACCGCCCCCTCGCTCGGCCAGTGGCTCGAGCAGCAGGGCTTCTCCCGCCACTTCGTCGAGCGGCTGATCGTCCCCCAGGCAAGCGCCGTCTGGTCGGCCGACCCGGAACAGATGTGGAGCTTCCCGGCCAGCTTCATGGCCGAGTTCTTCGAGAACCACGGCATGTACAGCCTCCGCGACCGGCCCAAGTGGCGGACGGTGAGCGGCGGCTCGCACAGCTACGTCGAGGCGATCGCCGCGCCGTGGCGCGACCGGGTGCGGACGGGGGCGCCGGTGCGGCGGATCGAACGCCTCGGTGAGCGGGTGCGGATCGAGGCCGACGGATGCGAGAGCGAGGAGTTCGACCAGGTTGTCATCGCCACGCACTCCGACCAGGCGCTGGCGATGCTCGGCGACCCGAGCGCGGCCGAGCGCGAGGTTCTCGGCGCGATTCCCTACCAGCGAAACGAAGCGGTCCTCCACACCGACGCCGCGGTGATGCCGCGCCGCCGCGCCGCCTGGTCGAGCTGGAACTTCCACCTCGGCGAGGCCGGCCGCGGGACCACGGTCACCTACTGGATGAACAAGCTGCAGCGCCTGCACTCGCGCCAGAACTACTTCGTCACCCTCAACCGCGGCGACGAAATCGACCCGGCCAAGACGATCCGCACGATCTCCTACGACCACCCCGTCTACACCAAGGAGGGAGTCGCCGCCCAGTCCCGCCACGCCGAGATCTCCGGCCCCGCCCACCTCACCCACTACGTCGGCGCCTACTGGGGCTGGGGCTTCCACGAGGACGGCGTAGTAAGCGCCCAACGAGCCTGCGAGTCCATCTCGACCCCCGCCAGCGAGATCGTTTCCACCCTTGTGGCCCCTATAGGGACCCAAAAGGTGGAAACGACCGAGGAGGAGGTGGCGGCGTGAGCGGCGGGCCGCCCGTGCTCGACGGGAGAGGGGTGGGGGTCGCCGGACCCTCCCCGCTGTTGTCCGCCGACCCCCACCCCTCTCCCGTCCCGCCAACCTCGGCCGACCCCCACCCTTCGTCCCTCCAACCCGCCTCCGCCGTCTACGAGGGCACCATCCGCCATCGCCGCTTCGAGCCGGTCGACCACTCCTTCCGCTACCGGCTCTTCCTCATGTATCTCGACCTCGGGGAGCTGCCGGGAGTGCTCGATCGCTTCCCGCTCTTCTCCGCCCGCCGCGCCGCGCCCGCCCGCTTCCGCCGCGAGGACTTCATGGGCGACCCCGGCCGGCCGCTCGACGAGTGCGCGCGCGAGGCCATCGCGGCGGCCACCGGCTCCCGCCCCACCGGCCCGGTCCGCCTGCTCACCGGTCTGCGCTACTTTGGCCACTCCTTCAACCCGGTCTCCCTCTATTACTGCTTCGGAGCCGACGGGACCGAGGTCGAGGCGGTCGTCGCCGACGTCCAGAACATCCCCTGGGGAGAGCGCCATCCCTACGTCTTGGCACGCGGCGGGCAGCGAGGTACGGTGCTCAGCGAAGACCTCGAGAAGAGCTTCCACGTCTCCCCGCTGATGGGCATGGACCAGACCTACTCCTTCCGCGCCTCGGAGCCCGGCGAGAGCCTCGCCGTCCACATCGAGTCGCGCCCGCGCGAAACCGCAGAAAAGCACCCTCAAGGTGACTTTTTGCGGTCTCGGCAAGCGAGCAAGACCTTCGACGCGACCCTCAACCTGCGCCGCCGCGAGCTCTCCCCCCGCACCCTCGCCGGCCTCCTCGCCCGCTACCCGGCGATGTCTCTGCAGACCGTGGCGAAGATCTACTCCCAGTCGCTCCGCCTGAAGCTGAAGGGGGCGAAGTACCACCCGCACCCGGAGGGTCGCCGCCCGAAGGGATTCGTCTCGCCATGAGGGACACGCTCGCCCGCGCCGGCGTCGGCACCGTCCTCGGCCGCCTGCGCGAGGGCCGCATCGACGTCGTCGAAGGCGCCCGCGAACGCAGCTTCGGCCCCGCCGACGCCGAGCTCCGCGCCACGGTGACGATCAACGATCCGGCCGCCTGGCGCGACCCGCTGCGCGGCAGCGTTGGCCTCGGCGAGGGCTACGTCGACGGCCGCTGGGAGACCGACGACCTCGTCGCCCTGATCCGCATCGCCGCCCGCGAACTGGAAGGGATGGACGGCGTCCGCGGCCTCGTCGCCCGCCCCCGCGCCCTCTGGCACCGCGCCCACCGCCTCGTCCCCGAGAACACCCGCAGCGGCTCCCGCCGCAACATCTCCGCCCACTACGACCTCGGCAACGACCTCTTCGCCGCCTTCCTCGACGAGCGGATGATGTACTCCTGCGCCTACTTCGCCGACGACACGGTCAGCCTCGAGGGGGCACAGCTGGCCAAGCTCGACCGCATCTGCGACCGCCTCCGTCTCGGCCCCGACAACCACCTGCTGGAGATCGGCACCGGCTGGGGCGGGATGGCGATCCACGCCGCGCGGCGCAGCGGCTGCCGGGTGACGACGACGACGATCTCCCGCGAGCAGTACGAACTGGCGCAGCGCCGCGTCCTCGAGGCCGGGCTGGAGGACCAGGTCACGGTCCTGCTCGAGGACTACCGCGACCTCGAGGGCCGCTTCGACCGGCTGGTCAGCGTCGAGATGATCGAGGCAGTCGGCTGGCAATACTTCGACGACTTCTTCCGCCGCTGCGACGAGCTGCTGAGCGAGGATGGGCTGATGCTGCTGCAGGCGATCACGATCGACGACCGCATCTACGAGCTGGAAAAGGGAGCGAGGAGCTTCGCCAACACCCACGTCTTCCCCGGCGGCTGCCTGCCGTCGGAGGGGATGATCGCGAGCTGCCTGGAGCGGGTCACCTCGATGAAGCAGGTCTGGCGCGACGACATCACCGCCCACTACCCGCCGACCCTGGCCGAGTGGCGCCGGCGCTTCTTCACCGCCTGGGAGCGGCTGCGCTCGCGCGGCTACGACGAGCGCTTCCAGCGGCTCTGGGACTTCTACCTCAGCTCCTCGGAGGCGGGCTTCCGCGAGCGGCGGATCGGCGACGTGCAGACGCTCTTCGCCAAGCCGGGCGCACGGTGAGCGACGAGGCGGGCGGCCGTGAGCCGCTGCTGCTGATCCACGGGCTCGGCGGCTCGCGCAGCATCTGGGAGCCGGTGATTCCGCTGCTCGAATCCGAGCGCGATGTGCACGCGGTCGACATGCCGGGATTCGGCGCGACGCCGCCGCTGCCCGAGGGGATCGAAGCGACCGCGGCCAACCTGGCCCGGGCCGTGCACGAGGAGTGCGCCCGCAACGGAGTCGAGCGACCGCACGTCGCCGGCAACTCGCTCGGCGGCTGGGTGGCGCTGGAAATGGGCCGCTTCGGCTGGGCGGCCTCGGTAACGACCCTCTCCCCCGCCGGGCTCTGGTCGAAGCCGCTGGGCGAACCCAAGGGCGGCGGCGCTCGGATGCTGCTGCGCGGCTCACCCTGGGTCAAGGCGGTGCGCCCCTTCCTGCCGCTGGCGCTGCGGGTCCCGGCGGCGCGGCGGGCAGCGCTGCAGTCGATCGCCGCCAACCCAGAGCGGATCCCGCCCGACGCCGCCCGCCAGCTCGTCCTCGGCTGGCTCGAGGGCGAGGGATACGACGCAGCCAACTGGGCGATGCGCAGCCACATATTCGACCCCGCCGACTACCCGGAGGACGTGCCGGTGACGATCGCCTGGTGCGAGAAAGACCGCCTGCTCGGCCCGCCGAAGCCCCACCGCCGTCCCGCAGGCGCCCGCTTCCTCGTCCTTCCCGGCGTCGGCCACACCCCCACCTGGGACGACCCGCCGCTCGTCGCCCAGACCCTCCTCGAGGGCAGCGCCGTAACCTCCCCGGCAGCCGTTTCCGCGAACGAGGAGGAACAGTGATCGTCGAGAGGACCGAGAACCCGCAGTGGCTGTCGAACGCCTACCTGGTCGCCGACCCCGAGCGCGGCACCGGCGTGCTGATCGACGGCAACGACGACCTGGGGCCGCTGCTGGAGCGGGCCGAGCGCGACCGGATCGAGATCACCCACGTCCTCGTCACCCATCCGCACGGCGACCACGTCGCCGGCCTCGCCGAGGCGCGGGCGCAGCTCGGCAACCCGCCGCTGGTCGCCCACGAGGCGTGTGCGGCGGAACTCGACGACGAGGTCGAGATCATCCTCGGCGACAGCGAGAAGCTCGATGCCGGCGGCCTCGAGGTCGAAGCGATCTACACCCCGGGCCACGCCGCCGGCCACCTCGCCTTCCTCGTCAACGGCAGTGATGTCTTCACCGCCGACGTCCTCTTCAAGGGCACGGTGGGCGGGACGATGGCCCCCGGCGCCAGCGGCTTCGCCGACCTCCAGGCCTCGGTGATGCGGCTGATGGAACTGCCGCCGAACACCACCGTCCATCCCGGCCACCGCGAGCCGACGACGATCGCAGCGGAGTGGGAAGGCAACCCCTTCGTGCGGATCTGGCGCGGTCTCGACTCGACCGGTGAGGAGCAGGTGACTGTCTGGGGCCGCCCGGCGACGCTGAAGCTCTGGGCCCCCGATTACGACGGCGGCAACAAGGCCTGGGTCGTCTTCGGCGACTCCGGCGAGGACGCCATCGTCGGCGGCTCCCAGGTCGAGTCCGGATAAACCGAGACCGCAAAAAAGCACCCTCAGGGTGCCTTTTTGCGGTCTCGGCGGATTGTGGGGCCGCTCGCTTTAGGCACGACCCGTAGCCAAATCGGCGCATCTGGATGAAAGTGCGATGGGAACTCGTACGTTTATCCCCTGACTGCCGATGGCTACTCAGATCCAGGAATTCTTCTTCAACTGGTACCCCGTCTTCGGGGTCTTCTTCATGGCAGTGCTGCTCTTCGTCTTCATGAAAATGATGCGGGGGATGATGGGCTCGACCAAACCGGAGACGGTGAAGGCGACCCGCACCGAGCCGGTCCTCTGGGCGCAGGTCCAGGGCGTCGACGCCGCCAAGGAGGAGCTGATGGACGTGGCCGCCTGGCTGCGCGAACCCGACCGCTTCTCCCAGCTCGGCGCCACCGCGCCGCGCGGCGTCCTCCTCCACGGTCCGCCGGGCACCGGCAAGACGATGCTCGCCCGCGCCGTCGCCGCCCAGGCCGGGGTCGACTTCTACGCCGCCTCGGGCTCGAGCTTCGTCGAGATGTTCGTCGGCCGCGGCGCCGCCCGCATCCGCCGCCTCTTCAAGGAGGCACGCAAGTCCGGCCGCGCCGTGATCTTCATCGACGAGCTCGACGCGATCGGCGGCTCCCGCTCCAGCGGCGGTGGCGACGGCGGCACCAGCGAGCGCGAGCAGGCGCTGAACCAGCTGCTGGTCGAGCTCGACGGCTTCGAGAAAGACCCGGGGATGGTGATCGTGATCGCTGCCTCCAACCACGTCGAAAAGCTCGACCGGGCGCTGCTGCGCCCGGGCCGCTTCGACCGCTTGGTGCTGGTCGCCCCGCCCGACCGCGCCGGCCGCGAGGCGATCCTCCGTAGCCACGCCAAACGCAAGCCGCTGGCCCCCGACCTCGACCTCGGCGACGTCGCCCGCAAGACGACCGGGATGACCGGCGCCCAGCTCGCCAACGCACTCAACGAGGGCGCAATTATCGCCGGCCGCGCCAACCGCTTCTACATGAGCCGCGAGGACCTCGACGAGGCGCTGCTGCGCCAGGCCGTCGGCTCCCAGCAGGCGCGGCGCCTCAACGCCAAGGAGCGGCGGATCGTCGCCTACCACGAGGCCGGCCACGCGCTCTGCCGCCGGCTGCTCGGCCTCGACCCGCCGGAGATCCTCAGCATCGTCCCGCGCGGGCCGGCGCTCGGCTTCGTCGGCCACTCGCCGCAGGAGGACAGCTACCTGAAGTCCCGCGACGAACTGCTCGACGAGGTGGTGACGCTGCTGGGCGGGCGTGCCGCCGAGGAGGTCGTCCTCGGCGAGTCCTACTCGGGCGCCTCCGACGACCTCAACCGCGTCCACATGGTCTGCAAGCAGATGGTCTCCGAATTCGGGATGGGGGTCGCGCTCGACCATGACGGGCCGGTGCCGATCGCGCTGCCGACCGGCGACTACGCCGTCTCCGACCAGACCCGCCGCGAGGTCGACCAGGCGGCGATGACGCTTGCCCGCGAGGCCTACCGCCGTGCCCGCGCCCTGCTCTCGGCCAACCTCGAGGTCCTCGACCACCTGGCGGTGCTGGCGCTGGAGCGGGAGACGCTGACCCGCGAGGAACTCGACGAGATCTTCGACGCCCACGAGCTGCGCGGCCTGGCTGCCACGCCGGGCTCGGGTGCGGCGCTAATCGCAATGAGCCGTGAGGCGCCCTGACCTGCGCATCTCGGTGTCCTCGGTCGCTTGCGTGCAGAGCACGCGGCGCTCCCTGCGTCCTTGACCTGCTTGGTCAGGACGCCTCAAATCGGCTATACCATTTGGCTAGGCAGCCAGTGACCGACTCCTACTACTTCCCCCCCGGCCAGTCGATGGCCCGCCGCGTCCACGGCGAGCGCTCGGTCGGGCTGCTCTACGGACAGCGGGCGCTGCTGATCGGCGCCCTGGAGCCGCTCACCTACACCGGCACCATGCTCAGCACCAACGCCGGCGACCATCCCTTCACCCGCCTCGCCCGCACCGCCAAGATCCAAGAGACGGTCTTCCTCGGCACCAAGGCCGAAGCCGACAAAGCGCTGGGCGCCGTCCATCGCCTGCACGAGCGGATCAAAGGCGAGCTGCACGAGGCGGCCGGCGCCCATCCCGCCGGTGCCAAGTACTCGGCCTTCGACCCGGAGCTGATGCTGTGGACGCTGGCGGTGATCGCCGACTCCGGCCGGGCGATGTACGAAACGATGGCGCGGCCGCTGAGCGGTGAGGAGCGCGAGGCGCTCTGGCAGGACTACGTCCGCTTCGGCGAGCTGTTCGGCCTGCCCGCCGACGCGGTCCCCGGCAGCTATCCCGAGTTCCGCGCCTGGTTCGACGGGAAACTGGCCTCCCCGGACCTGCACGCGACCCCGCACGCGCTGGAGATGGCGCCGCTCGTCGCCTTCCGCCAGCCGGTGCCGCTGCCGGCCCGGCTCAACCTGGAGACCCAGAACCTGATCGTCAAGGGCACCCTGCCCCCACGGGTGCGCGAGATCTTCGACATCCGCTGGACCAGCGCCCACGAAACCGCCTTCCGCTCGATCGCCGCCGCCCACCGCCGCGCCCGCCCGGCGATGCCGCGTCAGATGCGCCGCGGCCGCAACGACTACTTCTTCAACGTCGTCACCCAGCGCGAGAAGCGCCGTGGCGGCACCCCCACCCCACTGAGCCAAAGCAACGCCGCCTGACCTAGGCTGAGGCCGTGCTCGAGCTGCTCGCCGTCGCGGCGGCCGGGGCCGCGGCGGGGGCGTCGAACTCCATCGCCGGCGCCGGCTCGCTAATCACCTTCCCGACCCTGGTCGCGCTGGGGCTGCCGCCGCTCTCGGCCAACGTCACCAACACGGTCGGGATCGTGCCCGGTTCGGTCGGCGGCGCCCTCGGCTACACCGACCTGCTGCGCCAGCAGGGCGAGCGCTTCGCCCGCTACCTGGCGCCGATGCTGATCGGCGCCGTGCTCGGGACGGTGGCGCTGCTGCTCACCTCCGACGCCGCCTTCGAAGCGATCGTCCCGGTCCTGATCGCCGGCTCCTGCGTGCTGCTGCTCCTGCAGCCGCGGCTGACCGCGCGGCTCTCGCACGCCGGCAACGAACGATCCCCCTACCTCACCGCCGGCCTCCTCTTCTGCGGTGCCTACGGCGCCTACTTCGGCTCGGCGGTCAGCATCCTCCTCCTCGCGATCCTCGCCCTCTTCGTCGCCGACACCCTCCAGCACCTGAACGCGATGAAGATCCTCCTGGTCGGCTGCGCCAACCTGCTCGCCGCCGTCGCCTACGCCTTCCTCGCCCCGGTCGAGTGGCGCTTCGCGCTGACGCTGATGGTCTCCTCCTTCGCCGGCGGCCGGGTCGGCGCCCACTACGCGCGCCGCATCCCCAGCGACCCGCTGCGGATCGGGATCGCGGTCTTCGGTTTGGTCGTGGCGGTGGTGCTGGCGGTGCGAGCGCTCTAAGCAGCGGAGCGACTCAACCCAGCCCGGCGGCAGCGAGCGCTTCCTCCCAGCTGCCGTGGGCGCGGCCGCGGCGGATGAGACCGCCCTCGATCTCGAAGCTCCAGGGGACCTTCACCGCAAATGTCTGATCGCCCCGGGTGTCGAAGACGATGCCCAACGCCGCTGCCCGGTCCTCGCCGAGCTCGAGCTGCTGCAACCTGATGTCGAGGTATTCGAGCTTCTCGCCGAACTGGTCGAGCCAGAGGTGCGCGCCTTCCTCGCCGCGGTACATCGGCGCGCCACTCCAGACGGTCGGCGTCCATTCGACCCGGGGATGGAGGAGCTCGAGCACCCGCTCGGGCTCGCTGCCCTGAGTCGCCTCGAAGAGGCGCTCGATCACCGATGTCCTGGACTCGACGGGACGATTCACATGGGCGGTACTGGGCTCGAACCAGTGACCCCTTCCTTGTAAGGGAAGTGCTCTCCCAACTGAGCTAACCGCCCGTACCTCCCATTATTGCCGCCTCGGCAAGCCGAGTGAACCCCTCCGCGCCAGCGCCCGTATCCCAGGCCATGACGATTTCGACGAAGCGACAGCGTTGGGGGGCAATTGCCCTGGTGATCGGACTTGCCGTCCTCGGCATGCTCGCGACGCGGAGTGGCAGCGCCTCCGGGCATGCGACCGCGGCGGAGAGCGGGGCGAAGACGGTCTCTATCCGCAATTTCGCCTTCCACCCGGGGACGATCACCGTCAAGCGCGGATCGCAGGTTTCCTTCACCAACTCCAGCGGCGTCACCCATACCGCCAGCGGCAGCGCCTTCGACACCAAGCGGATCGCGCCGGGGACGACGGCAACGGTGATGCTGAACAAGCGCGGCACCTTCGCCTACCACTGCAAGATCCACAACTTCATGAAGGGGAAGGTCGTCGTCGAATAGCCTCGGCGGGGATGGACGTCCCCACCCTCTGGCGGGCGGCGCTGCTGCAGTTGGTTGCGGTGGCGCTGCTCTCGATAGCCCTCGGCCTCGCCCTGTCGCACTCCTTCTTCGAGGACTGGGGCTGGATCGCCGGCCCGGTCTCCTGGATGCTCTGCGCCGCCGTCACCGCCCGGGTACTGGCGCTGCCACTCGGCGCCGCGCTGCTCGGCGCCGCCCTCGCCGGCCTGCCCAGCATCGTCGCGGTCATCGTCGGCCTCCACTGGGCGGGAGCTGTCCTCGCCGTCGGCCTCTTCGCCATGTGGTGCGCGAGGCTGCGCGCTCAGCCCGCGCCCAGCTGATCAGGACCGCGGCAAGTCGGCCTCGCCGCAGGCTTCGAGCAGCAGCCGCAACCAGATGAGCTCGACGCCGAGGACCCAGCCGTAGTGGGCCTCGTGCGCCTGCTTCCGATCGCGGCTCTGGACCGGCCGCAAGATGTCGCTCTTCGCCAGCGTCTTCAGATGGTATGCGACCTGTCCCACCCGCTGGTCGAGTGTCTTTGCCAGATCGCGCGCCGAGGCGACCTCGACCGCCCCGTTGAGGTAGGCGAGGAGAATCCGCCGGCGCAGCGGATGGCCGAGGGCGCTGGTCAGCTCTGAAGACGAGGGCGGCATGAGCGAACCGGAAGGGCCGACTGCTCAACCCTTTTCCGGCACTCTGGATCTTATGGCATAAATACCCTAACACTGGAGTCTTTTAATAGGGAGGCTCCCGGGGCGATGCCGCCGCCCCGCCGCAGCAAACCCCGCTCCCCCGAGCATGCCGCCCTCGGCGAGGCGGTCCGCCGCCTGCGCCTGGAGGCGAAGATGAGCCAGGAGGAACTGGCCGAAGCCGCCGGCACCGACCTGACCCAGGTGGGCGGCGTCGAGCGCGGCGTGCGGAACCCGAGCTACACGACCCTGCTGCGCCTGACGACGGCGCTCGGAACCAGCGTCGGCAAGCTGACGACGCTCGCCGACCAGCTGAACGGCTGAGCCCGAGCGTTTCGCCCGGGCCCAGCCTGGAGAGATACCGGGACTGCTAGCCCTGCGGAGTGCAGGGAAAGACGTGGGTCAGTCCGGCCTTGGTTCCGTCGGCGAAGAGGACGTTGCCCTTGGTCGCCCAGCTGCCGGTGGGGCATCCGGCCGAAAGCAGGCTCTTCTTCCGGCCTTTGTAGGTGTATTTGCGGCCGATCTCCAGCTCGAACCGCGTCGGCGATCCGGCGCCGCCCGCGATCCTCGGGATCTTGGCCTGGATCTGCAGCCCGAAGCGACCGTTGTGGATGCGGGCGACGGTCGCCGGTACGACGATCGCAGTCGGGGCCGGAACGTTGACGTAGGCGTGGAGGAGGAACCGGGTCGTCTTTCCGTGCACGCCACCGTTGAAGAGGATCAGCGGCCCGGTCGAGCGGAACGGCGTCTGTTCGGGGAACGCGACCTCCACTTCAGCCTCCCCGGAACCGACGATCGCATCGCCGCAGGCCCGTTTCGCAGCGGCGCTGCTGCGCGCCGTCAGCTGTCCCACCCGGCAGATCGGCAGGCCGACCGCATCGATCGCGAGCGTCTTGTCGACTTCTAGTTCGAGGTTCTGCAGGGCGGGTGGGTGAGTGCCGTCGACCGTGCCTATTTCCCCGAAGATGTGGGCGCTGACCGGCGCACTCCCGTGCCGCGGCAGCTTCGACGGCGAGATGCCACCGTCGTCGGTGATGACGAGGTTGCCGAACCGCTCCACCTTGCGCTCACCGGCAGCGCCGGGAGCGAAGATCAGAGCCAAGCCGCTGACGAGTGCGATGAGGTGGAGCAGGTATTTGTTCATGCGCCGATCATCGATCGCCGCCGTGGGACGCTCCCACCCCGAATTGGAGCCCCGACCCACCGGGACTCCACAAAGTGGGAACCGGGCCTACTCGTCGAGCCGCAGGGCGATCTCGAGGTCGGCCATTGAGCCGCGCAGCGGCCGGCCGAGCAGGCCTTCGATCGAGCGCAGGCGGTTGCGCACGGTGCGGCGGTCGACGCCGAGGGCGGCGGCGGTCGAGGAAATGTTGCGCTCGGCCTCGAAGTAGGCGCGCAGCGTCTCCCGGGCGACCTTGCCGTTGTCCCGCGACTGGGCGAGCGGCTCCAGGTAGAGCTGCCGCAGCGAGGTAGCAACGAGGTCGTCGCGCAGGATCGAGGCGAGGACGGCGACGTCGGCGTAGCGGAGGACCGGCTCGCGCCGGCGTTCGGCGATCGCCAGCGCCGCCTTCGCCTGCAGGTGGCTGAAGCGCCAGCCGGAGAGTCCCTCGCCCGGCTCGCCGAGGGTGACGAAGGCGCTATTGGAGGCGGTCTCGCGCAGAACCCGCAGCGCCTCCTCGGACCCGAGCGGGCGACGGCCGCCGAGCCAGCAGGCCCATTTCGCCTCTTCCTCGCGCTGGACGATCAGCGCGCGGCGGTCGAGGGTGGCGGCCAGCCCGCGCATCAGCTGCTCGGCCCCCTCGCCTTTCGCCATCACCGCCAGGTGATGGCCCTCGAGGTCGTAGCCGAGCTCGGAGCTGTCGACGAGCTCGCCGGCGAGCAGTCTTTTCACCAACTCGCGCCGGCGCTCGCCGGAGGTGGTCGGCCGGACCTCCGCCTCACGCGCGTGTTCGGCGCTGACCGCGGCGAGCAGCCGGTCGCCGAGCGTCGCCTGCTCCCGCAGCAGCTCGCGCAGGGTCGCGCCCGGCACCTCGGCTCGTTCGGCCTCTTCGACGAGGAAGTCGCCGAAGTGCGAGTTGCCGGCGAAGTAGCGCCGCAGGACGGTGTCGAGCGGGACCCCGTCGCGGGCGTCAAGCCGCGCCTGCGCCAGCAGCACCTCGGGGACGGCAGGCGCCCGCCGCTCACCCAACTCCAGCACCGCCAGCCGGTACTCGAGCGCGGCGGCAAGCGCGAATTTCAACCCCTCGACGTAGGCCGGGTCGGCGACCTCATGCGGGTCGGAGATCGCATACACCCGCGTCCCCACCGCCTCCTGGATCTCCGGCAGCCGCTCGCGCAGCCGCGCCGCAACGACGGTCCGCGCATCCTCGCCGGAGTGCGAGCCGTTACCGCGCCGCTGCACCCTCGCCTTGCCCACGAGGTCACCTTAGCGCGGCCACAGCAACCCGCCGAGGAGACGGGCAAGGGCTAGCGTTGATCGTGTGGCAAAAGGTCTGCGAGCACCTCGAAGTAGCGCTCGCGCATCCACGCATTGCGGTCGCCGATCACATACAGCCTTCGCCGGGCGCGGCTGACCGCGACGTTCAGCAGATTGGGTTTGCTCGCCGCCCAGCCGCGGGCGCCGACGCTGGCGGGTTTTGAGCCGAGGACCAGAATCACGATCTCGGCCTCCTTGCCCTGTGCGGTGTGGATCGTCCCCGCTTTCAGCCCGCTGTGCTCGCGAGTCCGGGCACGGGCAGCGAGGCGGCGTGCGACGTCCCGAAACGGCCCGATCGCCAGCACCTCCGTAAGGTCGAACCCGATCTCCCCGAGCTGAGCGAGGATGCGATCGACCTCGACTCCCTCGTCGGGAATCCAGTGATCTTTCGATTCGTTTGAGACGACGTCGATCCACCTGCTCGGAGGAAGCATCGGGTAGCGGGTCGCGAAGGCTTCCCCAGCTGCGCGGTCGGTGGCGTCGATCATCAACCCGCCGTAGGCGATCTGGTTGGAGAGCTCGAACATCGGCTGGTCGCAGCGGCGATGGACCGTCAGCGGCGCGCCAACCCAGACCGGTCTCTCGGCTCCTGGCAGCGTCGTCCCGAGCCGGTTGAGGCGGTCGGCGAGACTCTGAACCGACCCGCGTCCGGTCAGCCACTCCTCGCCGACGCCGTAGTGCGCGCGGATCGCCTGCTCGAGCGGGAACGGAATCGTCGTGATCGGCTCCAACTGCAACGGATCTCCGACGATCGCCGCGCGGCGACAACGCCACAGCGCCCCGACGGCATTCTGCGGGGTGGCCTGACCGGCCTCGTCGACGAGCAGCCAGCCGAGTGCCTCGGGGCCGAGCGGCCCGAAGAGGCGCGGCACGGAGGCAAAGGTCGTCGAGACAACGGGAACGAGGAGGAAGAGCGTCTGCCAGGCGGCAAGCGCCGCCTCCCCCGAGAGGCTCGGCGGAGCCGTGCCGCCGGCGATCTCCATCGCTCCGTCGAGGGTTTCGCGCACTGGCTGCGCGGCATGGACGAGGAACGCCCTGTGCAGGCTGAGAGCCGCCAGGAACAGCTCGGTGCGGGCCTCGTTCCACTCGGCGTCGGTCCACGGCGCCTGCCGCTCACGCGCCTCCCGGTCCCGGAGCCACTCGGCGTCCGGCAGCAGAGCGCCGGGCTGCTCACGGTAGCGCGAGAGGACTTGGCGGCACTCCTCGACCTCGCGCTCGGCAGCGGCGAGCGCGGCGGCGGCCTCCTCGTGCACCCGGACCTCTTCCGCCAGCTCCCGAAGATCCTCGCCGATCTCGTCCAGCAGCCTGTCGAGCTCGGCGATCTCGCCGGCGAGCTGCTGGTCTCGGTCCCGCCACTCGGTCCGCGCTCGGAACCTGAGGACGCAAGGTCGCCGGCTCTCCTTCCGCGTTTCGATCCGGCGCCGGCGCTCGGCTTCGCGCGTCCCCAGGGCGCCCTCCAGCTGATCGTGCCGCGGGCGCGATGCCGTGACGCGTTCGCCCGCCGCCCGCTCGGTCTGGCGGGCTGCCTCGAGCTCCGGTTCCAGCTCGGCGAGGCGGTCGAGCTTCGCCATCACGCGGAGCCGGTCGTCCCGGATCGCATCCGCAAGATCGCGCGCTTGCTTGAACTCAGCCACGGCCTCCGCCCAGGTGGGGCCCTCGGGCCTTCTTTCCCACTGCTTGAGGAGGTCACGGAGGCCCGGGCGATCGTCGCCGTCCTTCCGCTTCTCGGGCCACCAGACGGCGCTGACGAACTCCTTCCGGTTCTTGCTGTTGCCGAGCCGCGCAGCGACCAGTGCCCAGGCGTGCTGGTCCTCCGCGGGCTGGGAGGCGCTGGTGCCTCGCCCGGCATTCCTCGCCCGCTCGGCGAGCGCCGGGAAGTAGTCGATCTGCTCGGCCCGCTCGCGCCAGGGAGCGTCGATCGCCGCACCGGAGGGGATCTCGAGGGTGACGTTCTCGACCGCCCCATTGTTGCTCGAGGCCACCACCAGCTCGAAGCCCGTCAGATCGGGCCTGAGGCAATGGATGACCCGCTGATACTTCGTCGTTTTCCAGCGGTGCGGCTCGTCGACGAACGCGTCCCAGGGATCGGTCAGCGCCGCCAGCCGCCCGGCGCGCTCGGTGACGAGAGCCGCGATCAGGTCGCGCAACATCGTCGTCTTGCCGGTGCCGGGCGGCCCGTTGACGGCGAACAGGTGGCCATCGTCGCGGGGCATCGCAACGGCCTCGTTGACGGCGAGCTGCTGCCCCAGCGCCAGCGGCCGGTCCGGGCTGGCCGGCCAGCGGCCGAGGGGGACGCGATCGGGAGCGGTGGCGCGGCGGACCTCGTCGAGGTCGGTCCGCACGTCGACGCGATCGTCGACGTCGAGCTCGGCCGTCGGTCGCAGGTAGTTGCGCAGGGCGGGACCGACTTCTCCCGCACCGACTGCGGTGGCCACGCGGCCGAGGTCGTTGGCGATGAAGCTGTTGAGGAAATCGTGTTCGACCGTGTCGGCGGTCCGCCGCGCGACGACTTCGCTGCGGACCCGGATGCCGTCCACGCGCAGCTCCTTGGCGACTCCGAGAGCACCGGCGGCCTTGTCAAGACATTCCGTGAGCGCCTCCCAGTCGAGCACGGAAGGCTCCTCCCCTTCCTCCTCGCTGCCGAGAAACACCTCCTCGAGCTGCGTGGCGAAGCGCGCTTGGAGCCCGTCGAAGCCATCCAGCCAACCGGCCGAGGCCGGTCCCGGATCCAGCGCCCGGGCCGTCGCCCAGGCGCAGGACGACAGCACCACGGACCCCTCCACCAAGATGCCTTTTTCGGAAACCGCGAACCCCAGCAGCGCGCTGTCACCCGACGGTCGCTCCTCGAAGCTGTCGGCCTCGGCGGGAAAGACGCCCTTCAGTGCCGAGAACACCGCCTCGCGCGGATAGACGCCGACGTAGACGGTGTGGCGCCAGGCTTGGGTTTTTTTCAGCCCTTCGCCTTGGAGCCGGTGGCCCGCGTCCCAAGGCAGCAGCTCACCCTCCAAGAGGTCGAACACGTCCTTCTTCGACCGAGCCGGGATCGACGGCGGACCGAACATCTCCACCGCCCGCCAGAATTCAATGATCGCCCGCTGCACGGGTTGCGACGATACTTGCGAAGTACCGGATTCCTTGCCCTGGACTCCCACTGCAATTACTTCGGCTTCAAAGGGCGACGTAACTCACTTTGAGAGCGGGATTGCAGCGACAGTGCGACCAGAGAAGGTCGGCTGACAGGTCGGGTCCGCCGCCGCCTCCCGGGCCGGCGCTGATGGAGTGATGCGCCCGACCGGATTAGAACCGGCGACCTTCGGGTTGAAAGGACGGAGGGTCTTCCGCGTGAGGAGCGGGTTTGCGGCGGCGATGTGACCGGGATGAGACCCGCATCAGTTAACTGTCGGGCGACTCATCGTCAGCAGCCCGTCGACGCTCGATGATCATCAACGCGACCTCGACCTCTTGGTCGGAAAGCTCATCGACCAGTCCGTGGAGTCGCTCCTTCGCAGTCATCAACTCAGGGTACCGCGCCTCCAGCGGCCATCTGGGGACGAGTAGAGCCTTGTGGCCACTCTGCGCTAGAATGTGGCCACTATGGAGAAAGCAACCGTTGGCATCCGGGAACTCAAGGACAAGGCCAGCTCGATCATCGATCGGGTTGAGGACGGCGAGGCGATCACGGTCACCAAGCACGGCCGGCCCGTGGCCAGGATCGTTTCCACCGCGACGCCGCCTCACCTTGCCGCTTTAGTCGCTGACGGAACGGTGCGGCCGAGCGAAGGCCCCCGATACCTGCCGAAGCCCGCCAAGCTCCGAGGCTCCGGCAAGAGCGCTGCGGACTACGTCTCCGAGGGTCGGCGTTGAGCCTCTACCTGGATACCAGCGCCCTAATCAAGCTGCTGGTCGACGAGCCGGGCACGGAGGAGGCGCAGAGTGCCTATCACGACGCCGACGGCATCCGAACCACCGCGATCGCGCATGTAGAGGCAACCGCAGCCCTGACCAGGATGCGCAAGGGTGGCCGCCTGACCCCGACCCAGCTCCGTCGGGCAACGGATGACCTGGAGAGCCTCTGGCGCGGAATCGACAGCCACGCCGTTAACGACGCCTTGCTCGCGAAGGCCGCCGCGAGTGCCCGCACTCATGCGCTACGTGCTTACGACTCCGTTCATCTTGCGGGTGCCCTCTCCTTCGCCACCGGCGAAGAACTCGCGTTCGCCTGCTGGGACAAGGAGCTGCGCAGCGCAGCAAAGAAGCATGGCTTTACGCTCGTCCCCCAGCGACTCTGATCAGCTGGACCCGGGTGAGCATTCCCGCTCTGCAGAGCCAGCCTCCTTCAGATTGAAAGGCGGAGGGTCTTCGGCTTGACCAGGCGGATTTGCCCGTCGAGCCGAAGCTCGGCCGACGCGGTCAGATCGCTCGTCTTCCCTGGCCTTATCCGGCGAGAAGAGGTCGATCCCGCGCTGGCTCGCCTCGTCCTCTGCAGAGTCCATTTCGATCGTGATCGTTTCTCGCTCCTCGATCTGCGCCACCACGCGTGCATTCGCGCTGATCCGCAGCGTTTCGCCGGAACCGAGACGGGCGATGTCGATCCTCCCCTCACCGCCGGGCATTGCACATCGGTGCCGGAGCGAGTCACCGACGGTGTAGTAGCAGCGGTCCGTCAGCTCGACCCGGGGCGGTGGAGAGATGATCACCGACACTCCGATCAGGTCCTGATGGTGAGGGGTCACCTCGAGCAGGATGGGGATGCCCTCGCCCGATTCCGGCTCGGCATAGCTGCGCAGGCCGCCCCCGCCGTCGTCAATCCCAGTCTCGAACGAGACCCCCGCGACCGAAGGCTCGGGTCGCAGGGCGGCATAGACGGTGAAGGCCGCGCTGACTACTGCCACGAGCAGCATCAGCAAGGACCCCCACCAATCGTTCGACCGCTTGTGCCCGTGCCACCAGCCTCTGACCCAAAGCCACGCGAAGGCCAGCCGGTGCTCCATGTCGGAGAGGGCCTTGGCGACCAGGCGTACCCACCAGCAGGGACGGTCGACATGGCCGCTGCCCCCGGCCGCTGGCTTCTTCTGCGCGGCCCTACGGCACTTTGCCCGGCACCGCCGTTGCCGACGATTCATTCACTCCACCTGCGCTCTTCTTGCTCGCCCTTGCCACGGTCACCAATCCCTTCACCCTTCATATCTCCTGGCTGATCGACCAGTCGTTTCGACTATGGGTTAGGCGGAAGCCGATGTCAAAGCAGGAAGGGAAGATCGCCACGGCACCCCATCATCAACCGCGTTGGCAGCGCCTATCTGTGGCGTTTTCAGGTACCGGAGACGGGGCGTTAGCGCTCGGACGGCGTCGTGTGCGCGCGCACCGCGGTCTCCACGGATTGTCCGACTGGCAGTTCTGCGGCCGGATGAGAGGCGCCACTGCGATCGTCGATCGAGACCAGATCGAGCAGCACCACAGGCAGCAGCGCGCCGATCAGGACCATCGCGAGAATCGTCCATCGCCAGCCCTTCGAGATCGCGACGAAGACGGCTCCGATCACGGTGCACACCGCTGCGGTGCCCGCCACTCCCGGCCAGCGGAAGCCGGCGACGGAGAGAGACGATTGCGCGACAAGCGCGATCAGGACCAGCCCGATGCCCAAGCCCATGATGCGCCGCGCCAACAGGCCATGCGACGCGACTCGACGCTCCCAGAGGTCGCGCTGCTCGCGGGACCCGATCAGCCCTTCCAGCTTGACGTGCAGCATCGCGATCTCGCGGTTCTGGATGGCCAGCAGCTCCGCCTGCTCATGCAAGCGGATGTTGCGCTCCGAGATCTCCTCCTGCATCGAGCGATTTTCCTCGCGCAGCGACCTGATGTCTGCCCCGGCGCTCTCGAGACGACGGGCGAACGCCGCCGGAAGAAAGTCATGGGAGCGGGCCAGCACCTCGCCGATCGCCTCGTCGTTGACTTGCTCGGGATCCCCCTGCGCCGCTTCGGCGAGACTCTGCTTTGCCTCAGCCGAAAAGACCAGGGCCTTCACTTGCTGCTCGGTTATCTGGGCGCGGTCGCGCCGCTGCGCGATGCGGTCGAGGTACTGCTCCCAGAGCTGTGGGCTCGGTGTGAGCGCCGCGTGGCTCCCTGCAGCTAGGAACTTGAGGGCGACGTCGGGTCGGCCGGCGGGACGGCGCAGCCAGAGCTGGGTCGTGAATGAGGTTTCGGTTACGCAGTGCGGAACGCCGCCGTCGCGACCCTGCTCTCCGAGCCACTGCCGCGAAGCCTTGACCAGCGCCTCGTTTGAGGTGATGAAGATCGCCCTTGCCTTCCCCAGGTCGGCGGCGGAGCGGCGGCCGTCCCGCAAGACATCGATCGCACGCAGCGAATCGATGTCGCGAGAGCGCTGCCGCTCGCTGAACTTCCGCTCGACGAGCAATTGGTCGAGCCGCCGCTCGATGGCGCACTGGTGGGGATCGCGGCGAGGCGCGGCGGCGACCGCCACGCAAAGCGACGCCAGCCGCGCCTCCAGCTCGATCGCGGCCTCCTCGGCGTCAGCAGGGCCCCACCCAGCCCGCAGCGCGTAGCTGAGCACTTCGAAGCCCTGGCGCGGGATCAGGTCGAGGTTGGTGCGTGACCGACCCTGTTCGCGGAGGCATTCGCGGACACCGCGCAGTACACCGCGCATCTCGTCGAAGGTGTGCTCGAAAACGCGCACAGGGACGGCGAATTCCCCCAAAAGTTCGACCATTTCCTGGGCCGCCTCGGAGACCTCTTCGTCGGTCATCGCCAGGGCGCGAAAGGCCACCGTGGTGTCGAAGTAGACGACCAGGTCCTTGAGATCGGGTTTCCATGTACCGAGGTCCTGCAGGTAGAGGACGTTGGTGAGCATCGACGCCTGGACCACCTCCTCCAGGTAATCCAGGCATCGCCGGTCGTCCACCAAGGCCCTGCGGGCGAAGCCGTGCATCACGGTCAACTCCTCGCGCCGGCGCTCCGCGCCGACATCATCGAGGCCGCCGTTACGGCGCGCCATCGCCAGCTCGACGCCGAAGGCTTGAGCGAAGCTCTCGAGGGCCTTCTCGGCCTCGGGCCTGTCCCAGGTCAAGTCGTGGACCTCTTTCGCGTAAAGCCGGACTTCCTCGGTTAGGCGCTCGAAATGGTCGAGGAAGACGCTTTCCCGCGGAGCGAGGCTCTTCACCTCGGCGAGGACCCGCGGGTCCGGGAAGAAGCGTCGGGAGGCGTCGCGGCGGAGATAGCCGCTTCGGTACGCGCGATCGCGTAGCTGCGTGACGGTGTTGATTGGGATGCGCGGCAGGTTGTAGGCGGCGGTGAGGGACGAGCAGAGCGCCTTCGGGGCCACGGGCGTCTCCACTGGCCACTGCTTCAACCGGTCAGCGACGAAGGGCTCGAGGTTCGACAGGTAGTCACGATCCGAGTCGTAATTGGCGAGCAAGATCGCCATCGTCGTCAGCAGGTTCGCCTCCGCGGGATATCGGATGTGGCCCTTCACATCTGCTCCGGTCTCCTGATGGCGTCGACGATCGCAGCGTTGGCCATCTCCAACAGGGAGCGCAGGCCGGCGCACTGCTCGGGCAGGTGGGTCTGGAGCTTTCCAGGCAGGCACTGCTTCTCGTAACGGTCAGTGCAGGCGCTGGTCCAGCTGACTTGGGCGTGGCGCTCGATCATCGACACGGACCGCCAGAAGCGCTCGGGGTTCTCGACGCCAACCAGGCGCCAGCAGTCGATCCGCGCGCCCTCACCAGCGCTGTAGCGGGCCAGCTCGTGGCGCGACGATGACCATCGGTACTGGACGGAGGAGATCCGCCCGATGCCGAGCCCGTACATCGACGGGAGCTTGCCGACCCGCAGGATCTTCGATTGCTCCTCGAAGACAAGCCGCTCCTCCGGGGAGAGCTGGCCGCACGCCAGGGCGACGGCCCGCCCGGACGCGATCGCCTCGTCGACCGTCTCCTCGTCGCGCCCCGGCTTCAAGGTGTCGTGGTGGGAGCGGTGCGACTTGAACGAGGTCCCATAGGGGATCGGGCCGATCAGGAGGTACTGGGAGATCGCCGCGAGCAGCCGCTCTTTGGTGATCGAGCCGGGGAGCGCGATCGCTCCGCTTCTCAGGCTTTCGAGAACGCGCTTGCGCACCTCGCGATCCTCGACCAGCGCCGCTCGCAGGTGATCGCTGAAGAGGTCGGGGAAACTATCGAGGCGATCCAGCGCCCAGTCGGGGAAGCCGGCGCCGAACCGTTCGCACGTGCGCGACCAGCGGGTGCCCAGATTGAGCGGGCGGCCGCCGATCGAGCAGTGCATGGCGCTGCCGGCGAGAACGTGCTGCACAAGGCTGAGCTGGTTCCGAACGATGCCGGCGACCTTCTCGCTGCCTTCGCCATTGTGGCGACGCCCGATGGCCGCGGAGTGCGATTCCAGCTGCTCATAGAAGACACGGCTTGCGGCCTGGGCGAAGATGCCGCGGACCACCAACTGGGCGAACTCGGGGAGCGGCGGAATCAGCAGGTCTTCGGCGTTGCCGATACCCGCCAGGGCCCCCAGATCCGTGATCGCGATGGCATCATCCCGGTTCGCTTCAGCCCGCGCGCAGACCCGGTCGATCGTCACGTTGGCGAGGAGGGCGATCCGCTCCGCGTCCACCTCGGGGTAGACGGACGAGGCGAGGATGAGCGGCCCCCTGAGCCTTTCCTTGGCAACGTCGAGGTCGACCTCCGGCAATGTGACCGGGCCCTCCACCGGCTCGTCGTCGGAGAGCTGCGGGGGCGGCGCCGGAAGCTCTGGCAGGTCTTTCCGCTCCTTGCTGTCGCCGGGTTCCTCGTTTGGGTCAAGTGGACTGGTCTCGTCCTGCGCCACGATGTCTCCCATCCCTCGCCAGGTGCCGGCGTCCTCTCGCCAGCTTCGGGCGCGATTCTCCGTCGCGAGTTGGGTGTTGTCTAGGTACAGATCCGGTGGCTGGAGGAATCGCCAGAATCCCTCAAAGCCCAAGCGCGAGGTCGTGGAGATTTCCAGTAAAGCCTTGCTAGAGGGCTCCTCAGTGGGTACAAGCGCCCTGCCGGAGAAATCTGCCCCACCTGGGAAGGACTCGACATGCTCACCGACATCGCCGTATCTCTCGACGGTAGCGCCCCTCGGGGGTCGTCCCTGTTCCCGCTCTTCGGAGGAGGGGGTGAGTAGCTTGAGGCGCTGGCATCCCGAAGCCACGGCCGACGGGGTTGGCTTCTGGCTAGTCGGACTGGAGACTCACCGAGTCCACGTAATCGCGCCGCCCGCGGTCGCTCTCAGCCGCCACGCGGAACCACGGCGGCGCAACCCCGCCGTTCCCAACGGTTGGCGCTGGGCGATCTGGTCCCGCAAGGACGACCTCGAACCGTCCATTGACGAGGACCCGCCAAGCAAGGTGAGCGAGATCGACACCAGCACTGTGCTGCTTCTGATCGACAAAGACCTCCACGAGAGGGTCTGGTCCTGCCTCTGGGCCCAGCTCCAGATCGCCCGCCAGATCGGCAAGCGAAGGCCCGGCAATGTCCCCGAGGAGAACCTGGCCCGAGCGGGAGCCCTCTCCGCAAGCTGGCTCCAGCACGAGCTGTCCCGCGCCTTCCCCAACCGCACCGCCCTCCTAGAGCCGAACGTCGACCTCACCGACCGTGATCTCCAAGAGGATCCCGTCTACCTGGTCCTCTCTTGCCAACAAACCGCTGACACCCACGAAGGCGCCACCCTGCGCACCATCGCCCGCTGGCTGACCGGAAGGGGCAGCGACACGCACTCCGAACACCTGGCCCACAGTCACATCTGGCATGCCGACGAGACCTTCGACTGCGCCTGCCACCGCACCACCGACCCGGGAGACCGCAGCGAGTTCGACTGGGGCGAAATCCCCACCGAGGACGAGCCCGACCCCCTCACCGAGGAGATGCTCCTCCCTTAGGGAAACGGCCGTGAGGGGCTTCAGCCGGCGGAGTCTGGAGTTCCGGCTTCAGGACCCGAGTTCTGCCGTCAGCTGAGACCAGCACCACCGAGAGACCCTCGTCCGCGGGCGGATGGGGGGACGGCACTGAGCCAGAGCAACCTTCCCGTGCCGCCCTAGAAAGCGGATCTCCTTCAGATTGAAAGGACGGCGGGCTGTGGCTTGTCAAAGCCTCCAAGCCGTCACGATGAGACCTAGATGTGACCCTGGCTCGAAATCGCCGAAGGAGCGGCCTATGCCACCTTGGCGAGCCGATAGCGACCCGTACGGCGGCCGACTCGCTCAACGGCATCGGAGCGGCCGATCTGCGTGAGAAAGGTGTTGACGGGCTGCTTGCCAGCAATCCGATAGCCGCGATCCCGCAGCAGCTCAAACCACTCTTTGTAGTGAACCTCAGCATGGCTGCCGAGCTCTTCCTCGAACACCTCAACCGCAACTTTCTCAAGGCGCTGCCCCCGCAGCTGGAGGTTTGCCTCCTCCAAACGAAGCTGCGGGGCGCGGCCGAGAACCGATTCGACCTCGCCGAGAAGGTATTCATCGCGACTGAGCTGGTCAGCAAGGCTGGCCAGAACAGATTCCAGCGCATCGACCTCCTCCCGCTGCTGATTGATTCGAGCTATTAGACGGCGCTGCTGCTGCAAAAGGATGCTCGCCGAGGGGTCAGTAGGCACGGTCCAAGACTATGGACGCAGGCAGACGCGGAGGGGGAAAGGAGATGGCGCACTTTCCGACCGACGGCCCCTCAATAATTCTTGCCACATGTTGCAACGTTCGGCCACAAGAAGTCTTAATCCGGAACTCCTCGTGCTCAGCGGGCCAGAAGGAGCGCGCTGGAAAGCGACTACCCCAAAAGAGCCCATCTTTGGGTATGCCTCGTTCTACCATGCTGATGATCTGGCGGCGATTCCGGTTCGGGCCGTGACTCGCATAAAGGACAACAAGAGCGATCCGAACATCGAGACTGGCACGTATGGCCTGTTTTCAACCTGCCAAAAGCAGATGCGCTCTGGGATCATCAAGCACGGCGCAAGCTTCATATTCTTCTTTACGCGGCCTCGGGGGCAGGAGCGATATCTGGCAGGCATGTATGAGCTTGGCGCCTGGACGCCAGGGGGACTTGGGGTGGCTGCCCGCGACTTTGCGGTCGCAGCGAAATCCGTGCGTTTCATCGCTCCGATTCGCATCGCCGACCTTGGCGACGGCCTAGCCCAGCCGCTCTCCCGGCGGTGGCGCCTTACCAAACGCTTAAGCCCTGAGCAGACGGTGCGCCTCACAAAGATCGTTAATCAGCAGGCCGATCTAACCGATCAGTACATCCTTGAAGTCGATCGACTGGAGCGACTGAACAAGTTTCAGTCCGGCTATCGCTATCCCACCTGGATGCGGGAGGATTCCTGGAACTGGAGGGATGCGAGCGCCTACTTACGACAGGTGCCGGACGATCCCGGAAGCGAGCCCGTACCCAACCGCTCCGCCACGGGCTGGTGGGGCTGCAGTCAGTGCGACGCCGCCATCGAGAACGGGGCTTTACTCAAGGCGTGCCCACGTTGTCGGGAGTTGGGCACGCTGCGCCCTCTCAGCGCCCTTGAGGTTTCCAAGATCGTGAGAAGTCCCTGATGGCCAGGAAGGTGTTTCTTTCCTATCAGCATCGCGATGAGGGCAGGGCCCGAGGATTCGATCTTCTCCGACGAGCGCCCAACTTGAATGTCAACTATTCAGTCCGACATCAGATGCAACGGGTCAATTCGACCGATCCGGGATATGTAGGAGAGCGGATCCGCTCCCAAATGAAGGGAACGAGCGTAACGGTCGTCTTGATTGGAGCGGACACGGCTGCTAGCGACTGGGTAAATAAGGAGATTGCATGGAGTTCGAGCAAGGATCCAGCAAATGGGTTGCTGGGAATTGTCATCGACCCTGGGGCGACTATCCCGCCCGCGATGCTGGATGCTGGCGCCGAGGTCATTGATTGGACCGAGCCGAGCGATGTGCATGAGTTTGAAGGTGCAATTGAGCGGGCCGCGCTTGCCGCCGCCCGTGGTCCGGCCATCGCGACCAGCGCGGGTAGCGGATCGACCTGCGGTCGCGGTTAACGCGAGCATCGGGGTCACATGACAAGCTTTGCCGGTGCCGGCCCGCGACCGCCCAGAAATTCTCGACGCCTTCTGGGGGCTAGCCGCGGCCAGGCAGGACATCTACTTCCAACGACTTGAAGGGTCTCCGCCACCGTGGACCGCGGATCCAATCCTTGAGACGTACAAGTTCTGCAATGCCTATCGAGCAGCAGATCGGGTCTCGCAGTACCTGATCACGCAGGTGATATATGACAGACGGGGCAGCTACTCGGCCGAGGATCAGATCCTTCGGATAGTCCTGTTTCGCCTCTTTTCCCGTCCTCAAACCTGGGAGCTTCTCTGCGCTGCTCACGATGACGTAACGATGGAAAGTTTCCGAACTAGTAGCTACGGCGACACTCTCGATCGAGCATTTGAAAGCGGTGGACGTCTTTACACGCCGGCCTTCATCCTTTGCGCCACTCCGGCCTACGGCTACCAGCGAAAGCACCGGAACCATCTTGCACTTTTGGAGGAGATGCTTCGTCCAGGGGGTCTACCACAAGCGGTCGCAAAAGCTCAGTCCCTGAAGGCGCTCATAGCGGCGTTACTAGAGTATCCCCTCATAGGTCCATTCATGGCCTATCAGATCGCGATCGATATCAACTACAGCGAACTGTGCGACTTTGACGAGAGCGAGTACACGGTCGCCGGTCCAGGTGCGAAGCGCGGTATTGCAAAGTGCTTCATTGATACCTCCGGCAACACTGCCGAGGAAATCATCACTGACCTGACGGTTCGCCAGGATGAAGAATTCGCCAAGCGCGAAATTGACTTCAAGCCTCTCTTCGGTCGATCATTGCAGGCAATCGACATTCAGAATCTCTTTTGTGAGTTGGACAAGTATGCGCGTGTCGCGTTTCCCGAATTACGCAGCAACCGGTCGCGAATCAAGGCGCGATTTCGCCCAAGCGGAGAGTTACCGGCACCAGCTTTTCCGCCGAAGTGGGGCCTGGAGGTAGCGACTCAGGCAGCCTGCAAGTGAAGGCTTGAGACGGGTTCCTCGCCAGCGAGTGCTGTCTCCGGGAGACGCTTCCCCGTGACGGTCGCCAGCTTCAAACCAAATAACAGCGTGTCAGGCAATCGCCGAGCCCTGAAATCATCGACGCCCAACTCACCGATGGCGAGTTGGGCGTAGGCACCCGCGAGCTTCGCTACATGCAGCGCATAGTGCCTCAGCTGGTCGGCCTTAGAAAGACCGAGGACATCGGAATGGTAGAACCGGTCGTGCGCCACCTGGGCCAGCTGTAGCGCCCGCCAAGTAGCAGCGGCCTCTGCGGCCTTCCCGCCGTCAAGCGAGTCCGGGTTTGAGATTGGATTTCGCGCCTCGATTGCTCGCAACCGTTCCGAGTAGAGGATTCGGAGGTCGACCCCTTCGGCGGCCGCGGCTTCACAGGCCACCTTGCGCAGCGTCCGCGCAGAGTCGGTCACCCATGCGAGCTCGACCGCCTCGTTGTGCTCGACGTGGTCACAGTAGTTTGCGACAGAAGCAGCGGCGAGCGCCATTTCCGTCGCCCAGCGTGATTTGTCGGGGCCCAGAATCAAGACCTAAAGAATCGCACGAGGCCAGGACGCCGAAAACGCCGCCAACCCAGGTCTTGATCGATAGCCGAGCGCAACTCCGCAAGGTGCGCCTTTGCTTGAGTGGCCACTTCGCTGCCGGGCCCGCTGTCCTGCTCAATGAGAGCGTTGTAGAAGCCGACGAGCGACTCAAGCTTCTGCCACGATTTCAGCCGCTGGCCATTCTGCCAACTGAGCTCCTTCTTGATCGTGATGAGGCCCTGGTGGGAGACCTTGATTTGCGGGACTTTCTCATCCTTTGGCCTGAGATCGGATAGGTAGCGGTCCCATAGAGCCCTGGTGGCTTCCCTCCGCTTCTTGCCTCCGGGCTGAGTCAAGCCTTCCGCCATTGTCCACAGATCCTTGGGATGCTGGTCAATAGCCCGATCGACCATTGCCAGTGCCACCGCGGGCAGATCTTCTTCGATAACAGCGTGCCCCGTGATCGTGCGGAGGCAGCCTGGCTTCACGGTGAGCCCCTTCTTCTTCAGCGCATCTTCGACCCGGTCGCGGACTGCCCCAAGCTCGGCAACGTTGATCGGCCACCAGTAGCGCATTTCCTGCTTCCGGAAATATCCGGTGCAGTCCAGCCGTGGCGTTTGTCCCTCCCAATCAAGCTGAAAATGCATTGAGGTGAACGAGGGAAAGTCGCCGCTTGCTCCGCCGTCTTTAAGGGGGTCGACCAGCACAATGATCGCCCGGCTGGTTGAGCGCGGCCCAACATCCGAGCCTGCAAGGGCCTCGGCCGTCCGGGAGACTTGGTCGCCGAAGCGCCGATAGATCCGATTCCCATGATTGAAAGTCACCTGCGCTAACAATTGAGGGTCGGGGAGCTGCCACCAGTCCACCATGTCCGATAGCCACTGGAGGGGATCAGTTCCAGGCACCTCAGGGTATCCGGCTGGAACGCTTCGTAGATCCTCGGGGCGGTCAATCTCGCAAACGAGATCCCGCAGCGGGGTGCCCGACTCTAGTTCGGCGAAGAGCGACTGGATCTTGGCGTAGGCGCCATCTCGAGTTCGATCGCGCACTACGATCGCGTCCGTGACGAGATCGTGGTCCGAGTCCCGCCAGAGACGGGCGCGGCGGCGACGTAGGCGCAGCAAAGCAGCTGGCCCGACGGGGGCGTGCACCTCTTCGATCAGCACATCGCGCGCCGCTGGGCGAGCTGGAAAGCCCAACAGCCGAATTGCCTGGCGCCCAGGTCGAAATTCGCCAGGAGCGGCGCTGATCAACATGCGATGAGGCGGTACCTCGATGCCGGAAGGATTGGCGACATAGTCCCAATACAACGCCGCCTCATGCTTGTGGCCATGAAGGACCACCTCAATGCCGAGGTCGGCCAGGAACTGTCGAACCGCACCAAGGTTCGTGATGCTCTCAAATGCCTTGAACTCCTCCCGCTGGTCGACTGGCAGAAGCTGGTGGTGCAGCACCGCGACTCGCACTCGTGTGTCGTCTTGCTCGGGATCAAGGAAGACCGGATCCTCGGCAGCCAACAATTCGAGCAGGGCCTTCATCTGGCGCCGCGAGACCCGCGGGATGTCATGTTTAAGGAGTTCGTCGATCGCCGTCCTCCTGTCCTCCTCATCATCCTCGTGGTAGAGCAGGTTTACGGTCTCTTCATCGAGTTCCTCTGTCCCCCAACAAAAGTGACTGGTGTTGACCGGAACTACAACGAACTCATCAGAGGAGAATAGGTGCGTCGACTCCATTCCCTCAGCGGTGAGCACCCCATTATCGTCGAAATCGCGGTTGTCCAAGAGCGGCGTCCGGAAGCCCCTTCCTCTCGTGACCTTAAGAAATTCCTCGTAGCGCTTAGGATCTTCGGGGCCGTGCTCTTTTGGCACATCATGGTTTCCAGGCACCACCACCACCCGACCAGGATCACCGTCAACGAAGGGAAGCAGTAGCTCCGCGAACTCGGGGAATTCTTCGTACCCTTCTTTCAGGTGTCCGCCCGCAACGAGATCTCCGCTAAGCACCACCGCCTTAACTAACTCCCTTACGTCCTCGTTGTCAGCAAGGCGCCCCAGCGTTTCTTCAAGCACCTCTCGCTGCGTACGTGGATCGATGCCGGGAACCTGTTTCTTCGCGTCATCAACCGCTTGATGTCCACGCGGCGTGCCTAAGTGCACGTCAGAAAGATGCAGTATCGCCCCCACCAACGGAAGTCTACGCCTCCATCCGGAGGCGGTTCCCACTACAACCGTCTTGGATCTAGCCTACGTCGCGGTGACCTTTGCGCGCACGCCAGAGCGTATGCTCGCGGGAAAAGGCGCGCTCGGCTCTTTCCACGAAGCCGCCCCACTCATTCTCACCCGCAGGCATTGCCTCGCTCCTCAGAAGCCCGATCTCCTGAACAGTCACGGCGTAGGCCTCGGCGAGCTCCGCATAGTCCTTCGTTCGTGACCATGCGGTGGCTGCAGCAACGAGCGCGGCTGCGATTCCGAGTAGATCGACCTCAAGCCCGAAAAAAGCACGTGCGATTCCCGCGGCAAAGCCAGCGGCCTGCAGTAGCAGGGTGACCGTCGCCCATATCTTGCGCTGCTTCTCGTTCCATTTGGCTTTCTCTGCATACCAACTCTGCTGATCCTCGATTCGACCAGTTCGGTAAGCGGACTGCCTCATTTCAAGTGATGCCGCCCTCAGTTTCAGCATCGAGTGGGAAATCTGGCTCCCGTCCGCGGAGGCTGGGGTCCCCACACCCCTAAGGCCCTCGAGGATCTCCCGTAGGCGGGCAAGAAACCGCGACCGGGTGTCGGCATCGGACTCATCCTTGAAGGCGAACTCTCCGCCAGCGACCGCAAATTGCCACACGAGGGTTTTTATCGACTCAGCGCTGGCCCGGGCGTCATACCAATCCCGCTCCGGCCTCCGCCACAACAGCCACGAACTCGCAAATAGAGAAAGGAGGAAACCAAGCGAGGAACCAAGCGCTGCGAGATCAACATCCTTGTACTCGACTTCGAATGCTCCGAGCGCTGCAGCTGCCAAGGCACCTCCGAGGCTCAGTTTGACAGCAGCAAGAACGTCCCGCTGGGCTCGTGCGGACCGGTCGCTCTGGGCTCGGTAAAGAGCCGGGAACTGATCTTCTTCTAGGCTCTCTATCCGCTCGGCCACTAGTCGGGAACGCTACAACCGGCCGCGGAGAGGTCGCTGGGCCTATCGCGTTTGTCCCCCAAGGCGCCCTGCGTTCTCAATCTGACAGCGAGATGTCAAGACAAACGCGCGGACTAGCCTTTCGGATTCTCCGCTGGAGGCTCGCCTCGATGGGCATCCTCCAGCAAAAACCTCATGGTCTCGCTTTGAGGTCCCTCGGTCCCTTGGACCACCCTCATTTCCTCGCCGGGAATCCCCCGCTCGACTGGCCTCAAAGGCTCGGCTGGGACAGGATTCTGCCCTGGACTAGCCGGCGCGCTGTCCTGAGGACCGCCCTCACCAGGGATCGGGGTTTTGCCGTCATCCGCCATGGGAATTACGTTACACCACGCTTCCGATGGCGACTATCAGCACGGAAACAACGAGCATCGAGAAGCCCGCTGCAACCAGGCCGAACGTTCGGGTAGTTGCTCTTGCCTTTCGATCATTGATCTTCCGAGCAGTCAGCAGCGTGTCTCGCCGGCTCGCTGCGTAGGTCGCGAAGGCTTCGGAAGGCTCCCTATTCAGACTCTCCGGAGTGGTCCTCTGTATTACCGCCGCCTCGTCAACTCCCAGATACAGCTTGGGCGAGAGCGCTAGAAAGGCAATAACAACACCGCCTAGTAAGGCCAGTGCAGCGAGAGCGATCGCGGTTCCTAGAGCGATCTGAAATCCCAACTGGAGATTGCTCCCAGCCAGAACGGTCCCGCCTAGACCCCCACTAATGGAGATAGAGACGCCTGAGAACGCGGCCAACTGGGTGAGCTTCCCCTCCAGCGTTCGCATCCGGTCCTCCTCACGATCTAGATCGTGGCTGCACGCTTCAAGGGCGGCACGTGCCGTATCAACGTTGTACAGAGGTGTCGGAGAGTCTCCGCTGTTGGCTGGCTGTCCGTGGCAAGACATGGGCCAAGGTTAGGACTCGCTCCCGACTGCATTCCTGGGAGAGCCTGAGGCGAATCAGCGAGCTGCAGTCAACTTCAACCAATCGATGAGCGGACGGATTCAAAGCTTCCCCCAACCGCATGCGTGTACCGCGCGAGCATCGTCTCCAGTCGATGGCCGGCAATCTCTGCTAAGTCAGCGTCATTCACACCAACGGCCCGAAGATGGGTGACGTAGGAATGGCGGCACTCATGGGGGCGGATATCTAGACCCACGGCTTCTTGAGTCGGCCTCCAGACGTCGCGGTAGAAGGTGCGCTCGCGCCAGAGGCGGCCGCGAGGGGTCGGAAAGAGGAGTTTGCAGTGGGGGCCGTTGAGGTTGATCTGGGCTTCGAGGAGCCAGGCGAGGGTTGCGGGGACAGGGACGACGCGGCCGGCGTCCTCCTCGCCATGGTCGGTCTTGGTGCCCTCGAGGATGCGGCCCTCATGGGCGGTGCGGCGGACTTGGAGGGTCTCGCCGTCGAAGTCTTCAGGGCGGAGAGGCAGGACCTCGCCCAGGCGCATGCCGGTGTCGGTGAAGGTCTGTACTTAGGGCCTCGTAACGGCCCGCCGCCTTGGCGAAGCGGTGCATTTCCTCGAAGCTGAAGACGCGGATGGGGCGACGCTTTTTCTTCGCCCTCGGGTCGTTGGCGCGGATGCGGATGCCCTTGAAGGGGTTGAGGTCGCAGACTTCGTCGGTGATCGCATCCTCGGCCATTGCCGATAGGGCGCGGAGGATGCCGACGGCCCCGGTGGTGGCTCGACCTTCGGTCCTCAGCATGTGGTCGACCAGAGCGAGCGTGTGACGCCGGCGCAGCTCGCGCAGCGGCCAGTCCTTCAGAGGGATGCCCTCGATCTCTGCGTCGGCGACTCGGCTGATGCGGTGATCGTTCGTCGCGTTGGTCCGTTCGGAGCGTGGGTGGCGCTCGGTCCAGGTGGCGGCGTAGTCGCCGAGGGTGTCCGGTCGATCAGAGAGGCCGTATGCCTCGTCGATGGCTTTCTTCGCATCCGCCTTCCGCCCGAAGGTGCCTTTGCCGCGGTTCCAGGTCGGCTTCGCGATGTGCCGTTTGCCGTCGCGGCCGGTGTAGCGGGCAGTCCACACGATCTCGCCGGAGGGGTTCCGGCGTTTGACGGCGTCTCCCTCCTCGCGATGCCTCGTCTCGATGCTGCGCGAGGAAGTCCTCGACGTCGGCCGGGTCGATCCTCCGGGCCGCTCCGAGCTTGGGCTGGGCAGCTCGCCCGCCTGATCCAGTTGCGGATCGTCCGGTCGCTGACGGCGAGATAGGCGGAGAGGGTGCGCTCCGACGGCTCCGCCAGCTGGTCGTACGATCCGCTGGTGAACCTGCGGAGCATGCGTTCCCATGAGATCGATGCTGCGGTCGATGTGTGGCGCGAGGCGAACATTGCCCGTGGTGCGCCGCATGGGCCGGAGCGAACCGCCCGCATCCGCGCGAAGATCTCAGCCCCAGACGGCCTGCCGTTTGTGGCGTTGCGACCAGGCGTCATAGGCATGGCGCTGGCCGAGCCTGGAAGGTTCGAGGACGGTGCAGGTGGACCTGATCCATCGCTCCTGCACATCTCAATGGTCTTCGTGCTTCCCACCGCGCAACGCACAGGAGTCGGGCTCCCCCTGGTCCTTCACATCTTCGACGTCGCGCGCTCGATGGGCTACGAGCGAGTCGGAGTCTGGACGGCCCGGGAGAACAGCGCCGCTCGCGGTCTTTACGAGCGGGCCGGGATGACCCTCACCGGCAAGACCACTTCTCATCGCTCGAGCGTGGCCCTCCAGTACGAATGTCTCCTCAATGTGGGGACGCAGCGCGGGCCTAGTTCTGCGCCGAGCAACACGGCAGAGCGGAACAGCAGCGATGCGCCCGCCCTGGAGGTCATTCATCGACCGGGCGAGCGTGGGTCCTCCTGCATCGGAGACTCAAAGACGAGCTGCGAGGAGGTCATCCGGAAAGTCTTCGCGCCCTTTGCCTTCCGGGCCGCCACTTCCGCCTCGATATCGGCCATCCGCTCGTAGCACTCCCACGCGGCTTTGTTCGCGTCTTTCCAGCCCTGCTCATCCACGTCAATTTTCACGGTGAGGATAGATCGGTCCTTGCGCCTGTCGAAGACGCCGGCCTCAACCGACGCGCGCGCTCGACGCCCGATTTCGTTCAGGGCATTGGCGCTGATCCCTGATCGGATAGCCAGCGACAGCCGGTCCCAGTCATCGCCGTTCAGCATCATCCTCATCGTTGCCCGGTAGCGGGTCTTCACGGCACCCCGGACCTGCTGTTTGTCAACTACCTCGACGCATTCAAGTTCGAGAAGTCGTTTCGTGCGGTAGCTGACACTCGACAGTTCTTCGCCGAGCGTCTCGGCCATCTCACTCGGGCTTGCGCAGTTATCGCTCAGAATCGCGAGGATCTCGGTCCGCAGCGGGTGATTCAGCGCTTGGGTGAGACGTTTGTCGAGCCGCGTCTCCTTTCCCGTCTTTGGGCGAAGTGTCTTCTTCTTGGAGGGCATTGCCACCGGGTCCTCTCGTTTGCAATTTCGCTGGCCGACTAGTCGGAAGTATTAGCGCGTTCCACGCCCTAACCGAAATAGCCACCTGCATTAGATCGAGCTGCCTTAAGCAAAATCCCCCCCTCGCCCAGCGAGGAGAGGAGAGGGGGTGAGGCTGATGACGATTCAGCGCGCATACGCGGCGATTCCGGCCGTGTCCGTCACCAAGCAGGGCTAGGCCCGCATGAAACTCCGCTGGGGGTCATGCCCCCAGCGGAGGAACTCTCACGCGAGGGGCACGACAAATGCGCCCGACCAGATTCGAACTGGCGACCTTCGGCTTGAAAGACCGACGCTCTTTGGCCCCCCGTAAGGAACCGTTGACCACTGAGCTACGGGCGCTCGGGGACAACGATACCCGCGCAGGGGGCTTTGAGCATCCTTGCCGCGGCTAGGGTTGGGGGATGGACCTGGGTCTTGAGGGCAAAGTGGCTCTGGTGATGGGCGCCAGCAAGGGAATCGGGCGCGGGGTCGCCGCTGCCTTGGCGCGCGAGGGGGCGCGGGTCGCTCTAGCCAGCCGCTCGCAGGAGCGGCTCGACGAGGCCGCCGCCGAAATCGACGGGGCCACTACCTTCGTCGCCGACGCCACCGACCTCGACCGCCTCGCCGGGCTGCCGCTCGAGGTCGCCGAGGCGCTCGGCTCCGTCGACATCCTCATCACCAACACCGGCGGCCCTCCCCCGGGCGGCGCGCTCGACCACGGCCTCGAGGAATGGGAGGCGGCCTACCGCTCGCTGGTCCTCGCCCCCCGCATCCTCGCCGGCGCCATCGTCCCCGGGATGCGCGACGCCGGCTGGGGCCGGATCGTCAACGTCGGCTCGACGACCACGATCGAGATCAACCCCGCCCTCAACCTCTCCAACGCCCACCGCATGGCCACGGTCGGCTTCCTGAAGACGCTCGCCCGCGAGGTCGCCGGCGACGGGATCACGGTCAACACCGTCGCCACCGGCCGCTTCGCCACCGACCGCATGGCCGAGCTCGGCGGCTCGCTGGAGAACGTCGAAGCCGCCGCGCGCCAGGAAGTCCCCGCCGGCCGGCTCGGCACGGTCGAGGAGTACGGCGACCTCGTCGCCTTCCTCTGCTCCCGGCGCGCCGCCTACGTCACCGGCACCGTGATCCCGATTGACGGCGGCCTCCTGCGCTCCACCGCCTAGCCCCAATGAAGGAGTGGTCCGACCCTGAGCGCGTCGCCGAGTACCTCTCGCGGGAGATCCCCCACCGCGAGACCGCTGAGGCGATGCTGCTGGAGGCGCTCCCCGCACGGGTCGATCGCTTCCTCGACCTGGGGACCGGCGACGGTCGCCTGGTCTCGCTCCTGCGCTCCGCGCACCCGGACGCCGAGGCGATGGGCCTCGACTCCTCCGAGCCGATGCTCGGCCGCGCGCGGGAGCGCTTCGCCGGCGACGCGGGGGTCGAGTTCCGCCTCCACGACCTCGGCGACCCCCTCCCCACCGACAGCCAGTTCGACGCGATCGTCTCCGGTCTCGCGATCCACCACCTCGAGGACGACCGCAAGCAGACGCTCTTCGCCGAGATCCACTTGCTACTCGCCCCCGACGGTGTCTTCGCCAACCTCGACCTCGTCAAAGCGCCCACCCCCGAGCTGCACGAGCGCTTCCGCCGCGAGATCGGACGCCCCGAGGACGATCCGACCGACCGCCTCGCTGACCTCTGCGATCAGCTCGACTGGCTGCACGCCGCCGGCTTCACCGACGCCGACTGCCACTTCAAGTGGCTACAGCTGACCCTGGTGGTCGGAGCCGCCAGTCGCTGACGCCGCGTCCGACTTTGTCCCCACCTGGGTGGGGTGACAATCGGCTGCGGGTTCCCGGCCGGTTAGGAAAAAAGCTCGCCGGCGCGGATCCGGGCGGCCATGTCGCTGGATTCGTCGCGGTACACCCGGCCGTCCTCGGACTCGATCGCCGGGTATTTGCGCTGCCCCGAGAGCTGCTCGAGGTCGTCGCGCTTGCCGGGGCGCAGCGGCCCCTTGACGACCTCGTACTCGATCCCCTGCTCGTCGAGGGCCTTCTGCACCCTCCAGCAGGGGTGGGCGTCGATCTTTACAAACATCAACGAGCACCTGTGGAGCTTCATGGCCATGCCCCCACGTTACCTCAGGGCCGCCGACCGCGCGACCGAGTTCGGCGGCTCGCTGTCGAAGCGGCCTGCTGCGCTCGGTGTAGAGACTGCGGCCGCCCCCCTGGGACAGCCGCAGCACTCATGAGAGTTCGGCTCAACTCGCCTCGACGAAGAGCCCTGTTCCTGACGGTGCTACCTGTGCGAATTCCTCTTTCCAGCTAAGGGTGGACGGGCAGATAAAGCTGCCTTCTTTCTTGGAGAACGTGGTGCTGATGTCAAGGACCGCGTTGCCCGTTCCGCTGCCTGTGAGCACACCCATATCCGTCGTAGTGAGAAAGCCATAGGTGCAGCTGGAGCCGAATAGAGTTGTTGTGAAGGTGAACCCGGTTGCTGTAACTGTGCCATTGCCGGTTCCTGCAATCGCATGTATTTCGAGGGTCCCCCCTTCCAGCGTTTTCGTTTCGACGCCACTGCAGCCGCTGTTCCAGTTGAATTCCGATGCTGATACAGACATTTTCACTGTTGAACTTGCACCCCCAGCACTTGGCCTTCCCTTGAGAAGTCCTTCGGTGCATTCGACGAGAGTTTCACCGGATGTATTTCCCCATTTACCTACAGTCCCGGTTTTCACATGGAATTCGAGCTGGGTTTCGGATGCCCATTTTGCCGAGCATGGGTTGGTGTTCGAATCACAGAGCACGGTCGCCGAGGCCGTGCCGGCTCCGGCGATCGCCATCAGGGCCGCGACCGCAACGACGGCGAGCCCAAGCGTCTTCAGATACTTCATCTCTCTTCTCCTTGATCCCGGGCTGTAAGCCCGAACTTGTGTGTACGACGCACTGTCGTAGATCTGGAGAGTTTAGTCAAGAAGTACTGAGCAACGTGAGAGGCAGACTATCCCTCGCCCGGCAGCTCGCGCATCGCCGGGTAGATGATCACGTCGCGCAGCGTCTTCGCCCCGGTCATCAGCATCAACAGCCGGTCGATCCCCAACCCGCAGCCGCTCGCCGGCGGCATCCCGTATTCGAGCGCCCGCACGAACTCTTCGTCGTGGGGATGCGGGTCGGCCTCCGCCCCGGTCTCCTGCCGTTCGCGCTGTTTGATGAAGCGCTCGCGCTGCTCGATCGGGTCGTTGAGGTCGGTTCCGCCGCCGACAATCTCTATCCCGGCGACGATGCCGTCGAAGGCCTCGCAGATCCGTGGACTCTCCGGGTGGACCTTGACCAGCGGCCAGATGTCGATCGGCAGGTCGATGATGTAGGTCGGCTGGATCAGCTTCGGCTCGACGAACTTGCCCTGCAGGGTGTCGACGACGCCGGCCCAGTCGTCGTCGGGGCCGACCGCGTCGCCCGCCGCCTCGGCCAGCTCGTCGCGGCTCGCCTCGTAGATTTCGAGCCCGGTCTCGCGCAGCAGCTCGTCGCGCAGCCGCACCCGCGGCCAGGGCGCCGCGAAGTCGATCTCGACGCCGTCGCGCTGCACCTTCGTCGTCCCCATCACCTTCTCGACGACGGTCGAGACCAGCACCTCGATGAACTCCATGACGCCGTTGTAGTCGGCGGCGCCGACGAACATCTCCAGCATCGTGAACTCGGGGTTGTGCTGGGGCGACATCCCCTCGTTGCGGAAGAACTTGCCGAACTCGTAGACGTCCTCGAAGCCGCCGACGATCGCCCGCTTCAGATACAGCTCGGTCGCCGTACGCAGGAACAGCTCACGGTCGAGCGCGTTGTGGTGGGTGACGAACGGCCGCGCCGCGGCGCCGCCGGTCAGCCGCTGCAGGACCGGCGTTTCCAGCTCGACCCAGCCGCGCTCGTGCATGTGGGTGCGGATCGCGAACAGCAGGTCGTCGCGCTTCTTGAAGACCTCGCGCGAGTCCTCGTTCGCCATCAGGTCGAGTTCGCGCTGGCGGTAGCGGGTGTCGGGATCGGAGATGCCGTGGAAGAGGTCCGGCGGGTCTTTCAGCGCCTTCGCCAGCAAGACGCACTCGCGGACGCCGATCGCCAGCTGCCCGCGTTTGGTCACGTGCAGCGGCCCCTCGATCCCGACCAGGTCGCCGATATCGAGGTCCTCCACCCGCGCGAACGCCCCCTCCCCCAGCACGTCACGCCGCGCGTAGGCCTGGATCGTGCCGGTGATGTCGCGGACGTCGAGGAAAGCGGTCTTGCCATGGCCGCGCTTGCCGGTCACCCGACCCATCACCCGGTAGACGAACTCCTCGTGCTCACCCTCCCCCAGCGCCGCGGGGTCGTGGGCGGCCTCGATCTCCTCGACGTGGGTGCGGCCGGGGAACGAGTGCGGATAGGGGTCGATCCCTTCGCCACGCAGGCGTTCGACCTTGGCCCGGCGCTGCTCCTCGGTCGAGACGGCGACCGAGCGGTCGCCGCTCTTCGGCGGCGTCTCCGCCCCCGTCGGCGCCTCACTCATCGTCAGCTCTCAGCTCAGGGGGCGAGGCCGACGGTGACCCGGTCGTCACCTTCATAGTCCTGAAGGGTAGTCGCGGCGCCCAACAGCTCGCGCATCGCCGGCCCGTGGTGCGTGTCGTGCTCCATCGCCAGCTTCCAGCCCGACGGCGTTTCGGCGATCACGCCGCGGATCACGCCGAGGCCGTCCTCGCCGCAGTCGCCGGTCACCGCGAGCCGCGGCTCCTTCTGGATCTCGGGCGAGCGATCGAAGATCGTCTGGTCGGTGACGTAGGGCATGTTGGCGATCACCAGGTCGACGTCTTCGGCTTCGACCGACTCCGGCAGGCCCTTGCCGACCGTCACCTCGAGCGGGAGGCCGAGGCGCTCGGCGTTCTCACGCGCGGCTTCGACAGCCTCCGGCGAGAGGTCCGAAGCGGTCACCTTCAGGTCGGGACGCTCGGAGAGCAGCGCCAGGGCGATCGCCCCGGAGCCGGTGCCGATCTCGTGGACGCGGGCGCCCTCGGGAAGCTTGGTCCCGACCTCGACCAGCAGCTCGGTCTCGCGGCGCGGCCAGAGGACGCGCTCATCGACGTAGATCTCGAGGTTGCGGAAGGGCGCGCGGCCGAGGACGTAGGCCATCGGCTCGCGTTCGACCCGGCGCCCGACGTTGCGCTCGATCTTCGCCGCGGCCTCGCCGCCGACTTCGCCGGCGCTCTCGACCGTCAGCTCGCTGGGGGCGACGCCGAGCGCGTCGGCGACGATGATTTCCGCCTCGGTGCGGGCGTCCTCGACCCCGGCGGCGGCGATCCGCTCGGCCGCGTCGTCGAGGATCGCTCCCACAGTGCGAGCCGAGGGACCCTCGCTCTGAACGTCTATAGCCGCCATTACCGCCAATCCTCCCTAAATTGAACCGCTCCAAAGATTTTGCGCAAGATACCAGTGATACGAGGTGCTGTGGCTATGCGCTGGTGAGCGCACCTGCGGTTTTCGCTGCCGGGCGCCAGATGCCTCCGTGGCGACGGCTCACGATAGCGATCCAGACCGCTCCGGCGGCGATCATCGCCAGGCTCTCCAGCTGCGCCGTGGTCAGCCCCAGCGCGACGGCGTCGTTGCGCCGCAGGAACTCGACGAGGAAGCGCTCGGCCCCCGCGTAGACGAGATACATCGCGAAGAGGATCCCCGCCCGCACCCGGTCGCGCAGCTGCCAGAGGATCCAGGCGCCGAGCCCCATCGCCAGCGTCTCGTAGATCGGCGTCGGGTGAACGGTCTGGTCGGTCGGCACGGTGCCATCGGGGTAGGACATCGCCCAGGGCCCGTTCCAGGCCTTGCCGTAGTCGCCGTCGCCGGAGAGCTGGCAGCCGCAGCGGCCGATTGCGTAGCCGAGCGCCAGCGCCGGCGCCGCCACGTCGAGCAGGGCCAGGCCGAGGAAGCCGCGCCACCAGGCCCAGAGCAGGACCGCGAGCGCGCCGCCGATCGCGCCGCCGTACCAGACCAGGCCCGAGCCGCTGAAGAGGTTGCCGAGCAGATCGTCCTTGACCTCGCTGTAGTTCTGGACGAGGAAGTAGACGCGGGAGCCGACGACGCCCCCGACCAGCGCCGCGAAGCCCATCTCGTAGGCCCAGTCCGGCGGCTTGCCGATCTCCTCGAAGCGCTTCCAGATCAGCGCCCCCGCGGCGAGGAAGGCAAGCGCGAAGCAGAGCCCGAAGGTCTGCAGGGTCAGCGGGCCGATGTCGATCTCGGGATGCACGGGCGGCTCAGCTACTCGGTGAGCAGCAGCTCCAGCAGCGCCTTCTGCGCGTGCAGCCGGTTCTCGGCCTGGTCCCAGACGGCCGAGTGCTCTCCATATAGGACGTCGGCGGCGATCTCCTCGCCGGGATGGGCGGGCAGGCAGTGGAGGACGATCGCCCGCTCCTTGGCGGCGGCGAGCAGGTCGGCGTCGAGCTGGAAGGGAGCGAGGTCGGCGCGCCGCTTCTGCGCCTCGGTCTCGTCGCCCATGCTGACCCAGACGTCCGTATATAGGGCGTCAGCTTCGTCGGCGGCGGCGCGCGGGTCGCCGGTCAGCTTCACCTCGTGCCCCTCCTCCAGCTGGTACCCATCGGGCGCGGCGACGACGACTTCCACCCCGGCCAGCTCGCCGAGGATCGCCAGCGAGCGGGCGACGTTGTTGCCGTCGCCGACGTAGGCCAGCCGCAGCCCCTGCGGATCGCCGAAGCGCTCGCGCATCGTCAGCAGGTCGGCGATCGCCTGGCAGGGGTGGTGTAGCGGCGTGAGGCCGTTGATCACCGGCACCTCGGCCGCCTCGGCCAGGGCGGCGACGGTCTCGTGCGAGCCGGAGCGGATCACGATCGCGTCGACGTAGCGGGAGAGGACGCGGGCGGTGTCGCCGGGAGACTCGCCGCGGGAGAGCTGCATTTCGTCGCCGCGCAAGACGACCGGGTGGGCGCCGAGCTCGGCAACCCCGACCTCGAAGCTGATCCGGGTCCGGGTCGAGGGCTTCTCGAAGACGAGGGCGATGCTGCGCCCGGCAAGCTCCTCGGCGCCGAGCCGCTGGCCGCGGCCGGCTTTCAACTCGGCCGCGCGGTCGAGCAGCTTGCCGAGCTCGAAGGCGCCGAGCTCTTCGCCGGTGAGGAAATCGCGCTTCAAGCTGCTGATACTAAGGGACGAACTGCATCAGATTTTCTCCCTGCTGGAGGGAAAATCTGATGCAGTTCGTCCTCAATGAAGCTCACCGTCCTCAGCTGGAACCTCTTCCACGGCCGCGACTTCCCGCCCGACCCGGCGCTGCGCAGCTGGCGCTCGCGGCTGCTGCGCGTCCCGCAGCGCAACGAGACCCACATCCAGGTCAACCGCGACCTGACCGCGGAGTTCGCGACCATCCTCTCCCAAGCCGAGTGGGACGTGGCGATGCTGCAGGAGTGCCCACCGCGCTTCGCCGAGCCGCTGGCGCGGGCCTGCGGGGCCGAGGCGCACCGGACGCTGACCTCGCGCAACGCGCTCGGCGCCGTGCGCGGGCTGCTGGCGCGACAGAACCCCGACCTGATGGCCTCCGCCGAGGGTGGCTCCAACCTGATCCTGGTCCGGGTCCCGGGACCGCTCGGCGGGATCGCCGAGCGGCGGGAGATGGCGATCCACGAGGGTGAGCCGGAGCGGCGGGCGATGGGCTTCGTCCGCACCGCCTCCGGCGTCTGCGTCGCCAACCTGCACGCGACCAACGACTGGCCGAAGCTGGCCACCGAGGACGTGGTCAAGGCGGCGCGGGCGGCGCTCGAGTGGGCCGCCGGCGCGCCGCTCGTTTTCGGCGGCGACCTCAACCTCCGCCCCGGCAAGCAACCACGGATCTTCGAGCGTCTGCGCGACGAGTTCGGGCTGGCGCCGCCGACCGCCCCCGAGGCGATCGACCACATTCTCTGCCGCGGCCTCGAGGTGCTGCAGCCGCCGGTCGCCTGGCCTCCCGAGCAGCGCGAGCTGCCGCTCGACGGGCGGGCGTTGCGCCTCTCCGATCACGCTCCCGTGCAAGCACGATTCCGTGCGGCCGAGCCAGACGCCCTGCGGAATTGAGATAGTCGGGGTCCACCAGCGGGACAACCGACAACGGAGGCACACCTAGATGGCGGAGAAAAAAGCGGCCGGCAAAGTCAAAAAAGCCAAAGCCGCCGCAAAATCGAAAGCGACGAAATCAGCCAAAGCGGCGAACTCGGCGAAATCGAAAGCCAAAGGCAAAGCGACGAAAGCCAAAAAAGCCGCGTCGAAATCTGCGTCGAAAAAAACCGCCAAAAAAGGCACGAAAAAACGCACCGCCAAAAAAGCTCCGAAACGCAAAGCGCCCGCAGCGAAAAAAGCTTCCAGCAAAGCGACGAGCGGCCTTGACAAGAGCGTCGCCCAGTTCCGCGAGAGCCTCGAGCAGAGCGTGACCCTGAGCCGCGACCGCATCCAGGACGTCGTCGACGACGCCGTGAAGCGCGGCCGAATGACCCGCACCGACGCCGAGAAAATGCTCAGCGAGCTGGTCAAAAAAGGGCGTAAACAGCGCGACACGCTGCTGAAAGAACTCGAGCGGCTGGCCAAACAGGCCCGCAAAGCTCTCCCATAAAGCGCGGGGACCAGCTGGAGCTGGAGATCGACTCGCTCGCCTTCGGCGGGCGAGGGGTCGCCCGTACCGAGGGCTTCGTCGTCTTCGTCGCCGGGGCGCTGCCGGGGGACCGGGTCCGGGCCGAGATCACGAAACCGAAGAAGCGCTTCGCCGAGGCGCGGACCGTCGAGCTGGTCCGCGCCTCGGCCGACCGCCTGCCGGACACCTGCCTGCACGGCGGCGAGCCCTGTCCGGGAGCACCGCTGCAGGGCCTCCCCTACGAGCGCCAGCTCGCCTACAAGCAGGAGCAGGTCGAAGACGCGCTGCGGCGGATCGGCGGCCTCGAGGGCTTCGAGGTCGAGGAGATCGTCCCGGCGGTCGAGCAATGGCGCTACCGCAACAAGCTCGAATACACCTTCGGCGAAAGCGACGATGAGGTGGGGCTCGGGTTCCACGCCCGCGGGCGCTGGGACCTGATCGTCGACGTCGACGACTGCCACCTGGCCTCCTCGGCGGGCAACGAGGCGCGGAACGCGGTGCGCCAGTGGGCCCGTGAGCAGTCGGTCCCCGCCTACGACGCCCGCGAGCGTCGCGGCGTCCTGCGCAACCTCGCGGTGCGAGAGGGGCGCCGCACGGGCCAGATCCAGACCCGCTTGGTGACGACGAAAGCGCGCTTCCCCCGACCCCCGGTCGACCTGCACACGATCGTCGAGGGCGACTCGGGCGGCAGCGAGGGCCCGACCGGGGTGCTGGGCGAGGAGCGGCTGCGGGAGGAGCTCTGCGGCCTGCAGTTCGAGATGTCCCACGGCGCCTTCTTCCAGACCAACACCGAGATGGCCGAGCGCCTTTACGCGGTCGCGACCGAGTTCGCCGGGCTGAGCGGGAAGGAGCGGGTCTTCGACCTCTTCTGCGGGATCGGCACGATCGGGCTGACGATGGCGGCGCAGGCCGGCGAGGTCTGGGGGCTGGAGATCGTCGCCGAGGCGATCGCCGACGCCGAGCGCAACGCCCGCCACAACAAGATCGGCAACGCCCAGTTCATGGCGGCGAATGCGCGCACGGGTGTGCGGCCGCTGGTCGAGAAAGCCGGCAAGCCCGACGTCGTCGTCATCGACCCGCCGCGGGCCGGCCTCTCGCAGAAGATCGTCCGCCGGGTGATCGAGTGCGAGGCGGAGAGGATCGTCTACGTCTCCTGCAACCCGACCACGCTGGCGCCGAACGCCGCCCAGCTGGGAGAGGCCGGTTATAAGCTCGCCCGCGTGAGGCCGGTCGACATGTTCCCCCAGACCCCGCACATCGAGTGCGTTGCGCTCTTCGAGCGCCAGGCAGCCCGGCGCGAACCCGCGGGAGGCGAGTCCTGATGGGCCGCGCCTTCGGAGTCGCTGCGGGCCTGGACCTGGAAGTCGCCCGACCGTTGGCCGCCCGCTGCGCCGAGCTGGGCTACGACTCAATGTGGTCGAACGACCACCCAGGGGCGAAAGGCCTGGCGACGCTGGCCGAGTTCGCCGCCGCCGCGGCGGGAGTCGAACTGGGCGTCGCCGTGATCGCCCTCGACCGCACCCCGCCCGAGCAGATCGCTGCCGACGTCGAGGAGTTCGGAATCGACCCGGCCAAGCTCTGGCTTGGAGTAGGAGCGGGCTTCACCAAGAAGCCGTTGACGACGATGCGCGAGTCCCTACCCGAGATGCGCGAGCGGATGCCCGGAGTGAAACTCGTCCTCGCAGCGATGGGCCCGAAGATGTGCGCCCTGGCGGGCAGCTCCTACGACGGCGTCTTCTTCAACTGGATGACCCCGAGCTTCGCCGCCGGCGCCCGCGAGAAGGTCGAAGCCGGAGCCGCCGAGGCAGGCCGCGCCACGCCCCCGGTCTTCGGCTACGTCCGCACCGCCGTCGGCCCCGACGCAAAGGAGCGCCTAGCCAAGGAGGAGTCCTTCTACCGCGACCTCCACAAGGGCTACCGCGACCACTTCGACCGCCTGGCCGAACCCGAGGGCACGGTAGGCGTCGCCGCCTCCAACAGCGACGACGCCCAAACTCAACTAGCCGCCTACGAAGGCCCCCTGGACACCATCGTCGTCAGAGGCCTAGCCTCAGCCAAGGTCGATCCGATGACCACCCTCGCCGAGGCGGCGGCGCCGCAGGACTGAACACGACTCCGAACTTTGGGCCCCTATAGGGCACCGAATCTCGGAGTCGCTGAAGGAACATTCACAGCAGCTAGGCTCCGGGACCATGGAGGCCTCAGGCGTACCGCAAGAGGGTCAGCGCGAACCCCTCGCGCGTGAGGGCGAGCACATCGCGCCTGCGTTTAAAGAGGAACCTTTCACTGCATGCACTGCGGGGTGCTCGTGAGCCAAGACTGGGCTCAGCTCATTGTCGGGATCGGTTATCCCGTCGCCCGGAGCGAATGTTGGCGGTGTCGCTGTCATAACTGCGGCCAGTCCTCCTTCTGGAGATACGAAGATTCTGGAGGGCGACTAATCGACCCCATCAGGGGCGGTGGGCCTCGCCCCCACCTTGAGATGCCTCGGGACGTGAAAGCCGACTACGAAGAGGCGCGAACTATCGTGAATCAATCACCACGGGGGGCGTGTGCTCTCTTGAGATTTGCGGTACAGCAGCTTTGCATCGATCTTGGCGAGTCCGGAAAAGACCTCAACAGAGACATCGGCAATCTGGTGAAAAAGGGGCTTTCCCAGGACGTTCAACAGGCTTTGGATTCCCTTCGAGTGATCGGCAACAACGCCGTTCATCCGCTTGAGATGGACCTACGAGACGACGCGGAGACGGCCAGTGCATTGTTCGATCTCCTGAACTTCGTAGTGGAGGACATGATCGCGCGCCCCAGGATGAGGCAGTCCCTTTTCCAAAGGCTTCCAATAGGGGCGCGCAAGGCAATTGCGAGACGCGATCAGCAGGCCGCGCCGGACTGACGGTCGGCGCAAGCGGCCGTGCCCGCGGGGGCGCGACTGGGCAAGCAGCGGCGTGCACGGCGACGAGCGAATAGCAGAGCTATTCGGGAGGAGGCGGGTGCGGCGATGCGCCGGCCGGGCGCGTCATCCGTGGGTGCGTCCGCGCAGCGGCGCCCGTCAGTCCGGCGCTAGTACGGCGGCAGGTCGTCGTACCAGGCGCCCAGCGTCTTGAAGGCTCGCCAGAAGCGCTGCTTGGCTCCCTCTTCGTCGAGGGAGGCGTCGATGTCCGGGACGTAGAGGGCATCGATGGTGGGGGTGAAGGCTTGGATATCTCCCTCGCGCTCCTCGATCGGGCGGGAGAGGGGAATGCTGAGGCCGTTGAGGACGCGGAGGGCGGGTTCGCCCATGACGACGACGATCTTCGGCTGCACGATCGCCAGCTCCTCGACCAGGCGGCCGACGCACTCGCCGGCGGCCAAGTCCGGCTCCGGGATCGGGCATTTGACGCAGAGGGTGCCGTAGACGACGAGCGGGTCGATCCCGAGGCGCTTGAAGCTTTTCATCAGCGCGTTGCCGGAGCGGCCGTAGAAGGCCACCCCCTCCTCGATCTCCGAGGCCAGCGGCGCGTGCTTGAGCATGAAGACGTCGGCCTGCGGGTGGCCGGAGCCGAGCACCGGCATCAGCTTGCCGCGCGGGCAGTGGGAGCACTCCTGGACCTCGCGGCTCATCTGGTTGAGCTCGCGGATCGCCCGCTCCAGGTACTTCTCTCGTATCTCGTCGTCGATACTGCGCATCGAGGCACTCTTTGACGAGGCCGGCGCGGCTCCTTTGCGAGGGTCCGCCTGCATCAGGACTTGCTCGCCCGCCGCCCTTCGCTGCGCCGCCGCGGCTTCCCGCCGCGCACCGGTTTCGCGTCCGGCACCCGCCGTTTCGGCGCCTTCGGCCGCCCCGTCGTCTGCAGGAACTTCAGGGTCTGGACGTAGACCAGGTTCTTGTGCTTACGAGTGATGTCGGCGCCCCGCATCGCCTCGAGGAACTCGGCCGGGCCATCGAAGTCGTGGATCCGCTGCCGCACGCTGCCGAGCCCCTGGGCGACGTGGCTGTCGGAGCCGGCCGCCGGCACAATCCGGTACTTGGTCGCGAACCGCACCGCCTCCTCGTTGAATGAGGTCAGCGCCACCCGCGGGTTGAAGACCTCGAGCAGATCGATCTCCTCGACGATGTCGAGCAGATGCTCGTAGTCGGGGACCGAGTGGAAGCGGTCGAACGGGTGGGGCACGTAGACGAGCCCGCCCTGGGCGCGGATCTCGGCGATCGTCTCCGCCATCGTCAGCCCCTTGGGGATCTTCTCCTCGAGGAAGAGGCCGATCACCTCGCCCTGCTCGGCCGTCTTCACCTCCTCGGCGACGATCACCTTGATGTCGTCCATCTGCTCGGCGATTTTGCGCGCCTCCAGAGCGCCGGAGACCTCGTTGTGGTCGGTGATCGCAATCGCCCCGAGCCCCCGGTCGCGGGCCGTCTGCAGCAGCACGTCGACCGGCGTCGCGCAGTCGCCGGAGTGGTCGGTGTGCATGTGGAGGTCGACCTCGATCAGCGGCCGGGAGGAGATCCGCTCTCGCACCCCGGGGTCGCCGGTGGGATCGTGGCGGCGCGCCAGCAGGCGGCGGTAGATCGCCTCCATCTCGTCAGCAACCCGGCCCCAGTTGGTCCCCTCCGCGCCGACCCCGGCGAGCTGCTCGTAGCTCGCCGGGAAGAACCGTTCCAGCAGTTCCGCCGTCTCCGGCCGAGTTACCGTGCGGGCGTCGATCCGGCCGAAGAAGATCTCGACAAAGGGCCGCGCGACCTGGGTCGAGAGGACCCGCTCCTGCGGCGCGTGGAAGGTGGCGACGTTGAGCGAGAACGAGTGCCGCAGCGCCGCCGACGGCGCGCTCGGCGCGAACGGGTCGTGGACGTGGACGACGTCCAGCGGCCGCGATTTCAGCATCCGTTTGACCGGGTCGCCGGTCCTCACCCGCAGCACCTCGTGCCCGCGCCGCTCCAGCTCCTCGGAGAGCGCCTCGGCGAACCGCGCCGCCGGATTCGCCCCCGCCCGGCGAACCGGGAATACCTGGGCGATGGACAGCGGCGCGGTCACGCCGGGAACTTTAGGCCGAGGCAGTGCTCGACGTCTCAGCAGCGCCCTGGCCCGGCAGCGACTTGCCGCGCTTGTTGGCGGCGATGAACTCCTCCGTCTGTTCGCGCGCCTCGTCGTCGGGCCGCTGGCTGTGCGGGGACTTCATCAGGTAGCTGGAGGGGCCGTCGAGCTGACCGGCGACGCCGTTGTTCAGCGCCAGCTTGATCAGCCGCACAGCGTCGATGACGACGCCAGCGGAGTTCGGCGAGTCCCAGACCTCGAGCTTCAGCTCGGCGGTCAGCGGCACGTCGCCGAAGGCTTTGCCCTCGAGACGGATGTGCGCCCACTTGCGGTCGGTCAGCCACGGCACGTAATCGGAGGGGCCGACGTGGACGTTCTCGGGCGGCAGCTCGTGCCCCATGATCGAGGTGACGGCGTTGGTCTTCGAGATCTTCTTCGAGTCCAGCCGCTCGCGCTCGAGCATGTTGTAGAAGTCCATGTTGCCGCCGACGTTGAGCTGACTGGTCCGCTCCAGCCGCACGCCGCGGTCGTGGAAGAGCCGGGCCAGTGAGCGGTGGACGATCGTCGCCCCGACCTGGGACTTGATGTCGTCGCCGATGATCGGCAGCCCGGCGTCCTGGAAGCGCTTGTCCCAGTAGTCCTCGCGAGCGATGAAGACCGGCAGGCAGTTGACGAAGCCAACGCCCGCCTTCAGCGCCTGCTCGACGTACCACTTGGTCGCGTCCTCGGAACCGACCGGCAGGTAACAGACGAGGACGTCGGCCTTGGTCTCTTTGAGGATGCCGACCACGTCCGCGGTTTCGCCCGGGGCTTTGGTGATCTTCTCTTTGAGGTACTTGCCGAGCCCGTCGAGGGTCATCCCCCGTTGGACCTCGACGCCCATGTTGGGGACGTCGGCGAATTTGATCGTGTCGTTCTGCCCCGACCAGATCGCCTCGCCGAGGTCTTTGCCGACCTTCTCGGAGTCGATGTCGAAAGCGGCGACGAACTCGACGTCTGAGACGTGGTAGCCGCCGAGGTCGACGTGCATCAGGCCCGGCACTTCGTCGCCCGGGTCCGCGTCCTTGTAGTACTGGACGCCCTGGATGAAACTGTTGGCGCAGTTGCCGACGCCGACGATCGCGACGCGGACCTTCTCGTCCGTGCGGCCGGCGCCGTTGGCGTGGCCGTTTGCTCCGTTGTCACTCATGAATTTCGAAGTCCTCCTGGATTGCGCTGGGTGGCTGAAGACACCTGGCGGCTTCGCTGGTTACACATCCCCAGCGGCGCCACCGTCGTCGTCCTTGACGCCGGAGACCTCGCCGGAAAGCTCGTTTCTCACATGCCATACCCGCTGGAAAGTCGTGAATATCGTCAAGGCGGCGATCGCGTAGACCGCCGGCGCCAGCAGTTCGAAATCTCCGATTCCGGCGCCCTTGGCGAAGATCAGGCCGATCGAAAGTATCACCACGCGAACCGGACGAGTGGCCAAGCCGACCTTGCATTCGACCCCCAGCGCCTCGGCCCGGGCGCGGGTGTAGGAGACCATCAGCGAGAAGAGGACCGCGACCACGCACATCGCGGCGGCGAAATCTTCGCCCTGGACGGCGAAGTAGCCGGCGACGGCGGCGAGCACGATCCCCTCCTCGATCCGGTCCAGGGTCGAGTCGAGGAAAGCGCCGAACAGGGTCCCCTTGCCCGACATCCGCGAGTAGCGACCGTCGAGCGTGTCCATCACCGAGCCGAGGACGAAGGCGACCCCGGCGAGAAAGAAGAGGCGCTGGGTGACGAGCACGGCGGCGACCAGGTTGCCGATCAGGCCGACCATCGAGATCGCGTTCGGGGTCAGGCGGGACTCGATCAGACGATCGCGGGCGTAGGAGCGGAGCTCCTGCCCGTTGCGGGCACTGGCACGGTTGCTGCGCCGCGGGGGCGCGGAGGGTCCCATCCGCAGTCAGGCTATAGAACCCGCCTCGGGACCGAGGCGGGTTCTTACGCCTCGGCCTCTTGCGGGGCCGGGGCGCGGAAGGCCCAGGCGTGCGGCCGGGCGCGGGCGAGCTGGAAGGCGACGGCGAAGGCGGTCAGCGCGACCAGCCAGCCGAGCGCGGCGTCCACCCAGTAGTGGTTGGCGGTGACGATCGTCACCCAGGAGACGAGCAGCGGCCAGAAGCCCCACCAGGCTTTCGCCCACCAGTGGCGACAGACCATGATGCCGCTGCCGCCGATGATCATCGCGAAGGCGCAATGCATGCTCGGCACTGCCGCATAGGGGTTGATGAAACTCTTCGCGAGCGCCGAATCGTGGTTGACGCCGGCGAATTCGTTCAGCGTGTCGACGAAGCCGTACTGGGGGAACATCCGCGGCGGCGCGGTCGGGTAGAGCGAGTAGCCGACCAGGGCCAGGCCCATCGAGACGACGAACATGTTGCGGACGAAGTAGTAGGACTCGTTGCGGAAGAGGTAGAGCCAGACGAGGAAGCCGAGCGCGATCGAGAACTGGGCGTTGAGGTAGATCTGATTGGCGACGTCGATCACGGCGCGGGCGGGGAGGAAAAAGGCCTGCAGGCCGGGCTCGAAGAAGGTGTGGGTCGAGCGCTCGAAGTCGATCACCTGCTGGCCGTGGGTCATCGCGATCCCCCGCTCCCCATCCGCGATCCCACGTACGAAGGTGTAGGCCAAGTCGACGCTGACGAGGATTGCGATCTGGCGGACCAGGTCGCCCCAGCCCTTGGGGAGCCGGGCGGTTATGGCGGCGAAGGAACGGGACACGAACCGACAATTGTAGCCCGGCCGTTAACGGCCCATATAGGGTGCCGCGGGTGAGCTGGAAGCGACCGGACAGGCGGCGGGTGCGGGCGCTTCGGGACCGATTGCGGGAGATGTACGGGGTGCCGGAGGCCGAGCCGCACGGGGACCCGGTCGGCGAGCTGGTCAAGACGGTCCTCTCCCAGCACACCAACGACCGCAACCGCGACGTCGCCTACGCGGCGCTGCTCGAGCGCTTCCCCACCTGGGAGGAGGTCCGAGACGCGCCGCTCGACGAGCTCGAGGAGGCGATCCGCCCCGGCGGCCTGGCGCGGCAGAAGGCGCCGCGGATCCAGGCGATCCTCGAGCAGCTGGGCGAGCCGCCGGACCTCAACTGGACCGAGACCGCGCCGCGCGAGGAGTCGCTCGAGTATCTGCTGGCGCTCCCCGGCGTCGGGCGCAAAACCGCCGCCTGCGTGCTGATCTTTACCTGGGGCATCCCCGAGATCCCGGTCGACGTCCACGTCCACCGGGTCGGCGGCCGCCTCGGCCTCTTCCCGGCCAAGGCCTCCTTCGAGAAGGCCCACAACGAGATGCTGGCGATCGTCCCGCCGGAGGACGCCCACGAGTTCCACGTCAACCTGATCCGGCACGGGCGCGCCGTCTGCCGCCCCAAACCACGCTGCGGCGAGTGCGCCCTGCGACGGATGTGCCCCTGGTACCGCGAAAACCGGGCGACGCTGTTGGGACGAACCTCGTAGCGGCAGCCGGCAGTAATATGCGCGCCCCCTAATGAGCAAGCGCACCTTCATCTGGTTCGGGGTCCTCGTCCTCGTCCTCGCGGTTGTCATCCCCTTCGTCGCGTTCCGCGCCAAGGGGGACGGCGAGAACGGGGAGGACAAGGTCCCGGCGAACCTCAAGGACGGCCAGTCCCTCTTCGTCACCAACTGCGGCACCTGCCACACGCTCTACAGCGCCGGGACCGACGGCAACTACGCGCCGAACCTCGACGAACTGCTGGCCCCCAACGGCCCGCCGGAAGGCGATCCCGAAACGATCGCCAGCGGAGTCGAATCGATCGAAGGGCGCGTCCTCAACGCGATCGAAAAAGGCGTCGACAGCTCGACCACTCCGGGGCGGATGCCGGGCGGCATCCTCAACCAGGAGCAGGCGAAGGAAGTCTCCGAATTCGTCGCCAACACTGCCGGCGAGGGCTGAGCGGAATTCCTCCCCGGCAGCGATTCGAACTCGCTTAAGCTGGGTTACATAGATGGAAGGCGTCGGGCCCACGGCCCGCGGGAGCGCCAACACATCCAGACCGCTCGCGAGGGGAGCGGCCAACGAGGAGGAGCTCCAACTTGATCCACCGAATCGCAACGACCCGGATGGCGGCGGTCGCGCTGCTCGCGCTCGCATTGGGCTGCATGGCGTTTGCCGGCATCGCCCAGGCCAAGACCAAAGGCTCGCCCGTCAAGGTGATGACCCGCAACCTCTATCTCGGGGCCGACCTGACGCCGGCGATCGAATCCAAATCGACCTCCGAATTCATCGAAGCCAACGGCGGCATCTACCGCCAGGTCGAAGCGACCAACTTCCCGGTCCGCGCCAAAGGGCTGGCCAAGGAGATCCTCCAGAACGAACCCGACCTGGTCGGGTTGCAGGAGGTGGCGCTGTGGCGGACCGCCCCGCCCTCGCTCGGCCCGGTCTTCTCCGGCAAACCGGAAGCGACCACGGTCAAGTACGACTTCCTGCAGCTGCTGCTGGCGCAGCTGAACAAGAAGAAGACCCTCTACAAGCCGGCCGTCGTCCAGGACGAGTTCGACTTCGAGGCTCCCGCCAACGCCAACGGCGTCCCCGGCGACGGCCCCGGCGGCACCGGGCTGCTCGCCAACGCCGAGACCAACGCGCGGCTGACCATGCGCGACGTGATCCTCCAGCGGCTGCACTCCGGCGTCGTCACCTCCAGCGCCAAGAGCGGCAACTTCAGCCACCTACTGGTGGTCAAAGTCGCCGGCAGCAAAGAAATCAGCGTCACCCGCGGCTGGACCAGCGTCGACGCCAAGGTCCGCGGCAGCAAGAAGTTCCACTTCGTCAACACCCATCTCGAGGCGTTCGACAACGAGGCCGAATTCCCGAGCATCCGCGCTCAGCAGGCGGCCGAGCTGGTCGCCCCGGGCGGCCCCGCCACCAGCAAGAGCCTGCCGGTGATCCTCCTCGGCGACCTCAACTCCGACGTCAAGACCGAAGTCAAACCGGGCGACGGGCAGGCCTACCAGGTGATGCTGAGCGCCGGCTTCCGCGAGCGGGCGACCGACAAACCGACCGGCTGCTGCATCGACAGCTCCTACGACCTGAAAACCGGCAGCAACGCCGAGATGAACCACAAGGTCGACCACATCATGACCAGCTCGCCGAAGCAGGTGAAGCTGCTCGACTCGAAGGTCACCGGGCGCAGCAAGACCAACGGCTACTGGGACTCAGATCACGCCGGGCTGTTCAGCGTTCTGAATCTGCTCCGCTAGATCGGCGCATCGCGAGGGGGGAAGTGGGAAGTGGGAAGTGGGAAGTGGGAAGTGGGAAGTGGGTGCCGCCCGGCGCCCACTTTTTCGTGCTTGCAATCCCCGTCATGATCTGCCATCCTGCCACTTAGATTTCTAGAGTTTGATCAATTCAACCTATCTGGAGGTAGGCGCAAAAGTGGCAAAGACGATCGGTATCGACCTCGGCACGACCAACTCGTGCGTGGCGGTGATGGAGGGTGGCGAGCCCACCGTTCTGGAGAACGCAGAGGGCGGGCGCACGACCCCGTCGGTCGTCGCGTTCACCGAGAGCGGCGAGCGCCTCGTCGGCACCGTCGCCAAACGCCAGGCGGTGATGAACCCGGAGAACACGATCTTCTCGATCAAGCGGTTCATGGGCCGCAAGGAGTCCGAAGTCAAAGAGGAGGAGACGATCGTCCCGTACAAGGTCGAGGCCGGCCCCAACGGGGACGTCCGGGTCGACGCCCGCGGCAAGCAGTACAGCCCGCCGGAGATCAGCGCGATGATCCTCCAGAAGCTGAAGGCCGACGCCGAAGCGAAGCTCGGCGAAACGGTCGACAGCGCCGTGATCACCGTCCCCGCCTACTTCAACGACGACCAGCGCCAGGCGACCAAGGACGCCGGCAAGATCGCCGGGCTCGAGGTGAAGCGGATCATCAACGAGCCGACCGCGGCCTCGCTCGCCTACGGGCTCGACAAAGAGGACGCCGACCACGCAATCCTCGTCTTCGACCTCGGCGGCGGCACCTTCGACGTCTCGGTCCTGGATATCGGCGAAGGCGCCTTCGAAGTGAAAGCGACCGCCGGCGACAACCACCTCGGCGGCGACAACTGGGACAAAGCGATCGTCGAGTGGCTGGTCGCCGAGTTCAAAAAAGACCAGGGTGTCGACCTCGCGGCCGACAAGAACTCGCTGCAGCGCCTCTACGAGGCGGCGGAGAAGGCGAAGATCGAGCTCTCCTCGACCCAGGAGACCCAGATCAACCTGCCCTTCATCACCGCCGTCGAGGGGCAGCCGAAGCACCTCGACCTGAAGCTCAGCCGCTCGAAGCTGAACGAGCTGACCGGCGAGCTGCTCGACCGCGTCGTCGGGCCGGTCAAACAGGCGCTGAAAGACGCCGACACCGCGGTCGACCACGTCGTCCTCGTCGGCGGCATGACCCGGATGCCGGCGGTCCGCGAGAAGGTCAAAGAGCTGACCGGCAAGGAGCCCCACCAGGGCGTCAACCCGGACGAGGTCGTCGCCGTCGGCGCCGCGATCCAGGCCGGCGTGCTCGCCGGCGACGTCAAGGACGTGCTGCTGCTGGACGTGACCCCGCTGACGCTGGGGATCGAGACCAAAGGCGGCGTGATGACGAAGCTGATCGAGCGCAACACGACGATCCCGACGAAGAAGTCGGAGGTCTTCTCGACCGCCGACGACAACCAGCCCTCGGTCGAGATCCACGTCCTCCAGGGCGAGCGGGAGATGGCGAGCGGCAACAAGAGCCTGGGCAAATTCCAGCTCAGCGGCATCCCACCGGCGCCGCGCGGCATCCCGCAGATCGAGGTCACCTTCGACATCGACGCCAACGGGATCATCAACGTCGCCGCCCAGGACAAAGGCACCGGCAAAGAGCAGAAGATCGAGATCAAATCCGGCTCAGGGCTCTCCGACGAGGAAATCCAAAGCATGGTCTCCGACGCTGAGTCCCACGCCGAGGAGGACCGGGCGCAGCGCGAGCAGGCTGAGACTCGCAACCTTGCTGAGAACGCTGCTTATCAGGCGGAGAAAGCTCTCGAGGAGGCCGGCGACAAAGTCGATGACGCCACCAAGGACGAGGTGACGGCGGCCGTCAAAGACGTTCGGGATTCGCTTGAGGCTGGGTCTAAAGAGGAGTTGGACTCCAAGGTTGAGGCTCTTAATACGGCTATGACCAAGGCTTCGGAGCAGATCTACGCTGCTGCTTCGGCTGAATCTGCTGAGGCTGGGGGCTCCGAGGATGGGGCTTCTGCTGATGAGGAGGAGGTCGTTGACGCCGAGGTGGTTGACGAGGAGGGCAAATGACGTTCTCTTGGGACGAGCCAGGGACGGAGGGTGGTCGGCCCGCGGGTCCTGTCTCCGATTCCGGGCTCCCCCTTTCGGGGGAGTCCTCGGAATCGTCGCCACCCGCGGGAGACGCCGGTCAGGATCGGGGTGCAGGCCGCCTAGAAGAGGACTTCGATGCCCTGCTGGCTGACGCTCAGCGGGAGCGGGATGAGTATTTGGAGCTGGCTCAGCGGACTAAGGCTGATTTTGAGAATTATCGGAAGCGGGTTGCTGGGGACGTTCAGGCTGCACAGGTTCGGGGGAAAGCTGAGGTTGCTCGTGAGGTGATTGATGCTGTGGACAATTTGGAGCGGGCACTTGAGACTGCTGAGGGTGAGGGCGGCGAGGGGCTGGCTGCTGGGGTCGAGATGGTGCTCGGTGGGCTGCGGGAGACCCTGCGGCGGCATGGGATCGAGGTTGTCGATCCCGAGGGGGAGAAGTTCGATCCGAATCGGCATGAGGCGCTTTCCACCCTGCCGGCTGAGGGGGTTGAGAGTGGGGTCGTTGTTGAGGTGCTGCAGAAGGGCTACGTGCTTGGTGAGCACTTGATTCGGCCCGCTCGCGTTGTGGTGAGCAGTTAGGGGACCGTTGGCTGACGAGCTCTACAAGACGCTTGGAGTCGCCAAGAAGGCGAGTGAGGAGGAGATCAAGAAGGCCTACCGGAAACTGGCCCGGCAATACCACCCTGATCGGAATCCGGACGACTCGGCCGCGGAGGAGAAGTTCAAGGAGATCTCCGCCGCTTACGACATCCTCGGCGATCCCGAGAAGCGCAAGGAGTACGACGAGGGGGGCGTCTTCGCCGGCTTCGGCGGCGAGGGTCAGGCTCCGTTCGGGACCGGCCCTGGCGGCTTCGGCGGTTTCGACTTCGGCGACATCCTCGGCGGGGTCTTCAACCGCGGTGGCGGGAGTGGCGGTCGGGGGCGGTCTCAGCAGGTGCGCGGGCGTGATCTGGAGACTGAAGTGCAGCTCGGCTTCGACCAGGCGATCGGCGGCGCCCAGATCAGCGTCACCGTCCCCAAGTCGAGTCGATGCGCGACCTGTCACGGCAGCGGTGCCAAGCCCGGCACCTCCCCGAAGACCTGCCCGCGCTGCGAAGGCCGCGGGGTCGAGGCGCAGGGCCAGGGGTTCTTCTCGATCAGCCAGCCCTGCTCGCAGTGCGGCGGCGCCGGCCAGATCATCGAGGACCCCTGCCCCACCTGCGGCGGCTCCGGCCTCACTCAGCAGACCAAGCGCTACAAGGTCAACATCCCCGCCGGGGTCAAGGACGGCAGTCGCATCCGGCTCGCCGGCAAGGGCGAGGACGGGCCGCGCGGCGGCCCCCCGGGAGACCTCTACGTGACGACGCGGGTCGCCTCCTCCCCGGTCTTCAAACGCCTCAACGGCGGCAACCTCGAAGTTACGGTGCCGATCTCGGTGGTCGAGGCGATGCGCGGCGGCACGATCGAGGTGCCGACGCTGAACGGGACGAAGAAGATCAAGGTCGCGCCGGGAACCAAACATGGCACGCTGCAAAGACTGCGCGGCGAGGGCCCGCCGAAGCCGAAAGGCTCGGGCCACGGCGACATCCGCTACCGCCTCGAGATCGCGATCCCCGCCGAGCTGAGCGAGGAGCAGAGCGAGGCGGTCGAGAAGCTCGCCGAGGCCCTCAACGGGTCCGACCCGCGCGCCGAGCTGCTGCGGAAGGCGGGTGGCTGATGGCCACCTACCGCCGCACCGTCAAGGCGACCTTCGACGAGGAGCAGGGCGTGTTCATGATCTCGGTCGCCGCCGAACTGGCGGAGATGCACCCGCAGACGCTGCGGATGTACGAGCAGCGCGGGCTGATCGCGCCGAAACGCTCGCCGAAGAACACCCGCCTCTACTCCCAGCGCGACGTCGAACGGCTGCGGCGGATCCAGCAGATGACCGCCGAGGGGCTGAACCTGGCCGGGGTGGAAACGGTGCTGGGGCTGGAAGCGCAGGTGCAGAAGCTGCGGGCCGAGGGCGCGCGGCTGCGCAAGCGGCTGGAAGAACTCGAATCGGGGACGAAGAAACACGGAGGGACGGGCTGATGCAGGCGGACAGATTCACGGAGAAATCGCGCGAAGCGGTGGCGAGCGCGCAGGAGCTGGCGCGCACCCGGCGCAACCCGGAGATCGCCTCGGCTCACCTCCTGCTCGCCCTGCTTGACCAGGCCGAAGGGATGGCGACTTCCGTCCTGCAGAAGGTCGAAACCGATCCGGTGGCGGCGAGGTCGGCAGCCGAGGGCGCGGTCGCCGCGCTGCCGACCCTGGGCGACGGCGCCGAGCCGCAGATGTCCTCCAACCTGGCGCGGGTCCTGCGCGAGTCCGAGAAGGTGATGGCGAAGCTCGGCGACAGCTACATCACCGTCGGCCACCTGCTGGTCGCCCTGGCCGAGGACGGCTCCGGCGTCTCCGACCTGCTGCCGGACCCGGCCGAGCTCGAGCAGGCGGTCCGCGCTGTCCAGGGTCCCGCCAAGGTCACCTCCCCCAACGCCGAGGACAACGCCCAGGCGCTGGAGAAATTCGGCCGCGACCTGACCGCCGAGGCCGAAGGCGGCAAGCTCGACCCGGTGATCGGGCGCGACGAGGAGATCCGCCGCGTGATCCAGGTCCTCTCGCGCCGGACCAAGAACAACCCGGTGCTGATCGGCGACCCCGGCGTCGGCAAGACGGCGATCGTCGAGGGGCTGGCGCAGAGGATCGTCAAGGGCGACGTACCCGAGAGCCTGCGCGACCGCCGCGTGATCGCCCTCGACATCGGCTCGCTGCTCGCCGGCTCCAAATACAGGGGCGAGTTCGAGGAGCGCCTGAAAGCGGTGCTGCAGGAGGTCCAGGACGCCGAGGGCCAGATCGTCCTCTTCCTCGACGAGCTCCACACCATCGTCGGGGCCGGCGCCGCCGAAGGCGCGGTCGACGCGGCCAACCTGCTGAAGCCGATGCTGGCCCGCGGCGAGCTGCGCGCGGTCGGGGCCACCACCCTCGACGAGTACCGCAAGCAGATCGAGAAAGACGCGGCGCTGGAGCGGCGCTTCCAGCCGGTCCTCGTCGGCGAGCCCGACATGAACGACACGATCGCGATCCTGCGCGGGCTGAAGGAGCGCTACGAAAACCACCACGGCGTCCGCATCTCCGACTCGGCGATCGTCGCCGCCGCGACCCTCTCGGAGCGCTACATAGCCGACCGCTTCCTTCCCGACAAGGCGATCGACCTGATCGACGAGGCGGCCTCGCGGCTGAAGATCGAGATCGATTCGGTGCCGACCGAGATCGACGAGGTCGAGCGGCGGATCCAGCAGCTGGAGATCGAGCGCGAGGCGCTGAAGCGGGAGACCGACGAGGCCTCCAAGGCGCGGCTGGGGGCGCTCGAGGAGGACCTCGCCAACCTGCGCGAGGAGGCGGCCGAGCTGCGCACCCGCTGGCAGAACGAGAAAGAGCCGATCGAACAGATCAACCAGGCTCGCGGGCGGCTGGAGGAGCTGAATCGCGAGGTCGAGCTGGCCGAACGGGAGACCGACCTCGAACGCGCGGCCGAACTGAAATTCGGCGAGATCCCCGAGCTGGAGAAGGAGATCGCCGCCCAGCAGGCGCGGCTGGAGGAGGTGCACTCCGGCGGCGGCACGATGCTGGCCGACGAAGTGACCGAGGAGGACATCGCCGAGGTGGTCGGCAAGTGGACCGGGATCCCGGTCAGCCGCCTGCTCGAGGGCGAGGTCCAGAAGCTGATCCAGATGGAGGAGCGGCTGCACGACCGGGTGATCGGCCAGGAGGAGGCGATCGCCGCGGTCTCCAACGCGCTGCGGCGTTCGCGTGCCGGGCTCTCGGACCCGAACCGGCCGATCGGCAGCTTCCTCTTCCTTGGCCCGACGGGGGTCGGCAAGACCGAGCTGGCAAAGGCGCTGGCCGAGTTCATGTTCGACTCCGAGCAGGCGATCGTCCGCCTCGACATGTCCGAGTACATGGAGAAGCACACGGTCGCGCGGCTGATCGGCGCTCCCCCCGGCTACGTCGGCTACGAGGAGGGCGGGCAGCTGACCGAGGCGGTGCGGCGCCGGCCCTACGCGGTGGTGCTGCTGGACGAGATCGAGAAGGCCCACCCCGACGTCTTCAACACCCTGCTGCAGATCATGGACGACGGGCGGCTGACCGACGGCCATGGTCGCACCGTCAGCTTCACCAACACGGTCCTGATCATGACCTCGAACGTCGGCTCCGACCGGATCGTCGGCGAGCAGGTCGACGAGCGGATTCGGGAGCAGATCGAAGAGGTGCTGGCGGGGACCTTCAAGCCGGAGTTCCTCAACCGGATCGACGACACGGTGATCTTCCACCGGCTCTCGAAGGCCGACATCGGCCGCATCGTCGAGCTCCAGGTCAACCAGCTGGTCGGCCGGGTCGCCGAGAAAGGGATCGAGATCGAGTTGACCGACGACGCCCGCACCCTGCTCGGCAACCTCGGCTACGACCCGACCTACGGGGCGCGGCCGCTGAAGCGGGTGATCCAGAAGCAGCTGGTCGACAAGCTGGCGCTGAAGCTGCTCGAGGGCGAGTTCGGCGAGGGCGACGTGGTGCGGGTCGACGCTCGCGACGGCGAGGTCGCCTTCGAGCGCGCCGCAGCTCCCGCCGCCAGCCCTGCCTGAGCGTCTGCGAGCGCGCTTGTCGGACTCATCCCTTGGCTTGTTTCTGCCGAAAAGAAGGACAACACAGGTGCCCTTTAAATAAGGAATCCAGACTCAAAGAGTTTGAGCATCGTTGTTGACCCTTTTTGTAGAGAATCATGAAGACGCCTAAGCTACTTTCAGCACTACCCGGCACGATGAGCCAGATCCGCACCCCGAAGAGAGGGCGCAAGAAGCCGCGCCAGCCCGAGGCCGTCGAAGACCTCAAGCTTGCCCTGCACGACGACGTCCTCTGGCCGGTCGAGGACACCTTCCTCGCCCTGCGGGATGCCAGCCGCTCGGCGCTCCTCGGCGCCGCCGTTTTGGCTCTGGTCGTACTGGTCGGCGGCTACGCCCTCGTCTCCTCCGATTTGAGCGCTCCCGAAGCTCAGGCCCCTACCGTCGCAGCAGCCAGCAAGCCCGCCCCCACCCCTGAGCCGGTCGCGGTCAAGGCGCCGCCGAAGCCCGCGCCCGAACCGACCCTGCAGGGAGCGACTCCCGTCTTCAAGGCGCCCGCGAAGGCGAAGCAGTCGAAGAAGCACGCTGCCTCGAGCGCGAACGCGGCGCCGGTCGCCGGCAACACCGGCAACGCCGCCACCGACACGATCTCCTCCTCGCCGACGGCGCAGCCCGCCGAAGCCGCCGCCGCCAGCACCAGCGTCAAAGGGCCGCCGGCCGGGCCCGCCGCGGTCGCTGTCGCCCGCAAGTTCGCCGACGCCTTCGTCGTCTACGAGACCGGTGGAACCACCTCCACCGTCCGCCAGGCCTTCAAGGCAACGGCGACTCCGGGCGTGACCAAAGCGCTGTTGCAGCGCCCGCCCCATCAGCCCGCCGGGGTCGAAGTCCCGAAGGCCAAAGTCCTGAACATCGTTCCAGCTCCCTCGCATGACCGCATCTATCCGGTCAGCGTCTCGCTGCTGCGGGTGGGCGCCACCAGCGAGTTGCGGCTGGAGATGGAACAGCTGAAGAATAAACAGTGGCGAGTCGCCAACGTCCTCGGCTGATGTTGCGGGCGCAGAAGATCCGGACGGCACTGGCCGTCGCGACGGCCGCCACGGCGCTTGCGGTGCCGGTCGCGATCGCGCGGGCCGACGCGGTGAGCAGCGCGGCCCCGACGCCCGGCTGGACCCTCGCGGCGCCGGCTCCCAAGGAAGGCGAGCAGCCTCCCGTCAAGGAAAACGAAACTCTGGTCCCGCCCCCCTCGCCCGCGACGGAAGCTCCGGCGCCAAGCGGCGGGCTCGAAGCGGGCGACGGTGGTGTCGAAGCCGAAACTCCCGAAGCTGAAGCCGAAACCGAAGCGACCCCCGCAGCCGGAGCAACCACCGCTCCCGCGGCCGGCGTCTTCGCGATCCCATCCCTGCCCGCCTCGAGCTGCGCGATCAACGGCGTGCCCCCGGTCCTGATCCCGATCTACCAGGCGGCCTCCGACAAATACGGCCTTGGCCCCCAGGGTCCCGCGGTCCTGGCCGGGATCAACGCGATCGAGACCGCCTTCGGGACCAACCTCGGCCCCTCCTCCGCCGGCGCCGTCGGCTGGATGCAGTTCATGCCGGAAACCTGGTCGATGTACGGGGTCGACGCCAACGGCGACGGCGTCGCCGATCCGAACAACCCCGAAGACGCGATCTACGCCGCCGCCCGCTACCTCAGCGCCGCCGGGATGCCGGCAGACGTCTGGGGCGCGATCTTCGCCTACAACCACGCCGACTGGTACGTCGAAGAGGTGCTCGCCAACGCCGGCTGCTACGCCAATGAAGTCGGCGGCGCCTACACCACCGTGACCCTCTCGCCGCAGATCCAGGTCTACAAGTGCACCGCGGCCGAAGACTGGAAGAAGCAGATCCCCGCGGACTACCTGGCCGCCTTCGAGGCCGCCGCCGGCCGCTACGAACTCGGCAAGCGCGGGGTCTGGACGCTGGCGGCGATCGCCCGGCTGGAGTCGAACTTCGGCCGCGGGATGAGCAAGAAGCAGCTGCGGACCGAAGGCCCGCTCGGGCTCGACCCGATGGAGTGGAGCAAATACGCGGTCGACGGCGACAAGGACGGCCGCCTCCGCCACGCCGATATCGACGACTCGGCGGCGACGCTGGCGCGGCTAATGTGGTCGCGCGGCGGCATCGACCCCGGCGTCTTCACCCACAACCAGGCCGCCTGGTACGTCGACGCGGTCGCCCACGAAGCCGATCAGCTCGGCGGCAAATGCGTCGCCACGACCGAAGAATGGACCGTCGTCCTCCCCGGTGACGTCGCCTCCCAGATCAACTGGCAGAACCTCACCCTCTCCAACAGCCTCGAGCTGCACGACATCCAGGCGGGCCTGCTCGACCAGCGCGTCACCGGCCTGCTGGCGCTGATGACCAAAGACCACCAGATCACGATCACCGCCCTGCGCTCCGATCACTCGGAGATGACCGCCTCGGGCAACGTCTCCAACCACTACTACGGCCGCGCCATGGACATCGCCTCGGTCGACGGCGTCTCCTGCACCGACACCTCAACCACGGCCCCATGCGCCCAGCTCGGCTACGCCCTCTCCCAGCTGCCACCCCCCCTTCACCCAACGGAGCTCATCTACTGCTTCGACCTCGACGGCCCCGGACCAGCCTTCGCCCTCCCGGACCACTGCGACCACATCCACGCCGGCTATTACGCGTACTAGCGCCCCGCTCCCTCTCAACCGGGTACGGTTGAGCTGGAGGCCGATCTACAGCTGAAAGGGGTCCCGCGATGCCGATGTATTTGATGCTCACGAACTTGACTGCTGAGGGTGTTCGGACGCTGAAGAACAATCCCGGGCGGGTTGCTGAGGTGAACCGGGAGGTCGAACAGATCGGGGCGAAGGTGGTGGCCCAGTACGCGACTCTGGGGCAGTACGACTTCGTGACGGTGGTCGAAGCGCCTGACGAGAAGACGATGGCCAAGGTCTCCGTCGAGCTCGGCTCGCGCGGAACGATGACTAGCCAGACCCTGGCGGCGATGTCCGCCGAGGATCTGTCGAGCGCGCTCTAGCTGCGTTGAGGGCACTTGTCGTAGGTGGAGGCGGTCGCGAGCATGCGATCGTGCGGGCGCTGCGGCGCTCGGCGCAGGTGGAGGAGGTGCTCTGCGCGCCCGGCAATGCTGGGATCGCGGCCGATGCCGAGTGCCTTCCGGAGGTCGCCGCCGACGATGCCGCGGCGATCGTCGCGGCGGCTCAGCTGAACGGGGTCGACCTGGCGGTGGTCGGTCCCGAGGCGGGGCTGGTCGCCGGCGCCGTCGATGCGCTCGAGGCGGCCGGGATCGCCGCCTTCGGCCCGACCAAAGCTGCGGCCGAGCTGGAGGGTTCGAAGGCTTTCGCCAAGGAGCTGATGGAGGAGGCCGGGGTCCCGACCGCCGACTACGCGCTGCTGCGCAGCCGCGAGGAGGCGCTGGAGCAGCTCGCCTCGACTTCCTATCCCGACCGTGCTGAAGGCCGACGGGCTGGCGGCGGGCAAGGGCGTGATCATCTGCCAGACGGAGGACGAGGCGCGCGACGCGGTCGACGTCTTCTTCACCGAGCAGCGCTTCGGCTCGACCACCGTGGTGCTCGAGGAGTTCCTCGAGGGCGAGGAGCTCTCGCTGCTGGCGATCTGCGACGGCGAGAACGTCGTCCCGCTCGCCCCTGCCCAGGACTACAAGCGGATCTTCGACGGCGACCTCGGGCCCAACACCGGCGGCATGGGCAGCTACTCCCCGGTCCCCGGCTTCGGCCCCGCCGAGGTCGAGGAGATCGTCGAGCTTGTCCACCGCCCGGTCGTCGCGACGATGGCCGCCCGCGGCGTCCCCTTCCACGGCGTCCTCTACGCCGGGCTGATGATCGGCGGCGGCGGCCCGAAGGTGCTCGAGTTCAACGCCCGCTTCGGCGATCCCGAGACCCAGGCGGTGCTGCCGCGGCTGCGCTCCGACATCGCCGACCTCTTCCTCGCCGCGCGCGAGCCGGGCGGCCTCGCCGGCGTCTCGGCCGAGTTCGACGACAACTGGGCGGTGACCGTCGTCCTTGCCTCCGCCGGCTATCCCGAGTCCTCTTCCAAGGGCAACGTGATCCAAGGCCTGGCCGAGGCGGCGGCGATCGCCGAGGTGACCCACGCCGGCACCGCCGAGCACGACGGTGAGATAGTCACGGCCGGTGGGCGGGTACTGAACGTGACGGGCCTCGGTGCGAGCCCGGCCGAGGCGCGCGATCGCGCATACGATGCCGCCGGCCGGATCGCCTTCGAGGGAATGCAGGTCCGCACCGACATCGCCGCCCGCGCCGTCCAGCGGGTCCCCAGCTAACCGAGAGAGGAACGAGATGAGCGAGATCTCAGAGGAACCCCAGCCGACCGGAACGACCGCGCCGAGCGCACCGGCCGACCCGACCGAGACGGCGACGATGCCGGCGGTGGAGGAAGCGTTCGAGGAAATCGACGTCGACGAGCCGCACGTCGGGATCATCATGGGCTCGAAGAACGACAAGCCGAAGATGCAGCCGGCGGGCAAAGCCCTGGAGGAAGCGGGCATCCGCTACGAGGTGCGGGTGATGAGCGCCCACCGCGACCCCGAGCTGGTCCGCGAGTACTGCCAGAACGCGCGGATGCGCGGCCTCAAGGTGATCATCGCCGGGGCCGGGATGTCGGCGGCGCTGCCCGGTGTCGCGGCGGCCCACACCGACCTGCCGGTGATCGGCGTGCCGATCCTCGGCAAGAGCCTCGGCGGGCTCGACGCCCTGCTCTCGGCGGTGCAGATGCCGCCCGGGATCCCGGTCGCCTGCGTGGCGATCGACGGGGCGAAAAACGCCGGCGTGCTCGCCGCGCGGATAATCAACGCGTGATCCCCCGCTACACCCGTCCCGAGATCGGGGCCGTCTGGACCCCGCAGGCGAAGCTGGAGAGCTGGCTCGAAGTCGAGCTGGCGGCGACCGAAGCCTGGGCGGCGGAGGGCGTCGTCCCCGAGGACGCCGCGCGCGAGGCGCGCGAGCGGGCGGCCTTCACGGTCGAGGCGGTCGACGAGCGCGAGAAGGTCACCGACCACGACGTCGCCGCCTTCGTCGACGTCGTCGCGGCGTCGGTCGGCGAGCACGGCCGCTGGATCCACTACGGCCTCACCTCCTCCGACGTGCTCGACACGGCGCTGGCGCTGCAGCTGGGGCGGGCGGGCGAGATCGTCGTCCGCAGCGCCCGCGACTACCGCGACGCGCTGGTGAGCGGGCGCTCGAGCACCGCGACACCCTCTGCGTCGGCCGCACCCACGGCGTCCACGCCGAGCCGACCAGCTTCGGCCTGCGCCTCGCCGGCTTCGCCTTCGAGGCCGACCGCAACCTGCGAGCGGCTCGAAGACGCCTTCGCGCAGCTGCGCTTCGGCAAGCTCTCCGGCGCGGTCGGCACCTACGCCTCGATCCCGCCTGCGGTCGAGGCGCGGGTGATGGAGAAGCTCGGCCTGCAGCGCGAGGACGTCGCGACCCAGGTCATCCCCCGCGACCGCCACGCGGTGCTGCTGGCGGCGATCGCGATCGCCGGCGCCGGCCTAGAGCGCTTCGCGACCGAGGTGCGCAACCTGCAGAAAACCGAGGTGCGCGAGGTCGAAGAGCCGTTCGCCGCCGGCCAGAAGGGCTCCTCGGCGATGCCCCACAAGCGCAACCCGATCCGCACCGAGCGGATCACCGGCCTCGCCCGGGTCCTGCGCGGCTACTCGCAGGCGGGGACCGAGAACGTCGCCCTCTGGCACGAGCGCGACATCTCCCACTCCGGCGCCGAGCGGGTGATCCTGCCCGACGCGACGATCGCCCTCGACTACATGCAGTCCCTCGCGACCGGCGTCGCCTCCGGGATGCGGATCAACGAGGAGCGGATGCGCGAGAACCTCGGCCTCACCTACGGCGCCCTCTTCAGCCAGCGCGCACTCACCGCCCTGGTCGAGTCCGGGATGACCCGCGACGACGCCTACCGCGTCGTCCAGGAGAACGCCCAGCGCGCCTGGGACACCCGCACCGAGTTCCGCGACCTCCTCGCCGAGGCAGCCCCGGACCTCGATCTCGACGCGGTCTTCGACTACAACGCCTACCTCACCCACGTCCCCGAGATCTTCGAGCGGCTGAAAGCGCTGCGGTAAGGTCGGTCAGGTGATCCTCTACACCTGCGGACAGAAGAAAACGGGGCCGGGCTTTGCCCATCCCTGCGCGAAAGCCGGCAAGGCGCTCGACTCGGCCGGTTACGAGTACGAGATCAAGACTGTCGGCGGCTACCGGCTGATGCCCTGGACCTGGGGCGGCCGCGATAAGGAGCGGGCCGAGATCAAGCGGCTCAGCGGCACCAACGAGGTGCCGATCCTCGTCCTCGACGACGGCGAGGTGATCTCCGGCTCCGGCGCGATCGCCAGGTGGGCGAGGGAGCATCCGCACTCCCCCGCCAAGTCCGGCGGCTGAGCCCGCCTATATGGCGTGCGTGAGTAGCCCGACAGCAAGGCTGGTCATGAACGCGAGCTGGAGATAGAACAGTTTGTCGAGCCGATCCGTGAACCTGTGGAATTCGGTACCGACTTTCGATTCGAAACGCTCGGATCGGGCAGCACTCTCATCGAATCTCTGGCCCATCTCATCGAATCGCCGATCTGCCTCGCCGAAACGCTGATTCATTTCTGCCTTGGTCGCCGCTTTCTCAAACCCTGCGTCCATCCGCCGGCTCAGTTCGTCCATCCGCTCGTCGTTCCAGCTCTCCACGTCCCCCTCCTTCTCCAGAAGTGCCTCCATGGAGATGGAGTGTAGACAAAACGCCTCTGAAATGTTTTGTCAGACGGCGACCGGCTCGCGTGCCGGTTGGCGGTCAGTGACGACTACCGGGGTGCCATCGCGCGGCGAGAGGGTGATGTTGCGGCGGCCGGTGCGCTCGGGCATGGGGCTGGCCTTGTGGAGCTCGCAGCGGGTGAGGACCTCGCGCAGGACGACCCGCATCTCGAACTCGGCGAAGGTGGCGCCGATGCAGCGGCGGACGCTGCCGCCGAAGGGGATCCAGGCGTAGGTGTCGGGGCCGTCCTCGAGGAAGCGCTCCGGCTTGAAGGCGAACGGCTCGGGATAGACGTCGGGCCGGGTGTGGGTGAGCCAGATCGCCGGGGTCACGTCGGTCCCCTCGGGGAGGGTCAGACCGTCGGCGACCAGCTCCTTCGAGAGCCGGCGGCCGGCCAGCGGGATCACCGGCCGCAGCCGCAGCGACTCGGAGATCGTCGCCCGCAGGTAGTCCTCCTCGCCCGCCTCGAGCGAGTCGCGCAGCGCTCCCAGCACCGCCGGGTGGCGCAGCAGCAGGTCGAAGGTCCAGGCCAGCGCGGTCGCGGTCGTCTCGTGCCCGGCCAGCAGCAGCGTCATCAGCTGGTCGCGCAGCTCGCGGTCCTCCATCCGCGTGCCGTCCTCGAACTCGGCCTGCATCAGCATCGAGAGGATGTCCTCGCGCTCCGCCAGGTCCGGCCGCTCGCGGTGCTCGGCGATCTCGGCGAGGAGCAGGTCGTCGACTTCGCGCAGCTGGGTCTCGAAGCGGGCGAACATGCCGCGGCCGCCGAAGCGCTGCAGCGCCAGCCCGAGCACCTGCCGTCCCGGCGACGCCGTTTCCTGCAGGACGGTCGAGAGCATCCCCCGCAGGCGGTCGAGCCGCGGCCCGCTGGAGACGCCGAAGACGACGCGGAGGATGATCTCCAGGGTCACCGCCTGCATCCGCGCGTGGATCGGGAACTCGGAGTTCAGCGGCCAGGAGTCGATCTCCGCCTCGACGATCTCGTTCATCGTCTCCTCGTAGGAGCGCATCCGCTCGCCGTGGAAGGGCGGCAGCATCAGCCGGCGGCGGCTGAGATGTTCGGCGCCCTCCTGGATCAGCAGCGATTTCGAGCCGACGATCGGCTCGAGGATCAGGTTGCGGCCCGGCGGCAGACCGTGGCTGGGCTCGCGGTAGAGCGCTTTGATCGCCTCGGGGTCGGAGATCAGCACCATCGGCCGCTCGAAGCCGAGGAAGCGGACGCCGAAGGAGTCGCCGTAGCGGCGGCGGGACTCCTCCATGAAGGGGATCGGCCGAAAGGCCCAGCGCAGGGTCTGGGCCAGGGGACTGCGCTCGACTTCAGGCGGGAAGGCCACGAAGGCAGCATCGCAGAGGCCGGTAAAGCCCGGGTGTGAGCTGCGTCCCACACCGCTCGGAGAACTTTCAGCCTGGGAGGTGGTTAGCATCGCGCCGATGCCGAGCGTCGACGAGCTGAAGCTCCTCTCCTCCGGGAAGGTGCGCGAGATCTACGAGTGGGAGGACGACCTGCTGATGGTCGCCTCCGACCGCATCTCCACCTACGACGTGGTGATGCCGACGCCGATCCCCGACAAGGGCAAGGTGCTGAACCGGATGTCGGTCTTCTGGTTCGGGCTGACCGAGGACATCGTCCCCAACCACTTCATCTCCGAGGACGTGCCCGAGGAGGTCGCCGAACGGGCGATGCGGGTGCGGAAGCTGGAGATGTACCCGGTCGAGTGCGTCGTCCGCGGCTACCTCTCCGGCTCGGGCTGGAAGGAATACCAGGAGGGCGGCAGCGTCTGCGGGATCGAGCTTCCCGTCGGGCCTGGTCGAGTCCGACCAGCTGCCGGAGCCGATCTTCACCCCTTCGACCAAGGCCGAGATCGGCGACCACGACGAGAACGTCGACTTCGACCGCGCCGCCGAGATCGTCGGTGACCGGGCGCTGCTGGAAGAGCTGCGGCGGGTCTCGATCGAGGTCTACAAGCGCGGCTCCCAGCACGCCGCCTCGCGGGGAATCATCCTCGCCGACACCAAGTTCGAGTTCGGCCGCCACGCCGGGGCCGAGGTCGTCCTCGGCGACGAGGTCCTGACCCCGGACTCCTCCCGCTTCTGGCCCGCCGCCAGCTACCAGCCGGGCGTCACCCCTCCCTCCTTCGACAAGCAGTTCGTCCGCGACTGGGCCTCCGAGACCGGCTGGGACAAGAAGCCGCCGGCGCCCGAGCTGCCGGCCGATGTGGTCGAGCAGACCCGGGCCAAATACGTCGAGGCCTACGAGCGGATCAGCGGCGAGTCGTTCTGAGCAACGACCGCGTTTTCCGGCGACGGCCCAACCGGCGCGACCGTTAGATTGGCCCCCGTGAAGGCGCGCGTGCTGATCCGTCCCAAGGAGGGCATCCTCGACCCTCAGGGCAAGGCGGTCGAGCGGGCGCTGCCGGCGCTCGGATTCGAGGGCATCGAGCACGTCCACGTCGGGCGGATGGTCGAGCTCGAGGCCGAGAGCCCGGAGCGGCTGGCCGAGCTCTGCGAGAAGCTGCTCGCCAACACGCTGATCGAGGACTACGAGATCCAGACTCTGTGATCTGGGGCGTCCTCCAGTTCCCTGGTTCCTGCGACGAGCGGGACGCGCTGCGGGCCTGCGAGATCCACGGCGACGGGGCGCGGCTCGTCTGGCACGAAAGTCGCGACCTTGACGGCGTCGACGGCGTCGTCGTCCCTGGCGGGTTCTCCTACGGCGACTACCTGCGGGCGGGCGCAATAGCGCGATTCTCCCCGGCGATGGAGGCGGTCGCCGAGGCGGCCGCGGGCGGAGCGCCGGTGATCGGCATCTGCAACGGCTTCCAGGTCCTCTGCGAGGCGGGTCTGCTGCCCGGAGCGCTGCTGCGAAACGTCGAGCTGCGCTTCCGCTGCCACCAGGTCGAGCTTGTCGAGGAGGGGACGGGGGCACGGCTCTCGATCCCGGCCAAGCACGGCGAAGGCCGGTACTACGCGCCAGAGGAGATGCTCGACCGGCTCGAGGCCAACGGGCAGATCGCCTACCGCTACGCCGACGGCCACAACTCCAACGGCTCGGTCCGCGACATCGCCGGGGTGACCAACGAGCGCGGCAACGTCCTCGGCCTGATGCCCCACCCCGAGCACGCGGTCGACCCGCTCACCGGTTCCACGGACGGCCTGCGCGTCTTCGATCGGGTGGGTCGAGGCGCCTTTGTGAACCAGGAGTCCACTAAGGCGCCTCGCGGATGACGGTCGGCACTCCCAAATACCGCGAGCTCGGCCTCACCGACTCCGAGTACGAGCTGATCGTCGAGAAGCTCGGGCGCGAGCCGAACGACGTCGAGCTGGCGATGTTCAGCCTCCTCTGGTCCGAGCACTGCGCCTACAAGCACTCGCGCAAGCTGCTGCGCCGGCTGCCGACCGAGGGCGAGCGGGTGGTGATGGGGCCGGGCGAGAACGCCGGCGCCGTCGACGTCGGCAACGGCTACGCGGTCGCCTTCAAGGTCGAGTCCCACAACCACCCGAGCGCGGTCGAACCGTTCCAGGGCGCGGCCACCGGCGTCGGCGGCATCATGCGCGACGTCTTCGCGATCGGGGCGCGGCCGATCGCGCTCCTCGACAGCCTCCGCTTCGGCGAGCTCGACTCGGTCCGCTCGCGCCACCTGCTCGACGGCGCGGTGCGCGGGATCGGCCACTACGGCAACTCGATCGGGGTAGCGACGGTCGGCGGCGAGATCTACTTCGAGGAGCCCTACGAGCACAACTGCCTGGTCAACGCGATGTGCATCGGCTTCGCCAAGACCAAGGACATGATCCGCGCGGCCGCCGCTGGGCCGGGCAATTCGATCGTCCTGATGGGCGCCTCGACCGGGCGCGATGGGATCGGCGGCGCCTCGGTGCTGGCCTCGGCCGAGCTCGGCGAGGGCGACGAGGCGAAGCGGCCGACGGTGCAGATCGGCGACCCCTTCGAGGAGTCGAAGCTGCTCGAGTGCTGCCTCGAGCTGCTGGAGAAGGGGCTGCTCGTCTCGCTGCAAGACCTCGGCGCTGCGGGCCTCACTTCATCTGCCGGGGAGATGGCGAGCGCCGGCGGGGTCGGGATCGACATCGACGTCGCCGCGGTGCCGCTGCGCGAGGCCGACATGGAGCCCTTCGAGATCATGGTCTCCGAGTCGCAGGAGCGGATGCTGGCGGTGGTCGAGCCGGCGCGGGTGGACGAGGTGCGGGCGATCTGCGAGAAGTGGCAGACGGGATCGGCCGTGATCGGCACCGTCACCGACGGCGGCCAGATCCGGATCCTCCGCGGCGACGAGGTCGTCGGCGAGATGCCGGTCGAGGCCTTGGTCGACGGCTGCCCGCTCTACGACCTCGAACCGGCCGAGCCGGAGGGCTGGATCTACGGCAACCGCGCGACGCTTCCCGCCGGGGCCTCGTCGGAGCAGGAGCTGCTGGCGCTGCTCTCGGCGCCGAGCATCGCCTCCAAGCGCTGGGCCTTCGAGCAGTACGACTCGATCGTCGGCTCACGCACCGTGCGCCGGCCCGAGCAGGCCGATGCCGCGGTCCTGCAGCTGCCCGAGGCCGGCAACGCGATCGCGGTCTCGATCGACGGCAACGGCCGCCGCGTCGCCTGCGACCCCTACGAGGGGACGATCGAGGCGGTGCTCGAGTGCGCCCAGAACCTCGCCTGCGTCGGCGCCGAGCCGCTGGGCCTGACCAACTGCCTCAACTTCGGCAACCCGGAGAAGCCGACCGGCGCCTGGCAGCTCGACCGCGCGGTCAGCGGCCTGGCCGATGCCTGCAACGCGCTCGGCGTCCCGGTCGTCGGCGGCAATGTCTCCCTCTACAACGAGGGGCCCGACGGGCCGATCTACCCGACCCCGGTGGTGGCGATGGTCGGCGAGCTGCCCGACCCGGCCCAGGTCGCCGGCGGCGCCTTCGCCCGCGAGGGCGACGCGATCGGATTGATCGGGCCGTTCGAACCGAACCTCGCCGGCTCCGAGCTGGCCAAGCAGCGAGGCGAGCTCGCGATGGGCCTGCCGACACCGGAGATCCCCGCGGTCGTCGCCGCCTGCGCGACCGTCCGCGACGCCGTCCGCGCCGGTCGCCTCGCCTCCGCCCACGACGTCTCCGACGGCGGCCTCGCCTGTGCCCTGGCCGAGTCGGCGATCGCCGGCGGCCACGGCTGCCGCGTCGACCTCCAGCACCTGCGCGAGCGCGGCTGCAGCCCCGAGGAGTCCCTCTTCGGCGAGGGCCCCGGCGGCTTCCTCGTCAGCGGCGAGCGGGCGACGCTGGAGGAGCTAGGCGCGACCCTGCTCGGCCAGGTCGGGGGCGAGGCGGTCGAGATCGCCGCCGGAGACCGCAGCCTCACCGTCACCCTCGCCGACGCCGAGAGCGCCTGGCGCTCGCTGCCGGCGCAGGCCGAGCACGACGGCGCCTGAGGCGAGCGCGGCGAGGACCGAGAAGAGGTAGGCGCTGTTAGAGATGCGCAGCGCTTCGGCGAGACCGAGGGGTTCGCCGACGATCGCTACGAGGATCGCGGTGCCGAGGACGGCGCCGACCTGGCGGAAGGCGGCGTTGACGGCGCTGGCGGTGGCGAAGCGGTCGTCGGCGACGTCGCGGACGGCGGCCGAGCCGAGGGTCGGGAAGGCGAGGCCGATGCCGATCCCGGTGAGGATCGCGCCGGGCAGCCAGAGGCCGAGCCAGTCGGGTTCGGCGCCGGCCGAGCGCAGCACCATCACCCCGGCGGCGAAGACGATGGTCCCCGGGACGATCACGGCGCGGTGGCCGAAACGGTCGGCGAGGCGCCCGGCCGGCCCGGCGACCACGGTCGAGAGCGCCGGTCCCGGCAGCGTCGCCGCCCCCGCCTGGAGGACGGTGTAGCCCCAGATCGAGGTGAGGAAGAGGACGTTGCCGAGGATCAGCGAGAAGAAGGCGGCGGCGAAGAGCAGGGTGCCGAGGTTGCCGACCGTGAACGAGCGGTGGGCGAAGAGGGCGGGCTCGACGATCGGGCGCGGGTGCCGGAGGCTGCGAGCGACGACGACGGCGAGCAGGATCGCGCCGCCGGCGAAGCAGGCGAGGACGGCGACCGAGGTCCAGCCCCAGTCGTTGCCCTCGACGATGCCGAGGGTGATCGCCGCCAGCCCGAGGGCCAGCGCCAGCGCCCCCGGCAGATCGGGCAGGCGGCTGTCGGTGACCGGCCGCTCGGGTAGGAGGCGGCGGCCGGCAAGCACGACCGCGAGGCCGAGGGGCAGGTTGACGAGGAAGACCAGGCGCCAGTCGGAGAGCTCGACCAGGGCGCCGCCGAGGGTCGGGCCGGTCGCCGCCGCCGCCGCAGCGGCAGCGCCCCAGAGGCCGACCCCGGCGGCGCGCTTCTCGGACGGGAAGCTGTCGAGGACGATCGCCAGCGAGGTCGGCGCGATCGCCGCCGCCCCCACTCCCTGCAGGACGCGGAAGGCGATCAGCATCTCCAGCGAGGGGGCGATCGCGCAGAGCAGGCTGGCGGCGGTGAATCCCGCAACGCCGGCGAGGAAGACGCGTTTGTGGCCGAAGCGGTCGGCGAGCCCGCCCATCGGCACCAGCAGCGCCGCAATGACGACGAAGTAGCCGTCGAGCACCCAGGAGAGCAGGCCGCGGCTCGCCCCTGGGAACGAGGAGGCGATGTCCGGGAAGGCAATGTTGACGATCGTCGCGTCGAGGAAGGCGAGGAAGGCGCCGGTGCAGGCGATGAAGACGGTCGCTTTATGCCCGCGGTCATACATCGTGGCGGCGACTATACTATGACCGTGGGCATAACGCGACTCGCCGATGCGGAAGCGATCGAACCGACCCGCCGGGACGGTCGCGACCGGCTCCTGAACGGCGCCCGCCGCCTGCTCGCCGAGAAGGGCTACGCCGGGATGGAGCTGCGCGACGTCGCCGAGCGCGGCAAGGCTCCCCGTGGCTCGATCTACCACCACTTCCCCGGCGGCAAGAGCCAGCTGGCGATCGAGGCGGCGGAACTCGAGGGGCGTGAGATCCGCGCCGCGATCGAAAGCTCGCTCGCCGAGCTCGGCCTCGCCGAGACGCTCAGCACCTTCGGCGAGATGTTCCGCCGCCGGGTCAAGGACCACCCCGAGCGCCTCGGCTGCCCGGTCGCCGCCGCCGCCCTGGCCCGGCCCGAGGACCCGGCGCTCGCCGCCGCTGCCACCGCGGCCTTCCAGAGCTGGGAAGCGCCGATCGCCGCCGCCCTCGGTGACGAAGGGGTGGGCGAGAAGGACGCCGAGTCCTTCGCCGGCCTCGTCGTCTCGACGATCGAGGGGGCGCTGATCCGCGCCCGCGCCGCTGGCGACCAGGCGCCGCTCGACTCCGCTGTCGCCGGACTGCACCGGGCGCTGGAAGCGGTCCTCGCCGACGTTTAGACAAGACGCCTCGCGGGCAGATTCTTCATTGCACCCCTTGGGAAGGGGTGGAGGATGGAGGAGCGACCTTGACATCGAGCCGGACGGCGCGAACCCTGATCGGTCTCGCGGCCCTTTCGCTGGCCGCCTTCGGCCTTGCCGCCTGCGGCGGCTCCTCCGACGAAAACGGACCGGCCGACCTCACCTTCTTCGTCGCGATCCAGCCGGGCGGGACGATCGAAGAAGTCTCGAAACGGTGCTCGGAAGAATCAAACGGCAAGTACACGATCACGCCGGAATTCCTCCCCACCGACGCCAGCCAGCAGCGCGAACAGCTGGTCCGCCGGCTCGGCGCCGAAGACTCTTCGATCGACATCGTCGGCATGGACGTGATCTGGACCGGCGAGTTCGCCAACGCCGGCTGGGTCGAACCGTGGACCGGGCCGCTGAAGCAGCAGGTCACGGAAAAGGTCTTCCCCAACGTGATCGAGACCGCCTCTTTCGAACACAAGCTCTACGCGGCGCCGTTCAACACCAACACCCAGCTGCTCTGGTACCGCAAAGACCTGGTCAAGCAGCCGCCGAAAACCTGGGACGAAATGATCGAGGTGGCCGAAGGGCTGAAGGAAGCGGGGACGATCCAGGTCCAGGCCAACCGCTACGAGGGCTACATGGTCTTCGTCAACGCGCTGATCGAGAGCGCCGGCACCGAAATCCTCTCCGGCCCCGAAGAAGTCGACCTCGAACAGGGTCCGACCGAAAAGGCGTTGCAGGTGATCGGCAAGCTCGCCAACGGCAGCGCCGCGCCGCCGAGCCTCTCGACCTCCGACGAGGACAGCGCCCGGCTCGCCTTCGAGGGCGGCGAATCGGCCTTCATGACGAACTACACCTTCGCCTACGCGAGCGCCCAGGCAGAAGCGCCGGAAATCGGCAAGAACATGGGCTACGCGCGCTTCCCGCGGGTCGACGCGGGCAAGCCGAGCAAACCGCCGCTGGGCGGCTTCAACCTCGCGGTCAGCTCCTTCTCCGAGAACAAGGACGTCGCCTTTGAAGCGGCCGCCTGCCTGGCCAACGACAAGAGCCAGAAGACCGCGGTCGAACTCGACGGGCTGCCGCCCTCGCGCTCCGACCTCTACGGGGACAAAGTCGTGACCACCGCCTACCCCGGCTTCGCCCAGCTGGTCAAGGAATCGATCGAAGCCTCCGGCCCGCGGCCGACCACCCCCGCCTACCAGGACGTCTCGCTGGCGGTCCAGCGCGCCCTGCACCCGCCGGAAAAGATCGACCCCGAAGACACCGAATCGGTCTACGACGAACTGAAGTCCAACCTCGAAGACGCGGTCAACCGGGAAGGGCTGCTCTGATGGAGGCGAAGAGCGCGACCCCGGCCAAGACCTCCTCGCGCACCCGCTCGGAGCGCAAACTCGCCTGGATGCTCTGCGCGCCGGCGGTGCTGGCGATGCTGCTCGTCACCGCCTACCCGATCGCCTATGCCGTCGTCCTCTCGCTGCAGAACGTCGACCTCCGCTTCCCCGACGAAAACAGCTTTGCCGGCCTCAGTAACTACTCCACCGTGCTCACTTCGCACCTCTGGTGGACGGACATCTTCAACACCGTCTTCATCATGGTCGTCTCGGTCTCGATCGAGCTGGTGCTGGGGATGGCGATCGCCCTGGTGATGTTCAAAGCGATCTTCGGCCGCGGCGTCGTCCGCACCTCGGTCCTGATCCCCTACGGGATCATCACCGTGGTCGCCGCCTTCGCCTGGCAGTTCGCCTTCGCGCCGGAAACCGGGTTCGTCAACAACCTGCCGCTGATCGCCGACAACATGGACTGGTTCGGCGGCCGCTTCAGCTCCTTTGCGGTGATCATCCTCGCCGAGGTCTGGAAGACGACGCCGTTCATGGCGCTGCTGCTGCTGGCCGGGCTGGTGACGATCGACGACCAGCTCTACGAGGCGGCGCGGGTCGACGGCGCCAGCGCCTGGCAGCGGTTCACGCGGATCACGCTGCCGCTGATGAAGCCGGCGATCCTCGTCGCGCTGCTGTTCCGCACCCTCGACGCCTTCCGCGTCTTCGACACGATCTTCATCATGACCCGCGGTGCGCTGGACACCGAATCGGTCTCGATCCTCGGCTACAACCAGCTGATCTCGCGCCTCAACCTCGGCCTCGGCTCGGCGGTCTCGGTGCTGATCTTCCTCTGCGTCTTCCTGATCGCGTTCGTCTTCGTGCGCGGCTTTGGGACCAAACTCGACGAAGGCCGGCCGGGAGGCTGAGATGGAACGCAACGGCCGCGACTACGCCCTCTGGAGCATCGCCATCTTCCTCGTGGTGATCTTTGCCCTGATCCCCGTCCTCTGGCTGATCTCGATCTCGCTGAAGCCGCCGGACGCCCTCACCGACCAGCGCTTCATCCCCTCCAGCGTCTCCTTCGACAACTACAAGAGCCTGTTCGAAGGCGGGATCGACGGCAGCCCGTTCATCAAACCGCTGATCAACTCGATCGGGATCGCGCTGATCACGACCGTGATCTCGATCGTCCTCGCCTCCTTCGCCGCCTACGCGATCGCCCGACTCGAATTCCCCGGCAAGCGGTTGATCCTCGCCGGGGCGCTGGCGATCGCGATGTTCCCGCCGATCTCCACCGTCGGGCCGCTGTTCGACATGTGGCGGGCGCTGCACCTCTACGACACCTGGCTCGGGCTGATCATCCCCTACCTCACCTTCTCTCTGCCGCTGGCGATCTACGTCCTCGTCGCCTTCTTCCGGGAGATCCCCTGGGACCTCGAGCAGGCGGCCCAGGTTGACGGCGCGACGCCGTTCCAGGCGTTCACCAAGGTGATCGTGCCGCTGGCGGCGCCGGGCGTCTTCACCGCCGCGATCCTCGTCTTCATCTTCTGCTGGAACGACTTCCTCTTCGCGATCTCGCTGACCAGCTCGGATGCCTCGCGGACCGTTCCCGCCGCCCTCGCCTTCTTCACCGGCGAATCCTCGTTCACCGCGCCGACCGGCTCGATCGCCGCCGCCGCGGTTGTCGTAACGGTGCCGATCATCGTCTTCGTCCTCATCTTCCAGCGCCGGATCGTCGCCGGGCTAACCGCCGGCGCCGTCAAGGGATAAAGGAGCCAACCGATGTCAGAGATAGTCCTCGACGGAGTCACCAAGACGTTTGCCGACGGTTTCGAAGCCGTCAAAGACATGAACCTCGACATCCAGGACGGGGAGTTCATGATCCTCGTCGGGCCCTCGGGCTGCGGCAAGTCGACGGCGCTGCGGATGATCGCGGGGCTGGAGGACATCTCCAGCGGCGAGCTGAAGATCGACGGCGAGACCGTCAACGACCGCTCGCCGAAGGACCGCGACATCGCGATGGTCTTCCAGAACTACGCGCTCTACCCGCACATGACCGTGCGCCAGAACATGGGCTTCGCGCTGAAGCTGGCCGGTGCCGACAAGAGCGAGATCGACGAGAAGGTCGAGGAGGCCGCGCGGACGCTCGACCTCGAGCAGCACCTCGACCGCCGGCCCGCGAACCTCTCCGGCGGCCAGCGCCAGCGGGTGGCGATGGGCCGGGCGATCGTCCGCGACCCGAAGGCCTTCCTGATGGACGAGCCGCTCTCCAACCTCGACGCGAAGCTGCGGGTGCAGATGCGGACCGAGGTGGCGCGACTGCAGTCGAAGCTGGAGACGACGACCGTCTACGTCACCCACGACCAGACCGAGGCGATGACCCTCGGCGACCGGGTGGCGGTGATGCGGGCGGGCGTCCTGCAGCAGGTCGGGACGCCGGCAGAGCTCTACGACACTCCGGTCAACCTCTTCGTCGCCGGCTTCATCGGCTCGCCGGCGATGAACTTCATGCCGGGCGAGATCAAGGGCGGGAAGCTGGCGCTGCCGATCGGCGAGGTCGATCTCGGCGACGTCGATGTCAAGGACGGCCAGGTAATCGTCGGCCTGCGGCCGGAGAACTTCGAGGACGTCGAGGTGATCGGCGACCTCAAGGAGGAGCGTGGGATCATCTTCGAGGCCGAGATCGACCTGGTCGAGTCGCTCGGCTCCGACCTCTTCGCCCACTTCCACATCGAGTCCGAGGGCGTCCAGTCAGACCAGCTCGCCGACATCGTCGAAGAGAGCCTCGAGGAAACCGGCGCCGGCGAAATCCGCGAGGGCCACGAGCAGATCGTCGCCCGCCTCGACCCGACCAGCAAGGTCAAGCGCCGCGAGACCGCCCAGCTCTGGGCCGACACCTCGAAGCTGCACCTCTTCGACCCGGAGAGCGGCGACAGCCTCACCGCAGGGTCGAAGGTCTAAGGGCTCGCCGCATCCGCGGCGTGCCCGAGGGCGCTGGTACCCTCCGCGGGTAGGCAGGCTGTCTTGTCTGCCTGCGCGTCCGTCTTCAATCGCCAGCGAGGAATACGCGCTTTTGACTCCCGAGAAGGGGTTCAGCATCGATCGCGAGGGGCCGCGTGATGAATGCGGCGTCTTCGGCGTATACGCACCCGGACACGACGTCTCGCGCCTGGCCTATTTCTCGCTCTACGCGTTGCAGCACCGCGGCCAGGAGTCGGCCGGGATCGCCACCTGCGAGGGCGGGATGATCACCACGATGCGGGACTCGGGGCTGGTCTCCCAGGTCTTCGACGAGGAGAAGCTGCGGGCGTTGGAGGGCGATATGGCGATCGGTCACGTCCGCTACTCGACCACCGGCGGTGGCTCCTGGGAGAACGCGCAGCCGGTCTGGCGCGACGACGGCCGCGAGGTCGCCCTCGCCCACAACGGCAACCTCACCAACGCGGTCGACCTCTGGGGGGAACTGAAGGAGAAGGGTCTGCACTTTCGCGGCACCTCCGACTCGGAGATCATGGCGGCGCTGCTCTCCTCCCACGACGGCAAGATGATCGAGGACGCCGTTGCCGACGTGATGCCGCGGCTGCAGGGCGCCTATTCGACCGTGGTGATGACCAAGCGGGCGATCGTCGCCTTCCGCGACCCGCACGGGATCCGGCCGCTCAGCCTCGGCCGGCTCGACGACCGCTTCGTCGTCGCCTCGGAGAGCTGCGCCTTCGACATCATCGGCGCCGAACTTATGCGCGAAGTTCACCCCGGCGAGATGGTCTCGCTGACCGAGCGCGGGCTGGAGACGCGACAGGTGGTGAAGGCCGAGCGGCGGGCAAGCTGCGTCTTCGAGCACATCTACTTCTCCCGCCCCGACAGCCGCCTCGAGGGCAAGGTCCTGCAGCAGTCGCGCGGGCGGATGGGCGAGATCCTCTGGCGCGAGGCGCCGGTCGAGGCCGACCTGGTGATCGCCGTGCCGGACTCCGGCAACCCGGCCGCCGCCGGTTTCGCCCGCGCCTCCGGGCTGCCGCGCGACGACGGCCTGATCAAGAACCGCTACGTGGCGCGGACCTTCATCCAGCCCGGCCAGGAGCTGCGCAAACACGGCCTGCGGCTGAAGTTCAACCCGCTGCCGGAGATCGTCGCCGGCCAGCGGTTGGTCGTCGTCGACGACTCGATCGTCCGCGGCAACACCACCCGCCAAATCGTCGGCATGCTGCGCGACGCGGGCGCCAAGGAGGTCCACCTGCGGATCTCGGCGCCGCCGATCCGCAACCCCTGCCACTACGGCGTCGACATGTCGACCCGCGAGGAGATGATCGCCCACAAGCGCTCGATCGACGAGATCGCCGCCGAGCTGGAAGCCGACAGCCTCGCCTACCTCTCGATGGCGGGCGTCTACGAGGCGATCGGTGGCGACCCGGGCGAGCACTGCGACGCTTGCTTCAGTGGGCACTACCCGCTCGGCGATCCCGACGAGGCGGATGGAAAATTCGCCCTCGAGGCGATCGCCGCCGCGCCTGCGGGAGGGTAAACGTGATTCGAGAGCGCCTGAAGGCGGTGGTGGTCGCCGCTTGCGTGGTCGTGGCGGCGAGCCTCCTGGTCGTGCCCGGGGCCTCGGCCAAGTTCCGCGGCGCGCCGAACTCCAAGCTGCAGAAAGAACTGACCGCGATCGTCGAGTCGGCGGCCGGCCCTCCCGGAATCTCGGTCCTGATCGACCGCGGCAGGCACACCGAGTTCCTCGCGGCCGGCACCGCCGACGTGAAGAACCGCCGGCCGCCGACCCCGTTCGAAGCGTTCCGCATCGCCAGCGTCTCCAAGGGCTTCAACGCCTACCTGGCGGCGAAGCTGATCGGCAATGAGGCCCTCTCGCTCGAGACGACGTTGGCGGAAAAGATCCCCGGCGTGCTGCCTGCCGGCGAAGCGGTGACCATGCGCCAGCTGCTGCAGCACACCAGCGGCCTCGCCGACTACATCAGGGCTCCCACCTTCGTCGACCAGCTCATCGCTGACCCGGCCCGCTACTTCTCCCCCCTGCAGCTGACCGATTCGTCCGCGGCGAGGCTCTCGAGTTCGCGCCGGGGTCGCGGTACCACTACTCCGACACCGACAACATCGCCGCCGGTCTGATCGAGGAAAGGGCGAGCGGACTCTCCTACTGGCAGCTCCTGCGGGGACGCGTCTTCGGAGCGCTGAAGATGCGGGACAGCAGCCTGCCGCGCACGGTCGAGATGCCGCGGCCCTTCATGCACGGCTACGACGTCGAGCCGGGCGAAAAGCCCGAGGACGTCAGCGAACTGATCAACCCGGCCGGCGCTTGGGCCTCAGGTGGGATCGTCTCGACGCCAATCGACATGGCCCGCTTCGTGCGGCGCTACGTGCCGACCGTGCTCGCCACCTCCACCGTCGAAGGACCCTTCTACCTCGGCTCATCCTCGCCTCCGGGCCCGGGCAAGAACTTCGCCGGGCTGGGGATCTTCCGCTACCGCACCGGCTGCGGCACGGTCTACGGCCACACCGGCTCCTTCCCCGGCTACCGGATCCTCGTCGCCGCCACCGCCGACGGCAGGCGCTCGGTCGTCTTCGTCGCCAACTCCCAGATCGTCCCCGGCCAGGGCTCGCAGCTGATCTCCAAGGAGATCACCCAGGCGCAGGCGCGAGCGGTCTGCCGGGCATTGAGCTGATCGATCGGCCCCACGCAGTTGTCCCCGCATACCGGGGTCAACTGCGTTCGCTTTGCGACAAGATGCGCGGGTGAGCGCCTTCCGGATCGTCGTCCTCGCCTCGGGCAGCGGCACCAACCTGCAGGCGATCCTCGACGCGCTGCACGGCCAGGGGCTGGTCGAGGTGGCCGGGGTCGGCTCCGACAAGCCCGGCGCGAGGGCACTCGAGCGCGCTGCGACCGTCGGAATCGACACCGCGGTATTCCCCGCTGACGCCTACGCGGACCGGATGGGTCGCGATGCGGCGATGGGCGACTGGGTCGAATCCCACCGCCCCGGCCTCGTGGTTCTCGCCGGCTACATGCAGCTGCTGACCGAACCGTTCGTCGCCCGCTTCGCCGGGCGGATCGTCAACGTCCACCCCGCCCTGCTGCCGGACTTCCCCGGCCTCGACGCAATCGGCCAGGCGCTCGAGGCCGGCGTGCAGGAGACCGGCGTCAGCGTCCACTTCGTCGACGAGGGAATCGACACCGGCCCGGTCATTCTCCAGCGACGGGTGCCGGTGCCGGTCGGGCGCGAACGTCAGGTGCTGGAGGCCGCCGTCCACAACGTCGAGCACCAGCTCTACCCGGAGGCGATCCGCATGATCGCGGAGGGCAGGGTTAGGATCGACCCCAGCGACCCGCGCAAGGTCGCGATCGATGACTGACAACGCCACCGAAACCCAGCAGGAGAGCCTCGGCGAGGGGCAGCTGCGGGTGCGGCGGGCGCTGATCTCGGTCTCCGACAAGACCGGGGTGGCCGACTTCGCCAAGGGGCTGGCGGCGCTCGGGGTCGAGATCCTCTCCACCGGCGGCACCGCGACGGCGCTGCGCGAGGCGGGGCTCGAGGTGACCGACGTCTCCGCGTTCACCGGCCAGGAGGAGATCCTCGGCGGCCGGGTGAAGACCCTGCACCCGCGGCTGCACGCGGCGCTGCTGGCACGGCGCGGCGACCCGGAGCACATGGCGACGCTGGAGCGCGAGGGGATCGAGCCGATCGACATCGTCTGCGTCAACCTCTACCCCTTCGAGCAGACCGTCTCCGGCCACGAAGTCGCCCACGACGTGGCGATCGAGAACATCGACATCGGCGGGCCGACGATGATCCGGGCGGCGGCCAAGAACCACGAGAGCGTCGCCGTGATCGTCAAACCCGAGTCCTACGACGCGGTCTGCGCAGAGCTGGAAGAGAGCGGCGGCGAGATCTCCGCCGCGACCCGCCACTGGCTCGCCAACGAGGCGTTTGCCCAGACCGCAAGCTATGACGCCGCGATCAGCCGCTGGTTCTCGATGGAGTACGAGGACTTCCCCGAACACCTCGCGGTCGCCTACGAGAAGGTGCTCGACCTCTCCTACGGCGAGAACCCGCACCAGCGGGCGGCGCTCTACGCCGAGTCGGGGCTGCGCAGCCACATCCTCTCGCGCTGCTCGAAGCTGCACGGGCGGGCGTTGTCCTTCAACAACGTCCTCGACCTCGACTCCGCCCGCAGCCTGGTCGGCGACTTCGAGCAGCCGGCCTGCGTGATCGTCAAGCACAACAACCCCTGCGGGGTGGCGATCGGCGCCGACGCGCTCGACGCATACCTGGAGGCGCTGGCCTGCGACCCGATCTCCGCCTATGGCGGCGTGATCGCCGTCAACCGGCCGATCGGCAAGGGGCTGGCCGAGGAGCTGCACAAGAACTTCGTCGAGGTGCTGAGCGCGCCCGGCTACGAGGACGGGGCCCTCGATGTGCTGACCCAGAAGGAGGCGATCCGGATCCTCTGCGAGGAGGAGCGCCGCCATCCCGACCCCACCGAACGCGACGTCAAGCGGGTGATGGGCGGACTGCTGATCCAGGACCGCGACGGCGACCCCGAGCCGCGCGAGATCATGGAGGCGGTTACCGGCAACGAGCCGAGCGAGGAGCAGTGGCAGGACATGCTCTTCGCCTGGACCGTCAGCCGCCGCGTCCGCTCCAACGCGATCGTGATCGCCAAGGGCGGCGCCACCCTCGGCATCGGCGCCGGCCAGATGAGCCGCGTCGACTCCGTCCGCCTCGCGGTCGAGAAGTGCCGCGAGGCCCGCGGCGCGGAGGCCGACACGCTCCTAGCCGGCTCAGCCCTGGCCTCCGACGCCTTCTTCCCCTTCGCCGACGGCCCTGAGCTGGCAATCGACGCCGGCACCACCAGCGTCATCCAGCCCGGCGGCTCCAAACGAGACGCCGAGGTGATCGAGGCCTGCGAGCAGGCCGGCGTCGCGATGGTCTTCACGAAGCACCGCCACTTCCGGCACTAGCTTCCCGCAACGAATAGCCTTTGGGGGAGGTCTTATAACTCCGCTTATCTGAAGAGTTATGGCTAAATATCGCTGTAATTCGTCAGATAAGAAGAGTTATAGCCTTCGCAGGTTCTGTCGCTGCTATTCTTATAACTCCGCTTATCTGAAGAGTTATGGCTAAATATCGCTGTAATTCGTCAGATAAGAAGAGTTATGAGAATTGAAAACGAAAATAGCGACAAGGCGGTGCTCGACGAGCTCGGTGCCCGCCTGGCCCGGACGCGGCTGGAGCAGAACGTCAGCCAGGAACAGCTGGCGAGCAATGCCGGGGTATCGAAGAGCACCGTCGAGAGAATCGAGACGGGCCGCGAGGTCAAACTCACCAGCTTGGTGCGGATCCTGCGTGCGTTCGGGCGCTTGGAGCTGTTGGACCAGCTCATACCCGAGCCCCTCCCCAGCCCGATCGAGCGGGCCCGCATCCAGGGCAGGATGCGCCGGCGGGCTGCCGAGTCACAGCGAAAGGGCGAGACGGAGCAGCCGAGGCCATGGCGCTGGGCAGGCGAGACGGACGAGAGCCCGTGAGTGAGTACACCACCGTCCGACTCTGGGGCCGGACGATCGGCGCGGTCTCACTCGAGAAGGGGACGCAGGCAGCGGTCTTCCAATACGACCCGGAGTTCGCCCGCAGCGGGATCCAGGTCTCGCCGCTGACGATGCCGCTGCGGACCGAGCCCTACTCGTTCCCGGAACTGTCGTTCGCTTCCTACCCGGCCTTCAAGGGCCTGCCCGGCCTGCTGGCGGACTCACTGCCGGACAAATATGGCAACGCCCTGATCGACACCTGGCTGGCGTCGCAGGGACGCCGGCCCGAAAGCGCCGACGCGATCGAGCGCCTCTGCTTTATCGGCAAGCGCGGCATGGGAGCGCTCGAGTACGAGCCGGCCAAGGGGCCGCAGGCCGGCGGGGCCGAGGAGATCCAGATCGGCGCCCTGGTCGAACTGGCCTCGGAGATCCTCGCCCACCGGGAAGACTTCGTCGCCTCTCTGCGGGAGGGGCACGAGGACAAAGGGATGCGGGAGATCCTCAGCATCGGCACGTCTGCCGGGGGAGCGCGGGCCAAGGCGGTGATCGCCTGGAACCCGGAGACCAAGGAGGTGCGCTCCGGCCAGGTCGAGGCGCCGCCCGGATTCGAGCACTGGTTGCTGAAGTTCGACGGGGTCGAGAACAACAAGGACAAGGAAGAGCTCGGCGACCCCCAGGGCTATGGGGCGATCGAGTTCGCCTACGCCCAGATGGCGGCGGCGGCCGGCGTCGAGATGCCCCCGTCCCGCCTGCTCCCCGAGAACGGCCGCCGGCACTTCATGGTCAGGCGCTTCGACCGTCCGACCAGGAAGACGAAGCTGCACATGCAATCGCTCGGCGCCCTCGCCCACTACGACCTCAACCAAGCCGGTGCCCACTCCTATGAGCAGGCAATGATGGCGATCCGCCGTCTCGGCATGGGGATGCCCGAGATCGAGCAGCAGTTCCGCCGCATGACCTTCAACGTCGTTGCCCGCAACCAAGACGACCACGTCAAAAACATCGCCTTCCTGATGAACAGGGGCGGCGAGTGGTCGCTCTCGCCGGCCTTCGATGTCACCTACGGATATCGGCCGGGAGGAACCTGGACCGACCAGCACCAGATGTCCCTCAACGGCAAGCGCGACGGCTTCGCACGCGAAGACTTCGTCAGCTGCGCAGAAGCGGTCTCGATGAGGCGCGGGCGGGCACTGGAGATCCTCGCCGAGGTCACCGAGGCGGTGACGGGGTGGCCCAGCCACGCGGCGAAAGCCGAGGTGGAGGAGCGCCAGGCGGCGGCGGTCGAGCGCAACCTGCGGCTAGACCTGTAGACCGGCTGACCGCTGCGCTCAGGCCAGCGCCTTCTGGCGTTCGCTCGCGCGGATCACGTGCTCGCAGACTTCGCCCGGCTTGTCGACGAGCATCAGCAGCTCCTTGTCCCCGGGGGAGATCAGGGCGTTGTCCTCCAGGCCGCGGTCGATCCACTCCCGTAGGGGGCTCCAGAAGGTCGAATCGACGAGGATGACCGGGAAGTGCTTGATGCGGTGGGTCTGGATTAGGGTCAGGGCCTCGAAGAGCTCGTCGAGGGTGCCGAAGCCGCCGGGCATGATCACGAAGGCGCGAGCGTAGCGGACGAACATCAGCTTGCGGGCGAAGAAGTAGTGGAAGTGAAGGGAGCGGGTGAGGTAGGGGTTGGCATGCTGCTCGTGCGGCAGCTCGATGTTGAGGCCGATCGACTCGCCGCCCGCCTCGGCGGCGCCGCGGTTGGCGGCCTCCATCAGGCCGGGGCCGCCGCCGGTGATCACGCTGAAGCCGTGGTCGACCAGGCAGGCCGCGGTCTCGCGGGTGAGGGCGTACCAGGGGTGGTCGGGGGAGACGCGGGCGGAGCCGAAGATCGAGACCCCGTTGTCGACGTCACGCAGGGCATCGAAGCCCATGTCGACCTCCTCGCGAATGCGGGCGAGGCGTTGCTCATCTTCCCCCTCGACGTCGCATGGAACTCGGAGGAGGTGCTCGTCTCCCCTACCGTTGCCTTTGACCTCGGCCTCTGCCATCGATGCGACCCTAGTCGGCCGAGAACGGGTCGACGAGTTCCGCGCCGCTGCCCTCGACGTCGGCGACGTTTCGGGTGGCGAGGGTCAGCCCCGCCACCTTCGCCGTCGCTGCCAGGAGGCCATCGACGACGGGCAGCGGGTTCGGCACGTTCATCCTCCCCCACTCCTCCGCGATCGCCCGGTCTACCGGGAGGATCCGGTCGCGGTGGGACTCGGCGAGGCGGGCCAGCCAGCTGTCGAGAGCCGTGGCGGAATCGGGATCGCGTCGGCGCACGTTCTCGACGCCGCGGCGGATCTCGCCAATCGTCAGGGCGCTCAGATAGACCTCGTCGTCCGCAAGCCCGCCGAACCACGCCCTGACATTCGCGTCGGCACGCTCCCCCTTTCGCAACTCCGAGATAACGTTGGTATCGAGCAGGTAGCTCAAAGCTCGACCGCGCGCCCGCGATCCTCAGGCCGCTCAAAGTCGCGGTCCTGGCCGGCATCTGGCATCGCCAGCAGCATCTCCTTCAGCGACTGCCCCGGCCCCTTCGGGCCGAGCGCCTCGCGCAGGATCTGGCGATGCTCCTCCTCGGCTGAGTGGCCGTGACGCGCAGCACGAACCTTCAGCTTGCGCACGACGTCGGTTTCTATGTCTCTGACTAATAGCTGTGCCACAGTGCTATCAATGATAGCGCGAGAACTTCCCACCCGCAGGACCGAAGAACGCGCATAATCGTCTCTTTCTCGGGGCCACCAGCTAACGGGACAGACATGAAGAGGAGCGGGTCCGTGGATTCAGGAAGGCAACTTCACCGCTCCGACCGACTAGGGCGCTGGGTGCCCGGGGTCAAGCTCATCCGAAAGTATCCGGAGCCATCCGCTCGACCGGACCTGGTGGCGGGAGTCGTGCTGGCCGCGATCCTGGTCCCACAGGGAATGGCCTACGCGGAGCTCGCCGGCCTGCCGGCGGTCACCGGCCTCTACACGACGATCGCCTGCCTGGCCGGCTATGCCCTCTTCGGGCCTTCGCGGGTCCTGGTGCTCGGGCCAGACTCCTCCATCTCGCCCCTGATTCTCGCCTCGATCACGCCCCTGCTGGTCGTCGGAGACCCGGGGTCGGCGATCGCCCTGGCGGGCATGCTCGCGATCTTCGTCGGCCTGATCGAGATCGGCCTCGGGCTCGGCAAGCTCGGGTTCGTCGCCGATCTGCTCTCGAAAGAGGTGCAGGTCGGCTACATGAACGGCCTCGGGATCACGATCATCGTCGGGCAGCTGCCAAAGCTGTTCGGGTTCTCGACCGACGCCGACTCGTTCCTCGGCGAGGTCAAGGCGTTCGTGGAGGGGCTCGGCCAGATGCACGCCGCCACGCTCGTGCTCGGGATCGCGGTCCTGGGCATCCTGCTCTTGCTCCCGATCTTCAACAAGCGCCTGCCGGCGATCCTCGTGGCAGTCGTGGCGGCCACCGTCGTCTCGGCGGCCTTCGGCCTCGCCGACCACGGGGTCGCGACGGTCGGGTCCCTGCCCCAGGGAGTGCCGACCCCCGGGCTTCCCTGGACGGACGCCGGCGATGTCCCGGCGCTACTGCTGGCGGCGCTCGGCATCACCCTGGTATCGCTGACCGACACGATCGCGACCGCGACCGCCTTCGCGGCCCGGCGCGGAGATGAGGTCAAGCCCGACCAGGAGATGATCGGCGTCGGCGTCGCGAACGTGGCGGCCGGCTTCTTCCAGGGTTTCGCGGTCTCGACCAGCGGCTCGAGGACCGCCGTCGCCGAGCAGTCGGGGGCGAAGACCCAGCTGGCCGGGCTGGTCGGAGCGGGGTTGGTCGCGGCTCTCCTTCTCTTCTTCAACTCGCTGCTCGCCGACCTGCCGCAGGCGGCGCTCGCGGCGGTGGTGATCGCCGCCGCGATATCGCTGATGAACGTGCCCCTGCTGCGCCGCTACTACGAGATGCGCAGAAGCGCGCTGGGCGTCTCCCTGGTAGCCACCGCCGGGGTCGTGCTCCTCGGCGTCCTGCAGGGAATCGTGGTCGCGGTCCTGCTGGCGATCATCCTCTTCTTCCGCCGCAACTGGTGGCCGCATGGCGCGGTTCTGGGACGCCCCGAGGGAACGGAGGGATGGCACGACGTCACCGCCTACCCCAACGCAGAGGAGGTCCCGGGGGTTGTCGTCTACCGCTGGGAGGCGCCGCTGTTCTTCGCCAACTCGGGCAGGTTCCGCGACGAGATCAGGCGCCTCGCGCGCGAGCGCGAGCCCGGTTGGATCGTCCTGCAGTGCGAGGCGGTCACCGACGTCGACGTGACCGCGGCGGAGATGCTCGAGCAGCTCGACCGCGAGCTGAACGCATCCGGGATACACCTCGCATTCGTCGAGCTGCGCGATCGCCTCAAAGAGTTGACCCTGCGCTACGGACTGATGGACACGCTCGACAAAGATCACTTCTATCCCTCGATCGAGGCGGCTATTGCTGCGATTCGATTGGAGGGCGGCGCAGCCGCACCATCCGGAAGGAATTGAAGAGCCCCAGCAGACTGGCGATTATCGGAACCAACAGAGCCACCTGCAGGGAGCGGTTCGTCGCGGCCGTGTTGATGCTGAGGACTTCATCCTGAACCGCCTCTGGCTCTTCGGCGAGGAGCTGTTCGAGCTTCGCACTGCTCGTCACTTCCGCGTCTTCGTCGAGCTTTTCCGCGATCTGTTGCTGCTGGTCGGCTGGGGCTCTGGCGTCACGGGCACTCAGGCAACCCTAGACGTTCATTCGAGAGCGATCTGGGTCGCCCATCTGCTGTGGAACGCTTGCGGCATGTCGCACAGAGCAGCGTCCCCGACGCTCAGGTTCGCCGTGGCGGTGGGATTGACCGCTGCCTATGTGGCGTTCGCCGTCTGGGCGTCGTCTCCATGGCGGGCAGAGCTGCGCGAGGCGATCGGTCCGCTGATGTCCTGGGTGATCCCGGTCTTCCTCGCCTACGTCCCGGCCGTGCTGATCGGCTTCATGATCTTCACGCTGATCACGCTGCGCTACCGGGTCCCATCGCTGGATCCCCCCAACGGTCCTTGGCCAGACGGTGCGTGGCCCCCGGTCACCGTCGTGGTCGCCGCCCGGAACGAGGAAGCGGCTATCGGGCCAACCCTGGAGCGGATCGCCGAGCTCTCCTACGACGGGCCGCTGACGGCGATCCTCGCCGACAACAACTCGACCGACCGCACCGCCGAGGTCGCCGCGGAGACGGCGCGCCGCCGTGGTCTGGAGCTGCGGCGCGCTTTCGAGCCGGAAGCGGGAAAGTGGCGGGCGCTGAACCGAACGCTGGAGAGCGTCGAGACCTCGATCGTGGTCACCGTCGACGCCGACACCCTCCTGCACCCTGATGCTCTGAGGTATCTGATCAGCAGGCTGGTGGGCGAACCGGAAGGGCCGCACGTATGCGCCTGCGCGGGTGCCCTGGTCGTCGAGAGCCCGACGCGAAACCTGCTGACCAGGATGCAGAGCTGGGACTACCGGCTCGGGATCAACGGGATCAAGCGAATGCAGGCGGCCTACCACAGCACCCTGGTCGCCCAGGGCGCCTTCTCCGCGTACCGGACCGACGACGTTCGCGCGGTGGGAGGCTGGCCGGACGCGATCGGCGAGGACATCGTCCTCACCTGGTCGTTGATGGAGTCCCGCGGGCTGGTCGAGTACGAGCCGTGCGCGCTCGGCGCCACCGCCGCGCCCGAACGGGTTCCCCAGCTCATGCGCCAACGATCCCGCTGGGCGCAGGGGATGCTGGAGGGCCTCCAGCGCAACCCGCCCGCCGAGCAGCCACGAGCATTGGCCAAGTTCGTCTGCGGGCTCGACTACCTCGTGCCGCTTCTCGACTTCGGCTATGTCTTCTTCTGGGTCCCGGGCATCGTCCTCTTCGTCGCGGGCTATCCACTGTTGTTCTCATGGTGGTCGATGCTGGTCCTGCCGATCACCCTCGTCATCTACGGGCTGCTGCGCAGGTGGCAGGAGCGGCACGTCTTTCGCCGCCTCGGATTCCATCCCCCGCACGACGTCCTGGGTTTCCTCGGCTACCTGCTCGTCTATCGAGCGCTGGTCTCCCCGGCCGCCCTACGCGGCTATACGGAATACCTGGCCGGGGCGCCGCGACGTTGGAAATAGCACACCGCGACCAGCGCGCCGAGGACGCTCAGCGGTCGAGCAGGTGGCCGGCCAGCTCAGCTGCGCTGACTCCGATGAAGGCGCCGGCAAGCACGTCCGCGGGATAGTGGACACCGGTATGGACCCTGGAGTATCCGACCAGCGTCGCCAGAGCCCGTAGCGGCGCCGAGAGCATCGGCTGCGCGTTGGCGGCGCCGGTGGCGAAGGCAAAGGCGGAGGCGGCGTGGCCGGAGGGGAAGGAGCTCGAGCGTGGCATCTGGACGTGGCGGCTCGCGAGCTCATCGGCCTCCTTCCTCGCGGGGCGCCGACGAGCGGTCAGTGGCTTGGCGGCGAGGTTGGCGAAACCGGAGGCGATGCCGAGCGAGACGAGACCCTTCCGAGCTGCACGCCGACCGCCGGGCCCGCCGAAGAGGGCCAACCCGGCCGCCGCGACGAACCAGAGCTTGCTGTGGTCGGCGGCGCGGGAGAGACCGCGCATGGCGACGTCCAGCGCAGGGGTATCGCCGGCAGCGATCGCTCCGTAGATAGCGGCATCGACCGCCTTCGCCTCGCTGAGGAACTCGCTCATCGCGACGATGATCCCGTGAGTTTCGGCGTCCCCCGTACAGCGATCCGCGCCAGCGCCCGAACGGTCTCCCAAACGCCCTCGGGCATCGCCGCGGACGGGGAGGCTCCGGGATGTGCGGCCGCGATCCGCACCTCCAGCGCCGCCGGCATGATTCCGAAGCGCAGCGGTGCGTCCAGAGTTACGGCCTCACCGTCGATGCCCGCGGCGATCGGGCCGTCTGCGTCAACCTCGAAGGCGGCCGTGGACCACTCTCGCCAAGGGCGCTGGAGGAGACGCCGACCTTCAACCGGCGGCGAAGCGACGGTGATCCCCAACAGCCCGTCGTCGATCCTCGGCCTGGTGCCCGAGCCGACCGCACGCCCGAGGCGGTAGCGATTGTTGGAGACGAGGATCGCCGCACCGGCGGAGTGCTCGTGCCCTCCAGGCCCGATCCAGCGCAGGTCCAGTCCCTTGCCCTCCGGCCCCACCACCTCGGGCAGGGTGTCGAGGATGGTCCGCAGCTTCGCCTCCCGATAGCCCTCGCGCTGGACAGCCTCGGCGTAGAGGCCGATCGAGACGTTGTTGACGAATACGCGGCCGTTGACCTCGGCAAGATCGACCCGCCTTTCGCGGCCGCCGACGAAGGCATCGAGGGCGCCGACGACGTCGTCGCGGTCGACTCCGAGGTCGAGCGCGAAGTGGTTGCGAGTCCCTGCCGGAATGCAGGCATAGGGCAGATCCTGCTCGAGGGCAACCATTGCGACGACGGCCTGGGACCCGTCGCCGCCGGCCATCGCCAGCGCGTCGGCTCCATCGGCGACCGCACCGCGCACGAGCTGCTCGAGGTCGGTCCCGAGCTTCAACTCGATCGGCTCGATGCCACGGGCGCGCGCCTCCTCAGCAAGGTGGAACTTCTCCGCCTTGCCTCCACCTGACTTGGGGTTGTAGAAGAGCACGGGGTGGCGAGGGTCCGGTGCCAGGTGGAGCAGGACGTGGATCTTGAAGGCCGACCGCGTCGCAAGGAGCATCAGCCCCAGGCTCACCACGATCACGAGAGCCTGCGCGAGGTGATCTCCGTCAGCGATCAACACCGCAACGATCGCCGCCACCGCCAGGATCGCGATTCCAGATCCCAGAAGCCTCGCCCCCCCGGTCCGGGTCAGGCCGTACCAAGCCGCCGCGAGCGCGATCGCGATGCAGGCCAGGACGATCAGCCCCCGGGGGAACTGCGAGACGACGATGTCGATGCTGAGGATCGCGAGGACCGCGGCGCTCGCCAGCGCCGCCAGCGCCGCCGGCCGTTTTGGCTCTGCAGCGATTTTTCCCAATGCCCCCGGCGGGACTCGAACCCGCGCCGCGCGGCTTAAAAGGCCGCCGCTCTAACCAGCTGAGCTACAGGGGCGAAGTGCCCATGGTAGAGGGAGGCTGAGTGCCGTGCCGGGAGCTTTAGGAGAGGTCGGGAAGGCCCTCGTAGGCGGTCGAGGCCTCGGCGTGGGTGCGGCGGGGGATGCGGCCGGCGCGGTGGGCGAGGTGGCCGGCCTCGACCCCGCGTCGCAGGGCGGTGGCCATCGCCACCGGGTCCTCGGCGCCGAAGATCGCGCTGGCGGCGAGAATCGCGTCGCAGCCCAGCTCCAGCGCCTGGGCGGCGTCGGAGGCGGTGCCGATGCCGGCGTCGAGGATGACCGGCACCTCGGCCCGCTCGGTGATGATCGCGACGTTGTAGGGGTTGCGGATGCCGGCGCCGGAGCCGATCGGCGAGCCGAGCGGCATCACCGCGGCGCAGCCGGCCTCCTCGAGGCGACGGGCGAGGATCGGGTCGTCGTTGGTGTAGGGGAGGACGGTGAAGCCGTCGGCGACGAGCGCTTCGGCGGCGTCGAGCAGCTCGACCGCGTCCGGGTAGAGCGTGCGGTCGTCGCCGATCACCTCGAGCTTGATCCACTCCGTTTGGAACGCCTCGCGGGCGAGCTTGGCGGTGCGGACCGCGTCGCGGGCGGTGTAGCAGCCGGCGGTGTTGGGGAGGACGAAGAGGCCGAGGCGATCGATCACGTCGAGGACCGAGCCCTCGGCAGCGGGGTCGATCCGACGCAGGGCGACGGTGACGATCTCGGTCCCCGAGGCGGCGAGCGCAGCCTCCATCTGCTCCAGCGAGCGGAAGCCGCCGGTGCCGGCGATCAGCCGCGAGGCCCACTTGCGGCCGCCCAGCTCCCAGGTTTCGGCGCCGCCCTGGATCGCGGCGAGAACCTCGACCGCCTGTCCCTCGCGCAGCGGCGTCGTCGGCCACTCGCCGCGAGGGACGACCTCACCGTCGAGCGCGACCGCGACCCCCCGCCCCCCCTCCGCCGCGCCCGAGGCGCGGACGGCGAACTCGAGCGTGGCGTCGGCTGGCAGCTCGTGCGGCGTGCCGTTGAGCTCGATCCTCATGGCGCGACCTCCGTCGGCGTTCGTCCTTTGTTCGCCTGACGATGAATAAAGGACGAACGCCGATTTGACACGAGGTCCGCCACGGCCTGAGCTGCCAGCGGCGCCAGGAGGATGCCGTTGCGGTAGTGGCCCGTGGCGAGGACCAGGCCGTCGATTGCGCCGGGGCCGACGAGCGGGAGGTTGCTCGGCGTTCCGGGGCGGAGGCCGGCGGTGGCGCCGACCCACTCCATCTCGGCGACGTCGGGGAGCAGGCGGTAGGCCTCGCGCAGCAGCTCATGGACGCCGGCGGCGGTGACGGCGGTGTCGAAGCCCATCTCTTCGACGGTGGCTCCGACGACGAGGCGACCGTCGGCGCGCGGCACGAGGTAGACGCGCTCGGCGGCGAGGATGTGGTGGGCGGGCGGCTCGCCGTTGCGGGTCCGCAGTTCGACGACCTGGCCTTTGACCGGCCGCACCGCGGGGCGGGCCTCCTCCGGCAGCCAGGTCATCGCGCCGGACCAGGCGCCGCCGGCGAGAAGCACCGTCTCGGCCCTGATCTCTTCATCGAACCGATGATCCAACACCTCCTGGGTGCTCGATCGTCGGCTCGCGGTCCGCACGCCGGTGAGGCGCTCGCCGTCGAAGAGGCCGTCGACGGCCTCGGTCCCGGTGCGAAGCTCGACGCCCACCCCAGCGCAGGCCGCGAGCAGCACCTCGGTCAGCGCCCGCGGGTCGATCGCCGCCTCGCCCGCCGCCAGTACCCCGCCGTGGAACGAGGGCGTCAGCCCCGGCTCCAGGTCGCGGCAGCGCCGTGGCGGCAGCCACTCGGCCTCCAGCTCCAGCGAGCGCTGCAGGTCGTGGACGCGGCGAAGCTGCGCCGCCTCGTCGCGGTCGAGGGCGACGTGCAACGCGCCGAGCCGCTCGTAGCCCGTGCTCTCTCCCGTCGCTTCCTCCAGCTCAGCGACGAAGTCCGGATACAGCCGCGCCGCCGCCAGGGTCAGCTCCAGCAGCTCGGGCTCGCCGAAGGTCAGCTCGCCGACCGGCGCCAGCATCCCGGCCGCGACCCGCGTCGCACCGCCGCCGGGCTCGCCGCGCTCCACGACGACGACCCGCGCCCCGGCCTGCGCCAAGCGCCAGGCGCAGCTGAGGCCGATCACTCCACCGCCTACGACGACAACATCGAAACCGCGCTTCTCGCTCAAAGCCTTTGCCTCCGCCGGCATTACCCGGATCAGGTCCATACGGTCGGTGGCCTCGATGCCACCCTCTCAGCCCTCGCGGGCTCCCGTGCTGTCCCGATGCTACCCCTCCACCGGCCTTGCCCAACCCTCCCACGTCCATAATCAGGGGATGAGCCTCTCTCCCCCCGAGGGCGCCGGCCCGCTGCGTCGCGAGCGGCTACGGACCGCCCGCCTCTACTTCGTCTGCGACGCGCGGCCGCCGGGCGACCTCGAAGCGCTGCTGCGTGCGGCGCTGGGCGGCGGCGCCGACATCGTCCAGCTGCGCGAGAAGGAGCTGGGACGAGCCGAGATCGAACGCGCCGCCGAGACCTTCCGCCGCGTCGCCGACACCTACAGCGCGCTGTTCATCGTCAACGACCATCCCGACCTGTCCCGCAGCTGCGACGCCGACGGGGTTCACGTCGGCCAGGACGACGTCGCCGCCGAGGAGGCGCGGGCGCTGCTGGGACCCGAGGCGATCATCGGCCTCTCGACCCACTCCGAGGAGCAGATCGCCGCCAGCGCCGGGCGGCCCGTCGACTACATATCGGTCGGTCCGATCTGGGAGACGCCGACGAAGGCGGGACGCGCTGCCGTCGGCCTCGGCCTGATCGAGCACGCTGCCGCGAACGCGCCACATCCCTTCTTCGCGATCGGCGGCATCGACACCGCGAACGCCGCCGAGGTGGTCGCCGCCGGGGCGCAGCGCCTCTGCGCGGTGCGGGCGATCCGCGACGCCGCCGACCCCGCCGCCGCGGCGGGCGCGCTGCGGCAGGCGTTCGCCACCGGCGAGAGGGGCGTGGCGCCCGGTGGCTGAGGAGCGGATCAAGCGCAAGCAGCGCGGCAACGAGCGGATGGCAGCCGGCTACGCCAAGGCCGAGCAGCGAAACCAGGCGGCGCGGGAAGCGCTGGAGCCGCTGGTCGAGGGCGAGCGGCCGACCGTCGTCACCATCGGCGCGGTCGTCAGCGCCCTGATCGCGATCTCGATCGTCGCCGGCTACGCCGCCGGGGTCGAGGTCCGCGGCGAACAGCCGAAACTGCCGCAGGTGATCGCCCCGGCGGTAATCATGGGAGTGATGTCCTGGGGGATGTGGCATGCCCGCTACTGGGCTGTCCTGGGCTTCCAGTTGGCGCTGGTGATCGTCCTCTTCAGCGCCTTCTTCGGCCTCGTCGTCGGCGCCACCAGCATCGGCCAGATCCTCGGCACCATGGCCCTGCTCGCCGTCGCCGGGACCTTCTTCTTCTTCATGGTCAAGGCGATGGCGCGGATCCAGATGCCGACCCGCCTGCCCCGCGAGTGACCAACGTCGCCATCCCGGCAAGCCTCCTTCTATAGGCTCAGAACAGATGGCCGATTCCTTCGACCAGATCGTCATCGGCGGGGGCCCGGGCGGCTACGTCGCCGCGATCCGCGCCGCCCAGCTGGGCCAGAAGACCGCCGTCGTCGAGCGCGACAAAGCCGGCGGCCGCTGCCTCAATTACGCCTGCATCCCGGCGAAGACGGTGCTGCGGACGGCGGAGATCTTCCACGAGGCGCGCTCCAGCGCCGAGCTCGGCGTCGTCGGCAACGACGTCCAGCTCGACTGGGACGCCCTGCAGAAGCGCCGCGCCGACGTCTCCGCCCAGCTGACCGGCGGCGTCGAAGGGCTCTGGAAGAAAGGGAAGATCGAGTTCATCCACGGCGACGGCTCGCTGACCGCCGAGGGCAACGTCAAGGTCGGCGACGAGGTCTACGAGGCGAAGGCGGTGACGCTCGCGACCGGCTCGGTGGCGCTGCCGATCCCCGGGGTCGAGTTCGGCGGCCGCGTGGTCGAAACCTGGGGCGCCTGGTCGCTGCCCGAGCGCCCGAACCGGATCGCCGTCGTCGGTGCCGGGGCCTCCGGGGCCGAGCTGGCCTCCGCCTACGCCCGCTTCGGCACCGAGGTGCTGCTGATCGAGATGCTCGACCAGATCCTCCCGGCCGAGGACAAGGACATGGCCAAGATCGTCGAACGGGTCTTCAAGCGGCAGGGGATCGAGATCTCGACCGGGGCGCCGGTCGAGAACGTCGAGGCCGGCGAGTCCCCCGTCAAGTTCACCTACGGCGACAAGAGCGCCGAGGTCGACTACCTCTGCATCGCCGGCGGCCGCGGCGCCGACACCGAGGGGCTGGGGCTGGCCGAGGCCGGGGTCGAGCTGGAGGAGGGCGGCCGCAAGATCAAGGTCGACGAGTTTCAGCGGACGACCAACCCGAAGGTTTTCGCGATCGGCGACCTCGTCAACAAAAAGGCGCTCGCCCACAAGGCTGCCGAGGAGGGCGTCGTCGCGGTCGAGACCGCAGCCGGCGTCGAGACCGAGGCGGTCAACCAGAACCTGATGGTCGGGGCGACCTTTTGCCAGCCGCAGGTCGCCAGCGTCGGCCTCACCGAGGCGCAGGCCAAGAAAGCCGGTCACGAGGTCAAGGTCGGCAAGCAGAAAATCGCCGGCGAGGGCGCGGGCGTCGTCTACGACGACAAGGACGGCCTCGTCAAGCTCGTCGTCGACGCCAAGTACGGCGAGATCCTCGGCGCCCACATGGTCGGCAACCGCGCCTGCGACATGATCGCCGAGCTGGTCGCGACGATGGCGCTCGAGGGCGGCTACCAGGAGCTCTCGCGGATCGTCCATCCGCATCCGACGGCGTCGGAGGCGATTCTCGACGCAGCGCGCGCCGTCGACGGCTGGCCGATCCACGCCTGAGCGTGGCGCGGGCGACCTTCTACTTCGATCTCGGGTCCCCCTACGCGTACCTCTCCGCCGAGCGGATCAGCGGGCTGTTCGCCGAGGCGGAGCTGGAGCAGCCGGAGTGGCAGCCGGTCCTGCTCGGCGGGCTCTTCCACCGCTTCGACCGCGGCTCTTGGTCGCAGACGCCGGGCCGCGCCGAGGGGATCGCCGAGATCGAGCGCCGCGCCGCCGCCTACGGGCTGCCGCCGCTCGCCTGGCCGCAGCCATGGCCCGGCAACACGCTGGTCGCGATGCGGGCGGCGACCTTCGCCAAGCAGACCGGGCGGACCGTCGCCTTCTCGCTCGCCGCCTTCCGCCAGGCCTTCGCCGCCGGCCGCGACCTGACCGACGCCGACAGCGTGATGATCGCCGGCGCCGCCTGCGAGATGCACCCACGGGCGCTGCTGAAAGCGGTCGAAACCAGGGTCGTCAAGGACGCGCTGCGCGAGGCGACCGACCGCGCCGGCGACCTCGGCGTCGAAGGCGTCCCGGCGGTAGTCGTCGACGGCGAGGTCTTCTGGGGCGACGACCGCCTCGAGGAAGCGGTCGAGGCGGCGGCACGGCGCGCATAGTTCGAGCCTCACCTCCGAACTGCATCAGATTTTCTACCTGCCGGAGGGAAAATCTGATGCAGTTCGGCAAGGCGGGCAGTTCTCTAAGGTGACTCCGATGGCAGATTTGCCCGATGCCGCCACTTGTTATGAGCTGCTTGCGCGGATGGCTTTGATCCGCCGCTTTGAGGAGGAGGCGGGTCGGCAGTACCAGCGGGCGCGGGCCGGTGGCTTCCTGCACCTGGCGATCGGCGAGGAGGCGACGATCGTCGGCACCACCTCGGTGATGCGCCCCGAGGACTTCCTGATCGGGACCTACCGCACCCACGGCCACGCGATCGCCCGCGGCACCGAGCCGAAACGGGTGATGGCCGAGCTGTTCGGCAAGGTCGACGGGACCAGCGGCGGCCGCGGCGGCTCGATGCACATCTTCGACGCCGAGAAACGGTTCATGGGCGGCTACGGGATCGTCGGCGGCAACCTGCCGATCGCCGCCGGCATCGCCCTCGCCGCCCAGTACAAGGGCGAAGACGCGGTCACCGTCTGCATGTTCGGCGACGGCGCCTCCAACACCGGCAACTTCGGCGAGACGATGAACCTGGCGGCGCTGTGGAAACTGCCGGTCCTCTTCCTGGTCGAGAACAACCACTACGGGATGGGGACCGCGGTCGAGCGCCACTCGGCCCAGACCGACCTCTCGAAGAAGGCCGAGGGCTACGGGATCTCCGGCGCTCGGGTCGACGGGATGGACGTCGCCGCGGTGCGCGAGGCCGTCGCCGAGGGGATCCGCCTGGCGCGCGAGGAGCAGCGGCCGACTCTGCTCGAAGCCTCCACCTACCGTTACCGCGGCCACTCCGCCGCCGACCCCGAGGTCTACCGCGAGCGCGAGGAGGTCGAGGAGTGGCAAGAGAAAGACCCGATCGAGAGCTTCGCCCGGCGCTGTGTCGAGGCCGGGGTGCTGGGCGAGCGCGAGGTGGGACAGGCACGCGAGGCGGCTGACGCCGAGGTCAAAGCCGCGGTCGAGTTCGCCGAAGCCTCGCCCGAGCCGCCGCTCGACACGATGTACGAAAACCTCTATGCGCAGAGCGAACCGAGCGAGGGCTGGTACGCGGTCGACGAGCGCAGCCCCGAGCCGCACCGCGGCGAGGACGAGGGGCAGATGCCGGCGGCGGCGCGCGAGCTGGCCGAGGCGGGCGCCGCCTACGCCGACCAGGAGGACGAGGGACAGGGCGAGCGCCCCAACCCCGCCACCCACGGCGACGCCCAGGAGGGGGTCGAGCCGCGGGTCTCGGCCGAGCGCGAGGTCGGCGGCGAGCCCGAGAGCGTCGCGGAGGACGAGGGCTGATGGCGGAGCTACGGATGCGGGAAGCGCTGCGCGACGCGATGGCCGAGGAGATGCGCGCCGACGAGGCGGTCTTCGTGATGGGCGAGGACGTCGGTGTCTTCCAGGGCGCCTTCAAGGTGACCGACGGCCTGCTCGACGAGTTCGGCGAGCGTCGCGTCCGCGATACGCCGATCTCCGAGAACACGATCGTCGGTACCGGCGTCGGTGCGGCGATGAACGGGCTGCGCCCGATCGTCGAGCTGATGACGGTCAACTTCAGTCTGCTGGCGCTCGACCAGATCGTCAACCACGCGGCCGCGATCCCCTACATGTTCAACGGCCAGGCGAAGGTCCCGATGGTGATCCGGATGCCGGGCGGCGGCGGCCACCAGCTCGGTCCCACCCACTCCCACAGCTTCGAGGCGCTCTACCTGCAGGTGCCGGGACTGCTGGTCGCCTGCCCCTCGACCCCGGCCGACGGCAAGGCGCTGCTGAAGGCGGCGATCCGCGACGACAACCCGGTCGTCTTCATCGAGCACGAGAGCCTCTACGGGGTCCGCGGCGAGGTGCCGGAGGAGGGCGAGAACGGGGCCGGGCCGCTGCGCTTCGGCGAAGCGGCGGTGCGGCGCGAGGGCTCAGACGTGACGATCGTCGGCGTGCTGAAGATGGCCCAGGTCGCCGGCAACGCGGCGAGCCAGCTGGCCGACGAGCACGGCGTCGAGGCCGAGGTGATCGACCCGCGCACCCTGCGCCCGCTCGACCTCGACACGATCCTCGCCTCGGTCCGCAAGACCAACCGCGCGGTGATCGTCGAGGAGGGCTGGCCCCACGGCGGGGTCGGCGCCAACCTCGCGACCCTGATCACCGAGCAGGCCTTCGACTACCTAGACGCCCCGGTCCAGCGAGTCACCGGCGCCGACGTCCACATGCCCTACTCCAAACGCCTCGAGCAAGCAGCGATCCCGCACGAGGAGCATGTGGTGAAGGCGGCGCTGGCGACGCTGGAGGGCTCCCGTTAGTCGATCAGGACCGAGTTGAACGGGCTGGTCCCTGTCTCGGTCAGGTACCTGGCAGTGAGTTTGACGGTGGCGGGACAGAAGATGCCGGAACCCGCCTCCCTAGTCATCGTCTGATTGGCGACTTTTAGTGTCGCGGGTACGGAGCCTGTGTTGAAGGTTCCCGTCAGCGACGCTTTCGAGTACTTGCATTCACCGCCTTCGGCATCGGTGATCACTGTCACCGAAAGCGCTTCACCCGAGCATTTTCCGCCCGTGATTTCGAGCGTGTCGGCAGCCAGAGTGCCGCCCATCCGCAAGCACCAGGGGAGGTTTTTCGGTGTGACTTTGAATTTGCCCAGCGGTCCCGAGCACTGGCCTTCGGCTTCGTGGCCGGTGGCACTGAAGCTTTCGATTTCGATTTCGATGAGTTTGCCGGTGTTGGCTGCGACTTTTCCCTGCATCACCGATGTCGCGCATTCGAAGGTCCCGAATTCGGATACCAATTCGATCGCTTCCTCGTTTGTGAATTTCAGCGATGCGCCGACCGTGACCGCTTTTTTTTCGTCTGTGAGGTGCGGTGAGGCGAAGCTCGCCGCCGGGAACAGGGCGAAGAGAATCAGCGCGATGCAGGTCGTCTTGATCTGGATGTTCATTGCGTCCTCCTGGTTGATCGAAATACTTCGACCAACCATGCGACACCGCCCGGTGGCGGTCAAGAACGCGCGGGTTCGCCGTTCAGCAGGTCTTCATGGCGCCGGTTACCGCGTTCCAGGCGCGGCCGACGCTGAAGTCGGCGCTGACGCGGAAGATGCCGGGGCGGTTGGCGCGGGCTACCGTCCAGTCGCCGCGGTGGAGGATGCAGCCGCTGCCGCGGGCGATCGACCAGTAGGGGGTGAAGCTGACGCGGACGAGGAACTCTCCCGGCTGCTTGACGTCGAGGGCGAAGCCCTGGCGACCGAACCATTTGACCTCGGCCGTGGCGGTGCCGAGCGGCGCGATCAGCGGCTTCGGGTCCCGCACCTGGTAGATCCGCCAGTGTTCGGTGGCGAAGCGCAGGGTCAGGTATGAGGGGGCGCCGAGGATCAGGTGGCGCTCGAGCTGAGAGGAGTAGTCGAGCGGGGCGTCGGGCAGCGCCACGTAGGAGATCGCGTTGGCGCGCAGCCACTGCCCGTAGGTCGCCGGGGTCAGCTCGTTGCCGTCGTAGAAGAGGTCGTCGCGGGTGGTGTCGAGCTGGCGCAGCCAGCCGCGGGCGAGCTCGAACTTCGGCGCCATGTAGGCGGCCTCCCAGTGGTTGGCGGTCGGCGGCACCTCGATCCGCTTCCCCTCCGCCTCGTGCTCGCGCAGCCAACTGGTGGCCGGCTGGAAGTAGGTCGAGGCGGTCGAGGGGTCGCCGACCGAGCGGGCGATCTGGGTGACGCTGGCGGTCAACTGCCAGTAGAGGCTGCCGGCGATCGCCAGCACCAGCAGCGGCGCGAAGACCCATGTCGGAACGATCGGCCGCGGGCGGCGGGAGAGCAGGACCGCGGCCAAGACCGGGCCGCCGAAGAGGGCGCCGAGCCGGACCGCGTTGCCGCCCATCGCGTTCGGCGCCAGCCAGATCAGGGTCGAGGCGAGCGCGTAGGCGACCAGCACCCGGCGCAGCTGCTGCTCCTCGTCCCGGACCCCCTGGGTGAGGATCAGCGCCCCGGCGCACCAGAGCGGGATCGCCACGTAGGAGGAGAAGACGAAGGGGAAGTGGCCGGCTTCGGGGAAGGCGAGGTTCGGCACCAGGACGAGCGCCAGGGAGATCGAGCCGACGCCAAGGGCGAGCCGGCTGGGGCGGCGACCGGGTTCGATCGCGCCCGCGAGGACGACGCCGGCGAGGAAGGCGCCCGCGACCGGGCTGGCCAGCGGGCAGGCTGCGGCGGCGAGCAGCGCCAGCGCTCCCTTCTCCAGTTGCAGGCAGCGCAGCGCCGCCAGCCCGAAGGCGACGCCGAGGGCGAAGGTCAACTGCCCGTCGGCGAGCAAGGTGACGACGCCGGCGCCGAACCAGAGCGTCGCCCAGCGCGCCTCGACCCCCCAGCGGTCGCGGACGAGGCGATCGAAGAGGTAGGAGGAGGAGACGACGGCGGCCATCCCGACCACCTTCGGTCCCAGCAGCGCCGCCAGCGGCGGGAAGAGGACGCTGTAGGTGAGGGTGTAGTGGCCGCCGTACCAGCTGCCGTTCCAGATCGCGAGGCCGGCGCGCTGGAAGAGCTCGGTGCGGAAAACCTGCGCGGCGAGATCCCCGACGGGCGGGCTCCACAGCAGCATCAACAGCGCCAGCGCCGAGGAAAGCGCAACCGCCGGAAGCCAATCGGGTCGAAGTGGCTTGGACTGGACCATGGTCGGCGGCTCTAAGGATAGGGCCGTCTCCTGCGAGGATTCGTGAATGAGCGGTGAGATCCTCGTTACACGCTGCGGGACCGTCCCTTATGAAGGGGCGCGCGAGCTGCAGCGGCGGCTGGCGGCGCAACGCCAAAAGGGGGAGATCGGCGACGTCCTGCTGCTGATCGAGCACCCGCCCGTCTACACCCGCGGCCGCCGCTCGCAGCCGGAGGAACTGCCGATGGGGGTCTCCTGGTACGAGGCGCAGGGGATCGAAGTGCGGGACACCGACCGCGGCGGCCTTGTCACCTACCACGGGCCGGGCCAGCTGGTCGCCTACCCGATCGTCGACCTGCGCGGCTACGGCGACGACGTCCACGAGTACGTGCGCGGGCTGGAGCGGACGATGATTGCCGCGCTCGGCGAGGCGGGCGTGCGAGCGAGCGTCATTGAGGGCCTGACCGGCGTCTGGGTCCAGGGCGGCCGACGGGACGAAAACCGGTCTGTGTCACCGCAAATCGGCCCGTCGGCGGGGGGGCCGCGCAAGATCGGCTCGATCGGGCTCCACGTCAGCCGCGGCGTCACCACCCACGGACTGGCGATCAACGTCAACAACGACCTGCAGCCGTTCGAGTGGGTCGTGCCCTGCGGGATCGAGGGCGTCTCGATGACCTCGCTGACCCGCGAGCTCGGCGCCGAGCAGGACCTCGATGCGTTCGCCGACACCCTTGTCGCCGCCTACGCCGAAGTCTTCGACCGCAAGCCGGTTGTCGACGACGGCATCGCCGCGTAGGCTGCCGCGACCATGCGTCGTCTCGTCCCGCTGTTCGTCCTGCTTGCGCTCGCCTGCCTGCCCGTCGCGGGAGCGATCGCGGACCCGTTCCCGGTGACGAACACGAACGACAGCGGCGCCGGCAGCCTGCGGGCGGCGATCCTGGCGGCGAACGCGCACCCGGGCGGGGATGAAATCGCGATCGGCGTCGGCGGCGCGATCCGGCTGAACACCATGCTGCCCGTGGTCGAAGGCATCATCACGATCACCGGACCGGGCCCCGGATCTCTCGCGATCGAACCCGCCGCGGCGACGGGGTTTCGGATCCTCAGCTTCGGCGATGGAGCCGTTGCCGTGATGAGCGGACTGACGATCAGGGGCGGAACCAACCCTCAGGGAGGTGGCATCCGCAGCGGCGAAGACAGCAGCCTCTTCCTGACGCGAGTGGTGGTCGCCGAAAACGAGGCCAGAGACGAAGGGGGCAGCGAAGCGGTGGCCGAAGGCGGCGGCATCCTCAGCGAAGGGGAGCTCGTCCTGCGCGAATCGACGATCAGGGACAACACCGCCGTCGCCGTCACCGGCACGACGTCGAGCTCCGCCCTCGGCGGCGGGGTCCTGGCTGCCGGCCCGATCACCGTCGAGCGCAGCACGATCAGCGGCAACGTCGCCGAGGCTCACGGCGAAGGCGGCGGCCACTCACGAGCCTGGGGCGGCGGGATGCGGACGCTGGCGGGTTCGGCGATCGTCGAGGTGAGCACCGTCAGCGGCAACTCGGTCGTCGCCGACAACAGTCTCACCAACGAGGCCCTGGGCGGCGGGCTGCAGGGCGGCGGGCTGAACCTCATCGGCTCCACCCTCGTCGGCAACTCGCTGCACTCGATCGGCACGGCGGCCGGCGCCAACCTCGCCTTCGGCGGTTCGGTGACCGTCAGCGACACGATCGTCGCCAAGCCCGGCGGCGACGCCGAGAGCTGCGGCTCCCAGCTCGGCTCCGGCGGCTTCAACCTTGACGAAGACGGCAGCTGCGGGTTCGGGAAGGCTACCGACCTGGCGGGCGTCCCGGCCGGGCTCGACCCGGGGCTGCGGGACAACGGCGGGCCGACGCCGACCCATGCGCTGCTGGTGGGCAGCGCAGCGATCGACCGCGGTGGCAGCTTCGTGTCCGCTCTCGATCAGCGTGGCCTCCCCCGCCCCAGCGACTTCCCGGGAATCTCCAATACCGAAGGCGGTGACGGGTCGGACATCGGCGCCTTCGAGCTGCAGGTGCCGGCACCCAGCCCCGGCCCGGTGCTCGTCACCGAGGTACCAGCCGATCGCCAGCCTCCCAACACCCGGATCGTCAAAGGTCCGGCGCGGGACAGCTACGCGACCGAGGCCAAGTTCCGTTTCAACTCGACCGAGGCGCAGTCGAGCTTCCAGTGCAAGGTCGACGGGAGGCGCTGGAAACGCTGCCGCAGCCCCTACAAGCGCACGGTGAAGCCCGGCAAGCACATCTTCAAAGTGCGGGCGATCGACCGCTTCGGCAACGTCGATCCGACCCCGGCTCTGTTCGGCTGGCGGGTCAAGCCGATCCGCGGCTAGGCTGGCGAGCGCCGGACCAAGCGGGGCAAGGAACTCGCGCTGCGCGCTCGCACCCCCGCCTTCGGCGGGGGGTCGGCGAATAGCAGCGCTATTTGGCCGACTGAGGACGCCGCACCGCGCTGCGTCCGCCGCCTCCAGCCGCCAGCTAACGTAGGCGTCGGTGTCCAGCGCCCAACGCATCCACGTCACCCGCTCCCGGGCCAAGCCGGGCGGGACCGCAGCCGAGGCCGAGGGGACCGTTCCCTTCCGCCGCGCCCGCAAGCCGCCGTGGCTGAAGGTGCCGGCGCCGGGCGGGCCGAACTACCGGCGGCTGAAGGAGAAGATCGGCGCCGACAACCTCCACACCGTTTGCGAGGAGGCCAACTGCCCCAACGTCGGCGAGTGCTGGGAGCGCGGCACGGCGACCTTCATGATTCTGGGCGATGTGTGCACCAGACGGTGCGGCTTCTGCAACGTGCAGACCGGCAAACCGACCTGGAACGACCCGCTGGAGCCGCTGCGCGTTGCCAATCAGGTGAAGGCGATGGGGCTGCGCCACGCCGTCGTCACCTCGGTCGACCGCGACGACCTGCCCGACTACGGGGCGAGTGCCTTCGTCGGCGTGATCCGCTCGATCCGGATGCTGGCGCCGGGCTGCAAGGTCGAGATCCTGACGCCGGACTTCCGCGGCCAGGAGATGCCGCTGGCGAAGGTCGTCCACGAGCGGCCCGACGTCTTCAACCACAACGTCGAGACGGTGCCGCGGCTATATCCGGTGGCGCGGCGCGGCTCCCAGTTCCTGCGCTCGGCGCGGGTGCTGCGGATGGCGAAGGAAATGGGCGGCGATGAGGTGGTGACCAAGTCCGGCCTGATGGTCGGCCTCGGCGAGACCTTCGAGGAGATGGTCGAGACCTTCGGCCTCCTGCGCGAGCACCAGGTCCAGGTCCTCACCGTCGGCCAGTACCTGCGCCCGACCGAGAACCACCTCCCGGTGGTCCGCTACTGGCACCCCGACGAGTTCGCGGCGCTCGAGCAGGCGGCCTACGACCTCGGCTTCGAGTCGGTTGCCGCCGGGCCACTGGTCCGGTCGAGCTACCACGCGGATCAGAACCTGCCCGAGGGCAAGCGGGCCGAGAGTTTGCTCGCGTAGCCCTTCCGAGATTTGGGGGGCTATCGGACCCCAAATCTCGGAGTCGTTCCGAACCTTTCCTCACTATGGCGAGGACGATCCCGAAACAGTTATCGGCGCGGGCCGACTTCTACGTCGTTGCCGGCGCCGCCGTATAGGTAATTGGGGCCGGGACCGCCGTAGAGGCGGTCGTTGCCGGGGCCGCCGTAGAGCGAGTCGGAGTTGTAGGTCGGGTTGGGGCCGCCGCGGAGGACATCGTTGCCGGTGCCTCCGTAGAGGGCGTCGCCGCCCTTGCTGCCGAGCAGGAGGTCGTTGCCGCCTTCGCCGAAGGCTCGTCCCAACTCGGGACCGAGGAGGACGCGGTCGTTGCCGGGGCCGGCCATCACCAGGTCCGAGCCGCCGCCTTCGCCGTTGTCGCCGGCGTCGATGTCGTCGCGGCCGGGGCCGGCGCAGATGACGTCGGCCTTCGTGTAGCTGCGAATCGTGTCGTCGCCGCCGAGGGCGACGATCACGTCCTTGCTCTTGGTGCCCTTGATGTTGTCGCGGCCGGGGGTGCCGACGATCGTCGCGATGCGGCCGGCGCAGCGCGGCAGCGCCGGCTCCTTCGCGTAGACGACGTGGCGCAGGAAGACGTCGGCGACGCTGTCCCCGTCGTCGCTGCTGAAGTTGGTCGCGCGGGAGTCGAAGGTGACGAGGGCACCGTCGGCGGAGACCGAGGGGGCCGAGGACGCGCCGTCACCTGGGACGCCGAGCGCGCCCGAGGCGCGGGAGACGGTAACGGTCAGCCCCTTGGTCATGTCGCGGACGAAGGCGTCGACGCGGGCGTCGGCGTCGACCGGGCTAACTTTGTCGCCGCGGGTCTGGAAGGCGACGAAGCGGCCGTCGGCCGAGATCGCGGGCGCACGCTTGCCGTCCCCGGCCTTGCCCTCGTCGCCGACCGAGACCAGCTTCAGCGTTTCGGTGCCGAGGTCGCGGACGAAGACGTTGAGGTCGAAGGAGCGCTGCCCGGTCAGCTTGGCGCTGGAGGCGAAGGCGACGTGGAGGCCGTCGGCGGAGATCGCCGCTTCGTCGGACTCGACCGGGCTGGGCGCGCCGGCACCACCGCTTTTGCGGGAGACGAGGATCGTCGTCGCGGTCGTCCGGTCGCGGACGAAGACGTCTTCGGGGAAGCTCTGTTCGTCGACGTCGTCGCCGACGAGAGGCGCGCGGGAGGAGAAGGCGACGCGGCTGCTGTTGCCCGAGATCGACGGGCCGAAGGAGTAGTCGGTGGCCGCGGCTCCGGCCGCCCCGCTGGCGCGCGAGACCAGCTCGGTGACGCTGGTGTCGAGGTCGCGGACGAAGATGTCGGTCTGGGTCGTCTTCGCATCGTCGGCGACGAGGTTGTTCGCCTGGGAGACGAAGGCGACGCGGCGACCGTCGGCGGAGATCGCGGGGTCGGTCGACTCCCCGTCCCCGGCAGCGCCGGCCGCACCCGTGGCACGGGAGACCAGCGTCGTCGTCCCGGCGAGGAGGTCGCGGACGAAGACGTCGTTGTAGGCGGCGTCCTCGGGGCTGAGGTTCTCGGCGCCGGAGGCGAAGGCGACATAGCGGCCGTCGGCCGAGATCGAGGGGTCGTACGAGTTGCCGTCGGCGACCGCTCCCGCGGCGCCATCGGCCCGCGAGGCAAGCGTCACCGCTCCCGTCTGCATGTCCTTGACGAAGATCTCCCGCTCGCCCGCTTTGGAGGCGCCGCTGAGATTCTTGGCCCGCGAGGCGAAGACGACGTAGCGGCCGTCTCCGGAGACGGCCGGTTCAAGCGAGTTCCCGTCCCCACCTTTGCCGGCTTTGCTCGCGGAGACCAGGACCGTCTTCGGCTCATCTCCGCCGTTGGCCAAAGCGACCGAACCAACGATCACCGCAACAAGCAGCAGCGCCGCCAAAGCCAGCACCGCAGTCTTTCGCGCCATCCCGATCACGCGCCCATCTTAGGTCTGCCATAGGCGGCCGAGCCACCTACAATCAGCAGTACGGGGCCATAGCTCAGTTGGCAGAGCGCGTCGCTTGCACCGACGAGGCCGCCGGTTCGAATCCGGCTGGCTCCACTGACGGATCACGACTGAAGTCGGGCTTCGAATAGGCATCGGCATCTCGAATCCCGATTCGCTGGTTGTTTCGAGCCGGCTGCAGGCGAAGGTGAAGAAGGTTTCGCCCCGTTGGTCCAAGCTCCCACGACGGGCAATAGAAGCAGTGTTCGGTGGTGGAGTCGTAGACCGCGATCCAGTCGACCATGGCCGAGGTGTAGAGCTTGGTCGCCCGAACCTTGCCGTTGGTGAGCGAATGCGATCGGCAGCGGATGACGACTACCTGCCCGTCAGATCGCGTGTACTTCACCTGCACGCGATGCAGCCGCCCCTCGTAATCGGCAATCAGGTCGTAGTCGCAGTCCTCGCCGAACGGGATCGAGATGCGACAGCCTCGATCGGCTAGGTCGGCGGCGATCTTCAACTCCGCCAAGTCGCCTTTCGTCTTCAAGGGAGCCATGCTCCCGGAGACTACGACAAAAAGTTTCACGCGTGGCACACAAAAGTGCACCAACTTCGTAACTTCTCAGTCGTCGAAGTCGAAGTCCTTCGGGGGCTTCTGCTCGAACCAGAGCTCGTCGTCCTCCGGTGCGTCCTCGAGGAAGTCGGGAGTGTCCTCGAGCACGTCCTCGTGACCGGTGTCGGGGTCGTAGTTGACGTTCTGCTCGGGCTCGGCGGACGCCTGCGGCTGCTCGTACTCCTCGGAGATCGGCTCTTCGGCTGCGGGCGCCTCGGCGACCGGCTCCTCCTCGTCCTCCTCGAGCAGGGGCGCCTCGAGCGCCTGGTCGAGCTCGTCGGAGAGGCGCTGCTCGCTCCAGAAGTCGTCGTCCTCTTCCTCCTCCTCGGCGACGTCGCCGGCCGGCGCCTCGGTACGGGAGGCGTGGATCTCGGTCGGCGGTTCGACCGGGGCCAGCTTCGGCTCGGCCGCCTCGACCTCGAGGATCTCCTCGTCGGAGGGGCTCGGCGCCTCGGCGGGGGGCGCGTCCGCGTCGCCGATCTCGGACTGGACGTCGAAGAATTCGGTCGGCTGCTCGGCGATCGCGTGGCGCTCCTCGGTCGTGTGACCGGCGTCGGGCGCCTCGATGACGGCGTCGTGTTCGGCCGCGGGGTGCTCCTCCTCGGCCGGGGGGGACGCCTGCGCCTCGTCCTCGGCGGGGACCAGCGGAGCCGGCGCTGGGGTCGCGGCCTCGGGCGGCTCCTGCAGGTCGGCGATGTTGATCCGGCGGCCACCGGACTCCTCGGCAGTCTCGGTCGCCCCATCCGCCCCGGGCGCAGCCATGAACTCGGTTGGCGCCTCGGCCAGGGGGTCGGGATCCTCCGGCCGCCCAGGCGGGCCGAACGCCTCGTCCTCGAGCCGTTTGACCTCGGCCTCATCCGCGCCATGGGCGCGCTTCAGTTCCAAATGCTCTCGGATTGCGTCGTCGAGGATGCTCATGCTCGCCATCTCCGCGGGGAGGCTGTCAAAGACTATGCGGTTATCCTGTCGCTTGCGCGGAACTGGGATCAACTTCCCACCCGCCAAGCCCGGGGCTATAGCTCAGCTGGCAGAGCGCCTGGATCGCACCCAGGAGGTCGGCGGTTCGAATCCGCCTAGCTCCATCGCTTGAAGTGCCTGCACGTGGGCGGCTTCGCATTTCGGGAGCGGCTCGAACCGGCTCCGGAATCCGCGCATATTTCAGGCACTAGTGCCTGAAATCGCGACGATGCGCCGGGATTAGCGGCGATTTCGGGCTATTCCGACTAGCTGTCGGCGCCGAGCTGAGCTACGGCCGGTGGCCACAAATCAATAGCCAAAAAGCATGTCGGCGAGGACGCCGCAGCGCCCCACCCGCCGCCGGGAGGAGAGGGCAACGCCAGGGGCAATCAGACGAGCACTTGCAGTCGCCGCGCACCACGCTTGCCCCTAGCCCGCCGACAATCCACTCGCCGGGTTAGGGTCTCACCATGCAATTCCCCAGTCTCAAGAGGATCGAGCTGCGGAGCTTCTCGCTCTATCGCAACCGCCCCGAGCTCACTCTCGACCTCGACCTACCTGTTTTTTGCCTTGCCGGCGCAAACGGGCTCGGCAAGTCCACCTTTCTCAATGCAGTCACCTATGGACTCACCGGAGTCGTTCCCAATCCTGAGGACAGATTCGACTCCATTGATGAGCACTACCGCCACAACGTTCCCTACGCCAAACGTTACTTCGAAGGCCGTATCGAGGAGGTTGATCGCGAGGCCGCCGAGATCTCCTTGCGCTTTACCGTCGGTCCCAACACCTACTCGATTACCCGAGGCATGTTCGACCCTGAGGGCCTACGCGCCCTCCATGTCACTGACGGCGAGCGCGACATCGTCGTCCCAAAATCCAAGATCAGCGATGGTGCACGCCACGATCGCTACGTCAAGCAGCTCATCGCTGACATCGGTCTCGCCAGCTTCGCCCAGTATGTCTTCCTCCAGCATTTCGTCTTCAGCTTCGACGAGCGTCGCCGCCTCCTTTTCTGGGAGGACACGCTTGTGGCTCAGGCTCTCTACCTCGCCTTTGGGATCGCCGGCAAAGACGCCGAAGATGCCGATACCTGGCGCAGGCAAGCCGACCGCCTTGACTCCCAGGCGCGCAATCTCCAGTACCAGGCCACCACCGCCCGCAAGCGGCTCAGCGACCTTGAGGTAACCGAGAACTCGAACGGTGACGGCGAGGAAGATTCCGACCCCGCGCTCGACTACAAACGGCTACTCGAGGCCCGCAAGTCCGCTAACGAGGAGAGCCGCCGGGCTACTACTTCTATCGAAGACGCCACCCTTGAGTTGCAGCGTGCCAAGGCCGAGGAGCTCTCCGCCCGCAATACTTACGAGGAGGCTTTCGCCGAGCACCTTAACCTGCTCGCCAGTCCGGCCGACCACCCGCTGGTCCGCGCCACGATCGAGCAGGCGCGCTGCGGGCTTTGCGGGACCGAAGGAGCCGCGGTCGAGCGCGCCGTCAGTCGCAAGCTGAGCGACGACACCTGTCCTCTATGCGATTCCCCGATCCGGAAGCTAGACGCCGAACAGAAAAAGGCATTGAAGCGAGCCAAGGAACTCGGCAAGCGGCTGGAGAAATTTGAACGTGCCTCGTCGCAGCGCCGCACCGCCCTCCGCCGACTCGAGAAAGAGGCCGATAGGGCGCGCCAGGCAGCCACCGCAGCTGCCACCGCGGTCAGCGCTTTCGAGGCCGAGAACGACAACCTCCCCGACCTTGCCGTCGCCGCCGGCACCGCGGTCGACGAGCTCAAGAAGCGACTCGAATCGGAGATCGAGGATGCAACGGCCCGGCGCGATAACTATCGCGCTCAGCGTGAAGATCGCCGCAAGAAACTGCGCCGTGTCCAGGCGACTCTCTCCCGCAATTACCGTGAGGTCGAGGGTGACTTCATGCCACTCTTCACCGAGCTTGCCCAGAGCTTCCTCGGTCTTGATGTCGAACTGACGCTCAAGGTCAAGCCCAACACCACCGTCGGCCTAGACCTCGAAGTCGAGGGCACCCACCGACAGGATTTTGACCAGCTCTCGGAATCCCAGCGCTACTTCGTCGACATCGCCTTGCGTATGGCGCTCACCCGGCAGATGGTCGGAGAGGGCGGCAGCGCCACCCTCTACATCGATACCCCCGAGGGATCTCTCGACGTCGCTTACGAGTCCCGTGCGGGACTGATGTTCGCCCAGTACGTCCAGGACCCCAACCGAATCGTTATGACCGCCAATCTCAACGCCTCTCAGCTTCTGCGCGAGCTCGCCCGCGACTGCGGTCACTCCAATATGGAGGTGGTCCGCATGATCGATTGGTCTGACCTCTCAGACGTCCAGGCTGAATCCGAGGAGCTCTTCGAGAGCGCTTACTCGACGATCGAGGAAGAGCTCGGCAAGGCACCCCCTGAGTGAGCGCCCCAGCCGCCGCCTATGACGCCCTCTTCATTATCGAGGGCCTGAGTACTGAGTTCGACCTCGCCCTCGAAGGCGAGGTCCACACCCTTGCCTACCTCGCATTCCTGCTCAGTCTCTCTGCCGGCCGCGACCCCGAGCAGTGGGGCTATACCTTCGTCGCCGACCCCACTGCGACGCCTTTCAGTGCCGACCTCGACGACGCTATCCAGAGCCTCGCTCGCCTCGGCCTGCTCGGTGCCGAGGGTTCCCGTCTCACCGCAGCCCGCTCTGCAGCGCCCACGCTGCGGGCCTGGAATTCGCTTCCAGGTCACAGCCGCCGCCGACCCTTCCTCCGCGCCGCCCTCGCCGCCGCCGCCTCGCTCTCGCTCCCGACCCTCATACGCTCGGTACACCGCGAGCCGCAGCTTGCCCGTGCCGAGGCGCTCGGTACCTCCCGGGCACTTCCTGAAAAGCTCGGCCTACTCGACCTTCTCGCAGACCTTGAGCAGGTTGACGAGGTTCTCGCCGAGCAGGGGTTGAAGCCCACTGCCAAAAGCCGTGAAGCTCAACTTGCCTCTCGCGCCCGGCTCTGGCTCAGCTACCTCGCCAGTGAGACTCCCGACTCCTCCAACGCCGAGGCCTCACCATCGCCCGCCTGAACCGCGACAAGCTCGCCCGTATCGCTTCCACTGATGCCGAGACCCGTGCCGAAACGGCTCACGGCGCCGACGGTCTGCTCGTCATCCGTGGTCTCATTGCTCGCGTCCGCGAGGTCTATCGCTACGTCGCACCCGAGGCCGCTGGCGACGGCGTCACCGTTCTCTGTGCCAACGACGGCGGCACTCCAGCCAGTCTGGCCAAACTCGACGGCGCCATCGAGATCAGCCGGATCGAGGACCTCGGCGCCGACTATCGCGACGGACTCACCGTTGCCCTCCTACCCGGCGAGCGCTTCGGCGTCTGCCCTAATGTCCTCGATCCGGCTGCTACCGCCGACGACGATTTCGTCTACCACCTCCAACCAGCGGTCGGCGAGTTTTTCCTCATAGACGGCGAGCAGGTTCCGGTCGAGACTCCCGAGGACTTCCTCAGCGCCTACGCCACCCCGACCTTCGCCGATCTCGATGAAGCTCTCGACGACTATGCCGCCAGCGTCGCCCGCTTCGGGACCGGTCACAACCTGAAAGCACTCTGGCGCGACGGGCACCGCCTCATGTTTCTTCCAAAACCCGAGAGGGGCATGCGTCGCTCACTTGAGTCCTATCTCGAAGCGACTCTGCGCCTGACCAAAGGCGTCGAGCTTCGGCCAGAGCAGAACGTCGATGAGACCAAGCCGGTCGACCTCAAGGTCACCTTCACCCACGCCAACCGTCGCGCCCTGATCGAGATCAAGTGGATGGGCGACAGTGCCCCGCGCCCAGGTGAGACTGGCGCTCACCACAAGTTCCGGACCAGAGCTGCAACCGATGGCGCCAAACAGCTCGCAAATTATCTCGATCTCGACAAGCCGCGCTCGACCGAACAGATCGTCACCGGCTACCTCGTCGTCTTCGACGCTCGCCGTGGTGGCCTCAAGCTAGACACGACCGAGATCGACAGCAAGCACGGGATGCAGTATGAGCAGCAGGAGATCGACTTCGATCCCAAGATCCTCTCCCGCCCCGACTTTGCCCCTCCCCGACGTATGTTCATGGAGCCTGTGTGTCAGGGCTGAGCCCTTCCGCCAAGCTCTCGGCCCACTATGGGCGCCTCGAAGCCGACCTGCCTGTCGTCGACGACTCAGAGTTCGCCTCGCTCGTCGTCCCCAACGGGAACCATGCACAGCCGGTCCACCGTTGGTTTCATTTCAAGGAGGGCTTCTCCTGTGACCTCTTCACCCGCCTCGATCGCGACTTCAGCCTCTCCGACCGCTCCAACCTCAGCCTACTCGACCCATTTCTTGGCAGCGGCACTACGCTTCTCAGCGCCATCGATTGGGCGGCTGAGCGGCCTCAGTTCGCCCTCAGCGGTGCCGGTATCGAGCGCAATCCTTTTCTCTATCTCCTCTCTCGCGCCAAGATCGAAGCCGCTAGCGACCGCAACTTCGACCCACCCAGCCTCGATCCCGTACTCGCTTGCGCGAACGCCAAGCCGAGCAAGCTAAGCGAAGCGCCTCCCCTATCTACCTTTGAGTCCGACCAGTACTTCGAGCCGAAGCATGTCCTCGCCCTCGTCGCCATCCGCGATGCTTTGCTCTGCCTCCCCGACAATCTTGCCCGGCGCCTCGGGCTCCTCGCCCTTGCTGCCTCGGTCGAGCCGGTTTCTCGCCTCCGCCGCGATGGCAGGACGCTGCGCCACGCTCCGGGCAAGCCCGTCGTCGGCCCTGCCGCCGAGTTTCGGCGGCGCCTGAACCTGATTCGCCAAGATCTCGAAAGGGAGCGTCGTTTTCCGAACGCCAAGTCCAGTTTTCGTGTTCTCGAAGGAGACGGTCGTCGCCCCTCGCTCCACCTCGATTCCGACTTCAAGGCCGACCTTGTCGTCTTCTCGCCGCCCTATCCCAACAACATCGACTACACCGAGGTCTACAAGCTCGAGGCTTGGATCCTTGGCTTCTACGAAACCAATGAGGAATTTCGCGAGCAGCGCCGGCGCACCTTGCGCTCTCATCCAAGTATCAATTTCGACCAAGCGGCGCGACTTGAAGGAGAGGCGGTGAGGTCTGCTTTGGATGCCCTGCTTGAGCCAATCGAATCCGCGATCCCGTCCGACCGCTACAAACAACAGCGACGGCGCACCTTTCGCGGCTACGTCGAGGACCTAGCTCTTACCTTGGCTGAAGCACGCGCCGTTTCCTCCTCTTCGGCTGACTGCGTGGTCGTAGTCGGCAACTCACTCCATGGCCACGGCCAGAACCAGCTCCTGCTTGCCGCCGACCTACTTATCGCCGACCTCGCAAGCCTCGTCGGCTGGGAGGCGAAGAGTGTCACCGTTGCCCGTCGCCCAGTGCGACGATCTGCCGCCGAACCGAGGCTAAGGGAGAGCCTGATTAAGCTCAAGGCAACGAAAGCTCCCGCCTTTTCGGTCGCGGAGCCGGCGCCGGTCAAATCAACAAGCTCTTAGGCAAATTTCAGCCGTTGTCCAGCTCGCCAGTTCGGTCATGACAAGGCGGGGCATAAAGTTGGGGGGTGAATCTTCACCGATGGTGGCAGGCAATCCCCTAGAGCGCTACTGGATGGAGATCACTGGACGGCCGGATCTGGGAGCCGATCTACATGCGCCGCGCCTTGACGACAGCGGCGCGGAAAACCCGACCTACGCGCTAGTCCGAGAGGTGCGGGACGGGGACATCGTTCTTCATTACGAGAAGAGCAGCACGGCGATCACCGCGTGGTCGATAGCTCAGGGCGGCTTTTGGGAAGAAGAGACCGTCTGGGGGACGCCGCGTTCAACGGGGCCAAGCGGTGCGCCAGTCGAGCCGTATCCACGGGAAGGCCTATGGCACGGGCTTCACGGTCCCTTTTACCTAGATGAACCTCTGACCCTGGCCGAAGTTCGAAATCTCGAATCGTCAGTAGTCGATGTTCTCGCCGAGCTAGAGGCAAAGCACGGCAAACCGCTCTACTTCCCGTTTCAGCTTCGAACCGATGGACTACGGGCGGCCCAGGGCTACTTGATGAAAATGCCGCTCGATCTAGTAGACGCGCTTCCGAAGCTGCCTGACCTCCTCGACGACGCGCCGGTTGCCTTTCCATCCTCTCCGGCCCCTCTCGACAACAGCGAACCAGGCGAGGAATACATCCCCGTTGACGTAGCTGTTCCGCAGGTTGAGCGGGATCCGTTTTCCGTCGATCCGGCAGCAGTCGAACGGGGTTTGCGGAGCCATCGGGAACTGCAGAACCTGCTCGCAGAGAAGGTTGCCGAGATGGGCCATAAGCCCCGACGACCGCAGCCGCTAGACCCGCCTTGGGATCTTCTTTGGCTCAATGGCGGGGAAGCTTGGATAGCCGAGGTCAAGAGCCTCACCACGACTAACGAAGAGCGACAGCTGCGCCTCGGTCTGGGCCAGGTACTCATCTACCGTCAGCGCCTCAAGCAATTCCATGGCTCCGTAAAGGCGGTGCTGATGGTCGAGTGGAAACCCCTGGATCCCGATTGGCACGCGCTTTGCGGCAGTCTCGACGTCCACTTGCTCTGGCCGAGTGCACTTGAGGCTTGGACTGACGCGGAGTAGTCCGCCGCTCACCGATAGGCGCGTCCTCGAGGTCGAATCGACCAAAACATCGAACACCTTCTCGCCTGCTCGGCGATCGAAGAGGATGCGCCACTCGCCGACGCGGAGCCGCCAGAGGCGCTCCGGGCCGCGAAGGCGTTTCACGTTGCCCTCGGGAAGCTGGCCGATCGCCGAGTTAGCGCTGCACAACCGCCTTGGATCGCACCCAGGAGGTCGGCGGTTCGAATCCGCCTAGCTCCATTCAGCAGAAGTTCCTGCACGTCGCAAGATCGGGTTTCGGTGACCATTAAACCGAGACCCAAAATGCGCTCCCGATCAGGCAGAAACTGCCTGATCGGGGCCATCTATGCGGATTGGCGCCAACTGCCCCAATTCCGCTCGCTTTGGTCGACGACCAGAGCTAAGACGTCCGTGTTGGCTTTGCATGCTGACGCACAGCGGACTTGCTCAAGACAGTGTCGCCCTCTTCTTCGGAACGACGGGCAGCCTCGCGAACGAAAGCGTCTCGAAGCAGGTCGCGACAGCCCGGGCTAACAAATGCATCGAGCCAGCCGATCACGGCTACCGCGAGACAGAGGGAACGCTCAGGAACGCCGTCTCGGGCGGTGCCATGGCGGAACGGATTGCCCTCGCCGCCGTAGACGCGCCGCATCAGGAAATCTCCAAATTCGGTGTCCTCAGGCGAAATGCCAAGCTCCCGCGCGATCTTCTCGACACTTGGGGAACCCGCCCCGAGACGGTTGCCGTCGGCGTCGAGAAGATAAATCTCATTCCCGTCGCGTCCGGCAACTCCGCGCTCGACCGCAACGTCGGCGAATGCGCCCTCCAGTCCGATGATTAGCGGCGGCCAGGCATTGAAGGGCTGACGTTCATGGAGATGAGCGAGCCCGTGCTTGAGATGGTCGCGGGAAACGCTCGAGAGCGCCTCAGCACTATCGAGAAGATCGCCGACGCGGACGACGAACTCCTCGTCGGAGAGGGCGCACTCGAGGAATTCCAGCAAGTCATCCTGCCCCCGGGGGGCGGCGTGCAGCGACACGACCAGCTTCTCCATCGCCCCAAGCGGGGAATGAGATAGGCGAGACCCGCCTCGTGCCATTCACGCTCAACTTGCTGAGCATGCCTGTCGAACTCAAGCAGGGCTTCGGCAATAGCCGCGATCTCCGGGCCGTGGCGCTCCAGCCAGCTTCCGAAGCGCTCGCGATAATCGAGAGCGACCTCCCTCGCTCGTTCAAGCTGCGGGCGAGTCTGCTGCCGCCAACGCTCGGTCGCCTCCGTCAGCTCCCTGGACTTCTTTAGCGCCTCCTGAAGGAAGGGGGCAGGTTCGGGGCCTCGGCCATAGATGAACTACGTTAAGGAGAAGCGATTGAGGATGCGCTTCTCCTTATCTGTCTCCAGCCCTCCGCTCCGTCCGCGGGCCTAGCCGATCTTTCCCCGACGGGAGCCACGGGAGCCGCTTCTCCCTCCAAGTCCTATCGCTTCAGCTCTAGCCTGAGTTGGCGCTCCGCTTCGCCACCGAGCGTCAAGAACCGAACCGCGCCGCCTCCTCGGACCCCTCCGTCGCGTTCCCAGCCGAATAGGAGTGGGCCCCGGCCCCGGCCAGACGGCCGCCGTCGACGATCAGGTATTCCTCGCGCTGGGGAGTGCCGGCGAAGTAATTCTCGAGGATCTCCCTGGTCCCGGCGGCATAGCGAGCCTGGGCTGAGAGCGTGGAGCCGGAGACGTGAGGAGTCATCCCATGGTGGGGCATCGTCCGCCAAGGGTGATCGGCGGGGGCGGGCTGGGGGAACCAGACGTCTCCCGCGTAACCGGCCAGTTGCCCTGACTCGCAGGCGGCGGCAACTGCCTCGCGATCGCAGATCTTGCCCCGCGCGGTGTTGATCAGGTAGGCGCCGCGCTTCATCTTGGCGATCATCTGCGCGTCGAAGAGGTGCTCGGTCTCCGGATGCAGCGGGCAGTTGATCGTCACCACGTCACAGACCTCAACCAGGCTCTCCACCGACTCGTGGTGAGTGGCACCGAGCTGCGCCTCCAACTCGGCAGGCAGCCGGTGGCGGTCCATGTAGTGCAGGCCGACGTCGAAGGGCGCAAGGCGCTTCAGCACGGCGGTCCCGATCCGTCCCGCAGCCACCGTGCCGACCTGCATCCCCTCCAGGTCATAGGCGCGCGAAACAGCGTCGGCGATGTCCCAACCGCCGTCGAGGACGATCTGGTGGGAGGGGATGTAGTTGCGGACCAGTCCCAAGATCATCATCACCACGTGCTCAGCAACGGAGATGGAGTTGCAGTAGGTGACCTCGGCGACGGTTATTCCCGAGTCCATTGCCGCCTGTAGGTCGACGTGGTCAGACCCGATCCCGGCGGTGATCGCCAGTTTCAGGTTGGGAGCCTTGGCGATCCGCTCGGCGGTCAGATACGCCGGCCAGAAAGGCTGAGAGATGACAATCTCGGCGTCAGCCAGATGCTGGTCGAACTCCGAGTTCTCTCCGTCCTTGTCCGAAGTGACGATCAGCTCGTGTCCTCGCCTCTCCAGGTAGGTCCTCAGGCCGAGCTCACCGGAGACGCAGCCCAGGAGCTCCCCGGGGGAGTAGTCGATGCCTTCAGGGCTCGGAGCGCTCTGGCCGTCAGGGTAAGAAGCAATTGCCGGGATCTCCTCACGAGCGTAGGTCGGCGGATACCCGCTTACCGGGTCGTCATAGAGAACGCATAGGACCTTTGCCATTTCTGCCTCCAATCGGGATCGCCGGAATCGGCTCGACTAAAGGTAAGCCGCCGAACAAGCAGCGTCCAATGCCTCCCTGCGACTCCGATGCCTTAGCGGTGAGCTTTTCTTGGCTTGGGCTTGAGCACGAGGTCGACCACTCTGTCGGCCGGCGTTGCGCCCGCTGCGGGGGTCGAGGACTTGACGATCAGGGGCCGATGCTTGCCTTTGTGACGGGGCGGCTTCGTCACTTGGCCGAGCTTGCAGCCGGCTGCCTTCAGGACGGACTTCGCCGTCGACAGCTTCTTGCCGACCAGCTTCGGGACGATGCATGCGGGGGGTGGCGGGTCGCCCTGCAGGCGGGTGTATTTGATCGGCCCCGAGCATGGCGAGGTATTGCCGGCCACATCGGTCGCGGTTGCAGAGAAGGACGCCGTGGTGCCTTCTGCAACCGCGACCTGGATGCCGGGGGAGACGAGCTCTACCGCGGTGCCGGAGGCGACTGCCGTGCCGGTGCAATTGGTACCCGCGTAGATCCGTACCGTCGATCCCGCCTCGGCGAGGCCGTGGATCTTCGGGGTTCCGCTCGCTCCGGCTTCGGCCGGCTCGGTGCTGATCAGCTGCGGGGCGGGCGGCGGGACCAGGTCCCCGGCCTGCTCGAGCCAGACGCCTCCCGGCCCTCCGATCTGATCTTCGACGTCTTCGCAGAAGAAGGTGTCTCCCCCGGGTTCCGGATCGACCGGCGTGGCGTGCATGTCGGTCCACTGGCCGGCGATCGCCCCAGCCCCGGTGAGCCCGTGCGTGAACGGGGTGCCGGTTCGCGGGCTCGTGCCTCCGCTGCTCCCCGCCGTGGTGAGCGTCAAGACCGCCGGGGTCGTCGAAATGTTGCATTCCTTTTCGGTGCTCTTCAGCGTGGCGACCGTTTCGCCACTCAGAGTGAGCGCGCCGGTTCCTTGGTTGAAGCTCCCGGTGATCAGGTCGTAGTCGAATACAACGTCGACGTCTGCATCGATGGGGTTGGTGATGTGGGTCGAGAACTGGGGCACGTGCAGATAGCCGGCCGTGATCGCTCCGGTGCCGGGATCGATCTGGGCTTCGAACGGCGCCGTGGCGGGCGCTTCGAACAGAGCTTCGTCGGAAAGCTGGACCCCGACATTGGCGCGAGCCTCGGTGAACGTCATCGAGAGGGGATCGGCACTCGCCGCTTGGGCGCTAACTCCCAACGCCAACAGCAATAGAAGCCCGATCGTCCCCGTCGCTCGCATCGTTCTGAACCGATTTCCCATTCCGATCCCCCATCCCTTCCTGCCGGTCGAAGCCATCTTTCGATACACCGTATCAGTGGATTACAGACGACCAAAACCGGGGCGGGATGACGCTTGGGCGCCCTCCCCGTCGGAGTAATCTCGGCGCGTGCAGAACGCGGCGGAGATCGTGGCGGCGGCGATTCGGATCGCCGACGAGGAGGGGCTCGAGGCAGTCTCGATACGCCGCCTCGCCGCCGATCTGGATGGACGGCCGATGAGCTTCTACGACCACTTCGAAAGCAAGGACGAGCTGCTCTCGGCGATGGCCGACCAGGTGGTGAGCGAGGTGCTGGTAGATGGCTCCCTGCCCACGCACTGGCGCGACGCAATGGCCAAGATCGCGAGGCTGCTCTACGCGACGTTGGTGAGGCATCCCTGGCTCGTCTCGGTGTTCACGACCAACCCTCGCTTCGGACCGAACAGCGAGAAACAGGCGATGCAGATCGCACGAGCAATGTCGGGCCTCCAACTCGAGCCGGCTGAGATGTGGGTCCTCGCGGGCACCGTCAACGACTATGTCCTCGGCCACTCCCTCCGCGCAGTCACGGTTGCGAGGCCGGAAGACCTCGAGGGCATCATCGCCGAGCCGGCGATCGAGGCTGCCCCCGAGCTCGCGTCGCTGCCGGGCTATCTGCAGACCCGCGCCTCGATCGAGCGCTTCGAGGCAGGGCTGAAGATCGTTCTCGATGGGATCGAGAAGCACCACCTCGCCTGAAGCGGTCTGCCCTCAGCGAACGGTCGGCACGTAGACGAGCTGCTGCATGCGGCCGTCATACACCCGCGAGTCGACGAGCTCCAGGTCGATGTCGGGTCAGCGGCTCCTCGTGGGTCCGGGAGATGGTGATCTTCCTGGCCTCGTTCAGCGGCGAGTGGCTCGGGTCGTCCTCGGCTGGGGCGAATTTCTGGAAAGGCGGTAGGCGTTGGCGCCGAACACCAGGGTCTGGTCTTCGTTGCCGTAGGTCTGGGCCCTGAGTGACCTGAGGTGGAAACGGCGTAAACCCAAGGTTCAGGCGTTTTCTTTGGGATAGCTCGGTTGCAACCCAAGCTCCCTTGGGAGGCGCGCGCAGCCAAGAGATTGCGGGACGAACTAGCATATTTTGTGCTAAATTATCCATCTGCCCGGACGTGCCTACACGCAACTGGCCGAGGTCGCCAACGAGCGGTACGGCTTCGTAACGCCAGACGACGCGCGGGAGTTGGACGTCAACCCGATGACCCTCGTGCGCATGGCCGAGCGAGGGCAAATTGAGCGCCGTGGGACGGGCTTGTACCGCTTCCCGCTCACGCCGGCGAGCCCTCTCGACCCTTATATGGAGGCGACGCTTTGGCCGCGCGGGGCGCACGGCGTCCTCTCCCACGAGACGGCGCTGGAGCTCTACGAGCTGAGTGACGTCCATCCGGCGAAGATCCACATCACCGTCCCCCGCGGCCACCGCGTCCGCCGAGGCGTGCCACCTGCGTACGTGCTGCACCACGAGGATCTGGGACCCGATCAGATCACCATGCACGAAGGAATCGTCATCGTCACTTCGATACACGCGATCCGGCAGGCGCACGAGACCAATCTGGGGGCGGCGCTTGTCGGGCAGGCGATCGACCAGGGCGAGAACGGCGGTCGCTTGACCAAGCGCCAGGCGAGCGCGCTTCGCCATGAGCTGGGAATTCGCCGGGGTGGAGGGAGGCGAGGGTGAGTCGCTCGGCGCTCAAGCCGCCCCGACAAACGCCGCGCCAGCGTGGCCATCTCGAGCGCCTCGCCGGCGATTACGGACGCGCGCACGGCATTGCGCACGAGCGGGCACGGCGCTGGCTTTCGCTGGTGTCGTTCGCCGGCGCCCTCGACACCGTCCGCGCCGACGACGGGGCGCGCTTCCTGATCAAGGGCGGTGCGTCGATGGAGCTTCGGCTGGGGTTTGGAGCCCGCACGACCAAGGACATCGACGTCGTCTTTCGTGGCGCAGCGCGGGAGATGCTCGACGCGCTCGAGGAGGCGTTCGACCAGCCCTATGGCAGCTTCTCGTTCCGTCGCAAGGGGCCGGTCGAGGACATCCGCGAAACGGGCAGCCGCCGGGTCTTCGTGCAGGTCAGCTTCGCCGGCAAGGACTGGCAGACCCTGCAGATCGAGGTGGCGCGCCCCGAGGCCACCGAAGCTGAACTCGTCCCGGTGGCGATCGGCCTTGCCGACTTCAAACTCGACGGGCCTGAGCGCGTTGCCTGCCTCGCCCTGCGCTATCAGGTGGCCCAGAAGATCCATGCAGTCACTGAGCAGCCAGACGGCTGGACCAACCACCGCTTCTGGGACCTGATCGATCTCCAGCTCCAGCGCGAGCTGCTCGGCGACGACCTAGCTCGGGTTCGAGAGGCGTGCATCGAGATCTTCGCCGGACGCGACCTTCAACCCTGGCCGCCCGAACTTGCGGTTCCCGAGGACTGGCGTGAGCCCTACGCGGCGGCTGCCAGCGAGCTCGACGCCGATCTACCACTTGACGTCGATTCCGCCGCCGACCAAGTCCGCGACTTCATCACTGCCATCGACGCGGCCGGTTAGTTCGAGCTCACCAAAGGGAGTCGCTAACCAGCCTCATCCCGCCCGACGCTCAGGGAGAGCAGCCGAGCTCCGCACTACGGCTATGGATCGACTGGGTACGCGGCGGCGCTGTGGGCGCGGTCGATCAGCTCGTCGCAGCAGCCGGAGATGGTGAAGCCGAAGCCCTCGGGGGATTGGTCGACCTCGGTCACGACTGCGGTTCCCCCGTGCTGGGTGCAGGTGACGCTCTCGATCTTTGCGGCCATCTGCTGGATGGCGAGTTGTCGGCCGCCGCCGGCGATGACGTCGAAGAACTCGGCGCTGGTGACCGGGCGGCCCTCCAGCGCGTAGGTGACGTCGGTGCTCATCCTGCTCAGCCTGACAGGTGGGCGCCATGGATGTAACGCTCTGCCCCGCACCGCGATGGGCTAGTGTCGCCGGACACGGTTTCGCCGTGCCAAACAATTGGAGGCGGCCCTTTGGATCCGGTCGGTTATGAGCTTTGCACTCCCGAGGGCAGCAAAGGCGGTGGCGTTCGCGCGACTCGTGAATTCCAGGTTGGCGAGACCGTGATGATTGGTGAACTCGAGGGTGAGGTCGAGCGCAACGACTCTCACGCGACCCAGGTCAGCCGGACCAAATGGGCCCGGCATCGCGGCCTCGGCCCGATCGTCAACCATTCCTGCGATCCGAACTGCGGCGTCGAGGTAAACGAGACCGGTGCCTGCGACTTCATCGCCCGGGTATCGATTTCCACCGGCGAGGAGATCACCTTCGATTACGCGATGCGCAACTACTCGATCGAGCATTTCCCAGGCGGATGCCTCTGCGGGGCCGACAATTGTCGCGGTTCCGTGACCGGCTGGAAGGACCTTCCCACTGAGCGCAAAACTGACTACGAGGGTTTGGTCGCGCCCTACCTGCTGGAGATCGACCGCGAGCTGGTTGCTAGTCCGGCTTAGACCCGCGCTTCTTTTGGGAGGCTAGGATCGACGCCAACGATGTCTCGTCCAAGATTCATCGGTGGGCCTTTACTCGTACTCGTTGCCCTACTTGGGATGGCGTTGCTTGCGCCTGGGGCGGCTTTGGCCGAATACGGCTTCGTCGCCAAATTGGGAAGCGGCGGCTCGGGCGATGGGCAGTTTCGCGCTCCCTACGGGGTGGTGGCCGACGGCTTCGGACACGTCTACGTCACCGACTTCGGCAACGGTCTGGGCAACAACGACCGGGTCGAGAAGTTCGACGCCAACGGTGGCTTCCTGACCAAGTGGGGCAGCCTCGGTTCGGGTGACACTCAATTCCAGAACCCGTGGGGCATCGCCACTGACTCCGCAGGAAACGTCTACGTCGCCGACGTCCACAACCACTACATCAAGAAGTTCGACCCCAGCGGCGTCTTTGCCGTCAAATTCGGCGCCGCGGGCTCGGGCGATGGTCAGTTCGGCCTCCCGTTCGGTGTCGCCGTCGATTCCGCGGGCAACGTCTACGTCGCCGACCACGACGGAAGCCCCCCTTCGGTCGACCGGGTTCAGAAGTTCAAACCGGCGCTCGGCGGCTATTTATATGACGACCAGTGGGGCGTCACCGGCTCGGACCCCGGCCAGTTCAACGAACCGAGCGACGTCGCTGTCGACACCGCCGGCAACGTCTATGTCAGCGACCGCAAGAACCACCGGATCCAGAAATTCGACTCGGAAGGCTTCTTCATCGCCCAGTGGGGAGGGATGGGCTCGGGCGACGGCCAGCTCCTGCAGCCCAACGACGTGACCGTCGACCCCGGGGGCAACGTCTACGTCGCCGACACCGGCAACGACCGCATCCAGAAGTTCTCCGAGACCGGTGCTCCACTTCCCGGTGGCGGGAGCACGGGCGGCGGCGGAGGCGGCGGACCCGTCGTCGACGTAAGCAACGAATTCAAGATCGAGAACGCGACGGTGCTGTCGAAGAACGGCGCGCTCAAGTTCAAGCTCAAGCTGCCCGCCGCCGGCGTCGTCGAAGCGATCGGGACGGTGACCGCGCCGCCCCGGCCGCCGTCGCTCGATCCCGGCCACCGCGAACATGAAGGGCACCGCGCCCGGCTCGCCAAGGCGAAGGCGCCGGTGACGATCGCCAAAGGGAGCGCGTCCGCCGCCGCCCCCGGCTCGCTGACGCTGATCGTGACCCCGACCAAGAAGGGGAAGAAATTCCTCGGCTGGAAGAGCCCGTTGAAAGCGACGGTCAAGATCACCTACAAGCCCACCGGCGGCACCCCCAACTCGATCTCCCGCCCGATGAAATTCGAGCTCACCAAGAAGAGTCGCTAACAAATCTTTCTTCAGGGGGGAGAGTTCGCCCTCCCCAGCCCTTGACCTGGCATGACCATTTCCGAGCCAGGAATCCGAGATGCATCGCAAGAGCTGATCGAGGAGCTGATGGGCGCCGTGGTTGCGGTCGACTTCGTGCTCCAGACGCTGATGGGCCTGCCGGCGGATGCGCTCCCCGGCGTGGACAAGTCCGAAGCGATCCGCGAGCTGCTGACCACGAGCGCCTGCCGCGAGGTGGAGGTAGTCGGGGAGGAGGCCTGTCGCGCAGCGATCACTCTGCTTGAGAAGGTCATCGACCGGATGGCCGACGACACCCAGGCTGCTGCGGACCTGGCAGGGGCGGCCGGGCAACGGCCCTGCTGAGGCACTCCACATTTCGGCGATGCGGTCTCCACGTCGCCAGATCAGGCGGAAAGAGTTGGAAAAAGCAACGTTTTAGGTGGCCGTTTCCTATCTCACGATTACCCATCCTTCTCGGCGGAGCGGCGGACGAGACTGGCCACGCGACCGCCTCGCCGGTCGGCTCGGGCGAGAAGTAAACGTCGGCTGGTCAGGTCCTCGTTCAGCGCTTGGCGCACGGCCATCTCGATCTGCTCGGGGGCCGTTCCGGCGCTGGCTGCGTCGAGAATGGACCGCGCCGGATCGGTGACGCGGATGCCTTCGCGGGACACGATTTCGGGCGGCTCGAGGGCCTTCGTCGTCGTGTGCAGGGTCACCCCTTGAAGCCGTCTGATTCCACGATCGTCGCGATCGACCAGCAGGTGCACGGTGTTCGGCAGGACATCCGAGAGTTCGTGAAGCTCGAGCGCGCTCTCGTGGGAGACGACGGCTCGCTCGGCGCCGACCGCAAGCCACTTCGCCCGCACCTCCTCATGACTCGAACCCGGGTAGCCACGCAGCCGGTACAGGCCGCGGCGAACGTGCTCGTATCGCCCGGAGCGAAGATGATGGGCGAGCAGCTGTGGGCTGAAGCCGGAATCGCGCGCCTGACGGGAGGTGAAGTAGCCATCCTGCCCGTAGGCGACTCCGTTCAGAGCAATGGCATCTGGAGCCTGTATGTCAGACATAAATAAAGTATAGCTATATCTTTGTGCGACATTGATGCGCGCCGTTGGTTCGATGTCGAGAAGCCGCAGCCGGCTCCGCTCACCATGTGAAGGCCGCGATTGGCGCGGCCCCCTACGTAAGGAGACCACCATGCCGAGGTATCTGCTCCTCAAGCACTACAGCGGCGGCCCGGAGCCGCACCATCCCTTCCCTCCCATGGACCAGTGGGCGCCCGAGGACGTGGAGGCGCACATGGCGTTTTTGCGGCAGGTGAGGGAGCTGCTGCAGGAGAACGGCGAGTACGTCGACGGGCAGGCGCTGACGCAGGCGCAGACCTGGGTCCGCTATGGCGGGCCGGACGCCGCGCCGGTCACCACCGACGGCCCGCTGCCCGAGACCAGCGACCTCGTCGCGGGCTGGTACATGGTCGACGTCGAGTCGCGCGAGCGGGCGATCGAGATCGCCGCCTACATCTCCTCCGAGCCCGGCCCCGGCGGTGGCCCGTTGCATGAGTGGATCGACGTGCGCGAGGTGATGTCCGGGAAGTCGTCCTCCGAGGACTGACCGGTCATGGCCAGCGAGCCGGAGTCAGCCTGGGACGAGGGCGCGCTGCGTGCCCTCGTCCCACAGGTGCTCGCGGGTCTGGTCCGCCGCGGCGAGGACTTCGACGCCGCCGAGGACGCGCTCCAGGAGGCTCTGCTCGAGGCGCTGCGGGCATGGCCCGAGCAGCCGCCGCGCGAGCCGCGCGCCTGGCTGACGACGGTCGCGACCCGCCGCCTGGTCGACGCCCGCCGCAGCGAAGCCGCCCGCCACCGCCGCGAAGAGGAGGCCGACGCCGAGCCGCGGCCCGCGGCCGCCGCGGAGGAGGTCGGCGACGACACGCTCTTTCTCCTCTTCCGCTGCTGCCACCCGGCGCTCGCCCCGGCCTCGCAGGTGGCGCTGACGCTGCGCGCGGTCGGCGGCCTGACGACGCGGGAGATCGCCGATGCCTTCTACGTCCCGGAGGCGACGATGGCGCAGCGGATCAGCCGCGCCAAGCGGACGCTGCGGGGGCGACGGCTGGACCGGCCCGGCGACCTCGCCGTCGTCCTGCGGGTGCTCTACCTCGTCTACACGACCGGCCACGGGGGCCGAGTCGACCTCGCCCGCGAGGCGATCCGCCTCACCCGCCAGCTGACGCTCGCGACCTCCGAGCCGGAGGCGCGTGGCCTGCTGGCGCTGATGCTGCTGAGCCACGCGCGCCGGCCGGCGCGGATCGACGCCGCGGGCCGCCTCGTCACCCTCGACCGCCAGGACCGCGGCCTCTGGGACCGGGACGAGATCGCTGAGGGTGTGGGAGTCCTGCAGTCGGCACTGGCGCAGCAGAGCGAGGCGCGGCCGCCGGGCCGCTACCAGCTGGAGGCGGCGATCGCCGCCCTGCACGACGACGCGGCGAGCGCCGCGGAGACCGACTGGCCGCAGATCCTCTCCTGGTACGACGACCTCGTCGCGCTTGCCGACGACCCGGTCCGCGAGGACCCCGCCGCCGTCCTCGGCCGCGCCGTCGCGGTCGGCCACGTCGACGGCGCCGCCGCCGGCCTGCGCGAGAGCGAGCGCCTGCGCGACGTGCTCGGCGAGCGCCACCGCTGGCACGCCGTCCGCGGCCACCTGCACGAGCTGGACGGCGACCTCCCGGCCGCCGCGGAGGCCTACGCCGAGGCCGCCCGCCGCGCCACAACCGTCGCCGAGCGCGACCACCTCATCCGCCAGGCGGCGCGGGCTCGACAGTGAGCGCCGCCCGGATACCATCGCTCTATGAGCAGCCAGCAAGTCCCCGGTGGCGTGGTGCACGAGATGCCCGCGGACCTGCGCGAGGCGCTGATCGCCGATGCCACCGTCCTTGATGCCTGGAAGGACATCACTCCCCTGGCTCGCAACGAGTTCATCTGCTGGGTCGAGGACGCCAAACAGGAGAAGACCCGGGAGCGACGCATTCGCCGCACCCGGGAGGAGCTGGAAGAAGGACAGCGCCGGCCATGCTGCTGGCCCGGGTGCAAGCACCGCGAGCGCAACGGCAGGTGACCCCCACTCTCGCCAGCCCGGGCTGACTCGGGCTCAGGGAAGCTCGGCGGGGAACACCGCGAGGCCCCGCCGCTGAGCGGCGCGATGCAGGCGGGCGTCCCAGGTGGCGAAGGTCAGCTGGTCGGAAGAGATCAGAAGCGCGGCGGCGAGATGGAGCGCGTCGAGGCTGCGCAGCTCCTCCGCGAGGGCCAGCTCAGCCGCCTGCTCGGCCAACGACCCATCGACCTCGACCACCTCAAAGGAAGGCCAATCCGCACCGAACCGCTTCGTCGCGGCCTTCCCGGCAGCCAGGCCAACGGCTCGCGCCGTCTCGACATAGCCGACCCGGCAGATCGCCCAACCCTCGGCCGCCCCCATCGCCGCGATCAGCTCCTCGCTCCCCTCCTCGGCGACGTAGCGCTTTACCAGCGCGCTGGCGTCGAGGTAGAGCATCTAGCGCTCGGCGTCGCGCTCGGCGAGGACGATCGAGGTGGCCGAGCGCTTGCCCGGCAGGGGGCGTGGTGAGCGGGAGGGGAGCGCGCGGGCGGCGGGAGTGACCCGGCCACTCGCCACCAGCTCCCGCAATCGCGCCTCGCCGGCCCTGGCCGTGGCGGGAACGATGTCGGCGATCGGTCGCCCACGGAGGGTGACCCTGATCTGGTCGCCCTCTTCGACATCGTGAAGCACGCTGCTCAAGGTGGACTTCAGCTCCCGGACACCGATCTCACGCATGTGGCCATAGTAGCGCCTATGTAGCCACTTGAGAAAGGCAGAGACGAATACCAGCGCCGGCCATGCTGCGGGCCCGGGTGCAAGCACCGCGAGCGCAACGGCAGGTAGCCGACCAGGCTTAGATCAGCGACTCTTCTTGCCCTTGGCGTGGCGGCTCTTGGCCTTCACGCAGCGGGTCTTGCCCCTGACCTTCTTCTTCTTGAACCCCTTCTTACAGACGAGGGGCTTTTTGCCCGCGGGGGGTGCGGGGGCGGGCGGGCCTGCCGCAGCCGGCGGGGCGCCAGGGGAGCCGGCTTCCGGCGTTCCATTGCCGCCGCTCGCGTCGCCGCCGGCCGACTGGATCACCAGCAGCGGCACCGCGGCGCTGGGGAAGGCGTCTTCCGGGTAGATCCCGCCGTGCACACCGGGCAGGAGCAGCAGGACCTGGGCGTCGCGCCCGACTTCCGGTTTGTTCAGCGGGTCGCGGTTGAAGATCACGTCGTAGTCGCACGTGCTCGCGAGGCGATCGCACGGGGCCATGCCGGTGTGCTCGAGCCGGAAGCCGGGCGTGAGTTTCCCGTAGGAGAGCGTCCAGTCGCCGCTGAAGTGGCCGGTCTCGTCGCGGAAGCGGTAGAGCATCTGGCCGCCGGAGACCGGGAAGCCGCCCGCTTCGAACTTGAACAGCGCCGGGTCGCAGAAGCCGGGCTCGTAGGTCGCGCCGGGGAAGCAGGAGCCCCAGCCCACCCTGGCACCGCTTTCTTCATATCCCAGGGTCGTGCCCGGAGCACTGATGTGGACGTTCTGATGGTCGCCGCCGGCGGCGTCGATCGTGTCCGGGAAGGCGGTGACGGGGATGTGCGGGACGTATTCGTAGGCGGTCGTGCAGGGCGGTGCACCGCCGGGCCCGGTGCATACCGGGTGACCTTTCTGGCGCGACTGGAAGGCGCAGTTGAGCGAGGCTCCGACGCCGACCTCGTAGTCGACGTGGAGGCGGACGTCGCTTCTGCTGCTGCCGTTGATGCTTTCGTCGTAGTCGGGGACGTGCGAGACCCAGTAGTCGTAGTCGGGGTTGGCGCAGATCGGCGGCACGGCGCTGTCGGCGCTCGTCTCGGCCCGGGCGGTCGACGCCGCGAGGAGAGCGACCGTAAGGAACGCGGCGGCGCTAAGCGCCGAAAGGATCGTGACGCGGCCGCGCAGAGCGGCGATGTTCGGAGCTCCCCAGTTCACCGCCCCGGATTCTTACTCAGGTTCCCGTCGCTAGGCGGAGCCGGGCCAAGGACGGTCCGAATTTGGAACCCGGAACATCGGTCCCAGAGCTCTCCCCTCAGCGCGTCGCGCTCAGCTCGCGCAGCTCGTCCTCGTAGCTGACCGCGTGGCGCCGGAGTTGGCCGTCGGGCTCGATCGCGTAGCTGCCCATCCGGACCAGGGGCGGCGAGTAGACGTGGATGGTGACGGCGGGCTCGGTGCCGGCGTGGAGGACGCGGTGGATGTCGCTGGCGCCGAAGGTGAAGGAGGAGCCGGCGTGAGCGGTGCGGGCGAGCGGGGAGTCGGGAGGCCGGCCGAGGACGAGGCGCTCCTCGCGGACGCTGCCGGAGACGACGGCGACGGCGCCGGCCGAGAGGTCGTGGTCGTGGAAGCCGGTGTCGTGGTCGTGGGACCAGCAGAGCAGCCAGACGTCGAGGTGCTCGTCGCGCAGCAGCTGCCTGTAGGTGCGGTGCGTCTGGTCGTGCTCGATCAGGTGGTGCCAGAGCGCCGGCCGGGCGGCGATCTCGTTGGCGACGGCGATCAGCTCCTCGTCGCTGAGGTCGTGCCCGTACGGCCGGGCGATCTCGTCGATCCGCTCGATCATCTGCGGTCTCCCTTCTGGCGCGGGGTCAGCAGGCGGTTGGGATTTGTGCTGCGCAGCAGCCGTCCCAGCTCGGGGCCGAGCGGCGGCGCAGTGGTGTCGACGACGGGCCGGTCGGAGCCGTAGACGAGCTGCTCGACGCCGACTGCTCCGGCCATCGCCTCGAGCATCTGCGTCCCGTAGGAGGAGGTGTCGTAGAAGACCGCCGGATCGGGGGCGAGCGGCGCCGTGCCGCCGCGGGCGGCGAAGCGCTCCAGCTGCAGCGGCGCGCCGCCGGCCAGCATCGCGAACAGGACCCGCAGGCGGGGATGCTCGCGGCGGCCGGCGTGCAGGAAGGCGAACCAGGCGGCCTGCATCTGGGCGACGTAGTCGGTCAGCGCGGGCCACCAGACGGGCAGCGGCTTGACCGGGCCCACCTCGCCCGCGGCGGCGACCGGGCCGGGATGGACGAACAGCGGCGCGTCGAGCGTTTCCAGCCGGGCAAGCAGCGGCCCGACATAGGCGAGCGCGTCGGGGCTGGCAAGGGCGGTCGCCGGCAGCGACAGCCCGACGCAACCGCTGCCGATCACCGCGTCGACTTCAGCCGGGTCGGGCGCCTCCAGCTGCACCGCACCCCAGCCGCCGAACCCGGGCGGCAGATCCTCGATGCCCCGGTGGTGGGCCTCCAGCAGCGGCAGCGCCTCCTCAGCCGGCAGCGTCTCGATCCCGAGCGCGGTGGAGAGCGCCACCAGCGCGCGGTCGATGTTCTCGCGCCGCAGCTCCAGCGAGCGCAGGGCGACGTTGTTTGCGTCGAGCGAGAGGACGCTGTTGGGCTCCCCACCGACCCGGAACGTCCACCCCTCCCGCCGCCGGATCAGCATCGGCGGCGCCTGCCGCCGCGCCAGCTCGGCGATCAGCTGCTCGGGCAGCAGATGCTGATGGACGTCGAAGGTCTCCATTGTTGTCTAAGTTAATCAAGATTCTCGACTTTATACCAGGGACTGCGTGAGAAGCACGATCACCGGCAGACGCGGTAGCGGAGATGAGTGACGCCGGGGGCCTCCCGGACGCGCAGCGGCTCCAGCTCGATCTGGTCCGCCCCGAGGTGCTCGAAGAGGCGGCGGCCCTCCCCCAGCAGGACCGGGATGAGGTGGATCTGGATCTCCTCGAGGACTCCGGCGGCGAGGGCGAGCTGGGTGACGGTTGCGCCGTGGACCAGCACGTCCTTCTCGCCGGCGGCCTCCTTCGCCCGCGCCATCGCGGTCTCGACGTCGGCCACGTAGGTCACCAGCGGCCAGCGCGGGTCGGCGCCGGCCTGGCTGCGGCTGAGGATGAAGATCGGCACGCCGTCGTGATGGTCGCCGCCCCATCCGTTCGCGGGCTCAAAGGTGCCGCGGCCGGCGACGACCGCCCCGGTCGCCATCGCCTCGTCCATCATCTCGCCGTTGACGCCCTCCGGGCGGCCGGGGATTCCCCCGTGCTCGGTCGGCGCGCCGGCGAAGAACCACTCGTGCAGGCGCTCGCCGCCGTCGCCGAGGCCGTTGTCAACGCACGCGTTGGGGCCGGCGACGAAGCCGTCGAGGGACATCGACATGTAGAGCACGGTCGCGGACATCAGTTGCCTCCTTGGGTCTTGGCGGCGAGGACGTGGGTGACGACGCCGTCGGGGTATGCGGTGGTCGAGGTCGGGACGAAGCACTGTGGCTCGGGCAGACCGTGCCAGAGGGGCAGGCCCTCACCGAGGGCGACGGGATGGACCGTCAGCCGGTACTCGTCGATCAGCCGGTGGCGGGCGAGAGAGTGGGCGATGCGGGCGCCGCCGAAGAGGACGATGTCTCCCTCCCCGGCCTCCTTCAGCTCCGGGATCTCCTCCTCCACCGGCCGCGTCGAGTGGCGGGCGTTCTCCCACTCGAACTCCGGCGCGGTGCTGGAGAAGACCAGCTTCGGCAGCGAGTTGATCCGCTGCGCCATCGGGCTGTCGGAGCTGCTCCAGGCCGGGGCCATCTCGTCGTAGGCGCCCCGCCCGAGGACGATCTCGCCGATCTGGCCGATCAGCTCCAGGTTCGTGGCATGGCGGGCGTCGCCGGCCGCGTCCGCGACCTCACCGGGCTCGGAAAGCCAGTCCATTTCGCCCGGCCCGCGGGCGAGGAAACCGTCCAGCGAGGCGGACATCAAGAGGATCAGTCGGGACGCTGCGGCCGCAGCCATTGCCTTCTCCTTGTTCGTCTGGCGGGGCGCCGATTTGCCCCACCTCTACCCAGTTGACGAACGAGCACAGCCAAAATCGACAGACCGCTCCCACGGGGCGCCTTTCCGTCCCATGAGGACGTAAAGGCGCCTCGCCCAGGCCTCAGCTTGGCTGCAGGTTGCCGACGACGCCGATGCGGATTCCCAGCCAGGGGTAGGTCGCGGTGAAGAAGGCATTGTCCTGCGGCTGCAGGCCGACCGCCGAGATCCAGAGCTGGTAGTTCGGGGCGTTGGAGATGCCGCCGTGGAGGCGGCGCCAAACGCGGGCGCCTTTGACGCCGAAGGGCGGCGGAGTGATCGTGTCGGTCCACTCGACCGCGTTGCCGCCCTGGTCGAAGGTGCCCCAGGGGGAGGGGGTCAGCGCCTGGCCGACGGTGCCGAGGCTGCCGGCGAAGGCCGCTTTGTACGTTTCGGGATCGAGGCCGAAGGGGTTGGTCGCGGTGCAGGCTTCGGTCGAGAGGCCGGCCGGGCACCAGTACGGGGCGGCCGTTTCGCCGCCGGCGCGGAAGATCGAGAGCGGCTGGCTGGCGGCGTTGGTGACGTCGCCGGTGGTCGGGTCGAGCTGCGCCTGGACCGGCCCGTCGGCCATCTTCTTGCCGAATTCGCCCGGGTTGGTCGGGTACTTCCAGTAGGAGAAGGTGCCGCCGCCGTTGGGGTCGTAGTAAGCGGCCTTGATCCACTCGTTCTGGCTGGGGATGACGAAGCCGACCTTGGCCTGGCGCGTCGTCTTCGGGTTGCGCATCTCATACATCCCGGTCTCGGTTCTGCGCGAGAGGCGCACGCGATAGGTCGTGAACTTGAACGTCCCGGCGCTGCTCGGCGTCTTCGCCAGCACCTTGCCGTTGTAGAGGGCGTTGGCGAAGCGGGCGGAGCGGAGGAAGTTGGCGAAGCCGTAGGGCTTGTCGGCCCAGACGGGCGAGGCGACCCTGTAGTGGTGTCCCGGTTTGGCCTTGGCGGCGAAGTTGATCTGGCCGAAACGCGGCCAGGCGGTCGAGCTCTCGGTCGTGCTCCAAAGCTTGCGTTTGTTCGTCCCCATCGGGTCGGCCGTGTTGAGGAAGGCGACGTACTGGGCGACGGTCACCTCGAGCTTGCCGATCCCGTAGCTGTAGCCGACGCCGCCGACTTCCATGCACGGTTTCGTCGGCGTGGACGGCGCTTCGGCGCAGCTCTTGAAAATCTCGTCTTCGAAGGGGACGATCCCGACCGAGGGGTTACCCGGGGCGCCGATCTTGGCCACCGTGAAGGTCAGCACCGCCGGCTTCGGCAGCGCTGCGGCGAGGGCCGGGAGCAGCAGCGCCGCGAGCGCGATCGCCCCCAGCGCCACCGAGATACGAGTGGGCAGGGCACGAGGAACCACGCGGGTCGGCATCCCGAACTCTTCGGCAGCGGTAGGGCGAGACCTTCAGCGGGTACACGCGTTGGTATGTCGATGCGACGCTTCGCAAAGCTGCTGCTGCCCGTCCTCGCGCTGGCGGCGTTTCCCGCTGCGGCGTCCGCCGCCCCGAGCTGCGCCGAAGGGCCGGAAACCGTCGGGACGACGATCGTCGGCACGCCCTGCGCCGACACGATCCGGATGCCGCGCGGCGTCACCACCGTCCTTGGCGAAGGCGGCGACGACGTGCTCTACGGCCAGCGCGGCAACGACAGCCTCTTCGGCGGCGAAGGCGCGGACCGTCTCTACGGCGGCGTCGGCGACGACCGGCTGCGCGGCGGGCCGGGTGACGACCGGCTCTTCGGCGGCTTCGGCGCCGACTCGCTCGACGGCGAAGGCGGAAATGACCTCGCCCGCGGCGACGCGACGATCGACTCGCTCGGCGACTCGGGCGGCGGCAGCGACATTCTCAGCTTCGCGACCGGGGTGACGCCGGGCTTTGACAACAGCGGGTCGTTCTTCACCGACGCCGGCTTTCCCCCGACGGCTGAGGGGCGGGGCGTCTTCGTCGACCTCGGCCAGAAATTCGCCAACAACGGTCTCGCGCCCTCGGGCGGTGGCGTCGACAAACCTCTCGCCCCGGCGACCGACTTCAGCGACTTCGAGACTGTCGTCGGCACCCCCTTCCCCGACTACATCGTCGGTACCTCCGGGCAGGAGACCTTCTACGGCGGTGGGGGCGCCGACCTGATCGACGGCAACGGCGGCGGGGACACCGCCCACGGCGGCGCCGATGGCGACGGCTGCGTCGAAGTGGCGATCGAGGACTGCGAGCTGAGCGGCGAAATAGACGTGCGCAGCCCCGGTGCGATCGCCGTCGGGGTAATGGTGCCGGGAGTCCCCGGAGGGCCGGGCGTCTACCTGACCGGCAGCGACAAAGTCGATCGGGTAACGGCCAGCTACGCAGCGAACGCGGTCACCTTCGCGCTGGCGGCCGGCAGCGTGGGGCAGTTCGAAGCCGGCACCGCCGGCGGCTGCTCGGCGCCGAGCGGGGGATCGGTCACCTGCCCGGTCTCGGAAGCTCCCGACTCGATACTGCTCGCCGGGCTCGACGGCAACGACGAACTCCGCGCCCCCGGCCTGCCGGAGACCATCGCGGTCGTGGCGCTAGGCAACGAAGGCGACGACAACCTCACCGGCGGCGAAACCGAAGACGCGCTGATCGACGGCGCCGGGAACGACACCGTGAACGCCGCCGGTCGCGACGACGCGCTGCCGAACAACGGCGGCGCCGACCAGCTCCACGCCGGAGCGGGCGATGACCTCTTCATCTCCAACGCGATCTGCGACGGCGACCTGCTCGACGGCGGCGCCGACCGCGACAACGCCAACTGGGCCAACTTCGGCACGGCGGTGACGATCGACATGGCGCAGGGGGTCGCGGGCCTGATCGGGTCCCAAGGCGAGGCGCACTGCACGAGCGCAAGCGAACTTACGAGCCTGTTGGCGCTCGAGGACGTCGAGGGCACCGAAGCCGGCGACAACATGCTCGGCAACAGCAGCGACAACCAGCTGCTGGGACGTGGCGGCCCGGACAACTACTTCGCCGGCGCCGGCAACGACCTCCTGCTGGCCAACTCCGGCGACTCCGACCCGATCGTCGACTGCGGGGAAGGCTTCGACACCGCCCTGGTCGACTTCTCCCCCGCCTTCAGCGACGGCCCGCCAGTCAACTGCGAGTCGGTCGAAGAACGCGCCAAGGACAGCTTCCGCCCGCCCGACACGCCGCCCGCTCCGAACCCGCAGCCGCCGGTGACGGAAGTCGCGCCGCCGCCGCCGCGCCCGCGCCCGAAGCCCGACCGCACGCCGCCGGCGACCCGCCTGCGCCGCCACCCGGCAGCGCTGCTCCTCGCCAAGGGCCCGCGTCGCCGCGTCGCCTTCGCCTTCACCGCCTCCGAGCCGGGGTCAAGCTTCCGCTGCAAACTTGATAACCGGCCCTGGCGCCCCTGCCGCTCCCCCCGCGCCTACCTCGTCCCCCCCGGCCGCCACGCCTTCCGCGTCTACGCCACCGATGCCGCCGGCAACCGCGACCGCTCCCCGGCCCTCTTCCGTTTCAGAGTGCGGTGAGGCGCCTTTCTGAACCAGAGGTTGACTAAGGCGCCTTGTTGGCGGTCAGCTGCAGAATTGGGATCGTGCGACCGGCCTTTGCTGCGCTGCGGCGGTAGGAGTCGAAGGGCGGGAAGACGTTGTCGGCGAGGGCCCAGAGGCGAGCGCGCTCGGCTTCGTCGGTGACGATCTCCGCCCGGTAAGGGCGTCCGTTCAGCTTCACCTCCGGGTTGGCGCGGGCGTTGAAGAACCAGCCGGGGTGCTCGGGCAGGCCGGCCTTTGAGGCGACGATCGTCGGCCGCCCGCCGTCGTGGAAGTAGATGACGCCGTTGCGGCGCGGTTCGCCGGAACGGGCGCCCGTCGTCTCCAGCAGGGCAGTCGGGATGAAGCCGCCGGTGCCGAGGCGGCCGCCGGTCACGCGCAGCAGGACCGGATCGACCCGCCAGCCGATCTGACGCGAGAGCCAAAACCCAAGGCGCGAGGCGGTGACGCGGGCGAAGGCCTGGTAGACAGGGCCACGCTGGCGAGTGGGATCGACGTGGCGGAGCACGATGTGGAGTTTCCCGGATGCCGAGCTTGACCTAGGAGGAACTAGAAGGCGTTGGTGCCGATGAAGGCAGCGATGAGCACGATGGCTGCCGCGAAAAGTGATCTCTGTAGGGAGTCGAATCGAGCATCGAGGCCCTGGAAGCGCAGATTCATCTCCCCCCGGAGCTCTTTGATCCCGCTTTCGATCTTCCATTCGACCTTGTCGAACCGCTCGTCCACCTTGTCGAATCTCTCGTCTATCTCAGCGAACCGCTGATCCACCTGAACGAACCGCTCGTCTATCTCAGCGAACCTCTTATCCACCTGAGCGAACTTCTTATCCACCTGAGCGAACTTCTCGTCGACGCGAGCGAACCCGTCGGCCATTTTCGTCTCGAGGCCGGCGGCCCTGGCGGTGATCGCCGACTCGAGACGGATATATCCGCCGTCGACCGCCTCCTTGAAATCGTCGAGGCGATGGTCGGTCCATTTCTCCCTCGGCATCACAGCCATGATCCTAGCGCAACCTTTCGTCTGCGGTGAGCAACTATGGCCGGGACGCTAGGCGGCGGCGACGCACGCATTGCGCGCAGAATGCAAATTCTCAGCGGAGAAAGTCCCGTGAACCTGCTATCTGCGTCGCTGCCCAGCAGCTAACGAGGCCTGAGGCGGCTGGCTGCGCCCTCGAACAACCGATCGACGGGGCGGGCGAGGAAGTCCGCCAGCTCGTCGACACGGATTCGCAACGGCTGCCACCAGAGGACCAGGGCCGCGGCGGCTCCCAGGGCCGCGCCCGCGATTACGTCACTTGGGTAGTGGACACCGAGGGCGACGCGGCCGATCGAGAGGACGGCCGCGGCGACCAGGGCCACGATCCCCCAGCTGCGCTTGCGCAGCAGGATCGCCGCCGCGATCGCAAAGGCCGCGGTGGCGTGGTCGCTGGGGAATCCCGGGTCGGCGGCGTGGGGTGAGAAGAGGTGGACGCCGCTGGGATCGGCGACGAAGGGGCGGGCGCGGTCGACCAGTTCGGAGATCAGCTTGCCGACTGCCAGGGCGAGCCCGGCGCTGAGGACAGCGGCGACCGTCGCGCGCCGCCACAGCGCCCGCCCCGGTCCCCGCGCGAAGAGGAAGACCAGGAACAGCGTCGCGACGAACAGGGCCTCGGAGGCTTCGACGTAGAAGAGCAGCACGTCCTCGATCCCGTCGTGCTCGGCCATGAAGTCGTTCAGCGAGTGCAGCAGGGACCAGTCCACAGTTACATCATCTTCACAGTTTCTTAGAGCCAGATGAGAGCGGGATCGTCATCCAGACGTCGGCGCCACCGCCGTCGAGGTTGGCCGCATCGGCCTCGCCCCCGTGGGCTCGGGCCACGGTGCGGACGATCGCCAGACCGAGGCCGCTGCCGCCGTCTCCCTGGCTCGGGGACCGGCGACTGAATCGCTCGAAGGCCCGGTCGAGGAACTCCGGCGGGAAGCCGGGGCCGCGGTCTCTGACGTGGATCTCGACCTCGCCGTCGCGCGCCACCGCGTTGAGCACAATCGTCCCTGCGCCGTAGCGAAGGGAGTTGTCGACCATGTTGCCGATCGCCTGGTCGAGCCGCAGCCGATCGGCGCCGAGCTCGACCCCTGCCGCCTCGACCTCGATTGCCCGCCCGGCAGCGGACGCCCGGCGGGCGAAGCGAGCGCCGACGGTCGTGAACGCCTCCTCCAGAGCAGTCGGGGCGATCCGCAGCGGCAGGTCCCCGCGCTCGGTCTGGGCGATCGTCAACAGGTCCTCGGAGAGCTGGATCAGGCGATCGGTCTCCTCCGCGGCCGAGGCCAGAGCGGCGCGCAGCTCCTCCGCTGAGCGCCCCTCGACCAGCGCCAGCTCCAGCTCGGTGCGGAGGATCGCCAGCGGCGTCCGCAGCTCGTGGCTGGCGTCGGCGACGAAGGAGCGCTCGTGCTCGAGCGCCTCGCCGAGCCGGTCGAGCATCTCGTTCAGCGTCGTCCCGAGGCGGGCGATCTCATCGCCGGTGGCGGGTACCGGCAGCCGCTGCTCGGGATCCGCCGCGGAGATGTCGGCGGCCCGCGAGCGCATCGTCTCGACCGGGCGCAGCGCCGCCGCGGCAACCCCGTAACCGGCCAGCGAGGCCAGCACCAGCGCGATCGGGCCGCCGAGCAGGAGCTGCTGCAGCAGGTCGGTTAGCGCCTCGTTGCGCTCGTCGATCACTTGCAGTTCGGAGGAGTAGCGCAGGTAGATGAAGACCCCGGTCGCAGCCAGGACCAGGGCCATGACACCGGCGAAGACGAGGGTGACTCTGAGACGGACCGAGATGCGACTCAGCGGCCGCCATCCTTTCGCAATCGGTAACCGGCGCCGCGAACCGTCTCGATCGATTCGACACCGAACGGCCGGTCGATTTTCTGCCGCAGGTAGCGAATGTAGACGTCGATCACGTTGGAGCGGTGTTCGAAGTCGTACTCCCACGCCTGTTCGAGCAGGTGGGAGCGGTTGAGAACGATCCCGGGGCTGCGCATGAAGGTCTCGAAGAGGACGAACTCCTTCGCCGAGAGCTCGACCTCGGCCTCGCCGCGCCAGACCTGGCGGGTCGCCGGGTCGAGGCGCAGCCCGCCGACCTCGATCACCGCCGGGCGCTCGCTCTGGCCGCGACGGACCAGGGCCCGCAGGCGGGCCAGCAGCTCGGCGAAGCTGAAGGGCTTGGTCAGGTAGTCGTCGGCGCCGCCGTCGAGGCCGGCGACCCGGTCCTCGAGCACGCCGCGCGCGGTCAGCATCAGGACCGGGGCCCAGACTCCATCGTGCCGCAACTGCCGGCAGGTGTCGAAGCCGTCGATGCCCGGCAGGATCACGTCGAGGACGATCGCGTCGTAGCTGCCGGCGTCGGCCAGGCCGAGCGCCTGCTCGCCGGTCCCGGCGAGATCGACCGTCACCCCCTGCTCGCCCAGCCCGCGGCGGATCAGGGCCGCCATCTTCACCTCGTCCTCGACGACCAGCACGTTCATCCCCCGCAGGGTCCCGCCCGAAGATGAAAATCAGATGAGGAACCCCGGCGCGTCCTAGCCCGCGCCTTCCTCCAGCGGCTGGACGTCGCGCAACTCGGCCTGGCGGCGCAGGTGGGCCTCCTCCTCGGTGACGACCTCGAGGTCCTTCTTCGTCACCGAGAGGTAGACGACGAGGGCGAGGATCGTGGCCAGGAAGATGACGCTGGTCAGGATCGTGCCCAGGCCGAGCCCCGTTTCTTCCACCGGCTGTGAGAGCCAGTCGCCGATCGAAGCGCCCAGCGGGCGGGTGAGGATGTAGGCGAGCCAGAAGGCGAGGATCGCGTTCAGCCTGAAGCGGAAGTGGGCGATCGCGATCACCCCGATCGCCCCGGCGAAGATCGCGGCGGAGGTGAGGAAGCCGAGTTCGAGCTGCTCGGCGAAGAGGTCTCCGGCCGAGGTGCCGAGAGCGAAGGTGAAGAGGATCGCCAGCCAGTAGAAGGCCTCGCGCCTGGAGGTGACGATGGTGTGGACGGAGAGGGTGCGCTCGACCGCGTACCAGACGGCGAACACCAGCGCCAGGATTACGCTGAAGACGACCGTGGTGGTCTGCAGCGCGACCCCCGCGTTGTCGACCAGGTTGTCGGTGATCAGGGTGCCGACGATGCTGATCAGGACGACCGCCAGCCAATAGACGCCGGGTATGTACTTCCGCGACCGGAACTGCGCGATCAGCACCGCGATCAGGGCGACGGACATGATGTAGGTGGTGTTGGTCAGACCGAGGCCGAGTTCTTCGTTCATCAGGTCGGCCGCGGTCTCTCCCACCGTCGTGCAGAGGATCTTGATGATCCAGAAGTAGAGGGTCACCTCCGGCACCTTGTTGAGCATCCGGCGACCCAGCGAGGGGGCGTCGGTGCGATTGCCGGGAACCGGGGGCGAGGCTGCGATCTCGTTCATGGCGCGGCAGTGTGGGCCACCCTGGTTAATCGCAGATGAGAGTTCCTCAGTGCTTGAACGCAGGCCGCATCCTGCTGACCGAGGACCGGTCGAGCCCGAGGCGCCGAGCAACGTCCTGCCAGCGGCTGGTCGCCTCGCTTACTTCGGCGAGAACCTCGGCGGCTTCTGTGTCGTCGAAGCGGAAGAACTCAGCGACGCTGAGCAGGAGCTCGATGCTCGCGGCATTCGATCTGCCGTCGATCGAGGTGCTGAGGAACTTGGGTCCCGGTTCGGGATTCGGGTTGATGTCGAAGGCCGGCGAGAGCGCCCAGCCTCCGCTGGTGCTTCGTAGAAAGCCGTGGTTTCGAAGATGGTCATCGGTGTTGCTGACCAGAATCGAGAAGGCGACTCGGCGCCACAGCTCGTGGAGATCGGCCGTCGCTCGATCGGACTCCTCTTCGATTACCTCGACCAGGTCGAGGTAGCTTCGATCGTCCCCATCGCTCGCCTCCAGCAGCGTCATCGCGCTTACGTATCCGACGCGCCGACCCCCTCGGCGGTCGAAGCGGTCGACGATGTGGACTGGGCGGCCGCCTACGTCCGCGATCTCCGAGGACGCCGCGTCGATCCCCGCCTCCCGGGCCAGCATCAACGTGACGGCCTCCCAGCCGGGCACGTTCCAGTCGTCCCCTTCGGCCTTCGGGAACTTGGCGATGGCAATCCGCCCTTTGCCGTCGATCACATGGGCCTTGGGGCGAGCGCCGCCCAAGGAGCTGCCGCCCTTGAGCAGCAGGTCGAGCTCTTCGTCGCTTGCCACATCGCGTTCGGCTCGGCCTGCGTAGTCGAGCAGGCGCGGCAGGTCGACCAGAAGCGGGACGCCCCCCTCTTCGTCGGCCAGGAACTGCCCGACATCGGGGTCGCGGAATCGCAGCGCGCCCTGGCGCAGGTCGTCACGAACGCCGAGCAGGTAGTCGACCTCGCCGAAGCTCTGATCCCCGGCGCTTTCGTCAGCCGCTCCGAAGCGACGCCGGATCAGCATCCGTCCCCAGCGGTCCGGCGAGCAATCGGAGAACGCTCCGAAGATGCTCCGGCCGGCGGGGGTCTGAAGCTGACCCGAGACGAGGGGGAGGGCCGGGTCGAGCGGGTAGTTGTCCCGCCTGGCGAGATAGCCGGCCGCGTAGGCGAAGGTGGCCGACTCGACGTTCCGGCGCCGATGCGCCCAGAGCCGACCGGCGAGGACGTCCTCCCCGGCAAGCTGGATGAAGACTTCGGTCTCCCGGTCAGGCATCGTCTCCCCCCGCCAGGTTCTTCGGTCGCACCCGCTGCGGGAGCTCTTCGCCGGAGCGGAGGCGGCCGATGTCGGATTCGTAGGGGTCCAGGGCCTTGGTCAGGTTCTCCAAGATGCCGAGGCCGCGGAGAATTCGCAGCAGGCTCTCCAGTCCGATCCCGCCGTCGCCCTGCTCGAAGCGGGCGAGGGTCGCCCGCGAGATCCCTGCGCGATCGGCCAGCTGCGCCTGGGTCAGGCCGCGGAGCTTGCGCCAGGAAGCGACGTCTTCGGCCACGCTGCGCGTGGCCCGTTTGATCGCGGGAGGAGTGTGGCGCTGTCGCTCCATTCGCCTAAGTGTAGCGCGAACGACTTGTTTTTGAGCTTCTAACATTGTTAAAGACTTAGATATTGGTCTTAAAAGAGCCACGATCTAGGTCGACTCTGGCGCCGCTGTAACAACCGCGATGCTGGGGGACATCAACCTTCAGATGCCCTCCACCGGCGATCGAGACCTGCCGCTGCCCGACGCCGACCGCCGCTTCGAGCGCTGCTTCCGCGACCACTATCCAGCGGTCCTCGCCTTTGCGATCCGGCGGCTGCCGGACCGGGCGACGGCCGAGGATGCGGCGGCCGAGACCTTTGCCGTCGCCTGGCGCCGACGGGGGATGATCCCCGAGGAGCCGCTGCCCTGGCTCTACGGGATCGCCCTGCGGGTCGCCGCCAACCAGCGGCGCTCGGGCGAGCGTCGGCGACGGCTTGGCGAGCGGCTCGAGCACGAGGCGAGCTCGCGGGCGGCCGCCGCGGAGCCCGCCGATGCGCTGCACCGCCGCGACGCCTTCGCCCGCGCCTTCGAGCGCCTCAGCGAGCCCGAGCGCGAGGTCCTGTGCCTGGTCGCCTGGGACGGCCTCGACACGCGCGAGGCCGCCGGCGTCCTCGGCTGCTCGGCAGCGGCCTTCCGAGTGCGGCTGCACCGGGCCCGTCGCCGACTGGCGAAACATCTCGAGGCGGCTGGACATTCACCAAGCGAGCGCCCGGCCCGGGCGCCTGACCCCGCCGAGGAGCCGAGTTGAACCGCAAGCGCCGCAAGATCGATCCGCTCGCCGCGATGGCGACGGCCAACCCCGCCCCGAGCGCCGCGCTGGCGGCGGAGCTCGGCGAGACGGAGCTGGAGCGGGCAATGACCCGGGCCATCGCGCTCGGTCGCACCCCCTCCCAGCCGATCCCGGTCGGGGACCACGTCGCGTTGCAGACCGGCACGACCCGCCGCCGTCGCGCCGCACTCGGCCTCGCCGCCGTCGCCGTGCTCGCCGCGCTCCTGGTCGTCAGCGGCGTGCTCAGGAACAGCAGCGGCGGGCATCCCGAGTTCGCCGCCGCCGCGATCAAGGTGGCGGAAGCTAACCCCCGCCTGCTCGTTACCGCGCCCGGCTGGAAGATAGTCCGCGCCGACGAATTCGAAACCGACAGCGGCGAACTTACCTTCAGCGACGGCAGCCGGCAGTTCGAAGTCCACTGGTACCCGGCGGGGGAATATGAGAGTTACCTGCGCGACCGCGCCGACGTCAGCGCTCCCGAACAGGGAACGCTGCTCGGGCAGACCGCGACCACCGTCGACTACGGGCGCGAGGAATACGCGACGATGCTCTCGCCGCAGGGCAGCGTCTTCATCGAGGTCCGCGGCCGGCTCGGCAGCAAACCCGCCTACGACGAAATCCTCGACTCGCTGCGCGCGGTCGACGTCGACACCTGGCTCGAAGCGATGCCGGCGAGCACCGTCCGCCCGGAAGCGCGTTCGGGGGCCGTCGACCAGCTACTGCAGGGGACGCCACTGCCGCCCGGCTTCGACGCCTCCGCGCTGAAGGCCGAAAACTCGATCGCCGACCAAGACACCCTCGCGGTCAAGGTCGGCAACACGGTCGCCTGCGGCTGGGTCGAATCCTGGATCTCCGCCCAGGCGGCCGGCGACCAGGCCGCGGCCCAGCAAGCGGTCGAAGCGATGTCGACTTCAGACCAGTGGCCGCTCGTCCGCGAGAACCATGTCCCCTGGTTCTCCAACTACGCGGGGGTCGCCAAGCAGCTGCGCGAGAACAGGCTCGACACCAGCCCCTCCGGCTACGAAACCCAGACCAACGGAAAGACCTTCGGCTACGGCCCGGCCTGGAAGATGTTCCTCGGCTGCAAGGGGACCTACCGCCGCGAAGTCGACAGCCTGCCGACCTTCGACCGCTAGGTCACTTCCAGCTTTTGCTGGCGGGGCAGCCGCCCGTTGCTTTCGGCGAGCACGGGTATTCGACGACGCCGGTCGCTTTGCGTTTGATTTCGAATTTGTCTCCGGTCGTTTTCGCCGTGACCACGATCGTGTAGCCCATGTTTTTTTCGGTAGGGACAGCGGTGAAGGTTGGGGCGTTGTTCAACGCGGGTTCGAGTTTCAGCAGCTGGGCTTTGGCGCAGTTCGTGTATTTGCCTTCGTTTTCGGTCGAGCAGGTCTCCATCGCGATCTGGATTTCGTGGGCGGCCTCCTTGGCCTTGGCGTCATGGCCCTTATCGACCTGATCGAAGAAGGACGGCAGCGCGACCGCCGCGAGGATGCCGAGGATCAGCATCACGACGAGCAGCTCGATTAGGGTGAAGCCGGCCTCACCCTCGTGGTTCAGACCGCGCCTTGCCAGGTTCTCCATCATCACTTTGATCGACTGTCAAGAGGGGGCACCTTTAGTGACGCACTCTGCCTTGTGGGGCACTTCGTGATCACCCGATCAGCTCCAGGACCCGGCGCTCGATCTTGAGCTGCTGCCGCGGGGTGACGGTCGCTTCGCGGCCGGGGCTCGGCAGCTCGATCGTCTTGCCGTCGCGGAAGCGGTCGAGCACGCGGGGATCGATGTAGGAGCTGCGGCAGACCGCGGGGGTGTTGCCGAGGCGCTCGGCGACGCGTTTGACCGCGGCGCGGATAGCGCTCTCTCCCCCGCCCTTGGTGGCCGGCGGCTCCTCCCGCGCCAGCTCGACCGCGGCGAGCACGGTCCCGTGCCAGGTGCGGAAGTCCTTGGCCGAAAACTCCTCGCCGGCCTGCTCCTGCAGGTAGGCGTTGACGTCGACCGAGCGGACGTCGCGCCAGCTGCGACCGTCGCGGTAGACGAGCAGGTCGTCGGGACCGCTGCGCCGCCGTCGCATCGCCTCGATCGCCGCCTTCACCTCGGGGTCGCGGATCGACTGCACGCGGCGCTGGCCGCTCTTCGCCGGGAAGTCGAAGACGACCTCCTCACCCTCGATCGAGACGTGCTCGCGCAGCACGGTGGCCACCCCGTAGCTCTCGTTGGTCTCGGCGTACTCCTCGCCGCCGATCCGGAAGAAGCCGAGGTCGAGCAGGCGCACGGCGCAGGCCAGCGCCCGCTCGCGCGGCAACCCCTCGAGCGCCAGGTCCTTCTTCACCGCCCGCCGCAGCTTCGGCAGGATCGCGGCGAAATCGCGCATCGACTCGAACTTGCGCTGCGCCGCCCGCAGCTGCCAGCGCTCGTGGTAGAGATACTGCTTGCGTCCGGCTTCGTCGAGCCCGGTCGCCTGGATGTGGCCGTAGGGGTCGCTGCAGATCCAGACCTCGCGCCAGGCCGGCGGGATCGCCAGCTCCCGAATCCGCTCCAGCGTGTCCTCGTCGCGAACGGGACCGCCTTCGGGGTCGAGGTAGCTGAAGCCGCTCCCCCGCCGCCGGCGGCCGATGCCCCGACCGGCGCAGTCGGAGCGCCGGAGCCTGCCGGCCTTCACGGCTTGAGAACGACCTTGATCGCCCCGTCTTCCTTCTTCTGGAACATCTCGTAGGCGTTCGGTGCCTCGGCCAGCGGCAGCTGGTGGGTGGTGAGGTCGTCGACACCGAGCGGATCCTCGTCGCCTTCCAGCAGCGGCAGGATCTGGTCGGTCCACTGGCGCACGTGCGCCTGACCCATCCGCAGCTGCAGGCCCTTGTCGAAGATCTTCATCATCGGCAGCGGGTCGAGCTGGCCGCCGTAGACGCCGGAGATCGAAACCGTGCCGCCGCGACGGACCGAGTCGATCGCGTCGAGCAGCGCCGAGAGCCGGTCGACGGCCGCTTTTTCGGTCATCTTCGCCGCCACCGGATCGGGCAGCAGGCCGGTGATCGTCTGTGCCATCTTCGCCCCCGGCGCGCCGTGCGCCTCCATCCCGACCGCGTCGATCGTGCTGTCGGGGCCGCGGCCGTCGGTCAGCTCGCGCAGCGCCGCCGAGACGTCGTCGTGCTCATCGCCATCGATCGTCTCGACCCCGTTGCGCCGCGCCATCTCCAGCCGCTCGGGCACGTTGTCGACGCCGAAGACCTTCTCGGCGCCCTGGTGGCGGGCGATGCGGGCGCTCATCTGCCCGATCGGGCCGAGCCCGAAGACGGCGACGCTGCCGCCTTTGGGGATCGCCGCGTAGTCGACCGCCTGCCAGGCGGTGGGGAGCACGTCGGAGAGGAAGAGGTAGCGCTCGTCGGGGCCGCCCTCCGGCACCTTGATCGGCCCGAACTGGGCCTGCGGCACCCGCAGGAACTCCGCCTGGCCGCCGGGCACCTGGCCGTAGAGCTTGGTGTAGCCGAACAGCGAGGCGCCCTTTTCGGTCCCCCGGTTCTGGGTCGTCTCGCACTGGGCGAAGAACTGGCGCTCGCACATCCAGCAGTGCCCGCAGGAGATGTTGAACGGGATCACAACCCGGTCGCCGGCTTTGATGTGCTCGACCTCTGAGCCGACCTCCTCGACGATGCCCATCGGCTCGTGGCCGAGGATGTCGCCCTCGTCGATGAACATCCCCAGCACCTCGTAGAGGTGCAGGTCTGAGCCGCAGATCGCGGTCGAGGTGATGTGGATGATCGCGTCGGTCGGATCCTGGATCGAGGGATCCGGGACCTCATCGACGCGGACGTCGCGTTTCCCGTGAAAGGTGAGTGCCTTCATCGTCGCTCCTCTCCTCGAAGGTGGAAGCTCACGACGCGACCCCGAGGGGCACGTCGGGGCGGTTCCAGGTCTCGGCGACCCGCCCTGCCGCCGCCCGCTCCTCAGCGAGGATCTCCTCCGCCGCCGTGACCACACCCTCATCCCCGGCCCGGGAGGCAACCCGCTGCAGCAGTTCGTAGGCGGCGATCTCGAGGTGCTCGAAGGCGAAGGCGAAGCCGGCGAGCTTGGTGGTCGTGTCGGGCTGGGCGCCGAAGAAGGCGGAGAGGTTGAGCCCACCCGCTCTCAGCACCGCGTCCTTGATCAGCGAGGGCCGGGCGCCGCGCTCCTCCAGCAGGCGCTCCACCCGCGTCTGGTGCTCGCGCGTCTCCTCGAGGTGGTCGCGGAAGACCGCTTCCAGATCCTCGTCGTCAACCCTCTCGGCGCCGGCCTCCAGCAGCTTCACCGCCTGCCCCTCGAGCGCGTGGACGTCCCGCAGGTAGGCGAGCAGCGCCGAATCGAGCTGGTCGTCTTTCACCGCCCCCAGGGAGACCTCGACCGCGGCGTCGAAGCACTCCTCCAGGTGCTCGGCCATCCGCTCCTCCTCGATCGCGATGTCGGCCGCCATCCGCGCCGTCTCCTCGTCGCCGGCCCGCTCGGCCAGGCGCCGCAGCAGGTCGTAGGCGGCGACCTCCATGTGCTCGTAGGAGTAGGCGTGCATCGTCAGCTTCCCCGGGGTGTCGGGTTGGGCCGCGGCGAAGGCGGCCATCGCCCAGCCGCCGCCCACCCCAGCCGCGTCCTTCAACTTGGACGGCTTCCCTCCCAACTCTTCCAGGCGCTCGCGCACCCGCCGCTCCTGGTCTTCGGTCTCGACCAGGTGTCGCTCGAAGGCGCGGCAGAGGCGCTCGTCGCCGGCGATGTTCAGCGCCGGCGCGCAGCTGCGCCAGCGCCTGCAGCTCGATCGAGTGGACGTCGGCCAGGTACTTGACCAGCTGCTCGTCGCGGTCGCGGTTCCACTGGCGGGCGCCGACGCCGGTCTTGACGTCGTCGAGCCGAGCACCGGCGCTGTCGGCCTCCAGCGGCGGGGTCTCGGCGCCATGGCCGCCGCGCATCCCTTCGACCAGCTCTTCCAGCGCCTCGACGCTGCTGCGCTGGGGCTTCCAGCCGAGCTCCCCATGAGCGCGGGCGGAGGACATCAGCGGCACGTTCCGCGCCATGTCGAGCCAGCCCGCCGGGGTCGGCTGCAGGCGCAGGCGCCAGCTCAGGTCGGCGAGGCGCCGGACCACGCGGGCCGGGACCGGGAAGGTCCGCACGCCGAGCCGCTCGGCCATCTCCTCGGGGCTGAGCCACGGCTCGGCGGCGATGTTGAAGGCGCCGCTCAACGTCGGCGAGGACGGCTCGCAGGTAGGCCTGGCCGACGTCCTCGGAGTGCACGGCCTGGAAGCGCAGGCGGTCGATCCGGGGCAATGCCGGCAGCAGGCCGCGGCGGAGGAGGAAGTTGGGCAGGAACGGGCCGACGAAGAGGCGCCGGATCTCGGTCGCCGCCTCATCCTTGAAGATCAGCGCGGGACGCAGCCGCACGACCCGCGTCTCGGGATTGCCGGCTTCGAAGCGGTCCAGCTCGCGTTCGACCGCGACCTTGTGGCGCGAGTAGAAGGAGGTCTCGGTGCCCTCGGTCGGCCAGCTCTCGTCGACCTCGCGGTCCTTGGGGCCGCGCGAGTAGGCGCCGACCGAGGAGGCGTGGATCAGCTTCGGCACCCCGGCCGCGGCGACGGCCTCGAAGACGCGGCGACTGCCCTCGACGTTGATCCGCTCCAGCGTCTCCTCGTCGCGCGAGGGCTGGATCGCCCAGGCGAGGTGGATGATCGCGTCGGCCCCGGCGAAGATCGCCTCGAGGTCGGCGCCCAGGATGCTGGCCTCGACCCAGGTCGTCTTCGGCGGCGACCAGTTCGGCTCGCGCCGGGCGATCCCGACGATCTCGTCGATCTCCGAGCTCGCGCCCAGAGCCTCGACCGTGCTGGTGCCGACGTTTCCGGTCGCACCGGTGACAACTACCTTCATCTCCACGCGCCTTCCGTAGATACAGGGTTCGGAGTGCGAGGAGTGAGCGAGAAAAGCGCTCCCCTAGGCCTCGGGGCGTATGTACCCAGCTGGAGGTCGTCGGCAAACGTGTCGCCCGGGTCAGTGAGATTGCCTGGGGAGCGAACCGGGGAGTCAGTACCCGATGGACTCGCCGACGAGGATCACCCCCTACCGCAACGGGCCGTACCTGGTCCGCGGTCCCTTCGCGATCGTCGACCAGGACGGGAACGAGATCGAGAGCAGGCGGAAAGTGGTGGCCCTGTGTCGCTGCGGGCGCTCAAAGATCCGCCCGTTCTGCGACGGCACCCACAAGACCACCGGCTTCCGCGCCGACAGCGGACCCAGCGTGCCGATCGAGGAGATCGGCGTGACGGCGGCGGAGCCGGCGCAGCGTCGTCGCAGAGTGGGCGAGTCGGCGGTCGCCGTAGAGAACCCCTCCTCGTAGCCTGGCCCCGAGGGCGAGCCAGGAGCAGAGCGCCCGCTCAGCGATCCAGACCGGCGCCAGCAGCGAGCCGCTGACGGGGAAGCGCGCCGCTCCTCCCGCCCGCCTGCGGCCGACCTCGGCGATGAGGATCGAGGCTAGAGCGGCGGCGAGAAGACGGCGGACGCGACCGCGTCGCAGCGAGTGCGCCGCCAGCGGACCCACCGCGAGGAAGGCACCGATGCGCGCGGGGATCGCGAAGTCGTCATAGGCCTGGCGGACCCGCTGCGAGCGGAAGTGGGCCGCGCTCGGCGGCCTCCTCGCCACGTAGAGGTCGAGCGGCGTCGCCACCCTGCCGCCGGCGGCGCGGATCGTCCGCATCAGCTCCAGGTTCTCGAACAGCGCGTCGCCGTCGTAGCCGCCGGTCGCCAGAAGGGCGCGGCGGCGGACGGCGAGGGTGCCGGGAAAGTCGCCGACCGGAAAGGCGGTGTCGCCGGTGAAGACGCGGTTCAGCAGCGAGCGGGCGGTGTCCCAGCGGGCGTGCCATGGCAGCGCGTCGAAGTAGTTCTGCGGCCGCACCAGGTCGGCCTCGCCCAACAGCGCCACCGCCCGGAGCAGCGCCGCGGGCTCGTAGCGGACGTCGTCGTCGGCGAGCACGACCAGCTCGCCCGAGCACGCGCGCACTCCGGTGAGTACCCCGTTCACCTTGCCCATCGCGAAATCGAGCCCGGGATCCGGCGGGAGGTGGCGGGCGATGCCCTGCAGCGCCGCCGCGTGCGCGGCGAAGACCGGCGCCGGCGAGCCGTCGACGACGAGGATCTCGTCGGTCACCTCGGCGAGCGAGCCCAGGTAGGCGCTCAGCTCCTCGATCAGTCCCGGCTCGGCCCAGCGCAGCGGCAGGACGTAGGAGACGCGGGCGCCGGCGCCGCCCATCCGTCAGGTCTCGATGCCGGCGAGCGGCAGGCGGAGCGAGGTCCGGCCGTCCTCCCAGGCCTCGAGCAGATGCCTGCCGAGGCGGTCTTCGAGAAACAGCATCGCCCGGGCGCCGAAGACGATGTCCGCGGCCAGCTCCGGCTCCTGCCGCGCCAGCCCCCCAGCGAGGTCGTAGGCGGCGATGTTCTCGTGCACAGCGTCGGCCTCGACGTGCTCGTCGTAGAAGTCGGTCGCGTCGGTCGCCGAACCCGAGGCGCCGCAGCGCGTTGCCGTAGCGACGGTTGGGAATGGCGGAGGTCATCTCGAACATCGCCAGGTGGCCGACGATCGCGCCGCGCCGGCTGCGTCGCAGGCCGGTCGCCGACATCAGGTTGACCGTTGCCAGCGTCGCGCCGGGGGCGTGGGCGAGGTAGAAGTTCTCCCGGTCCTCGAGGCCGAGCGCCCGCATCGTCTTCGCGAACAGGCGCGAGTGCATCCGCTCGGGCCGCCCGCCGCCGTACTCGTCGGCCTGGACCTCGAGCAGCGCCGTCTTCGCCGCGCCGTCGAGGCGCGGGATCGCCCAGCTGTGGGGGTCGGACTCCTTCAGTTGGTAGAGGGAGCGATGGACGACGAACTCGCGGAATTCCTCGATCCCGGCCTTGATCTCGAGGTGACGGGAGAGCGAGACGCCCTCATCTTCGGCCTCGATGCGGAAGAGCAGCTCGCCGACCTGCGCCGGGTCGACCGGCTCGCCGGGGTCGACCGCGGCCTCGAGCGCGTCGAAGAAAGCCCGCTCGAGCACCGCCCGCACCGCCAGGAGAGTCGGGTCCCACTCCCAAGCGGAATCGACCCCTGGGAAGGAGCGGTAGTGAAGCTCGAAGCAGAGGTAGAGCGCCAGCTGCAGGTCGTCCTCGCCGATCGGGTCCTCGACCTGGGCGACGAGTCGCTCCGCATCCTCCGCGGGCTCGGGCGAGGGAGCCTCCGGCGGCGATGCCGAGAGCATCTCCATCACCAGGTTGGAGATCGGCCCTGTAGAGGGCAGCGCTCCTGATCCCACCCTCTCCGCCACCCGGCTCATAGAGCCAGCTCCGCGGCTTTCAGGTGCAGCACCTCGAGTCGGCGCAGCTGCCCGGTTGCCCGCTCCGCCAAGGCACCGAGGTCGATGCCCGAGAGGTCGCCGGCGTGGGTGTGCTCGAGCGCCCGCCAGAGCCGGCGCTTGCCGGCGACGCCGATCTGCAGCAGCTCCAGCTCGTCGAGGCGGCTGAGCGGCGAGTAGCCGCGCAGCTGCCCGTTCAGCTTCAGCCGGCCCAGTCGCTCACCGAGCCGGGCGGCGAGCGGTTTGACCTTGCTCTGGCCAATCCCGAGCCGATCCATCACTGTCTTCAGCATCTCCCGGTCGGCTTCGATCTCGCCGCAGACCTCGGCCAGCACTGGCCCGAACTCCGGATCGTCCGCATTGCTCCCCCGCAACCGCCGCGCCAGCTCGACCCCGGCCGTCGAACCGGCCAGATGGTCGTTGAGGTAGATGTTCAGCCGGTCGCCCACGCTCAGCGAGGACGAAGCCGGTGAACTTCCAGTCCACGTCGATAACGACCGCCGAGCGTCCGCAGAGCCTGCACGGTGCGGGTAAGAGAGGGTGCGGGTCGGGGGCCTAATGCATCAGCCCTGTCTTTTCTCCCTTGCTGCATGGCGGCGAATTACCCCGAGAGGGGATGTGTCAAAACATGATTCGGAAAGGAAAATGAGGAAGAGGAAGAAGACCGAGCCCGAGGAGCTGTTGGCGGCGATCGCCGAGGCTGTTGATGATGGATTCTGCCCGGCGTCGGCACTCATCTCGCGGCTTCCGAAGCTGAGCCACCGCGACCTCATGCGGCTGCGTGGTCAGGCGGCGCGCCGCGGGCTTCTGCTCGAACGCCGGGGGCCAGACGGGCAGGCCTATCTGGCCTTGACCAGCGAGGGCTGGCGGGCGCTCCGCTCTCCGCACGACTAGATGCGAACGACGATCCGGTCGCCGAACTCGACCACGTTTGACCAGACCGGCCTTTCAGACTTCGGCGGTGACGAAGCCGACGAAGTTCGAGTCCACGCAAAACATGCTCACGCTAGGAGTAATCCCCATCTCCGAGTTCGTCTAACAGGGCCACGATTCGGTCGCGCGCCTTGGGAAGCTCCGAGGTGACCACGTCCCAGACGAGATCAAGATCAACGCCGAGGTAGTCGTGGATGAGCTTGTCGCGCATCCCAGCCATCTCGCGCCAGGGAACTCCCGGTGCTCGTTCTCGTAGATCCGGTGCTACCCGCTTGGCAGCCTCTCCGACGATCTCGAGATTTCGCACCACCGCATCCTGGACCATCAAGGTCGCGAAGAACTCATCCCGACCCGACTCCGTATAGGCGAGCGCCCGATCGATGGCGTCGCGCATATGCAACAGATAGACCCGCTCGTCCTTCAGAGCGCTACCGCCTCGGCCAGGATCCTGTCGCGCAGGTACGGAGAGAGGCTGCCCTCGGTAACGACATCAACGTCAACTCCGAGCGCCTCCCTCAGCTCATCTGAGAGCGCCACAAGGTCAAAAAGGCTGCGCCCTTCGGCCATGTCGACGAGGAGATCCAGATCACTGGTGATCTCGGCTTCGCCTCGTTGAACAGAGCCGAAGACACGCACATTGCCTGCACCGTGGGCCGCGGCGATGCGCTTGATCTTTGGACGCGCCTCAGCGAGCCCAGGTCTTGAAACGTTGCTTCCGACCCTGTCCATCGTCTAAATCCTACGCCTGTTCTCAACCGAACCCCGAGGCATTCGGGCTCCGCGCACGGCTACCCGCGAACGACGATCCGGTCGCCTACCTCGACCACGTTCTCCCAGCGAACGCCTTGAGCCTTGGCTCCCGGGCCCCGCAGTCGCTTCAGCAGCGCGCCGCGGCCGAGTAGGAGCTCGTCGATGACGACGGTCTCGTCCTCCCAGTGCGCCCTGACCTCGAAGATGCGGCCGAGACGCCGGCCCGAGCCGTCGTGGACCGGCTTGCCGATCAGCTCGCTGAGGGCGAGGGGCCGCTCGCTCAGTTCCACGGCAACCTCCGGACCATCCAGCGCTCCGGGTCGTCGCCTTCGCCGAGCCCCAACTCCTCGGCCTTGCGGCGAAGGTGCAGGGCTGCGCCGATCCGATCGACTTCCTCCCAGGGCACCCGCAGCGCATTGGCGCCCCAGCGCTCCGGCCCGGCCAGCCTTCGCGCCAGCCCGCGCAGCGGCTTCGGCACGCGACGCGGGTAGAGCGCCTCGCCGACCAGCAGAGCGGTGATGCGCGGTGGACTCCCCCGCAGCTCGATGTCGTCGACCCGCCCGCAGCGCTTGCCGTCGCTGTCGAGGATTTGCTCGTCGAGCAGGCGGTGGACGACGAGGATCTCACCCCGTTTGCTCATCCGCCGCCCCCGTTGGTGATCAGCAACAGGGGCACGGCGGCGAGAGCAAGGACGACGATCACCACGAAGTAGATCCATCCCAGGGTGGTGGAGATCCGGCCGTTGGCGTGCTCGCCCATGAAGGAGCGGTCGCCCGCGATCATCAGGATCGGGAAGTAGGTGAGCGGCAGGGCGACGACGGCAAGCACGACCGAGTACTCGGTGATGTCGACCGGGTTAATCCCGGTCAGCACGATCAGCAGCGCCAGAAAGAGAAAGAGCAGCCAGGAGGCGGTGAAGCGCGGCGCTTTCTTCGGGCCACGGTAGCGCCCCCACTCCCAGCCGAGGAACTGGGCGAGGTTGTAGGAGGCGGCGAAGCTGGAATCGATCGCGGCGCCGCCGACACAGAACATGATGCCGCCGAGCGCCAGCAGCAGGCCCGTCTCGCCGAAGGCGCCCTGGGCCGGCAGCGCCGCGGTGCCGAGGTCGGTGGGGTCGACACCGACCGGATGGAAGAGGAAGCCGGAGACGACGACCAGGGTGCAGGCGAGGATGCCGCCGAGGGCGTAGCCGACGATCGCGTTGAGGCGGTTCTCGCCCAGGTTGGACTCGTCCCAGCGCTCCTCGACCGCACCGGAGGAGTAGAAGTGGACCTCGTAGGGCATCAGCGCCGCGGCGAAGATGCCGACGACGAAGTAGAGGTAGAGCGTCGAGTCGGCGATCGAGGGCACGAAGCCGTGCGCGACCTCGCCCCAGTCCGGTCCCTGGTGGATCGCGGTGGCGACGAAGACCAGCATCAGCAGGCCGCAGTAGCCGAAGACCCGCTCGATCCCGCCGAAGGGCAGCAGCGCGACGACGATCACCAGCCCGATCGCGGCGAGGACGACGAAGAGGCTGAACTCGGCGTCGAAGAGGAGTTGGAGGACGATCGCCAGGCCGCCCAGCTCGGCGGCGATGGTGAGGACGTTGACGAAGGTGCTGGCGACGAGCGCGACCAAGCCGAGGCCGAACCCCATCCGCATCCGGATCACGTCGAAGACGGGGCGGCCGGTGACGCAGGCGACCCGCCCGCACATCTCCGCGTAGACGGCGATCCCGACCACCCCCAGTGCCACCGCCCAAAGTAGGTCGTAGCGGTAGAGCGCGCCGGCCTGGGTGGTGAAGACGATGTCGCCGATGTCGAGGAAGCCGCCGAGCGCGGCGATGATCCCCAGCGCGATCTTGAGGATCGACTTCACGCCTTCTCCCCGGTCAGACGTTCGACCAGGGCGTCGGCCCGGTCCTTCAGTTCGCCCATTTCCTTTTCCACCTCGCTGCCGTGGCGCTCGTCACCGGGGAAGGTCTGCAGTTCGGAGAAGAGGTCGGCGAGTTCGCCGGCCAGCCGCACGGCGGCGGAGCGCTCTGCTCGCACCCCCGCTTCGGGTTCGGCGTCGGCGAGCTTTTCGGCCTCGTGCTGGGCCTCCCCGCCGAGCGTCTTCGCCATCACCCGCGCGTAGGTGGTTTTGGTCGCGTCGCGGGCGACCCCGTTGGCGACCAGTTCGCCCTGCGCCGCCAGCGCGCTCAGCGATTCAACCCCCCGGTTCAGCTCGCCGCGGTTGAGCTCCCCACAGCCGGAGAAGAGAGCGAGAGAGGCGCCGAGTGCCACCAGTGCTGCGGTGACCCCTGGGCGGCGCCTACTGCTTTGCATCATCCCTACCCGGAGCGCCTACGACTCTTCGTAGGGGTCTTTCTCGCCGGCCAGCTTCAGCGAGCCGTCCTTGACGGCAGCGAAGTGTCGTTCCTGGATCGGCAGCGCCCACTCGACCAGCTCGGAGATCGCGTTCTCCTGGGCGGACTCGTTGAGCTTGCCGAGCACTGCCCAGTGCCCGACCTCGCCGGCCTCGGCCATGGTCAGGAACTCGAACCCGTCGAGCCCGTCGGACTCGTCGCCGAGGTAGGTCGACATCATCTCCGTCGCCTCGGTTTTCGTCTCCTGTGCCTTCTCGAGGATCGCCGTCTTCTTTCCGTCACGGGAATCGCTCACCTCGGTGCAGCGATGCTCGGTCTCTTCGGCCTCTTCACGCATCTGCTTCAGGGTGGCGACGATTTCCTCGTCCTCGACCATGCCCTCGACTTTCCTGGTGGCACCCTGCGCGGCCTGGGCCAATCCCAGAACCTCCGCCAGCTTCTCCTCCAAAGTCGTCAGCTCGGCCATCTTCTGCCTCCTTTCGGTTGGGTACGAGGCTCGCTTCTTTACCCCCGTTGATCGAGGGTCGAAACCGAAGTCCTAGGTCCTCTGCCTGGCGAGCGAGCGAAGCGTGTCGCGGTCCTCGCGCAGCGAGTCGATCGACTCGAACACCTGTGCCGCCCCCGCCTCGCGCAGCTCGGCCTCGGAGAAGCCGCCGGTCAGCACCGCCAGAGTCGGGATGCCCGCAGCGTCGGCGGCCTTCACGTCCCAGGTCGAGTCGCCGACCATCACCGCCGGACCGCCGGCTCCCTTCTCGAGAGCGGCGTGGACGAGATCGGGATGCGGCTTGGTCCGCTCGACGTCGGCAGAGGTCGTCCAGCCCGCGACCAGCTCGCGGGCGTCGAGCAGGTCGAGGTAATGCTCCACCTCATCCGACTTGGCCGAGCTGGCAAGGATCGTGCTGAAGTCGTCATCACCGAGCTCCCGCAAGAACTCGGAGGCGCCCTTCATCGCGTCCACTTCGCCGATCAGCTCTTGGTATGCCTCCGCCTCCGCCTCGCGGATCGCGTCGCCGTCATCCAGCTCCCCTTCCTCGCCGATCAGGGCGGCGACGATCTGGTCTCCGCCCATGCCGATGTGGCGGTGGATCTCCCAGAGCTGGACGGTGTAGCCGTGGTCCCGCAAGGCGCGGTGCCAGGCGATTGCATGCTGGTAGTTGGTGTCGACCAGGGTGCCGTCGATGTCGAGCACGACGGTGGTCGCCTGCTCCGCGGTCATTCGCTCGAAGTACCCCCGCTTGGCCGCTGGCGAAACGGGTATCCACGCGGCATGCGCTACTTCCACTTCTGTGCCCACGAGCAGTTCCCGCCCGACGCCCTCCTGCTCCAGGCGGTCGCAGCCGAGCGCGCCGGCTTCGACGGCATCGGTTGCAGCGACCACTTGCAGCCCTGGTGGGAGGGCGGCGAGTCCGGCAACGCCTGGGTCTGGCTCGGCGGCGCCGCGCAGGCGACCGAGAGCGCGCTCTTCGGCACCGGCGTGACCCCGCCGGGCCCCCGCTACCACCCGGCTCTGATCGCCCAGGCCTGGGCGACGATGGAGTTGATGCACCCGGGGAGGCCCTACCTCGGCTTCGGCTCCGGCGAGGCGCTGAACGAGGCGCCGCTCGGGCACGGCTGGCCTCCGGTCGGCGAGCAGATCGAGCGCATGGAGGAGGCTCTGGAAATGATCCGCGCCCTTTGGGACGGCAAGAAGCTGAGCGGCGCGGGGAACCACTTCGCCGCCGACGGAGCCTTCATCCACAGCCTGCCCGAGGACCGGCGCCCGCCGATCTACGTCTCCGCCTTCGGCCCCAAGGCCGCGGCGGTGGCCGGCCGCCAGGGCGACGGCCTCTGGACGCTGGCCGACCCCGAAGCGGTACCCGGGATTCTCGAGGCTTACCGCGCCGCCGCCTCCGACGCGGGCCGGCCGGAGGGGGAGATCGTCCTCCAGGCAGCCTTCTCCTGGGCGGCGGACGACGAAACGGCGCTGAAGGGCGCGCGGGTCTGGAAGGGCGCCCAGCCGAAGGAGTTCTACAAAGAGGACTGGCACGATCCGAAGGCGATGTACGAGCACGGCGAGGAGCAGGTCTCTGACGATGAACTGCGCGAAGTAATGATCATCTCCGCCGACCCCGCCGAGCACCTCGACCGAATCCGCGAGGTTGAAGCGATGGGCGCGACCACGGTGGCGCTGATGAACAACTCGGGAGCGGACCCGCTCACGGCGATCGACGTCTACGCGAGCGAGGTTCTTCCCAAGCTCAGCTCCGCGCAGTCGCTATCGGCTTAGTTTCCGCTCGACCCCTGCGCAGGCCGAGAGTGCTTCCTCGCGACCCTCGAAGACCAGACCGTTTCCGGTCAGGCCGGTGATGTGGAGCACGCGCAGAACCTGGGCCGAGGGGCTGTGGACTACCAGCTTTCGGCCGTCGGCCTTGCTGGCAAGCACGAGGACGGCGATGCCGGTGGAATCGATGAACTCGCAGGAGGCGAGGCTGATCAAGACCTGCTCGCCCTCCACACGTTCGATCGCCTCGCGCAGCTGGTCGGCCACGCCAAGGTCGAGCTCGCCCTGAACTTCGATCTCCGCTCGCCCGTCTTCGAGGACGGTCTCGATCAGTTTGAAGGACTGCATCTGAACCGTTTCCGGCGACGAAAGGTGCCCGTCTGCAAGGCCACGGCCCGGGCGTTCGAAGTGAGACATCTCCGCCTCCTGCTGATTTCTACAGAAGCCCGCCGAAGCCGCTTTCCCGAACGGATCGTGTGCTTCGTCCTGTCTGGCAACGCTTCGGCGTCTCACCCCGAAGCGTCAGGTCAAAATATAACCGCTCCTCGTCAGCGCGATCAACCCTCGAGGTAGAAGATCTCCGCCGCGACGTCCTTGTAGGTGTCCATCCCACTGATGAAGGCACGGACCTTGCGGCCCAGGACCCGCTCGACCACCTCGCAGAACTGGGCTTCGGTCGCGTGCTGGAAGTACAGGCGGGTGTCGCGCAGACGCTGGTGCTCCCCCAGCTGGGCCATCCGCCGCTCGGCCGGGGTGAGGGTGTCTTCGAGCGTGCAGACCACCAGGTCCGGGCCGGCGAAGTTCGACCTCGCTTTGGTCGGCCCGCGCCCGAACTGCTCCTTGTAGAGGCGGACCATCTCGCGTGAGATCTCCGCCAGGATCGAGATCGCCGGGTCGGCGGCATCCCCGTGCTTCGGGTCATGGAGGGCACTCATGTATCCGTCTCGTCGCCCCTCCTCTGGGATGACCGCGCGCAGGTAGAGAAGGATGAGAGCCGCACGAACGGGTGCCCTTCCAGCGTAGCGCGGCTTTGAGGGGTTGAGCCGATCGTTCACCTGAGCGAGGGGCTGGGAGCGTCCCTGGCGAGCAGGGACGCCGACCTCAGCTTTCGGCGCCGGCGACCGCGCGCTGCAGTTGGGACTTGCTCATCTTGGAGCGTCCCTCGATTCCCATCTTCTTGGCGTCGTTGTAGAGCTGTTCGCGGGTGCGGCCGCCGGGGCCGCTGCCCGAGCGCCTGCCGCCGCGTCTGCTCGCCGAGCTGCCGCGGGTCGAGCTGCGCGAGGCGGTTTTCGACTCGCCCGAGCGCGCTTTTTCCTTGTTCACGGCGCGGGCGGCGATCTCCTCCGCTCGGTCCTCCGAGCGGCCGGCCTCCTTCTCGCTCTTCTTGATGTGCTCGTACTGACGAGCCCGTTTGCTTCCTTTTTTGACTCCGCGCGGGGGCATCGGTCAGGCCCTCGCTGAAGTGGCCTCGCGCTGGCCCTCGTGCACGCCCTCGGCAAACTCCTCGACCAGCTTCGCGTTGAAGGCGTCGAGATCGTCGGGTTTGCGGCTGGTGACCAGGCCCTGGTCGACGTGGACCTTCTCGTCGACCCACTCGGCGCCGGCGTTGCGCAGGTCGGTCTGCAGGCTCGGCCATGAGGTGAGCGTGCGGCCGTCGACGACGCCAGCGTTGATCAGCGTCCACGGCGCGTGGCAGATCGCCCCGACCGGCTTGCCGGCCTCGAAGAAGGCGCGGACGAACTGGACGGCGTCGGTATCGGTGCGCAGCTGGTCGGGGTTGGCGACGCCGCCGGGCAGCACGAGGCCGTCGTAGCCGCCGGGGTCCGCCTCGTCCACCGAATGGTCGGGCGCGAAGGTGTCGCCCTTGTCGAGGTGGTTGAAGGCCTGGACCTCGCCCGCTTCGGGGGCGAGCAGGTCGACCTCGGCACCGGCCTCGCGAAGTGCCGCGAGCGGACTGGTCAGCTCGACCTCCTCGACCCCCTCGTTGGCGACGAGGATCGCGATCTTCTTTCCCTTCAGTTGGTCTGACATCGGAACCTCCTTGAGTCGGATTGGGCGGGCCGAAGCCCGCCCAATCCCCTTACCCGGAGCCGACGTCGGACAAGCGCGGCCTCAGCCCTTCGAGGTGCAGGTGCGGATGAGTCCCGCCGAGGCTTTGGTGCCGTCGGCGAAGACCGACGTTGCATGGGCCTGCAGCTTGCCGTCGCTGCATTTCGCCGAGAGGACGCTCATCTTCTTGCCCTTGTAGGTGTAGGTCTTGCCGATCTTCAGGTCGAACGACTTGACCGAGCCCGAGCCGTTGGCGATTTTCGGGATCGTCGCGACCGATTTGAGACCGTAGCGCCCGTTGTGGATCTTCTTGATTTTCACCGTGGTGACGATCGCGCCGGTGATCGGCGCCGTGAAGAAGGCGTGGATGTAGAAGGTGGTCGTGCTGCCCTTCTTGCCGCCGTTGAAGACGGTCAGCGCCGAATTGACCGGGATTGGTTTCTGTTCGGGGAACTGGACCTCGACCGTGGTCTTGCCAGTGCCGATGATCGCCTTCGGGCACGCCGCCCGCGCCGCCTTGGTGTCGCGGGACTGCAGCTGACCGGATTTGCAGACCGGCAGGCCGGTGACGTTAACGGCGCCGTTCTTGTCGGTTTCGACGATCGCTTCGGTCAGCGCCGGCGGGTGGGTGCCGTCCTTGGTCGCGATCTTCCCCGATGCCGTCAGCGTGATCGGCGCCAGCTTGTTCTTCGGCAGCGCCTTCGGGGTGAAGCCGCCGTTGAAGGTGAACGTGAGGTTGCCCGCTTCCACCGTCACCGGCTTGTCGGCGGTGGCGCTTCCCACGCCGACCAGCCCGACGAGCAACATCGCCATCGCCGCGAACGTCAGCCCGGCCCGCGAGCCCTTGCCAAGAGATCTCATACCGCCTCCTCGTTCGAGCCCCCGGCCCCCAGTGCCAGGGTGCTGACGTAGCAACCCGGTTCGAGCCCCCGAGTTGCGGCCGGTAAACGTCTGCGTCCCCTATCCGACAGGGAACCTCAGTCCATATAAAGGGACTCAATCTCAGCCTCGTACTTGCGGGCGATCGGGCGGCGTTTCAGCTTCATCGTCGGGGTCAGCTCGTCGCCGCCGGGCTGCCAGTCGCTCGGCAGCAGCTTGAACTTCTTCACCTGCTCGACCCGGGCGAGGCCGGCGTTGCCGCGCTCGACCGCGGCCTCGATCTCCTCGAGGATCTTCGGCTCGGCCCCGAGGCTCGCCGGCGTGTGGTCCTCAATCCCGTGCTGCTGGGCGAAGACCGGCGCGAAGTCGGCGTCGAGGGTGATCAGGGCGACGTTGTAAGGACGATCGTCGCCGACAGCGCAGACTTGGCCGATCAGCGGGCTCGCCGCCTTCAGCCGCGCCTCGATGTTGGCCGGCGACATGTTCTTGCCGGCCGAGTTGATGATCAGCTCCTTCTTGCGGTCGACGATCGTCAGGTAACCGTCGGCGTCGAGTTCGCCGACGTCGCCGGTGTGCAGCCACCCCTCGTCGTCGAGCGCCTCGGCCGTCTTCTCGGGGTCGTTGCGGTAGCCGAGCATCACCGCGCCGCTGCGCAGCAGCACCTCGCCGTCCTCGGCGAGCTTCAGCTCGGCACCGGGAGCGGCCGGGCCGACGGTCCCGATCTTGATCCGCTCCGGCGGATTGCAGGTGCCGGCGCCGGTGCTCTCGGAGAGCCCCCAGAGCTCGGCCAGCGGAAGCCCGATCGCGTGGAAGAACTCGATCGTCTCCCGCGGGCAGGGCGCGGCGCCGACGTGGGCCCAGCGCAGCTGGTCGAAGCCGACCCGCTCGCGCAGCGAGGCGAGCACCGTCGCCTCCGCTTTCGCGTGCTCGGCGACGAGTTCGGCCGCGGGCTCCTCTCCCGCCTGTTCGGCCGCGACCACCTGCCGGCCGACTCCCAGCGCCCACTCGACCGCCTGGCGACGCTCGGCGTCGGGCTCGGCCTCGATCCCGATCTCCATCGCTGCCTTCAGTTTTTCCCAGACCCGCGGCACCGCGAAGAACCAGACCGGGCGCACTTCGGCCAGGTAGGCGACGACCTGGCGCGGGTCAGGGCAGCAGGTCGTGGTGCTGCCGTTGCCGATCGGCCCGTAGTGGGTGGCGTTGCGCTCGGCGATGTGGGCCATTGGCAGCCAGGAGATCAGGCCACCGTCGCTGGGCAGGCGAAAGATCTCGTCGTAGGAGCGGAAGGCCGAGAGGACGTTGGCGTGGGTCAGCTGCACGCCCTTCGGCGGCCCGGTCGTCCCAGAGGTGTAGATGATCGTCGCCGGGTCCTCGGGCTCGACCGCCCGCCAGGTCGCCTCGAAGTCGAAGCCCGGGTCGCCGCCCGCCTCCAACTCGGCGAGCGCAATCGCGCCGTCGCGGGGATCGCCATCGACGACGACCACGTGCTCGAGCGCTTCGGCCGCCCCGCGCACGGCGAGGACGGTGTCGAGGAAGGCCTGCTCGGTGACCAGCACCGGGTTGGCAGCGTCGGCCACCAGGTACTCGATCTGCTCCGCGGTCGAGGTGTTGTAGACGGAGAAGGGCGTCGCCCCGAGGTGCATCGCCGCGGTGTCGACGAAATGGAACTCGGGCCGGTTGCTGAGCATGATCCCGACCGTGTCGCCACGCCCGACGCCGAGCGCGGCCAGGCCCGCGGCTACCGCCCGGACCCGATCCCCGTACTCGGCCCAGGTGGCGGAGAACTCGTCGTCTTTGGTGCGAAGCGCCGTCCGCTCCGCGTTCTCGGCCACCGTTACTTGGAACGCCTCGGCAAGCGTCGAAGAGTCAAGCGCCCGCGGCCGCGGTACCGCCGTCTCTTCCCTCTCGCTCAACACCCAAGGTCGAGCATATTCCTCCCGTAGCGAACTGCATCAGATTTTCCACCTGGGAGATAGAGAATCTGATGCAGTTCGAGGGGGAGGGCCAAGCAGAGGCCTGCTGCCTTCGGCGCCCGGTCCGGCTCAGAGGATCGCTAGCTGGCGGCTGCTCTCTAGGTCGAGCAGGGCCTGCTTGCGCTCGAGGCCGCCGCCGTAGCCGGTGAGGGAGCCGTCGGCGCCGATCACCCGGTGGCAGGGGACGATGACCGCGACGGGGTTGCGACCGTTGGCGGCGCCGACGACGCGGGCTCGCTGCCACGGCTCGACGTCGGTCTCGAAGAGGTCAGGGTCGATCTTCGCCGCCTGTTTGCCGTAGCTCACCGTGTCGCCGTAGGGGATCTCCAACAGCGCTGCCCAGATCGCCTTCTGCAGCGGCGTCCCGTAGAGGTCTAGTGGCAGATCGAACTGCCGCAGCTCGCCGGCGAAGTAGGCGTCGAGCTGGCCGGTGACCTCGGGCATCGGCGCCTTGGTCGCCTCACTCGGAACGCGCAGGCGTCCTGGAAAGCTGAGGTCGGTGAGGCCCCGCGGACCCGCTACCAGGGTAAGCGGCCCGATCGGGCTCTCGTAGACGGTCCAGTGGGTCTGCGTCTGATCCATCGTGCTTGCGCTCATGTCTATCCAACGGCGCGGCGGTCGGAAATGTGAGGTCGCTCACTTTGTTGAGCTAGTTGATCAACTTTATATACTATGCCGATCGGCCTCGTCCCGGCCCCCCGGCAGCGGGATCTGGCCTCCTCTACCCCTCGAGACACCAGGAGGCACGATCGAATGGAGTATTTGCCCACCCTCACCCGCCGACGACACAAGGCAGCCCTGCTGGCATTGCTGGCGACCCTGCTGCTCGGCACCGCGCTTCTGAGCGCCGGCAACGCCGCCGCCTATCGCGGCCACGCTCACGCTCACCCGTACTGGGATCACACGCCAGCTCCCTCAGACCAGGCGCTCGCGCTGCAGTGGTTCGACCTCAGCAAAGACACGGTCGCCGCGGCCGGGTTCCCCGAGCCGATCACCCAGAGCCGCACCTGGGCGGTCAGCTGGCTCGCCGCCGCCCGCGCCGTCGACGACGGCTACGGCTGGCGCTTCCAGGACGCCGCCTTCGCGACCGCCCTCCACGACGCGCTCGCGTCCCAGGTACCCAGCCGACAGTCCCAGCTCGACGCGGCGCTGGCCGCCACCCTCGCCGGGATCCCCAACGGCTGGCAGAAGAACTTCGGCGTCGCCGCCGGCCAGCACGAGGCGAGCAAAGCGCTCGCGGAGCGCGCAGGCGACGGGCTCGACACCGCCTCGGTCGACATCTCCTACACGCCGCCCCCGCCCGGCCCGGGCGTCTGGCAGCCGACCCCGCCGACCTTCGGCCCGGCCGTGCGCGCCGGTCAGAAAGACGGACGGACCTTCCTGCTGAAGAGCAACGACCAATTCCGGCCGCCGCCGCCGCCGGGGCTGGACTCGCCGAAGTTCCTCAACGCCCTCGCCGAGATCCGCTCCGTTGGCCAGGACACCAGCAGCACCCGCACCCCCGCCCAGACCGACACGGCCAACTTCATCTACCAGGACTCCTACGCCCTCTATGGGCAGGCCCTGAGAGCGGTGCTGGCCGACACCCACCACCAGCTGTCCTGGGACGCGAAGGCGGTCGCGGCCTTCCACGTCGTCACGGTCGATACCCAGATCGCGATCTTCGAGGCCAAGTACGTCTACACGTTCTGGCGCCCGGTGACCGCGATCCGCACCGGCAGCGTCGACCCCGATCCGACCTGGACGCCGCTGTGGGCGACCCCGCGCCACCCCGAGTACCCGAGCGGCCACGCCGGCTATGCGGGAGCGGCCGAGGGCGTGCTGACCGCGCTGACCGGCCCCTGGACCCCGGCGCCGATTCCCGTCACCTCGACCACCGCCCCCGGCTCGGTCCACACCTACACGCGCTGGTCGCAGATCACCCAGGAGACGATCGACGGCCGCGTCTGGGAGGGAGTCCACTACCGCTTCTCCGACGAGACCGCGGCCAAAGTGGGCAAGCAGGTAGCGGCCTGGGACCTCCCGCGCCTCTACCGACTGGGCCTCTAACAGGCCAGCCCACGCCGAGACCGCGAGAAGCGTCGATTATCGACGTCCCTCGCGGTCTCGGTGGCACGTGACCCGGTGCAACTTCTCCGCCTCCGCGCAGTTTGAGAAACAAGTCCGTCTAGCGAGGGGAGCCAGTCGTGCACAGTCTTGGGAAGCAGGGAGTCTTGGCCGTGGTCCTGGCGATGGGAGTGCTCTTCGCCACGAGCGTTGCGCCGGCGGGCGCCGCCGACTGGACCAACCGCACGGTGGGCGACTCGATCATGCTCGGGATCTCCTGCCCGACCACCTCGCGATGCGTCGCCGGCGGTGCAGGCAACACGATCCTCAGCTCCGACAACCCGACCGCGGGGGCGAGCGGCTGGAACTCCGCCAACCTCGGCGCGGGCGAGCAGGGCCCGTACTTCTCCCCTTCCCGCCAGATCCGCGGCGTCGACTGCCCCTTGCCCGGCTTCTGCGTCGGCGTCAGCTACGAGGGCCTCATCTACACCTCGACCGACCCGACCGGCGGGGCCGACGCCTGGTCGGCGACCGACCTCTCCCCCGAAGGCCCGAACATCCACATGTACGGAGTCGACTGCCCCGGCGCGAACCTCTGTGTCGCCGTGGCGACCGGGGGGAAGATCCTCACCTCGACCGACCCGACCGGCGGGGCGGGCGCCTGGACCGTCACCCAGCTCGCCCCGTCGCTGAACCTGCGCGGCATCTCCTGCGCGTCCGCGGGCCTCTGCGTCGCGGTCGGCGACGAAGGTGAGATCGTCAGCTCGACCCAGCCATTGGGAGGCGCCGGCGCCTGGGGCGAGGCGCAGTTGCCGGGAGCGCCGATCGACCGCTTCCTGCTCGGCGTCGACTGCCCGACCGCAGGCCTCTGCGTCACCGGCAACACGGTCAACACGCTCTTCACCTCGACCAACCCGACCGGAGGGGCCGGGGCGTGGGCGCCCGCTCAGGGCAAGAGCACGGTGCAGATCACCGACGTCGACTGCCCGTCGCCGACCCAGTGCGTCGCGATCGACAACAACGGAGACGTGCTCACCTCGACCAACCCCACCGGGGGCGCGGCGGCCTGGACCATCCAGAACGTCCTGCCCTACACGGAAGGTCAGAAAGACATGCTCAACCCCAACGGGATGTTTGGCATCTCCTGCCCCTCCGCCTCGTTGTGCGCGATCGCCGCAACCCACGGACAGATCCTGACCAGCACCAACCCGTTCGATCCCCCGCCAGCCACCGCCCCGACCAAGAAGGCGAAAAGAAGCACCGGAAGCACAAGGGCCCGAAGCGCCCGCGGGTGATCATCGCCACCAGCCCACCCCCGGGGGTGGAAATCGCCAGGGGTAAGGCGAAGGTCCGCTACCGCTTCTTCGCCGCCAATCACGCCTCGGTCCGCGGCTACGTCTGCAAGCTCGACGAGCGTAAGTACAAGCCCTGCAAGTCGCCGAAGACCTACCGGGTCGGCTACGGCAAGCACATCTTCAAGGTGCGGGCAGTCGGCTGGACCGGGTATCGCGGCAAAGCCGCCTACGACCCGCTCGAGGTCTGCCACCCGACCAGAATCGGGCTCTGCGTCGAGGGCTAGCTGCGGGCGATCGGCCCTCGCCGGGGTAGGCTGGCCGCTGTGAACGTCCTGATCGCCGCCGACATGGAGGGAATCGCCGGGATCGAGGACTACTGCGACTGCCTTCCCTCCCACCCCGCCGCCTACGCGCGCGGGCGGCGGCAGATGACCGACGAAGTGCTGGTCGCGATCGAAGCGCTGCGGACCGGCGGCGCCGGGACGATCAGCGTCGGCGACTGGCACATGGTCGGGACCAACGTCGAACGCGAGCGGATGCCGGCGGGGGTCGAGGTGCGACCGATCGCCGACCTGGCGCTGGACGAGGCCGAGCCCTCGATGGCGAAGGCGCACGGCGGCCCGCTCGACGCGGTGGTGATGATCGGTCACCACGCCAGGACGCCCAGCCCGAAGGGCTTCTGCTCGCACACCTTTATATGGGGGATGGAGGTACTACTCGACGGCGACTCGCTCAGCGAGACCCAGACCTACGCCCAGGCCCTGGGGGCCGAGGGCATCCCGATCCTCGCCGCCGCCGGCGACCGCTGGCTGCTGGAGGAGATGGAGGTCGGCGAGCTCGGCAGCGCCCGCCTGGTCACGACCAAGGAAGGCGAAGGCCGCGGCCGCGCCAACACCGTCGCCCCGCCCGACGCCCACGTCGCCCTGCGCAGCGCAATCGCCGGCGCCTTGTCGGAACCGCTGGAGCCGCCGCCGTCGCGCAGCTACCCGGCGGAGCTGGTGGTCAAGATCGACGGCGCCGAGATCGCCCGCACCACCGTCGCCGAGCCCGGCGAGCTCCTCACCGCCGTCGCCGAGGTTTTCCGCACCAGCCAGGTCTCGAAGGAGTACCGGCAGCTGGCAAAGCTGCTGCCGTCGGACCACGACTCCCGCCTGCGCAGCTTCCAGCGCCGCGCCGGCAGTCTCCTCGCCACGCCGACGATCCGCGCGAAAGAGCGCGCTTGGCTCGGCTCCTGACTTAGCTGCCTTTTCGCTGCCGATATCGCCTGGTCTTCTCGCGGTTGCCGCAGACGTCCATCGAGCACCAGGTGCGGGAGTGGTTGCGGGTGGTGTCGTAGAAGGCCCAGCGGCAGTCATCGACGGTGCAAGCCTTGAGGCGAGGCCAGGCGCCGTGGGACTGGAGACGCTCGATCGCGAGCAGGAGCCGGGCTTCGAAGCCGCTGAGGCCGGCGCGGGCGGGGGCGAGGTCGAGCTTGCCCTCGGCGGTGAAGGTCGTGCGGATCCGGGTGCGCTCTGCGGCCTCGCGCAGGGGGACGAGGTCGGCGGCATCCGCCTCCTCGCCGTTGTTGGCCAGCAGCAGCACCCGCAGCGACTCGCGCAGGGATAGGACGCGGGCGAGATCGGCGTCGTCGAGGTCTCCCGCGTGCTCCCCGGTCCGCTTGGCGATCCAGGCGTCGAGCAGCTCAGGGTCGGCGATCGAGTCGGTCTCCTCCTCGATGTCGCGGGTGTTGACGAACTCGACGCTGGCCGATGACCAGTGGGACCGGCTCGAGGCGGGGCTCGGCGAACGCCGGCTGCACGTACTGCTCGACGATCCACTGGCACGCCCGCTCGACGGCCGAGGTCGCCGAGCAGCTTCCCGAAGCCAAGATCTGGGCCCACTCCCGCAACCGAGCTGCGGTCGCCAGGCGCGCTCCGGTCACCGACGTCTTCAAGGTCGGCGACGAGCTGCCCGGCGGCCTGATCGCGCTGGAAGCACGGCCGCACAGCGAAGTCCTCTTCTGGGAGCCGCACTCGCGAGCCCTGATCGTCGGCGACGCGCTGCTCGGCGACGGCGAAAAGGGCAGCGGCCTCCACACCTGTCCCGCCGGCTGGTTGCCCGAATCCACCGACCTCGATGATCTGCGCTCCGCGCTTCGTCCGGCCCTCGATCTCTCCATTGAGCTGATCCTCCCCTCGCACGGCGCGCCGGTGCTCAACGACGCCAAAGCACAGCTCGCCGAGGTCGCGACGCCAGCCGCGCCTGTACCGTCCGATGGCGAATGGCCGTACCGCGCGACCCACACAACGTCGCCCTAGCCCAGGCGATCCAGAAACTGAGGCAGGAGGCGGGCCTGACCCAACAGCAGCTCGCCGACCGCGCCGAGGTCCCAGTCGGGTCCCTGCAACAGGTAGAGGCCGCAAACGTCGACGTCGACTGGGGAACCCTCCGCCACATCGCCACCGGCCTGGGGACCAGCCTGTCCGACCTCTTCCAGCTGGTCGAAGAGCTCGAAGCCGACTAGGCACGCGCCGCCAGGTCTGCAGCGCGAACCGAACATCCGCTTGCTGTACTCAACCCTCGCGTCATCGTGGCCGAACAAGCACCGATGAGTACCGAGATCGAGCCGCGGCGGGTGGCTGGACAGTACGTGCGGGCTGAAGCGAACCGGCGCGGTTGGCTGCGCTTTCTCGGCGGCAGGTTCAAGCGTGACCACGGGGCCTGGGCGCAAGGGGCCGAAGGCGAGGAAGTAGTGGGCGAGATCCTCGAGGGGCTCGTCGCCAACGGCTGGCAGGTGATCCACGACGTCTCCTTCGGGAGAGGGAACATCGACCACATCGTCGTCGGGCCGGGCGGCCTCTTCACGGTGGAGACGAAGAGCCGCCGCGGCCGGATCCTGCTCGACAACCTCGACCCGAAGATGCTCTCCCAGAGCTATGGCGAGATGAAAACGCTGGAGCGGATCACCAGCATGGAGGTGCAGGCGCTGCTCGTCTTCAGCCACGCCTATGTGATCGACAAGGTCCCCGCCAAGCGGCGCGGCGTCACGATCCTGCCCGCCCGCATGCTCGCCTGGTACTTCTCTCGCCAGCGACCGACGATGTCCGTCGAGCAGGCCGACGCGATCTACGACCGCCTCTGCCTGACGGTCGGCCAGCCCCCTTCTCCCTGATTCAGTTCGAGGTCGGGAAGTTCATCGACCCCGCGTCGCCGACGCCTGCCGAATTGGTGGCGGGCCAGCGGGCGGTGATCGCCTTGCCGCGGGTGTAGAAGCGGACGCCCTCGGGGCCGTGGATGTGGTGATCGCCGAAGAGGGAGTCCTTCCAGCCGCCGAAGGAGAAGAAGGCCATCGGAACCGGGATCGGGACGTTGATGCCGATCATCCCGACTTCGACCTCGCGCTGGAAGCGGCGCGCCTCGTGGCCGGAGCCGGTGAAGATCGCGGCGCCGTTGGCGTAGGTGTTGGCGTTGATCAGGGCGATTGCCTCGTCGAGGCCGGCGCTGCGGACGACCGAGAGGACGGGGCCGAAGATCTCATCGGTGTAGACGGACATCTCCGGCGCGACCTGGTCGATCAGCGTCGGCCCGACCCAGAAGCCGCCGCCGTCCATCTCCAGCTCGCGGCCGTCGACGGTCAGCCGCGCGCCAGCGTCGGCGCCCTGGCCGATGTAGTCGACGATCCGCTCGCGCGCCTGCGGGGTGACGACCGGGCCCATCTCCGAGCCGGGCTCGAGGCCGGGGCCGACCTTGATCTCGCGCGCGCGACGGGCGACCTCCTCGACCAGGGCATCGCCGGATTCGCCGACCGCGACGGCGACCGAGATCGCCATGCAACGCTGACCGGCCGAGCCGAATCCCGCCGCGGCGAGCTGGTCGGCGGCGTAGCCGAGGTCGGCGCCGGGCATCACCACCGCGTGGTTCTTCGCTCCGCCGAGCGCCTGCACCCGCTTGCGCTTCTCGGTCGCACGAGCGTGGACGTAGGAGGCAATCGGAGTCGAGCCGACGAAGGAGACCGCGGCGATGTCGGGGTGGTCGAGCAGCGCGTCGACCGCGACCCTGTCGCCGTGGACGACGTTGAAGACGCCCGCTGGCAGCCCCGCCTCGGCGTAGAGATCGGCGACCAGGTTCGAGGCCGAGGGGTCGCGCTCGGAGGGCTTGAGGACGAAGGCGTTTCCGCAGGCGATCGCGACCGGGTGCATCCACATCGGGACCATCGCCGGGAAGTTGAATGGCGTGATCCCGGCGCAGACCCCGAGCGGCTGGCGGAAGGAGTACGCGTCGACGGTGGTCGAGACCTGGTCGGAGTACTCGCCCTTCAGCAGCTGCGGGATCCCGCAGGCGAACTCGACCACCTCGAGGCCGCGCAGCACCTCCCCCTTGGCGTCGTCGAGCACCTTGCCGTGCTCGGAGGAGACGATCCGGGCCAGCTCATCGACGTTGGCGGCGAGCAGCTCGCGGAAGGCGAACATCACCTTGGCGCGACGGCTGAGCGAGGCATCGGCCCACTCGGCAAAAGCGCCGCGAGCCGCGACAACCGCGGCGTCAACGTCGGCAGGCTCGGCCAGCAAGACCTCCGCCTGCTGCTCCCCGGTAGCGGGGTCCCAGACCGGCGCAGTCCGGGTCGAGACGCCGCTCTCCTCCCCACCCCCAATGCGGTGCCGAACAACCCGCCCGAACTGCATCACTTTTCCCGCCTGTCAGGCCGGAAATTTGATGCAGTTCGCGTGGTGGGGGTGGCTGAGATCCTCACCGGGTCATTGTGACGTTACGGGGGTTAGTGGCTTTTGGCCGCTTAGTACAGAGATCGCGTTGCGGGCGGCCAGGGTGGCCATCGCGGTGCGGGTCTCGACCGTGGCCGAGCCGAGGTGGGGCGCCAGGACGACGTTGTCGAGACCGAGCAGCGCGGGCTCGACCCGCGGCTCGCGCTCGTAGACGTCGAGCCCGGCGGCGGCGATCCGGCCCTCCGCCAGCGCCGCGGCTAGCGCCGCCTCGTCGACGATCGGCCCGCGGGCGGCGTTTATGAGGACCGCGCTCGGCTTCATCGCCTCCAGCTCAGGCGCCCCGATCAGGTGGTGCGTCTCCGGGGTCAGCGGGCAGTGCAGGCTGATCACGTCGGCCTCGGCCAGCAGCCTCTCCAGCGGCATCCGCTCGGCGCCGAGCGCCGCCTGCACCTCGGTCGGCGCCGGGTTCCGCTGGTGGTAGGCGATCTCCATGCCGAAGGCGCGTGCACGCTGCGCCACCCATCCGCCGATCCCGCCGAGGCCGACGATTCCGAGAAGCTTCCCCTGCAGCGAGCTGCCGAGCATGAAGCCCATCCCCCAGTCCCAATCCTGGCCGGAGCGGACGAGGCGATCGCCCTCGACGATCCGCCGCGTCGTCGCGAGGATCAGCGCCAGGGTGAGGTCGGCGGTCGCGTCGTCGAGGACGCCGGGGGTGTTGGTGACGATCACCCCGCGCCGCTCGGCCGCCTCGACGTCGACGTTGTCGTAGCCGACGGCGACGTTGGCGACGCAGCGCAGCTGCGGCCCCGCGGCCGCGAGAAGCTCGTCGTCGACCCGGTCGCCCAGCAGCGTGAGGACGGCGTCCGCCCCGGTGACCAGCTCGAGCAGGTCCGCGCGCGGAATCGCCGTCTCCCGTTCGTCGATCCGAACCTCGCCCGCCTCCCGCAGCAGCTCGACGGCCGCCGATGGGAGCCGGTTGGAGACGGCGATCACCAGTTGCTCCTATGTCAAGCCGCCACCGCGAATTGCGGCGTCAGCGAGCCTCTCTGAGTGTCGACGGTGGTCATGGATCTCCCTTTTTCAGAATCGACCAAAAGCCTCCAGACCCGGCGCGCGAGGTGGCGCTTGAGGCAGCGTAGGGCCTCCATCCTGGACTTGCCCTCGGCCTGCTTGCGGGCGAGGAACTTCCGGGCCGGCGGGTGTACCCGTCCCTGGGTGACGGCGATGCGGTGAAGGGCGCAGTTGAGCTGGCGGTTGCCACCACGGTCGAGGCGGTGGCGGACGCGGTTGCCAGAGGAGGCGGGGATCGGCGCCACCCCCGCCAGCCGGGCGAGCTTCGCGTCGGAGGCAAAGCGCCCGGCGCCGGCGGTCTCGGCCACGAGCTTGGCCGCCGTGAGCGCGCCGCAGCCGGGCAGCTCGAGTAGCCGGGGGGCCTGAGAGCGCACCGCTTCTGCGATCTCCTTCTCCAGGGCAGCGGCGCGCTTGGTGCGCTCGCGGATCGCCCTGACCAGCTCGCGGGCGATGCGCACCCGGGCGCCCTGCTCGGCGCGGGAGAGCTTGCGAGCCACGCGGTCGAGCCAGAGGACCCGGTCCAGGCAGCCGGCCGGCAGCTCCAGTTCGGGCCAGAGGTCGTGCAGGTGCCAGCGCAAGCGCTGCTGGTCTTCAGAGCGAGCCTTGACGAGATTCTCGCGGTGGTCGAGCAGGAGCCGCAGCTCCAGGGCCCGCTCGTCGAGGTAGGCGCCGGGAAGGGTCTCGGGACCCTCTCGGAGCGCCGCCCGGGCGACGGCCAGCGCATCGATCGGGTCAGACTTGCCCCGCGTGCGTTCCCCCCGGCGGCTCTGGCCCATCAGCTTCGGCGGCACCCGGACCACGCGCTCGCTCGAGGCAACCAGGAACCGCTCGAAGGAACCGGAGACGTGGCGGCAGTCCTCGATCGCCCAGATCCGTTCGGAGTCGAGGCCTCGCCCCCAGGCGAGGAGCTCGCGAAACCCCGGCTCCCTGGCTGCGGCCGTCAGCTCGCCGGTGAGCTGACCGGTGCCCGCAAACACGGCGCCGCAGGTATGGGTTCTCTTGTGGGTGTCCGTTCCGATCACGATCATTGGCTGCGTCCCTTCGATTGGTTGTCGCCTGTTCGGACGGACCGCCGGCGGACAGACCTCACTCGGGGCGAAGCCACGCTCCTATCAAGTCACGACGGCGATCCTCGGGGGGCGGCGAGCGACACAACGGATGAAGGTCAGACCTCCGGGTCGACAGCCAGCCTAAGAGTCAGCTCGCCGCCTGCCCGAGGAACCAACCGCCTCGGTCGGACACTGCCGCCGACCGTGGGCCGACGATGACAGTGATGCCAGCCTAGCCGTGGCGCTTTTGCGTCCTCATGGGACGGAAAAGCGCCCTTGCCCTCGAGCGTCCGGTCAGTACCACTTCCCGCGAGCGAAGCCACCGAACGCGATCAGCCCGATCAGGGTGACGATCAGCCCGATCCAGAAGCTCCAGACAATCATCAGCACGATCCCGATGATCACGAGGACGCCGCCCAGGGATAGCCCGCCCGATCCCGATCCTCTCTCTGCTCTGGTGTTCATTCGCTCCTCCGTTCGTAGGGTGCATTGGACGACTGGTGCATTCCAATGGCTACCCCGGAGGGGCCGATCTCACTCCGGCTCCGGAGCCTCCTCGCCCGGCCAGGCGCCGGTCAGCTTCGCGAAGCCGGTGCGGCTGCCGTGGTCGACGAGGCCTTTGACGAGCCGGAAGATCGCCCCCTCGATGACCAGCGCGGCGATCATCTTCGGCCAGGAGAATTCGCGATGCTCGGGCTTCGGCGGCTCTTCTTCGTCGATCAGCCCCCAGAGGCGTTCGAAGATCTTGCCGCCGATGGCGCCGGCGATGAGCCCGAGGACGATGCTGATCGGGGCGAAGATGAACTTCATGCGGAGGAGCCTCCTTCGTCGCCGCGCTCGCGCTCGGCGTTCATCTGGTGTCCGAAGAGGATCGCCAGGTTGGTGATCCAGAACCAAAGCAAGAGGATGACGAGGCCGGCAAGGGTGCCGTAGGTCTTGTCGTAGGCGCCGAACTTGGAGACGTAGACGGCGAAGAGCGCCGAGGCGACGGCCCAGACGGCGAGGGCGACGAGCGCTCCCGGCGTCACCCAGCGCAGCCCGCGGAGCTTGACGTCGGGGGTCGCGTAGTAGAGGACGTCGACCATGAGGACGAAGATCGCCGCCATCACCGGCCACTTGGCGACGTTCCAGACGTCGACCGCGGTGCCGCTGAGGCCGACCGGGCCGGCGATCGCCGAGACCACCGGGCCGCTGAGGACGAGGCCGACGGCGAGCAGCGCCATCATCACCACCAGCGCCAGGGTGATCGCGATCTGCAGCGGCCGCAGCTTCCAGAACGGGCGCTCCTCGGAGGTCCCGTAGATGACGTTCGAAGCGCGGGTAAAGGCGCCGACGTAGCCGGAGGCCGACCAGAGCGCGGCGGCGAGCCCGAAGGCGAAGGCGAAACCGGCGGTGCGCTGGCTTTCGACCACCGAGGCGATCGGCCCTTCGAAGGTTTCCGCGGCCGATTCCGGACCGAGTTCGGTGATGATCTCGGTCAGCTTCGCGGTCGTCGTCTGTGGGTCGCCAAAGATCCCGATCAGCGAGACCATCGCAATCAGCGCCGGGAAGAGCGAGAGCAGGCCGTAGTAGGTGAGCGCCGCCGCCCAGTCGGTCAGGTTCTCCTCGCGGAAGCGGGACACGGTCTGTTTCAGGGTCGCCATCGCCATGACCCATCTGTGCCCGCAAGGGGGCGGTTCTAACCGTGTCTCAGGCCGGCCGCTCCAGCTCGACCTCGCCCGCCGGCTTGTCCTCGCGCAGGCCCTTGTAGGCGCCGTGGCGGACCATCCCCTCCTTGGTCAGCTCGCGGAACTCGAACTCGGCGACCAGCTGGGGAGCGACGAACTGGGCGTTCTTCGGCACCGGCCCACCTGCCTCGAAGGGACTGGTCTTGCGCGCCAGCGGCGCCAGCCGGGCGGCCAGCTCCTCGAGGTCCGCCTGCTTGAAACCGGTTCCGACTTTGCCGCCGTAGCGCAGCCCCCGCTCCCGCCCCTCGCCCTCGAAGTAGCCGACGAGGAGCGCGCCCAGGTGCGCTTTGCGGCGTCCCTCGCCCGGGGTCCAGCCGCCGATCACCAGCTCCTGGCGCAGGGTGTTCTTTACCTTCAGCCAGGCGCCGGTGCGCTTGCCGGGGGCATATGGGCTGTCGAGGCGCTTGAGGACCATCCCCTCCAGGCCCTGCGCGCGGCTCGCCTCCAGCAGCTCCTCGGCGTGGCCGACCGAGTAGCCGGGAGTGCGCCAGCTCTCGCCGTCCAGCTCCAGCCCCTCGAGCACCTCGCGGCGGCGTTCGTAGGGGAGGCCGGTGAGGTCGTGGCCGTCGAAGTAGAGGAGGTCGAAGACGACGTAGACGACCGGATGGGATTTCATCCGCCGCCGCACCACGCTCGCCTCGGTCTGGTGGATCCGCTGCTGCAGCAGCTCGAATCTCGGCCGGCCCTCCGGGTCGAAGACGACAAGCTCGCCGTCGAGGACGGCGTCGAAGGAGCCGAGCCGGCGGGAGATGCGGCGCACCTCCGGATACTGGGCGCTGACGTCGTGGAGGTTGCGGGTCTGCAGCGCCACCCGGCCGGGCCGGCAGTAGGCGATCGCCCGCACGCCGTCCCACTTCACCTCGACCGCCCACTCGCCGGCGTCGCGGGGCAGCTGCGCGAGGCGCGCCAGCATCGGCACCACGTCCTCGGGGAAGGGATCGCGCTCGCGAACCGGCGGATCGATCCGGTGGATCATCCAGTCCTTCTCGCTCTTGCCGGCGCGGAAGAGTGCGTAGCGACCTTGCAGCCGCTCGCCGTGGAACTCGACCATCACTTTCCCCGGCTCCCACTTCTCCAGCTCGTAGGTGCCGTGGTCCCAGATCTTCATCGTCCCGGCGCCGTACTCGCCCTCGGGGATCTCCCCCTCCCACTCGAGGTATTCGAGCGGGTGGTCCTCGGTGTGGACCGCCTTGCGGTTCTCGGCTGGGTCCTCCGGGATGCCGTTGGGGATCGCCCAGGAGGCGGCGACGCCGTCGTGCTCAAGTCGCAGATCCCAGTGCAGGCGGCGGGCGCTGTGTTCCTGGACGACGAAGCGCGGTTCGCCCCTCTTGCGGCGGCGGGGTTTCGGCGCCGGCTCGGCGGTCTTGCCGAAGTCCCGCTTGCGCTCGTACTCGCCGAGCTCGTCTTTCCTCGGTTTGCCTTTCGCCTTCGCCATAAGATCGATTCTTGCGCGCTACCCGGCTCAGCCTCGCGTTCGTCGCCGTCCTGGTCCTGATCGGCACGGCGCAGGCGCTCGCCGCCAAGCCCGCGAGCGAACCGTTCTTCCCCCAGGCCGGGAACCAGGGCTACGACGCGCTCCACTACGACGTCACCCTCGCCTTCAAGCCGAAGGGCGGGCGGATCGAGGCCGCAACCGCGATCGAAGCGGCGGCGGCGGAATCGCTGAAGCGGTTCTCCTTCGACTTCTACGGCCCGAAGGTGAGCAAGGTCCAGGTCGGCCTCGAACCGGCTCGCTTCAAGCGCAAGCCGGGCAAGCTGATCGTCTTCGCACCGCGGGAGATCGCCAAGGGCGAGCGCTTCACCACCCTGGTCCGCTACGCCGGGCTGCCGCCGAAGATCACCGACCCCGATGGCAGCAGCGAGGGCTGGTACCGCACCGACGACGGGGTCATCGCGGTCGGCGAGCCGCAGGGAACCGCCGCCTGGATTCCCTGCGACAACGTGCCCGCCGACAAGGCGAGCTTCGAGTTCCACGTCACCGTCCCCGACCAGCTGAAGGCGGTCGCCAACGGGCGCCGCGAGCAGAGCGAGAACCGCGGCCACGCCCGGGTGCAGATGAACTGGGCCGAACGGGCGCCGATGAGCACCTACCTGGCGGTTCTCGACATCGGCCGCGGGCGGATCGCCAAAGGGCACGCCGACGGCGTCCCGACCTGGACCCTGGTCGACCCGCGGCTGGAACGCGGCTCGCGGGGGCCGCTGGCGGCGCTGCCGGAGATCATCCGCTTCGAGTCCCGCATCTTCGGCTCCTACCCGTTCGACTCGGCAGGCTCGATCGTCGACTACGCGCCTCGGCTCGGCTACGCGCTCGAGACCCAGAGCCGGCCGATCTACGCCTACGTCCCCGACGTGACGACGATCGTCCACGAGACCGCGCATCAATGGTTCGGCGACTCGGTCGGGCTGCAGCGCTGGCCGCAGATCTGGCTCAACGAGGGGTTCGCGACCTGGGCGCAGTGGTACTACGCCGAGCGCCACGGCGGACGCAGCGCCCAGGCGATCCTCAACCGCCTCTACCGGGTGCCGGCGTCGAACAAGGGATTCTGGAACCCGCCCTCGGCCCGGCTGCACAGCGCCAGTGAGCTCTTCGATCCCACCGTCTACGTGCGCGGGGCGATGGCCCTGCAGGCGCTGCGGCAGACGATCGGGACGAAGCCGATGCTGCGGGTGCTGCGCGAGTGGACGACTGAGCACCGTCACGGCAGCGCCAACGTCGGCGAATTCACCGACCTCGCCGAGCAGGTCTCCGGCCGCAGCCTTGACAAGTTCTTCCATCGCTGGCTCTACCGGCCCGGCAAACCCTGACGCCTCTCCCGCCGAACCGCCACCTCCGAACTGCATCAGATTCTCTATCTCCCGGGTAGAAAATCTGATGCAGTTCGGGGATGGAGCATCGTTTCTTGGTCGCCCCTGACTCCTTCAAGGGAACCTTTGACGCGGGTGCAGTCGCCGAGGCGATCGCGGCGGGGCTCGAAGCTGGGGGTGCCAAGGCCGACCGCTGTCCCGTCGCCGACGGCGGCGAGGGGACGATGGAGGTGCTGCTCGCGGCGCTGGGCGGGGAGCGGCGGACGGTTGCGGTCCACGACCCGCTGCGGCGGCCGCTCGAGGCGAGCTTCGGTCTGCTCGGCGACGGCGCGACGGCGATCGTCGAGACGGCGCAGGCGTCGGGGCTGCCGCTGGTGGCGCCGACCGAGCGGACCGCTGAGCGGGCCGACACCTTCGGCACCGGCGAGCTGATCGTCGCCGCGGTGGCGGCGGGAGCGCGCACCGTGCTGCTCGCGGTGGGTGGCAGCGCCAGCACCGACGGCGGGGCCGGCGCGATCGAGGCGCTGCGGCAAGCGGGGATGCTGGGAGCGGTCGCGATCGAGGTCCTCTGCGACGTCACTGCCCCTTATGAGGACGCGGCCCGCGTCTTCGCCCCGCAGAAGGGCGCCGACCCAGCGGCGGTCGAGCGGCTGGCGGGACGACTGGACAGCCTCGCCGCGAAGCTGCCGCGCGACCCCCGCGGCGTGCCGATGACCGGCTGCGCGGGCGGGCTCTCCGGCGGGCTCTGGGCCTATGGCGCCCGGCTGCTGGCCGGCGCCGCCTTCGTCCTCGACGCGGTCGGCTTCGACGAGCGGCTCGCCCGCGCCGACGCTGCGGTCAGCGGCGAGGGCCGCTTCGACGCCCAAAGCCTGACGGGAAAGATCGTCGGCGAGATCGCCTCCCGCTGCGCCCGCGCCGGCAAGCCGCTCCACCTGATCGTCGGCGAGAACGGCTTCAGCGGGGAGTCGTCGGCCGCGATCGACTGCGTCACCGAGGCAAGGTCCCTTGAAGAGATTCAACACGCAAGTTCCGGGTTGGCCGGGGGAGAGAACCGAGCGCCACGGCCTTAGACATGGGATGCCCGCGAGCGCAACCATGCCGAAAACCCAAAGGCGACATTTGATAGCGCTACGATCTGTCGCCATGCCTTCCGACACCGCAACCATCCGCGTGCCTCGGCAGACCCGCGACAGCCTCGCGGAGCGCGCCCGGGAACGCGGCATCTCCCTCTCCGCCCTCCTGACCGACTTGGCCGAGCAGGCGTGGCGGGATGACGCCTATCGCTCCGAGCGCGAAGCGACCAGGGCCGAGGCGAACGATCCAGCGGCCCTGGCGGAGTACCGGTTGTGGGAGGGCACCCTGGAAGATGGAATCGACTAACCCGCGCCGGGGGGAGATCTGGCTGGCTTCCCTAGGCGCCGGCCGCAAAGGGGAGCCCGGCAAGAACCGGCCGGTGGTCGTGTTCTCGGCCGATGAGATTTGGACCGGCGAGAAGCACGAGCTGATCGTCATCGTTCCCCTCTCGAGTTCTCTGCCTTCCTCCCGACTTCGACCCGAGATCGGCCCGGAGACCGGGATCGATAACTCCAGCGCCCTGATCTGCCGCGGCATCCGCGGGGTTGCACGCACCCGCTTGCTGCGGCGCTTGGGTGAGGTCGACGCCGAAAAGTTGGCCGAGATCGGGCGCGCCGTCAGCCTCGTCCTGGCGACCGCCTGAAGCACGACTACGGGATCCCACTCCCCCGAAGCGCCAAGGCCACGTCTGCGGCGACCGCTGCGGGTTCGAGTTCCAGCTGCCGTTCGCTGAAATGATGGACCGCGTAGCCTAGGCGGCGCAGCCGTAGGTCCCGTTCGCGATCGTCCTCGAAGGCAATCGTGCCGCCATGGGTCGCGTAGCTGTCGGTTTCGACGACGAGGCGCACGTCGCGCCAGAGGAAGTCCACCGTCATCCCATCGATAAGAACGTTCACCTCGGGCAACGGCAGCCCGTAGCGGCGGCAGAGTCGGAGGAAATCGCGCTCCAAGTCGCTGCGAGTGCGATCGGTCTCGATCCCGACCGGCAGTTTGAGGAACTCGGCCTGGCGAATCGCCCGGCGCACGAGATAGGGCGCCAAGGTGGAGGGAAGATCCGCGAGCGTCCGAGGCACAGTGGTCACGGGGATGAAATCGCGAATGGTGACAAGCGGGGCAAGGCGCCTTAGTGAACCATCGGTAGACAAAGGTGCCTTGGCGAGGGTGGCGCAGCGGTGGATACGTATGCCTTGGCGACACTTGCGACCGCGCTGGCTTGGGATGGAGACGTCAATTGGGCCGTTAAGCGGACGCAGCAGACCCCAGTGGACCGCCGCGGCACCGTGACTCAGGACGGCGTCGTGCCCACAGGCGAGAACCGCTGCCATCCACCGCGCCTCTTCGCTGAGGCCGTCATGGCCCACCGCGTAGACCCCTCGATGCATGCGATGCAGTCGCCCACAACGAGCACGCTTTGCGATCGCACCCAGCGTCAATCCCACCTCGACGAGCTGCTCCGCCGTCACGATCCCATGCTGCGCATGAGCGACGCGCGCGATCTGCCAATCCACCGAGGCTCTTTTGTCGCCCATGAGGACACTAAGGCGCCTGGTGGCCGAACTCTCCCCCCTTGGGCTCGCTAGGTGGCGACTCAGCAGGTGATGATGAGGCCGCCGTCGGCCTCGGTCCCATCGGCGAAGGTGTCGGTGACGCCGAACTGGAGGTGCCGCTTGGGGCAGGCCGCTGAGAAGAGGCCCCTACGAAAGCGCAGGCCGAGGTAGGCGAGAGAGCCGGAGCCGCCGGCGATCTTCGGGATCGACGCGGTGGCGCTGAGGCCGTAGATTCCCTCGTTCCGCGGACTCAGCGCGACGGGCATGACGACGTCACCGCTGATCGGTGCAGGGACCGAGGTGCGGATCAGCAGTTTGTTTCGGTTACCGCGATAGACGGTGGCCTCGCCCCCCACCCGGACCGCTTCCTGTTCGGGGAAGGCGACCTCCCACTTGATTCGCCCACTGCCTACGGTCGCCGGCTTGCAGTCGCTCCAGTCGAACGCGGGATAGCTCTGAACGGGAGCCCACGGGCACCGGGGGACGCCGGAGAGATCGAGCCGCAGATGCCGATCAAAAGAGAACCGGACCTCCGTCGCCGCCGGGGGATGGGAGCCGTCCTCGGTCGAGATCGAGTCGGCGAGGCGCAGGCTGACGGGGATCCGTCCCTCAGACGGAGCCGGGATCGGGGACGGAGTGGCACCGAGGGTGGATCGGACCACCGGGAGGAGAGGGTCGAACCTGCCTTCGGCAAGAGCCGAGCCGGCAGAGCTGGACACCACGGCGAAGACCGCTGCGACTCTGAAGACCCGTTTGGCACGAATTCCCTTCATCGGTGCTGGCGAGCCTAGTGGGAGACTGGGCAGGTGCGAGTCCTGGCGATCGTCCATCAGCGCGACGCGGGTCCCGGCGTCTTCCGCGAGGCGATCGAGGAGGCCGGCGGCGCGCTCGACGAGTGGACGCTGGCCGAGCGCCCGCAGCCGCCCGGCGACCCGCTCGGCTACGACGCGGTGCTCGTCCTCGGCGGGGCGATGAACGTCGACGAAGGCGAGCGGCACGGGTGGATCGCCGAGGAGGAGGCGCTGCTGCGCGAGCTGCTGGCGCGCGAGCTGCCGCTGCTCGGGCTCTGCCTCGGCGGCCAGCTGCTCGCGGCGGCGGCCGGTGCCGGGCCGCGGCGCGCAGCCCAGCCGGAGATCGGCTGGCACCCGGTCGAGGTGACGGTCGAGGGCGAAGACGACCCGCTGCTCGGCTCCCTCGCCCCCGCCTTCGAGGCCTTCCAGTGGCACAGCTACGAGTTCCCCCTGCCCGCCGGCGCCGTGCCCCTCGCCCGCAGCGAGGTCTGCCTCCAGGCTGCCCGCCTCGGCGAGCGCGCCTGGGCGCTGCAGTTCCACCCCGAGGTAAGCCGCGCCGACGCCCTCCACTGGATCGAGGACTACCGCTCAGACCCCGACGCGGTGCGGATCGGCATCGACCCGGCGGCCCTCCGCCCGGAGACCGAGGCGAAGATCGGCGCCTTCAACGAGCTAGGCCGAGCGCTCTGCCGGCGCTGGCTCAAAACCATCCCCGGCGTTCGTCCTTAGACCGGCATATCCGTCCCAAGGACGAACGCCGGTTCAGTCGACCTGGACCGGCGTCAGGTAGGCGGCGGAGAGGCCGCCGTCCACCAGGAAGGTGCTGGCGGTGACGAAGCTGGCGTCGTCGCTGGCCAGGAAGAGAGCCGCCTTGGCGATCTCGTCGGGCTCGCCGAAGCGGGCCATCGGGATGTGGACGAGGCGCTTCGCGGCGCGCTCGGGGTCCTTGGCGAAGAGCTCCTTCAGCAGCGGCGTGTTGACCGGTCCCGGGCAGAGGGCGTTGACGCGGACGCCGCGGTCGGCGAACTCGACGCCGAGCTCACGCGAGAGGGCGAGGACGGCGCCCTTGGACGCCGTGTAGGAGATCTGGCTGACCGCCGCGCCCATCGTCGCGACGAAGGAGGCGACGTTGATCACCGAGCCGCCGCCCGCGTCGAGCAGGTGCGGGATGCCGTGCTTGCAGCAGAGGAAGACGCTGCGCAGGTTGACGTCCTGGACCCGCTGCCAGGCCTCGAGGTCGGTCTCCAGGACCGAGCCGTCGTCGGTCGGGTTGATCCCGGCGTTGTTCATCAGCACGTCGATGCGGCCGAACTGCTCGCGCGCCTCGTCGAGGGCGGCGCGGACCTGCTCCTCGTCGGCGACGTCGGCGGCGATCGTCAGCGCCCCTTCCGCCTGCTCGGCGTCGAGGTCGATGCCGACGACCGTGGCGCCCTCGGCGGCGAACAGCCGTGCTGAGGAGGCCCCGATCCCGCTCGCGGTCCCGGTTATGACGCAGACCTTGCCCTCCAGCCGTGCCCCCATCTCAGCCCCCCTCGGTCGCGTAGTAAACGTTCTTCACCTCGGTGTAGTGCTCGAGCGCGTCGGGCCCCAGCTCCCGGCCGACGCCCGACTGCTTGAAACCGCCGAATGGGGTGGAGACGCGGACCGAGGTGTTGGAGTTGATCGAGATCACCCCGGTCTCGATCGCCCGCGCGACCCGCAGCGCCCGCGCCCCGTCCCGCGTCCAGACCGAGCCCGAGAGGCCGTAGATGGTGTCGTTGGCGAGCCGCACCGCATCCTCCTCGGAGTCGAAGGGGATGACGCAGGCGACCGGGCCGAAAATCTCCTCAGCGGCGGCGCGGTCGTCGTTGGCGACCGGCGCCAGTACGGTCGGCGGGTACCAGTAACCGGGGCCCATCGGAGCGCTGCCGCGGATCGCGACCGGGGCGTCGTCGGGGACGTAGGAGGCGACCGCTTCGCGCTGCCCGGCGGAGATCAGCGGCCCCATCTGGGTCTCCTCCGAGAGCGGGTCGCCGACCCGCAGCGATTCGATGTGCGGCGCCATCGCTGCGAGGAAGTCTTCGAGGGCGGTGCGCTCGACGAGGATCCGCGAGCGGGCGCAGCAGTCCTGGCCGGCGTTGCCGAAGACCGCCCCCGGCGCCGCCGCGGCGGCGGCCTCGATGTCGGCGTCGGCGAAGACGACGTTGGCCGACTTGCCGCCCAGCTCCAGCGTCACCCGCTTGATCGTCTGCGCAGCGCCGGCGGCGATCCCGCGGCCGACCGCGGTCGAGCCGGTGAAGGCGATCTTGGCGACGTCGGGGTGCTCGACCAGCCGCTGCCCGCAGACGCTGCCGGGACCGGTGACGACGTTGAGGACTCCCTCCGGCAGCCCCGCGTCCAGGGCGATCACCTCCAGCTCCAGCGCGGTCAGCGGCGTCAGCTCCGCCGGCTTGAGGACGACGCAGTTGCCAGCGGCGAGCGCCGGCGCCACCTTCCAGGAGGCGATCGTCAGCGGGAAGTTCCAGGGGACGATCAGGCCGACGACACCGAGCGGCTCGCGGAAGGTCATGTCGACCCCACCGGCGACCGGGATCGTCTGTCCCAACAGCCGCTCCGGCGCCCCCGCATAGAAGCGGAAGGTCTCGACCACCATCCCCATCTCCCCCCGCGCGTCGCCGATCGGCTTGCCCGCGTTCCGGGCCTCCAGCGTCGCCAGCTCTTCCAGCCGCGCCTCGATCCCATCGGCCAGGTCGCGCAGCAGCTTCGCGCGGTCGGCCGGCGCCACCGCCCGCCAGGCCGGGAACGCCGCCTTCGCCCGAGCCACCGCCGCGTCGACCTCCTCCACCCCAGCCCGCGGCACGCTCGCCATCACCTCCTCGGTGGCAGGCTCGATCACCTCGATCATCGCGGCACCACCGTGCGCGCAGCCTCGACCAACGCGCCGATCACCTTGCTGCTCTCGTCCTCCTCGGGGTGCCAGACGACGCCGAGGGCGAAGCGGTTGCCGGGGAGCTCGATCGCCTCGGGGAGGTCGTCCTCGGCCGACCATCCCGTCACCTCCAGCCCCTCACCGAGGCGATCGACGCCCTGGTGGTGGTGGGACCAGACGACGAAGGTCTCGACGCCCGCCGCGCTGCAGGCGAGCGAGTCGGGGTCGAGCCGCACGTGGTGCTTGCTGAAGGTCCCGGCGACCGTGCGGTGCGTCTCCGCCCCGAGCGTCTCGGGCAGGTGCTGGACCAGCGTCCCGCCCAAGGCAACGTTCAGCAGTTGCATCCCGCGGCAGATCCCCAGCACCGGCATGTCGCGCTCCAGCGCCCGCCGCGCCAGCGCCAGCTCGAAGGCGTCGCGGTCGGACCAAGTGCCCCGCGTCTCGGGATGCGGCTCGGCGCCGTAGCTCGCCGGGTCGATGTCGGCGCCACCGGCCAGCATCAGCGCGTCGACCCGGTCGAGCAGGATGTCGGGCGCCGCCACCGCCGCCTCATCGGGCGGCAGCATGATCGCGATCCCGCCCGCCCGCTGCACCGCGCTCACGTATCCCCGCGGCGCCAGCGTCACCTCGTAGCCGTCCCAGACCCCCCACGAGACCCGCTCGACCGCAGCGCAGATCCCGATCGCCGGCGCGCCGCTGCCCGCCGCGGTGCTCACAGCCGCTCGAAGCCCCGGTAGCGCTCCCAGTCGGTGACGGCCGCCTCGAAGGCCTCGATCTCGACCCCGGCCCGGTTCAGATAGTGGTCTACGACCTCGGCGCCGAAGGCCTCGCGCGCGACCTCGCTCGCCGCAAAGGCGTCCCGCGCCAGATAGATGTTCGACGACACCCGCGGCTTGTCGGACTCGTACGCGTTGCCCTCGAAGACCTCCTCCAGCGGCAGCTCGTTCTCGATCCCGTGCAGCCCGGCGGCGATCATCGCGCTCAGCGCCAGGTAGGGATTGACGTCGGCGCCCGGCAGCCGGTTCTCGACCCGCAGCCCCTCGCCATGCCCGACGACCCGCAGCGAGCAGGTGCGGTTGTCCCGTCCCCAGGCGATCGCGGTCGGCGCGAAGGAGCCCTTGGCGAAGCGTTTGTAGCTGTTGACGTGCGGCGCGTAGAGCAGCGTCAGCTCCCGCATGCAGGCCAGCTGCCCGGCGACGAAGTGCTCGAACAGCGCCTGGTCGCCGGCGAACGCGTTAGCGCCATCATCCCCCGCCAGCGAGCAGTGGATGTGGCACGAGTTGCCCTCGCGCTCGTTGAACTTGGCCATGAAGGTGATCGCGTGCCCCTCCTGGGAGGCGATCTCCTTGGCGCCGTTCTTGTAGATCGCGTGGTCGTCGGCGGTGCCGAGAGCGTCGCGGTAGCGGAAGTTGATCTCGTGCTGGCCGAGGTTGCACTCGCCCTTGGAGTTCTCGACTTCCATCCCCGCCGCCGCCATCTCGTTGCGGATCCGCCGGATCAGCGGCTCGACCCGCGCGGTCCCCAGCAGCGAGTAGTCGATGTTGTAGAGGTTGGCCGGCTCGAGGTCGTGGAAACCCTTCTTCCAGGCCTCCTCGTAGGTGTTGCGGAAGACGATGAACTCGAGCTCGGTCGCGGCCTTGGCGCTGAGGCCGCGCTCGGCCAGCCGCGCCAGCTGCCGGCGCAGGATCTGCCGCGGGGAGGAGGCGACTTCGCGCCCGTCGGACCACTGCACGTCGGCCATCACCATCGCCGTCCCCGGCAGCCACGGGACCAGCCGCAACGTGTCGAGGTCCGGGACCATCTCGAAGTCGCCGTAGCCGGTGTCCCAGGACGCCATCGCGTAGCCGCCGACCGTTTCCATCTCGACGTCGACGGCGAGCAGGTAGTTGCAGCCCTCCGCCCCGTGCTCCAACACGTCGCCGAGGAAGTGGCTCGCGGTCAGCCGCTTGCCCTGCAGCCGCCCCTCCATGTCGGCGATCGCGAGCAGCACGGTGTCGACCGTGCCGTCCGCAACCGCCTTCTTCAGCTCCTCGACCGTCACGGCCGCAACGTTACGCCGCCGCGCTCACGGGGCGCCCGGACCCACCTCGGGCTCGGGACCGATCTCTTTCTCGAGGTCGATCTCCCGCACCTGCCCAGTGAAGTGCTTGCGGGCGGTCGTCATCCACCCGATCCAGGCCAGCAGGATCACCACGCCCACCGTCAGCGGCGCGTAGTTGAAGGCCTCCCAGCTGAATTCGTCGTTCCATGGCACCGCGAGCGGGGTGAACGGGAGGCAGAAGATGATCGTGATCAGGGCGACCCAGAAGGTCGCGAACGAGTTCATCCACCTGTACTTGCGCCCGTTGTTCCAGGGTCCGGGCTCGAAGTCGTCGCCTTTGCGCCAGCGGAGGAAGATCGGGATCACGTAGGCGATATAGAGGCCGATGACGGTAATCGAGACGACCGCGAAGAAGGCGAACGGTACGTTTTCGCCGTTCCCCTTCAGCGCCGGCAGGGTAATGATCAGCGCCGCCGCCGCCATCGCCAGCACGGCGTAGATCGGGACCCGCTCGGAGTTGACCCGGGAGATCCGCCCCGAGACCCGTTTGCCGAACCCTTTGTCGCGCGAGAACGCGTAACACATGCGCGAGGCGCTGGTCAGGCAGGCGGCGCCGCAGAAGAGCTGGCCGACGACGGAGATGATGAGGACGAACTTGCCCCAGCCGGAGCCCAGCGCTTCGACCAGCAGGGTCGGCGCGAAGCCGAGCGCTTCGTTGGCGCCGTCGACGTTGGTGACTGCGAAGGTGATCGCCAGCAGCACGACCCAGCCGATCAAAGCCGAGTAGAAGATCGACTTCCACACCCCCTTCGCCGCCGATTCCGAGGCTCCGTGCGTCTCCTCAGAGATGTGAGCCGAGGCGTCGAAGCCGGTGATCGTGTACTGGGTCAGCAGGAAGCCGAGCGGCAGCACGTAGAACCAGTACATGCCTTCGCCGAAGCCGCTGTTGTTGATCCGGTGGCTGAAGACGAAGCTGACGCTCTGGTGGGTGTCGGGGACGATGATCAGGACGAGGACGATCGCCGCGACGCCGATCACGTGCCACCAGACCGAGACGCTGTTGACCAGCGAGAGCATGTGCGTTCGCCGCACGTTGACCGCGGTGTGGAGCGCGAGGATCAGCGCGAAGAGGAGGAAGACCTCGCTGAGGATGTGCACTTCGTCGCCGAAATTGAGGCCGAAGATGTCCACTGCGTAGAGGCCGAGGACGACGTTGAGGAAGGTCGCGCAGGCGTAGTCGACCGAGGCGACGACGGCGACCAGGCCGATCAGGTTGAACCAGCCGGTGAACCAGGCCCAGATCGGGCCGCCGAGGCGTCCCGCCCACCAGTAGATGCCACCGGCGGTCGGGTAGGCGGAGACCAGCTCCGACATACAGAAGCCGATGATCAGGATCGGGATCGAGATCAGCGGCCAGCCGATTGAGATCGCGATCGGGCCGCCGTTGTTCCACGCCTGGCCATAGGTGGTGAAGCAACCGGCGAGGATCGAGATGATCGTGAACGAGATCGCGAAGTTGGAGAAGCCACTCCAGGCCCGGTTCAGGGTCTGTTTGTAGCCCAACTCCGCGAGTCGTTTTTCGTCGTGGTCTACCGGGGTGGAAACGCTGCTCTCCATGCGGCTTCCCTTCCTGTGCGTCGAACCTTGCGGACGAAAAAGGTGTGATAAACCGACCTATAAGGGTCGACGCGAGCCTAGACCCCGCCCTTGACCGCTGTCAATGGCAAGGGAGAATCATCCTTTCCTCGCCCCGCCTCATGGCCTCTCTCTCAGACACCCTCGGACCGATCTCCGCGCGCCTCGGCGAGATCGAAGGCGACCCGGTGCCGCTCGAGGGCGGGATCACCAACCGCAACTACCGGGTGCGGTTCGCCGGCGAGGACCTCGTCGTGCGACTGCCGGGCAAGGACACCGGGCTGCTGGAGATCGACCGCGGCGCCGAGAAGGCGGCGGGCGAATTGGCGGCGAGCGCCGGGGTCGGACCCGAGGTGGTGGCAATGCTCGACGAGCCGCCGTGCCTGGTGACCCGCTTCGTCGAGGGGGAGACGACGAGCGCCGCCGAGCTGCGCGAGCCGGTGGCAATGGCCGAGGTCGCGGCGGCGCTGCGCACCCTGCACGCGCGCGAGGAGCGGCTGCCGGTCGAGTTCTCGAGCTTCCGCATCGTCGAGACCTACGCGGCGCGGATCGCCGACCGCGGCGCCGAGGTCCCCGGCTCCTATGAGTGGGCGATGGGCGCGGCGCACCGAATCGAAGCGGCGCTGGTCGGCCCCGAGCACGAGCCCGTCCCCTGCCACAACGACCTCCTCGCGGCCAACTTCATCCGCTCGCCGCGCGGGCTGCGGATCATCGACTGGGAGTACGCGGGGATGGGCGACCGCTACTTCGACCTCGGCAACTTCGCCGTCAACAACGAGCTCGACGAAGGCATGGAGGCGAACCTGCTCGGCGCCTACTTCGAGTCGCCGGCGAGCGACCGGCGGCTGGCGACGCTGCGGCTGATGCGGTTCATGTCCGACTTCCGCGAGGCGATGTGGGGGGCGGTGCAGAGCACGATCTCCGAGCTCGACTTCGACTTCCACGCCTACTGCGCCGAGCACTTCGACCGCATGCGCGAGGCCGCCGGCGAGGGGCGGCTGGAGGAGCTGCTCGAGGAGGCCGGCGGTGCCTCGAGCTGAGCTGCTCGACCGCGCCCGCTGCGTCATCGTCGGCGGCGGGGTCGGAGGGACCTCGCTCGCCTACCACCTGGCGAAACTCGGCTGGGAGGACGTCGTCCTGCTCGAGCGCTCCGAACTGACCTCCGGCTCGACCTTTCACAGCGCCGGGCTGGTGGGACAGCTGCGCGGCTCGGTCTCGCTGACGAAGATGATGATGCACTCGGTCGAGCTCTACCGGCGGCTGGACACCGAGTCGGAGTTCGACCCCGGCTGGGTCGAGTGCGGCGGCATCCGGCTCGCCTCCAGCGAGGAGCGGATGGAGGAGCTGCGCCGCCAGGCCGGCTGGGCGAAGACCTTCGGGCTGCCCTTGGAGCTGATCTCGGCCGCGGAGGCGAAGGAGATGTTCCCGCTGATGTCTACCGAGGGCGTGCTCGGCGCGGCCTGGCTGCCGACCGACGGCTACATCGACCCGGCGCAGCTGACCTACGCGCTCGCCGACGGCGCCCGCCAGGGCGGCTGCCGCATCTTCACCAACACCCGGGTGACCGGGATCGAGGTCCGCGACGGTCGCGTCCGCGGCGTCCGCACCGACAAGGGCGACGTCGAGGCCCAGGTCGTCGTCGACGCCGGCGGCATGTACGCGGCCGAGATCGCCCGCATGGCCGGCGTCCGCGTTCCGGTGATCCCGATGTCCCACCAGTACTTAGTGACCCAACCGCTCGACGCGGTCCGCGAAGCGCGCGGGGAGGATCGCCGCCACCTCCCGACCCTGCGCGACCCCGACCTGCTCGTCTACTACCGCGAGGACGGGGACGGGCTGGTGATGGGCGGCTACGAGCGGCGCAGCGAGCCGGCGTTCCTGCCGCAGGGACCGGGACGGGTGGAGGCGATCCCGCAGGACTTCAACGGGCGGCTGCTGGAAGAGGACTGGGAGCGCTTCGAGGAGATCACCGAGAACTCGAAGCGGCGCGTCCCGGCGATGGACGAGATCACGGTCACCAAGCTGATCAACGGCCCGGAGGCGTTCACTCCCGACAACGAGTTCTGCCTCGGCGAGACCGAGGTCGGCGGCTTCTTCGTCTGCGCCGGGTTCTGCGCCCACGGCCTGGCCGGGGCCGGCGGTATCGGTAAAGTCGTCGCCGAGTGGATCGTCGAGGGCGAACCGAGCCTCGACCTCTGGCACATGGACATCCGCCGCTTCGGGCCCCAGTACCGCTCCCCCGCCTACACCCACGCGCGGATCAAGGAGACCTACGAGACCTACTACGACATCCGCTATCCCAACCACGAGCGGCAGGCGGGGCGGCCGCTGCGGATGTCCCCCGCCAACGCCTGGCACCGCGAGCACGAGGCCGCCTTCGGCGAGAAGTCCGGCTGGGAGCGGGTCAACTGGTACGAGCGGAACGCCGCCGGCCGGGGACGAGGGGCTGCGCCCGCGCGGCTGGGCGGGCCAGCACTGGTCGCCGGCGATCGGCGCCGAGCACCGCGCCGCCCGCGAGGCGGTCGCGATCTTCGACGAGTCCTCCTTTGCCAAGCTCGAAATCGAGGGCGAGGGCGCCGAGTCGTTCCTCGAAATCCTCTGCGACAACCGGGTCGGCCGCGAGGTCGGCCAGATCACCTACACGCAGATGCTGAACCAGCGCGGCGGGATCGAGTGCGACTTCACCGTCGCGCGGCTCGGCGAGGACCGCTTCTCGATCGTCACCGGCACCGCCTTCGGCAACCACGACCGCGAGTGGATGCGGCGCCTCCTCCCCGACGGCGACGAAGTGCGCATCCACGACGTCACCTCGCAGTGGGCCTGCTTCGGGATCTGGGGACCGCGGGCGCGCGAGGTGCTGGCGCCGCTGACCCCGCAGGACCTCGGCAACGAGACCTTTCCCTACATGACCCTGCGGGAGACGACGCTCGGCAACGTCCCGGTGCGGATGCTGCGGGTGACCTACGTCGGCGAGCTCGGGTGGGAGATCTACTGCCCGGCCGAGTACGGGCTGGGACTGTGGCGGGCGCTGTGGGAGGCGGGGCGGCCGCACGGGATGGTCGCCGGCGGCTACCGGGCGATCGACAGCCTGCGGCTCGAGAAGGGCTACCGCGTCTGGGGCACCGACATCACCCCCGACGAGACCCCCTACGAAGGCGGCGTCGGCTTCTGCGTCAAGCTCGACAAGGGGCACTTCTTCAACGGCCGCGACGGCCTCCTCGACGCCAGGGAGGCCGGGCCGCGGGCGCAACTGCGCTGCCTCACCCTCGGCGACCCGCACTCGATCGCGCTCGGCAACGAGCCGGTCCGGGTCGGCGGCGAGGTCGTCGGGCGGGTGACGAGTGGCGGCTACGGCTACACCGTCGAGCGCTCGATCGCCTACGCCTACCTGCCGCCGGCTGCAGCCGAGCCGGGGACCGCGGTCGAGGTCGAGATCTTCGGCCGCTGGGTCGAGGGCGAGGTCGCGACCGAGCCGCTCTTCGACCCGAAGGGCGAGCGCATCCGCGCCTAAGCTGGCTCGGGGCGCTTTAGTAAACCCCTGGTTGACTAAGGCGCCCCGCCTAGGCGATGGCGGGCGCCGGCAGCAGGCCGGCGAGGATGTGCTCGGTGCCCTCGGTGTGCTCGCGCATCTGCCCGGTCGCTCGCGGGCCGTCTCCCTTGCGCAGCGCCTTGACCAGCCGCGCGTGCTGCTCGTTGGAGCTGGACAGGACCTCGGGTGGATGGGCGATCAGCGCGATCAGGTCGCTCATCTGCGACTGCACGTCGGTCATCGCGCTCAGCAGCCGCGGCGAGCGCGCGGCCTCGGCAACGTCGAGGTGAAAGCGGACGTCGGTGCGCCGGTACTCGCCGAAGTTCTCCACCTCGCCGGCCATCTTCGCCACCAGCTCGTCCAGCCGGTCGAACTGCGCCTCGCTCCCCCGCTCCGCCGCCAGCAGCACCGCGCCGGTCTCGATCGCCACCCGGTAGTCGAGCACCGCCCAGGCGCCCTGGTCGAGCGGCTCGCCGCCGTGCTCGGCCAGCGGCGGCTGCTCGGAGACGAAGGTGCCGCCGGTCCTCCCCCGCGACGACACCAGGTGCCCGCTCTGCACCAGCGCCGTCAGCGCCTGCCGCAGGGTCGAGCGCGAAATCCGCAGCCGGTGGGCCAGCTCCCGCTCCGGCGGCAGCTTGTCTCCCGGCGCCAGCAGTCCGAGCCGGATCGCGCTCCCCAAGCGCTCGACCGTCTCCTCGAACGTGCTCGCCGGGCGCACCGGCATGAACACAGCCTCCAAGGCCGCGTCGCGCTCCATGCCGACAACCGTAGCGCCGCCTAGGAATCCATGTAGCAGTTGAACGCCTCGCGCGCGAGATCGCTGAGCGAGCGCCCTTCCTTGTCGGCCCGAGCCCAGGCGGCTTTGTAGAGATCGGGCGGGACCCGGAAGCTGACGCGAGGAGAAAGGCCTTTTGGTCCGAGCGAGGGCCGGCCCACATAGCGACGTTCAAGTTCGGATGGATCCGGCGGTTCCTTCTCGAATTCTTCGGCCATCTGCGCGGCGACCTTCTCGGTGATCACCATGCCGGACCGAGTCACCCCGAGAATCTCGTCCTCTTCGTCCGTCTTTCTTGGCTTTTTCACTTTTCCCATTGGTGTGCCTCCTCATAGAGACCGCGAAACCGTCTCCGCATGTTCATCGCGTGGATCACTACAAACTCGTCTTCGTCCTCTTCGGCTGCGACAACCTCAAGCGCAACTTGCTCAAGATCATCCCCGACGAATACAACTCGCTGGCTGACATCAGCGTGCTCCCTATTTCGGCGCCGGAAAACAAGCTGAAGACCGCAGTGCTCGACCACGTACAGTGACCGCTCTCGAGAGATCCGGTGCTTGGTCGCCGACCGAGCGAAAGTAATTCGAGCTTCCTCGGTCCAGACATTCTGTCTGACAGAATAGCGAAGCGAGAAGGCACAGGTGGTCAAGTCCCGGCGCCTGTCGAACTCTCCCCCTCGCTGCCTACCGAACCCCGCCATTTGCGATTAGGACGACCGGCTAAGGATTCTTTACCGACGGTACTCTGGGTCGATGCCCGCCTTTGCCGTCCGCTTCAAGGGAATGCTGACCAAGGAGGAGCGGGAGCGGCTCACCGCGGCCGGGATCGAGCTTGCCGGTAGCAGGTCCTCGATGACAGCCGGCACCGAGGAGACCGGGACCGTCGGCATCGGCCGCCCGATCTACACCGTCACGCTCGATGCCACCTCCGAGGACGAGGCGCTGACGAAGGTCCGCGAAGCGATCGAACCCGACACCTCGAACTTCACCGGCTGGGAAGCCGGCCCGGCATGAGCCTTCAGTTCTCATCGGCAAACTGCCAACTGAATCGGCACCACCTTTAAGACAATTTTTATCAATAGGACGGGATCGTTTGCTCCACTATGGGAATCCCCCTAGGATGCCTGCATCGGTACTTCGACCTCATCGAATAACCGGCTGGGGGGTGGTGCCGAGGGGCGCGACCTGCTGGCCGAAAGTCTCGAAGCACGGGCCCATGAGATAGCCGAAGCGGTCCTCGCACGCCTCCATGGAGCGGATCGGATCGAACCCGTCCGTGACGTCGAGTACCTCGAGGCGCTCGACCGCGCGGTCCATAAGGGCGTCCGGTACGGGATCGAAGTGTTGGCGGTGGGCCTGGAGCGAGCGGAGCCGATGCCACTGGCTCTGGCGCTGCAAGCGCGGGTTGCAGCGCGCCACCGCATTTCCTTCGATACCGCCCTGCGCCGCTTCACCATGGCGAAGAATCACCTCACAGACATGGTGCTCGCAGAGGCGATCGAGCTCGGCGTCAGTGACCTGTCGTCGGTGCGGGCCGCGATGGCCGCTCAGGGCGCGGCCTTCGAGCGCCTGCTCGAGGCCGCCGGCGAGGAATACAAAGTGGAGGCCGGGTCCCGCCCCGGCTCCCGCCAGGCGAGTCTCGTCGAACTGGCCGAACGCCTGCTGGCGGGAGAGCGCGTCGACCCCTCGCACCTCGGCTACGAGCTGGACAGCAACCACCACCTCGGCCTTTACGCCGACTCGGCTGAAGCCCGATCGCTCGTCGGCAACCTCGCCAAGGAGATCGACTGCCGCAGCCTCATCCTCACCCGGTCGAGCGGAGAGCTATGGGCGTGGCTCGGCAAAATGAAGGAGCCACTCAACCCCGAGCCCGTTCGCGACTGGATCGCCCGCGAAGGATCCCCGGACCTGCCGATCGCAGTCGGCGAACCCAGGAGCGCCTACGAGGGGTGGCGCCTGACGCACGAACAAGCGCGATAGGGGAGCCTGTGAATGCGTGCAGTGATCAGCTATGCGCCGCACTGGCATTGGAGGAGCTCGGCTGCTTTCCAGATCCGCCCAACTCTCGCCCCTAAGAATTGCCTTTCTGCGCACCACGCGTGCGCCGACGCCGCTTAGCGTTTCCTTTGAGAGTTGCCCATCGCAGGTTGGGCAGGACGCAGACGAAAGATTGCGCTAGGATTATGGAGCTGATGACGCCTCGGGAGAAATGGACTGATGATCGCCTTGACGAGTTCGACAAGAAGGTCGACGACGGCTTCGCTCGGGTCGACAAGGGGTTCGAGAAGGTTGACGAACGGTTCGCCAAGGTAGATGAGGACATCCGCGAGCTCCGGGGGGAACTGAACAGGGAGGCGAGCGCGATCCGGGGTGAGTTGAAGAGCGAGGCGAAAGCCATCCGGGACGAGGTGGGCGCCCTGAAGAAGTCGCTCTTCAACGCATCCGTTTCGGTGATCGTCGCCTTGATCGGATGCTGCGTCACGCTGGCCGGTGTCGCATTTGCAGTTCACTAGCGTGGATCGGACGAGTTCGATTGGCTTGGCCGTTAGACCGGAGATTGAGGAAATCGACGTTGCTGCCGCGTACCCCTCAGTGCCCGCGCCCGCGCATGCATGAGAGTTGCCCCACTCTCTCCCCTAAGCCCTGACTTTCTGCGCACCACGCGTGCGTCGGTGCCGCCTAGCGTCTGGGTTTGGATTTGCCCGCCGATATTGCTGCAGACGAAAGGTTGCGCTAGGATCATGCATGTGACGACGCCTGAGAAGAGATGGACTGATGATCGCCTCGACGATCTCAAGGAGACGGTCGACGACGGCTTTGCTGCAGCCAACAAGAAGATGGACGATGGCTTCGCTCGCGTCGATGCGGAGCTGAAGAGTGAGGTAGGAGCGCTTCGGACGGAGATGGACAAGCGTTTCGACAAAGTCGACGCGAGGTTCGACAAGGTCGACGCGAGGTTCGAGAAGCTCGACGCGCGGTTTGACAAGCTGAATGGGCGCTTGCTGGTCGGAGCCCTTGGGATCATCGGCGCCCTCCTCGGCCCCCACGTCTTTTAGGGTCCCGCCGGCCCGCTTGGGCTTCCAGTGTACCGCTAGTTGGTGCGGACGAGTTCTATTAATTCGGGGGACGCCCGGCCTTGCTTTCGCGGTGTTAAACCTACAGACGCGTACCTTAACGAAGTGCAGGCGAATTCTTGGGCGATTCGTGCTCAGACTTAGGGGATCGCGCCGGACACAGGGTCTGGTGCCCAGTTAATGGAGGAAATACATGTCACATGTACTCCGGCAACCCCGGATCTGCTGGCGCTCCTTGGCAGTTGCGCTGCATTGTGCCTTGGGTTGATGGGCCCGGCGCACGCAAACGCGGCGACGACCCCTTTCTGCAATCCAGCCACCCTGGGCGGGTGGGGGGAATGCGTTGGTACGACTCAGTACCTTAACCAGGTCTATGGCTGGGGTGACCAGCACTCGGTATGTGTAGAAGCCTACCCATACAATTCGAGTCGACGCTGCTCTTCTGGCCCTCGTGGCACAGCCGCGAATATTGAATAATGCTGCTGGCGCCAACACTGTTCACGGCGTCGCCCTTTCGTAGAGATATGAGGCGCGAGGGGGATCCCTCGCGCCTCCTCATTTGAGAATGATCGCGCGTCTGCTGATAAGCCTCATCGTCGGTCTGGCTATCGTTGGTGGGAATTACCCCAAGGACACACGCCGTGCTGAGGAGACTGGCACGACAGAGGCCACGCCCACGACCATAGAGAAGAGCTTCCGACTATTTCAAGGTCACGCGGAGGCACTCCCGGACTCTGTCCGTTCCCGCTTGGCTCGGCTTTTAGGGGAACCAGATAAGCCCTTCACTCCGTCCGAGTTGCAGCGTTCCCACACCAAAGCTGGAGTCGTGTGGGCGTTTGTCGTCGGAGATCAGGTGTGCCTGGCCCAAGGAACTCATGGAGCATCGGCCTGTGTTGCTAAGGGCCTCGCGATCTCAAAAGGAGTGTCTCTAGGAACCTTCTCCCCACCTTCTAAGCGGATCCACAGACTTCACCACTTCACGGTGTTAGGCCTAGTGCCGGATGGGATAGGACGGATCGAACTCAAGATTGGGAAGCGGCGAAAGACGGTTGAGGTCAGGAACAACCTCTATTCCATCGCCAGCGACCAGCCCATCTTCGTTAGGCGGCTGGTTCCCAAAACCAGCTAGCCAAAGCGGGTTGATCTAGCGCTGCTCGAACGTGTGCTGGTACTGCGTGGGGGCGGCGCTGCCGTAGATCGGGTTGAAGGGCGCCTGCTGCTTGCAGGGCGGAGCGGCAATCGGGGCCGTGCTGCTCTGACCGACAAAAGCGTAGTACCGGATCCGTTCGAACAATAGCTGGGCATTTTGTTCCTGCGTGCGTACGATTTTGGTCGGGTCTTCGAAGTCCCTGGTCGCGACCGCTCGTTCCATAAAGGCTGGATCTTTCCAAGCATTGGGGTCCAGCGTGGCCACGATGCCGGTGGTGCAGTGCCCGGTACTGAAGCTCGGGAGACCGGTGACCAGGCCTTCAGCCCATTTTGGAGGGCTGTAGGCACTGGTGCGGTTGATCGCTAGACGATTGGGATAGGTCGAGATGGTTTCTGGGTTCATTCCCCCCATGATGCGAATGTAGTGCGGCTGCGGAGCGTCTTCTGGTTCCCCTTCACCGGCCGGCAATTCACCGTTGAGGGTCGCCGCGACATTGGCGAAGAAGGAGGCGAGATCGACTCGATACAGCTTGAGCCCCACAAGGATCGGGTTGAGGTTGCGGATGAACGGATCGATGGCACGGAGGAGCGGTGGGAATTCATCGCGGAAGATCGTCCTCAGCGCAGCGAAGCCCGTCGGGGCCCGCTTGATCACGGGGCCGAGGCCTTCGAAGAAGCCCTCCGATTCGGGCGCCAGCTTCGAAAGCGCGATCAGGGTCGGCGAGAGTTCTTCCGCCGCCGGCACCAACTGGCGCATCAACGGGTCGGCGTTGACCGAGAAGCTTTTGAGGCGGGCGAAGGTGAGCTTCGACTCGTCGAGGAAGGTCGGGAAGGCGCGGAACAGGGCTTCGATGTCGCGATCCCGCTTGGCGGTCGTCTGGAAGACGGCGTTGGAGCTCTGGATCAGGTCGGCCAGCTGGCCTTCGCGCCCGCGCAGCGCCTGGAAAGTCGTGGCGCCGTTGCGGAACAGCTGCTGGACGGCCAGGCTCTGGCTGTCCAGGGTGCGGAAGAGGCTGGCGAATTCGCTCGCCGTCGGGTCGAGGTTGCCGAGCGCGTAGGAGAGGTTCTGGCCCTGGCCGTTGACCGCCACCGCCGCTTCCTGCATCCATTCCTGGAAGGCGGCGCGGGTCTGGGCGTTGAAGGTGCGGAAGATCTCATCGAGCTGGACCGATTCGGCGATGTTCGCCTCGGGCAAGGTGCCGCCGTCTTCGAGTTCGGGGCCCTTGCGTGAGCCGGGCGTGAGTTCGATGTAGGTCTCGCCGAGCAGGGTCTTGGTGCGGAGGATCGCCCGGGTCGACTCCGGCAGCGGCGCGTAGCGGGCGTCAATCGCGGTGGTGGCGATGGCTTGCTTGCCATTCGGCGAGAGCTCGATCTTCTGGACTTTGCCGACGTTGACGCCGGAGATGCGGACGTCGGACTGTTCGGCCAGCTGGGTCGCCTCGTTGAAGGGGACGAGGACCTCGTAGGTCTTCGCCCGGAACGGCGTCGGGCCGCCGAAGGTGACCCAGAGGAAGAGCAGGATCCCGAAGCAGGACAGCGCGAAGCCGGTGATGACCAGGAGCTGCGTAGTGCTGGGGGCGCGCTTGCTCATTTCTTCTTTTCGATGTATTCGCAGGTGTTGCCAGGTTCCGCGGTTTTGAATCCAACTGGAATTTCTTCTTTGCGAGGGACCTGCAGGGTTTCCAGCAAGGTCTGCAGGAACGGTTCGCCTTCCGCCGTTCCCCTACCCCCGAGCTGGTAGCCGAGATCTGCCCCGGTGCAAGAGATAAGGACCAAGCCCCGAAGGATCGGACCACCAGCATCCTGAAGATTGAAGGCCGCATTGAAATTGTGGTTGAGCCAGGGGAGGTAGAAGAGGTAGCTCTGGCGCGAATCGTTCGGCTTGTAGGTCAGCTCGTTGAGGAAGGAGTTGAAGCCGCCGAGCGCATTGCCGAAGCTACGCACAGTCTTTTCGAACGGTTGCGCCGTTTCAGCCCCGTGGGTAAGGATCGGGCGGATTTCTCGGGTGAAGGGGCGGATCTGGTCGCGGATCGGGACCGTGGTCTGGTTGAAGAGCTTCTCGGTCGCTTCGAATGCCGGGCCCAGCGCCTGGGCCTGCGGGATCAGCTTGATCAGTGCCGGGCGGGCGACCTGGGAGAAGCGATTGGAGCTGGCGAGGCCGGCTTTGGCTGCCTGCAGCGCGGAGGGGAATTCCTCGAAGGCCTTCTGGACCGAGGCCTGCTGGTTGGCGAAGTTGCCGAGCGCATCCTTGGAGGAGGTGACGAAGCGCTTGACCTCGGCGTCGTGGCGAGCGAGTTCGCTAGTGACGAGGCCGAAGTTGTGGATGACGTGAGCGAGGGCGACGTGGCGGGCGGCGACCGCTTTGTTGAGCTTGGCGGTGTAGTGGACGAAGGGCTGGAAGCGGCGGAGGGCATTGGAGGCCTGTTTGCCGCGGCCGCCGACCCCCTGGGCGCCACCGGCGACGAGCAGCTGGATGTACTGGCGGGTGTCGGCGTCGAGGGTGGCGAGGAAGGCGTCGAGGTTGGTGTTCGGTTCGGTCTGGGTGAGGGTGAAATGGGCGCCGTCTTCGACCTCGCCCTTGGCGGTGCCGGGTTCGATCTCGACGATCATGTCGTTGAGGTTCGTTTTCGGGCGCAGGAGGAAGCTGGCGTCGGGGTGGATCAGTTCCATGTACTTCGGCTCAATGTCCATGCCGACGACGGCGTGGCCGTTTTCGAGATCGACAGCGGTGACCTTGCCGATCTGGATGCCGGCGATGTCGACCGCCTGCCCCTGGCCCGGAGTCACCGCCTGGGCAGTCGAGAACTCGGCGGTGATGTGTTCGAATTCTTCGCCGACCACCGGCAGCCAGGCGGGCAGCGAGGCTTTCTGCTGGATGAAGATGCCGAGCATCATCACGATGCCGGCGATCGCGAGGACGAAGATCGCGACGGTGTCTTTGCGGTGGCCGCGGGCCTGCCGGCCGAGCCAAGCGCGGAAGTGTTTCCAGCGGTTGACTTTCGGATCCGGGGTGGTCATGGGGTCACCTGCGAGACGGAGGGAGATGCGGGGCCGACCTGACCCTGTGGACCGTTCACATCCGGAACCGGATTGGTGTAGCAGCGGACTTCAGGCTTGAGCGGGGGACGCTTGGACAGTCTCGGCTGGGTGCCAAGCGGGTCTTCGATCGTGTGCGCGTAGTTTCGTTCGTCGCTCAAAGTTGCCTTATTCCCAAACGGATTAGGTTCGCCGACCAGAACTGGGCCGCCACCAGCCTGAGCGCGGGCGTAGGGGCCGTTCCCGTCGAAGTTCTGAGCCATACCGGCGAAGTTGACGAGGTTGTAGAGGAACTCGCGGTAGTTGGGCTGGCCGGTGCTGAAGCGGTCGTTGATCACCTGGTTGCCGGTCGGGACCATCACCTTGGAGGTGCAGAGGCTGAGGCGGTTGAGCTGCGGCAGGGTCGTCTTCTTGCTCGCCTGGGCGGCGCCGGCCAGGTAGGGGGTCGATTCGCGCAGCAGCCTGGCGACACCACCCCCCTCTTTGCCCGAGAGCAGCGGCCGGACCTGGGCGAGGAAGGGTTTCGAGGCGCTGATCAAGCCCGGAAGCTCTTCGACCGCGGGCTTCAGCTCGATCGCGTAGGTGCGCAGCGGCGGCAGCGAGCGGTTGAGGCTGACCAGGGAGGCATGGGTGATGCGCAGGGTCGGCGCGAGGAGGTGGATGGTCTGGGTGAGGTTGGCCGACTGGTTGGCGAGGGCGCCGGTGAAGATGTCGAAGTTGACGATCAGGCCCTGGAGGTCACGCTGGCGGCTGGCTAGGGCGCCGAAGGCGCGGCCGGCGCTGGAGACGAGGCGGGAGAGGTCCTGCGGCTGGGTGCCGAGGAAGGCGTTGGTGACCTGGGAGCTGTAGCGGCCGGCGTCGCCGCCGTACTGGAAGGCGCCGTTGAGGGCTTCGGCGCCGGAGCGGCCTTTGACCTCGGGCAGCTGGGTGACGTCTTCGGCCGCGGTCGGCGAGTGGTTGAGGGCGGTGCCGTAGCCCTCGAGCAGGCGGCTTAGGTCGGCGCGCACCGGCGACTGCAGGACGGAGAGGACTTCGTCGATCTGGACCGCGGTCGAGGTGCGGCTGACCGGGATCGTCGCGCCGCTGTCCATGTCCGCCGCGCTGGGGCTGCCCGGATCGAGTTCGATGAAGAAGTTGCCCTCGAGGAAGATCCGCGGGCGGATCGCGGCGAAGGCGTCGTCGTGGATCGGCCGGCCGGAGGAGTCGACGGTGAAGCTGACCGTGGTGTTGTCGCCGTCGCGTTCGGTCGAGACGACTTTGCCGACGTCGACGCCGGCGATGCGGATCGGCGAGTTGAGGGCGATGTTGGCCGAGTTGGAGAAGGTGGCGTTGAGTTCGTAGCCGCGGCTGGTGAACGGCACGTGTTTGGTGAACGCCAGGTAGGGCCCGATCGTGAAGATGAGGATGAAGATGATCGCGATCAGGACGTTGCTCGGCCGCCACTTGATCAGGCCGCTGCCCGAGGCGGCGGCACGTCGATCGCGCTCCGGTAGGCGGCTCACTTGCTCACCGTCCTGCGGGTGGTGGTAGGAGTGGTGGTTCCCCAGAGTTCGGGGGCATTGCCGATCACAGTTTTGCCGGTTATGTATTTCTCGTTGCCTGCTTCACAGACGTTGTCCTGGCCCGGTGCCGCCGTCCTCGGGTAAGGGTTGTAGTGGAGGTGGTTTTTGGTTCGGTTCGGAGACGTATCGTTCGCGGGCGCGCTGGCGAACGTGCTCTCACTATTAGGTCCTTCCGGCGGTGCAAAGGAAATGAACTGGAGCCAATTTCCGTTGCTGTTGCCCTGACTGTTTGCGTTGGCCAGGAATTGGAAGGTGAGGGACCAGTAGTGACAGACCGTCTGACTCGGCGTGATGTAGGAAAGAGACGGCTTCAGCAGCTTGTTCGTGTCGGTGAGTAGTTCGAGCCCGTTGAAGACACCCGGCGCTTCCTGGAAGTCGACCAGCGCCTGGGCCGTCGGCTGCAGCTGGTTGTAGAGGACCGGCGAAGCGTTGAGGACGGGGATCCCGGCGTGGAGGGATTCGGCGATTATCGGCGAGGTTGCTGCGAGGGCCTTGGCGCCGGGCTGCAGGGCGGTGAAGAAGCGGCCGGTGTCCTCGAGGAAGGGCCGGATCGCCGGCAGGTCGGCGTTGACCTCGTCGAGGGTCGGCGGGCTTTTTTCGATCGTTTCCTGGATGTAGGGGCGGGAGACGCGGGCGAAGGCGGCGAAGGTGCGGTCTAGGGCGACGAACATCTGCGCCTGGGTCTCGGCGACCGGGGCGACGGTGGCGGAGAGGGCCGAGAGGGATTTCCAGAAGCCGGCGAAGTTGGTGCTGGGTTCGGCAAGTTTGCGGACGATCGGCTGGCCGCTGACGACGAGGCGGCGCAGGGCGCCGATCGCTTCGTTGATCTGCGGGCCGCGGCCGGCGAGGGCGTTGCCGAAGCCGGAGAGGTTCTGGCGGATCGCGTCGCGGGTGGGTTTGTCGAACATGTCGAAGAACTGGTCGATGTCGACCGGTTCGGGCTTGGCGGCGGTGACCGGGATCATTTCGCCGGCCTTGAAGCCCTTTTCCGAGTTGCCCGGGGTGACCTGGAGAAACTTGAGGCCGAGGGCCGACTTGGGCCGGATCGTGATCGTCGAATCGACCGGCAGCGGTTCGGCGTTCTTGTCGAGGCTGAGCGAGAGTTCGGCAGCGACGTTGCCGTTTTCCAGCTGGACCGGGACGACTTTCTTGACGACGCCGACGCGGACGCCGCCGATCCGCACCTCGTTGCCTTTGACCAGCGCGTCGGCGTTGGGCACCCGCGCCTTGAGGTTGTAGGTGGAGACGAAGGGGAGGCCGTTGTTGGCGTTGTAGGCGAGGAAGACTGCGACGATGACGACGAGCACGGTCACCGCGCCGACGAGGATCGGGCTGCTGGCGACGCCGCTGAGTCCGCTGCGATTTCTCATGGCCCGAGGAGGTAGTCGAGAAGGGGTTCGGTGCCTTCGGTTTTCGAGGACTGCGCGACGCCGGCCTGACCTCCGGTTGAAGTGCCTTCGGTGCTATCGCCTTGACCGACGCCGATCGCTGAGCCGGATTCGGCGAGAGTGCCTCCGCTCTGTTCAGACGATCGCTGAAGGAGGAGTCGGTAGAGGTCGGCGGCGCTGGTATTCGCGGTTTCCGCGGAGTTGGGGCCGTTGAAACGCGCGGTACAACCCCCTCCGTCCTGTCCTCCGGGGCGAGCGATGTATTCGAAGCAGTTCGAGAGGGTGACCCGCGTCCGCCCGAAGTGTCCGTATTTGTCGAAGCCGTTGAGCGACCCGGCGGTGCCGTAGATGAGTTCGGTCAACCCGTCCCAGCCACCGGTCTTCTCGAGGTTCACCAGCAGCTTCGCCAAATCGCCCGTCGGCTTCACACCCGTCTTCGCCAGTTCGCGCGCCTTCAGAACCACCGGATCGGCTTCGGCGAAGATCGGACCCGAAGCTTCGCCCGCGTTGCCGAGGCTCTTGAGGGAGACGGTCAGCGCTTCGGAGAACGGGGTCAGGGTTTCGGTCGCGTCGGTCAGCGACGGAGCTGCGGTGCCGAAGTCTTCGAACAGCGGCGTGCCCGCGTCGGAGAAGGATTTGAGGCTCCCCATCGTCTTGCGGAACTCGGCCAGGAAGGTGGGGAACTTCTGCAGCGCTTCTTCCAGTTCCGGACCCTTTTCGGCGCTCGCCTGGGCGGCGGCGCCGGAGTTGGTGAAGAAGCCGGCGAGGGCGCGGCGCTCACGCGAGAGCGGGGTCAGGATCGTGTCGGAGTCGCTGGCCAGCTGCGCCAGTTCCTTGCGCTGGGCGGAGAGGATGCCGAAGAGGCGGTCGACGTCGCGGAGCACCGGGTTCGCCCGTTTGACCAGGACTTCGAGGTCTTCGCCGCGGCCGGCGAGGCCGGCGCCGAGTTCGTTGAAGATGAGGCGGAAGCGCTGCGCGTAGGGCAGCGACTGGATGTCGTTGATCAGGTCCGGGTCGACGCTGGTGCCGTTGTTGCCGAGCGGCAGCAGGTACTCGCCTTCGCCGGGTTCGCCGTCGGGGATCTGTTCCAGCGAGGGCGGCGCCTCGCTGCCCGGCGCCCGCGGCAGGGTCGTGCGGCAGTCGACGAACTTCTCGCCGATCAGCGACTGCGGCCGGATCTGGCAGCTGGCGTCCGAGCGGAAGTCCTGGAAGCCCGGGTCTTCGATCTTCATGACGATGATCGCCTTGCCGGGTTTCGGCACCGGTTTGCCGTTCTCGTAGGCGACGTTTTCGTCAGGCCGCGAGACGCTGACCGATTCGATCTGGCCGACCGTGGCGCCGGCAACCCGCACCTCCTCGCCTTTGACCATGAAGCCGCCGTTGTCGAAGACCGCGCGGACGCGGTAGCCGTCGGAGGAGCCGCCCCCGGAGACGAGAAGAACGACGACGACGACCGCCGCGACTAGGCCGAGTGCGAATAGCGCCCGTTTGCTCATGGTCCCGGGGGCACGTCTTTGGGGTCGCATTCGGAAGCGCTGACGCTGCCGCCGCCGACAAACGGGTTGGAGCCGTCAGCCGCGGGCTGGGTGGCGCCACCGGGGCAGCGGGTCTTCGTTTCGGTCGCACCGAAGGCGTCGTACTGCTGCGATTTGGTGATCGGTTCGAGTTCGGAAGTGCCGGCGTTGTAGGCAAAGAGGTTCTGGCCGGAGGTCGCCGCGCGCACGTAATGCCCATTCCCGTCGTAGTAGCCGGCGACCTGCCCCAGCTTGCTGAAGGCGTTGAAGAGGTCCGGCGTGTAGGCGCGGATGAAGTTGAGGTTGGGCTGGAAGTCGGCGCTCGCCTGTTCGGCGTGGGGGAAGGTGCTCGAGGTGAGGTTCTGGACCTTGGGCAGCGTCGCCAGCAAGTCGGCGGTGTCGTTGGCCGGGCCCGGCTTGTTGACGGTCAGCCGCAGGTTGCGCGTGAAGGGAACCAGTTTCTGGAAGACCGGCCGCAGTTCGGCGAGGAAGGGGGCGAGGTCCTTGGTCGCCGGCTTGGCGGTATTGATCAGCGGTTCGATGTCGTCGAGCGCGGCGCGGAGGTTGATGAAGGTCGTGTTCGACTGGCGGAAGACCGGCGGCAGGCGTCGCAGGGTCTGGTCGAAGGCGGTGGTTTCCTGGGCAATTGCGTTAAAGGCGGTGCTGGCGTTGGAGACGGCGCTGGAGAGCTGTTCGCCGCGGCCGGCGACCGCGGTCGTCAGTCGCGAGGTGCTGACGAGGAAGCGGGAGAGCAGGCGCTGGTCGGCGTTCAGTTCTCCGGCGAAGGCGCCGGCGCGGTTGAGCGCGGTGCCGAAGTACTTGTAGGCGTCGTTGGCGTTTTCTCCCTGGCCGGAGTAGATCGCCGCGTTGCCCTTGATGAAGTCTTCGAGGCCCTTGCGGACCGGCGGCGGGAAGGTGTTGAAGAACTGGTCGATGTCGATCGGCGTCGTCGTCGAGGCGAGGCCGAGTTCGTCGCCGTCGTCGAGCGCCGGGTTGCTGTTCGGCCCGGGACTGATGGAGACGTAGTGGTTGGCAACGCCGGAGAGGGAGGTGGCGCGGATCGTCGCGGTGGTGCCTTCGTGCAGCTCCTGTTCGACGGAGATATGGACTTCGGCGAGGTTATCGTCGCTGAGGCCGATGCTTTCCACCGTGCCGGCCGGGGAGCCGCCGATCAGGACCTGGTTGTCGGGCACCAACTGGCCTGCGTTCTGGAAGACGAGGGTGTACTTGTGACCGCTGCTGCCGCCGAAGAAGACGACCGCGAGGACGATCACGGCGACGGCCAGGGCGGCGATCGCCGCAATCCGGGCTGGGGTAGTTCCCCGGCTGGCCGCCGGGCCTCGTTCCTCGCCTAAAGGTTTGGCAGCCACGGATCGTCGCTTGCTTTCAAGTTCTCCGGCCCCTCCGACCCGGTAGAACAGCCGCCGGATCGTATCCGAGGGGGTCGCTGCCAAGCTGCGCGCGAGCAGGGACTTAACTGGAAATCAACGCGCTACTCTGAGCGTTGGGAGCGGTTGGAAGAGGTGGGAGAGGCGCCGCAAATCCAACTCTAGGAGCTAGATATGCGCAGACGTCCATTTCTGATCGCGGTGAGCGTGGTTTTCGCAGCCGCATTGGCAGCAACGGCAGCCTGGGCCGGACCCTCGGTTTCCGCGCCTGACGGCAACACCCAGTCGATCGATTCGCAGATTCAACCGAAAAAGCTTTCCAAAACGAAATTCACGCCGGGGACGCTCGAAGTCACGACGCTGACGCAGTCGACGACCGATGCGACGGGGGTCCCGGTCCCGGCGATCCACGCGACGATCGACTTCGACCGCAACGCCAAGCTCTACACCAAGGGCTTGCCGACCTGCGAAGCGGGGAAGCTGCAGAACCAGTCGACCGAAGCGGCGGAAGCGGCCTGCGGGAACGCCAAAATCGGCACCGGGCACGCGACGGCGTACCTGAAAGCGGGCAAGACCTACGAAGTGCCGCAGACCGTGACCGCCTTCAACGGGGTCCCCAAGGGCGGCAAGCCGACGATCCTGCTCCACACCTACGGAACGACGCCGCTGCAGGTCAGCCTGGTCCTCGAAGGCACGGTCACCAACTACGGCAAGGAAGGCTACGGCCCGCGCCTGGACCTCGACGTCCCGCTGATCGCCGGCGGCACCGGCGCCCTGAAGGAATTCAACGTCAAGATAGACAAGAGCTGGCGCTACAAGGGCGAAAAGCGGACCTTCATCTCCGCCAAATGCACCGGCTCCAAGCAACTCAAGTCCCGCGGCACCTTCACCTACCGCGACGGCGAAGCCCTAACCGCGCTCTCGAAGCAGAGCTGCAAGCAGTCGAAATAGCGGCAGTTCCTCCCCCCAGGCTCCGGTCCTGGAGGGAGAGTCGTTCCGTGCCCGGCACTTAGGTGGGTCACATGGGGAGACGGTGGACCACCGAGGAGCGCTTCGCGCGCTGGGACCCAAGACTGGGTCCGCTCATAGCCGTGCTCGTGCTGGTCGCTGCAACGATCTACGCGATCGGAGACTCATGGACGCAAAAAGGCGGCAGCTCGAAAGGTCGCTTGAAAGGGCCGAAGAAACCCTCGATAGTCTTGAGCAAGAACTTGCGCAATCCGCCTACGCGATTGATCGAATGAAGCGAGATGCAAATGGAGCGCGATGAGTCCGGACGACGCTGACAAACAGATCGCAGCGAACATGCGGGCGATCGAAAACGCCCGCAGAGTCAGGAAAGAGATCCGCGAGACCCTCCGCGACTCACGGCAGCAAGCTGAGCGCGCCCGAGTAATTCTCCGCCGCGCCGGCTACCTCCGCTAGGCGCTCAATCCAGCAACTCCCCGGGCCGGAGCTTCACGGCCCGGGGCGAGCCGTTCAACCGTCGAGACCCGGGGATCCCGTTTGCCGGCCTCTATCCGGCTCACCTCGGTGCGGGGGGCCTTGCAGAGCTTCTACACGCTGTCCGCGTGGGAACCGGCGAACCCGTCGCTGCACTGCGAATGAGCATCCGGATTTCGGCAGCGGAGCGCGACGCGCTCTACGAGCAGATCTTTGCCCGGCTGAGCGGGATCGACGAGGTGTGGATGGCGGCCGAGGCTGGGGACTTCGCGCAGGCCGATCGGGTGGCGCGGGAGTTCTCCGACCACCTGCGCCTGATCCTCGACGACCTCGGCTGGGGCGAGGGCAACGACGAAGCGCTCGAGCTGACGAGCCCGCCCGATGTCCTGCGGCGCGTCTGCACCCGGATTCGAGGCAAGGCCGAGGAACTGCAGGAGGTGGAGGCCGAAGAGCGGACCGAACGGCAGGTCCGAGAGGAACGCCCGACCAATCCTAGCGAAATGTTTTGTCTACGGGCGCACCGCCGGAGGCGATCCTAGTCAGTGTCGACTTTGTCTCCCTATAGGGGGCCTAAGTCGACACGCCCACTACGAGCTGAGCGAAGGCTCGCTGCAGTCGAACTCGCCGAGGTCATGCTTGCCTCGCAGGGGCTCAGGATGCGTGTAGGCCCACGCCGCTCCCGAGCTACTCGAAAACGCTGGGTTTCGAAAAGAGGTTCCTCAACCCGGCCGGCACCTGGGCAGGCCGGTCCAACAGGTCCATGAACCGGTCCCAAACCGGTTGCTCCAAATCGAAGTGAGTGCGATCGGCAAGGACACGCCTGGCCTCGGAAACCACCGCAAAAGGGCGGGAGAGATTCATGACCTAAGAGTAGGTCAACTGGGATGTAGGTCATGGCCCGGTCCAAATGACCGAGCGCTACCTAAACGCTCAACTTCGGGATCACTCGCTCGAGCGGTTTCGGCAGCCACCAGACGCGGTCGCCGAGGAGGAGCATCAGGGCTGGGAGGAGGACGATGCGGACCACGGTCGCGTCGAGGAGGACCGCGACGGTGAGGCCGATGCCGAGCTGGCTGACGGTGGCGATCGGGGCGCCGGCGAAGGCGATGAAGACGGCCATCATGATCGCCGCGGCGCCGGTGATGACGCCCGCCGTGCGCGAGAGGCCGAACTCGACCGCGGCGGCATTGTCGCCGTGGACGTCGTAGTGCTCGCGCATGCGGCTGAGGAGGAAGACCGCGTAGTCGATCGAGAGGCCGAAGACGAGGCCGAAGATCAGCGTTGCCCCGACCGCGTCGACGTAGTTGTGGCCGCCCAGGGGCCAGCCGTCGGGGATGTGGAAGAGGAAGGTGAGGACGCCGAAGGCGACGGCGACCGTGAGCAGGTTGAGGGCGACGGCGATCGCCGCCAGCAGCAGCGCCCGGAGGACGACCATCAGCACCAGGAAGGTGGTGATGGTGATCGCCAGCACCACCCAGGGGATGCGCTCGCGGGTGACGCGGCTGTAGTCGTTCAGCTGCGCGGCGCCGCCGGCAACGCCGGTCTGCAGGCCGGAGTTCGAGGCCAGCTTGGCGGCCTGCTCGTTCAGCTGCTTGTTGAGCTTGATCGAGCCGGGCGTGTTGAAGCTGTAGTCGGAGATGACCAGCATCGTCGCCGCTTGGCCGCCGCGTTCGAGGTCGATCGATTCGTTGATCGCCTGGCGGGTCGTCGGCGGGGTGCCGTCGAGGGCGGAGAGGACGAAGTAGCCGGAGTTGAAGAGCCCGGGGGTCGACTTGCTGACGCGACCGATCTGGTCGCGGATCCGCTGCTGGCCGCCAATCACCTGCACGCTCGCTTCCTGCAGCCCGCTTTCCAGCGGCTCGCTTTCGGTGACGCCGGTGGAGAGGCCGGCCTGCAGCGCTTCGGCGCCGCTGCCGAGGTCGTCGAGACCGCCGACAAGCCGCAGGGCGCCGCTGCCAAGCTGCGCGATCCCGTCGCCGAGGCGCTTCGCTTCGCGGGCCAGGCGGGCCGAGCCGGCGGCGAGTTTGCTGCTGCCGCCGTGCAGTTCGCGCAGGCCTTCTTCGAGTTTTTCGACGCCCTTGAGGGTCGTCTTCATCGCCTTCTTGGTGGTGATGATCCAGAGCGTCGTTTCCTTCGCCTGCTTGTGGGTGGCGATCAGGCGTTCATCCAGGGCCACCAGTTCGGCCGGGAGGCCGGCGTAGGGCTCGACCTCCGGAGTCCCCGGTAGCGGGTCGTAGGGAGCGCCGGTCACCGGGTCTTTGCCACTGACCGCCGCGGTCGCCTTGCGCACCGCTTCCAGCGTCGCCGCGTAGTTGGGGTCGGTTTTGCCGACCGTCATCGCTTCCAGCTGCGCCAGGCCCTTCTTCAGTTCGGCTTCGGCGGCCCGCGCCGGAGCGATCAGTTCCGGCAGCTTGGTATTGGCCTCTTCGTTCAGCGACTTCTCCACGGCTCGCGACAGCCGCAGGGCGTTGAAGCGCAGATTGGGGAGGATCGTGTCCCGGATCCCGATCTTCAGCCGGAAGACCCCGACCCCGGCGAGCCTGATCCCGTTCTCGAGCTGGCGCGTGCCTTTGGCGAACCGTTCGAGCGCATCGCTCGCTTCCTGGCTGCCGGAGGTCACCCGCCCGAGGCCGTTGGCGATCAGCTGCGCGCCCTGCGCCGCCCGGCCCGATCCGAGCGCCAGCAGGCCGGCGCCGTCGCTCGCTTCGGAGATCCCTTCCCGCAGCTGCCCGACCCCGCCGGCGGCGACCTTGAGTTCGCGGCCGAGACGGGCCAGCTGTTTGATCTGGCCGGTGTCGCCTTCGCTCGAGAGGTAGGTGTTGCCCAGTCCCTGCAGCGGCCGGATCCTCTGCACGACGGGCGCCGGCCCGATCACCGAGCGCACCCCGGGCAGGGTCGCCACTTTGCGCTGGAAGTTTTCGATCGCGCCGAAGCTCTTGGCATCGGTGATCGGGCCTTCGTCGGAGACGGCGACGACCTGGAAGGGCGCTTCGAAGCCCTGGCCGATCGCGCTGCTTACCAGTTCCGCGTTGACGCGGGCGGGGGCGTCCTTGGCGAGCTGCTCGGGGCTCGGCGGTCCCGTCTTCAGCCCGATCGCCGGCGCCGCCAGGAGCAGCAGCACCCCGCCGATCACCACCGCCGCCACCTTCGGCCGGGACAACGCTGCGCCGACCATCGTCATCAGGCGCGAGCGACCCACCGGAGCGGGGCGACCGAGGCGCCAGCGGTCGACGTTGTGGCCCAGCAGGGTGAGGATCGCTGGCCCGGCGATGGTTGCCGCGGCCACGCTGAGGAGCACGACCATGCAAACCGTCCCCGCCAGCGAACCCAGCAGCGAGCCGGGGAGGATGAAGATCGAGACGATCATCGAGAGCAGCAGGGTGCTGCCGGCGAACATCACCGTGCGGCCGGCATGGCGGCGGGTCAGCCGCGCGGCCTCGACCGGCTCGACCCCTTTGGCGAGCTCCTCGCGGAAGCGGGAGACCATCAGCAGCGCATAGTCGACCCCCAGCGCCAGGCCCATCATCGAACAGACCGTCAGCGCGAAGGCGTCGATCTCGAACCAGGAGGTGAAGAAGTAGAGGATCCCGCGCGAGGCGACGACGGTGACCGCGCCGAAGGCGAGCGGGATCGCCGCGGCGATCGGCGAGCGGAAGACGAGCAGGAGGATGATCAGCAGGAACGGCAACGCGATCAGCTCGCCGCGATGGCTGGCGGCGAGGTTGTCGTCCTGGATCGCCCGGAAAAGCGTTGCGTACCCGGTCTGGGTGGCGAGGACCGGGTCGTGGATGTTTTCTTCGAGGATCTGTTCCAGTTGCGGCACGGTCTCGTTGACCGCGGTGCGGGAGTCGACGTGGAAGTCGGCGAGGATCAGCGCCTTGTTCGGAGACGGCCGCAGGCGTTCGACGGCGCCGGTGTCCCAGGGGGAGAGCGTCGTCATCCCCGGTTCTTCGCGCAGGGCCGCAACCAGTTCCGGCCCCTGCCTGTCGATCGCGGCGCCGGGGCCGCGAAGGAGGATCGCGAACGGCGCCGAGTCGCCGAAGTGTTCGTGGAGGATTTCGTTGCTGCGCGAGGACTCGGTGCCGGGGACGTCGATCGTGGTCGGGTCGAGCCGCTTGTCGGTGCCAGTGCCGATCAGCGCCAGCACGGCGAGGATGGCGACCGCAACCGCGAGCACGGCACGCGGATGCCGCAGCAAAAACGGCTGCTCGCTTCCAGGCCCTTTCCGTGAGGACCCTCTCCGTGCCCTGCCGATCCTCCTTCCCACGACTGGTAGTTTGGCGGTAGAGGGCTACGGGAGGAGGATTTGGTGCGGAAGACTCTGTTAAGAGCGAATGTGCTGGGACTTGTGTTTGTGCTGCTGCTCGCCGGTTCGGCGGTGGCGATCAAGCTGCGCGCGGCGAACCTGGTGATCACCACCGACGGGGGTTTCTCGCCGACGACGCTGCCGAAGAAGGGCTACGCGCCGATCAGCGTGCACGGCTACGGCAAGATCGAAACCGAAGACGGCTCACCGCCGCCGATCCTGGAAACGCTGACCCTGTGGTTCGACAAGCACGGCGAAGTGGAGACCGAAGGCCTGCCGATCTGCACGCCCGGGAAACTGAAGGCGACGACCACGGCGCAGGCACGTAAGCTCTGCCCTGGCGCGATCGTCGGCAAGGGCTTCGGCAAGGCCGTCGTGATCTTCCCCGAACAGTCGCCGATCCCGGCCGGATCGCCGATCACCCTGTTCAACGCGGCGCCGAAAAACGGCAACCCCGTGCTCCTCGCCCACGCCCACCTGACGGTGCCGGGGCCGACCACCTTCGTCGTCCCGATCGAAATCCAGCGGGTGCACCAGGGGCGCTACGGCTTCAAAACCGTGGCCACGATCCCGAAGATCGCCGGCGGCGCCGGGATCCCCCTCTACGGGCAGATCACGGTCAACCGCAAATGGACCTACAAAGGGAAAAAGCTGAGCTTCGCCAACGCCGGCTGCCCCGACGGACGCCTGCAGGCGAAAATCCAGACCAAATTCAAAGACGGCACCTTTCTCCAGGGTTCTGTGTTCAAAACCTGTAAGGGCCGCTGATTGAAGGGACGATTCCGCATAGCCGCAGTGCTCGCTGTCGTGCTGGCGCTGGGCGCCTGCGCGACGGCCTCGGGGATCGAGGCCTGCATCGGCCCCCTCTGCGTCAGCTCGACGGTGGAAATGCAGCCGCGGCAGTTGCCGGCCAAGGGCAATGCCCCGATCACCCTCAGCAGCATTACCCGGATCAGGACCAAGGACACCTCCACCCCGCCGACGCTTGACGCGATCGATTTCCTGATCGACAAGCACGGCACGGTCAACAGCAAACTCTTCCCGACCTGCCCGCCGGCGAAGCTCGAAGGGGCGACGCCGTCGCAGGCGCGCCAGCGCTGCGCTAGCTCCCTGGTCGGCAAGGGGACCGGGAAGGCCCTGGTGACGATGCCGGGGCGGGCCCCATTCCAGATCACCTCGCCCGTCTCCTTGTTCAACGCAGCGCCGACCGGCGGCAAGACGACGCTGATCGCCCACGCCTACGAGACGGTGCCGACGCCGCAGGCGCTGCTGGTCCCGATCGTGATCGAGCGGGTCGCCAAGGGCCGCTACGGGTTCCACGTCCGGGTCGAGATGCCCGAAGTCGCCGGCGGCTACGGGGCGCCGACCCTCGCCGAAGCCAACGTCGGCGCGACCCGCGAGAGCAAGGGCAAGAAGGTCGGCTTCATCGAAGCCCACTGCTCCGGCGGGCGGCTGCAGGTCCAGGGCACGCTGACCTTCACCAACGGGGACCGCTTCCCGACGACCCTGACCTCGCCATGCCACACCCCCGGCTGAGACTCGGCAGAGCGCTTTTCCGTCCCCATAGGACGCAAAAGCGCCTTGTCATCTTCTTGGCCGCCGTCGCCGCAACGGCGGTTCTCGGCGGCAGCGCCAGCGGGGCGCTTGTCGAAGTCGACAACCTCGTCCTGCGGGCCGACGGCGGCTTCAAGCCGCAGGCGCTGCCCCGCCACAGCTTCGCCCCGATCGACTTCCAGGGCCACGTCGACCTCAGCGCCAAAGGCGGCGGCAAGCCCTCGCCCCTGCGGCAGGCGGTGATCGACTTCGACCGCGACGGGCGGCTCAGCGTCGCCGGCCTGCCGACCTGCTCGCCGGATGCGATCGACGAAGCGACGACCGAAGAAGCGCGGCGGATCTGCAAGAGCGCGATCGTCGGCACCGGCCACATCGAAGCGGTGATCTCGCTGAGCGGCGGCGACGTGAAAGCGCGCTCGGACCTGACGATCTTCAACGGGCCACCGCTGAACGGAATGCCGACCGCGGTCCTCCACGCCCGCACCACCGTCCCCGCCACCCAGACCTACGCGATCGTGGTCCCGATCGAACAGCGCCGCGGCGGCTTCCGCTACCGGGTGCGCCTCGACGTCCCCCCGATCGCCGCCGGCCTCGGGGCGCTGACCCACGTCGACGTCCAGATCGGGCGTCGCTACCGAGCGGGCGGCAAGCAGCGCAGCTATGCCTCCGCCCGCTGCAGCGACAACATCCTCCAGACCCACGGCCGCTTCAGCTTCGAAGACGGCACGATCATCGACGGCCTGGTTGAAAAATACTGCTACTCAAAGTAGCTGCTGCTGCTGCCACCCGAGCGGCCGACCTTCCTATACTTGCCCCTCCCCGGGCCGTTAGCTCAGTTGGTAGAGCAGGAGACTCTTAATCTCAAGGTCGTTGGTTCGAGCCCAACACGGCCCATCCGGGCGGACGGATCGCCCGCCCGCTATTCGCCCAGCCCGCCGCCGAGGCCGCCGGGGCTGAGCGGGTTTTCGAGGCTTTCGGGTGAGCCCGAGCCGCCGGCTGCTTTCTGTTCTTTTTCGGCTTTGGCTTTCGCGGCGACGAATTTGGTGGCGCCTTTCTTGTAGCCGTCGAGGGCTTTGTCGATTTCTTCCCGTTCGGCTTTAGTTTTCGCCAGAGCTTTCGCTTCCGCGCGGGCTTTTTCGGCCGCCGGGAAGTCACCGGTGAAGTAGGTGTAGAAGGCGAGGGTGCTGAGCGAGTTGACCGTCGGGCGGTCTTCGGAGACGATTTTCTGCGCGTCGGCCGCAGACTGGATCCGCAGATCGGCCTGCGGGTAGCTGGTCGAGAATTCGGCCAGCGTGATCATCATCGGCGCCACCAGCTGTGCCAGGGAGGAACTCGGTTCCTTCGTGGCTTTGAGGTATTCCGACCAGCTCTGGTCGGCTTCCTGGTAGGCCTGAACCGACTCGGTGGGGTATTCCTGTCGTTCTTCGGAATTGACAGTCACCCCGGCGTTGCCGGCGTTGATCTGGGCGCGGGTCAGCGAGAGCAGGAGGTCGGGGTTCGTCGGTTCTTTTTTCAGCCGGACCTCGATCCGTTCGGCTTGTTCTTCATAGGGTTCGGCGGCGTTGCTGCTACCACCGCCACCGCCGAAGAGTTCGCCGATGTTGACCGGGCCGACGGTGAGGAAGAGGCTGGACCCCATGAGAACGGCGAGAACGGCGTAGACGACCTTGACCATTTTGCCGCGGCGCCCGCCGCGCAGGTCGAACAGCATCTTGTGTTCCTTATCGCCTGAAGCCACTTCTCTCTCCCTTGTTACTCCTGCGGAGAAGGCTCGGCCATCGCTCCGCTCCGTCCCGGACGTCCCAGGACCCGAGCGAGCAGGATACTCAGCTCAAACAGAACAAGCAGCGGAACCATCTCAATGAGCATGGTCACCGGGTCTACTCCGGGCAGCGCCGCGGCGACGATCGCGATGATCAGATAGGCGTAGCGGCGGTTTTCGGTGAGCTGCTCGACCCGCACGATCCCGAGCCGGGTGACGGCGATGATCGCCAGCGGCAGCTGGAAGATCAGGCCGCAGGCGATCTCGGTCATCGAGAAGAAGCTGTAGTAGTCGCGGGCGCGTAGCTGGATGTTGAACTGGCCGTCGTTGAAGTTGAGGAGGAAGTTGACGGCGGCCGGCATGACGACGAAGTAGGCGAAGGCGATCCCGGCGATGAAGAGGAATGGGAAGAGCAGCAGGATCGGCAGCACCGTCCGCCGCTCGGCCTCGCTGAAGGCGGGCAGGATGTAGGCGTAGAGCTGCCAGAGGACCACCGGCAGCGCGAGGACGATGGCCCCGTAGGCCGAGACGGTCAGCGTCGTCGTGAACGGCTCGGTGACGCCGAAGGTGATCAGCTGGTCGTGGTCGCTGGGCAGCGGCCCCTGGGCGATTTCCAGCAGTAGGTGGTTCTGCCAGAAGCAGAGCGCCAGAGCGACGCCGAGGGCGGCGATGCAGACGAACAGCCGGGTTCGGAGCTCGTCGAGGTGCTCGACGAGGGTGAGGCGATCCTCGTGAGAGACCGCCTTGACGCGGCGGGCCATCCCGGGTGCCGCCTCAGCTGGTCTTGTTGCGGACTATCTCCGCATCGGCGGGGTCGCCGTGAACCTTGGCCGACTCCGACTCGGGGAGGCTCGGGGTCTCCTCGTCGTCGTGGCGGTCGTCGTCGTTGTCGCCGCTGATCGAGCCTTTGAACTCGCGGATCCCGCGGCCGAGGCTCTGGCCCAGCTCCGGGAGCCGTTTCGGTCCGAAGACCAAGAGGGCGATGACGAGGACGATTGCGATCTCTGGAAGTCCAATGTTTCCTGGCATCTTGCTCCATGGTAACGGGGTGGGTACCCGCCCGGATCACTTTCGTGGCGGTGAATGGCTCCGCCACGGTTCGGGTATAGGTCCCCGGTGACCAATCCCACGCGTGATCTGGATCAGACCGTCGCCCTGGTGACCGGGGCCTCGAGCGGCATCGGACAGGCGGCGGCGCTTGCTTTGGCCGAGCGCGGTGCCGTGGTGGCGCTGGTCGCCCGACGCGCCGATCGGCTCGAGGAGCTGGGCGGCGAGATCGCCGACCGCGGCGGTACCGCCCTGCCGATCGAGGCCGACGTCAGCGACCGCGAGCAGGCGACCAAAGCGGTTGCCCACGCGGTGCAGGAGCTCGGCCGGCTCGACGTTCTCGTCAACAACGCCGGCGTGATGCTGCTCGGGCCGATCGTCGACGCCCCGGTCGAGGAATGGGAGCAGATGGTCGAGGTCAACCTGCTCGGCCTCCTCTACACGGCCCACGCCGCCCTCCCCCACCTGCTGAAGTCCGCCGCCGAGGAGCCGCGGCGGGTCGCGGACCTGGTCAACATCTCCTCGGTCGCGGGGCGGATGGCGCGCAAAGGCAGCGGCGTCTACAACGCGACCAAGCACGGCGTCGGCGCCTTCAGCGAGTCCCTGCGCCAGGAGGTGAGCGGGCGCCATCTGCGCGTCTCCCTGGTCGAGCCCGGCGCGGTCGCCACCGAGCTGCAGAGCCACAACCGGCCCGAGATCCGCGACGAGATCGAAAAACGCTTCGAGGACATGGACATCCTCCAGGCCGAGGACATCGCCGACGCGATCGCCTACGTCGTCACCCGCCCTAGGCACGCAGCGATCAACGAGGTCCTGGTCCGCCCCACCCAGCAGGAGCAGTAGCAACTCGCCCGAACTGCATCAGATTGTCTATCTCCTGGGTGGAAAATCTGATGCAGTTCGGCTGTTAGCTGTAGCGCTGGACTACTCCGTCGGCCACGAGGGTGAGGAGCTTTCGTTGCTCGGCGTCGAAGGTGGCACGCTCGAGAGCTTGCTTGGCCTCGGCTACCAGCTCGATTGCGCGGGCGCGGACCCGCTCTAGGGCGCCGGTTGCGGCGATGCGGTCGCAGAGCGCCTCGGCGGCGGCGGGGTCGAGCGCGTGCAGGTCCGTCTCGCGGATGCCCGGGTCGCTTTTCGCCGCCTCAATCAGCGGCAGGGTGACGGTGCCGTCGAGCAGGTCGGTGCCGCGCGCCTTGCCGGTCCGCTCCGGCGGGCCACTGACGTCGAGGACGTCGTCGAGCAGCTGGAAGGCGAGCCCGATCCCGGCGCCGAACTCCCGCAGCGCGGCTTCGTCGCGGCCGAGCAGACAGGCGCACTCGAACAGGCGCGCCGTCTTCAGGCCGCAGCGGTAGAGATAGCGCTCCTCGCTGACGTTGAGGTCGAAGGCATCGTGGCGCTGGGCGAGCTCGCCGCGGGCGAGCGCGACCGAAGCGTCGGCAAGGAGGGCGACAGAACGGGCATCGCCGGCGTCGGCGAGGAGGGCGAAGGCGCGGGAGAAGAGCAGGTCGCCGGTGGCGACGGCACGCTCGCGACCGGAGGTGGCGGCGACGGTCGGCAGCCCGCGGCGCAGCGGTGCAGCGTCGAGGACGTCGTCGTGGACGAGCGTGGCCATGTGGACCAGCTCGATCGCCGCGGCGGCGCGGACCGCTTCGCCGTCGCGCTCGGGCCCGGCGCAGAGCAGGACCAGCATCGGCCGCAGCCGCTTGCCGCCGGCGTCGAGGGTCGCAAGCGCGTCGACGCCGAGGGTCTCGCCGTGGCAATCGACCGCCCCGCGCAGCAGCTGCTCGACTTCGCCGAGGCGATTCGGCAGCCAGCGGCTGGAAGCATCTAGGACCGCCGTCACCGGCGGCGGAACCGAGGAGGGCCGGGTCACCCGCGGATGCCGCTGTGGATCGCGATGATCCCGCCGGCGAGCACCGTGTAGCGGATGCCTTTGAAGCCGGCGTCGTCCATCTTCTCCGCCAAGCCGCGCGGGCTGGGGAAGCTGCGGACCGATTCCGGCAGGTAGGAGTAGGCCTCCGGGTTGCTGGAGAGGGCGCCGAGCAGCGGCACGATGCGGTCGAACCAGAGTGAGTAGAAGAGCGAGAGCGGCGGCCTGGTCGGGGTGGTGATCTCGAGGATCACGGCGCGGCCGCCGGGCTTCAGGACCCGCGCCATCTCGCGCAGGCCGCGATCGAGGTCAGCGAGGTTGCGAACGCCGAAGCCGACCGTGACCGCGTCGAAGCGCTCACCGTCGCAGGGCAGCTCCAGGGCGTCGGCCCACTCGAAGCGGACGCCGTCGGCGCCGCGAGCGGCCGCCTTGTCGCGGGCGAGGTCGAGCATCGGCTCGGAGAAGTCGCAGCCGACGACGTGGCCGCCGGGGGTGACCTGCCTGGCCAGCTCCAGGGCGAGGTCGCCGGTGCCGCAGCAGATGTCGAGCGCGGCGTCGCCCGGTCCGAGCTGCGCCTTCGCCGCGGCGCGCTCGCGCCAGCGGTGGTGGAGGCCGGCGGTCATCACCGAGTTGAGCGCGTCGTAGCGGCCGGCGACGCGGTCGAACATGCGGTTGACCTGGCCGCCGAAATCCGGCGATTGGCGGTTGTCGTTGATGGTGTCCATGGGATTCAGGGCGCTGGCCCCGTCCCTACCGCCTGGCTAATCGAGGGACGAGAGGAAGTCGGCGAGCTGTTCGATCTTCTGCGGCGGCAGTTCGCGGTAGGAGGGCATGATGCCCGGGCCGATTTCGACCGAACGGATGATGGCAGCCCGCGGTATTCGCGAAGCGATATGGGTCAGTTCGGGGCCCGGACCGTTGTTGCCGTTCTCGCCCAGCTTGTGGCAGCCCAGGCAGCCGTTGCCGGCGACCACCTCCTTGCCAGGCTCGTATTTGGCCGCGACCTGCATGTCGATCTCCGTCGGCGAGCCGCCGGTGGCGCCGAGGTAGGTGAGGTAGCCCATCGCGATGATCGTGACGATGCCGGCGGTGGTCGCGATCGGCCGACGCTCGGGCCGACGCTCGGGGCCGCGGTCGTAGAACGGCAGCAGCAGGAGCAGGACCATGCAGATGGTCGGGATCCCGATCGTCGCGATCGGGACCAGCTCCGGCGGCTTGATCACGCGCAGGAGCTCGAAGAGGAAGAAGAAGTACCACTCGGGGCGCGGCACGTAGGTGGTCGAGGTCGGGTCCGCCTTCGGGCCTTGCTCGGCGCCGAGGATGATCGACATCGCGATGATCACGGCGACGACGATCAGCGCCATCACCGAGTCTTTCATCACCGCGTAGGGGAAGAACGGCTTCCCCTTCTTCTTCAGAAGCTCGTACTCCTCGAGATACTCCTGCTTGTCGCGCGGTTTCATGAATGAGCCCCCTGACCGGCGCATATCTGCGTCCTCAGTCGCTCGCGTGCGGAGCACGCCACGCTCCCTACGTCCTTGATTTGCTTGGTCAGGCGACTCATTCGGCGCTCCCATTTACGCGGCCGTTGCCGTTGGCGCCGGCGTCGAGGGCCGCGGTCGGGGCGGCGACTTTCGGCCGTTCGGCTTTGACCCACGGCGGCGCCGTGGTGCCGAGCTTGACCACCAGGTACATGTGGGCGCCGATCAGGGCGATGATCGCCCCGGGCACCAGCAGCATGTGGATCGCGTAGAAGCGCGAGAGGGTCGTCGCCCCGAGCTCAGGCCCGGCGCGGAGGAAGTCGCTCAGGTACGGGCCAACGATCGGGCCCGTGCCGTTGATGTTGATGCCGACGATCGAGGCCCAGAAGGAGCGCTGGTCGAAGGGCAGCAGGTAGCCGGTGAAGGCCATCGTCATCGTCAGGATCAGGAGGACGACGCCGATCACCCAGTTGAGCTCGCGCGGGTACTTGTAGGCGCCGAAGAAGAAGGTCCTCCCCATGTGGAGGAAGATCAGGATCACCATCACGCTCGATCCCCACTTGTGCATCCCGTGCACGAGCTGGCCGAGCGGGACCTCGTTGTTGATGTGCGCGATCGAGGAGTAGGCCTGGGTCGCCGAGGGCGTGTAGAACATCGCCAGGAAGACGCCGGTCGTCGCCTGAACGATGAAGGCGAAGAGGGTCGCCGAGCCGAGCGTGTAGAACCAGTTGGTCCCCTTCGGCACCTTGCGGAAGAGCATCCCGGTGAGGAAGCCGGTGGCGGCGAGCCGCTGGTCGACCCAGCCGAGCGCGTCGATCGGCGCCTCTTTGCCGACGTCGAGCATTTTGTCGCCGGCGGTCTTGCGCTCCGGCGCGGTCTTCAGGTCCGACGGCGCCGGGCCCTGGGGCGTGCCGGCGCTGCCGGGCTTGGCCGGTTTGCGCAGGGGCGGCGGGACGACGGCGTCCGGGATCTTGGGTTTCGGGAAGCTCGGCATCAGGGCGGTGGGAAGGTAGACGGACGCGGCGGGTAGAGGTATTCCCAGATCCCGCCGGTGAACTCCCCGGGGTCACGGGCGCGGACCGGCTCCATCTGTGAAGTGACGCTGTAGCGCGGCCCGAGCTCCACTTGGCCGTCGCGGACGCGGGTCTGGAACTGGTCGAGCGGGCGCACCGGCGGGCCGCCGATCCTTTTGCCCTGGAAGTCGTAGACGCCGCCGTGACAGGGGCAGATGAAGTTGCCGGCGGCCTCGACGAAGCGGACCGGGCAGCCGAGGTGGGCGCAGCGGTTGGAGACCGCGACGAACTTGCCGGCTTCTTCTTCGAGTTCGGTGGAGCTGCGGCGCACGTAGGCGGTGGTCTTGCCGGCGTCGCCGATCCCCTCGGTTTCGGTAAAGACGACTTGGCGGTAGGTGTCTTCGACGAAGTCGGAGACCGGGCCGACCGCCTCCCAGCGCTCCTTGCCGCGGTGGAAGATCGGGGCGACGGCGAAGCCGACGGCAGGAAGCACGATCCCGGCGGCGGCGAGACCGCCCAGTGCCTGGGACGCGACCGTGAAGACGTGGCGGCGCGTCATCGACTCCCCTTCGAAATAGCCGGGAGGGTCGGGCTTCACCCGCTCCTTGATGGGCGCCTGCTCGGCCCCGTTTACTTTGTTCGCGTCGTCTGCCACAGGTCGATCAGCTAGGGCCCGTGAGTTTATTGCTTCAGCGCTGTGACCTGCGTCACACATATCTAATCTCTGTAGAAGCTGCGGTTCGACAAACCGGCGAGGTGTGACGCAGGCCGGTTCGGAATGACGGCTGAGCGTGATGCAGGAGCGCTCTGGAATGCCGAAAACGGCAGCTTCGTCATTGGTTCAAATGCAATGACGCGTTTCCAGACTCCTTTACTCCGAGCTTATCGGCCCAGCGGGGATCAGCTAGGTCCCGGGGTCCCCCGACTCGCCGCTATTGGCCTCCGCCGCTGCCCGAGCACGAGTGAATGAAATAATCATTCCAGCAGTCTGAGCAGGAGTTGCTCCATAGATCAGCGCCGAGACTATTTCCCGAGCGCTCGCAGAGTGCCCCTCCTCCTTTTCTAAGAGGGATTTAAGCCGCTTAAGTGCCTCGTCAACGAAAGGGTCAAGTGGGACAGAAGTGGGCATCCGGCAGGAGTTCTAGAGTAAATCGCGAATGAATTTTTCATTCAGCTAGGTCACGAGGCTACCCTAGGAGTCCGGAAAATGGGCGATACGCGAAAACTGGACGAGTTGATTCTGTACCTGGCTCAAAGAATGGAGCAGGATCAGCACGTGGGGCGAGGGCGGATCAAGCTGGCAAAGTTTCTCTGGCGCTGTGACTTTGCCGCCTTCTGGCGCTTCGGGGAACCGATCACGGAGGCCCACTACCACGCGGACCGGCTCGGCCCTGCGCCGGTCGATGAGATGCTCGCGCTGCGCGACCTAGAGAACTCAGGGAGGCTCGAACTCCGGAACGAATGGGATCAGCAGCAAATCCCGATCGCCATAGGGCAGCCCCCAAATCTCGATGTATTTACCGCCGCTGAGATAGCGCTGGTAGACGATCAGTTGCATCGCTATCAATGGGTAACTGCTCGCACGATGGTTGACGAGGCGCATGAATTCCCCGGTTGGATCAACGCTTGGCGGGGCGGAGAGGGGAAGTACTCCCCAATTCCATTCGGGTCTGTCTTCTGGGATAACCGAACTGAATTGGAACCCTGGGAGGATCAGCACGCGAAGGTTCTAGCCGCGGAGCTTGGTATTCCCTCCTAAGTGGGAGTCAGCAAAAGCGACAGCTTCGAAAAGCGGCTAGAAGAATTCGGTTCCGACCTTCCCCGGCTGGATGAAGCGCTTCGCTTCGCCGAGCACCAACTGTCGGAGTTCCCGACTTCTGGCATTCCAACCTCGGTTCCCGGCATCTACGTGTTCCCTGCCCGCCTGCCTGCCGCAACCGGCCACGTCCCGGTCTCGATCTTTTATCTCTATGACGGCAAAGACGTGAAGTTCATAGACCTCAAGTTCTAACGCGGCATCACACTTCGGAACCGGCGGCGATCGCCTCGGCGGCACTTCGCCAGAGATCCGGGATCCCCTCCGTGTCGCCTTCGGCTTGGAGGCGGGCGCAGGTGCTGATCAGGTCGGAGAGGATGGCGACGGCGCGGGTGTCGTCGAGCGTGGCGAGGCGGTCGAGGCCTAGGGCGTAGAGGTAGTCGCCGGCGAGGAGGGCGAGGTCGGGGTCGTGGCCGGCGAGGAGGCGCGGCTGCTCGTAGTGGAGGAGGTAGCCCTCGCGGACGGCCTCGACGACGAGGGCGTACTCGCCCCCACCCGCCAGATCGCCGAGCGTTGGCGGCTCGGCCGGGTCGACGACATGCGGGGAGATCGGCGTGTCCTCGGTGCGGAGCTGCTCGGCGAGGGTGAGGAGAGCGTTCATTCAAGCGCCCCGGCGGCAGCTTCGAGGGTCTGGTCGATCGTCGCCTCGTCGTGGGCGAGGGAGACGAACCAGGCCTCGTACTGGGCCGGGGGCGAGTAGACGCCGCGCTCGAGCAGCGCCCGGCAGAAGGTGGCGTGGGCCTCGACGTCGCAGGCGGTCGCGGTGGCGAAGTCGGTGACCGGGACCTCGCTGAAGAAGAGGGTGACGAGGCCCGGCGCCGAGGCGACCTGCAGCGGCCGGTCGGCGGCCAGCTCGGCGAAGCCCGAAGTGAGGCGGTCGGTCAGCGCTCCCAGCCGCCCATACGCAGCGCCGTCGAGCTGCTCCAGAGTTGCCAGACCGGCGGCGACCGCGAGTGGGTTCCCGGAGAGGGTGCCGGCCTGGTAGACGTCGCCGGCCGGGGCGATCCGTTCCATGTGCTCGCGGGGGCCGCCGTAGGCCGCCGCCGGCAGGCCGCCGCCGAGCACCTTGCCCATCACGGTCAGATCCGGTTCGACGCCGTAGAGCTCCTGAGCGCCGCCGCGGGCGACGCGGAAGCCGGTGATCACCTCGTCGAAGACCAGCAGCGCGCCGGCGTCGCGAGCGGCGTCGTGGAGGAACTCGAGGAAGCCCTCGGCCGGGGGGACGACGCCCATGTTGGCGGCGATCGGCTCGGCCAGCAGCGCCGCGACCTCGTGCTCGGCGAGCGCCCGGCTGACCGCCTCGCGGTCGTTCCACGGCACGACCACGGTCGCCGCCGCCTGCGCCGGCAGCACCCCAGGGCTGCCCGGCACCCCAAGCGTCGCCAACCCCGAGCCGGCGTCGGCGAGCAGGCCGTCGGAGTGGCCGTGGTAGGCACCGGCGAACTTGACGACCACCTCACGACCGGTGACCGCCCGCGCCAGCCGCACCGCGCTCATCGCCGCCTCGGTGCCGGAGCTGGTCATCCGCAGCATCTCGACCGAGGGCATCCGCGTCGCGACCTCCTCGGCGAGCTGGACCTCCGCCGGCGTCGCCGCGCCGAAGCTCGTCCCCCGCTTCGCGGCTTCGATCACCGCGGCGATCACCGCGGGCTCGGCGTGGCCGAGGATCATCGGCCCCCAGGAGCCGACCCAGTCGAGGTAGGCGTTGCCCTCGACGTCGAACAGCCGGCAGCCTTCGCCGCGTTCGATGAAGATCGGGTCGCGGCCGATCTGGCGCATCGCCCGGACGGGAGAGTTCACCCCGCCCGGCAGGACTCGCTGCGCCCTCGCAAACAGGTCCGTCATCGATTCGTCTGTTCCTTTTCGTTCCTATTCGCCGAAAAGGAACAGGGGAGGGTCAAGAATGCTCCGCTTCCCAGCGCGCATAGTCCTCGGTGAAGTAGTGGAGGCGGATCTTCTTGTACTCGGTCGAGGAGTAGAGGGTGGCGCGATCGTCCGGGCCCATCCCGCAGTCAGCGGCGATCGAGTCGAGGACCGCGTCGCACTCTTCCTTCGAGCGGCCGTGGGCCATGGTGAAGACGCTGTAGGGCCAATCCTCGTAGGTCGGCCGCTGGTAGCAGTGGGAGATGCCGCGGAAGGAGGCCATGCGGCCGCCGACCTCCATGATCTTGTCCTCCGGCACCTTCCAGACGCCCATCCCGTTGGCCGAGAAGCCGGCGCGGCGGTGGTAGAGGATCGCGGCGACGCGGCGGAGGATCTTGCGGTCGACCATCGCCCGCAGTCGGTCGAGCAGCTCCTCGGTCGAGATCCCCAGCTCCGCGGCGGCGGCGTCGTAGGGGCGGGGCACCGCTTCCATCGGCCCCTGCAGAGCCTTGATCAGGGCGATGTCGTCGGCGTCGTAGGGCTGCGGCTCCAGCTCGCGCGGGGGTGCCGCCTCGACCGCGGCGGCGAGCGCCTCGGTCCCCTTCTCCATCTCCAGGTTCATATTGATCTTGAAGAGGGTGATGGTCGGCAGTTCCCGCATCGACTCCGCCCCAGTCTCCTCCATCAGCGCTTCCAGCGTGCCCTTGAGGCCGAGCTCGGAGTCCGGCGGGGTGGCGATCGTGAACCAGAGGTTGAAGTCGTGGGTACGCAGGTAGTTGTGGGAGACGCCGGGGTGGGCATTGACGATCTGCGCCGCCCGCTGCGGGTGCTCGCTGTCGACTTTGGCCGCGACCAGCATCGACTCGTAGCCGAGGGCGCGGGTGTCGAAGATCGGCGTGATCTCGCGGATGATGCGGCCGTCGAGCAGGCGCTGGGTGCGGGCGAGGACGTCGTCGAGCTCCAGGTCGGCCTCGCCGGCGACGAGGGCGAACGGCTCGGCGTCGAGCGGGAAGCTCGACTGCAGGAGGTTCATCAGCCGCTTGTCGGTCTCGTCGAGCGGGATCGCGGAGCCGTCCTTGCGGCTGCGGGCCTTCGACTGCGGGACTTTCACCGAAGCCAAGCTGCGGCCTCCTTCGCGTAATAGGTGACGATCGCGTCGGCGCCGGCGCGGCGGATCGAGGTCAGCGCCTCGACCACGGCGGCACGCTCGTCGATCCAGCCGTTGGCGGCGGCGGCCTTCAGCATCGAGTACTCGCCGGAGACGTGGTAGGCGGCGACCGGGGCGCCGGTCGCGTCCTTGACCCGGCGCACGACGTCGAGATAAGGCAGGGCGGGCTTGACCATCAGCATGTCGGCGCCCTCGTCGAGGTCGAGCTCGGCCTCGCGCACCGCTTCGGCGGCGTTGGCCGGATCCATCTGGTAGCCGCGGCGGTCGCCAAACTCCGGCGTCGATCCGGCGGCGTCGCGGAAGGGTCCGTAGAAGGCCGAGGCGTACTTGGCGGAGTAGGCGATGATCGGCACGCCGGGGTGGCCCTCCTCGTCCATCTGGAAGCGGATCGAGCCGATCCGGCCGTCCATCATGTCGCTCGGCGCGACCGCGTCGGCGCCGGCCTCGGCGTGGGAGATCGCGGTTTTCGCCAGCAGCTCGACGGTGACGTCGTTGTCGACCTCGGTGGTCCCCTCGCGGATCACCCCGCAGTGTCCGTGCGAGGTGTACTCGCAGAGACAGACGTCGGTCATCACGACCAGGTCGGGGTGGGCCTTCTTCAGCGCCCGCACCGCCATCTGCACGATTCCCTCGTCGTCATAGGCCCCGGTCCCGAACTCGTCCTTGACGCTGGGGACCCCGAACAGCACCAGGGCGCCGACACCGGCGGCGGCGATCTCTCCCGCCTCCTCAACGAGATTCGAAATCGACAGCCGCGCGATCCCGGGCATCGAAGCCACCTCGTCCCGCACGCCCTCGCCGGCTACTACGAAAGCGGGTTGGATCAGGTGAGCCGGGGAGAGCTCGGTTTCGCGGACTAGGCCGCGCAGGGTCTCGGTGCGCCGCATCCGGCGCATGCGCGTACTTGGGAAAGGCATCGGGGGCGAGTTTAGGGGAGGGATGAGGGTGTCCTCTACCGGACCCGCTCGCTTCGCTCGCTCTAAGTGTCCGTACGAGGACACCCTCATCCCTCCCACCAGCCGCAGTACCGTTCCGCGGATGCGGGCCACGGGGGTCGTCAAGCGGTTTGGGGAGAGAGAAGCTCTGCGGGGTGTCTCGCTCGAGGCAGGTCCAGGTGAGCTGGTGGCGATCATCGGGCCCAATGGGGCTGGGAAGACGACGTTGCTTTCAATCTTGGCGGGGATTGCGAAGGCTGATGAGGGTGAGGTGGCTTCCGCTGAGGGTGCCGTTGGATGGGTGCCTCAGCAGGCGGCGCTTTACCGGCGGTTGACGGTGGAGGAGAACCTTTTGCTGTTTGCCCGGCTCGAGGGGCACGAGGATCCGCATGCCTCTGCTGCGGAGATGCTGGAGCTGACGGGATTGGGTGAGCGGCGGGGGGAGATCGTTGCTCGGCTCTCGGGGGGCAATCAGCAGCGGATCAACATCGCGATCGGGCTGCTCTCGCGGCCGGCGGTGCTGCTGCTCGACGAGCCGAGCGTCGGGCTTGACCCGCGGCAGCGGGCGCGGCTGTGGGAGTTCGTCTCCGGCCTCGCCGGGCGCGGCACGACCGTGATCTTCTCCACCCACGACATCCAGGAGGCGGAGCGCTACGGGGGGCGGGTGATGGTGCTGGCCGACGGCGAGTCCCTCTTCGACGGCTCCGCCGGGGAGCTGCGCGAGGCCGTGCGCAGCGAGGCGCCGGAGGCCGCCGACCGCGACTTCGAGACCGCCTTCGTCGCCTACCTCCAGCACCGGGGGCACTGATGCGCGGCGTGCGCTGGCTATTGCTGAAGGACCTGCAGATCCTGCGGCGCTCCCCCCTGCAGGCGGTGCTGCTGGTCGCCTACCCGATCCTGATCGCGGTCCTGGTCGGGTTCGCGATCTCGCGCGGACCCGAGGACCCGCGGGTCGCCTTCCTCAACGAAGTGCCGCCGAACACGCGCATCAACGTCGGCGGCCAGCAGCTGCCGAAGGCGAACGTGAAGGAACGGATCTGCGAACGGGTCGAGTGCGTCTCCGTCAAGAACCGCGACGAAGCCGAGGAGAAGGTCGAATCGGGCGACGTGCTGGCGGCGCTGGTCCTGCCGTACGACCTCGTCAACAAGATCAACTCGCTCTCGACCCTGACGCCCGGAGTGCCGGAAGTCGAAGTCCTGGTCAACGAGGAAAACGCGGTCAAGGCCGAACTGGTCGACGACCGGATCACCTCGTTGCTGGCGCAGGCGAACCTGCGGATCGCGCGGCGGATCGGGGCCGAAGGCGGCCGTTACCTGGGGTTGCTGATCGACGGCGGCCAGATCAACGTGCTGGGCGAAGTCGTCCCGATCCTCGGCCTGCGGACGACGGCGCGGATCCTCAGGGCGGTGACGCCGGATCTGCCGAAAAACCTGCGCCCGTCGCTCGAAGAAGTGACCACCTTCGCCACCCAGGCGCGCGACAATCTCGACGTCGCCAAGCCGCTGATCGACCGCCTCGCTCAGCCGATCGCGGTCCACAAGGTGGTGGTCGGCGGGGCGAGCCCGCCGCTGGAAATCTTCGCTGTCGCCGTGGCGGCGACGCTGACCCTCGCCTTCATCGTCGTCCTCCTGGTGGCGGGGTCGCTGGCGCTGGAGCGGGAGGAGAACGCCTTCTCGCGGCTGACTCGCGGGCTCGTCTCCAGCAATGGCCTGCTGGCGGAGAAGGTCCTGCTCGGCGCCGGCGTCGGATTGGTGGTGACGCTGCTGATGCTGTTCGGGATGCAGCTCTTCCTGCCGCTGGAACTGGGGCGCGTCTGGCTCTGGCTGATCGCGATCCTCTTCTCGGCCGCGGCGCTCGGAGCCGCGGGGGCGGCCCTGGGCGCGGCGGCGCGCGAGGTGCGGGCGGTCTCGCTGCTCGCTTTCATGATCACCCTGCCGATCGCCTTCCTCTCGCTGGTGCCCTCCGGCGCTGTCGGGCCGGGGGTCTTCGACGCGATCCGCTACCTGACCGCGCTCTTTCCCTTCAAGCCGGCATTGCAGGCGATCACCGCCGCGCTCGACGAGGCCGGCCCAGGGATCGGCGGCCCGCTCCTGCACCTCGCGGTACTGGCCGCCGTCTACGCGGCGATCGCCAGGGTGGCGTTGCGTCGCTTCGCGTCAGTCTGACGGCGGCGCATCGCAGATAGGGTCAGCGCAGCATGAAGGTCCTCTTCATCGGCGACGTGGTCGGCAGCCCCGGGCGGCAGGGGCTGCGCGAAGCGATGCCCGCGCTGCGCGAGCAGCACGAACCGGACCTGGTGATCGTCAACGGCGAGAACTCGGCCGGCGGGGTCGGGATCACCCAGCGGACCGCCAACGACCTCTTCGACTCCGGCGCCGGCGTGATCACCAGCGGCAACCACGTCTACCGCCATCGCGAGGCCTACGACTTCCTCGACAGCGACGAGCGTGTGATCCGGCCGGCGAACTATCCGCAGGCCAACCCCGGCCGCGGCCACACCGTGGTCGAGGTCGGCGGGCTGCGGGTGCGGGTCGTCAACCTCAGCGGAGCGATCGGCCTCAAGGTCGCTCGCTCGCCCTTCGACACCGTCGACTCGATCCTCAGCCACCACGAGCAGGACGCGACGATCGTCGACTTCCATGCTGAGGTGACGAGCGAGAAGGTAGCAATGGGCTGGCACCTCGACGGCCGGGTCGCCGCGGTGTTCGGCACCCACACCCACGTCCCCACCGCCGACGGTCGCGTCCTCCCCGGCGGCACCGCCTTTATCTCCGACGTCGGCATGACCGGGCCTCGGACGAGTGTGCTTGGGGTCAAGCCGGAGCAGGTGCTTCGCTCGATGATCACTCAGATGCCTACTCGGTTTGAGACTGCTGAAGAGGACATTTGGGTGATGGGCGCCCTCGTAGACGTCAATGATCAGGGACTGGCGGACTCTTTTGCGCAGGTCATGGTTCCGGTTCGGGGATAGGTGGGGACGAGGGATACCCCTCCTCTCTCAACTTGCTCGGGTGGTTTGGGGGGAGCCGTCCGAGGGGCGCTCGACCGAGAAGTACAAGCCGTTCGGAGGGGTATCCCTCGTCCTTCCGACAGCACTTATGGCTACTAGGAACAGCGGGTAGAACCAGACGATGTATAGGTAGAACCAGTGATGCAAAGTCAGTTGGAGGGCGATCAGCAAGGCCGCTGAAAGGGCCGCAAGCTGGATCACAGACTTTCGCTTTGGGACGAAGGCTAGGAGAAGAGATAGCGCTCCAGTCCCAACCAGCAGAGATATGCGGAGAGGTTCAAGTGAGGTTTGACCCCAGATGCTGAATGGGGACTCGCGGCCGGCTTGGGTGGCGATGGTGCGGTCGTAGAACGTCCGAAGTCCCGGGTCAATTGCCGGCCAAAGCAGCACCGCAACGGTCACCGCCGCGAACCCGACGAGAAACCAGAGCAATGGCCAACGGTGACCCGTGGGTGGCGACGATCGGGAGGACTCCCCCGCTAGGGGGAGCCCCCGATCGGAGACAGGACCCGCGGGCCGATACGTCATGAGCATCGGAGCAAGTGGTGCCGCGACGAACTTGGCCCAGACGGACGCGGCCAGCAGTGCTCCGCGGGCTAGTGGGCGCGCGGCGAAGTAGAGGGTGGCTAAGAGGAGTGCGGCTACTAACGAGTCGTTGGAGTTGGACTCGAGGGCGTAGGCGGTGTAGGGGTAGGCGGCCCAGCCGAAGGCGAGGGTTGCGGCGAGGCGCTGGCCTTCGGGGCCAGGGCGGATGCGGAATCCCAGTAGGAGAAGGAAGGTGAAGGCCGCTACGTCGAAGAGGACGGCGGCGCCGTGGGCTGCGGGCAGGTCGTCCCATTCGCCCGACCAGGGCCAGATCGCCTCGAAGGGAACGTAGGCGAGGTAGTTGACCGGGCCGTAGGTGTCGCCGGAAGAGATGTCTTCGGGGAAGTTGTCGTAGATCGGTTCCCCGTGGACGATGCGGTCGGCTCCCACCACCCCGGCGTAGCCGACGTCGATCGCGCCGGAGTCGGCGAGGTTGAGGCCGACCCGGAACCCCATCAAGAAGAGCGCGGCCACGACCATCCACATCACCGGCCAGACCGGCCGCAGCCCCTCCCCTCTCCCCCGCAGCCCAATCCAGAGCGAACGCCCCAGCAGATAGAGGAGCACCGGGTAGACGAGCGGAACCGAGACGCCGATATTCGCCCGGTTGAAGAAGAAGTGGGAGACGCCGAAGCCGAGCAGGACCAGCAGGTCGAGGTTGGCGACCCGCCAGAGCCGCCGCCAGTCGACCAGGCCGACCAGGAAGATCAGGCAGAGCGGGGTGAAGACGTAGGGGGCGTTGAGCTTGTGGCCGAAGGCGCCGGAGTAGCCGCGGGCCATCTTCCAGGCGACCTGGTAGCCGGTCCACGACTCGGTCACCTCGCCGCTGTGGGGGTCGACGAGGACCAGCGCCAGCTCATCGCCGCTGGAGAAGTAGGCGACCTCCCAGTGGCCGTCGTCGAGCGTCGCGGTCGGGCCGAGCTGGCCGTGCTCGCGCTCCTCTTCGCGGAGCTTCGGGTCCTGGTCGGCAGCGGCGATCGCTTCGGCACGGGTGATCTTCTCGGCGCCCTGCGCCGGGGTCGCGGCGAGCAGACAGGCGACCAACGCGATCAGCAGCGCCGCTCGCTTCACTCCTGCGCCGCCGCCCCGAAATGCTCGCGGATGATCGGGGCGACGTCGCGCAGCGCCCACTGCTCGCGCTCGTCGACCGAGCCGGGGCCGCAGCCGACGAAGAGGAGCGGCCCGAGCGAGTCGCCCGCGTGCAGGGCGCCGTGACTGCCACCACCGGCGTGGCTGACCCCGCCCCAGTCGACCGCCTCGAAGCCGGGCTCGAGCGAGAGGACGAAGTCGCCGGAGTGCGGCGCGGTCAACGCCGACCAGACCCGCGCCAGGGGATCGGGGTAGGTCTCGCTACGCAGACGCCCGTCATCGACCGAGGCCACCAACGCCTCCAGATCACCCTCGACCTCCCAGCTGCCGCCGCGCAGGTCGGCAACCTCTCCCCCGGGCCGGAAGCGGATCGCCGACTCGCCGCGCTCGACGACCGCCCGCCCGCCGCCCGCCGCCGGCATCCCCGGACCCTCCTCGCGCCTTAGAGGCAGACCGTCCGCGCCCTCGAGCCGACAGACGAGGTCGACGCCCTCGATCACCCCAAGCCTTGCCGCGACCTCGAGTGGCTCGGCCCGCTCCCCCTCCCCCGGCAGAAGGTAGACGTGCGCAGCCCGACCGGTCGGGCTGACCGCGAGCTGGGCCCGCTCCGGCTTCTCCTCGGAGGGCTGCAGGACCGACCACTCGGCGGCGAGCAGCTCGGCCAGCGGCAGGCCGCGGTGGACGTCGGTCTGGGCGTGGTCGGCGAGCAGGATCACGGCGTGGCTCTCGAGGAAGGCGTCGAGGCCACCCGCTGCCTCGGCGTAGGTGGCGAAGGCGGCGTCGGCCTTGGCGATCGACTCGACGCTTGCCTCCGGACCGTGCTCGTGCGAGTAGTGGTCGTTGTCGGGCAGCGAGAGGAGGAGGAAGTCGTAGAGGTCCTCGCGCGCCAGCTCGCCGGCGCAGCAGGCGGCGTAGCCGTCGCGGTTGCCGGGGATCGAGGTCGAGCGGCAAGGCACCTTGCGGCTGGCGTAGAGGTCGCCGTAGAAGAGGTCGGTCGGTCCCCAGGTGTGGTGGTGGAACTTGAGTTTCGTCGCGTCGACCGCCCGCTTCAGCAGGCCCTCGAGCGAGACCTCGTGCCGCTGCCGGCCGCGGTAGATGAGGAACGGCGTGCAGGCGGTGCGGGCGCCGGCGTCTTCGAGGCTCTCGAAGACGGTCTCCACCTCGGGGCTGAGGTGGGCCAGGTTCATGTTGTAGACGAGGTCGTAGAGGGCGAGGAAGACGCCGAAGGCTCGGGTCGCCTCCAGCGAGGACCCGTACTCGACGTAGCGGCGCTCGAGCCGGTGGTACCAGTTCATGCCGCTGATCCAGTGGCGCTCGGCGCCGACCCCGGTGACCATCTCGGCGCTGGCGACGGGGGTTACCGAGGGGAAGCTGGAGACGCAGTCGGGAATCAGCACTCCACGCTCGACCAGGGCGGCGAAGGTCGGTGCCCGCCCCTTCTCGATCGCCCGCAGCAGCATGTCGGTGCGCAGCGAGTCGACGTAGGTGAGGACGAGCTTCTTGCGAGCCGGCATCGCGTCAATGATGCCCGGCGGCGGGTGTTGCCTGGACGGCGCCGTTATCGGAGGACGCGCAGGCCGGCGTGTTTGCGCTGGGCGCGGCGGTGGCGGGAGATCCCCAGCCAGATCAGCGCCAGGACGATGACGATGACGACGATCGGGATCAGCAGGGCGATCGCGATCACGATCAGCGCCACCAGGCTGACGATGAAGGCCAGCGCTCCACCGCCGCTGCCTTCGCGGCGGCTGGCGCCGTAGACGAGGTCGCTGATCACGATGCAGGCGAGGACCGCGCCGACCAGGCCGAGCGCCGCGCCGGCGATCCCTTCGAGCAGGAAGCCGGCAACGAAGCCGATCACCGCGGCGAGGATCGTCATCCGGCCACGGGCCGATCCGTGGGTGCCGGTGGTCCCGGCAAGCATGCCGACCGCGAGTCCGATTCCCAGCTCGGTGAGAAGGTCCATGTGCGAAAACCTAACCGAGGCCGGCGCCGGCGCGTCGATCCGCCACACTTCCGGGATGGCGGAAGTCCCCGAGCCGACCCACCGCCGGCGCTCCCACGCCGGCACCCGCGACCTCGAGCGCTACGCCGGCCTGTTCGCCGAGCGCACCGGGGTGATGCGCTCCTCGGCGATGCGCGACCTGATGGCGATCACCGCGCGGCCGGAAGTGATCTCGCTCGCCGGCGGCCTGCCGGACACCTCGACCTTCCCGCCGCAGAGCTTCGCCGCGCAGATGACGCGGATCGCCCAGGAGTCGGCGGCGAAGGCGCTTCAGTACGGCCCGACCGAGGGCTTCGAGGAGACCAAGGACTGCATCCTCGAGGTGATGGGCGCCGAGGGAATGCTCCCCGACCCTGACGACATCATCGTCACCACCGGCGGCCAGCAGGCGATCGACCTCGTCTGCAAGACGCTGCTCGATCCCGGCGACGTCGTCATCACCGAGGCGCCGACCTACCCCGGCGCGATCCCAACCCTCTGCAGCTACCAGGCCGACGTCGTCCAGGTCGAATGCGACGAGGACGGGATGCAGGTCGAGGCGCTCGAGCAACTGCTGGCGGACCTGCGCGGCAAAGGGCGGCGAGTGAAGTTCATCTACTCGGTGCCGAGCTTCCAGAACCCGGCCGGGGTGACGATGTCGCTGCAGCGACGGCACCGCCTGGTCGAGCTGGCGCGCGCGCAGGAACTATTGGTGGTCGAGGACAACCCCTACGGGCTGCTGCGCTACGGCGGCGAGCCGATGCCGCCGCTCTACCAGCTCGACGGCGGCGACTTCGTCATCTACCTCGGCACCTTCTCGAAGATCCTCTCCCCCGGAATCCGCCTCGGCTGGGCGGTGGCGCCGCCGCCGGTGATGGAGAAGATCGTCCTCGGCAAGCAGGCCGCCGACCTCTGCACCTCGACCCTGACCCAGTACTTCGTCCGCGAGTACTTCGCCGAACGGCGCTGGCAGCACTACGTCGACGACCTGGTCGAGATCTACCGCCGGCGGCGCGACACGATGCTCGAGGCGCTGCGCACCCACTTCCCGGCCGAGGCGACCTGGACCGAGCCCGAGGGCGGCCTCTTCATCTGGGCGACGCTGCCCGACTACATCGACACCAGCGACCTGCTGGCGAAGGCGCTGCGCGCCGACGTCGCCTTCGTCCCCGGCCAGGCCGCCTACGTCGATGGCCGTGGCAGCCACTCGATGCGGCTCAACTTCTCCGGCGTCGACGAGGACGAAATCCGCGAGGGGGTGCGGCGGATCGGCAAGGTGATCGCCGAGCAGGTCGACCTCTACGGCGCCCTGACCGGCGAGCAGCGACTTCCGGAGACGGCAGAGGAGCCGGCACCGAACGTCGTCCCTTTCCGCAAGGCGGGCGAGGCGGGATGAAGGTCGCGGTCCTCAAAGGCGGTCGTTCGCTGGAGCGCGGGGTCTCACTGCGCTCGGGGGCGCGAGTCGAGGATGCGCTGGGGCGGCTCGGCCATGAGGTGCTGCCGATCGACGTCGGCTCGGACCTGGTCAAGCGCCTGGTCGTCGAGCGCCCCGACGTCGCCTTCGTCGCGATGCACGGCGTCGGCGGTGAGGACGGGACCGTGCAGGAGCTGCTGGAGATCCTCGGCATCCCCTTTACCGGGCCCGGGGCGGCAGCCTGCGCGCGCTGCATGGACAAGGTGCAGGCGAAGGATGCGATCGAGCTCGCGGGGCTCCCCACCCCCCACTGGTTCGCCTTCAACCAGACCGCCTTCCGCGAGTTCGGCGCCGCCGACGCGCTCGGGCGGCTGGAGGAGACCCTCGGCTTCCCGCTGGTGGTGAAGCCGAGTCGCGGCGGCTCCTCGCTCGGGGTCAGGTTTGCCGCTGCGCCCGGCGAGGTTCCGCAGGCGCTGGTCTCGGCCTTCAGCTACGACGACCGGGTCCTGCTCGAGCGCTTCGTCGACGGCCGCGAGCTGGCGGTCAGCGTGGTCGGCGACGAGCCGCTGCCGGTGGTCGAAGCGATCCTGCTGGAGGGTGACCGCTACGACTTCGAGGCGCGCTACGAGATCGGCCGCACCCGCTTCGCCTGCCCAGCTGAGCTCGGCGCCGAGGAGACACGGGCGGTCACCGAGGCGGCGCTCGCCACCTACCGCGCCCTCGGCTGCACCGGCTTCGCCCGCATCGACCTGATCCTCGGCGAGGACGGGCCGTGGCTGCTGGAGGCCAACGCGATCCCCGGCCTCACCGACACCAGCCTCCTCCCCCAAGCCGCCGAGGCCGCCGGCCTGTCATTCGAGCAGCTAGTCGAGAAGATCCTCGACCTGGCGCTCAAGCCCGCTGCCGCTTAAGAATCGCCCTGGGCGAAGTCCTCCGGGGTTACTTCGTCGAGGAACTCTTTGAATTTGTCGACGACCTCCTCGGTGTCCTCGACCTCGTGCTCGAACTCGATCGCCGACTCCTCGATTACCTCCTCGGCCGCGAAGATCGGGGCCGAGACGCGGACCGCCAGCGCCAGCGCGTCGGAGGGGCGCGAGTCGATCTCGACCTCAGAACCATTGACCGAGACCGTGATCGAGGCGTAAAAGGTGTTGTCGCGCAGCTCGGTGACGGAGACCCGCTCGCACTTAGCGTCGAGGTTCTCGAGCATGTCGGAGAGCAGGTCGTGGGTCATCGGCCGCGGCGTCGAGGCGCCCTGCAGCTTCATCAGAATCGCGGCCGCCTCCGGGTGCCCGATCCAGATCGGCAGGAACCTGTTTCCGTCCACGGTCTTGAGCAACACGATCGGCTGCTTGCCGACCATGTCGAAGCTGACGCCATAGATCTGCATCTGCTGCAAAAGAAGCTCCCGACCGTGGTTGACGCCGAAGTATAGGTCGGGCCTCTACCCAGCCCGATTGTCCGCAAGTCGTCTACATGGACGCTAGAGGCGAGTCTCAATCCGACGCCCTCTTTTGTCTCCGCCTGACGGTCCGCGCGGCTGAAATCGGGGCCACAGTGCCTTCGGCTGCCGTCTCCGCTTTAACCCGTGCCTGCATTGCTGCTTGGGTAGCAGGCTCTTGACGCAAACCGTCGATGGCTTCTTCGGCGATATCGGCCAGCAGGGTAGCGGGGGTGAGGCGGTTAACAAACGCAGCGGCCTCGAGAACGTTGAAATCCGCATTAGAAAGCCGAATGTTGATCTGTTCGGTCTTTTTTGGCATCCGTGCTACAGCGTACCTTGTAGCAAGCTATCGATCTACTAGAGTCAGGAGATGGCCGTGCGGAATCTTCAACGCCTGGAGAGGCTAAGTTCAGCAACCGGCCTTGGTCTTTGGGCCGAGGGCGTCATCTCTGCACTTGACCGCGTCACTCGTCTTAATCAGCGGGAGGATGCCGACCTCAAGTCCCTGGAAAGTGCGGCGGGTGTTCTAGAAGTTGCGCGCAACCGCAGTGCGGAGCCCGGTAAGGCGATTTCCACGGCGAAAGCCCTGGCCGCCACGGATACGGCGTTGGATGTCGCGGAGGCACTCGTGGACGACGACTCACCGGAGAAGACCCAGGAAATCCTCGACGAGGTGGCTGCAATCCTTCGTCAAGCTGCCGGTCGCCGGGAGAATCTGGACATAGCTCCGGCCGTTGAGTTCTTCAGCACCATCGGGCGCCATCAACTGGCAGAGGGTTATCGAGTGGTCGGATCGACCGGGGGATCTAAGCCTTGGACGGCAGCGTCGATGACGTCCAGTTTCTCCTAGCCAGCGTCCGCCATGAGATAGGGGCCCTCCGAGAGGACCGTCGCCTTAGCGCACCGGTCGAGGGCACTAGGGGCGGGGCAATGCGGCAGCACGTCCTCGACCTGATCGGAGCGGCTGAGCATTGGCTGAATCAAGAGCCCGATCCGGAGGCTCCTGATTACCGGCGGGACTCCTTCAGTAGGACGCTGCGGGACCTGATGCTGTTCCTTCAAGAGGCACACGCAGCCATGCCGTGGCTCGCAGCTACCCGGTCTCCGCTGATTAACCTCGGCAGCCTCTATCTCGCGGAGGAGATTGCTCAAATTCTCGTGGGGAATGACTCGGACTTGGTCGTAGTCCCGAACCCTGAGTTCATGTACGCAACCCAGAGCTGGCCCTTTCTGAAAGTCATCGACCAAGCAAAGGATGAGGGATTCCAGTCGGAAACTGAGCAACGACCGGTCGTCCTGCACTATCCCCTCAGCGACAGCAATCGGCTCCTTCTCCACGCCAACTTCGGTCATGAGCTAGGGCACTCCGCGGTCCAAGAGAAGGACCTTGTCGAGCAGGTCTACTCGACCATGCGGGACGAGATTTACCTTTCCGAGCTTTCCGAGATGACGTCGCGGCTTTGGCCAGATACGCCATCCGACAAAAGTGAACGAACGATCGGGGCAATGCTGAAAGCCTGGATTGAAGAGTTGCTTTGCGACCATCTCGCGGCCCAGGTGGTGGGCCCGTCCTACCTTTGGGCATTCGCCGGCTTCGTCCTCCCCCTCAGTTACGGCGACCCATCATCCAACTATCCGCCCAATACGGTCCGTGTGAAACTGTTGCTCGAGCAGCTCGATGATCTTGGATGGAGCGAGTATTTGAGTGAAGTTGCACCAAACATCGGCAAATGGCTGGGGCAGGTGGGGCAGGATGCCGCCGATCCCCAGGAACCGTACTTCGAGTTTCTACGCGACCAACTTTTCAGGCAGAGCGCGGTGCTTCGCAAAACAGCGGCTGGGGTTTCGGATTCGGGAAGCCTCCGTCCAGATCCCACCATCTCCGAAGCAGCCCAGTGCGCCTCTCTCCTCCAAGAGCTGGTTTTGCCGGTCGGCTCCGACCCCCCGCTCGCGCCCCGAGCAATATTGCTCGGCGGCTGGCAACAAGCTCTTGCCAAACACGGAGACGAACCAAAGTCTTTGGTTGCTGCTCTGAGTGATTCCCAGCTACATGATCTGATCGGCAAGGCGATCGAGATGAGTGTGGTTGTTTCCTGTTGGGAGAATCGATGAGCGCATTGGGACGGGAGGACCTCAAGATTGCACTGGCCGAAACTGACCCTGAGCGGCGTTTGCATGTCACCCCACTTCTCGACCCCAAGCAGGTCGGACGGGGGGCGATCGACCTTCGACTTGGAACGGAGTTCCTACTGCTCAAGCGGATTCAACGCCCAGGACTCAATCCGGTGGAACTCGAACGGGGGGACCTCGAAGAATCCCAGGAGCGCATCGCGGTCCCCTTTGGGGGTGAGCTTTGGCTCCATCCACGACATTTCGTCCTCGCCGCCACCCTTGAGTACCTTGGCCTTCCCGACGACCTCTCGGCTTCAGTTGTCGGCAGGTCCTCTTGGGGTCGCCTCGGCCTCATCGTGGCAACTGCTGACTTCGTGCACCCAGGGTTCCGGGGATGCCTAACGCTTGAGCTAATTAACGAGGGTGATGCGCCTGTCTGCCTCTCCCCCGGAGCGCGGATTGCTCAGCTGGAGATCAGCCGCCTTGAGAATCCCGCCCCTCCGGCCGATAGCGACACCAATAAGTACAACGCTCCGGTACGTCCCGAACCATCACGACTCCCCGCCGAGGGCGAGGAGCTGCGGCGGCTCAAGAAGCTTGACGAGAAGCTGCGCTCGCGTTTGGGTAGTTGAGTGGGCGATCCTGGATTCGAACCAGGGACCTCGTCCTTATCAGAGACGCGCTCTAACCAACTGAGCTAATCGCCCGTAATGGCAACAGTAAGTCGCGGCACATCGTAGCTAGGCAGAGTTGGATCTGCCGCAGCAGGCGTTCATGCCTGTCGCTGGGTTTGGCTGGTAAAGCAACCATATAGAGACTAAATCGTCCATACGGCGAGTCAGGAGAAGCGCTTGCGGAGACGGCGGGCGAGGGCGTGGGCCTCGCTGACGTCGTCGAAGCTGAGCTCGGCGGCGATTTTGTCTCCCTTGGCGCGGGTGGTGACTTCGTGGCCGAGGGCCTCCTCGAGGGCGTCGGCGGCGTCGCGGAGGGCGGCTTGGGCATCGGGATCGACCGGAGCTCGCCTTGGTTTGGTCTTTGGCTGGCTGGCCAGCCGAACTCTCTCCTCGGTTTCGCGGACCGACCAGCCGCCGCGGGCGGCGTCGCGGGCGAGGCGGCGACGGACGTCGTTGCCTGGGGCGGCGAGGAGGGCCTTGCCGTGGCCCTCGCTGAGGTCGCCGGTCTCGAGCATCTCCAGCGCCTCATCGGGGAGCTCGAGCAGGCGGATCAGGTTGGAGACGGCGGGGCGGCTGCGGCCGACGCGGCGGGCCAGCTCCTCTTTGGTCAGACCCAGGTCCCGGACCAGGGCGTCGCAGGCCTTCGCCTCCTCGACCGGGTTGAGGTCCTCGCGGACCATGTTCTCGATCAGCGCCGCCTGCAGACGCTCGGCCTCCTCCTGGTCACGGACGACCGCCGGCACTTTCTCGATCCCGGCCTGCTGGGCGGCGCGCCAACGCCGCTCGCCGGCGACCAGCTCGTAACTGCCGTCGGGGAGGGGGCGGACGAGCAGCGGCTGAACCACGCCGCTGGCCTCGATCGAGGCGGCCAGAGCGGTGAGGGCCTCCTCGTCGAACTTGGTTCGCGGCTGGGAAGGATTGGGCTTGATCAGCGAGACCGGCAACTCGCGCAGCTCGCCCGCCGCCGGCACCTCCGACTCGGGGATGATCGAGGAGAGGCCGCGGCCGATACCGCGTTTCTGGGCGCTAGCCACGGCTGGTCAGCTCCTTCGCCAGGGCGCGGTAGGCGACGGCACCTTGGGAGGCCGGGGCGTGCTCGGTCACGGGCAGACCATAACTCGGCGACTCGGCGACACGAACGCTGCGCGGGATCACGGTCTCGAAGACCATCCCGTCGAAATGGTCGCGCAACTCGGTCTCGACGTCGCGGGCAAGCCGGGTCCGCTCGTCGTACATGGTGATCAGCAGACCCGAAACCTCGAGTTGAGGGTTCAGCTCACGCCTGATCAGGCTCAGCGTTTCCAGGAACTGGACCAGGCCCTCGAGCGCCAGGTACTCGGCCTGAACGGGGACGATCACCCGGTCGGCAGCGACCAGGGCGTTGACGCTAACCGGGCCGAGAGCCGGCGGGCAGTCGAGGAGGGTGACCGCGAAGCGCTCGCGAAGCGGGCCGAGGCGCTCACTCAGGCGCGTCTCCGAGCCCTCGATCCGCGGCAGCTCGACCGCGGCGCCGGCAAGGTCCTTGTTCGCTGGCACGAGCCAGAGGTTGTCGGGTCCCGCCGGGCGGGCGGCCTCGGCGACCGAGGTCTCACCGGTCAGGCAGTCGTAGGAAGAGGGGTGGAGATCGCGGTCGCCGCCGAGGGCGACGGTCGCATTGCACTGCGGGTCGAGGTCGACGAGCAGGGTCTGCTCACCTTCTGAGGCAGCACAGGAAGCCAGATTGACGGCGGTCGTCGTCTTCCCGACCCCGCCCTTCTGGTTCGCCACGGCGTAGACCTTGCCCATCGCAGGCCAGCCTAGTCAACCCGTCGCCCGCACATCCTCCGCGCGGCTTCAACGCGTTTTTCGGCGGTCGGATAGCCTGCTGGCCGTGTCCGAGAGCTACGAGTGGCCCGATAACCCCGCCGAGCGCGCACAGGAGTTGGTCGAGGGAGTGCTGGACGAGCTCGAGCTCGACGGCGATGTCGTCGTCGACGAGAACGACGAGCGGATCCTGCTCACGGTCGAGGGCGAGGACGACTACGGCCTGCTGATCGGCAAACGCGGGCAGACGATCGATGCCCTGCAGCTGCTCTGCTACCAGGCTGCCTACCGCGGGCTGCGGGAGCGCAAACGGGTGATCGTCGATGCCGCCGGCTACCGGGCCCGCCGTCGCGAGACGCTCGAGGGACGGGCCGACCGCGCCGCCGAGCAGGCGCAGGCCAACAAACGCGTGGTCGAGATGGACCCGATGAGCGCCCAGGAACGACGCGTCGTCCACGAACGGCTGAAAGAGCGGGCCGGGATCGAGACCTATAGCGAGGGCGACGAGCCCAACCGCTGTGTGATCGTCGCGCCGCTCCTCTCCGAGTGACCGAAGAGGCAGCCGCAGCCTTGAACGGCGCTGCGCGGGCGAAGCTCGAGACCGTCTTGGTCCTGCTCGCCGAGGAGCGTGCCTCGGTCAGCTCGGTGGTCGACAAGCGAGCCTGGCAGGTGCACGTCGTCGACAGCCTCACCGGGCTCGAGGTCCCAGAACTGCGCGACGCGGGTCGGATCGCCGACGTCGGCGCCGGGGCGGGCTTCCCGGGCCTCGTCCTCGCCGTGGCGCTGTCGGGCGCTCGAGTTGACCTGATCGAGTCGGTGGGCCGCAAGTGCGAGTTCATGCAGCGGGCGATCGAGGCAGCCGGGATCGACAACGCCAACGTCCTCAACGCCCGCTCCGAGGACCTGGCGGCGGGAGAGGGCCGGGAGACCTATGACGCCGTCACCGCCCGCGCTGTGGGCCGGCTCTCCACCCTCGCCGAGCTGGCATCCCCACTTCTGAAGCCAAATGGCGTCCTCGTAGCCTGGAAGGGAAAGCGTGACCAGGACGAGGAGCAACAGCTAAAGAGCGCCTCAGAGGCGCTGGCAATGAGCCCCGAGCAGACCATCGACGTCGGCGACCGAGCCGGCAGCGAGCACCGCCACCTTCACGTCATCCGCAAGACCGGCCCAACGCCCTCGAACCTGCCCCGCAACCCCGGAATCGCCAAGAAGCGACCGAAGGGTTAGCGGCGTCGCTTCTTCTTGCGTGGCGGTGGCGGCGGGGGTTTCGCGGCCGCAATCGCCGCCGCCCCCTCGGGGGTGGCCACGACCGGTGGCGGGATGATCCGTTTGATCGCCAGCTGCTGCCCGATCGTCCAGAAGTTGGTCGTGATCCAGTAGAGGATCAGCCCGGCCGGGAATTTGAGGATGAAGGGAACGAAGACCAGCGGCAGGAGGAACATCATCATCCGCTGGCTTTTATCCGCGGTGACCGCCATCACCGCGCCGGAAGCGAGCTGGGTGCCGACGTAGAGGATCAGCAGGGCGATCAGTTCGCCGCCTTCTGCCTTGCCGGTGAGGTCGTGGATGAAGAGGAATTCGGCTCCGTAGGCGGCGCAGTGGCCCGCTTCCGGGCAGCCCATGTCCGGCGGAAGCTCGTGGCGGAGGACATAGAAGAGGGTGATGAAGACGGGCAGCTGAGCCAACAGCGGCAGGCAGGAAGCCAGCGGGTTGACTTTGTTCTCTTTGTAGAAGCGCATCATTTCCTGCTGCATGCGCTGTTTGTCGTTTTTGAATTTCTCCTGCAGCTCCTTGATCTGCGGCTGCAGGGCCTGCATCGCCCGCATCCCTTTCAGCTGTTTGTAGGTGAGGGGGATGAGGAGCGCCCGGGTCACGACCGTCAGGGCGATGATCGACATTCCCCAGCTGAGGCCGGCGCTGTCGTGGAAGAACTGCAGGACGCCGTTGGCGACGTCGATCAGCGGCTGGAGGATGTTGGCGGTGAGGGGCGTCATCGGTGGGCTTTGTGCCAGTCGGCCGGGTGGACCGGGCCGGTGCGGAGCGTGAATCTATCGGGGACGGGGTCGAAGCCGCCGTGACTGAAGGGGTTGCAGCGCAGAATCCGCCACGAACCAAGGAGAAATCCGCGGGTGACCCCGAAGCGTTCGACCGACTCTACGACGTAGGCGGAGCAAGTGGGCTCGTAGCGGCAGCGCCGGGGGAAGGCCGGGGAGATCCAGCGCTGGTAGGCACGGATCGGGGCGAGGACGATGCGTTTCACGTGGAACGCCCCCCAGCGAGAGCCTCTTCCAGGTTGGTCGCCACACCCGCCATCCCCTCCCGCTCGATCAGGTCCTTGATCTCCGCCCGAGCGACGATGACGAAGTCGTGGCGGGGGGGCAATCGATCGGCCAACGTCCAGAAGGCCTCGCGCAGGGTCCGCTTCACCTTGTTGCGCTCGACGGCGCCACCGACCTTGCGGCTGACCGAGACTCCGAGCCTGACCTCCTCGCGCTCCTCGTCCTTGCGGGGGAAGGTGTAGAGGACGAGATACCGGGTCGCGGTCGAGGAGCCGTCGCGGTACACGCGGTCGAACTCTCCGCTGCGCGAAAGGCGACGGCGCTTCGGCGCCATTAGATGACCGGTCGCGCGGTCGCGTGCGACCGGGGGTGCCCTCGGCCAAGCAGATCAAGGACGCAGGGTGAAGCCTTTGGTGGAGCCAAAGGCAAGCCCGAGGACGCAGAGATGCGCAGCGCCGGCGGCGCCATCCGGGCGTGCGGGACCGCGCGACCGGTCATCTCTCTAAGGAGTGAGGCGCTTGCGGCCTTTGCGCCGGCGACGCTTGAGGATGGCGCGGCCGCCGCGCGTGCTCATCCGGGCGCGGAAACCGTGGGTCTTGGCCCGCTTCCGCTTCTTTGGCTGATAGGTGCGCTTCATTGCCGGCGGGAGTATACGGAGGGGGCCGAAAATCTTTTCTGCGGGATTTGCGTGGCGGCCGGGATGCCTCCCCAGGCACGCCGCTATGGTCGCCGGCCGGTGCCCGAAAACTCCTCCAGCCACGACCTCGACGCCCTTTGGCGCCAGACCCAGGAGAGGCTGCGAGGCTCGGTCCCGGAGTCCACCTACCGCCTTTGGCTCGAGCCCCTGGAGGCCGCCGGGGCCGATGGAGGCACGCTCTTCCTCACCGCTCCGGAGGGCATTCGTGCCTGGACCGAGCGGCGCTACTCGTCCCTGATCGCCGAAGCCCTGCGGGACTCCAACGCGGGCCTGGAGCAGGTGAGCTTTGCCGAACCGGGGCCGATGACGGGCGGGGCCGAGAGCGATCCCAAGCTGAACCCGAACTACACCTTCGAGCGCTTCGTGATCGGACCCGGCAACCGCCTCGCCCATGGCGCCGCGCTGGCGGTGGCCGAGGCGCCGTCGGAGGCCTACAACCCCCTCTTCCTGCACGGCCCCCCGGGACTGGGCAAGACCCACCTCCTCGCAGCCATCGCCAACTACCTGGGCGAAAACGCCCCCGGCCTCAGCGTTCGCTACACGACCGCCGAGTCGTTCACCAACGAGTTCGTCACCGCCCTGAAGTCCTCCGGCAACGAGTCGTTCAAGGCTCGCTACCGAGACATCGACGTGCTTCTCATCGACGACGTCCAGTTCCTCCAGGGCAAGCCTGCCACCGAGGAGGAGTTCTTCCACACCTTCAACGCCCTGTATGAGTCCGGCAGCCAGCTGGTGCTCTCGGCCGACCGCATCCCCAGCGAGCTCTCGACGCTCGCCTCGCGCCTGCGGGACCGCTTCGAGTGGGGCCTGACGGTCGCCGTCGAGCCCCCCAACCTGGCGACCCGGCTGACGGTCCTGCGACGCCTGGTCGAGGAGGCCGGGGTCGAGATCGCCGACTCCGGCGCCCTGACCGAGCTCGCCAACCGGATCGACGCCAACGTCCGCCAACTGCACGGGGCCCTGACCCGCGTCCTCGCCCACGCCTCGTTGATGGCGCGGCCGCTCAGCTCGGAGCTGATCGCCGAAGTCATCCCCCGCCATCGCGCCACCCAGCCGACCTCCGTCGAGGAGATCCAGCAGCGGGTGGCCGAGCGCTTCGGCATCTCCCGCGCCGAGCTGGTCGGCTCCAGCCGCGCCGCCACCCCCCTTCGCGCCCGGCAGGTGGCGATCTTCCTCACCCGCGACCTCACCGACCTCTCGCTCCCGCAGATCGGCCGGCTCTACGGCGGCCGCGATCACAGCACCGTCCTCAACTCGCTGCGACGGGTCGAAGCCAGCCTCGACGAGGACGCCGAGCTGGCCGAGAAGGTGCGGGAGTTGCGCGGAGCTATCCACAATCCGGTCGGCGAGGAGCGCTGAGCGCCGCCGGCACTGTAAGAATCCCCAACCTTCCACAGCGCATTCCACAGCCTGGAATCCGCAGGACAGCGCCGAATCCCTAGCAACCAGACTTTTCTCCACAGGACCTAACCCAACTTAAGAAGGCATTCATCAACTTGAAGCTCACGACCAAACGAGAAGACCTCGTCTCCAAGCTCTCGACTGTCTCCAGGGCTGTGTCCACCCGCGCCGCGACCCAGGCCCTATCCGGCGTTCTGCTCACTGCCCAGGGCGGTCGCGTAACCCTCGCCGCCACCGACCTCGACCTCGGGTTGGAGACGACGCTCGAGGCGAACATCGAGAGCGAGGGCTCGGTCCTCCTCCCCGGCCGCCTCTTCGCCGAGATCGCCCGCTCGCTGGCCGATCCGACCGTCGAGATCGAGTTGCGCGAGGCCGAGCGCGACGTCGAGATCCGCAGCGGCGGCTCCAGCTTCCACCTACGGGTCTTGCCGGCGGAGGACTTCCCGAATCTGCCCCGGCCGCAGGAGAGCCCGGGCCTGAAGATTCCGGCCGCGGCGCTGGAAGAGAGCATTGAGCTGGTCGCTCGTGCCGCCTCCCGCGACGACATGCGCCCGGTCCTCACCGGCGTCTTCGTCTCGGCCAGCGGCAAGGAGATGACGATGGTCGCCACCGACTCCTACCGGCTGGCGGTGAAGCGGACCGAGCTGGAGGCGGAGCTCGGCGGCGAGCTGGAGGCCAACATCCCAGCCCGGGCGCTGCGTGAGCTGGGCCGCATCCTCTCCTCCGAGGGCGCCGGCGAGACCTCGATCTCGCTGCTCACCAACCAGGCCGTTTTCGAGGCAGGGTCGATTCTCCTCTCGACGAGGCTGATCGACGGGCAATTCCCCAACTTTCGACAACTCCTGCCGGAGTCCTACGAGCACGACGTGCGGCTGCCGCGCTCGGACCTGCTCGACGTCACCCGCCGCGTCAGCCAGTTGGCGCAGCGCAACGCGCCGCTGCGGCTCTCGTTCAGCTCGGGGGAGCTGACGGTGGCGGCGGAGACGCCGGACGTCGGCGACGCCCAGGAGACGATGCCGGCGGCGTTCGAGGGCGAGTCGCTGGAGATCGGGTTCAACCCCGAGTTCCTCAAGGAGGGGATCGAAAGCATGGCCGGCGAGGAGATCCTGCTGCGGCTGATCTCGCCGCTGCGACCGGGGCTGCTGGAACCGGTCGAGGGCGATGACTTCCGCTACTTGGTGATGCCGATCAGGCTCAACGTCTGATCGTGGTCGCACCCCCCGGGTGAGCTCGCCGTGCTCGTCACCGCGATCGAGGCGAAGCCGCTGCGCAGCCTCGACCGGGTCAGGGTCGAGCTAAGCCCCGGCATCGTCAGCGTCATCGGCCCCAACGGGACCGGCAAGACGAACCTCGTCGAGGCCCTCTACTTCGCCCTCACCGGCCGCTCGTTCCGTACCTCCGACCGTCGCGACCTGATCCCGTTCGGCGGCTCACTGGCGCGGGCCGAGGCGACGATCCGCGACGAGGACGGGCTCGAGCGCAAGCTGCTCGCCTCGGTCAGCCGCAGCGAAGGGCGCCGGCATCTGCTCGATGGCAACCCGGCCGATCCGGCGACGATCGCCCGCAACCGCCCACCGGTCGCGGTCTTCGCCCCGGACCGGCTGACGCTGGTCAAGGGCCCGCCGGCCGAGCGGCGCGCCCACCTCGACGGCTTCGTCGCCGCCCGCTGGCCGGCTCGCGGCGAGCTGCGCAAGCGCTTCGGGCAGGCGGTGGCGCAACGCAACGCGCTGCTCTCGCGGCTGGCGGCCGGATACGGATCCCCCGATGACCTGCGGATCTGGGATGCGGGGCTGGCGCAGGCCGCCGCACCGCTGATCGAGGCGCGGGCGGAGGCGGTCGCCGAGCTGGCCGGTCCCTTCGCCGAGGCCGCGGACGAGCTCGGCTTGGAGGCCGGCGCGCTCGAGTACGGGCCGCGAGCCGTCGGCTCGGTCGAGGAGATCCAGGCCGGTCTCGAGGAGCGCCGCGAGCAGGACATCCGCCTCGGCCGCAGCTCCTGGGGCCCGCACCACGACGAGCTGAAGCTGACCAGCAGCGAGCGCTCCCTGCGCCGCTACGGCTCGCAGGGCCAGCAGCGAGCCGCTCTCCTCGCCCTCCTCTTCGCCGAGCGCGAGGCGCTGCTGAATGCGCGGCGGGTGACGCCGCTGCTGCTGCTCGACGACGTGATGAGCGAGCTCGACCCCGGCCGGCGCGAGCGGCTGGTCGATCGGCTCGGCGATGGCGGCCAGGTGCTGATCACCGCGGCTGACGAAGAGTCGGTCCCGGAGACTGCTTTGGTGTCAGTGGTGCAGATGCCACCGCCGCAGACAGAAAGTGCCGCCGCGTGAGTCGCCGCCGAGCACCCCGCCCCGCCGCCGGAGCCTTCAAAGAGGCACTGCAGCGAGTGGCTCCGAAAACGCCGCTGGCAGCGATCCAGTCGGCCTGGTCGAGCGCCGTCGGCGAACAGCTGGCGGCGGTCGCGGTGCCGGTCTCCGAACGCGACGGAACACTGACGATCGAGTGCGCCGACGCGGTCTGGGCGCAGGAGCTGGACCTGATGCAGGATGCTCTGCTGGAGCGCTTGCGAAGCGAAGTTGGGGAGCAGGCCCCCCAAGCTCTCCGCTTCCGCGTGAATTCAGAGCGCTTCTAGACACGCTTTTTCTACGATTTGCAGGGAAATTGGCCCAAAGCGCCGCCCTGTCCGCGGGCCTCAACTGGTATTCTTATGGCAACTCGCATTACGCCCCGACCACTGTGGAGCGAGCTCCAGCAAGTCGGGGTTTTCTGTGTCAACCGGAAGGGACTCATTGCCTGAGAAAAAAGCCAGCGGCGACTCCTATGGCGCCAAGGACATCACCGTCCTCGAGGGGCTGGAAGCGGTTCGCAAGCGTCCCGGGATGTACATCGGATCGACCGGCCCGCGCGGCCTGCACCACCTGGTCTACGAGGTCGTCGACAACTCCGTCGACGAGGCCCTGGCCGGTCATTGCGACAGCGTCCGCGTGGTCCTGCACCCGGACAACAGCTGCACTGTCGAAGACAACGGCCGCGGCATCCCGGTCGAGACGATGGCAAAAGAGGGCCGGCCGGCGGCCGAGGTCGTGCTGACCGTCCTCCACGCCGGCGGCAAGTTCGGGGACGGCGGTGGCTACAAGGTCTCCGGCGGCCTGCACGGGGTCGGCGTCTCCGTCGTCAACGCGCTCTCCGAGCGCCTGCACCTGCAGATCAAGCGCGACGGCAACGTCTGGGACCAGGACTACGAGCGCGGCAAACCGATGACCGAGCTGGTCAAGGGGGCCTCCACCTCGGAGCACGGGACCACGATCACCTTCCTGCCGGACCTGGAGATCTTCGAAGAGATCGAGTTCGACTTCGACGTTCTCGTCGAGCGTCTGCGGGAGACGGCGTTCCTCACCCGCGGCCTGAAGATCGAACTGGTCGATGAGCGAGGCGAGACCAAGAGCGTCACCTTCCAGTACGAGGGCGGGATCGAGGACTTCGTTCGCCACCTCAACGGCAACAAGGACGAGGTGCACAAAAAGGTCATCTTCTTCGAGGGCGGCAAAGAGGAGGGCCAGGTCGAGATCGCGATGCAGTGGAACAGCTCCTACCAGGAGTCGATCTTCAGCTTCGCCAACAACATCAACACCCACGAGGGCGGCTCGCATCTCTCCGGTTTCCGCTCCGCGCTGACCCGCACCCTCAACGCCTACGCCCGCAACAAAGGTCTGCTGAAAGAGAAAAAAGACGACAACCTCGCCGGCGAGGACGTCCGCGAGGGTCTGACTGCGGTGATCTCGGTCAAGTTGCACGACCCACAGTTCGAGGGTCAGACCAAGACCAAACTCGGCAACCCGCCGATCCGCGGCCTGGTCGAGGAGATCGTCAACCGCAAGCTGGGCGAGTACCTCGAGGAGAATCCGGCCGACGCCAAACGCGTGATCATGAAGGCGATTGATGCCGCCCGCGCCCGCTCGGCGGCCCGCAAGGCACGCGACCTGACTCGCAAGTCGGCGCTGGAGAACTCGACCCTGCCGGGCAAGCTCGCCGACTGCTCGGTCAAGGATCCGAGCCTGGCCGAGATCTTCGTGGTCGAGGGCGATTCCGCCGGCGGCTCCGCCAAGCAGGCCCGCGACCGCAACACGCAGGCGGTGCTGCCGCTGCGCGGCAAGATCATCAACGTCGAGAAGAGCCGGATCGACAAGGTCCTGGCCAACAACGAGATCCAGGCGCTGATCACGGCGATCGGCACCGGCGTCCACGACGAGTTCAACATCGAGGACGCCAGGTACCACAAAATCGTGATGGCGACCGATGCCGACGTCGACGGCGCCCACATCCGCACCCTGGTCCTGACCTTCCTCTACCGGCAGATGCCGGAGCTGATCAGCCAGGGCTACGTCTACATCGCCAAGCCGCCGCTCTACCGGGTCAAACAGGGCAACCAGGAGACCTATCTCGAGCGTGAGTCCGAACTCGAAGAGCTGCTGCTGCGCGACAAGCTCGAGGAGTTCGAGCTGACCGACGCGACGGGAGAGACCCGGCGGCTGACGTCGAGCCGCTGGCAGTCCTACATCCGGCGCTCGAAAGAGTACGAGGGCTGGGGCTCTTCGTTGCAGGCCGATTTCGGCCATGAAACGGTGCGCTTCCTCGAGGAGTCGAGCCTGCTCGACGAACAGGTGACGAGCGTGGCGGCGGCACGCGAGGTGCTCCAGCGTGGTGGTGGCGAGAACGAGCCATTCGACACCGAGGTGCTGGACAGCGGCGAGGACCTGGTCACGGTCAAAGCGATCGAGCGCAAGAGCGGCCTCGCCCGGACCCACCGCCTGCCCGCGACTTTGTTCGCCCATCACGACTACCGCAAGTTCGCCGAGGTCCACGCGGCGCTGCTGAAACAGGTCGGTCGGCCGCCGTTCGCGGTCAAGCGCGGCGAGAAACGCAGCGCCGCGTTGTCGTTCGAGGCGCTGCGAGGGGCGGTGCTGGAGCTGGCCCGCCAGGGCGTGCAACTGACCCGCTTCAAGGGCTTGGGCGAGATGAACGCGAAACAGCTGCGCGAGACGACGATGGACCCGGCTTCGCGGACGCTGGCACGGGTCACGCTGGAAGACGCGACGGCAGCCGACACGATCTTCTCGATGCTGATGGGCGACCAGGTGGCCCCGCGCCGCGAGTTCATCGAGGCGCATGCGAAAGAGGTGAAGTTCCTTGATGTTTGAGTTTGGTTCTGAGCATGGAATGGATTGCGGGGGTCGCAGCTGATGGCGCTTGACGCACTGATGGGCAACATCGAGGACCGGGGGCTCGAGCAGGAGATGCGCTCGTCCTACCTCGACTACGCGATGAGCGTGATCGTCGGGAGGGCGCTGCCGGACGTCCGTGACGGGCTGAAGCCGGTGCACCGCCGGGTGCTCTACGCGATGCACGACATCGGCCTGCAGCCGACCCGTCCCTACCGCAAGTGCGCCTTCATCGTCGGCGAGGTGATGGGTAAGTACCACCCGCACGGCGACTCGGCGATCTACGACACCTTGGTGCGGATGGCGCAGGACTTCTCACTGCGCTACCTGCTGGTCGACGGTCAGGGCAACTTCGGCTCGATCGATGACGACCCGGCAGCCGCGATGAGGTACTGCGTTGCCGGCGATACGCGCATCGCGACGTCGCGGGGCACCGTTCGGATCGACTCAATCGTCGAGGACGCCGAGCCCGAGTCCGATTCGGATATCGATCTCGAGATCCTCGACCGGCTCGGTCGCCCCGTGCATGCCAGCAAGTACTTCCATTCCGGAGACCACCCGACCCTCCGCCTTCGCACGGCGCAGGGCCATGAGCTGACCGGGACCCACAACCATCCCGTCCTCTGTCTCGTCGATATGGCGGGTGTACCGCTGTTGATGTGGAAGCTGCTGGAGGAGATCCAACCCGGTGACCGGGTTCTCATCTCGCGGACGGAGCGGGAGGCCGGAGAGGCGACCGAGAAGGAGAGGCAACTCGCGCTGCTTGCCGGTGCCCTCGTCTCAGAGGGATGGATCGGCCAGAAGCGGCTTGGATTCAACAACATCGACAAAGAGTTCTTCGATGCCGTGGTCGCGGCCTACGACGCGATCGTGGGCGGGCGGAGGTATGTGTACTCGCGCCGGATTCGATCGGGCAGCCTGCTGCATGAGCTGGATGTCCAGAACCTCGATTGGTTCCGTCGTTCTCCGCTGGCCGAGATCCGCGGGGCGGCTCGGGAGAAGGTAGTCCCGGAGTTCGTCTGGCATGGAACGCCGGCGCTGAAGCGCGAGTTCCTTCGCGCACTCTTCACCGGTGATGGATCGTCCTCTCTCCTGCCCCGGAAAACGATCCAGATCTCTTACTCAACCTACAGCGAGCAACTGGCGCGTGACGTCCAGATTCTGTTGCTCGAAGCCGGTGTCGTCTCGCGCATCTGCCGCTACGAGAAGGGCGAGCACAAGGTCGTGATCAGCAACCGCCGTGACGCCCGCATCTTCGAGCGGAACGTCGGCTTCCTCGGCGTCAAGCAGGCGAAGCTCAGCGCAGACTTGGCGCAGATACCGCACAGCAGTCGCGCCCTGAGTAGAGACCACGTCCCCTTCCTCTCCAGCTACGTGCGCGAGGAATCGGCGGCCGACGGCGACGCCGCCTGGCTGCGTCGCCACAACATCGACCGCATCGACCGCTGGGAGCAGGGTGGGACGGCGATCATGGAGCGGATCGAGTCGCCGGAGGTACGGGACGTCATCGAGCCTCTCGTCAGCGGCGACTATTTCTACGCCGAGGTCGAGTCGGTCACTCCGGCCGGCGTGCAGCCCGTTTATTCAATTCGGGTCGACAGCGACGATCACTCCTTCCTCACCAATGGTTTCGTCAGTCACAACACCGAGGCGCGCCTCGGTCGTCTGGCGACGGAGATGTTGCGGGACATCGACGCCGACACCGTCGACTTCGGTCCCAACTACGACGAATCGACGCAGGAGCCGCAGGTTCTGCCGGCGCGGTTCCCAAACCTGCTGGTCAACGGCACCTCCGGGATCGCGGTCGGGATGGCGACCAACATCCCGCCGCACAACCTGACCGAGGTCGCCGGCGCGGTCGCCGCCTACATCGAGGATCCGGAGATCGACCTGGCCGGGTTGATGGAGTACATCAAGGGACCGGACTTCCCCGGTGGCGGTCTGATGAGCCGCGAGGGGATCCGCGATGCCTACGCCTCCGGCCGCGGCAGCATCAAGGTCCGCGCCCGCGCCCACGTCGAGCCGTTGAAGGGGGGCAAGGAGGCGATCATCGTCACCGAGCTCCCGTTCATGGTCAAGAAGGGGGAGAAGGCGGCCTGATCACCAAGATCGCCGACCTCGCCCGCGATAAAAAACTCGAGGGCATCTCCGACCTTCGCGACGAGAGCGACGAACGCTCCGGGATGCGGCTCGTGATCGAGCTGAAACGCGGTGGGCCGCCGGCCAAGGTGGTCCTCAACAACCTCTACAAAAAAACGTCGATGCAGTCGACCTTCGGGGCCAACATGGTGGCCCTGGTCGACGGCGTGCCGCGGACGCTGAGCCTGCGAGAGCTGATCGAGCACTACGTCGACCACCAGCGCGAGGTCGTCACCCGCCGCACCCAGTACGAACTGCGCCGCGCCGAGGCGCGCGCCCACATCCTCGAGGGCCTGCTGGTGGCGCTCGACAACCTCGACGCGGTGATCAAACTGATCCGCGCCTCGAGCGACCCCGATGCCGCCCGCGACGGGTTGATCGAGAACTTCGAACTCTCGCGCGAGCAGGCGCAGGCGATCCTCGACATGCGCCTGCAGCGCCTGACCGCGCTCGAGGCCGACAAAGTCCGGGCCGAGCATGCCGACCTGATGGAGCGGATCGGCGAGCTGCGAGCGATCCTCGGCGACGAAGCCAGGGTGATGGCCCTGGTCAAGGACGAGCTGGCCGAAATCGTCGAGGCCTACGGCGACGCCCGCCGCACCGAGCTGGCCCACTTCGAGGGCGACGTCGGGATCGAGGACATGATCGCCGACCAGCAGATGGTGATCTCGCTGACCGCCTCCGGCTACGTCAAGCGGCTGCCGCTCGCCACCTACCGCCAGCAGCATCGCGGCGGCGTCGGGGTGATGGGGATGAACCTGAAAGAGGACGACTACATCGCCCACCTCCACATCAGCTCGACCCACGACTTCCTCTTGTTCTTCACCAACCGCGGCAAGGTCTACCGGCTCAAGGTCTACGAGCTGCCGGAGGGTCAGCGCAACGCCAAAGGCAGCTCGTTGAACAACCTGCTGCCGCTGCGCGAAGGCGAGAAGGTGATGGCGGTGATCCCGACCCGGGACTTCAAAGAGAACAAATACCTCGCCTTCGCCACCGCCGAGGGCCAGATCAAGAAAACTGAGTTCCTCGCCTACAACACGCCGATCCGCGCCGACGGGATCATCGCGATCAAGATCCGCGACGACGACGAGCTGGTCCAGGTGCGGCTGACCTCGGGCGAAGACGACATCCTGATGGTCTCCCACTCCGGCCACGCCTGCCGCTTCTCCGAGGAGAAAGTGCGGACGATGGGCCGCCCCGCCAGCGGCGTTAAAGGCATGAACGTCGCCGGCAAGGACAACCGGGTGCTGGCGATGGACGTCGCCCGCAACGACACCGAACTCTTCATCGTCACCGAGAACGGCTACGGCAAGCGCACCCCGGTCGCCGAGTATCCGGTCAAGGGCCGCGGCACGAAAGGCGTCCTCACTGTGAAGATGACGGAGAAGAAGGGCGGCCTCGCCGGCGCCCTGATCGTCGGCGAACACCAGGAGCTGCTCTTCATCTCCCAGAACGGGATGGTCCAGCGCACCTCCGTCAGCGGCATCTCGCAGATGGGCCGCTCGACCCAGGGCGTCAAAGTGATGAACATCAAGGACGACGACCGCGTCAGCGCCGTCGCCCTGGTGGTCGAGTCCGACGACGAGGCAGGCGCCGAGCCCGAGGGCAACGGCCAGGTCGAGATGCCCGAGGCTCCTGAAGCGCCCGAGGCCTCAGCGGATGGCGTCGATGCTGACGGCGCTAACGGCGACGCCGCCGCCGAGTCGCCCTAGAACGGGACTTCGAGGAACGTTTCGAAGCTCGGGCCCGTCAGCGGGAAGCGCGGGGTGCCGGGGAAGTTGACGCTGAGGCTGCCCGACCAGGCGGTGCTGCCGTCGGGGGCGGCTCGGTAGCTGCCCTTGCCGTGGAACGGGGAGGGGGGTGAGAGGTTGGCGGAGGTGAGGGCTTCGTTGATCCGGACCTCGCTTCGCTTGCGGACGACTGCGAGGCGCGCGATCGCGAGCTTGCCACGCGACTCTTCCTTGCTGGCGACGAAGAGGGTGCTCCGCTTGTCTTCGATCGCGAGGAAGGCGGTCGAGTCGACGCCTTCGCGGTCGATTGCCAGCAGCGCCGACTTCGGCTGGGAGAAGTTGCCGAAGGGAAGGTTGAACCCACCACCTCCACCGTGCCGATGCCGGCACTTGGGCGCCTCGACGACGACCGCTCCCTTGGCCCGGTGGACGCGGATCGAGACGTAGCCGCCTTCGCCCTTGAAGCGGAGGTTGCCGCGGAAGACGCCGTGGCGCTTGATGAAGCGGTTGGCGCCGCGACAGGTCCGCCGCTGCCTGATCCAGGTGCGGTTGTGGGATTCGCGGAAGCGCATCTTCACCTTGCCGAAGTGGCCGAAGGTCGCCTGCAGCTGTTCCGGCCTGGCGACGCCGCGGGCCAGGTAGGCGGTCTGTATCCGCTGGTGATTGCGGCTGCGCCATACCTCGAGGAAGACGGCGCTGCCGAAGGTGCTGACGCCGACCTTGTAGCCGTCGGCGTTGAGCACGAAGCCGGAGCGGAAGAACGGGGTCGGGGCGACCGCCTTGCCGTGCTGGCTGAACAGCTTGCTCGGCGGCAGGGGTGGCAGCAGCCTCACCGGAGGAGCGACGACGCGCCGGTGAACGCGTTGCAGGCCGGATCCGGTCGCGGTGGGAAGGGCCGAGGCGGCGACGAGCGCCGCGGTGACCAGGACCAGGAGAGTGAGCCGTGGCTTCATCGCACCCTCGCCGCGCGACCGAAGAGGCGGCGGACTTCGTTGCCGAAGTAGGGGCCGAAGGCGGGTGAGCGTTCGTCGAAGTAGCCGTAGTCGGTGACGCTGTTGAGCGTGTTGCCTTCGATCGTCCAGCCGCCGCCCGAGGCACCGCCGGTCAGCCCGCAGGCGACCGCCAGGTTGAGCGGGCCGGGGAAGGCGAAGGAGTTGACGTCGTGGCCGAGGAACCGGGTCCCCCGGCAGATCCGCTGCGTTTCGCCGTCGAACGGTTCTTCGGCCGGGTAGCCGTGGATGTCGAAGGTCTGGTTCGCCTTCAGGTTCCAGGCGATCTTCGTCCCGCCGACTGCGTCGACGAGCTTTTCGCCGGCCTCGTTGCGCCCGACTACCATCGCCCCGACGTCGAAGTTCTCGCTGCCGTTGGCACGCCACTGCTTGGTCGTGTCGATGTAGCGGGCGGGGAAGACGCCGAACGGCCGCTGGCCGAAGCGGTAGCCGGGGACGAAGACGCCGTTGCCGGCGAACCAGCGCCCGCGCTTGCCGCCGCTGTTGATGCAGTGGCCGGCGGTGATGACGACGCTGGCATTGCGCGAGCGCACCGCGGTGCCGGAGCAGCGGGCGTAGCCGAAGATCCCGAAGGAGATGAAGATCGCTCCGTTGACGCGGAATTCAGGCGTGGTCGGGTCGGCCACCTGTTCGAAGTCGGAGCCGAAGGTTCCGAGCCGTACGGCGATCCGACGGGACTTGCCATGCCCGTCATGACGCCCCCCCGAGCGAACCTGTGGGGTGGGGCGGTTCAGCTCGAGCGGCTTCGCGGCCCGCATCCGGGCAACCGTCCAGAACTCGCTTGCCGCATGGGCGGAGGTGGGCTCAAGCCAGACGCCGCTGCGCGCGCCCGCAGAGGCGGGAAGCGCGGCAAAGATCAGCAGCGCCGCAGTCGCGGCAGCCGTGACCACGCGTTTAGTCCCGCCGGCCCTCGCATTCATCAGAGCGAGGTTCTAGGCCCGTACCCAGAAGCCTCCTCGGCCGCTAAGCGGCCTGCGGTAAGTACTGCTCCCAGGCGGCCGGGATCTTCGGGCTGGCGACCTGGATGAAGACAGTCGCCGGCGGCGCCTTCGGGGTCGTCGCCGGGTGCATCTGGATCTCGCGCGGGAGGCGGTTGCCCTTGCGGCGGTTGCAGGGAGCGCAGGCGGCGACGATGTTCTCCCAGACCGACTTGCCGCCGCGCGAGCGGGGAATGACGTGGTCGACGGTGAGGCCGGCTTTGGTCGAGCCGCAGTACTGGCAGGTCCAGGAGTCGCGGGCGAGGACGGCGCGGCGGGTGATCTTGCGGCGGTGGGCCTCACGCGGGATGCGGACGTAGTTGACGAGGCGGATCACGTCCGGGCGCTCCATCGTCATGTGCTCGGAGTGCAGCGCGGCGCCCCGCCGTTGCTCCAGCAGTTCGGCCTTTTCCTTCAGAAGTAGGACAGCAGCTCGTCTCAACGTGCAGACGTTGATCGGCTCATACGTCGCGTTGAGTACCAGAACCCTGGCCATGCTGGAAAAGAATTGTAGGGCGCTGGGCGCCCGTCCCCCGTCAGGACAGCGGATAGGAGCCGAGGACCCGCACCGAATCGGCTTTGGTACGCAGCTGGGCGATCGCCTCGACGACGGCCGGATCGTCGGCTTTCCCCTCCAGATCGCAGAAGAACATGTAGCGGCCGAGGCCCTGGCGCAGGGGTCGGGACTCGATCCGGGAGAGGTTGATCGCGCGGCTGGAGAACTCGGCGAGCGCGTCAACCAGGGCGCCGGGGTGGTCGGCGCCGAGCTCGGAGAAGACGAGCGAGGTCTTCCAGCTCCCGTCGCCGCTCAGCTCGGCGCCCTGCGGGGCGATCCAGACGAAGCGGGTGACGTTGTCGTCGGAGTCCTCGACCCCCTCCAGCAGCAGCTCGCAGTCGTAGAGCGCGGCCGCGGCACGTGCTCCAAGCGCCGCCCAGGGCCGCCCCGACTCGCTCACCATCCGCACCGCCGCCGCGGTGCTGCTGACGCTGCGAAGTTCGACGCCGGCGAAGGTCTCGCGCAGAAACTGCGCGCACTGGGCCAGCGGCTGGGGGTGGGAGAGGACCGCCTCGACGTCCTCGGCACTGGTCCCCGGGCGGGCGATCAGGTGGACCCGGACCCGGTAGTCGTGCTCACCGGCGATCGTCACCGAGCTGGCCTCGAAGGCGAGGGTGTCGAGAGTCGGTCGAACCGAGCCCTCGATCGAGTTCTCGATCGGAACCAGCGCCCGCTCGGCCTCACCGCGCTCAACCGCAAGGATCGCGTCATGGATAGTCGCCGTCCGCAAGGGCTCATAGCCACCCTCCGGCAGCGCCTCACCAAGAGCATCCTCCGTGAAGGTCCCAGCTGGCCCGAGGTAAGCGATTTTCATCTGCTGATCAAAGCAGAGGGTCGCGTCGCGTGGAGGGTCCGGGGTGATCCCGTACGGACACTCAGCCGAAGGCGTCCGGTAGGGATCACCCCGGACCCTCCCTACGCTTATTCGATCAACAGCGTGTAGACCGCTTCGTTGTTTTCGGTCAGATGCTCGCCCGGCACCGCTTCGACTTCGACTTCCAGCGTCACTTCACCGCTCGGCGTCGGCGTCAGCGGGATCAGCGCGGTGCCGGTTTCGCCGAGCGGGAGTTCGTCGATTTCGCCCTTCACCGTGTTGCCTTCGTAGGTGACAGCGACGTTGACGCCGTTCTCGGTCGATTCGCCCGAATTGGTGACGCTGACTTCGACTTCGGCGCCTTCTTCGCCGGCGATCGTGGTTGGGGCGCCTTCGATCAGTTCGGTGCCGTTGACGGAGACGCCCGCGAGTTCGGTTCCGTGGACGCCGGAGACGCCCGCGGTTTCTTCGCCGCTGATCGCCCCGAGCGCGCTGCTGACGGCACTTTCTTCGAGCCATTTTTCACTGGCGAGGAAGGTGCTTTCCGGCAGGTCGGAGTCGGAGATCCCGTTGTCGGCGAGGACGCCGTCGACTTCGGGCCGCACCACCTGTTCGTAGATCACGTCGGAGGCGAGCAGCTTCTGCATCTGTTTGGCGATCGTCGCCGTCGCCTTGGCGGCGCCGTTGTCGGCCAGCGCGGTGCTCATCTTTTCGGCGATTTCGTCCATCGCGCTGGCCCGCAGTTGGTAGCTCAACTCGAGATTGGACTGGGCGTGCGACATGTCGCCGGGAGCGCCGAGGTCGTCGATCCGGCTCGCCTGGCTGTCGACGGCGCTGCGATCGGCGTTGACCTGTTCGACGAAGTCGGTGACCGATTCGCTGCCCGGTTCCTCGAGCTTGGTGAAGAACGATTCGCTGGTCTGCTGCGTCTCTTCGACGATTTGGGTGACGTTGCGGGCGTAGTCGCTGAGCTTGCGGTTGGCGCGGGCGTCGAGGCAGCCCTTGACCCCGAGGACGATCAGGATCAGCAGGATTAGGCCGCCGCCCAGGGCGAGGCCGCGTCGCAGCATGATCTGCTGGCGCTCCGGTCGGCGTTCGGGTCGCTCGCGCCGAGGCGGGCGTCGTGAGGTGAAGTCCTCCACGGGGGCGAGAGTATGAAGCCTGCGGTGGCCGTACCGCTAGGAGACCCCGCAAACGGTGCCTTTTTCCCAGGCGGAGTGCCCAACCCGCGGAGTGCAGGAAGGCATCTTTTACCGGCGAAGTGGGAAGTGCGATGGTCGGCTCACTCGTTCTCAACCGCTTCCTGATCGAGCGCCGCATCGGCAGCGGCGGCTTCGGCGTCGTCTACGAGGCCTGGGACGGCCGCCTCGAGCGGCCGGTGGCGGTGAAGGCGATCGAGCAGCAGGGCGAGGCGGGACGGCGGGTTCTGCGCGAGGCCCAGGCTGCGGCGCGGCTCAACCATCCGGGGATCGTCACCCTCTATGAGCTGGGGGAGGAGGACGGCAACGCGCTGCTGGTGACCGAGCTGGTCGAGGGCTCGACCCTGGCCCGCCTGGCCAACGCCGGCGAGCTGTCCGACCGCGAGATCGGCGAGATCGGCGCCGACCTCTGCGAGGCGCTCGACCACGCCCACTCGCGCGGCGTCGTCCACCGCGACATCAAGCCGCAGAACGTGCAGGTGATCGAGGACGCCGAGCCGCGGGCGAAGCTGATGGACTTCGGCGTCGCCCACCTGGCCGACGACTCCCCCCTGACCGCCGTCGGCGACGTGGTCGGCACCCTCGCCTACATGGCCCCCGAGCAGGCCGAGGGCAAGCCGGCCGGCCCCGAGGCCGACGTCTACTCGCTGGCGCTGACCCTTTACGAGTGCTGGAGCGGCGAGAACCCGCACCGGCGCTCCACCCCCGCCGCAACCGCGCGGGCGATCGGCGACCGGGTGCGGCCGCTGCGACGCCTGCGCCCCGACCTGCCGCGCGAGCTGAGCGAGACGGTCGACGCCTGCCTCTCGGCCCGCGCCCGCCACCGCCCCTCGCTTGAGGAGCTGGGGACGGCGATCGAGGACGGCCTCGATGAACTCAGCGACCACGTGACCGGCTCCTCGCGCGCCGGTGTCCTCAGCCGTCTCAGTGTCCTTGCCGCAGCGACCGCCCTTGGTGGCTTTCTCGCGCTCCACGGCGCAGTGCTGCCGTGATCGTCACCGCGACGAGCGATCTCTAGGATCTCCCCATCGGCGCTCTCAGTCGTTTGGAGTCGATGTTCGAAGGCCTCGTCGAGGGGGTCTTCAGCCGTGCCTTCAGCTCCGAGGTGCAGCCGGTCGAACTGGCGCGCAAACTGGCGAAGGAAATGGACGCTCACAAGACCGCCTCGGTGCAGCGGGTCTACGTCCCCAACGAGTACACGGTCTTCCTCTCCAAGCAGGACCGCAACAAGCTCGAAGGCTACGAGCGCTCGCTCGAGCAGGAGCTGTCGGGATACCTGCTGGAGCACGCGCGCAAGCGCGGCTACGACCTGCTGACCCGGCCGGCGGTCGAGTTCGACACCGACGAGCGGTTGCGGCTGGGGGAGTTCGGGATCCAGACGCGGCTGGTGAAGCCGCCCTCGCACGAGGGCCAGGCCCCTGAACAAGGGGAAGAGGGCCACACGATGGTCTACTCGGCCGTGCGCGAGCGCGACCGCAGCCGGCCGAAACGCCCGGAGGAGGCGGTCGGGGCGCTGGTCTCGACCCGCGCCGTCGTCTCGCTCGGCGATCGCCGCTACGTCCTCGACGGGCCGCGGGCGACGATCGGGCGCTCGAAGTCGGTCGAGTGCGTGCTCTCCGACCCCAACGTCTCACGCCGCCACGCCGAGCTACGACGGGGCGAGAACGGCGACTGGCAGATCGTCGACCTCGGCTCCACCAACGGGATCAAGGTCAACGGCCGCCGCGTCCCCTCGACCCGGCTCAGCCCCGGCGACCAGGTCACCGTCGGCACCACTTCCTTCACCTTCGACATCGAGCAGTAGCGGCGGCTGCCGCCCTCATTAAGGTGCGGGGGCGTGGACTACGACCCCATAAGCGTCGCGCTGAAGTTCGGCTTCCTGGCCGTCCTCTACCTGTTCGTGCTCGTGATCGCGCGGAGCGCCTTCAAGGACCTGCGCCGGACCGTGGCCCCGGCTCCCGACGCGACCGGATTCCACGCTGCACCGGTCTTCGGCGAACCGGCGCGGGGCCCGGACGGCTGGCTGATCGCCGAGCGCGGCGGGGGCCTCGAGCGCAACCATCGCTTCGACCTGATCGGGGGTCTCTCGATCGGCCGCTCGAAGGACGCCGACGTGCAGATCGACGACCGCTACGCCTCCAGCATCCACGTCCGGGTCTTCTCCCGCGAAGGACGGTTCTTCGTCGAGGACATGAACTCGACCAACGGCACTCTGCTGAACGGGGCGACGCTGCAGGGGGAGGCGGAGCTGATCGACGGCGACACCGTGCAGATCGGCGACACTGTCTTCCGCCTCGAGGTCGGTGGGTGAGCGGATGACCCTGCGGATCGCCGAGGAGGCCGTGCGCAGCGACACCGGTCGCCAGCGCAACGCCAACGAGGACTCCTACTTCACCCGGGCGCCCCTGTTCGTCGTCGCCGACGGGATGGGCGGGGCGCAGGCCGGCGAGGTCGCCTCCAAAGCCGCGGCGGAGTCGTTCGCCGGCGAGCTGCCGGCCGGTCCCCCGGAGCGGATGCTGGAGGAGACGATCGAGGCCGCGAACCGGACGATCCACGAGCTCGCCCGCAAGGACCCGGGCCTGGCCGGGATGGGGACGACGACGACCGCCGCGATCGTCGACCTCGAGACCGAGACGGTGGCGATCGGCCATGTCGGCGACAGCCGTGCCTACCGCCTGCGCGGCGGTCGCTTCGAGCAGCTGACCCGCGACCACTCGCTGGTCGAGGAGATGCGGCGCAAGGGCCAGATCACCGACGCCCAGGCGGAGGACCATCCGCAGCGCTCGATCATCACCCGCGCCCTCGGCCCCGAACCCGAGGTCCAGGTCGACGTGCAGACGGTCCCCGCCCAGGACGGCGATGTCTTCCTGATCTGCTCCGACGGGCTGACGACGATGCTCGACGACGAGGCGATCGGCCGTATCCTCGCGCGCGCCACCTCGCTGGACGCGGCGGTGCGGGCGCTGATCGACGAAGCCAACCGGGCCGGCGGCCGCGACAACATCACCGTCGTCACCTTCCGGGTCGAGGACACCGCGGCGCCCGCCGCCGGCAACCCGCGGGGGGGAGCGGACGAGGGCGCGACGCTCCTCGGCTCCAGCGCCGAGGAGGCCGGCCTGAGCGCGACCGAGGTCCGCCGCCGCGCCGCCGCCGAGGCCGCCCGCAAGCGCCAGGAGGAGATCCAGGCGCGGCCACAGAGTCACCGTTTGCGCACGGCGCTGAAGGTGCTTGCCGCGCTGCTCGTGATCGCCGCCGTCGCCTTCGGGGCTTGGTACGGCAACCGCCAGATCTGGTTCCTCGGCACCGACCACTCCGGCCGGGTCGCGCTCTACCGCGGCGCGCCGTATGAGCTGCCGTTCGGGATCGACCTCTACTCGGAGCGCTACGCCAGCCCGATCCAGACCGAATCGCTGCCCGCCAAGCGCCAGGACTCGGTCACCGGCCACAAGCTGCGCTCGCGCGACGACGCCGCCTCGCTGATCGAAGACATCGAAAAGTCCGAGGGGCTTCGTTGACGTCGGCCAGGAACCGGGAGCTGCTCGCCCTGGTTCCGGTCGCGATCCTGCTCACGGCAGGGTTCGCCGGGGTCTTCTCGCAGGAGAACGACCAGCTCGGCAACCTCAGCCTCGTCTACGGCGCCTACTTTCTGGCGATCTGTCTGGCGACCCACATCTACCTGCGGATCCGCCTCCCCAACGCCGACCCCTACCTCTTCCCGCTGGTCGCCACCCTGACCGCCTTCGGGCTGGTGATGATCTACCGGATCGACGAAACCCTGGCCCGCGACCAGGCCAACTGGTTCGTCCTCGGGTTGATTCTCTTCGCGCTGACGATCCAGTTCCTGCGCGACTATGAGGTGCTCGAGCGCTACCGCTACACGATCGCGATCGCCGGGCTGGCGCTGCTGCTGGCACCGCGGGTGCCGGGGATCGGACAGCAGGTCAACGGCGCCTATCTCGGGGTCAAGTTCGGCCCGATCGCCTTCCAGCCGGCCGAGTTCACCAAGATCGCGATCATCGTCTTCCTCGCCAGCTACCTGCGCGAGAACCGCGAGGTGCTGATCGTCGGCGCCCGCCGCGTGCTCGGGGTGACGCTGCCGCCGTTGAAGCACTTCGGACCGCTGCTGGTCGTCTGGGGCGCCTCGATGTTTATGCTCGTCTTCATCCGCGACCTCGGCAGCTCGCTGATGTTCTTCGCCGCCTTCCTCTCCCTGCTCTACGTGGCGACGGGGCGCTTCTCCTTCGTCGTGATCGGGATGGCGATGTTCCTGGTCGGTGCCTGGTTCTTCGCCAGCACCGTGCCCCACGTCCACGACCGGGTCGAGATCTGGCTCCACCCCTACAGCGACCCGGAAAACACCGGGTACCAGATCCTCAATTCGATTTTCGCTCAGGCTGACGGCGGCCTCTTCGGCAAAGGCTTCGGCCAGGCGTTGATCACGGTCCCGGGCACGAACCAGACGATGTTGCCGGCGGCGCAGACCGACACGATCTACTCGCTGATCGTCAACGAGGTCGGCCTCTTCGGCGCGGTCGGCGTCGTCCTCGTCTACCTGCTGGTGACGGCCCGCGGGTTCAAGATCGCGCTGCTGGCGAGCGACGGGTTCTCGAAGCTGCTGGCGGTCGGCCTCAGCTCGGTGTTCGCGATCCAGGCCTTCGTGATCATCGGCGGCGTCACCCGGGTGATCCCGCTGACCGGCGTCACCCTGCCGTTCATCAGCTACGGCGGCAGCTCGATCGTCGCCAACTTCGTCCTGCTCGCGTTGCTGCTGCTGATTTCCGATCGCGCCCGGCGTGAAGCCGTCGAACCGGCAGGGCGGGCCGCTGCGTTGGGGGTGCCGGCGTGAACAGGCAGATCGTCCAATTGTTCGCCTTCATCGTCGTCCTCTTCGGGGTTCTGATCGGGTTCACGTCCTACTGGTCGGTCTTCGACGCCGAAGCGCTGAAGGAAAAAGAAGTGAACAGGCGGCCGCTTTTCGAGCAGCAGCAGATTCCCCGCGGCCGGATCCTCGCCGCCGACGGCACCGTGATCGCGGTCTCGCGACCCAAGGGCCACGGCTCGGGGCTTCGCTACGTACGCCATTACCCCGAAGGCAGCCTCTTCGGCCACCCGATCGGCTACAACTTCGTCCGCCAAGGGAACTCCGAATTCGAGCGGTTCCACAACGCCGAACTGATTGGCGAAGGGTCGGAGTTCAGCTCGATCGCCGACGAACTCCTGGGCCACACCCAGGAAGGCGACGACATCGTCACCAGCATCGACACCGAAGCGCAGCGGGTGGCGCTGACTGACCTCGAGGAACAGGGCTTCGGCGCGGTGGTCGCGATCGAACCCAGCACCGGCGCGGTCAAGGTGATGGCATCCAACGCGCCTTATGACCCGAACCGAATTCCCTACGAACTGGGAAAGTTGAACCACAGCGACATCGAAAGGCCCCTGGTGAATCGGGCGACGCAAGGGCTCTACCCGCCCGGTTCTACTTTCAAGGTCGTGACCGCCGCGGCGGGCCTCGACAGCGGCGCGATCACGCCGGAAACGACGATCAACGCGCCGGGCACGCTGGAAGTCGAAGGAACGCCGCTGCAGAACGACTTCAACGAAGACTTCGGCTCGATCTCGCTGGATACGGCGCTGACCCACTCGGTCAACACCTGGTTCGGCCAGCTCGGCCAGCAGCTCGGCAACGACACCCTGTTCGAATACATGGAACGGTTCGGTTTCAACGCGACCCCGGCTATAGATCTGCCCGAAGAAGAGGTGGCAAAGAGCGGGGTCTGGGATCTCGAAAACGAAGAACTGCTGACCGTTGACGACCCGGTCGACCTCGCCCGCGTCGCGATCGGCCAGGAGCGATTGCTGGCAACTCCCCTGCAGATGGCGCAGGTCGCGGCAGCCGTCGCCAACGAAGGTGAGCTGATGAAGCCGCAGATCTGGAAGCGGGTTGTCGATCCCGACGGCCGCACCGTCGACACGATGAACCCCTCCGTCTACAGCAAGCCGGTCAGCGCCGAAACCGCGGAAGAGCTGACGACGGCGATGGAAGGCGTGGTCAGCGAAGGGACCGGCACCAACGCATCGATCTCCGGCGTCCCGGTGGCCGGCAAGACCGGCACCGCGGAAACGCCTGGCAACGCGGCCTGCGGCGGCGGCGAAAACGAGAACCAGGCCTGGTTCATCGGCTTCGCTCCCGCCGACAATCCGAAGATCGCGATCGCGGCCTCGGTCGAGTGCACCGAACAGTTTGGAAATGACGTCGCGGCGCCGATCTTCGCCGACGTCGCGGAAACGATCCTGAACGAGGAATGAGGAGGAACGGTGGCTGAGGTCAGCGAGGGAAGCGTCGTCGATAACCGTTACCGGGTGTTGCGCCGGCTCGGCAGTGGCGGCATGGCCGACGTCTGGCTGGCCGAGGACACCCATCTGCAGCGGCAGGTGGCGCTGAAGGTTCTGCACCGACGCTTCCTCCAGGACCAGGAGTTCGTCGGCCGCTTCCAGCGCGAGGCCGAGCATGCCGCCGGACTGCAGCACCCGAACATCGTCGCCGTCTACGACCGCGGCTCCGACGACGACGTCAACTACATCGCGATGCGCTACGTCGAGGGGCCGACGCTGAAGGAGCTGATCGACCGCGGCCTCAGTCCCGACCAGGCGGTGGCGCTGATACGTCAGGTGCTCGAGGGGGCGCGCTTCGCCCACCGCAACGGGATCGTCCATCGCGACCTGAAGCCGCAGAACGTGATCGTCGACGGCGAGGGCAAGGCGGTCGTCACCGACTTCGGCATCGCCCGCGCCGGCGTCTCGGACATCACCCAGACCGGCTCGGTGATGGGGACCCCGCAGTACCTCTCGCCCGAGCAGGCGCAGGGCTTCGAAGTCACCCCCGTCTCCGACCTCTACTCGATCGGCGTCATCCTCTACGAGGCGCTGACCCGGCGGGTTCCCTTCGAGGCCGACAGCGCCGTCGCGATCGCGATGAAACAGGTCGCCGAGACGCCGTTGCGACCGAGCTCGATCAACCCGCAGGTCTCCCCGGCGCTCGACGCGGTGGTGATGCGGGCGCTGGAGAAGGAGCCGGGGCAGCGCTTCCAGAGCGCCGACGCCTTCATCGCCGCGCTCGACGCGGCGCTCAAAGACCCCGGGGTGGGGCAGCAGACGGCGGCCTTCGCGGCGGCCCCGCCGATCGTCGGCGTCCCGGTGGAGGAGGAGTCCGAGGAGGACGACCGCAACTGGAAACTCTGGGCGCTGCTGGCTGCGGCGATCGTGATCGGAATCCTCGTCGGGCTGGCGCTGACCCGCGACACGACGACCCAGGTACCCGCGGTCACCGGCAATCAGCTGAACGTTGCGATCACCCTGCTCGAACAGAAGGGCTTCTCGGTCGGCGAGGTGAACCGGGTCGAGCGCGAAGCGCCCGCCAACGAAGTGCTGGAGCAGGATCCAGCCGCCGCACCGCCGGCCAACCAGGCCTCCGAAGACTGCGCCTTCATCACCTTCTTCTGCTCGAAGCCGGCGGTGGACCTGACGGTCAGCAGCGGCCCGGGGAGCGCCAAGGTGCCTTCGACCGCGGGACTCGGCGAAGAAGAAGCGAACGAAGAACTCGAAGCTGCCGGCTTCGAAGCGGCGGTCGAACGGGTCAACTCCGACTCGGTCAAGTCCGGTGTCGTGATCCGCTCAGAACCGGGCGGCGGCAACACCGCGACCAAAGGCTCGACGGTCACCCTCTTCGTCTCCCGCGGCCCGAAGCAGATCAAGGTCCCGGTGCTGGTCGGCAGCCAGCGCGAAGAGGCGGTGCAGCGGATCCGCAGCCGCGGCCTCGAACCCAGCATCTCCGAAGAAGAAAGCTCGGAACCGAAGGGGCGGGTGATCCAGCAGTCGCCGGACGCCGGCAGCTTGGTCGAACCGGGGGCGACGGTGGCGATCGTCATCTCCAGCGGCGAAGAAACGGCGAAGGTGCCGAACGTGATCGGCAAGGAACGCCGCGAAGCGGTGGAAGCGGTCCGCGCTGCCGGGCTGACCCCCAGCGTCGAAGAAGAAGAAACCGGAGTGCCGAGCCAGGTCGGCCGCGTCATCGACCAGTTCCCGACGCCGGGCTCAGAGCAGGAACCGGGCGCGACGGTGACGATCACGGTCGGCAAGCAGGCGGTCGAAACCGAAGAAGAAGGGACGACGGGGTGAAGGTCGCCGTCCTTGCCGGCGGGCGCTCCTCCGAGCACGATGTCTCGCTGCGCTCCGGTGCCGCGGTCGCACGGGGCCTGCGCGAGGCGGGACACGAGACCGTCGAGGTGACGATCGCCCGCGATGGCGGCTGGAGCGCCGCGGGTGGGGCGGTCGAGCTGGTTCCGGGAGGTGGGCTGCTCGGCGCCGACGCGGTCTTCCCGGCGCTCCACGGCGCCTTCGGCGAGGACGGCAGCATCCAGGGGCTGCTCGAGTGGCTCGACGTCCCCTATGTCGGCTCCGACGTCCTCGCCTCGGCGATCTGCATGGACAAGCTGACGCTGAAGCGCCTATTCGCCGCCCACGGGGTGCCGCAGGTGGCGTTCACTGCGGTCGAGGGCAGCGACTGGTGGGGGCGCTGCGAGCAGATGGAGCTGCCGCTCTGGGTGAAGCCTTCGCGGATGGGGTCCAGCGTCGGCATCACCCGGGTCGAGAAGCTGGACGAGCTTGACGCCGCGGTCGAGCTGGCGCTGCGCCACGACCCGCGGGTGATCGTCGAGGCGCCGGCGGCCGGCCGCGAGGTCGAGTGCTCGGTCCTCGGCAACACCGAGCCCCGAGCCTCGCTGCCGGGGGAGATCGTCGCCCACGCCGCCTGGTACGACTTCGAGGCCAAGTACACCGAGGGCGGGATGGAGCTGCGAGTGCCTGCCCCGATCGGCGACGAGGCCGTCGAGCGCGTCCGCGAGCTCGCCGTCGAGGTCTTCACCCTCGCCGGCTGCTCAGGACTCGCCCGCTGCGACTTCTTCGTCGAGCCCGACGGCACCGTCCTCGTCAACGAGATCAACACGATGCCCGGCTTCACCGCCACCAGCGTCTACGCCAAGCTCTTCGAGGCGACCGGAATCGACTACCCCGAACTCTGCGACCGCCTGGTAGAGCTAGCGGTAGAGCGCCACAGCCAGGCGCGCTCCTACGAGTTCTGAGTCCACAAGTGGTGAGTTGATCTCGCAGCCCCCCACGCTTTTGGACGGTCGGCCACCAGCCCGAGCCGAAGTTGATCGCGTTCATGCAGATCGCGAAGGCAGCCGCCGCTTCGGGGCCGCGCCGGGATTCTTCCGCGGTATCCGGCGGCGGAAGCTCACGCAAATCGGCGGCGTAGGCCACGACCCCCGCCTCGGCGATGCGAACGGACCTTGCCCGCTCGGCAACCCAGGCGCAGGCGGCGCGGACTTCGTCGGGTAGGGAAACTGGGGACATGGCAAAAGCAGAGATACCGATTCGTGAGGCGACCGTGGCGGACGCCGCGGAGATCGCCCGTCTCCTCCACGATTTCAATCGCGAGTACGACGAACCGACGCCGGGGAATGAGCCGCTGACCGAGCACTCCCGTCGCCTCCTTGAGCAGGGCGAGATGGCAGTCCTGCTGGCTGGCCAAGGGCCCGACGGAATCTCCCTGTTGCGCTTCAGCTCCTCGGTCTGGACGGGAAAGACAGAAGCGCATCTGCAGGAGCTCTATGTCGTGCCGGACCTGCGCGGCCAGGGGATCGGACGGCAGCTGTTGGAGAGGACGATTGAGTTCGCCCGGGCAGCTGGCGCCACCGGCATCGACCTCAACACCGGCGAGACCGACACCACAGCCCGCGCCCTCTACGAGAGCATGGGCTTCACCAATAAAGAAGGCGGCCCCGAAGGGCCGCCGATGCTCTTCTACGAGCGGGAGATTTGACCAAATCGCAAGAGGCTACGAAGCCCGCACGTTGAGACCTGTGGGCGTTGTAATGATGTAACTACCGACCCATTTGCTCGTATCCGGGCAGAGGAACTGTTTCGGTTCCGCCTCATTAATGATGGCGTTGACATCCATTGTCGCGTGTGTGGTGGTGTCTGTAGTTCCTGTCATGACACCCAAATCCGTACCGCCCCCGGTGCCATAGACGCAGGTGATTCCAAAGACAAAGACTGTGACCTTCGTGCCGATGCTTGTGACTGTACCATTGTCGGTACCTGCGATGTGATGTATTTCACCTTCACCACCAGTAATGGTTTTCGTGACCTGCGTGCAGTTTTCGTTGGTCAGGATTTCAACTACTCCTCTGGGTGTCGTAGTCGAACTACCAGGAGAAGTCATAGGGCCAATACCTGTTGTTTTGGTGCATGTGTCAATGGGATTTCCCGCTGTGTCGGTGAAGGTTGCCGAAGTCCCCGGCTCCATGCTCACGTGGCCGATGGTCCCTACCCCGAGTGTGGTGTTGCCTGAGTAAAGCTCGGTTGCCGAGGCGGAACTCCCTCCGATCAGCATTAGTGCGGTTGCAATCGCTACCGTGGGGACAAGCAACTTGAAGTGCTTCATTACATTCTCTCCTTGCTCTGGCGCATTTGTGTGTGCCCTCTTTTCCTAGCACTAGAAGGAACACCAGTCAAGAACAGCTGAGTATTTAGCGGGCGAGCAGCTCGCCGAACCCGATGCCGCCCGGTGCCTGCACCCGATCGGGGTGAAAGAGATGGGCGAGGAGTTCGACGCCGTCGACCAGGCGCGGTCCGGGCCGGGAGAAGGTCGAGGCGGCGTCTACCGCGAAGACATGGTGAGCGCCCAGCGAGGCGAGGCGCTCACGGTGCTCGAGCGCCTGGGCGCGGGAGTTCTCGAGGTAGTAGCCGCAGGGCATTGCGACGGCGAGGTCGGGATCGAGGCCGGACAGCTGCTCCCACTCGGCCTGAGGCGACTTCTCGCCTGCTCGGCCGATGACGTCATCTCCGCCGGCGAGTTCGATCATCTCCGGGACCCAGTGGCCGCCGAGGAAGGGCGGGTCGAGCCACTCCAGCGCGAGGACCCGCGGGCGGCGAGCGCCGGCAACTGCGGCGCGGACCGCCTCCAGGCGCAATTCGAGTTCACGGCGAACCGAGGCTGCCTGTTCCTCGATCCCAGCCGCAACTCCCAGCCGGGTCAGGTCATCCAGCACCTCGCCGAGGGTGCTCGGGTCCTGCTGCAGCACCTGCGGCCTGCCCGGCAGACGCGCCGCCACCGCGACTACATCGTCGTAGGAGACGGCGCAGACCTCGCAGACCGCCTGGGTGACGATCAGGTCCGGCGCCAGCTCGGCCAGCCGCTCCTCGTCGAGGGTGTACAGCGCCCGTCCTTCGCCGACCACCTGCTTCACCGCGGCGTCGATCTCACCGGCATCGAGCCCCTCCGGCAGGACCGTCGCCGTCAGCTGCGGCAGATCGGCCGCCGCCGGCGGGAAGTCGCACTCGTGGGTGACGCCGACCACGTCCCCTCCGAGGCCGAGCGCGAAGAGCATCTCGGTTGCGGAGGGGACGAGGCTGGCGATACGCATCCCCCGACTATTTCACCGCCACGAGGAGCGCGTTGGCGCCGCCCTGCATTCCGGTTTTGTTGGGATGGATCGGGGCCGCCGCGTTTCCGGGCACGAGCGGTTCGACCCAGCGGGTCGAGGTCGACTTGCAGGCATCGTGGCCGATGCTGGCCGCGTACCAGTTGACCAGCGTCGCGCCGTTCGCCGCCGCCTGCGTGGCCAGCATGCTGTTCAGGCGCTGCTCGGTCGAGCGCAGGTAGGGAACGTCGCTGAACCCGATCGGCATCTGCGGCCAGCAACCGAAGCCGGTCTCGGGAAAGATCGCCGGGTAGTTGACGACGTAGATTTTCGCCGAGGGCGAGCGGGAGTGGATCCCCTGTAGGACCGCCGCGACTTTCGGCGCGGTCGCATCGATCCGCGCTTTCAGCTGGTCGACCCCGCCGGCGTCGTATTTGTCGAGGCAGGGATGGCTGAAGGGGTTGACGGTGATGCAACTCTCGGCGACTTCGGAGAAGCCGATGTCGTTGCCGCCGATCGTCAGCGAGACGACCGTCGTGCTCGCGTCGAGCGAGTTGAACTGCGGCGGGTTCGGCCCGTCAATTTCGACGTTCTGCGGTTCGGTCATGTGGTTGGTCTTGGCGCCGCTGCAGCTGGCGTCACGCAGGCTGAGCCCGATCCCGGGCGCCGCCAGGTGGGCGTAGTTGTTGCTCGACTTGAGGCAGCCGAGTGGCAGCAGCGGGTTGGGGATCAGCGGTCCGGCGGCGTAGGAGTCGCCGAGGGCGGTGTAGTTGGCCGCCGCCGCGCCGCCGGCAAAGCCGGCGAGCAGCAGCGCCGCCGCGACGAGGGCGAGCAGGCCGACGCGCAGACGCTGGAAAGCGATCGTCTTTTCCATCTTCTTTCTCCTCCGATTCGAAAGCGAAGAGCCACGAAAGCTCAAGTATCCTTATAGTAACTTTTAAGTAGTCCATCGGGAAGAGGAGGAAGGTCGATGAAGCGGATTTCGGTCCTGTTTGCGGTAGTCGCGGCAACCCTCGGCATCGGGGCGAGCGTCGCCCAGGCCGATCTGCCGGTGATCTACAACGGCGTCTACGGCTACGCCCACACCAGTCCCACGGCCAGCCCTCCGGGCGCCAACGACTGGAGCTGCAAACCGAGCGTCGCCCATCCGCGGCCCGTCGTCCTCGTCCACGGCACCTTCGCCGACATGTCGAACAGCTGGCAGGCGATCTCGCCGCTGCTGAAGAACAACGGCTACTGCGTCTTCGCCCTCAACTACGGCAGCTACAACGGCAGCGGCGCGATCGGCGTCTACGGCGTCGGCGACATCGCCACCTCGGCCGCCGAACTGGACGCCTTCGTCGACAAAGTCCGCGCCGCGACCGGCGCCGCCGAGGTCGACATGGTCGGCCACTCGCAGGGCGGGATGATGCCGCGCTACTACCTGAAGAACCTCGGCGGGGCTGCCGAAGTCCACACCCTCGTCGGGCTCTCGCCCTCCAACCACGGCACCACCCTCGACGGACTCTTCGTCCTCTCCAACTTCTTCCCCGGCGCGAACCAGTTCGTCGGCGCCCTCTGTCCCGCCTGCGAACAGCAGCGCGCCGGCTCGGCCTTCATCACCAACCTCAACAGCGGCGGCGAGACCGTCGCCGGGGTCGACTACACGGTGATCCAGACCCGCTTCGACCAGGTCGTGACGCCCTACACCTCGGCCTTTCTTTCAGGCGCGAACGTCCACAACGTCCTGCTGCAGAACCAGTGCATCCTCGACCTCGGCGACCACCTCTCGATGCCCTACGACCACATCGCCGCGGCCGACGTGCTCACCGCGCTCGACCCGTTGCACCCGCGGGGGTTCCTCTGCACGCCGATCGCGCCGACCGCAGGGGGATAGGGGCGGAGGTCAGACCGAGCCGTTCCCGTTGCTCTCGCCGCGGTAGGGCCCCGGCTTCGGCCGGGCCTTGCCACCCGGGAAGGCGAGCCGCAGGATCGTCCGCTGGACCATCCCCAGCTGCTGGCTGAAGGGACCGCTGTTGTAGGGGAGGCCGTAGCGCTCGCAGACGTCCTTCACCTGCGGGGCGATCTCGGCGTAGCGGCTGCTCGGCATGTCGGGGAAGAGGTGATGCTCGACCTGGAAGCTGAGGTTGCCGCTGGCGACGTGGAACATCGGGCTGCCCTCGATGTTGGCCGAGCCGGTGAGCTGGCGGATGTACCAGCCGCCGCGACTCTCGTTTTCGACCTCCTCCGGGGAGAAAGTGTAGGTCTGGTCGGGGAAGTGGCCGCAGAAGATGATCGCGTATGCCCAGACGTTGCGGACGATGTTGGAGGTCGCGTTGGCCTTGGCGGTGGCGCGGAAGGTTCCTGCGCCGCCCTCGAGCGCGGCCTGCACCACCGGCGCCCAGCGACTGCCGCCGCGGCGCTTCACCCGCCCCAGCAATCCACGCGGCTGCTTGCTCTGTCGTCGCACCTCGACCGCGGCATCGATCGCGCCGGCCGCCAAAGCGCTGACCAGCGGCCAGGCGATGTAGTCCTTCACGATCTGGTTCTTCGCCTTGCCGGCGATCCCCTTCAGCTCCCGCTTCACCTGCGGCATAGGCTTCTTGCCCTTGCGGATCGCCTCGAAGTCGAGGTCGTGCAGGGCGACTCCCCACTCGAACAGGCCCGCGAGTATCAGGTTGTAGAGCGGCTGCGCGAGATAGACCGGATGCCAGCGCTGCGCCGGGTCGATCCGCATGATCTCGTAACCGAGGTCCTTGTCCTTGCCGCGGATGTTGGTGTAGGTGTGGTGGACGTAGTTGTGGGAGTGCTTCCAGGCCTCGGCGGTCGAGGCGGTGTCCCAGTCCCAGGTAGAAGAGTGGATGCGCGGATCGTTCATCCAGTCCCACTGACCGTGCATGACGTTGTGGCCGATCTCCATGTTCTCGAGGATCTTTGCCGCCGAGAGGGCGGAGGTCCCGGCCCACCAGCCGCCGCGGTTGCGCGAGGCGAGCAGGAGGACGCGGCCGAGCACGGCGAGCCGCCGCTGCATCTCGATCATGCCCTCGATGTAGCGCCGGTCGCGGTCGCCGAGCTCGTTCATGACCCGGTCGCGGATCGCGTCGAACTCGCGCGCGAGCTCCGCCAACTGCTCCTCGGAGAGGTGGGCGAGCGGGCTCTGTATCTGGGTGTCGATCGGTGGCGTGGTAGTCGTGCTCATCTGGCTTTAGGTGCCTTTCTCATAGAGCGATTGAAACGTCGCCTTCCGGCGCGTTGACGCAAGTCCGGACCATTTCTCCCTTTTCCCCGTGGACCTCTCCGGTTCGCAGGTCCCGCACTTCTCCCTTGCAGAGCTTGCCGATGCAGGTGTGGCAGATCCCCATCCGGCAGCCGAAGGGAAGCTCGACCCCGGCTTCCTCGCCGGCGACGAGGATCGGCGTGCCGCCGCCGCAGGCGGTCTCGACGTCGCTGGAGAGGAAGCGGATCGCGCCGCCTTCGCCGGCCACGGTGGCGCCGCCGATCACCGGCTGGAAGCGCTCCGTCGCCAGCAGCTCCGGGTCGCCCTCTGCCTGCCAGTGCCCGACCAGGGCGTCGAGCATCTCGCCGGGGCCGGAGACGAAGGCATGGCGCTCGCGCCAGTCGGGGCAGAGCCGGTCGAGGTCGGCTGGGGCGATCCGTCCCGTCTCGCCGGTGATCTGCAGGTGGGGGCGGTAGCCGGGCCGGCGCGCGTCGAGCTCACGCAGCTGCTCGCCGAAGATCACGCCGCCCGGGTCGCGCGAGGAGTGGACGTGGACGACGTCGTCCAGCGCCCCATCGCGGTCGAGGCTGCGCAGCATGCTCATGATCGGGGTGATGCCGCTGCCGGCGCTGATGAAGAGGAGTCGGGCTGGCGCGGGGTCGGGGAGGACGAAGGTCCCTTCGACTCCACCCAGCCGGACGATGTCCCCGGGTCGCGCCTGGTGAGTGAGGAAGGGCGAGACCTTGCCGGAGTCGACCCGCTTCGGCGTGATTCCGATCAGCCCGTCGGGCCGTCCTGGGTCGGTGGTCAGCGAGTAGGCGCGCCAGTGGTGGACGCCGTCGACGACGACTCCGATCCGGAGGTATTGGCCGGGGGTGTGTCCCGGCCATTCGTAGCCGGGGCGGATCAGGACCGTGACCGCGTCGGGCGTCTCGCGTTCGATCCGCTCGATCCGGCCGCGCAGCTCCTGCGTCGACCAGAGCGGGTTGATCAGTTCGAGGTAGTCGTCGGGCAGCAGCGGCGTGAACAGCGAGCGGACTGCATGGAGCGCACGCTGGCGCGCTTTCGGAACGTTGGGTACGGCGCCTCGCTCTGCCATTGTCAAATGTTACACGGATCGATGTAAAGGTTCCGTGAGTCCGGTCACGCCTATACCCGCGAGGGGGGCGGTTCAGTCGATCAGCTTCACGTCGCTGATCTCGATCTGGTAGCGGCCTTCCTGTTCGGAGGAGGGGGCGGCTTTGATGAACCAGAGCAGGAAGTACTTCGCCGGCGAGCCGAGGTGGAGTTCGATTTCCTCGTTCTTTTCGGCGTCGACCACCTCGCCGACCGGTTCGCCCCATTCGGAGAGTTCTTCCGGCGGGCCGGATGGGGAGGCGTAGATTTCGGCGTCCCAGCCGGGGGAGGGGGAGCGGACGATCATCGCGCTCGGGGTGGTGGTCGATTTGGCGACCACATAGAGGCCGACCCCCGGATCAGGGCCGGTCTTGGTTCCGGCGAAGTCGTCGGTGTCGTAGTGCTCGCTGCTCCAGGCGGTCGTGGTCGGGTTGCCGTCGACGGCGAAGCTGACCGTTTCCGGGTCCTCCTTCCCGTCCCCCTGCGGGTCGTAGTCGGAGGCTTCGGAGAGCGGCACCCTCGAGCCCTTGCCGCTGAGTGCGCCTCCTCCTCCCGGTCCGTTGCCGTTGCCGATCAACTGGACCGCGAGGAGGACGCCGCCGCCGAGCAAGACGATCAGGGCGATCGCCAACCAGGAGCGACGGCCGCTGCCGCCGGGCAGCTTGCGTTCGGCCGGCGCCACTGCGTCGAGGATGCTGGTCGCCTCGCCGGTGGTCCCGCCCGCCCGCGCCGCCTCGACCTCGAGCGCGGTGGAGAGGTCGTCGATCAGTTCGCCGACCTGCTGGTAGCGCCGGTCCGGGTCCTTGGCCGTCGCCCGCTCGACCACCAGCGCCGCCGCGGCCGAGAGCTCTGGGCGCCGCTGCTGCACGTCGGGCAGCTCCTCGTTGACGTGTTTCATCGCCACCCCGACCTGGCTGTCGGCGTGGAAGGGGACCTGCCCGATCAGCATCTCGTAGAGGACGACGCCGAGCGAGTAGATGTCGGAGCGGATGTCGACCGGGTGGCCCATCGCCTGCTCGGGGGCGACGTAGTCGGTGGTGCCGAGGACGCGGCCGGTGGCGGTCATCCCGTCCTGCTCGAGCTGGCGCGAGATCCCGAAGTCGGTCAGCTTCGCCCGCCCCTCGGCGTCGATCAGGACGTTCTGCGGCTTGATGTCGCGGTGGACCATGTTGCGGTTGTGGGCGACGGTGAGGCCGCGGGCGATCTCGATCGCGTAGGCGAGCGCCTCCTGCGGCTCCAACGCCCCGACCCGTTTGATCCGCTGCTTCAGGGTCTCGCCTTCGACGTATTCGAAGACGATGTAGGGGTGGCCGCCGTCCTCGCCGGCGTCGATCACGGCGACGACATTCGGATGGGAGAGCTTCGCCACCGCCCGCGCCTCTTGGCGGAAGCGCTGCAGCTGGTCCTCCTGCTCGGACATCTCCCGGTGCAGGACCTTGACCGCGACCTGCCGGTCGAGGGTCGTGTCCCGCGCCAGGTAGACCGTCGACATCCCGCCGCTGCCGAGCTTTGCCTCCAGCTTGTAGCGGCCGGAGAGCACGGTGCCGATCATCTGGGAGCTAGTGGAGGGGCGGTTGCTCACTTGCGCCGCCAACGTTACGACGCATCAGCTGGAAAAGCCTTTTGCGGGGCCTACTGAGCACGGCTCTATGCACGCGTGTCAAGTTCTAGTAGGGAGGGCGCCGGGACTCGCGCAACCGACATTTGACCCACCCAGGTGTGTTCAAAATCGGATGCGCCGCGCGTCCCCCAATCAACCTCCCGCCAAGAATGCTTTGGCGGCGACCAGCGTGTCGCGGGTTCTTCCCTCTCTGATTGCCGTTGCGGGAGGCTCGTCGTCCAGCTGTGGGTTCAGTCCCACAAACCAGGCTCGAACGGTGTGCGGGCTCTCCTTCGCCAAGAGCAGGCGGAAGATCTGGTAGGCGTCGCGGAGCTTGCGCTCCACCTCCGGATTCTGAGGCGCACTGCTCTTCTCGTTTGCCCACCGCCCGATGGTCTTGGGGTTGTCTACCCCGACCATGAAGGCGACGAGTTTCTGGCCCAGCGCATCTTGTAGAAATGCGGCGATATCGGCTACCGATGACTCGACCGTGGCTCTATGTGCATCGGTGGACGCTATCTGATTTCCCCTCTATTTCCAGTTGCGGAGCCGATTGGCTTAGCCTCTGGATAGTGCGCACGTAACAGCGCCAGCGCCGCCTCGGAGTCGACCTCCGGGACGACGATGCAGAAGCCGCAACCCATGTTGAAGACCTCGCTCATCTCCTCGTCGGAGACGCCACCCTGCTCCTGGATCAGGTCGAAGACCGGCGGCACCGGCAGCGGGTCGTCGATCTCGTAGCCGACCTCGGCCGCGAGGCGCAGCAGGTTCTTGGTGCCGCCGGAGGTGATGTGGGCGAGGCCGCGGACGTCGACCTCGGAGCGCAGCAGCTCGACGACCGGCTTGACGTAGATCTCGGTCGGCTCGAGGAGGACTTCGCCGAGCGGGCGGCCGAGGCGCTCGTCGTCGAGGGGGATCTCGGCCAGCGCCGAGCGGGCGAGCGTGTAGCCATTGGAGTGCAGGCCGGTGGAGGGGAGGCCGATGACGACGTCGCCGGGCTCGACCGCCGCGCCGTCGACGATCGCGTCGAGCGCGACGGTCCCGAAGCAGGCACCGGAGACGTCGACGCCGCGGACCAGCTGCCCTAGCTGGGCCAGCTCGCCGCCGGGGATCTCGATCCCGGCTCGCTCGGCACCGCGCGCAAGGCCGACGCCGATTTCCTCGCAGACCGCCGGGTCGGCCTGCTCGATCGCGATGTAGTCGAGCATCGCCAGCGGCTCGGCGCCGACGCAGATCACGTCGTTGACGTTCATCGCCACGCAATCGATCCCGACCGTGTCGTAGCGGCCGAGCTGCTCGGCCAGGACCAGCTTAGTCCCGACCCCGTCGGTGGAGAGCGCGATCCCGGTTCGCTCGTCGAGCTTGATCACGCTCGCGTAGTGCCCCGGCAGCGGCACCTGCGCCGAGGGCCGCCCAAGCTGGATCGCCCCGAGCGCTCGCACCAGGCCGGCCACGGCCGAATCCGCCGCACCCTGGTCGACTCCGGCCTTCGCGTAGGCGTCGTTGGCGCTCACTTGCCTGATTCTCTCAGTCGCTCCGGCAGGTCGGGTGCGGGCCGGAACTCGTAGGACCTTCCGTGCCGCTGGCGGATCAGAAAGCCGTGCTCCGCCAGACCGCCGATGTCGGCGCGCGCGGTCTCGTGGGTGATGCGATGGCTCTGTGCGTGTCCGCCGAAGGTGTAGCTGTGATCGGGGTGCTTGATCGCGTGGGTGAGCAGCACGGTCTGCCGGCCGTTCAGCCCCTCGACGTGGCCGAGCATCCGCCGCAGGTCGCGCAGCTCGTCACGCTTGCGCCGTAGGTAGAGGTCGAGGTCCTCGATCGCCTTCTCGATCACCCGTAGCTGGTGGAGGAGGAAGTAGGTGGTGTCGCCTCCGTCGGTCTCGGTTTCGAGGAAGGCGCGGGCGTACTGTGCCGGCGCCGCTCGCAACAGACGGGAGATCGGCAGGTATTCGGCGAGCTGGTAACCGCGGCTCCGCATCACCCAGAAGAAGAGGATTCGCGCGGTGCGGCCGTTGCCGTCGAGGAAGGGATGGTCGTAGGACAGCCAGAAGTGGACGAGGATCGCCCGTAACACCGGCGGCACGAAGCGACCGGCGCTCTCGCTCTCGTTGGCGAAGTCGCAAAGCATCCGCAGCCGCTCGGGGAGGAGCTCAGCCGCGGGCGGCCGATGGATCGGGGCCTCGTCCTCGTCGCGATAGAAGACCGCCACCCGCTCTTCGCCAGGTTGCTGGAGACGACCCGACGCGGTCGGGTCGTCGAGGGTGTTCTCGGTCATCACCCGGTGCAGTTCGAGCACCGACTCGGGCGTCAACTTTTCCCCGATCTCCTCGCGCATGAATTTGAGGGCTCGATAGTTGTTTGCGACCATCTGTTCGCCGTGGTCCCGGGGGCGCCGACCGCTGCGCAGCATCTCCTGGGCGACCTGTCGCGACGTGGTCGCGCCCTCGAGCTGACTGGAGCGGATTGCCTCCTCCATCCGGGCGTTGACGAGGAATCGCTGCGACGCCTCCCGGTCCGTCGAACCTGAGCCGTCGAAGCCCACCCCACCCCCGAGCCGCTGGTCGATCCGATGTAGGTAGAGGAGGACCATGTCCGGGAGGCAGTAGGCAAGCTTGTCACCGTCGGTTGCGGTGATCGGCAGAAAGCGCATGTCGGCCAGCCGGCCAAGCTTTATCCGCAGCCACCACTCGCGCGTGTCGAGACCGGCGGGCGGATTGAGATGGCGAAGCTTGTCCCAATGGAGGTACTCGCTACCTGCGTGGTTTCCGAACGGATCCTCGGCCCGCGGGAACAGTCCTTCGAGCGCCGCGGAAGGGAAATCCTCGATCAGGGCATCGACAGGGGGTGGGGTTGTGACGTACATTCCAAATTTCTCCTGAATTTGGAAGTTAGCACCTCCATCCAAATTTGTCCAAAAAACTCCAAAATTTGGATTAACGGTGAAGGCGTCGCAAAACCACCACAGCCAAGCCCACTCGGTATGCCGCATAAGGCCAGAGCGCGCGGTCGCGCTCGACCAGGCGGATCAGGCGCTGGGAGGCGAGGGTGGAGGCGAAGGAGGCGGCGATGCCGACGGCGAGCGAGCGGCGGATCTCGGGCGTCGTCCCACGGCGGGCGAGGCGGGTGCCCTTGAGCGCGGTCGCCCCGACGATGATCGGCAGGGCGATCGTGCGCGAGAGCAGGTTGGCCTGGTCGCGGGAGAAGTGGCGCCAGCGGGCGGCCGCGAGGGTGACGCCGTTGCGGGAGACGCCGGGGGCCAGGGCTGCCGCCTGGGCAACCCCGATCGCCAGTCCGTCGATCGCGGTGGCTTCGCCGCGCCCTCGCTTTTGCGGTCGCCGGTCGGCGATGAGCATCGCTGCGGCCCCGGCCAGCAGTCCGTAGGCGGTCGCGCGCGGCCCGCCGAGGTGGCGCTCGATCGGCCGCTCCAGGGTGTAGCCGACGATCGCCGCCGGCAGGAAGGAGAGGCCGAGGAGCGCCACCCGCCGGCAGTCGAACTGGCGCAGCTCTTCGCCGATCAACCGCCGCTGGCCGATCAGCAGCGCCGCCGCGGCGCCGGTGTGGAGGGCGACCTCGAAGCTCTTGCGCAGCTCGGGGTCGATCTCCTCCCAGTCCCAACCGGCCAGCCAGGGAACGAGGACGATGTGGGCGGAGCTGGAGACCGGCAGCAGCTCGGCCGGGCCCTGGACCAGGCCGAGCGCGACCGCGCGCACGGCCGGTAGGCCGCCGCCGCTCAAGCCTCGGTGGCGCCGGCCGGCTCGGGCGTACCGGTGGGCTCGTCCTCGTCCGCGCCGGGACCGCCGCCGCGCCGGCGCTTGAGCAGCCAGTAACCGATGCCGGCAACGATCGCCACGACCACCAGGTAGTCGAGGTAGCCGAGTTTGTGGCGCCAGTCTTCCCAGTTGTCACCGACCTTTTCGCCGACGATCGCCAGCATCAGCACCCAGGGGATCGAGCCGAGCAGCGTGTAGGCGCTGAAGCGCCAGAACGGCATCTTCGCCACTCCCGCCGGCAGCGAGATGAAGGTGCGGATGATCGGCAGCATCCGCGAGAAGAAGACGGTGGCGCCGCCGTAGCGCTCGAACCAGTCGTCGGCCCATTTCAGGTGCTTCGGGCTGATGTGGATCAGCTTGTTCTTTTCCAGCAGGTCGAGGCGGCCGTAATAGCCGACCGCGTAGGCGATCCAGGAGCCGACCAGGTTGCCGAGCACGCCCGCGGCGACGATCCCGAACAGGGTCATTTCCCCTTCCGAGACGCTGAAGCCGGCGAACAGCATGATCGCCTCGCTCGGCACCGGGATGCAGGCCGACTCGAGGACCATCAGCAAGAAGACGCCGAGCTCCCCGGCAGAGCCGATGAAATCGGTGGCGACTTCGATGATCGGTTCGACCACCTTGTCGGTGACGCTGGCGAGAAGCAAGAGCGGCATCGGTGAAGCGGGGATTGTAGGGAGAGGGGTAAGCAACAACTAAACTGGCGCCTTCATGCGCCGGTTGAACCACCCCGTCTATCGCAACCGGGTACTGCAGGTAGCGGCCGACGCCGTGCTCGTCGCGCTGGCCTACTTCCTTGCCTTCCAGCTGCGCTTCCTCGATCAGCCGCACGGCTGGCCGCACCGCTACGAGCTGCTCTTCGCCCAGTCGGTCGGCTTCGTCGTCGCCGGCAAGCTCGTCGTCTTCGCCGCCTTCGGGCTCTACCAGAAGTGGTGGCGCTACGTCAGCGGTCGCGACTTCATGTTGATCTTCCGCGCCGTCGCCGTCGCCAGCGCCCTGCTGGTCGTCGTCTTCGCCGTCGCCAAGCCCTTCGCCCACACGCTGCCGCGCTCGGTCGAGGTGATCGACTTCATCCTCACCCTGATCCTGATCGCCGGCGCCCGCCTCGCGGTGCGGTTGATCGTCGAACGCCCGAGCCGCGGCGCCCGGCTCCCCAAGCACGAGGTCCTCGTGATCGGCGCCGGCTCCGGCGGCCAGATGGTCGTCCGCGAGCTGCAGCTCAACCCGAAGCTCGGCGCCACCGCGATCGGCTTCGTCGACGACGACCCGCGCAAGCGCGGGATGCGGATGCTCGGCCTCAAGGTGCTCGGCTCGACCAAGCAGATCGAGAAGATCCTCGACGAGACCAAACCCGACGAGGTGGTGATCGCGATCCCCTCGGCGCCGGGGACCCTGCGCGGCCGGATCGTCTCCGCCTGCCGCGACCGCGAGATCGCGGTGCGAACCCTGCCGACCGTCTTCGAGCTGCTGCGCGGCGGCGTCCAGCTGAACAAACAGCTGCGCGAGGTGCGGGTCGAGGACGTCCTCGGCCGCGAGCCGATCGTCCGCGAGATCGACCGGGTCGGCGCCTACCTCGCCGACCGCATCGTCCTCGTCACCGGCGCCGGCGGCTCGATCGGATCCGAGCTCTGCCGCCAGATCGCCCAGGTCAAACCGCGGCTGCTGGTGATGCTCGACCACGCCGAGGACAACCTCTTCCAGATCGACCGCGAGATGGTCGAGGAGCGCCACTTCGCCAGCTGCGAGTCGGTGCTGGCGGACTGCAAGGAGCCGCACCGGATGCTGGAGGTGATGCAGCGCTTCAAACCCGACGTCGTTTTCCACGCCGCGGCCTACAAGCACGTGCCGCTGATGGAGGCCAATCCGCTGGAGGCCGTTCGCAACAACTCGATCGCGACCCGGGTCACCGCCGAGACCGCCGCCGCCTCGAAGGTCGAGCGCTTCGTACTCATCTCCACCGACAAGGCGGTCAACCCGCAGACGGTGATGGGGGCTTCGAAGGCGATGGCCGAGTGGATCGTCCAGTCGGCCGGCGAGAAATACCCGGAGACCCGGTTCGCCTCGGTCCGCTTCGGCAACGTCCTCGCGTCTTCTGGAAGCGTGGTGCCGATCTTCCGCCGCCAGATCGAGCGGGGGGGACCGGTCACCGTCACCCATCCCGAGATGACCCGCTTCTTCATGACGATCCCGGAGGCGGTGCAACTGGTGATCCGCTCCGGCGACATCGGCGCCGGCAAGGGCGAGGTCTTCGTCCTCGACATGGGCGACCCGGTGAAGATCGTCGACCTCGCCCACAACATGATCCGCCTGGCGGGCTACGAGCCGGAGACCGACATCGCGGTCGAGTTCACCCAGCCCCGCCCCGGCGAGAAGCTGCACGAGGTCCTCTTCTCCGAGGGCGAGGAGGTGCAGCCGACCGCGGCGCGGCGGATCAACCGCGCCCTGCGCAAGAAGCCGATCGACCAGGAGTGGGTGGAGTCGACGCTGAACTCGCTCGAACACCTGGTTCTGGCCGGTGACGAGGCTAATTTGGCCGAGCGGGTGGTGGACCTGATCGCTTCGCCGGGCGGCGACGCCGCGACGGTCGCCTCCAACGAATAGCCTCCCGCAGCCACCGGTGACTATCTGCAAACTCCCACGCACGCCTGGCGGCGCCGGACACTTCGCGGGGCGTCGTCCTCAGTCGGCCAAATGGCTCTGCCATTCGGCCTCCCTGCGTCCTAGCCCCGCTCGGTCCGGCACTCGCCAGCCGCACGCGCGAGTTTGCAGATAGTCACATGGTCCACGCGATCGAACAAATCGGCGTTGCCACCTTGGTCAACGCGGTCGAACGGATCGGGGCCTTCGCGGGCCTCGCCGCTTTCATCGGCCTGGCCGTGCTGGCCCTCCTCTCGTTCACCCACGGCCGGGACATCCGCCGGCTGCGCGAATGGGCCGGTTCGGCCCCTGAGCGCGACGCCGACCGCAAGGAGCAGACCTCGACGATCGCCGCCCAGCGGGCCGAGGAGTTGCGGGCGCTGGAGGAAGCGCGGACGGCAGAGCAGGATGCTGTCTCCGATCGCGAGACCCGCCGTCAGCGTCGTGAGGAAGGGCTGCCGGAGCAGAGCCGCGGCGAGCGCCTGCGCGAGCGCTTCTCCGGCCTCGGCGAGATCGCATCGCGCCCGATCGCCCTCATTGCGCTGTTCGTCGTCGTGATCGCGATCGTCGGCGGCCTCGGCTATCTCCTGCTCGGCAACAGCAGCGACAGCTCGGGCAGTGGCAAGAACGCGAAGCAGGCCGCGGCGCAGATCAAGCCGAGCGAAATCGAAGTCAGCGTTCTCAACGGCACCTCGGTCCCCGGCCTCGCCGCCACCGTCGGCGACCAGGTCGAGGGCAAGGGCTTTGACCTCGGCGCCGTCACCAACAGCAGCGCCAGCTTCGCCGAAAGCGTGGTCATGTTCACCCCCGGGCACAAGACCGAAGCCCGCAAGGTGGCGAAGCAGCTGAGCATCTCCAAGCTGCAGCCGATGAGCGGCGAAATCAAATCCGTCTCGGCCGGAGCCGACGTCGCAGTGATCGTCGGCGAGGACAATGCCGAAGCGACGGAATGACCGTCCGGGGCTCCTCTCCCCAAACGCGGTCGTCTTCGCCCTCCTCGTCCTCGCCACGGTAGCCGCCTTCGCCTACTCCCAACGGGTCAAGCGCGACCCGCTGGTGCTCGACAAAGTCAGCTTCGTCGGCTTCCCGGTTCTCGAACCCGACGAACCGGTGCGCCCGTTCACCCCGAACGGCGACTGCCGCTACGACAAGGTCCGGATCCGCTTCCGCACCACGGTCAGCGATGACGGCACCGTGCAGGTGATCAAGCCCGGCGGCCGCGTCGTCTTCACCCTCGACCGCGACGCCTTCCTCAAGCGCTACAGCTTCCACACCTACTACTGGGACGGGCGCCAGCGCGGCGGCGGCACCGCCAAGCCCGGCCGCTACAAGCTGCGGGTGAAACTGGGGTCCGAGCGGACCCTGGTGACGCCGGGGACGATCAAGCTGCACCGGGCGCACGAGGGGGCGAAGTCGAGCTGCGTGACGACCGGCGGGGCCGGCAGAGTTGCCCCGGGAGCAAAGCCGTGAGCGACTTCCTCGCCGCGGGCGGCCTGCTGATCGCCGCCGTGGCGAGCGGCGCCGCGATCCTGCTGCCGCCCGGCCGCCCGCGAGCCGTCCTGATGGTCGCGGCGATGGCCCTCTTCCCCGTCCTGATCGCCGGCGACCAGTGGCACACCGCCCAGATCGTCGACCTGCGCCAAGACGAGGGCCGGATCCTCGCCCTGCTGGCGCTGGCCGCCGCCACGATCGGCGGGCTCGCCTACGCCTTCCGCCGCTGGCCGATCCTGATGCCGCTGGCGATCGTCTTCGCGATCCCCTTCCGGGTGCCGCTGCATGCCGGCGGCGACACCGCGAACCTGCTGGTACCGCTGTACCTGGTGATCGCCGCTGCGGTGGTGGCGACGCTGCTGCGCGACTGGACCAACCCACTGCCCGGCCACGCGCCACGCGCCCTCGCCTGGCTACTGGCCGCGGCCGTTGTCCTCTACGCGCTGCAGGTGCTCTACTCGGACGACTTCTCGAAGGGCCTGCAGAACGTCTGCTTCTTCTTCGTCCCCTTCACGATCGCCTACCGGCTGCTGCGCGAGGTCGAGTGGGACCGGCGGCTCCTGCGCTGGGGCCTGATCGTGATCGGCGTCGAGGCCACCGCCTTCGTCCTCATCGGCGGCCTCGAGCTGGCGTCCCGCAGCCTCTTCTGGAACGACCAAATCATCCGCTCGAACGAATTCCACACCTACTTCCGCGTCAACTCGGTCTTCTGGGACCCGAACGTCTACGGCCGCTACCTAGCCCTGGTAACGACGATCGCGGCGGCCGCGATGCTCTGGGCAAAGACCCGGAACACCTTCTGGCTACTAACGGGCCTGATCGCGATCCTCTGGCTAGGCCTGGTCCCCACTTACTCTCAATCCAGCTTCTTGGCCCTCCTCGCCGGCCTAGCCGTGCTCGCAGCAATCCGCTGGAGCTGGAGCTGGACCCTCGGTGCCGTAGCCATCGGCCTAGTCGGCGCGGTCCTGGTCGTCCTCCTCGTCGGCGGCTCGGGCAAGGTGACCAGCGACCGAGTCAACGTAGACCTCAGCGGCCGCGGCAGCCTGGTCTCCGGCGGCGTCGACCTCTTCTCCGAACGTCCTGTGTGGGGCTACGGCTCGGGCTCCTTTCAAGCGGCCTATCGCGACCACCGCGAGAACAAGGACGCCCCGGTAACCGTCTCCCACACCGAGCCAGTAACGGTCGCAGCAGAGCAAGGCCTCCTAGGACTTCTCCTCTACCTCTCCCTAATCATCGTTGCGCTCGGAACCCTGGGCCGCGGCCTCTTCACGCCCCATCCGGTGGGTGGCGACGATCGGGAGGACTCCCCCGGCAGGGGGAGCCCCCGATCGGAGACAGGACCCGCCGGCCCAGCGGCCCGACCCGCAATCCTCGCGGCCTTCGTGGCCCTCCTGGTTCACACGCTGGCGTACGCCGGGTTCTTTGAGGATCCGATCACTTGGGTGTTGCTGGCGATTGGAGCGTCGTTGGCGCACGCAGCCGCCGGTGATGACCCGGTAATCCGCAAGCCCGCGTAGGGTCCCCGCATGTCGGGATACCTGCGACGCCTGGCTACGACGGGGGCTGCGTACACCGCGGCCAGCATCCTCAGCAAGGTCATCGCTGTTGCGCTGTTGCCGCTCTATACGCGGTACCTGACGCCGGAAGACTACGGCGCCGCCGAGATTCTCTTCGCCGCTGTGGTCACTGCCAGCATCATCGTCCGCTTCGGGCTGATCGAGGCGATCCTGCGCTTCTATTACCTCGACGAGGAGGACCCGCGCCGCGTCGTCAAGGCGACCTTTGCCGGGCTCTTCTGGCTCTCGACGCTGGGCGTCCTGATCGCGCTCCCCTTTGCAGGGCCGCTCTCCGAAGTGCTGCTCGATCCGAAGGAACTGCCACCCGGCGTCTCGGGAGCCGAACTGGTCCGCATCGCGATCGGCGGGCTCTGGGTGCTGACGATGTGGGAGTTCATGCTGACCCTGTTCCGTCTCGACGAGCGGGCGCGGGCCTTCTTCGCGACGACGATCCTCAACGTCCTCGCCGCGATCGCGCTCACCGTAGTCCTCGTTGTCGGCCGCGACGAGGGCGCGCGCGGTCTCCTGCTCGGCAGCTACGCGAGCGGCGCCGCCTTCGTCGTCGTTCTCATCGCCATGCAGTGGCGTCGCCTCTCGCTCTGGCCCGAACCCGTTCTGCTGCGGCGCCTGTTTCGCTTCGGCCTGCCGACGATGCCGGCCGAGGTCTCGCTCTACGGGCTCAACTTCGTTGACCGGCTGATCATCGTCCGCTCGCTCGGCCTTAGGGAGGCCGGCCTCTATTCGCTCGGGGTCAAGTTCGCCCAGGCAGTCAACGTTCTCGTCCGTGGTTTCCAGCTCGCCTGGCCGCCCCTCGCTTACTCGATCCGCGACGACGGCGAGGCGCGTCGCTTTTACGCCACCGTGGTCACCCTCTTCGTCGCCGGCTGCTCCTTCGTGGTCGCCGGCATGTGGCTGTTCTCGCGCTGGATCGTCCGTGCCCTGGCGGCGCCGAAGTTCTTCGACTCCTACGAAGTGATCGGCTTGATCGCCGCCGCGGTCACCCTCTACGCGCTCTACCTCGTCCTCGTCGTGATCCTCGGCAGAACGGGCCGCACTGAGTTCAATCTCCCCGCAGCGATCGGCGCCCTCGTCGTCAACGTCGGCCTCAACCTGCTGCTGGTGCCGCGACTGGAAATCGTTGGTGCCGCCCTTGCCCTCGTCGCTTCCTACGTGGTCGTGCTGGGCCTGATGTACGTCTTCACCCAGCGCCTCTTCCCGGTCCCCTACGAGTGGGGACGACTGCTGCGCGTGGTCCTCACCGTGGCGGCGCTCGTCGGCCTCGCCGAACTGTTCACGCCGACCGAAGGGGCGGTGGGGCTGCTGCTCCGCGTCGCCCTCTTCGCCGCCTATCCGCTGACGCTTTTCGCCACCGGCTTCTTCAGCGACGAGGAGCGCCGCTGGCTCGGCTACCTGCGCCAGCCAAGCGCCGTTCTCACTTCATTACGCGCCGAGCCTGCCGTAGATGGCCACATCCCAGAGACCTACGAGGCCGAGCAGTTCGACGAGGACACCCGCCTCTAGCGGGTGGCGCGGTCGCGGAGAGACTCGCCTCGGTTTGGGAAGAGCGCTTGGCGTGCGTGCGCCCACATGATCCGCGCGGAGCGGTTGGGTAGGAACGTGGCGGCGAGCGCCCGCAGGGCGTAGGACCAGGCGGTGAGGAGGCGGACGGTTAGCGCGGCGAGCGGGCCGTGGTGCTTTCGCATGTAGAGGTTGCGGTTGCGGTGGAATTCGACGATCCGCGGCAGGCCCCTGGCGAGGTCGGTTGAGAGCTGGTCGTGGTGGACGGCCTCGGCGGCGGGGACGAAGAGCGAGTGCCAGCCGACATCCGCCAGCCGCTTGGCGAAGTCGCACTCGTCGTAGTAGACGAAGAAGGCAGGGTCCATGTAGCCGACCGCGGTGGCCGCCTCGCGGCGGACCATCAGCGCGCTCGACTGCGCCCAGTCGACCCGTCGCGTCATGGTCCCCTTGCTTTCTACGGTCAGCCACCGGTGAAGGAAAAGGGCACCCACCGCGACCGTCCGCACACCGGGGAAACGCCAGGCGGAGGGGACGGGGTTGCCACCGGAGTCGAGCAGCTGCGGCGTCGCGGTCGCGGCTTTCGGGTCGGATTCGAACGCGGCGAGCAGCGCCCCCACCGCCCCCGGCCGCAGCTCGGAGTCCTCGTTCAGCAAGAGGCAGAATTCACCCTGCGCCTCGCTCATCAGGGTCGAGTCGTTCTCGGCCTTGCCGGTCCGTCGCTCGAGCGCGATCAAGCGGATCTCACCACCGAGCGCTCGTACCGCCTCGGCCGAGCCGTCGTCGGAGGCGTTGTCGAGGACGAGGATCTCGCGCTCCACACCTGCGGGATGGGTGCGCTCGATTGCGGCCAGGCAGGCGAGCAGGTACTCGCGGCCGTTCGTGTTCACAACGCAGTAGGAGAGGGTGGGCGGCAAGTGGGTCACGATAATCCGCTCCCCCGATGAAGGTGCAATTGATAGATCCCTCGGCGTTCACGCCCCCTTATGACCGCGCGCTTGCGGCTGCGCTCGCGCGTGGCGGCGTCGAGGTCGAGTTGCTGACGACGCGCTTTCTCTACGGCCCGGTCCCGCCTGCCGAGGGCTACCGGGTCGAGGAGCTCTTCTACCGCCGCTCCGCTCCGCGCGGCCTCGACGCTCCCGCCCGCCTCCCCTTCAAGGCAGCCGAGCACATCCCCGACATGCTGCGCCTTCGCCGCGCCCTCGACGCCGACATCGTCCACTACCAGTGGCTGACCGTCCCGTCCCTAGACGTTCACCTGCTGCCGTCCCGTCGCCCCCGGGCGATGACCGCCCACTACATCCTGCCGCCGCAGCCGAGCCGCCGCCAGCTCCGCTCCGTCCATCGCGTCTTCGGCGCGATGGACGCCGTCGTCGCCCACTCCGAGCACAGCGCCGCCCGGTTGCGAAACGAGGTCGGGATCGACCCCGCCAAGGTCCGAGTCATCCCCCACGGCGCCTTCGACTACCTGAACAAGCTGCCGGAGGAGAAGCCGCTGCCGACTGAGTTGGAGGGGGCCGAAGGTCCTGTCGTCCTCTCCTTCGGGTTGCTGCGCCCTTACAAGGGAGTCGAGAACCTGATCGAGGCCTTCGATCAGATCGCCGGGAGCAACCCCGACGCCGAGCTCTGGATCGTCGGCAACCCGCGCATGGACGTCGAGCCGCTGCGTCGCCAGGCCAGCGCGGCCGGTTCCCGGGTCCGCTTCGTCACCCGCTTCGTCGACGACGCCGAGATCCCGGCGATCTTCCGCCGCGCCGACCTCGTCGTCCTCCCCTACCTCGACGCCGAGCACTCCGGCGTCCTCTACACCGGCCTCGCCTTCGGCAAGCCCCTCGTCCTCAGCGCCGTCGGCGGCTTCCCCGAGGTGGCAGCGACGGGAGCAGCCCGCCTAGTCCCGCCCGGAGACACCGCCGCCCTCGCCTCGACCCTCGATGAGCTGTTGAGCGACGAGCCGGCCCGCACCAACCTCGCCACCGCCGCGGTCCGCGCTGCTGCTGGTCCCTTCTCCTGGGATGAGGCGGGCCGACTTCACCTCGACCTCTACCAAGAGCTAATCGAGGCCCGAACGTGACCACCATCGCCGCAATCCTCTTCTGGACGAGCAGCGCCCTCCTCGTATACACCCATCTCGGCTACCCGCTGGTACTTCGGCTTTTGGTGTTGCTCCGACCTCCCTCGGCGGGTGGCGACGATTCCGAGGACTCCGCCGGGAGGCGGAGCCCGGAATCGGAGACAGGACCCGCCGCCGGCGCTCCCCACGTCTCCCTAATAATCCCCGCCTACGACGAGCAAGAAGTAATCGAGAGCAAGATCGCCAACGCCCAAGCCCTCGACTACCCCCGAGACCACCTGCAGATAGTCGTCGCCTCCGACGGCTCCACCGACGCCACGGCAGCCCGCGCCCGCGCCGCGGGCGCCGACCTGGTCCTCGAGCTGCCGCCCGGCGGCAAGGTCACCGCCCTCAACGCCGGCGCCGAGCAGGCGACGGGAGAGATCCTCGCCTTCTCCGACGCCAACAGCGTCTGGGCTCCGGACGCCCTGCGCCAACTCCTCACTCCCTTCGCCGATCCCAAGGTCGGCTACGTCTGCGGCCAGGTTCGCTTCCGAACCGCAAGCGGCGACAACCTCGAGGGGGCCTACTGGCGCTACGAGATGAAGGTTCGCGAGATGGAGTCCTCCCTGGCCGGGGTCACTGCCGGCAACGGCGCGATTTACGCGGTGCGCCGCGACGCCTACATCCCGCTCGCACCGTCGGGGAGCCACGATCTCAGCTTTCCCTTCGCCTTCGCCAAGCGCGGCCTGCGATCGCTCTACGCGCCCGCCGCCCGCGCCGAGGAGAAGATGGTCCCGACCATGGAGGGGGAGTTCGCCCGCAAACGCCGGATGATGGTCGGCCTCTGGGACATCGTCGTCGGCGAGGGGATGCTCTCCCCCCGCGGCTACCCGCCGTTGTTCGCCTTCGAGATCGCCTCCCACCGGGTCCTCCGCTACCTCAGCCCGCTGCTGCACTTGGTTGCGCTCGTCTCCAACGCATTCCTGCTCGGCAACGGCTGGTTCTACGTCCTCACCTTCGCCCTCCAGCTCGGCCTGATCGTGGCGGCATTGCTCGGCCGCTTCGTCCCAGTCGGCCCATTTCGCATTGCCCGCTATTACGCGACGACTACCACCTCGATCGCCGCCGGCCTCTGGGACCGTTGGCGCAAAGGCGCGGGTGGGCGTTGGGAGAAGGCGGAGGGAACCCGCTGATGCCGCGCGCCCTCGACGTCCTCATCGCCGCGATCGCCCTGGCGATCCTCTCGCCGATCCTCCTGGTGGCGGCGATCGCGATCAAACTGAGCAGCCGTGGCCCGGTCGTCTACCGCCAGCGCCGCGTCGGCCTCAACGGCCGCGAGTTCGAGATGTGGAAGCTGCGGACGATGGTCCAGGGCTCCGACCCGGTTGGCGTCGGCAAGGTCGTCTACCGCGACGACCCGCGGGTCACCGGCCCCGGTCGCCTCCTCCGCCGCACCTCGCTCGATGAGCTCCCCAACCTCGTCAATGTCCTCCGCGGCGAGATGGCGATCGTCGGCCCACGCCCGACGATCAAGGCCCAGGTCGACGACTACACCCCGCATCAAAAACGCCGCCATGAGGTACTACCTGGAATTACCGGCTGGGCCCAGGTCCAAGGCCGCGCTGGCATCCCCTGGGAGGAGCGGATCGAGCTCGACGTCTGGTACGTCGACCACTGCAGCTTCACCCTCGACGCTCGCATCCTCATCAAGACCGCCCAACTCGTCCTCACCGGCAAGGGTCTAGCCCCGGACTGACTGTCGACGGGCCGATTTCCCACCATATAGGCGTATTTTCGGCCCATCGACCTTGAAGTAGGGTTCGCCGAGTGACGGATCGACCCGGAGTGACGCTGCGGCCCTTCGAGCCGGGAGACGCACCGGCGGTGCATCGCTGGTTCAACAACCCTGAGGCGGTCCAGTCGCTGATGGAGCAGCGCGACGAGTTCACGCTCGAGCAGGCGGAAGCCTGGACCGGGCGGGCGATGGACGACTCCGGCGAGGACCGCAAGTTCGCGATCGTCGTCGAGGGCTACTCGGAGCCGGTCGGCTTCACCGCCCTCTACGGCCTCTTCCGCCAGACGGCGCCGGAGCTCGGTGCCCTGATCGGCGACGACGTGCGCGGCAAGGGGGTCGGCCGCCGGGCCGAGGCCCAGACGATCGCCAAGGCCTTTGACGAGTACGGCGCCCACCGCGTCTACGGCCGCATCCCCGCCCGCAACGAGGTGGCGAAGAAGACCGTCGCCGGGCTCGGTTGGAAGCACGAGGGAACGATGCGCGGCCATCTCGCCCGCCGCGGCGCCCCGCCGGACGACTGCGAGGTCTGGGGGGTCCTGCCGGACGAGTTCCGCGCCGCCGCCGCGGACCTGCTCAAGTGAGCACCGCCCGGGCTGAGCTGATCGAAGATCGCGGCGCGGCCGCGGTCGACGGCAACTTCTTCCGCTCCCGCCATTTCCTCGAGGCGGAGGGCGTTACCCACACGCTGCGGATCGCGAGCGACAAAGGGGAGCTGCTGGCGCCGCTGATCGTTCGCGAGATCGAGGGGACCGGGGAGCGGGACGCGGTCTCTCCTTATGGATATCCCGGGCTTGTTCGGGGGGAGGGCCGGGGGTGTCTCCTACCGGACCCGCTCGCTTCGCTCGCTCTAAGTGTCCGTACGGAGACACCCCCGGCCCTCAATCCAGGCGCGATGGACTTCTCTGGGACGGGCCTGGTCAGCATCTTCATACGACACACGCTTGGGTCGCCGCCGCTGATTGATGCCACTGAGCGCAACGTGGTGCAGATTGCCGATCCCACCTTGCCGCCGAAGAGCCGGCCCAGCGATCGCCGCCAGGTGCGCCGCAACCTCGAGGCCGGGTACGAGCTGGAGCTGATCCTCGGAGGAGAGACCACGCCTGAGCAGCGGGCCGGGTTCAACGACGTCTACGAGCAGACGATGCGCCGCACCAGTGCGGCGCCGCACTACTTCTTCGGTGCCGGCTACTTCGACCGCATCCTCCCCGCTGAACACGCCTGGTTGGTTCTTGCCACTGCAGCGGACGGCGTCCTCGCCGCCGCCTCGATCGCCGTCGTCAGCGACGGCTTCCTCCACTACTACCTCAGCGGCAGCGCCGACACACATCTCCGCGACGCCCCGATGAAGAATGTCGTCACCCGCCTCGCCGAGCACTCGGCCGAGCTCGGCCTGCCGCTCAACCTCGGCGGCGGGATCGCGCCCGGCGATGCCCTCGAGGAGTTCAAGCGCGGCTTCGCCAACCGGCAGCAGGCCTGGCTCACCTCGGAGCTGATCTGCGACGAGGAGCGGTACGCGGAACTCAGCGCCGGCATAGAAGCTGCCGGCTACTTCCCCGCCTATCGTGCTACGAGCTAGTTGTTCGGTTCTTCGGGCTTCGCCGGCGTCGGTCCAGTGAAGGTGAACGCTTCGGCCGGCTCGCCGCCGTACTTGCCCCAGGTTTCCCGGCCGAAGGCGCGGATCGCATCCAGGGTGGCCGCGCCCTTGTAGGTCTTGCAGCCGATCAGGTTGGTCCAGGTTGCCGCCGCGACGTCGTAGGGAATCTTGCTGTTCGGGAAGAGCAGCGTCGCCCCGTACATCGTGTCGTAGAGCCCCTTCAGTTCCAGCTGGACTTTTTCCGGCAGGTCCGGCGAGTACTCGATCGCCATCCGACCGTGCTCGAGTGAGTGGACGACGTCGAGCTGGCTTGGTTCGTCGATGTAGGCGCCGTCGGCCTGCTGGTAGGGAGGTTCGACGTGGTTCCCCGAGGTGGGTGGGTTGGTCTTGTAGTTGGGCAGCGGCGAGTTGGGAGGAAGGTGTTCGTGGCCCTCGTCTTCCAGCTTCAGCTCGACTTTGCAGCCGGCCGCTTTCGCCGCCTGGTCGAGGTCGAACACCTTGGTCGGAGCGGGAGCGATGCCGGCCCGTTCGTCGGGCTGCACACCGTTCGTGTTGCCCATCGCCTGGTTGACGTTGATGTGGGCTTCGCCACTCTCGCTGCTGCTACCACCGCCGCTGACGAGGATGAAGATCAGGACCGCGGCCGCCAGCACGACCGTTGCGACGATCGCGTAGGTCGCGATCAGGCGGTTGTTGCCGCTCTTGGCATCTCTGCTTTCGGCCTCGATCCGTTCCTGCCGAAGCCGCTCTCTGTCGCGATCTCCCTTACCCATTGGCGAGATTATGCTGCTTCGGCGGCGAGCACGCTTCGAGCGACTACTCGGCGTTGCCTTCTTCGGGATTCGCCGGCGTCGGACCGTCCACCGGATAGTCCTTCACCGGCTCACTGCCGAACTTGCCCCAGGTGGCCTTGCCGAAGGCGCGGATCGCGTCGAGCGTGGTCCGGCCTTCGAAGGAGGGGCAGCGAAGCGCGTTGGTCCAGGTCGTCGCCGCTACGGCGAAATTCATCTCTTCGTTCGGGAACAACAGCGTCCCCCCGTACATAGTGTCGTAGAGGCCCTTCAGTTCCAGCTGGGATTTCTCCGGGATATCGGGGGCGTACTGAATCTCCATCCGTCCATGGTCGAGCGAATGGACGAAGTCGATCGCGTCGGGCATTACCCGGTAAGCCCCATCCGCCAACTGGTAGGGATGTTCCACGCTCGGTCCGGAATCAGGGGGGTCGGCGTCGTATTCCGGCGTCGGCGCATCGGGTGGAAGGCGCTTATGCCCCTCGTCTTCCAGGTTCCGGAAGAAGTAGCACGAGGCACGCTGCGCCGCCTTCTTGGGGTTCGTGACCTGCGGCGGCGGCGGAGGCGTTCCGGTTCGGTTGTCGAGAATCACGCCATTGGTCGAGCCGGTATCCCGGTTCACGTGGGACTCACTCGCGCCTTCACCACCGCCTCCCCCGCACGCCGCGAAGAGCAGCGTGAGGGCGGCAAACGCCGCGACGAGAACCCCCCCTTTGCTCCCCACCATCCTCACTACTCAAATTCTATTCAGATTTCGCCATCTCCGCAGCGCCGCCCCGTACCCGTTCCCATGGCCTCGAGGCCTTCAACGCCCCGAGGACGGCTCGCGTCGCCGGTGCCCGGTTCAGGGCGTAGAAGTGGATCCCCGGCGCACCGGCGATCAGCAGCTCCGCGCACTGCTGGGCGGCGAAGGCGATGCCGAGCTCGAACTCGCGCTCCGGGTCGCCCCCCGCCGCCTCGAAGGCGGCTTCCAGGCGCGGCGGGATCGTTGCGTCGCAGAGCTCGCAGATCCGCTTCGTCTGGGCGAAGCTGGCGACGGGGATCACCCCGGCGATGATCGGCACCTCGATGCCCCGCTCGCGCGCCGCTCGCACGAAGTTGAAATAGCCGAGATTGTCGAAAAACAGCTGGGTGATCAGGAAGCTGGCGCCGGAGTCGACCTTCGTCTTCAGGTAGCGGAGGTCGGTGTCGAGGTCGGGAGCCTCGGGGTGCACCTCCGGGAAGCAGGCGCCGCCGATGCCGAAGTCCCAGCCGTCGGCGATGAACGCCGCCAGCTCGGCGGCGCTGCCGAGGCCGCCCTCGGGCTGGACGAAGTCCTCTTCGCCCCGCGGCGGGTCGCCGCGCAGCGCGAAGACGTTCTCGATCCCCGCCGCCTGGATGCGGTCGAGGGTCCCCGCCAGCCCCTCGGCGCTCTCGCCCACGCAGCTGAGGTGGGCCATCGTCTCGAACCCGATCTCGTCCTTCAGCGCCGTCGTGATCTCGACGGTCCCGTCCCGGGTCGCGCCGCCGGCTCCGTAGGTGACCGAGACGAAGTCGAGCTCCAGCGCCCGCAGCTCGCGCGCCGTCTCGTAGAGCTGGTCGGTCGCCTCCACCGTCTTCGGCGGGAAGAACTCGACCGAGAAGGTCGGCTGCCGCTGGGCGATGATCTCGTCGATCCGCATCCGCTGAGGGTAGCCGGAGCGGAAAGGTGAGGAAGCCCACCTAGGCCTTGATCCGCGGCTCGAACTGCGCCTGGATGTCCTCCAGCCGCTTGCCCTTCGTCTCCGGCACCAGTTTCCAGCAGAAGATCAGGGTGAGGATCCCGATCGCGCCGTAGAACCAGAAGGCGCCGGAGCGGCCGAGCGCTTCGATCAGCAGCAAGAACGTCAGCGAGACGATGAAGTTGAAGGTCCAGTTCGCCATCGTCCCGATCCCGGCCGCCTTGCTGCGGACGCTGAGCGGGTAGATCTCGGCGTTCAGCAGCCAGAAGATCGGCCCGAGGCTGATTGCGAAGGAGGCGACGTAGGCCATCAGGCTGCCGATCGCGATCGCCGAGGCCAGGGTGCTGCCGCCGCCGGCGATCTTGAAGGCGCCGCCGAGGGCGAAGAGCGAGATCGTCATCCCGCTGACGCCGATGAAGAGCAGCGTCCGCCGCCCGGCCCGGTCGAGCAGCCGCAGCGCCAGCACGGTGAAGGCGACGTTGATGATCCCGACCCCGACCGCGGCCAGGATCGAGCCGGCCGAGGAGTTGACGCCGGTGAATTCGACGATCGTCGGCGCGTAGTAGATGACGGTGTTGATGCCGGTGACCTGCTGCAGGATCGCCAGCCCGACTCCGACCACCAACGCCGCTTTGACCGCCGGCTGCAGCAGCTCGCTCCAGGAGCCGGGCTTCTCGTCGATCGACTCTTTGATCTCCTCCAGCTCGCGGTCGATCGTGTCGGGGTCGTCGACCCGAATCTTCGCCAGCGTCGCCCGCGCAGCGAAGTCGTCACCGGACATCACCAGCCAGCGCGGGCTCTGCGGCATCCGCACCATCCCGAAGGCGAGCGCCAGGGCCGGCACGCAGCCCAGCCCGAGCATCCAACGCCAGCCTTCGCTGTGGTCGAAGGCGAGTCCGACCAGGTAGGCGACGAGGATCCCGATCGTCACCGCCAGCTGGAAGAAGCTGACCAGGCGGCCGCGGCTCTCCGGCGGCGCCACCTCGGAGATGTAGACGGGCGAGGCGGCGGAGGCGAGGCCGATCGCGACCCCGATCACGATCCGGGCGAGCACCAGCACCTCGACCCCGGGCGCCGCGGCGCTGGCGAGGGCGCCGACGATGAAGACGCCGGCGGCGAGGAGGATCATCAGCCGCCGCCCGTAGGTGTCGGCGGCCGGCCCGGCGATCGCCGCCCCTCCCACGGCGCCGATCGGCACCGCCGCGACGACCAAACCCTGGGCGAAGCTGCCGAGATCGAAGTCGGTCTTGATGAAGAGCAGGGCGCCGGCGATGACGCCGGTGTCGTAGCCGAACAGCAGGCCGCCGAGGCCCGCGATGGCGGCCGTCAGGACCACGTTGCGCCGCGCCCGCCGCGCAGACGCCTCAGATCCCGTCATCTCGTGGGGGAACTTATCGCTGTTTGCGGACTGTCCCACGGCGCACCCCTGGTGTCGGAATTCTGCGAGGAGTACGTTGCATTTGCGACCGGGAGAGACCGGTCCCGCGGAAGCCAAGCGGGAGCGGGTCTCGAAGGCGACGTCACGAGCTTCTAAGCGCGAAGGCTACGCGCGAGGCAGGCATCGAGCGTCACCACCGGTCGCGTTTTCGTTCTCGGCGATCTCGCGTCCGCCCCGACACCTACCGTTGGCGCTCGGCCGTGGGAGACCTGCCCATCCCAAGGCCGGCGACCGGGGCGCATTCTCGGGAGCCGGGCGTCAAGGCGATCCCCGTGATCCGCGCTGCGACTAGCCCGCCCGCTCCCTCTTCTCCTTCAACGGCCGGGCGAGCTGTGGGACGATCCGCCGATGAGCGACGAGGTGCGCTACGAACGAAGCGGGGCGGCAGCGGTGCTGACCATCGACCGACCTGGGCGCCGCAACGCGGTCGACGCCGCGACGGCTGCCGCCCTGCGCCAGGGCCTGGAGCGATTCGAGGCCGACGACGAGGCACGCGTTCTCGTTCTCACGGGGGCCGGGGAGGCGTTCTGCGCCGGCGCCGACCTGAAGGCGCTCGACCTCGACGTCGACCACCCGGGTGGGCCGATGGGCTTTACCCGGCTGATGCCCTCGAAGCCGACGATCGCCGCGATCGACGGTTGGTGCCTCGCCGGCGGCCTCGAGCTCGCCGTCTGGTGCGACCTGCGGATCGCGACCCACGGCTCGACCTTCGGCTGCTTCGAGCGCCGCTGGGGGGTGCCGCTGATCGACGGGGGAACCCAGCGCCTGCCGCGGCTGATCGGACTCGGCCGGGCGATGGACCTGATGCTGACCGGCCGAGCGGTGGACGCTGAGGAGGCGGAGCGGATCGGCCTCATCAACGAGGTGGTCGATCCGGGAGGCCACCTCGAGCGGGCGTTGGAGCTGGCCGAGCGACTGGCGGCTTTTCCGCAGGAGACGATGCTGAGCGACCGCCGCGCTGCGCTCGAGGGGGTGGGCCTGCCGCTCGTCGAGGGCCTGCGGTTGGAGCACCGCCTCGGGCGGGAGGTTCTCGACGTCGCGGTCCGCGGCGCGGCCCGGTTCGCCGGTGGCGAAGGCCGCCACGGCGAGGGGCTCTGAATCCGGAATCCGGCCTAGACGCGCATCTCGGCGGCCGCAACCTCGGCCCCGAAATATGGGAGCACGGCGAGGTACATCAACTCCGGAAGCAGCTCGGCGAAGCCCTCTTCCTGGCGGGCGGCGAGGCGGGTGTGGAGGACCGCGAGGATGCCGGCGACCACCGCCTCGGCGGAGATCGCCGGTGCCGTGTCCTCGCTTTCCTCGCGCGCCAGATCCATCATCGCCGCCGCGCGCTTCATCGCCTCTGTGCGCTTTTCCACGGCCGCCGATCCCGCAGCGTGGACTTCGACGAACAGGGCCCGCCCGATCTCCGGCTGCTCGTCGAGGTAGGTGAGCAGCCCGCCCAGCGCGCCGCGCAGCCGGCCGCGCCAGGTGGACTCGCCGGCAGCGGCCTGGCGCATCGCCAGCTCGATCCAGGCCGAGCCGGCGTCGATCGCCTGCAGGTAGCAGTCCAGCTTGTCTTCGAAGTTGTCGTAGAAGGCCTGTCGATAGAGGCCCGCGTTGGTGATCGCATCCTGAACGGAGGTCCGCTCGTAGCCGTGGGTCCCCACTGATACGAGCATCCCTCTGAGAATGCGCTGACTCTTTCCGGTCAAAGTCCCCGCCCGGTCTAATTAGCTTGATAAAACGACTCGTCTATCTTTCGGTACCTAAACGGTATCCGTTCTTGAGGATCGAGAGCCGGGAGATCTGACTCAGGTACTCTTCCGTTCGTGGCTTCGAAGTCAACAACGCGTCCACTTCCGGGAAGGCAGCAGCTTTCGCGCGAGTTCATCGCCCAGCACCAGCGAACCCGGATCATCGCGGCGCTGGCGCTCGAGACCTCGAAGCAGGGCTATCAGCAGGTCACCGTCGCCGACATCGTCAGCCGCGCCGGAATCGCCCGTAACACTTTCTACGAAAACTTCCGCTCGAAGGAGGACTGCTTCCTCGCAACCCAGGAGTTCGCCATGTCAGCGGCTTTGGAGCGGGTTGTCGAGGCGGCCGGGGAGTTGGAGAGCTGGCCGCAGCAGGTCGCCGCCGGGCTCACCGCCTTCCTCGAATTCGTCGCCGAGGAGCCGGCCCTGGCGCGCACCTGCATGGTCGAGTCGCTCTCGGCCGGCCCGGCGGCAGTCGAGTACTACGAGAAGTCCCAGCAGGCCTTCATCTCCCTCTTCAGACTTGGACGCGATGTCTCGCCCCACGGGGCAGATTTGCCGGAGACACTTGAGGAAGCGATCATCGGTGGCGTCTTCTGGATCGTCTACCAACGTCTCGCCGTCGCCGAAGCGGCGGCGATCCCCGCGCTGCTCCCCGAGTTGATCGAGTTCACGCTGACCCCGTACCTGGGGGCGGAAGCCGCCCGGCAGGTGGTCGCCGAGGAGTCCGATCTTCCCCGGCAGGCACCGGAGTCTTGACCTGTGACTTCAAAAAACTGGCCAGTTAGCCAAAATGGGTTCAAGTCGTCTGGATCGGTATCGTCGGTTCTCTTGAGAGATCCAGTAAACCCGTCTGTCGAGTCTCCCGAGTACCCCCCCGAGTTGGCCCGCCTGCCTCCTGGGCGCCACGGCCTGCCGCGCGAGTTCGTCAGCCACAATCAGCGTGAGCGGCTGATTGCGGGCTTGGCGGAGGCGGTTGCGGAGCACGGCTACGCGGGGACGACGATCGCCCATATCACCAGCAGCGCGGCGGTCTCCAGGCGCACCTTCTATGAGCACTTCGCCAGCAAGGACGAGTGCTTCATCGCCGCCTACGACGCGGTGATGACCGAGTTGCGCCGGCGGGTGGGAGAGGCCTTCGATAACCAGGAGGAGTGGCCACAGGCGGTGCGCGCGGGAATCGCGGCGATGCTCGAGTTTCTGGTCGCCGAACCCCATCTTGCGCGGCTCAGCATGGTCGAGGCGCTGGTCGCCGGCCCGGTCGTGGTCGAGCGCTACGACGCCGCGATCCAGAGCCTCGTGCCTTACTTCGCCGCCGGTCGCGAGGGCCTCTCCGCCGACGTCCTCGCCGGTCTTTCCCCCACTACCGAGGAGGCTCTCGTCGGTGGCATGGTCTCGTTGATCTCCCGCCGGATCTTCGCCGATCGCACCGAGGAGCTCGAGTCGCTGCTCCCGGATTTGGTCGAGTTCACGCTGACGCCTTACCTCGGCAGCGCCGAGGCTGCGTCGGTCGCCCGCGCTGCTTAGGCCCCGCTCGATCGACCGCAGCACTTGCGGTTAACTCTATGGACCTATCCTTAGGGCGATACGAACATATGTTCGTATGGAGATCGCCTGCGTCATCGACAAATGCCTGGCGACTCCGCCGCGCCCGGGCCATGCCGGGGGGCCTCGGCCCGGGCGCGCCGTTCTTCATGACCCGGCCGCAGCGGCGGAGGCGACCGAGGCGATGCTGCAGGCGCTGGAGTCACTCGGCGCCGCGGTTGAGTCGGAGCGACCGGGGGAGGCCTTCTTTGCGATCGACGGACTGCGCGGTCTCCATGGAGGCTCTTCACGCGGCGTCGTCGCAGCAGCACGCAGAGCGCTCGGCGATGAGAAGGAGATCGGCGTCGGCGCGACCCGCCTCCGTGCCTTTCTCGCCGCCGACAATTGGTCCCGACCGGTCCCGGTAGCCGCGCTGCGGACGCGCCTCGGGGCCTCCGAGCGCGAGGCCGGTGAGCTGACCGAGGCGCTCGAGCGCCTCGGGATCGAGACCCTGAAGGCGTTTGCGAACCTCACCCCCGATCAGGTCGCCGACCGCTTCGGGCCGCTCGGTCTGCGGGCACTGCGGCTCTGCCACGGCGAGGAGGAGCCGTTGCGGCCGCGGACGCTGCACGAGGAGCTGAGCGAGGAGATCGAGCTGCCGGAAGGGACCGCGGGGCGCCAGCTCGACCGGGCTCTGGAGCTGCTCGTCGACCGCCTGCTGGCGGCGCCGCAGCGCAAAGGCAGGACCCTGCTCGGGCTCCGCCTCGGCGCCCGCCTCGCCGCCGGCGGCAGCTGGAGCGTCGAGCAGGGCCTCGGCCGTCCCAGCGCCTCGCCGCGGGTTCTCCGCAACGTTCTCGCCCTGCGCCTCGGGGACCTGCCGGGGCCGGCGAGCGCGCTGCGGTTGCGGGCGGTGGGTCTGGGGCCTCCGGCGCGCGACCAGCTCGAGCTCGCGCTCGGCGGGGTCGAGCCGCGCCGGCGCCGGCTCGGCGCCGCGGTGCGAGAGGTGCGCGCGGTGCAGGGCGCCGAGGCGCTACTGAAGATCCTCCCGGTCGACGCCGCTTCGCGGGTGCCCGAGCGCTGGGCGATGCTGACCCCCTACCCCGAGCTCTGATGCCCGGCCTCCGTCGTCTCTACGCCCCCCAACGGGTGGCGGTCCGGACCGACTCCCGTGGCGCTCCGACAACGGTCGAGGGGATCTTGGTCGAGGCCGTTCGTGAGGAGTGGCTGGTGGAGGATCGCTGGTGGACGCCGAAGCCTTTGCGGCGGCATTACTTTGAGTTGGCTTTGGGGGATGGGCGCGCTCTTACGGTTTTTCGTAGTGCTCGGACTCAGCGTTGGTATCGGCAGCGGGCTTGATGTACGTCGAGCTGCATGCACACTCGGCTTTCTCCTTTCTCGATGGGGCTTCTACTCCTACTGAGTTGGCGGCTGCCGCTGCGGGTCATGGTTATCCGGCTTTTGCTCTTACCGATCACGACGGAGTTTGGGGGTCGATGGAGTTTGCACACGCCTGCAAGGGGTTGGGGGTCCGGCCGATTACTGGGACGGAGTTGACGGTTGGTTTTTGGCCGGCGGGTCCTGTCTCCGATCGGGGGCTCCCCCTGCCGGGGGAGTCCTCCCGATCGTCGCCACCCGCCGGGGGAACCGCTCACTTGACTCTTTTGGTCGAAAGCGCGGTTGGCTACCGGAGTTTGTGTCGGCTGCTGACCGCGGCCCATGCGCATACGAGGGACAACACGGGGAGATCCTCGACGCAGGCTTGGGCGACTCTCGAGGAGGTGGAGGAGTATGCGGAGGGGCTCGTTTGTCTCTCTGGGTGTGCCCGGGACGGGATTGCTGCTGGGGCGTTTGAACGGGGGGACACTGCTGGGGGGGAGAGGCTGGCTCGGCGGCTGCTTGGGGTGTTTGGGCGGGATCGGTTTTTGGTTGAGCTGCAGCGGCCTTATTGGCGTAGGGATCGGGGTCGTAATCGTTGGTTGGCGGGGCTCGGGGAGCGACTCGGGGTCGCTTGTGTTGCTACTGGGAATGTCCATGTTCATGATCGGCGGCGCGCTCCTTTGCAGGATGCGCTGGTTGCGATCGGGCGTTGTGAGACTTTGGAGGAGTCGGAGCCCTATCGGCGGGGTAACTCGACCTCGGCTCTTACTTCGCCGGCGGCGATGGCTGCTCGGTTTGCTGAATATCCCGAGGCGGTTGAGGAGAGTGCGCGGCTTGCTGAGCGGTTGCGATTCGATCTGACCGAGCAGCTCGGCTATCGCTACCCCGGCAGCGAGGACTCCGGCGCCGATGCCGAGCTGGCGCGGGTCTGCAACCACCACCTCGGCGAGCGTTATCGCGGTAGCGCTCGCCTGCTCGAGGCGCAGTGGCGGCTGGAGGAGGAGCTGGCGACGATCCGCAAACTCGATCTCTCGGGATTCTTCCTCCTCCACCGCGACCTGCTGGAGCTGGCCCGCGAGGTCGCCGCCGAGGTGCGCGGGCCCGACACCGCGCGATCCGTGCTGCCTCCGGGACGCGGAAGGGGCTCCAGCGTCAGCTCGATCGTCTGCTACCTCACCGGCCTCTCCCACGTCGACCCGGTCGAGGCCGACCTCTTCTCCGGCCGCTTCCTCAACGAGGAAACGACCTCGATGCCGGACATCGACCTCGACTTCCCCCGCGACATCCGCGAGGTGCTGATCCCGCGCGTGCACGAGCGCTACGGGGCCGACCGCTCCGCCCTCGTCGCGGCATTCCCCACCTACCGCCCGAAGGGCGCGGTCCGCGACCTCGGCAAGGCGCTGGGGCTGCCGCCGGCGGAGATCGACCGGGTGGCGAAGACGGTCGGCTTCCACGAGACCGCGGCCGAGATCGAGCGCGACCTCGCCGCGGCGCTGGGCTCCTCTCGCGCCGCCGAGCCGCGCTGGAAGGTGCTGCTCTCGCTCGCCGCCGAGATCATGGGCCTGCCGCGGCACTCCTCCCAGCACCCCGGGGGGATGGTGATCTCGACCCGGCCGCTGATCGACGTCTGCCCGGTGGTGCCGGCGGCGATGGTGGGGCGGCAGACGGTGCAGTGGGACAAGGACTCCTGCGCCGACGCCGGCTTCCTCAAGATCGACCTGCTCGGCCTGGGGATGCTCTCGGCGGTCGAGCGCTGCGTCGAGGAGATCGGCCGCGCCCGCGGCGAGCGGCTCGACCTCTCGCGGATCCCGCTCGACGACCCCGAGACCTTCGAATCGATCCGCGCCGCCGAGACCACCGGCGTCTTCCAGATCGAGAGCCGGGCGCAGATGCAGATGCTGCCGCGGACCCAGCCGCGCGACATCGACGACGTCGTCGTCCAGGTGGCGCTGGTCCGCCCGGGCCCGATCCAGGGCGGCGCCATCCATCCCTATATAGAGAGGCGCAAGCTGCGCCGCGAGAACCCCGACTTCGCGATTCCCTACGAGCACCCGCTGCTGGAGCCGGTGCTGGAGGAGACGCTGGGGACGATCGTCTTCCAGGAGCAGGTGATCGAGGTGGCGATGGCGCTCTCGGGCTTCAGCTCCTCCGAGGCCGAGGGGCTGCGGCGGGCGATGAGCCGCAAGCGCTCCGAGGAGGCGATCCGCGAGCACCGCCGGCGCTTCCTCGCCGGCGCTGCCGGCAACGGCGTTCCGGAGAAGACCGCCGAAAAAGTCTGGGAGCAGATCAAGGGCTTCTCCGGCTTCGGCTTCCCGAAGGCGCACTCGGCCGCCTTCGGCCTGCTCGCCTACCAGTCGGCGTGGCTGCGGATCCACTACGGCCCCGAGTTCCTCTGCTCGCTGCTGAACGAGCAGCCGATGGGCTTCTACCCGCCCGACTCGCTCGTCCACGAGGCCCAGCGTCGTGGCATCCGCGTCGCCGCGCCCGACGCCAACCGCAGCAAGGCGCTGTGCCACGTCGAATCTCCAACAACCAGGCGCCGACGGGCCGAAAACCGGTCTATGGAACCGGAAATCGGCCCGTCGGCGGACGATGTGCGCGGCGGGCTGGTGGTGCGGGTCGGGCTTGGCTACGTCAAGGGTGTGAAGAAGGACGAGGTAGAGGCGCTGGTCGCCGAGCGCGAGCGCGGCGGTCCATACAAGGGGATCACCGAACTCGCCTCCCGCTGCGGCGCCGGCCTGCCGAGCCTCGAACGCCTCGCCTGGGCCGGCGCCCTCGACGGCATCCCGGCCGGCTCGGAGGACGATCGCCGCGAGGCGCTCTGGCGGGTCGGCGTCACCGCCGCCGGCCGGCTGACCGGCAGTGGCACGCAGCTGGCGCTGGCGATGGAGCCACCCGAGCCGCCCGAGCTGGAGCCGCTGGGGGAGTGGGGGAAGCTGCTCGCCGACTACCGCTCGACCGGGATGAGCATCGAGAAGCACCCGATGAAGCTGCTCCGCCCGGGCCTCGACCCGAAGCTCCTGCGCAGCAGCGATCTAACAGAGGTCGACCACGGCGCCACCGTCGAGATCGCCGGCATGGTCACCGCCCGCCAGCGCCCCGAGACCGCCAACGGCATCACCTTCATCCTGTTCGAGGACGAGCGCGGCTCGGTCAACCTGATCGTCCCGCCCCCCGTATACGACCGCCACCGGACCCTGGTCCGCACGGCACCCCTCCTCCGCGCCCGCGGCCGCCTCGAGCGCCGCGAAGGCACGATCAACCTCCTCGTCACCAAGCTCTCGCCGCTGGCCGACACCGACCTTGATGCGGTGATCCCAGCCGGCCACAGCTTCGGTCGCCGCGGCCGATAAACGGTCACAAGCAGCACGCGCTCTGTGTCACCAAAATTGCCAAAAGGGCGATTTTCCAGGTATAGAAACTATCCGAGTCTCACTTGCCATCGTCGGACTCGTGATTGCCACTCAAAACTCCTTGACACAAGGGTTCATAAACCATTAGAAGTGCCTACGACCAGTTCGTCTCTTTTGAGCGAACAAGAACTACAGGAGGCACACACATATGAAGTACGTCAAGATGCTCGGCCTCGCCGCGGTGGCGGCCATGGCCCTGATGGCGTTCCTGGGAGCCAGCTCCGCTTCGGCGACCCAGCTCGACAAAGTCACATCGGGTGGCGCTAAGGACACCCTGGCTGTTGGAGCCGAACTGCACATAACGACGGCAGCCGGCACCACGCTCAACCTCACCGACACAGCCGGCAACCCGATCGACACATGTAAAGAAAGCACAGTCAAAGGGTCGATCTCCAACGCCGGTGGTGCTTCGGCGACAGTCTCCGGCGGAATCAGCGCTCTGACCTGGGGCGGGTGCACCCAGACCACCGCAACCATCGCGGGAGCCTTGGGCGAACTCGAAATCCACGGCATCACCGGCACCGACAACGGCACAGTGACAGGCAGAGGCTCCAAAGTCACAATCAATGTGTTCGGCGTCAGCTGCGTGTATGGCACCGGTACCGGGGTGGGAACCGACCTCGGCGTTCTCACCGGCACCACAAGCGCAACCTCACACGCGACGATGGCAATCAACGCGATCATCAACGAGCAGGAACCGAAACAGTTCCTTTGCCCGGATACCGGCAAATGGGTCGGCAGCTACACCGTTACAACTCCTACAGGCCTCTACGTAACACCGTAACTGGCAGGTAGTTGAATTTGGCAGCGGCTGCTTTCGGGCGGCCGCTGCCTCTCCTGTGCATACTGCAATGGTTCCTTGACAGGACCAATACAGTGCGCTAGCTTCTCGCGGAGCTGGGGGGAATCCAGATGTACTGGGAAAGAGGGGGGCAGGGATGAGGCGGGACTTGACCAAGTGGCTCTTGTGCGGGGCACTGCTGTCAGCTGCACTGGGGATAACTGCTGCGAGCGCCTCAGCAGCACCGGCGAAATATGGCTTCGAACCGGTGCTCTCTCTAACTGGCGGTTGCACGGCCGAACCGGTCGACCCAGTCCCCGACCCGGGCTGTGAAGCGCCGCTGGAAGACCACCCCCCGGCCTCCTTCGCCCACCCTCGAGCGGTCACTGCGGATGACTACGGCAACATCTACGTCGCCGTATATGGCGGCAATAACGAAGGAAAACAGGGACGCGTAGACATCTTCGATCCGGCTGGCTCCTTCATCACGGAGGTAGCGGTAGAAGGTCCATATCAGGTTGCGGTCGATAGTAACGATGAACTCTATGTCCTACAGCTGCTCGCGCAGAGCAAAATCCAGCTTGTACGCTTCTCACCGACGCTGAATTCGCCTGGGACCGGAAACATCGAATACGGCGACCCACCAACGCTGGTCAAAGAAAGCATAGGGGGAACGGTGAGCCTGGCGACCAATCCTCTGGATGACCATGTGTTCATCAACGAAGGATCTTCTGTAAGGGAGCTTTCATCAGCCACCGAGGGAAATAATGTGGTCGGTGAAGTCGGGGCCGGCGTGCTGGGCGGCTCGCTCGGCGCCTCGGTCGCCGTCGACGCGGCTCACAATCGGCTCTATGCAAGCGACTACGTCTCGGCGTCCGTAGAAGGAGTCGTTCGGATCTTCGAACTCGCGGCTCCCCACACGCTGGTCAAAACGGTCGGTGGTTCGGAAACGCCTGGGGGGAGGCTCGGATTGCAGCCCGCGATTGCCGCGGACGAAGGGACGGGCGGCTTCTCCGTCTATGACGGCGGATCGGAAGGACAGAAGAAGGTCCTTTCGTTCGACGAAACCGGCAAATACATGTCGAGTATCGAATACGGGATCAAAGACGTCGAAGGGATCGCCAAGATCTGGATCGACAATGGCGCCAACAGCCCAAATGGGGTACTCAACCCGGAAGGTCCCTTTCTCTTTGTTCCCTCCCATCCCACCGGGGTCGGACACATGTTCGCCTACGCGCCGCTCGACATCTGTCCTGCGGAAGTCGTCTCGGCTTCGGCGGCGGAGGTCAGCCGCACCGACGCCGAACTGCGGGCGACGATCGAACCCTGCGGCGCCACCACCACCTATACCTTCGAATACACCACCCAGGCGCGCTTCAAAGCCGAAGGCTTCAACGGCGCATCGGTGGCGGGGAGCGGCAAAATCGAAGCTGAAGCGATCGAAGCCAAGGTCGCGGCGCCGGCCAGCGGCCTCTCGCCCGAAGCGACCTATGTCTTTCGCATCCTCGCTAGCAACGAAATCAACGAACTCAGTCCCGACGAAGCCATCGGGACCTTCACCACCTATCCGGGGGCCAACCCACCTTCTCCCTGCTCCAACGACGCCCTGAGGACCGGCGCCTCGGCGCTTCTGCCCGATTGCCGCGTTTACGAGCTCGTCACCCCCGCCGACACCAATGCTCGCAGCCCCATCGGGCTCGGGCATCTAGGCACCTACTTCTCGACCCGGGAGTCCTCACCGGCAGGTGACAACGTCTCCTTCCAGATCGAAGGAGGCGTCATCCCGGGTAGCGAAGCCACCGGGGGCATCAACGGGGACCCCTACCTCGCCCGCCGCGAGGCGAATGGCTGGACCAGCTCCTCGGTCGGTCCCTCGGGCGCCGAAGCGACGCTGGTCGTGCCGGGTAGCCACTCGCCCGACCAAGGCTACTCGTTCTGGGGCACGGGTGTGCAGGGCAGCGCGGTGATCGGCGGCAAAGAAACTTATTACGTGCGCTACCCCGACGGCCACTCCGAGTTGGTCGGTCGTGGCAGCCTCAAAGACGATCCCCGCGCCGAAGGGAAGCTGATCAGCGAAGGCGGTGGCCACATCATCTTCACTGGGAGAACCGCCTTTACTCCGGTAAAGCTGGAGCCCAACGCCCCCCCTAACGGCACCAAAGCGATCTACGATCGCACCGCAGACGAAGTCACCCAAGTTGTTTCCCTGCTGCCTGGTGACGTTACTCCTGCGGCAGGTGAAAACGCCACCTTCGCGGGCGCCTCACTCGACGGCAAGGGCGTTGCCTTCACGATCGGCAGCAAGCTCTACCTGCGCTACGACAACGACGAAACCTATGAAATCGGCGCCGGCGTCACCTTCGCCGGCGTGGCCGAAGGCGGCAACCGCGTCTTCTACCTCGAAGGCGGCAAACTGATCCGCTTCGACGCCCTGACCGGCAACCGGATCGACTTCAACTCCACCGGCACCGCCGTCCCGGTCAACGTCTCCGCCGACGGCAGCGCCGCCTATCTCGTCTCCACCGCGGTCCTGACGACGGGGAAAAATCCCCATAAAGACAAAGCCGTTGGGGGGCAGCAGAACCTCTACCTCTCCAGGGAAGGGACGATCTCCTTCGTCGGGATCGTGACCGAACGGGATGTGGAAGGCGATACGTCAGCCGAAACGAGCGGGGGGGAAGCGTTCGGAGGCCTCGGTCTCTGGCTGAAAGCGATGGAAGGCAACTTCGGCATCGACCCCTCCCGCACCACTCCCGACGGTGGCGCGATCGTCTTCGAGTCGCGCGCGAACCTCACCGACTACGAAAGCGACGACCACGCTCAGGTCTATCGCTACGATTCGAACGCCGCGTCGCTCGACTGTCTTTCCTGCACTCCGACCGCCGCCCCCGCCACCGGCGAGGCGAGCCTGCAGTCGATCAGCCAGGAGCGCGGCGACCCCGAGCCGCTGAGCTCCTTCGCATCGGTGAACAATCTCCGCGCCGACGGCCGGCGGGCCTTTTTCCAGTCGCCCGAGGCCCTGGTCCCAGAGGACACCGACGGCTTGCAGGACGTTTATGAGTGGGAGCAGCAGGGTGTCGGCAGCTGCGCCCGACCGCCGGGCTGCGTCTACCTGGTCTCCTCTGGCCACAGCGACCGGGTCGACTACCTATACGCGGTCAGCGACAGCGGCGACGTCTTCTTCAGGACCTCGGATCTGCTGCTGCCGAGCGACGCCGACGAAACGCCCTCGATCTACGACGCCCGGGTGGGCGGTGGCTTTGCCGAACCCACGAGCGCTCCCTGTCCGACCACGCAAGCGTGTCCCACCCCGCTCTCCCCGGCACCAATCTTCAACACGCCGGGGAGTCGTAACACCAGCTCCTCGACTGCCACGATCCACTGCCCCAAGGGCAAGCGCAAGGTCAAACGCCACGGCAAGGTCGTCTGTGCCAAGAAGCACCCCAAACACAAAGCCAGCGCCAAGAAGAAGGGAGCAGGCAAGTGAGCGCGCAGAGGATGATCAAGGCCGCGATTCTCGCCCTTGCCCTCTCGAGCCTGCTGCTTGGGTCGGCCTCTGCAGCGGACGAATTCGACAAATACGCCGTGGAATCGGTGTCAGCCACCCTCTCCAGTTACCAGGCCGGCGCCCACGCCGACTTCACCACCGCCTTCAAATTGACCCGCAAAGAAGGAGTCCCCTACGCTCAGACCAAAGAAGTGAAGGTGCAGCTGCCGCCGGGGCTGATCGGCAATCCCCAGGCCTTCCCGCGCTGCAGCTCAACGCAGCTGGGAAACCTGCCCGAAGACAGCGAATGCCCGCTCGACTCGCAGGTCGGAGAAGTGGAAGTCACGGTCAGAAATCCGATCGCCGGCACCTTCACCGAGCCGATCTACAACATGGAGACGCCGAAGAACAGCGACATCGTCGCCCGCCTCGGCTTCTTCGCCGCCGCCTACCCGGCGCTGATCAACGTCCGCATCGACCCGATCGACTACAGCGTGATCGCGACGGTCGAAGGGGCGCCCTCGGCGGCCGGCCTCCTGGATGCGACGACGACGCTGTGGGGCGTGCCGGCCGACAAAAGCCACAACGAAGCGAGGATCACGCCGCTGGAGGCGATCAACGGCGGCGGGCCCCCCGGCGGACGCGAACCGACCCTGCCGCCGGCGCCCTTCCTCAGCAACCCGACCGACTGCTCGCTGGCGCGCGAGCTGACGATCACGGCGCGCAGCTATCAGTTGCCGGGACAGAGTTCGACGATGAGCGCGCCGCTGGGGCAGATCGTCGGCTGCGACAAATTGACCTTCGAACCCAGCTTCACCGCGGTGCCGACCAACCCCGAAGCGGCGGCACCGACCGGCCTCGACACCGTCCTCACTATCCCCCAGAACGAAACCCCGAACGGCCGGGTGAGCTCAAACCTGAAGTCGGCCCGGGTCACCCTGCCGGCGGGGATGGCGATCAACCCGGCGGCGGGCGACGGCCTGGAGGCCTGCAGCCCCTCCCAGGTCGGTTACGGCACCACCAACCCCTCGGCCTGCCCGCAGGCGGCGAAGATCGGGGCGATCGAAGCAGAGGTGCCGGCACTCGAGGACACCCTCAAAGGCGCGGTCTACCAGCGTACGCCCGAACCCGGCCACCTCTTCCGCTTCTGGGTCGTGAGCGACGAACAGGGAGTGCACCTGAAGCTGCCGGCCGAAATCGAGGCGAATCCGATCACCGGTCAGCTGAGCACCGTCTTCAACGGGATCGACCCGCCCGGCGGGTTGCCGCAGGTGCCCTTCTCAGAGCTGCGGCTGCATGTCTTCGGCGGACCTAGGGCGCCGCTGTCGACGCCGGGTAGCTGTGGCACCTACCAGACCAGCTACTCCTTCAGCCCCTGGTCAGGCAAGCCGGCGGTGACGGGGCAGACGGCGATGCAGATCACCCAGGGCTGCGGCAAGGGCGGGTTCGCTCTCGGCATGATCGCGGGTACTGAAAGGCCCCAGGCCGGCGCCTACTCCCCATTCACCTTCACCCTGACCCGCGAAGACGGCGAAGCCAACCCGCAGAGGATCGCCCTGCACCTGCCCCAGGGCCTCCTCGCCAAGCTCGGCGGCGTCCCGCTGTGCCCGGAGGCAGCAGCCACCACCGGCCTCTGCCCCGCGGGGTCCAAGATCGGCTCCCTGAGCGCTGCCGCGGGAGTCGGCGGAGCCCCCCTTTGGATCCCCCAGCCCGGCAAGGCCCCGACCGCCGTCTACCTGGCCGGCCCCTACAAAGGCGGCCCCTACTCGGTCGTCTCGGTGGTCCCCGCCCAGGCGGGACCCTTCGACCTCGGCCTGGTCGTCAACCGGGCAGCGATCCAGGTCGACCCCGAAACCGCCCTGGCGACGATCGCCACCGACCCCCTGCCCCAGATTCTCGAAGGGGTCCCGGTCGCCTACCGCACGATCCACGTCCTCGTCGACCGTCCCAACTTCACCCTCAACCCGACCAGCTGCCAGAAGAAGAAGATCGTCGCCACGGTGACCGCCGCCAACGGCGCCACCGCTGAGCCCTCAGACGGCTTCCAGGCGACCAACTGCGAAGCGCTCCACTACACCCCCGAGCTGCGCCTCGCCTTCAAGGGCTCCACCAAGCGCACCGGCAACCCCGCCGTGCACGCCGTCTTGACCCAGCCCGCCCACCAGGCAAACACCAAGGCCGCGACGGTGATCCTGCCCGCAAGCGAGTTCATCGACAACGCCCACATCTCAGACCCCTGCACCCGGGTGCAGTTCAACGCCAACGCCTGCCCCAAAGCCTCGATCCTCGGCCACGCCGAGGCGACCACGCCGATCTTCGACGAGCCGCTGAAAGGCCCGGTCTACTTCCGCTCCAACGGCGGCGATCGCGAACTCCCCGACATCGTCGCCGACCTCAAGGGCCCGATCCACGTCACCCTGGTCGGCTACATCGACTCGGTCAAGGGCCAGGTCCGCACCCGCTTCCTCCACGTCCCCGACGCCCCGGTGACCAAGTTCAAGATGAACCTCTTCGGCGGCAAACGAGGCCTGATCGAAAACTCCGAAGAGCTCTGCCTCAAACCCCGCCGCGTCGAGATCCGCCTCAAGGCCCAAAACGACCGCTCCCGCAACACCAGCCCGAAGATCGGGCTTGGGTGCGGTCCTCGCCGGAAATAGACAAGAAGTCCAGCGCCCCTGCGCTTGCTGCGAGCCCTGCAAAACCGGCTATCGGTTGAACAGAGCATCCAGGTTCAGATTTTACCTAAGACATTGCTGTTCGCAAAAAAGGTCTTGACTGGTGTTCTTCTAGGTGTTAGGAAGTACCAGTCTGGGCAAGGGTCCGGACCGGGAGAAAGAACTGGCAAGCGCACAGCGCAACCCCTCGGACTCCCGAGGCGCCTGAGTCAAGCGACTCAGCGCAGCACACACAAACCGGCGCCTCGGCGCCGCACACAAGGAGAAACACACATGAAGTACCTCAAGATGCTCGGCCTTGCCGCTGTTGCGGCGATGGCCCTAATGGCGTTTATGGGAGCCAGTGCCGCATCGGCGACCCAGATGGACAAAGTCACGGCGACCGGTATCGTCCCGATTGTGGTAGGAGATACACTCCACGCCACCCAGGACGCTGGAACGACCATCAACCTGACCGACACAGCCGGCAACCCGATTGACACATGTAAAGAAAGTACAGTTCACGGGCTAATCACGGATGCGGGAAGTCCAACGACCACAGTCAAAGGCTCAATCAACAGCCTGACTTGGGGTGGTTGCACTCAGACGACGACGACCCTTGCCAACGGCGAACTGGAAGTTCACACAATCGCTGGCACTGACAACGGCACAATCACAAGCATAGGTTCCTTGGTGACAATCAACGTCTTCGGCGTCAGCTGTCGCTATGGAACCGGCGGTGGAGTCGATATCGGGACCCTGACAGGGAAAACAAGCTCGACCGAACACGCGACAATGGACATCAACGCGATCCTCAACGAGCAGGAACCAAAACAGTTCCTCTGCCCGGACACCGGTAAATGGGTCGGCACCTACAAAGTCACAACCCCCACAGGCCTTTACGTCACACCGTAACTGGTCGTAGCTGGGTTAGACAGCGGCCGCCTTGGGGCGGCCGCTTGTCTTTCTCTTTCGCGATACTGCCAAAGTTCCTTGACAGGACTCCTCCAGTGCGCTAGGTTTCCGCGGAACTGACGGGGATTCCGGAGTACCGGGAGAAGAGGGGGACAGCTATATGAGGCGGGACTTGACCAAGTGGCTATTGCTCGGGGGATCGCTGGCAGCTGTGCTTGGAATCATCGCAGCAAGTGCGTCGGCGGCGTCGGCGAAATATGGCTTCGAACCGACGCTCTCCCTCACCGGGGATTGCACTGCCGAAGCGGTGGATCCCGTCCCTGACCCTGGCTGTGAGCCACCGCTTGGGGCACATCCTTCGGCATCCTTTTCGCATCCCCGAGGTGTTAGTGCGGACGCGTACGGTGACATCTACGTTGCGAGCTATGGGGGGAATGTCGAAGGAAAACAGGGACGAATTGACATCTTTGACCCCAGCGGAGCCTTCCTCACTGAGGTTGTCGCCCCAGGGGTGACGCAGATCGCAGTGGACGGAAAAGGGGAGCTGTATGCGCTTCAACTCTCACCATTAACCGGTCTTCCCACGCTAAGGCGCTTTGCTCCAGCCATCTACGATCCAGTGGATGGAGAAATCGCTTACACCATTCCCGCCACGGTAGTTAACGAATTCGGGAGAACGGTAAGCCTCGCTGTCAATCCGTCAAACAATCATGTGTTCATCAATCTCGGGCACAGCGTGACCGAGCTTTCGGCGGCCACTGAAGGAAACAACTTGGTGAGCGATGAAATCGGGGCGGGGGTACTGGGTGGCTCGCTCGGCGCCTCGACCGCCGTTGACGCGGCCAATAATCTTCTCTACGTAAGCGATTTCGTCTCGGCCACCGGAGAAGGGGTTGTTCGGATCTTCGAACTCGCAGCCCCCCACACGTTGATAGAAACTGCAGATGGGTCCGAAACGCCCGGAGGGAAGTTCAGCATCCAACCGGCGATCGCTGCGGACGAAGGCACCGGCGGGTTCTTCGTCTATGACGGCGGAGGCGGCCAGAAAAAGGTCTTGGCCTTCGACGAAAACGGCAAATTTACGTCGAGCATCGAATACGGGATCAAAGACGTTGAAGGTGTCGCCGAGATCTGGCTCGACAACGGCGCCAACAGCCCCAACGGCGCCCTCAACCCCGAAGGCCGCTTCCTCTTTGTTCCCTCCCATCCCACCGGGATCGGGCACGTCTTCGCCTACGCGCCGCTCGAAATCTGCCCTGCGGAAGTACTCGCCGCCTCCGCCGCGCAGGTGAGCCGCACCGACGCCGAACTGCGGGCGACGATCGAACCCTGCGGGGCCACGACCACCTATTCCTTCGAATACACCACCCAGGCGCGCTTCAAAGCCGAAGGCTTCAACGGCGCATCGGTGGCGGGGAGCGGCAAAATCGAAGCTGAAGCGATTGAAGCCAAAGTCGCGGCGCCGGCCACCAGCTTGTCGCCCGAAACGACCTATGTCTTCCGTGTCCTTGCCGGCAACGAAGTCAACGAACTCAACCCCGACGAAGCCCAGGGGGGCTTCACCACCTACCCGGCAGCCTCCATCCTGCCGCTGTGCCCCAACGACGCTCTTCGCACGGGCCTATCGGCGCCTCTTCCCGACTGCCGCGCCTTTGAGCTCGTCACCCCCGCCGACACCAATGCCCGCAGCCCCTTCGGGCTGGGCCATTTGGGAACGTACTTCTCGACCCGGGAGTCCTCCCCGGCTGGAGACAAGGTCTCCTTCGAGATCGAAGGAGGCGTCATTCCTGGCAACGAAGGCACCGGGAACATCAACGGCGACCCCTATCTTGCGACCCGGGGAGCCAACGGCTGGACCAGCGCCTCAGCGGGGCCCTCTGGCGCCGAAGCCGCGCTGGTCGTGCCGGGCAGCCCCTCACCCGACCAGGGTTACTCCTTCTGGGGGACGGGCGTACAAGGAAGCGCCGCGATCGGCGGCAATGAAACCTATTACGTGCGCTATCCCGATGGCCATTCGGCACTGGTCGGCCGCGGCAGCCTCAAAAACGATCCCCGCGCGAGCGGAGAGCTGATCAGCGAAGACGGCGCACACATCATCTTCTCGAGCGGGAGAACCGGGTTTGCACCGGTGAAACTCGAGCCCAACGCGCCTCCAAACGGCACCATCGCGATCTACGACCGCACCGCCGACGAAGTCACCCACGTCGTCTCGCTGCTGCCGGGCGACGTGACGCCAGGCGGCGGCCAGGACGCCGGCTACCGCGGCGCTTCTCTCGACGGGAAGGGCGTCGCATTCACGATCGGGTCCAAGCTCTATCTGCGCTACGACAACGACGAAACCTACGAAGTAGGCGACGGTGTCACCTTCGCTGGGGTCGCCGAAGGTGGCAGCCGAGTCTTCTACCTGCAAGGCGGCAAACTGGTCCGCTTCGACGCCCTGACCGGCAACCGGACCGATTACAACTCCACCGGTACCGCCGTCCCGGTCAACGTCTCGGCCGACGGCAGCGCCGCCTATCTCGTCTCCACCGCGCTCCTGACGACGGGTAAAAACCCCCACAAAGACAAAGCCATTGAAGGGCAGCAGAACCTCTACCTCTCCAAGGAAGGGGCGATCTCCTTCGTCGGGATCTTGACCGAACGAGACGTGAAAGGCGATACGTCAACCGAAACGAGCGGGGGAGAAGCGTTCGGAGGCCTCGGTCTCTGGGTCAAAGCGATGGGTGGGAACTTCGCGATCGACCCCTCCCGCACCACCCCCGACGGCGCAGCGATCGTCTTCGAGTCGCGCGCCAACCTGACCGGCTACGACAGCGACGGCCAAGCACAGGTCTACCGCTACGACTCAGTCGCCCCGGTGCTCGAGTGCCTCTCCTGCATCCCGACCGGCGCCCCCGCCACCGGCGATGCGAGCCTGCAGTCGATCAGCCAGGAACGCGGAGACCCCGAGCCGCTCAACTCCTTCGCATTGGTGATGAACTTCCGGGCCGACGGCCGCCGCGCCTTCTTCCAGTCGACCGAAGCCCTGGTCCCCGAGGACACCGACGGCCTGCAGGACGTCTACGAGTGGGAGCAGCAGGGGGTCGGCAGTTGCACCGGACCGCAGGGCTGCGTCTCCCTGATCTCCTCAGGTGAAAGCGACCGCGTCGACTACCTCTATGCGGTCAGTGACAGCGGCGACGACGTCTTCTTCAGGACCTCGGACCTGCTGGTGCCGAGTGACGCCGACGAAACGCCCTCGATCTACGACGCCCGGGTGGGCGGTGGCTTTGCCGAACTGCCGACGAGGGAAGGGTGCGAAGGCGAAGGCTGCCGCCCCGGACTTGCCGCCCCGCCCAACTTGCTACCCCCTCTCACGGCTCCCTTGGGGGGAGAGAGGCCTCCCGGGAAAGCTTGCCCCAAGGGCAAGCGCAAGGTCAAACGCCACGGCAAGGTCGTCTGTGCCAAGAAGCACCCCAAACACAAAGCCAGCGCCAAGAAGAAGGGAGCAGGCAAGTGAGCGCGCAGAGGATGATCAAGGCCGCGATTCTCGCCCTTGCCCTCTCGAGCCTGCTGCTTGGGTCGGCCTCTGCAGCGGACGAATTCGACAAATACGCCGTGGAATCGGTGTCAGCCACCCTCTCCAGTTACCAGGCCGGCGCCCACGCCGACTTCACCACCGCCTTCAAATTGACCCGCAAAGAAGGAGTCCCCTACGCTCAGACCAAAGAAGTGAAGGTGCAGCTGCCGCCGGGGCTGATCGGCAATCCCCAGGCCTTCCCGCGCTGCAGCTCAACGCAGCTGGGAAACCTGCCCGAAGACAGCGAATGCCCGCTCGACTCGCAGGTCGGAGAAGTGGAAGTCACGGTCAGAAATCCGATCGCCGGCACCTTCACCGAGCCGATCTACAACATGGAGACGCCGAAGAACAGCGACATCGTCGCCCGCCTCGGCTTCTTCGCCGCCGCCTACCCGGCGCTGATCAACGTCCGCATCGACCCGATCGACTACAGCGTGATCGCGACGGTCGAAGGGGCGCCCTCGGCGGCCGGCCTCCTGGATGCGACGACGACGCTGTGGGGCGTGCCGGCCGACAAAAGCCACAACGAAGCGAGGATCACGCCGCTGGAGGCGATCAACGGCGGCGGGCCCCCCGGCGGACGCGAACCGACCCTGCCGCCGGCGCCCTTCCTCAGCAACCCGACCGACTGCTCGCTGGCGCGCGAGCTGACGATCACGGCGCGCAGCTATCAGTTGCCGGGACAGAGTTCGACGATGAGCGCGCCGCTGGGGCAGATCGTCGGCTGCGACAACCTCAGCTTCAAACCCAGCTTCACCGCGGTGCCGACCAACCCCGAAGCGGCGGCACCGACCGGCCTCGACACCGTCCTCACTATCCCCCAGAACGAAACCCCGAACGGCCGGGCGAGCTCAAACCTGAAGTCGGCCCGGGTCACCCTGCCGGCGGGGATGGCGATCAACCCGGCGGCGGGCGACGGCCTGGAGGCCTGCAGCCCCTCCCAGGTCGGTTACGGCACCACCAACCCCTCGGCCTGCCCGCAGGCGGCGAAGATCGGGGCGATCGAAGCAGAGGTGCCGGCACTCGAGGACACCCTCAAAGGCGCGGTCTACCAGCGTACGCCCGAACCCGGCCACCTCTTCCGCTTCTGGGTCGTGAGCGACGAACAGGGAGTGCACCTGAAGCTGCCGGCCGAAATCGAGGCGAATCCGATCACCGGTCAGCTGAGCACCGTCTTCAACGGGATCGACCCGCCCGGCGGGTTGCCGCAGGTGCCCTTCTCAGAGCTGCGGCTGCATGTCTTCGGCGGACCTAGGGCGCCGCTGTCGACGCCGGGTAGCTGTGGCACCTACCAGACCAGCTACTCCTTCAGCCCCTGGTCAGGCAAGCCGGCGGTGACGGGGCAGACGGCGATGCAGATCACCCAGGGCTGCGGCAAGGGCGGGTTCGCTCCGAAGATCTCTGCCGGCGGCCGCGTCTCTCAGGCCGGCGCCTACTCCCCCTTCACCTTCACCCTGACCCGCGAAGACGGCGAAGCCAACCCGCAGAGGATCGCCCTGCACCTGCCCCAGGGCCTCCTCGCCAAGCTCGGCGGCGTCCCGCTGTGCCCGGAGGCAGCAGCCACCACCGGCCTCTGCCCCGCGGGGTCCAAGATCGGCTCCCTGAGCGCTGCCGCGGGAGTCGGCGGAGCCCCCCTTTGGATCCCCCAGCCCGGCAAGGCCCCGACCGCCGTCTACCTGGCCGGCCCCTACAAAGGCGGCCCCTACTCGGTCGTCTCGGTGGTCCCCGCCCAGGCGGGACCCTTCGACCTCGGCCTGGTCGTCAACCGGGCAGCGATCCAGGTCGACCCCGAAACCGCCCTGGCGACGATCGCCACCGACCCCCTGCCCCAGATTCTCGAAGGGGTCCCGGTCGCCTACCGCACGATCCACGTCCTCGTCGACCGTCCCAACTTCACCCTCAACCCGACCAGCTGCCAGAAGAAGAAGATCGTCGCCACGGTGACCGCCGCCAACGGCGCCACCGCTGAGCCCTCAGACGGCTTCCAGGCGACCAACTGCGAAGCGCTCCACTACACCCCCGAGCTGCGCCTCGCCTTCAAGGGCTCCACCAAGCGCACCGGCAACCCCGCCGTGCACGCCGTCTTGACCCAGCCCGCCCACCAGGCAAACACCAAGGCCGCGACGGTGATCCTGCCCGCAAGCGAGTTCATCGACAACGCCCACATCTCAGACCCCTGCACCCGGGTGCAGTTCAACGCCAACGCCTGCCCCAAAGCCTCGATCCTCGGCCACGCCGAGGCGACCACGCCGATCTTCGACGAGCCGCTGAAAGGCCCGGTCTACTTCCGCTCCAACGGCGGCGATCGCGAACTCCCCGACATCGTCGCCGACCTCAAGGGCCCGATCCACGTCACCCTGGTCGGCTACATCGACTCGGTCAAGGGCCAGGTCCGCACCCGCTTCCTCCACGTCCCCGACGCCCCGGTGACCAAGTTCAAGATGAACCTCTTCGGCGGCAAACGAGGCCTGATCGAAAACTCCGAAGAGCTCTGCCTCAAACCCCGCCGCGTCGAGATCCGCCTCAAGGCCCAAAACGACCGCTCCCGCAACACCAGCCCGAAGATCGGGCTTGGGTGCGGGAAGGGGAAGTGACCAAGATACTCAGCTGTTCTTGACTGGTACTCCTTGGTCTGTTACGACAGAGGTTCGTAACAAAGGCGCTACCTGCGCCCCACACAAGGAGAAACACACATGAAGTACCTCAAGATGCTCGGCCTCGCTGCGATTGCGGTCATGGGCCTGATGGCTGTCCTCGGAGCGAGCACCGCTTCGGCGACTGAACTAGACAAGGTCACAGCCGACGGGACCAAAGACGCTCTGAAAGTCGGCGACACAATCCACATCACCTCGACCACCGGCACCAGCCTCACCTACACCGACACATCCAGCAACCCGATCGACACATGCAAAGAAGGAACATGGCACGGGACCGTGACCAACGCCGGCGGCCCAACCTCGACAGTAGTGATCGGGGTCACCAGTCTGACCTGGGGTGGTTGCACCCAGACCACCACGACTATCACGAATGGCGAACTGGAAGTCCACACAATCGCCAATACCGATAACGGCACAGTCACAGGCAAAGGCACCACGTGGACAACAAACGTCTTTGGCGTCAGCTGTCGTTACGGCACCGGGAGTGGAACCGATCTCGGTGAAATGACAGGCGTGACAAAATCGACCGAACACGCGATCATCCACCTCAACGCGATCATCAACGAGCAGGAACCGAAACAGTTCCTCTGCCCGGATACCGGCAAATGGGTCGGTACATACACCATCACAACTCCGACAGGTCTCTTCAGCACACCTTAAAAACAGCTAAGCAAGGCGTGTAAGATGGTCGGCTCCGGCCGGTCGTTTACACGCTACTGTGTTCCAACAAGAGCCGAGCACTAAATACTCAGCTGTTCTTGACTTTTATCTCTCCCGTCTGTTACGACAGAGGCTCGTAACAAAGGCGTTAACGCGCCCACACAAGGAGAAACCATATGAAGTGCATCAAGATCGGCCTCGCCGCCGTTGCGGCCATGGCCCTCATGGCTGTCGTCGGTGCGGCCACCGCTTCAGCAACCCAGCTCGACAAAGTCACATCGGGTGGCGCCAAAGACACTCTGGGGGTTGGGTCTATCCTGCATGTGACGACGGCCGCCGGCACTACGATGAACATGACCGATACAGCCGGCAACCCGATCGACACATGCAAAGAAAGCACAGTCAATGGGTCGATCACCAACGCCGGCGGCGCCGCGGCGACAGTTTCCAGCGCAATTACGGATCTGACTTGGAACACTTGCACCGCGCCCACGGCAACCATTGCGGGGTCGCCGGGCGAACTGGAAATCCACGGAATCACTGGCACCGACAACGGCACAGTGACAGGCAAAGGGACCATGATCACAGTTAAAGTCTTCGGCGTCAGCTGCGTCTACGGTACCGGGACGGGAACCGACCTCGGAATTCTCACTGGCACCACAAGTCCCACGAGCCACGCGACGCTGGCCGTCAACGGGATCATCCACGAGCAGGAACCGACACAGTTCCTTTGCCCCGATACCGGCAAATGGGTCGGCAGCTACACCGTTACAACTCCTACAGGCCTCTACGTCACACCGTAACCGACGCCAAGCGACCTGGCGGCCGCCTAGAACGGGGCTGCCAGGCCGTCGCTTCATGGATCGGCCAGCCATTGCCCGAGATTGCTATTTTCGGTGGCGCGACCGCGCCGACCCCAGGCGCGTGGAGGACCTCCCTTGTACCCGTATGAACGCAACTGAGCACGACCGCACCCGTTGGCTAGCCCTCTACGTCCTCTGCGCGGGGATGCTGATGATCGTCCTCGACGCGACGATCGTCAACGTCGCCCTGCCTTCGATCCAGGGCGACCTCGGCTTCTCCCAGAACAACCTCGCCTGGGTGATCAACGCCTACATGATCCCCTTCGGCGGCCTGCTGCTCTTGGCAGGCCGGATGGGCGACCTGCTCGGCCAGCGGCGGATCTTCCTCTTCGGCTTGGCGATCTTCACCACCGCCTCGCTCGTCTGCGCGATCTCGCAGAGCCAGGAGATGTTGGTCGGCGCCCGCTTCATCCAGGGCATCGGCGGGGCGCTCGCCTCGGCGGTGATCCTGGGGATGATCGTGACGATGTTCCCCGAACCCGCGTCGCAGGCAAAAGCGATCGGCGTCTACGGCTTCGTCGCCTCGGCCGGCGGCTCGATCGGGCTGCTGCTCGGCGGCGTCCTCACCGACGCGATCAGCTGGCACTGGATCTTCCTGATCAACCTGCCGATCGGGATCGCGGTCGCCTACCTGGCGAAACGGCTGGTCGCCAACCCGGACGGGATCGGGCTCAGCGAGGGCGCCGACTTCCCCGGCGCGTTCCTGCTGACCAGCTCGCTGATGCTGGGCGTGTTCACGATCCTGCAGATCGACAAGTGGGGCTGGGGCGACTCGCGCACGCTCATCCTCAGCGCGATCTCGGCGATTCTGCTCGCGGCCTTCATCTTCCGCCAGTCGCGAATCGCCAACCCGCTGATGCCGCTGCGGCTATTCCGCTCCCGCAACGTCGCCGGCGCCAATGTCCTCCAGGCGCTGCTGGTCGCCGGGATGTTCGGAATGTTCTTCCTCGGCGCCCTCTACCTGGGGAAAGTCCTCAAATACACCCCGCTCGAGGTCGGCCTCGCCTTCCTGCCGACGACGATCGTGATGGGCGGGCTCTCGCTCGGCTTCTCGGAAAAACTGATCATGCGCTTCGGTCCGCGCACGACCCTGATTCCCGGCGTCTGCCTGGTCGTCGTCGCCCTGCTGCTCTTCGCTCGCACGCCGGTCGAGGGCAACTATCTGACCGACCTGCTGCCGCCGTTCCTGCTGATTGGGATCGGCGTCGGCACCTCGTTCCCCGCAATCATGACCCTGGCGATGTCGGGAGCGACTCCGGAGGACGCCGGGCTCGCCTCGGGCTTGGTCAATACCAGCATGCAGGTGGGCGGCTCGATCGGCCTCGCCGTTCTCGCCACCCTCTCGACCCAGCGCACCAACAATCTGGTTGCCGACGGCGAGGGTCATCTGCAGGCGCTCAACTCCGGCTACCATGTCGCCTACCTGATCGGCGCCGGCCTGGCAGCGATCGCGGTGGCGATCGCGGTCTTCGTCCTCCGCGACCCCCAGCCGCAGGAGATGCCGGCGCAGCAGGAGGCCGAGCGCGAGCCCGCCTTCTCCGAGGCGACGTAGCTGGCTTCGCCAGCCGTTCTTGCTCGAATTTCTGGCAGTGCTCAAAGATCGGCCTGCTGTGGCCGATGAGGAAGGCATGCCCCATCACCCCAGTGCCTCCCCGACGATGCCGGCCTTCGCCGAAGCGCCGGATGAGCGAGCGCGGATGGGAAGGATCTCCGGCGTCCTCTGGATCTTCGCGGCGGTCATCGGCGTCGTCGGCTGCTACCTGCCGGGGGCAGATCACGTCGCGATGGGATGGGTGCTGGCGATCAGCGGCATCTTCCTGATCTACGGAGTGGCCTCTGCCATCGGCTGGCTCGCCTGGGACCGGGCCTCGATGAAGGTCCTCGGTGTCGGGATGGTCTTGACGCTCCCGGTGGTCGGGCTGGCGATCTTCGTGACCGGCGGCGCGACCAGCTTCGTCCAGCCGATGCTCGTCACCCTCTTGATCTACGCGGCGTTCTTCTTCCCCACCCGCTGGGCCTGGCCGCTCTCGATCGAGTTGATCCTGATTGCCGGGACGCCGCTGCTCTATGACGCGAGCGCGATCGACGACGCTTTCCTGCCCCGCTACGTTGCCCTGGTGGCCGGCTTCCTCTCCGCGACCTGGGTGCTGGTCGGCCTGCGGGAGCGATTGCTGGATGCCGAGCTGCGTCAGCGCACGATCGCCTACCGTGACCCCCTCACCGGCGTCGCCAACCGACGCCAGTTCGACGCGACGCTGCAGCGGGAGCTGTCGCGACGGTCGCAGGGAGCCCGCCCCGCCGACGGGCAGCGCCCGCTGGGGCTGCTGCTGCTCGACCTCGACGACCTCAAGGGGATCAACGACAACCACGGCCACCCCGTCGGCGACGCCGTCCTGCGCCAGGTGGCCGAGCGGGCGCAGTCGATCCTCCGCTCGACCGACACCCTCGCCCGGATCGGCGGCGACGAGTTCGCGGTGATCGCCCCCGGCGCCCACGGCGAAGGCGCTCGGCTGATGGGCGAGGCGATCCGCAGCGCGATCGGCACCCACTACTCGGACTCCGGCACCCCCGCCCCCAGCGCCTCGGTCGGCTGGGCCGTCTTCCCCGAGGACGGCGAAGACGTCGACGTCCTGATTCGCGCCGCCGACGAGCGCATGCTGAAGAACAAGCGCGGTAGCGAGCGCCGCCCCGCTTCCCTCGGCTGATCGCGTTCGAGCTGGATGGGGCCGACTAAGATCGGTCGATGCCGCAGGAGAAGAAGCCGGTCAACTGGCGTGCCTGGCTGGTCGGCGGCCTGATCGCGCTGGTCCTGATCGTGGCCCTGCAGAACTCGCAGGAGGTCAGCTTCGAAGTCCTCTTCGCCAGCTTCCAGGCGCCGCTGATCGTCGTCATCCTCCTGGCGGTCGCGATTGGGGCCTTGATCGGCTACATCGCGCCCGTTCTCAGACGGCATCGCCGGGAAGATCGGCAAAACAACGCTTGATCTTTTAGTCTTTCCTGTGCAAATGGGGGAAGCACAGCGAGGGAGAGGGAGATGAGCGTTCTTCAAAAGGAGATTCCGCAGGACTGGTACGCGACGGCGTTCGACGGGATGAGCGCCGATATGGCCTGGACCGAGCGGACCGAGTCCGAAATCAAGCGGGCGCTGACGATGCTGCGCCCGAAGGGGGGAGAGCAGATCCTCGACCTCGGCTGCGGGACCGGTCGCCACTCGCTGGAGCTGGTGCGCCACGGCTTCTCGGTGGTCGGCGTCGAGATCGGCCCTGAATTGGTCGAGATCGCCCGCAAGGATGCGGCCGAGCAGGGGCTCGGGGCCGAGTTCATCCAGGCCGACCTGCGCGAGCTCGACTACGAGGAGGAGTTCGACATCGTCCTCAACCTCAACGACGGCGCGGTCGGCTACTTCGAGACCGACGAAGAGAACCACAAGACCTTCGAGGTGATCTCCCGGGCGCTGAAGCCCGGCGGCCAGAATCTGATCCAGGTGCCCAATGTCCTCTACGCGCGCGCCCGCCTCCCCCAGCGCTCCTGGATCCCCAGCGCCGGGATGATCGAACTCGTCGAGCACCGCTGGAACAAGAAGGAGTCGACGATGGAAGGGGCGATGATCCCCCTCCGCTTCGGTGAGACGCTCGACGGGCTCGACAAGCGGATTGAATTTCGCCAGCGCCTCTACACCGTCGAGGAGCTGCGCGAGATCTACGCCTCGGTCGGGATGACCTTCGAGCGCGTCTTCCACGGCAACGGCCGGCCGAAGGAGCCGACCGAGAACCAGTTCGAGATCTTCGCCGCCGCTAGAAAGGGATAGGCCGCGGCCTACGCCGGCGTCGGCGCCCAGAGTACCTCGAAGAGCTCTCTCAGGCAGTCGCCGACCAGCGATTCGTCGCCGTCCATCCGCAGTTGCCGCTCGCCGTCGAAGAGCGCTTCGACCCAGGCCCCTACTCCGGCTGCGGCCGAGGCATTCACCTGTACCGGTGGACCCTCGATGCTGCGAAGAGCACCATCCTCACCGACCGTCGCCCGCACCTCCAAGTCTTCGCGCTCGGCAGAATCTCCCAGGATCCGAAACTCCAGGCCCTTGCTGCCGTGTCGCGGGATTCTCGCCAGCGGCAGGGTCGCTCGCAGCGCGGTAGCCATCTCTTCGGCCGTGAGCCCCGGGTCCCCATCGGCCGCGAGGTGGCGGTGGCGCCACCGCCCGATCCCGACGATCAGGCCCATCGTCCGGCGGGCTTTGTCGGTGAGGTCGTAGCAACGCCGCTGGGGGCGGGACTGCTCCCGCTCGCAGAGGTAGCCGGAGGCGTTGAAGAGGTTGGTCCGCCGGCTTACCTGGTGATAGCTCAAGCCATCGAGGTGGCGGGCCAGTTCGGTCGGCGACTTCGGGCCGCGACTGAGTGCGTCGACCACCCCGGCCTTCCAGAGGTCGGCCAGAACCCCGAGTGAGACCCAGGCGTTGGCGTCGATCTGCCCGCTCGGCAGCCTCATCGTCGCGGCGGTGGTGAAGCGGCCGATCAGTTCATTCAGCTCGATTCCGCCGCCGGTGAGCTCGTGGACGACGGCCCCTCCGCCTTCCAGGCGCTCTTCCCGTTCCACCAAGCCGAGCTGAGTCAGCCTAGAGAGGTGCCGGTAGACCGTCCGCGGCGTATAGCCCCCGACCCGATCCGTCAGCGACTTGGTTCGCTGCGGCCCTTCCCCCAACTCCATCAGAATCGCTCCGCTGGCTCCGCTGCTGAGCAGATGGAGGATCTCGGCGATCGATGTGCCGCCAGCCCGGTGGCTGCGTGGCGGCGCGTCGCTGCGCGGGTAGGTCGTGCTCATTCCCCTCCTCGAGCCGATTCCGCTCCCGAAATTGCATCCGGGAACCAGTGTCCGGAGAGAAGTCTACATCAGAGTTTTTTTAGTGCAGGAGTTTGACTTTGTTAAACCCCGGAAGCCGCGTCCCTGCCGCCCAGGAAGATCTCCCGTGAGGGGATGCCGATTACCTCGCCCGCGAAGCGCTTCTCCGTCCCGTAGACGAGCCAGGTCGTATCGATTTCGCCGATTTCGAGCTCGAGGCGAAGCTCGCCCGGATGCTGCTCGAGGTGCTCGAGGTGGGTGAGGCCGGCGTCGTAGCGCCCCGCCAGCAGCTCCGCCGCGACGATCGGCTTCGACTGGACGTCGATGATCTCGTCCCACTCGCTGCGGTCGATGTAGCCGGCCGTCGCCGGGACGAGGCCGAGCGAGCGGGGACGCTCTATCTCCCGTCGGGCCAGGACCGCCAGTGCCTTGGTCGGGTAGATGAAGGTGTCGACAACGAAGACATCGCGCCAATGTCGCTCGGTCACCTGATGGACCAGCGGGTGAGCGCTGCACTGGATCAGGTATGCGGATTCCTGCCCGCGGATCCTGTCGAGGCCGACCAGGAAATCTCCGATGAACTCGATCTCGAAATCCTCGATGCCCTGGAAGGCCATGTATTTCCGCACTGCCCGCTCGTGGCAGGTGCCCTCAGGCCCGAGGGTCACCAGCGTGATCGCCGATGATCGAAATTGATCCATCTGCTAAGGATACGTCAAAGCATTCGAGCCGGATAGACGCGTCGGTCACTCCTCAAGTTCCTTGACATGGTTGGCCTCGTACTCTAGTTTCAGCCTTCTGGCGCGCCAGGGAACGCGCTCGGCTTTCTATATGAATCGGGACCGGAGGGACAATGCGTGGGGGGATGCGAGCTACCCGAGGTATCGGCTCTCGCCGCCTACCGGCGCGCCTGCAAAGCGCACCAGCGTTCCGCGACCAGGCGCCGTCTGTCGACGGCTCGAATGTCAAAACACACAAGGGGAGGAATAGATGATCTCTCGTATTCACAGCAAGCTCGGTACGGCCGGACTGGTCGTGGCGATCGTGGCGCTTGTCGTCGCGCTGACCGGGGCGGCATACGCCGCCGGTGGTCTCACCAAGCAGCAGGAAAAGCAGGTCACCAAGATCGCAAAGAAGTACGCGGGCAAACAGGGTGCCACTGGCCCGGCCGGCCCTCAGGGTCCCGCCGGCGGCAAGGGCGACGCAGGTGCTCCTGGTTCTCCAGGGGCCCCCGGAGCCCCCGGTAGCCCGTGGCCAGGAGGCGGCCTTCTCCCAAGTGGAGAGACTGAGACCGGCGCTTGGGGTGTCGGTCCTTCCGGCGTAGGATTCGTCTCCTTCTCGTTCAACCTTCCTTTGAGCGAAAAACCGACGATCGTCTATCTGAAAAAAGGCGAAGACGAAACGGCCGAATGCCCGGGCACGGTCGAGGAACCGCAAGCCTCCTCGGGCATTCTCTGCATTTACACGTCTGAAGAAAACGAAATCGAATACAAATCGATTTCTGGCATCGCCCCGGCTGCATTTGTCAGCGGGGCCGACGCTTTCTTCGAATCCAAAGGTGGTTTCCCGATCGCCCTCGGCACCTGGGCAGTCACCGCCGAATAGCGACGACGACCAACCAGTCGGCTCTCAATCCCCTGCGCCGACCCGGCGCAGGGGATTTTTTTGGATATGTCAAGGCAGTGGAGGAATGGTCTAAGATCTCCTTTTCATTCAATAGCACTCAAGGGGGATCGTTGTGGGGGAGCTGAGGAAGTGGGTTGCTTTGCTTGTCGTCGGGGCTGTTCTGTGGGGTCTCACGGGTTGCGGTGGCGGTGGCGGCGACGAGACGCTGACCAAGGCTCAATTCGAGCAGCAGGCGAAGCTGATCTGTAATAAGGGCCAACAGGAACGCGAAGAAGCGATCCACGCTCAGCTGCAGAAACTCGAAGAAGGCGAATCCAAGCAGGCCACCGCAGCCATGCAGGAAGCCGCCGTCCTCGCCGTGCTCGATAGCTACGACCGGATGACCGCCAAGCTCGCGGACGTGGGGCTCCCCGAAGGAGACGAAGCGCAGGTTGAAAAGATCGTCGATTCGATGGAAACGGCGGCTGCTCAGGTGAGGGCCAACCCGCAGTCAGCCGCCGGCAGCGGGGCGCCGTTCAAAGAGGCCGACGAACTGCTCAAGGCCTATGGCTTGGAGAGTTGCGTCGTCTGACGCTGCTCTCGGACCTTCTCGAGATCAATATCGCAAGCGCCGCAGGACTTCCTCGAAGCCGCCGGCTCGCTGTTCGACCAGGCGGGCGGCGATCTCGACTTCCCAGAAGCGGGCGCCGGCGATCCAGGCTTGGCCTAGGTAGTCCCAGGCCTGGATAGTCGCGCCGACGGTCGTGTTGAGGGACTCGGCGCAGCGTTCCATCAGGTCCTGGAACTCGTCCTGCATGCCGACGATGACCGGGGCCGGGTCGGTCAGGCCCATCTTCGTCTCGACCATCACCGTGTGGCCCGTGCGGATGCCGAAGAACCAGGCGTCGTGGAGGCAGGTCTCCATCTCCGCCAGTTGCCGGCTGTCGAGGTCCAGGTGCTCCGCGCTCTCCTCCGCAAGGGGCCGCAGGTCCTGTTCCTTCGCGCTGTGAACTGCGGTCGCCAAGCTGTCTCGGTCCGAAGACATCGCCGCCAATCTAGACAACTGGGTTTAATCGAGTGCACCCATTTGTACTACGAGCGTTCCTAAAGCGCAACCCGGCGTAGCCCAGAGATTGGGGCCCTAGGCAAAGAGAAGGGCGGCCCGGAGGCCGCCCTTCTTCAAACTCCGCTGAGTCCGGGAAAGTCCCGGATGCGAGGTTCGTTCCTCAGGTCCCGGTGCAGGCTAGGATGATTCCCCCGGAGGCTTTGGTGCCGTCCGAGAAGACGCCGGTGGCTTTAGCCTGCAGCTTGCCATCGGGGCATTTGGCGGTGAGGACGCCCTTCTTGTTGATCTTCAGGTTGAACGTCTTCACCGAGCCGCTGCCGCCGGCGATTTTCGGGATCGTGGCAACGGTTTTGAGCCCGTAGCGGCCGTTGTGGACCCTCTTGATTTTCAGCGTGGTCACGATTGCCCCCGTCACCGGCGCCGAGAAATAGGCGTGGATGAAGAGGGTGGTGGTGCCGCCGCTGAAGCCGCCGTTGATGACGAGCAGCTTGGAGTCGACGTCGATCGGTTTCTGTTCCGGGAACTGGACCTCGACGGTCGTGTTGCCGGTTCCGATGATCGATTTCCCGCAGGCGGCTTCCGCCGCCTTGGTGTCGCGTGACTGCAGCTGACCCGATTTGCAGACCGGGATGCCCTTGACGTTGATGGCGCCGTTCTTGTCGGTTTCGACGATCGATTCCGTCAGCGCCGGTGGGTGGGTTCCGTCCTTGGTCGAGATTTTCCCGGAGGCGGTGAGGGTGATCGGAGCAAGCTTGTTCTTCGGCAGCTTGGTCGGGGTGATTCCGCCGCCGAAGGTGAATACGAGATTGCCCGCTTCGACCGTCACCGTCTTGCTGGCGCCGGTGGCGATGCCAGCCACGCTGACGGCGATCAGGGTCCCGAGGGCCATCGTCAACATCAAGTACTTACGCATATCCCTATATCTCTCCTTTGTGGCCTGCCCGTCCACGGGTCCGATGCCGTTGCGACATTGCTTGGAATGTCTCTCCAACGGGTCAAACTACCACCCGCGCCTCTTTCATAAACCCGCCCATGCCCGAAAGGAGCGGCTCCTTGCAAGGCTCCGGCTACCTGGGCTTGGCGACCCGCACCCGATCCCGCTCGGTCGTCGCGCCCTCAGCGCCGAGGAAGGGCAGCGTCACCCAGAACATCAGGTCGGGCAGCCGGCCGGGGAGCCGGCCGGCCGCTCCATGCAAGATCTCGCTGTAGAGCAGCTCGTTGATTCCCCCGGCGACCGCGATCGAGGTGATCCCCGGCAGTTCCACCGAGGTTTCCGAGCGTCCGCACTCGAGGAAACCGGTGAATTGGCGCAGCGCCGCATCGCGCCGCGCCAGCGCCTTGGGTCCGGCGGCAAGCACCTCGACGATCGCAAAACGAGCCTCGTCGGGATGGCCGGCGAGGTGATCGAGCAGCGCCTCGAGGGCGACGGTCATCCTCTCCGCCCAGGGTGCGCCCGACTTCGTTTCGAAGGCGTTCGTCACCTCCTCCAGCAGGTATTCGAGCAACCCGTCGTATGCGGCGAGGAAGCAGTCCTCCTTGCTCTCGAACAGCTCGTAGAAGGTCTTGCGGGAGACGCCGGCGACGCCGATTACGTCGACCACCCGCGTCTCCGGATAGCCGCGCTCGGAGGCGACCTCGATCATCGCCAGGTGGATGCGGTTGCGCTGGGACTCGGTCACCGCCTCCCTCGGCAAACCGTGTCTTCCCCGGGGCAGCCGCTCGCCTGACTGTGCGGAGCGTCTACTGGAGGTCACCGAACAGACTGTAGAGCAGGGAGCCGACCATTGAGGCTTATTTATCTTAAAATGACTTTTTAATGGGGGGTATCTTGAGAATGGGGGGAGGGATCGCGCTGCTGATCGCGCTGCTGGCTATCGCGGGCTGCGGCGGTGATGCCGGCACTGACGCCACGCACCCGGAACGGATTTACCCGAACGTCACCGGACCCACCCGTGAGTTCCTCGTCGCAGACGGTGACAACATCGTCCAGCTCTATGGCAGCGAGGGCACGGCGACGGAACGGAAGCAGGTCGCGGGGGTGATCGGCCCCTGGATGCGCGCCCGTGCCGCAGAAGCCTGGACGGCGGATTGCAGATACCTCTCCCGCTCGTTCCAGAAGATCTTGGTCAAGGACGCCCACAGCGTCTCGAAAGGCAAGGTCGACACCTGCCCGCAGGCTCTCGCGTTCTTCGGCGAATCGGCGTCGGGCGACGGCGTCAACACGTTCCCGGGCAAGGTCTCCAGCCTCAGGGTGGAAGGCGATTTCGCCTACTCCCAATATCACGGGAACGACGGCAAGGACTGGGTCGTGCCGGTAGACAGGGAACGAGGCGTGTGGCTGGTTTCCATCGCCAGCCCCCTGGACCGCAACAAGTAGCCGGCCGCTCAGTCCTCGAGCCAGATGACCTGCTCGCGGTCAGGACCGATGCCGACCAATTTCACCGGTACGCCGACGAACTCGGCGATGAAGCCGAGATAGTCGCGCGCCTCCTGCGGCAGGTCCTCGGCCGAGCGGCAGGCAGTGAGGTCGAGGTCGAATCCCGGCAGATCCTCATACTCCGGTGTCGCCGAGTGGAGGATCGACTGGTGGTAGGGGAAGGTGTCCAGCACCGCTCCTTCCTTGGAGCGGTAGCGGACCGCCACCCGCAGGGGGCCGATGCCGCTGAGGACATCGAGCTTGGTGATCGCCAGCGCGTCCATGCTGTTGAGGCGGACGGCGTAGCGGAGGGCGACCAGGTCCAGCCAGCCGCAGCGCCGCCGCCGGCCGGTCGTCGTCCCGAACTCGTGGCCCCGCTGCACCATCTGCTCGCCGACGTCGTCGAAGAGCTCGGTCGGGAAGGGGCCAGCGCCGACTCGGGTCGCGTAGGCCTTGGCGATCCCCCAGACCTCGTCGATGTCCTTCGGGCCGATGCCGGCGCCGACGGTTGCCGCCCCGGCGATCGGGTTGGAGGAGGTGACGAAGGGATAGGTGCCGTGGTCGAGGTCGAGCAAGGTCGCCTGGGCGCCCTCGAAGATCACCGTCTCGCCGCCGTCGAGCGCGTCCCAGCAGAGGCGGGCGGTGTCGGCGATGTGGGGCTCGAGCCGGTGGCCGAAGTTGATGTGTTCCTCGACCATCGCGTGCAGGTCGAGGCGGGGGTCGGGAACGCTATCGGTGCCCTCGATCGCCTTCGCGTCCTCGCCGGCCTCCTTCAGCTTTTTGCGCCGCTGGACCGAGAGTTCGCGCAGCGCCTGCTGCTTGGGCTCCAGCGCGGCGCGGATCTTCGTCCGCAGGATCTTCTCGTCGAGCAGGTCCTGGACGCGGATCCCCAGCCGCAGCGCCTTGTCGGCGTAGCAGGGGCCGATGCCGCGCCGGGTGGTGCCGATCGAGAGCTTGCCCAGCTTCGTCTCCCCAGCCGTATCGAGCAGCACGTGGTAGGGCATGATCAGGTGCGCGTTGGCGGAGATACGCAGCTTGTTGACGCTGACGTTCGCCCGTTTGAGGCCGTCGATCTCCCCCAGCAGCACCCGCGGATCGACGACGACCCCGTTGCCGATCACGCAGGTCTTCGTCGAGTGCAGGATCCCGGAGGGGATCAGATGGAACTTGAACTCCTCGCCTTCGCGGACGATCGTGTGGCCGGCGTTGTTGCCGCCCTGGAAACGGACGATCGTGGTAGCGCGCTCGGCGAGGAGGTCGACGACCTTCCCCTTCCCCTCGTCGCCCCACTGGGCTCCGACTATGACCACTCCTGGCATGCCGCCGGAGATTCTGACGGGTGACTGGAACCGATGCGGAGCGGATCAGGCTGGGGCGATCCGGTGCTGCGTCTTCGAGCGATGATCCTCACCGAAGAGTGGCAGCGGATCGCCGCATATCTCGATGAGCCGTGAGACGGTGCGCGAGCCAATCTGTTCCTTCAGCTGTTTTGGTCCCTCGTCGATGACTTCGTCGTCGGCGTTGCTCGTCACAATCATCGGCCGCTGGTTCTCGTAGCGCTCGTTGATGACTGCGTAGAGTTGCTCGACGACCCAGTCGGTGTGGCGCTCGGAGCCGAGGTCGTCGATGAATAGGAGATCAACCGAGGTGACCAGGTTGAAGAACTTTCCGTAGGCGTCTTCATTCTCGGCTTCCTGGTAGGTCCGCCTGATCCGGGTCAGGAGCTTTGGCGTGAAATAGATTCCCACCGTCTTGCCAAGCGCCAGCGCTTCCTTGGCGATCAGCATCCCCAGCGTCGTCTTACCGGTTCCGGTACTGCCCATGAACCAGATGCCCCGGCCCGCCTCGATGTTGGCGTCGAGCTCCTCCAGATAGGTGCGCGTCGCCTGCACCACATGGCGGCTCTCCATGTCTCGCGCCATGTCGGAGACCGGCGGGCGGTCAAAGGAGACGCCGCGGTAACGAGCCGGGATCGCCGAGGCGACGCCCCGGCTGCGGCCACGGTTGAGCCTCTCCGCCCGGCACTCGCAGGGGCGGGCGACGTCCTCGGGGCCGAGAATCCAGCCGGAGCCGTCGCAGACCCCCACCGTGCAGGCTTGTTCGCGGAAGGGCTCGGAGCGGGCGATCGCCGGCATCAGAAGTCAGGCCCCGCTGCCGCGGCGTCCTCGTAGGGCGGCGCTTCGCCGGCGGGCTGCTCGATCGGCGGTTCGGTGTGGGCGTGGTCGGCGAATTTGGGATAGCGGTCGAGGAAGACCAGTTTCCTGGTTCCGATCGGGCCGTTCCTATGCTTGGCGATGATCAGGTCGGCGAGGCCGTCGGGCTCCTCCTCGGGGTCGCGGTAGTAGTCCTCGCGGAAGAGGAAGGCGACGACGTCTGCGTCCTGCTCGATCTGCCCCGACTCGCGCAGGTCGGAGAGCTGCGGCTTCGGCGGCGTCCGCTGCTCGGGCGCGCGCGAGAGCTGCGAGATCGCCACCACCGGCACCTCCAGCTCGCGCGCGAGGATCTTCAGCCCACGGCTGATCTGACCGACCTGCTCGACCCGGTTGGCGCGGTGGTCGTCGGAGCGCATCAGCTGGATGTAGTCGAGGATGATCAGGCCGAGGCCGCCGCGCTCCTGTTCCTGGGCGTGCAGCCGCCGCGCCTTCGCCCGCAGGTCGAGGATCCCGAGGTCGGAGGAGTCGTCGAACCAGAGCGGCGCTTCTTCCAGCTCGTTGCAGGCGCGCAGCACCTTCGGCCAGTCGCGTTTGGAGACCTGGCCCTTGCGCAGCTTGTCGCCGGAGATCCGCGCCCGGCAGGCGATGAACCTCTGCGCCAGCTCGACCTCCGACATCTCCAGTGAGAAGAAGGCGACGGCCTGCTTCTTCTTCACCGCCACGTTTTCGGCGATGTTGGCAACCAGGGCGCTCTTGCCCATCGCCGGTCGGGCGGCGACGATGATCAGGTTGCCGGGCTGGAAGCCGCCGGTGACCGCGTCGACGTCGCGGAAGCCGGAGGGAGTCCCGGTCAGTTCGATCTCGCCGGTGGAGAGCTTCTCGAGGCGGTCGACCTCGTCGTGGAGGATCTCGCCAAGCAGTTTGAAGTCGCTCGCCTGCTCTTTGTGGGCGACCTCGAAGAGCAGTTTCTCGGCCCGCTCGGAGAGCTCCCGCGGTTCGCCGTCACGCTCGTTGACCCAGCCCTGGATCTCCTGCCCAGCGCCGAGCAGCCGCCGCAGCAGCGAGTTCTGCTGGACGATCTCCGCGTAGTGCTTGGCGTTGGCGGCGGCGGGGACTTTGGCCGCGAGCTCGGAGACGTAGTGCCGCCCGCCCGCCTCGTCGATCTTGTTGCGCTGGGTCAGCGCCTCGCTGACGCTGAGCTCGTCAACCGGCTTCGAGGCGGCGTAGAGGTCGTGGACGACCTCGAAGATCAGCCGGTGCTTGTCGAGGTAGAAATCGCCGGCGTTCAGCTTCACCTCGTCGATCACCCGGGTCAGAGTCGACTCGGAGACCAGCATCGCTCCCAGGACCGACTCCTCGGCCTCGATGTTCTGCGGCGGGACGTGGGTCGTTGGCGGCTGGGGCATCGGGTCTCAGTAAAGGCGGCGCGGCGGCGGAACGGGAGCGGTGGGGGGACGCTTCGTCAAGCAAACCAGAGGCGGCCGTGACCCACGTGCGGCTTCCATGCAAAAGCCGTCAAAAAGAATTCACGCTTCGGTGATCTTTATGCGCCAGTTCCGAAGGAGAGCTGGTGGTGATGGCCGGGAGGGATCAGGCCCTCCTGCTCCTGGCGCCGCTCGCCGCGGCGCAGCATCCGCAGGGTGAGGATCGCGATGCTGAGGATCGCGGTCGCGCCGAGGCTTAGCTGGACGCTGAGCAGGCCTTCGCGGCTCCAGTAGACGTCGCGCAGGTCGAGGAGAAGCGCCGCCTCGTCGAAGGTGAGGCCGATGCCGGCACCCATCGGGAGGGCCAGCCACTGCTCGAGACCGTCGTCGTCGGTGAGCAGCGCCGCGGTGCCCGAACCGAAGGCAATCAGGATGCCGGGCACGAAGTGGTGGATGTGGCGTCCGCCGACGCTGACGTTGCGGAACGGCCCGCGGCCGTCGCGGATCGCCCAGGTCGAGAGGCGGACCAGGGCGAAGGAGCCGAGGAAGCCGCCGAGCAGGTTGAAGAGGACGGTTTCGTAACGGGGCGTCTCTTCGTAGCCGCGAACGGCGACCCCGATCGTGTCGGCCGCCGCCGCGGGGGCCGTTTCCAGCAGGGCTTCGGGATCGTGCGCCTCGCTCGCGCGGCGGGCGAACATGCGACTGAACTGACCCGCGATCACTACTCCGGCGGCGCCGAGGGCCACGGTGGCGAGACCGACCGTCGCCCGCTCGGAGCGAACCCAGCCGGACCTGCGACGACGAAGGAGGACTACTTCTCCTCGCTGATGATGGTCTTGACGGCTGCTACGGTGCCGTCGGCGAGCTCGATCTCGACCATGAAGGTGCCGAGTTCGCGCAGCGGCTGCTCGAGCCGGACTTTGCGTTTCTCGATCCGCAGGTCGCGTGCCTCGCGCAGGGCGTCGGTGATCTCCTTCGGCCCGACCGAGCCGAACAGCTTGCCGTCCTCGCCCGCCCGCTGGTGGATCGTCAACACGGTCTTGCCCAGCAGACCAGCCGCCTGGGCTTCGCGCTCCGCTCGCGCTTTCGCGGCGCGCTCTGCTGCCTCCATGCGGCGTTTGGCTTCCACCAACGCGCCTGCCGTCGCCGGCTGGGCCAGCTTGCGGGGGATGAGGAAGTTGCGCAGGTAGCCGGGGGCGACGTCGACGACGTGGCCGCGCTCGCCGAGGGACTCGACGTCTGCCAGCAAGATCGCCTCAGCCATCAGCGCTCTCCGACGTAGGGAAGCAGGGCGATTTCGCGCGCCCGCTTCACCGCCACCGAGAGCTGTGCCTGGTGGCGGCGGGAAAGTCCCGTGACCCTGCGTCCGCGCGTCTTCCCCTTGTCGGAGAGGAAGCGTCGCAGCAGGTTCAGGTCCTTGTAGTCGACGACCTCGGAGTTGACCCGCGTGTACTTGCGCGGACGCGCACGGTCGGCGCCGCGCCTACCGCCGCGCCGGGCGCCGGCGCGTGAAGAAGAGGTCTCATTGGCTCGAGCCATCGGCGGAGCATGCTACAGACCTGACGGTCCCAGAGGCCGCCAGGCGGCGTCCTCGGTCGCTCGGGTAGCGCTGCTACCCCACGCTCCCTGCGTCCTTGCCTGGCAACCTCTGGAACTCGTCAGGAATGCTTAGAAGGGAATGTCGTCTTCTGAGGAACCGCCGCCACCCGCCGGGGCGCCGCTGAAGTCGGAGGTGTCGGCGGGGACGTCGCTCTGCGGGGAGAAACCTCCGCCGCCGTTGCTGTTGTCGCCACCGCCGGACCCGTCTCGGGAGCCGAGGAATTGGACCGTGTTGGCGACGATGCGGACGGCCTGGCGTTTGCCGCTGCCGTCTTTCGCCTCCCACTCGCTCCAGTCGAGGCGACCTTCAACTGCCACCGGGCGGCCCTTGTTCAGGTAGTTGGCGCAGTTCTCGCCCTGCGCCCCCCAAACGGTGACGTCGAAGTAGTTCGCCTTGTCGACCCAGTTGCCGCTCTGGTCTTTGCGCCGGCTGTTGACCGCGACACGCAGGTCGCAGACGGCCGTTCCCCCACCGGTATGACGCAGCTCCGGATCCCGGGTCAGGTTCCCGGTAATCACGACCACGTTCACGTTCGAAGCTGCCAAATCACTCACTCCTTGCGGATTCGCTTTTCTGGATTCCAGTCTAAGGACGAGGTCGGCCCGACTCTCCCCCCTAGGACCGGGGGTTCCCGCAAACAGCGGCAGTCGCTCGGGGCGCTACTCGTCGGAATCGTCAGGGGAGTCGCCGTGATCGTCACGGCCTCCCTGGCCGCTGCGCTCCCGCGGCCCGGGGGCGGCGGTCACAGCGGGCGGCACGATCACCGGTGCGTCGGGATCGACTTTGAACATCCGGAAGCGGAGGACGCCGTCGGCGATCTTCAAGTTGTGGTCGAGCGAGTCGAGCAGGTCGCTGGGGGCCTCGAACCGCATCCAGCGGTAGTCCGCCTCGGTGCGGTGGTTGATCTCGTAGGCCATCTTCCGCAGGCCCCAGGAGTTCTCGTGCTTGAGGCTGCCCGAGACCTCGATCTGCCCACGCGCATCCTGCGCCAGCGCATCGCGCGCGGGCGCATCCAGCTGGGGGTCCAGCATCAGGACCAGCTCGTATTCACGTGGGGCTGCCAAAACGGCGAGGGACTATAGCGGCGAGATGACCTCGAAGCCGCCCGCTCCGCTCCCTAGTGCGGCGCAAACTCCTCCGACCCGTCGCCAGGCGGAGCGGAGGAGGCCGGGGCGGGCGTAGGCGCCGGCGCCGGAGCGGGCGGTGGCGTCGGTGGCACAGGTTCTGGGGCCGCTGCGGTTGCTGGCGGTGGAAGAGGAGCTACGGCGGCCGGGCCCTGCTTCTCGAGGCGCTTCATCGGTCGGTCCCTCAACTTTCTGTCACTTGACCACGCATCTGCAGCGGGTGGCGACGATCGGGAGGACTCCCCCGCCAGGGGGAGCCCCCGATCGGAGACAGGACCCGCCGCCCGACCCGCTAGCGGGGAAGCCGGCTCCACCGCCGGAGCAACCCGCGGCAACCCGACATCGGCAGCCACCGGAGGCGGCTCGGGCGGCCGCAGGAGCCCCGGTAGCGCCTGCAGCGCAAGCGGCACGCCCGCGACGATCGCGGCGACCTTCGCCATTGCGGCCCAGCGGATTCGAATCCCACGCACCCCTGTCTAAGGGTTGGGGCGCCCTCGATTCTCCCCCCGTCAGGCTGCGGAGCGTGCGGCCTCGATGTCCCGCAGCTGGTCGTCCACCCAGTCGCCGGGATTGCGGGAGAAGATGATCTCGCGCAGACCCTCGGCCCACTGCCGCTTCTGCTCGGGGTCCATCGTCAGCGCCCGGTGGATCGCGTCGGCCTGCTCCTGGATGTCGAACGGGTTGACCGAGATCACGTAGTCGATCAGCTCCTCGTGGGAGCCGGTGTTCTCGGAGAGCATGAGGACGCCGTCGCGGGTGTTGACCGCCGGCGCCTCCTTGGCGACCAGGTTCATCCCATCGAAGAGCGAGTTGACCATCAGCAGGTCGAAGTGCTTGTAGCGGGCGACCGCGTCGTGGAAGTTCTCGTAGATCTTCAGGTCGATCGGCATCCAGTCGGTCGTCCCGTGGCGGTGGTTTACGACCGCGACTAGCGCCTCGATCCGCTCCAGGTACTCGGCGTACTCGGGCACGTCCTGGCGCGAGGGCTGCAGGTGGGCGATGAAGGTGACCTTTTCGCGGAACTCCGGGTGCTGGGTGAGGAAGGTGTCGAAGGCGGTGAAGCCGCGCAGCACGTTCTTTGAGAGGTCGGCGCGGTCGACCCGGATGATCAGGTACTGGCGCCGCCGCTCGAGCACCTCGCGCTCGGCTTCCGCCACTTCGGGCGAGGCCGCGGCGCGCTCCAGCCGTTGGGCGTCGATCCCCAGCGGGTAGGCGCGGGCAAGGGTCCGGCCGCCGGGGTGGTTGACCACGGCGTTGAGGTAGTCGACGTCGACGTCGTCGAGCAGTTCGTCGCAGCAGCGGAGGAAGTTGATGCAGTAGGCGTGGGTGTGGAAGCCGATGATGTCGTTCGCCAGCATCCCTTCGTAGACCGCGTTGCGGACCCGCGTCGGCAGGATCCGCCAGCTGTCGGGCTGCGACCAGGGGATGTGGACGAAGTGGTGGAGGAAGGCGTCGGGCCGCTCGGCGCGGATCATCCCCGGGGCGGTGTAGAGGTGGTAGTCGTGGAGCATCACCAGCGGGTCCTGCTGGCCCTCGATCTCGGCCAGAACCGCTTTGGCGATGTCCTCGTTGACCGCCTGATAGCCGTAGTCCCAGGCGTCGATCTCCTGCTGGCGGATGTCCGGCGCGTTGGAGATGTCCCAGAGGTAGTGCTGGATGAACCAGAGGATCGGGTTGGCGATCACGTTGTAGAAGCGGTCGTAGGCGTCGGGGTCGCTGCCGACCAGCCGCACCCGGTACTCGATCCCGTCCAGCTCCTGCTCGACCGGGCCGCCGGCCTCGGCCGAGACGGCGATGTCCTCGTCGGTCATCGCCGAGGCGATCCAGAGCGCGTCGCGATGCGAGACGAGTCCGGAGAGCGCCGTGACCAGACCGCCGCCGCCGCGACTGACGGTTCGCTCGCCGCCCTCGTCGCGCTCGAACTGGAGCGGGCCGCGGTTGGAGACGATGATCAGCGGCGAGGAACTCACGCCGCAGAGACTAAGGGGTGCCGGCTGGGGGGTAGCGCTGGCGCTAGCCGTCGAGGTCGTCGAACAGCTTCAGCCAGTCGCGCAGCAGTCGCGGGGTGAGGAACTCGCGCCTGGCGTGCTCCTTACCCTCCCGTCCCAGCTGCTTGCCGAGGCCGGGATCGTCGAGGATCTCGAGGCAGCGCTCGGCGCACTCCTCGGGTGAGTTGACGAGGAAGCCGCTGATCCCATCCTCGATCTGCAGGGGGATGCCGCCGACGTTGCCGGCGATCGTCGGCCGCCCCTTCCAGAGCGCCTCGGTGACGGTCAGTCCGAAGCCCTCGCGGATCGACTTCTGCAGGCAGATGTCCGACTGCGACTGGAAGGCGTTGACCTCGATCGCGCCGACGTTGTTGAGGTTGCTGAGGATTTTGATGTCCTCGTCGCCGTCGGCGTATTCGAAGGTCTTCTGGAAGTACTCCATCCCCTCGGGATCGTCGGTCGCCATCGAACCGACCATCGCCAGCTGCGCCTCCGGCACCTTCTCGGTCACCTGACGGTAGGCGTCGATGACGCCGATCGGGTCCTTCCACGGGTCGAAGCGGGAGACCTGGGTGATCAGCGGCCGGTCGACGTCGATCCCGAACTGGCGGCAGACGAAGGCGGCGTCCTCGGGCGAGAAGGCCATGTTCTTCGGCGAGAGCGGGTCGATCGCCGGCGGCACGATCCGCACCTCCTCGCGGTGCTTGCCCATCCCCGAGGGAACGTACTTTTCCATGTGCCAGACGCTCGCGTCGTACTCTTCGATCATCGGCAGCAGGCGGGCGATCGGCGCCGGGTTCGGCGTCGAGAGGTCGATGTGGCAGCGCCAGATCCAGTTGCCGCCTTTCTCTTTGGCGCCACGCAGCAGGCCGATCGGCTGCGGGTCGTGGACGATGACGACATCCCACTCACCCTGCAGCCCCTCGGCGTTGATCTGGTTGATTTCGTCGAAAATCTCCCACTGTTCGTCGCTCAGCGTCTCCTCGGCTCCCTGCAGCGAGTTATGGAGGAGCTTGGTGGCGTTGTAGAACTCTTCCTTGCCGAAGATCACGTGCCAGTGGGCGTCGAGGCCGACGTCCCGCATCAGCGGCACCAGCGTGTAGAGGATCTCCGAGACGCCACCGCCGAAAGCGGTCGCGCTGACATGCAGCACGCGCTTCCCTTTCAGGGGCTCCGCGAGCTCGCGGATCTGCTCCGTCAAGTCTTTGCCGACTATGTGGGTGTAGTCGGTGAGGGTCTTGTGGCCGAGGGCTACTTCCTGAAGCAAGGCTGGAGTTCTACACCGATAGGCGGCGACATGTTGTCCAGCCGCCGCGAACCTAGCCGGATGGGGGATTGTTCGGACGCTTGCCGAGGGTGACCTTGACCTCGCGGCGCTCGTTGTCGCGGAGGATCGTCAGGGTCACCACGTCCCCCGGCCGGTGGGTGGAGATCGCTTCGGCGAGGTCGTCCGAGCTGACGATGTCATCGCCGTCGACCTGCAGGATCACGTCGCCGCCGGTCCGGTAACTGCCGGCCTGGAAGGTCAGTTTGTCGTTGCCCCCCTCGATCCCGGCCTTCTCCGCCGGGCCGCCGGAGCTGACTTCGGCGACGAGGCCGCCGAAGGTCGTGTCGAGGCCGAGCTTGCGGGCCAGTTGCGGATAGAGGGGTTGGCTGGAGACGCCGATGTAGGCGTATTCGGCTTCCCCGTCCTGGCGCAGCTGGGCGATCGAGCGCTTGATCGCGGTGATCGGAACCGCGAACCCGACCCCGTCGTTGGCGCCGGAGTTGGTCTCGATCTGCTGGTTGATCCCGACGACGCGGGCGCCGGCGTCGAGCAGCGGGCCGCCTGAGTTGCCGGGGTTGATCGAGGCGTCGGTCTGGATCGCGCCGGAGATTTCGAACTGGGTCAGCGACTGCACCGAGCGATCGGTCGCCGAGACGACGCCGACCGAGAGCGATTGCTGCTCCCCGAACGGACTGCCGATCGCCGCCACCGGCTGGCCGACCCGCAGGTCGCGGTCGTCGCCCAGCTTCAGCGGGTGCAGTTCGAAGCCGTCGGGCTTGATCCGCAGCAGGGCGACGTCGACGAACGGGTCGAAGCCGACGATTTCGGCGGGGACGACGTTGCGATCCGGAAACTCGATGTAGACGTTCTTCGCCGCTTCGCGGTCGCTGCCCGATTCTTCGGTGACGACGTGGGCGTTGGTGACGATTTCGCCGTCGCTGTTGAGCACGAAGCCGGAGCCTTCCGCTGCGCCAGAACCGAAGACCGAGCGGATCGTGACCACGCCCGGCGAGGCCTCTTCGTAGATGCGGGTGGCGTCGAAGCCCGGGCTCGAAGTCTGGATGACGACTTCGGGCTCGGGGGCGGTCGCGGCTTCGGTGGTCGCCTCGTTCGGCGAGCTCGGGCTCTCGCTACCCGATCCGCAGCCGGCGAGCGGCACCAGGCAGAGCAGCGCGAGGAGAACCAGCGAGCGCTTCACGTGCCCGCCCTCGCCGGGGTGCGGATGGATCGCGGAGCGTCCACCGTGCGGGTCCCGGGGGGCAGGTCGAGGGTGAAGGCGGTGAAGCGGCGGCTGGAGCTGATCGTGATCTCGCCTTTCATCCGCTGGGCGAGCTCGGTCGCGATCGCCAGGCCGAGCCCGGATCCACCGGCTTTGTCGGCCGTGTAGAAGCGCTCGAAGATTCGCTTCTGGGCGCGCTGCGGAATCCCCGACCCCGCGTCGGAGACGGTCAGCTCGGCACGGCCGTTGGCGGAATAGGTGGTCACGGTGACATCGGTCCCCTCCGGGGTGTGGGTGAGGGCGTTGTCGAGCAGGATACGGATGATCTGACGCACCCTGTCAGGGTCGCCGAGGGCGACCGCGGACTGCTCCGGCGTGCGCAGCTGCAGGCGCGAGCCGCGCAGTTCTGCACGGGCGCCGAACTCCCGCGTCACCTCGCGGGCGAGGGCGGTGAGGTCGACGGTGCTGGTCCGCATCACCACCGCGCCGGCGTCGAGCTGGGAGAGGTCGAGGAGGTCGGTCGTCAGCTTCGTCAGGCGCTCGATCTGCTGGCGCATCGTCCGCACGAACTCCGCCCGCTCCTCCGGGCTCGGGTCCTCGTCTTCGAGCAGCTCGACGAAGCCGCCGAGGCTGAAGATCGGCGTCCGCAGCTCGTGCGAGGCGTTGGCGATGAACTGCTTGCGGGCGCTGTCGAGCTCGGCCAGCCGCCGCTGCATCTCGTTGAAGGTGCGGGCGAGATCGCCGAGCTGGCCGACGGAGGCGATCGGGATCGAGGTTTCGAAGTTGCCGTCGGCGACTTTGCGGGCGGCTTCCTGCAGGCTGCGGATGTTGCTGGCGGCAGCGCGGGCGTAGTAGAGACCGATCGCGGTGGCGATCGCCACCGCGATCAGGCCGCCGGTGAGGATCTGCAGTTTGACCTCGTCGTCGCCGCTGGCGGAGCCGCCGATCGCGACGGCGTAGATGTAGACGACCGCGGTGGCCCCGACCGCGATCGCGATCGAGATTAGGGTGATGCGGCTGGCGAGATCGCTGAGCCGGAGGCCCCGCATTGCCGCTACTCCCGGAAGCGGTAGCCGACCCCGCGCACGGTGAAGAGGTAGTCCGGCTCCTTGGGGTCCTGCTCGAGCTTCTCGCGCAGGTGGCGGATGTGGACGTCGACGGTGCGCGGATCGCGGTAGTCCGAATCGCCCCAGACGTGCTCGAGCAGGGTCTCGCGGGTGAGGACGCGGCCGGGAGAGCGGGCCAGCGCGCCGAGGATCTCGAACTCGACGTAGGTGACCCGGATTTCCTCGTCGAGGAGGGTCACCATCCGGCGGTCGAAGTCGATCGTCAGCTCGCCGCACTCGATCGCCCCGCCCTCGGTCATCTCGCCGCCCATCCGCGAGCGTCGCAGCGCCGCTTTGACGCGACTGCGGAACTCGCGCATCGAGAAAGGCTTGGTTATGTAGTCGTCGGCGCCGACCTCTAGGCCGGCGACCTTGTCGGTCTCGCTGCCTTTCGCGGTCAGCATGATGATCGGCACCTGGCTGCGCGAACGCAGCTGGCGGCAGACTTCGACGCCGCCCATCTGGGGCAACATCAGGTCGAGGATGACGAGGTCGAAGCGCCCTTCCTCGAACCGGCGGAGGGCTTCGTTACCGTCGAGGGCGGAGGTGACGTGGTAGCCGTCCTTGCGCAGCGGATAGCTGAGCAGGGTCTGGATCGACTGCTCGTCGTCGACCAGGAGAATGCGGGTTGAACCGTTCGGCACGGCTATGAAGGGTAGTAACCGCTGCCGGTTGGACGCATGTGCGAGTACCAAGAACTAAGGATCTGACCGGCGAAGCCGATAAAGATCGCGAAGACCATGGAGACCCAGGAACTGAAATCACTGGTTGAGACCGGCAGCTACAAGCCGGATCCCGCGCAGGTCGCGGTGGCGATGCTCAGTCGCCGCGGTGTCCGCGAGCTGCTGACCGGGATCCACTCGACCCGCCCGCGAAATGGTCATAGCCCCGGATCTTCAGCTGTCCGCCCCCGGGCAGCCTGAGTTCGACGCCATCTCCCTTCGCGACCTCGCCGATCGTGGTGAGGGTCGTCTCGCCGCTCGCCGCTACCAGCGCCGAGGCCTCTTCCACCGCGTCAGCAGGCAGCGTCGCCAGCAGCTCATAGTCCTCGCCGCCTGAGGCGGCGAGCTGCAGCGGGTCGAGGCCGGCTGCAGCGGCGACCTCTCTCACTCCCTCCGTCAGCGGTAGCGAGTCCGCCTCGATCGCCAGGGCGACACGGCTGGCCTCGGCGACGTGGCCTGCGTCGGCGGCGAGGCCGTCGCTGACGTCGATCATCGCCCGGGCGCGCGCTTTTGCGAGGGCACGCCCACTGCCGAGCCGCGGGGAGGGGTCGAGCTGCCGGGCGCGAAGCCGCTCGGCGATGGCCGGGGGGACCGCGTCGGCGAGGCCGGGATCATCGAGCAGGAGACGGCCCGCGGCTGCCCCGCCAAGCTCCCCGGTGAGGACGATCAGATCTCCGGCCTGCGCCCCGCTGCGGCTGACGAACTCCACTGCCCTCGGTGCGTGGCCGACGACGGTGACCGCCAGGGTCAGCGCCGGGGCCCGGGTCAGGTCGCCGCCGGCGAGGGTGGTGCCGGTCGCCTCGGCGATTCCCACCATTCCGTCGACCAGCCCGAGGAGGTCATCCTCGCCGAGGTCGTCGGGGGCGCCGAGGACGGCGTAGGCCTCGCCCGCCTCCGCCCCCATCGCCGCGAGGTCGGAAAGCGCGGTGGCGAGCGCCTTGCGCCCGATCGTCACCAGCCCCGCCTCGCCGCGGCGGAAGTGGACTCCCTCGATGATCGCGTCGACCGAGGTCGCCGTGGCGCCGCCGGGAACGGTGATTGCGGCGTCGTCGCCGCTGCCGAGCGCGACCCGCGATCCGCCCGCCGGTAGGCGCTCACGCAGCTTCTCCAGCAACTCGAACTCGCCCATCACCCGACTATCCCAGACACTAAGGTGCTGCCCACGTGGAGAGCCGCCAATCATTCCTGCACCGGGTAGGCGAGGCCGGGTCGCAGGTCGGCAAGAAGCCGCCCCGCAGCCGCAAGGTCCGCCTCGCCCTTCAGATCGGCCTTGCCGCCTTGATCTTCGGCTTCCTCGTCCTCACGGTCATCAACCAGTGGGCGGAGATCCAGGACGAGGGCGTGCATTTCCACGTCGGCTGGCTGATCCCGGCGCTCGTCATTCTCCCGTTCTTCTTTTTCTTCAGCGCCCTCGGCTGGGATTTCGCCCTGCGGTTTCTCGGCTACCGGATCGGCTTCGGCCGGGCCCAGGTCGCCTGGGGGCAGCCTCTGCTCGCCCGCTACGTTCCCGGCAGCGTTCTCTACGTGCTGGGCCGGGTGCTGCTCACCGAAAGGGCAGGCGTCCCGCGGCGGATCACGATCGCCAGCATCGTCTACGAACAGGCGGTTTCAGCCACCTCTGCGGTGATAGTGGCTTCCTACTTCATCATCAAGCACCCCGATCTCCAGGGCGAGCCGTATCGCTGGGCGGTGCTGCTACTGATCCCCGCGGCGATCGCGTTGCTGCACCCGAAGGTCTTCGGCCCGCTGGCGAACCGGGCGTTGCGCGTCTTCGGCCGCGAGCCTCTGCCAGCGGTGATTCCGCTGCGCGGGGTGATTGCGCTGATCGCCTTCTACACCTTGAACTGGCTGGTCATCGCCCTCGGGGTCTACTGCGTCGCCCGCTCGGTCACCGTCATCCCCCCGGAGGACATCTTCCTGGTCGGGGCTGCGCAGGCGGTCGGCTACTTTGCGGCCCTGGTGACGGTGGTCGCCCCCGCGGGGATCGGGCCCAAAGACGCCGGGTTTGCCTGGGCGATGAAGGCGGCGCTGCCGAGCAAGAGCTTCGCCCTCGGCTCGCTGATCGCGATCGCTGTGCGCGGCGTGATGCTGCTGGCGGAATTGATCTACGTCGCGGTGGTGACCTTGCTGGGCCGCAGGGAGGGCTGGAGCATCCACACCGGGATCCTGCATCCCTCCCCCGAGGAGGAGGAAGCGGAGCGGGCGGCGGCAGCTGAAATGAGCTAGAGCGGGATACGGGCTCCGAGCTGGTAGGCGGTTAACGCCAGGGCTAGTAGCTGCAGGGGCCGGTCGCGGGAGATCGCGGCGAGCGGCAGGAGCCAGATTAGGTACCAGGGTAGGAGCCAGGCGGTGGCTAGTAGGAGGGTGAGGGTCGCCCAGGCGCTGGCGCGGATCCAGTCGCCTCCTTGCCAGGTCCAGGCGAGGAGGTAGGCGATCGCGGCTAGGAAGAGCAGTGCGGCGCCGAGGCGGACCGTGTTGGGGTCGAGGCCGCTTAGGCGCGCCGTCGTGATCGGGAGGCTCATGTAGCTGGTCCGGCTTTGGTTCTCGCCGGCGAGCCCGAATCCGTGCAGCCAGTCCCAGCCGAAGGCGAGCCAGGCCGCCAGCGCGATAGCCAGGCCCGCGGCAAGCGTCCCCGCCAGGAATCTGCCGACGGGCCGAAAACCGGTGTATGTATCCGGTTTTCGGCCCGTCGGCACGGTGGTGAGGAGGGCGAAAGGGGCCATTACGACGGCTGAGGTCTTGGTGGCTATCGCGGCTGCGAGGGCGGCGCCGGCGGTCAGCTCGCGGGCGCTGAGGAGGGCGGCGACGGCGAGCATCGCCAACAGCGTCGTCAGGCCGTCGTTGTGGGCGCCGCCGACGACGTGGACGAGGACCAGTGGGTTGAGGGCGACGAAGGCGGCGGCGCGCAGCGGGTCGGCGCCGCGCCAGGCGGCGATGCGGGAGACCAGCGCCGCGACTCCCAGGACCGAGAGCGCCGCGACCGCCTTCAGCACCGCCACGGCGACGCCTACCGGGAGGCAGGCGAGGGGGTAGGTCGCCAGCGTGAACAGCGGTCCGTAGGCGCTGGTCGCTTCGGTCCAGGTGACCTCGGCGTAGGTGGGGTCCGCCGGCGCGGACTGCGGCGGGTGGACGTAGGGGTCGAGCCCGTGGCGGACGCCGAGCCGGGCGTAGTCGACGTAGCTGTAGACGTCGTGGGAGAGGAGGACGGGTGCGATTGCGGAGGCGGCGACGAGGACGAGGATCGCTCCCCAGACGACCCGCCGCCCGAGTCGCGGCGCCAGGGCGAGGGCCGCGAGATAAGCGGCGAAGCCGGCCCACATCAGGGCAAAGGCGAGCCCCGGATCGATCGGGTCTACCTGCCCGCGTTCTTGCCGCCGCCGACGTCACCGGGCGCCGGTGGCGCGGGATACGGTTCCTGCCCCGCGCCCGGGGCGTAGGCGTCGGGGTCGTAGCCGCCGACCGCGGCGCTGCCGGGCGGCGGCGGTTCGTCGCTGCCCCCGCCTCCGTCGCTGCCGCCGAGGCCACTTTCGTCGCTCGGGCTCGAGCGCGCGTAGCGGCCGTAGAACGGTGCCCAGCTGATCTTCTGGCTCGGTTCTTCGAATTCCTCGCAGGGCACTCCAGCCCCGGTGTAGAGCGAGCGCCAGATTTCGGCCGGGAAGGTGCCGCCGAAGACGGTCCTGCCGTGCACGCTGGACATCGAGATGTCGTTCGATTCCGGATAGCCGACCCAGACCACGGTCGCCAGATTCGGCTGGTAGCCGGCGAACCAGGCGTCGGTGTATTCGTCGGTCGTCCCGGTCTTGCCGGCCTGCCCGGCGCAGCCGGTATAGGCGGCGGTCCCGGTCCCTTCGGTGATGTTGTCGTGCAGCAGCCGCGTCACCTGCCAGGCCACGGCTGGCGAGACCGCCTGCTCGGGCTTCGAGGCTTCCGGGTGCTCGACGTGACCGTTGGGGAAGACGACCTTGGTTACCGCCATCGGCTGCCGGTGCTGCCCGCCGTCGGCCAAGGTTGCGTAGGCGCTCGACATCTCCAGCGGCGAGACGCCGATCCTCAGGCCGCCGATCCCCTCGGCCGGGATCCCGTCGAGGGGGGAGACGATCCCCATCTGGTGCGCCGTCGCCGCCACCGCCGCCGGGCCGACGTCGAGGTCGAGCTGGGCGAAGACGGTGTTGTCGGAGGCGACGGTTGCCTGCTGCAGGTTGACGGTCCCCAGATAGCCTTCGTCGGCGGTGTGGACCGTCCAGTGCCCCCACTTCGGCAGGTAGAGGTCCAATGGTTTCGAGGTGTAGTAGGTCGAGTAGGGGTCGATCCCCTGCCGGATCGCCGTGGTCAGGACAAAGGTCTTGAAGGTCGAGCCCGGCTGGCGGTGCCCTTGGGCGGCGAGGTTGAACTTGCTCGTTTCGTAGTCGGAGCTGGAGACCATCGCCCGGATCTGGCCGTTGCGGGGGTCGATCGAGACCAGTGCCGAGGAGGGGTCGGTCGAGTAGGGAAGGGCCGAGCGCATCGCTTCGAGGCCGACTTCCTGCAGCTCCGGCTCGATCGTCGTCTGCACCTCGAGGCCGCCGCGACGCACCGTGTTCGCGCCGTACTTTTCGATCAGCCTGTTTTCGACGTAGTCGAAGAAATAGGGCTCGCGGTGCTCGAAGTAGCTCTCGTCAAGGTTGACCCGCAGGCCACTCTTCATCACCGCCCGCGCCCGCCCCCCGCTGATGTATCCGAGCTTCGCCATTTGGTGCAGGACCTGGTTGCGACGAGCTTTCGCGGCGCCCGGCTCGAGCAGCGGGTTGTATTCGGAGGGCGCCTGGGGGAGCCCCGCCAGCAGCGCCGCTTCGGGCAGCTTCAGTTGCGAGACCGGCTTCGAGAAGAAGATCTGCGAGGCGGCGCCGACTCCCACCGCGGTCGTCCCTTCGACCGTCCCGTAGGAGGCGACGTTGAGGTAGGAGCCGAGGATTTCCTCGCGGCTGTGGCGTTCGGCGTACTCGATCGCCAGCTGCGCCTCTTCGATCTTGCGCTCGAGGTTTCGCTTCGGGTTCTCGATGCAGAGGTTGCGGACCAGCTGCTGGGTGATCGTCGAGCCGCCCTCGACCGCTTCCCCCGCTTCCAGGTCCTTGACTGCGGCCCGCAGGATCCCCTCGTAGTCGAGGCCGTCGTGCTGGTAGAAGCGCTGGTCCTCGATCGCCACCGTGGCCAGCTGAAGGCTCTTCGGGACGCGGTCGATCGCGACCAGCGTGCGCGCCTGCGGCGAGGCCACCGTCCCCAGTTTCGACCCGTCGGCGGCGTAGAGGACCGTGTTGCCGCCCCTGTCGATCGGGTTGCAGGTGGCGAGCGACGGTGCTTCGGCGGCGACGTCGAGGACCCACGAGGTGACGGCGATGACGGCGATTGCGAGCACGGCGAAGACGCCGCCGAAGACGATCATGAGCTTGGCGCCGATTCCCCCCTGCCGGCGCTGACGTCGCCGAGTGCGCTGCGTCATCGCCCAGAGGGTACTTCGCGGGAATCGCCGTCAGGCGACGGTGTCTTCGGTCGAGTGGTTGTGGACGACCCCTTCGGTCAGGAGCTGGTTGGGGATCACCACGGAGCTGCCGTCGCCGGGGTCGATGTAGGTGTAGGAGAGGGTGATGTCGGTGACCCGGCCCTCGCGCTCTTCGAAGCTGACCCGGTCGCCGATCCGGATCGGCTGGGAGACGGCGATCTGGATGCCGGCGATCATGTTGGCGAGCGTGCGCTGGGCGGCGAAGCCGACGACCGCGACGACCAGCGCGGTCGAGGCGAGGACGCCGGTCGCCAGCCGCTGCAGGTCGGTGAACTGACTCAGCGCCAGCATCCCCACCACCAGGAAGACGACGAGGAAGAGGAGGCGGCGGAGGATCCGCAGCCGGGTCCGAGTCGAGCGCGAGACCTGTGAGACTGCGGGCGACATGGAGAGCAACCTAGCCGCCTCGCCTGTCGAAGAAGCGCCCGCCCGCGAGTTCCCGCCCTCGAACTGGGGCCCGAAAGGGGCGCTGCTCGGGGCCGTCCTCGCGCTCGTCGTCGGCCTCATCCTCGGCCTGCCGGCGATCGCCTTCACCGACGCGGCCGGCGACCTGACGACGGCCGGCAACATCATCGCCCAGGTCGGCCTCGTCATCGGCCTGCTCGGGGTGCCGCTGGCGATCGCCTACTCGCACGGTGCCCACACGCTGCGGGAGTGCCTGCGCCGCCTCGGGGTGCAGCGCTTCGAGCTCTCCGCGCTGAAGTGGATGGCCGCCGCGGTCGGCGCCTACCTCGCCTTCGGCATCGCCTACTCGACGCTGATCGTCGAACCCGAACAGGAAGACATCGCCGAAAACTTCGGGCCGCTCCCGGTCCAGATTCTGCTGATCGTCGTCGCTGCCGCGATCGCCGAGGAGATCTGCTTCCGCGGCATGCTCTTCGGCGGCCTGCGCGAGCGCCTGCCGCGCTGGGCTGCGGCGCTGATCGCCGCCACCGTCTTCGGGCTCCTGCACGCTTTCACCGGGATCACCGCGGTGCCGCCGCTGATCGTCCTCGGCTTCATCTTCTGCCTGCTCTACGAGAAGACGGGCTCGATCGTGCCGGGGATGATGCTGCACGCTCTGAACAACTCTGTCGCCCTCCTCTCTCAGTAGGATTCCGCGCGTGAATCGCCGTCTCTCGCTGCTGCTTGCGCTCGTCTGCGTCCTCGCCCTGCCGGCGACCGCCGCCGCCGCTCCGAAGCCGAAGCCGGTCACGCCGACCGCGACGCCGGAAGCGACCGCGAAGGTCAAGGTCGGGAATCTGGACAACGGCCGCGCCGAGATCATGCAGACCGTCCCCGTCACCGGGACGCTCGCCCCCTTCGTCGCCGGTGAGAAGGTCAAGGTCACCTTCTACCTCGACGGCCACGTCCTCTTCGCCCGCAACCTCGCAGTCCGCAAGTCGGGTGCGAAGGGCGTCTTCGAGACCAAGATCAAGGTGACCGAGGACGGCAAGTACGCGGTCGCCGCCAAGCACGTCGCGACGCCGGAGCTAGGTGCCGACGAGACTGTCCGCAAGAGCTGGAAGGTCAGCTTTCCGGCCCTGCACCAGGGCCAGTGCGGCGACGTCGTCGTCGGCTTCAAGAAGGCGATGCGGGCGATGGGCTACATCGCCAACGACGGAGGTTGCTTCGGCGGCAAGACCGGTCGCGGCGTCCTCGCCTACCGCAAAGTCAACGGCATGACCCGCAGCTCGCGCGCCGGGGCCGGGCTGGTGCAGAAAGTCTTCGCCGGTGAGGGGGAATACAAGGTCCGCTACCCGAACGCCGGGGAGCACGTCGAGGCGCCGCTCTCCAAGCAGGTTCTGGTTTTCGCCAAAGGCGACAAGCCGTTCGCGATCTACCCGATCTCCTCCGGCAAGCCCTCGACCCCGACGATCACCGGCCACTTCCAGTTCATCCGCCAGGAACCGGGCTACAACGCGGAGGGCATGTACTACTCGTTCTATTTCTACGGCGGCTACGCGGTCCACGGCTACGAATCGGTGCCGAATTACGCTGCCAGCCACGGCTGCCTGCGCACCTTCATTGCCGACCAGCCTGAGATCTACCACCGCATTTTCTTCGGCGAGGACATTTTTGTTTGGTAGGTGATGAGTGCCCCGCCCTTCCGACCGTTTTTCTTTCTGCTTAGGATGGTGCGCGTGACGGATTTGGCTGCCGCCAAGGCAACTCTTCTCGCCGAGCTCAAGGAGCACTCGCTGATCCTTGGGGAAGTGACTTTGGCCAGTGGGGCGGTGGCTCAGTACTACGTCGATGCGCGGCGGACTTTGATGCGGCCGGAGGGGTTCAAGGCCGCGGGTGAGTTGATCGCGGCGGTCGCCGGGGAGCTTGGGGCTGAGGCGGTTGGTGGGCCTGCCACGGCGGCTATTCCGCCGGCTTGCGCGGCGATTGCGGTTCCGTCCGGACAGGACTTGGTCGCCTTCTTCGTCCGCGGGTCGCGTAAGGAGCATGGGCTACAGCGCTGGGTCGAGGGACCGGTCGAGGCTGGCACCCGCTGTCTCGTCGTCGAGGACACGGTCACCACCGGCGGCTCGACCGCTGATGCGATTGGACGGGTCCGCGAAGAGGGTCTCGAGGTGGTAGGTGTTGTCTCTGTGGTCGACCGGCTCGCAGGGGGCGCCGAGAAGGTCGAAGCCGCCGCCGAAGCGCCGTACCGTGCCCTGGTCACGATCGACGAGATTTACCCGGACCGCCCTGACCGCGGCTGATGGAGCCCGACGCCGTCGAGATTCGGGTCGTCGGCTGCCTGGTCGAGAAGCAGCGGACCACCCCCGACGCCTACCCGCTCTCGCTTAACGCCCTGCGCCTCGCCTGTAACCAGGCGACCAACCGCGACCCGGTCGTCGCCTACGACGAGGAGACCGTCAGCGCCGCGCTTCGCCGCACCGCCCAGCGCGGCTGGACCCGGCTCGCCAGCGGTGCCGGCAGCCGCGCCCGCAAGTACCGGCACCTTCTGCCCGAGGCGCTCGGGGTCGCCGACGAAGAGCTGGCGCTGCTTGGGGTGCTGATGCTGCGCGGCCCGCAGACGCCCGGGGAGCTGAAGCAGCGCAGCGAGAGGCTGCACGCCTTCGCCGGGCTGCTGGAGGTACAGGAGGCGCTCGAGCGACTGCTCGAGCGCGAGCTGGTCGTCCGCCATCCACGTCGCCCCGGCCAGAAGGAGGACCGCTTCGAGCAGCTGCTTGGCGGCGGGGGTGAGGCCGAGGACGACGAGACCGTACCCGCTTTTCTCTCCCCGGCTGTTGCCGCTGACGACGACCGGCTTGCGCGTCTCGAGCGCGATCTGCAGAACCTGCGGTCCGAGGTCGCGAAGCTGCGCGAGGCGCTCGGCGGTTAGCTGCCGACGCGGAGGACGGCGATCCGCCGGCCGCCGGGGATCGCCACCACGACCTGCGTCTTCAGCTGTCCGCGCAGGCGCAGCAGTTCGCGGCCGCCGGAGCTGAGCGGGACGCGGTAGGTCTGGGCTCCGCCGCCGGTCAGGCGGAAGGGAATCCGGCCGATCACCCGTTTCACCGGCCGCGTGCGCGGTCCCGTCCGCGAGTGGCTGGCGATCCGGAAGCGGGAGCGGAGCACGATCTGCCCCGGGCACTCGGTGCCTTCGGGCCAGAGGCAGGAGATCCGCACCTTCACCCTGTCGTTCTTCGCCGTCAGGTGGGAGAGGCGCAGCGCCACCGGGATCGTCGTCCCCTTGCAGCCGAGCAGGCGGTCTTCTCCCGAGGAGATGTTGAGCGCGTAGGCACAGACCCGCTGGCGTCCGGACATCACCGTCGCCAGGCTGAGGTCGAAGCCGTGTTTGGGGCCCGCTTCTGGGAACGCCGCGGCGACGTCACGGCGGCCGCGGCTGGCGACGGGACCGAGTTCGTAGGTGGCGGCGCCCGGGGTGCCTTCCTTTCCCCCGACCGAGAGCCGGATCGCCAGCGGTTCGGTCGGTGCGTTCGGATCGAAGGCCCAGCCGCGGACCCGTACCTGTCCCGGCGCGGGCGACTGCGCCAGGTCGAGGTAGCCGACCGGGTTGTCGCCGGCGACCAGGGTGGCGGAGCCGACGGTCTCGCCGTCGACGTAGTTGTTGTCGATGTTGATCGTCACCCCGCCGTAGCTCTCGTTGTGGCCGCCGCGGTACTGGTGGATGCGCCGGTGGGGGGTCCAGGCGCTCGCCGGCACCACCGAGTCGGAGGTGTTTTCCTGGCCGTTCCAGTTGGCGATCCAGATGTCGTCGGGAAGGACGTAGCCGGTCCCGACCTGGCCGGCGAGGTCCTCGATCCCCGAGGCGCTGCTGCTGTAGACGCCGGAGACGTAGCCGAGCGCGTGCAGCTTTTCGGTCCAGGCCTCGAGGAAGGCGAGCGTCGCCGCGGTCGCGCTCGAGGTCTGGCTGTAGGACTCCATGTCGAAGTAGATCGGGCTGCCCGGTCCCATCGCCACCGCGCCGGCTTCTTCGACCGCGTCGATCGCCGCCGCGACGCCCTGCGCGGTCGCCTGGCTGGAGGTCAGCTTGCCGCAGCTGGAACAGGCGCTGGTCGGCGCCTGCAGCCCGACGTAGGTTGGGATCAGATGCCAGCCAGCCCCGGTCTGGGCGGCGACCCATTCCGCCGTCAGGTTCGGCTGCGAGCAGGCTCGGTTGATCCCGCCGATGTAGACCCCGACGCCGCGGTAGGGCGAGTCCTCCCAGGCGGCCATCGAGCGGGAAGAGGGTGCAGAGCAGGCATCGAAGCCGAGACCGGTGAACACGGCTCCGCCGGCCGAGGTGGTGGCCCGGCGAGGTGCGGCCGGCAGCGCCGAGGCACCAGCGGTCGCCGGTTCGACGAGGATCGCGCGCCGCCGGCCGATCGCCTCCGCCGGACAGCGCTGCTGCGAAGAGGGCGTGCCGAGGTAGACGGCGCGGCGATCGAGCCGCACGCACATCCGCGGATGGCGGTCGAGGCGAAGGACGGGCCACTCCATAGGTACCTGCAAGCTGCGACCGTCGAACTCGACGGTGCGCGACGCCGCGCCGGCGGCAGGGGCAAGCCCTCCGGACAGGAGCATCGCCAGCACCAGGGCAGGCAGCCCCAGCGCGGCCAGGGAACGAAGGCGGCGGATCACGATCAGCACTCTCCCTACAACCGCCCCCGACCGTCAAAAGTTGCTGGCCCGCGAGCGAAACCCTGCAATCTTCTCGACGGCCGATTAGTGAACATCTTCCTGGGTCGGTAAGATTCCCCCATGATCACCTGGAGGGTTGAGGAACTCGCCGCACAGCGCGGCTGGGGCGCACGGCGCCTCGCCGAGGAGGCAGGCCTCGACCAGAAGACGGTGCGCAACATCCTTGCCGGTCGGGCAACGCGGGTCGATCTCAACACGATCGCGCAGTTGTCGAGGGCGCTGGGCGTGGGACCGGGGTCGCTCTGGGACGTCGGAGCCGAACCTTTGAGGGCCTGGGAGGGGACGGCGGGCTCAGCGGGGGAGGCACGTCCCGGCGAGCTGGACGATGTCCTGGCCGGGCGATGGTCGGAGCAGTCCGATTCCGCTCTGGAGCGCTCGCTGCGGTCGCCGTGAGCCGCTGCTACCTGGATACGAACTTCATCTACGCGCACCTGCGGGCAAAGCGCGGGGCAACCCTCGGGCCGGTCGAGGGCTGGCGGGCACGCGTGTTGAGTGAGATGGATGACGGCAACGGCGTCATCAGCGCCCTCGTTCTCGACGAGCTCGCCTACCGGCTCATCCTCGCCTGGCTGCGCGACGACGGAGCCCGCGACCCGCTTTCTATCTACCGGGCCGAGCCAGGCGCGGCGATGCGATCGACCCGGCGTCGCCTGACCACGACCTGGCGCGCGGTCGACTCCCTCTCCCTCGAGCTGCAGCCGACCGGCCACGCCGTTGTCGAGCGAGCCAAGTCACTGATGGCCAAACCAGGCCTCGCCCCCCGTGATGCCTTCCATGCGGCCCACGCTCTCGAGGCCGGCTGCGACCTCATCGCGAGTTCGGACCCCGGCTTCGATCAGGTTCCCGGCCTACGACGGATTGGGCCGTAGCCGGTCGCGGCCCGCAAGAGGACTTCATATCTCCCCTTCAAGCAACTGCTCCGCGCGGTCGAGGCTAACCAGCGCAGTAGCAATCCGCTCGAAGGTCGCTCGAAAGCCGGCGAAGTCGAGCCCCTCGAAAGACTCCGGCTCGTACTCGACCGCGCGGGAAAAGGCAGTCTTGGCGCGTGCGATGTTCCCCTTCCCCTCAAGGGGGAAGACATCAGTCGCGATCAAGCCCTTGCCGCCACCTGAGTAAGGGACCTTGCAGGGCTCGGACCGGTGGATCGTCGTCGCCGGATCAAACTCGTCGTTGCGATAGACCCTCCGTCCCTTCTCGTCCTTGGTCTTGCGGATCGCCTCGGGGTGTAGGAGCTCTATGCAAAGGCGCTCGGAAGAGTCCTCGCCGCTCGGTGGCGCCAGGCCCACGGCAACTGCCTTCGGCCCGTAGGCCAACCAGCCCTCTTCCCCGACCGCATCGCGGGCGATCTTGGTGTCGGTGTCGAAGAGGCAGACGGCGAAACTGTTGGGCGGGTGCTCTTGGAGCAGCTTGCATTTGCCCAGCAGCTTTTGGTCGCTGCCGCAATAAGAGCGCTTGTCGTCGGTCAGCGTCAGGTTCTGGAAATCGCCATGAGCGTGGAAATAGCGCAGGGCGGCGCGAATGTGTTGGATATCGGAAGTGCCCTCGGTGTAAAGCTTTGCCTTAAGCGGCCGCACTGTGGCAGCCGGGCGAAACTCGAAGCGGGGATCGAGGGCCTCGAGCTTGCGGGCGAGATTGAGGAAGACCGGATTGTCCTTCCCCTTCACGTGGGCGACGTGCATCACCCTCCCCCGCACCACTTGCTCGAGACTGGGATAGGGCTTGCCGGGTGGCCAGTTTGGATCGGGCGAGGATCGGCGCAGCGAGCGAGCGGCATCCTCGGCTCCGTAGCGGCGCCAGATGTGGAGGACGGCACGCAGGCCACGGATGTAGGAGCGCGGCAAGTTGACCTTCTCGTTGACGATCAGGCCGGTGACCCTCTGGCGGGCGAAACAGGTCTGCATCCTCGTCTTGTTCTCGTTGATCGTGAAACCGGCGTCATCGACGATCACGCGGAGCGGCGTGCCCGGCATGGTTCGCCCGTTGTTGAGATACGCGAGCGCGGGCGGGAAGCTGCGCCGGTCGGTGGAGAAAACGAGGTCGTCGGCGTAGCGGCTGTAATAGCAGTCGTTGACGCGGGCCAGGGCGGCGAGTTTTCGATCCATGCCGCGACAAAGGTAGTTAGAGATGATCGGCGAGGTCGGAGCACCCTGCGGTAGAACGCCGCCGAAGCAGCAGAGGCGGGCTAACAAGACGGCGACCTCTTCGGGGTATTCGAAGGGCCAGGCGCGAAAGAGCCCTTTGACCCGGCGATCAGTAATTGCTGGAAAGAAGTCCGCAAGGTCGATCGCAAAGACGAAGCGTTGGCCGACGTGGACCGAGGCATTCGTCTTCGGTGAGCGATGTTCGGTGAAGCCGTGGACGTGGACGGGTGCTCGGTAAGCGGCGCCGAGTGCCGTGGCAATGTGGCGCTGGATCTTCTTCAGCGGCGCGATCGGCGCCAGGATTCCGCGGACGCCCCCGCTGCGACGGGCGATCTCGAAGTAGCGGTAGGACTTATTGCGCGAGAAGCGCCAAGCCCAGAAGGTCAGTTCGTCTGGCGAGAGGCCGACTAGCTCCGCTAGGGCACCGGTACTGTGGAGGTCGGGCAGCGGTGCCTTCCGCGGCAGTGAGTGTGCGGTCCGAGGCTCAACCATGCGACTGCACCAATGAACCGCTAGTAACCGCCGCTCGCGGCGGCCTGAGTTGGACGACCGTTATCTCCCGCGAATACACAGGAGGGAAGGCAGCCCCGGATCCGCACGTAGAGATCATAAGCATCTAGTGGCGATACCAGTGTTTGCGAAATGGATCGCAGTCTGAAATGCCCCGAGCTGGATTCGAACCAGCGGCCTATCCCTTAGGAGGGGATCGCTCTATCCATCTGAGCTATCGGGGCGGGGGTTGAATTCTCGCTTAGTTGGCGAAGGCTTGTCGAAGTTGGTGCGAAGTGCGCACCACAGGTGCGATTTGGCTTGGCAGGATCTCTTGCATGGAGGCAGCGGAGGTACTCAACATGTCCGGCGCACGGGTTAATGTGGTGCGCATGTCCAAAATGATCCAGATCAGGAACGTGCCCGACGATCTGCACCGGAACCTGAAGCAGCGGGCGGCGCTGGCCGGGATGAGCATGTCCGACTACATCAAGCAGGAGCTCGACCGGCGGAGCCGCAAATCGACGATCAAAGAAATCGGCGCGAGAAGCAGAGGGCGCAGCGCCGGCTCGACCATGACCACGCAGGACGTCGTCGATGCCATTCGGGAAGTTCGCGGTGACTGATGCCCGTCGTCGATGCATCGGTCCTCGTTGAACTGCTCAGCGACGGGGAGCGCAAGGAGGCGGTCGAAGAGCGACTTGACGTCGAGGAATACGCGCTGTGGGCGCCGCATCTGATCGATGCGGAGGTTGGTCATGCGCTGCGACGAGGGGTCCGCTTGGGGAAATTCACCGCAGATGCTGCCGGTAGGGCGCTGTGGGAAGTCAACGAGCTTCCGATCGAGCGGGTGGAGCATGAACACCTGATTCACGTCGCCTGGGGGCTGCGCGACAACTTCAGCTTCTATGACGCTCTCTACGTCGCCTTGGCGCTGATGCTCGACGAACCGCTGCTGACCTTCGACGCGCGGCTGTCAGGGTCGGGTTTCGATCTTCCGATCGAGGTGCTTGCGTAGCGTTGCTAGGCGTAGAGAGTCTCGGAGGCGAGCTCGTCCGCTCGCCGGCTCCAGAGCTTCACTTCCATGAAGATCTCGTCGCCGTAGCCCTCGAGCGCGTCGAGGGCGATCAAGGTGAAGCGCTCCTGTGAGATCAGCTCCTGGTCGACCGTCTCGTCCTCGAGTACTGCCGTGGCGGCGACAGCGCCGCGGACCAGGGGGCGTCCCCAGACGAGGGTGACCGCACCGGCCCGCCCGTTCTCCCCGCGCCAGCGACCGACGACGTCGTCGTTGAGGTCGATCCGCCAGTCGGGGTTGTCGGCGGCGAGGATGTCGGTGAAGTCGGCCTTGGCGGCGAAGCCGGTCGGCTCGCCCTCGGGCGGCTGCACATAGGAGACGTGGCCGAACAGCTCCAGCGTTCCCTCCTCGCTCTCGCTGTGGGCCGAACAGGGAACCCAGACCCGCCCGCCCCAGGCGCGCTCGGGGAACCAGTCGACCTCGGTTGGGACCTCGGCGCCGGCCGGCAGGTCGCCGACCTCCGCCACCGCCTTCGCGAACTCGTCCCGCAGCCGCTCGGCGAAGCGCCCGTGCGGAATCCCCTCCTGGGTGGTGTCGGCGATGAAGGCTGGGATCGGCCGCGCGGTCGGTTTCATGGCAGGCACTCTCTCAGGTCCGCGGCGGCGCGCTCGGGTGGGTAGACGTTGATGTCGACGCCGGTCCCCAGCTCGAAGCCAGCCTTGATCGTCAGCCGCGGGGCGATGTCGACGTGCCAGTGGAACTGCTCGGCGCCGCGGGGCGCGGTGCGGATCCAGAGGTTCAGCTCCGGCGGTCCGTCGAAGAGCTTGGCGAGGACGCGCATCGCGGTGGCGATCATCGCCGCGCCGGACTCGTTTTCCTCGAAGCGCGCGGTCTCGCGGCGCGGGATCACCCGCAGCTCGAACGGCGAGCGCGAGGCCCAGGGGCAGACCAGCGCCGCCTCGTCGTCGATCGCGACCAGCCGCTCCTGCCGCCGCACCTCCTCGACGAGCACGTCGCTGAGCAGCCCGCCGCCCGCCGTGCGTTCGCCGTAGGCGCCGACCCGCTCGCGCTCGCGGGCGACGGCGGTGGGGACGAATGGCAGCGCGTAGAGCTGGCCGTGGGTGTGCTCGAGCGAGGCGCCGGCGCCACCCCCCTCGTTGACGATCAGCTGCAGGTAGGAGGCCTCGGGGTGGGCCCGCATCCGCTCGCGCCAGGTGGCGATCGCGGCGGCGAACCCCTCGTCGCTCAGCTCCGCCATCGCCGTCAGGTGCTCGGGCGAGTTGATCAGCACCTCGTGCGTCCCCTCGGCTGGGAGCGAGGAGAAGAGGTCGGGTTCGCCGGCGCGTTTGGTCGCCAGCAACGGATCGCCTGCGCTGGCGAACGCACCCGCGTCTGCGGCGGGACCGCCATGGGGCGCTTTTGCGTCCTCCTGGGACGGAAAGGCGCCCCCGAGGGCGGGATAGAGATTCGGGACCACCCGCGTCGTCCAATCCGCGCTGTCGGCTTCGCCGCCCTCCGTCCGCGTCGCATAGAGCTCGGGCGGGGTGCGGTCCTCGTGTCCCTCGCAGAAGGGGCAGTTCTCCGGACCCTTCGGCTCGCTGGCGCGTGCCGAGAAGCTGTCCGGGCGCGCGGCCCGGCCGGGGGCGAGGATCGTCCTCAGCCCCGTCAGCTGGTCGATGCGGATCTCCGGCGCGCTCAGGACCGGGAGGGGGGGAGGTCGCCTGCGTCGGGATCGTCGGCCGCGGGAGGCTCAGGCGGCGGCGGGGCCGGTGCCGCTGGCCGGGGCGCCCGCTCGGTGCCAGCGGCGCGCGCCGCCGAGCCTTTGCCGACGAAGGGCTCGAGCACGTCCATCGGCAGCGGGAAGACGACGGTCGTGTTCTGGTTGGAGCCGATTTCGAGCAGGGTCTGCAGGTAGCGCAGCTGCAGCGAGGCCGGGTTGGTGCTGATGATGTCGGCGGCGTCGGTGAGCTTCTGCGCGGCCTGGAACTCGCCCTCGGAGTTGATGATCTTCGCCCGCCGCTCGCGCTCGGCCTCTGCCTGGCGTGCCATCGCCCGCTGCATCTGCTCGGGGATCTCGACGTCCTTGATCTCGACCGCGGTGACCTTGACGCCCCAGGGCTCGGTCGACTCGTCGATGATCTTCTGCAGCTCTTCGTTGAGGCGCTCGCGGTCGGCCAGCAGCTGGTCGAGCTCGGCCTTGCCGAGCACCGAGCGCAGCGCCGTCTGCGAGATCTGCGAGGTGGCGACCAGGTAGTTCTCGACCTCGACCACCGCCCGGTTGGAATCGACGACGCGGAAGTAGGCGACGGCGTTGACGCGGCAGGGGACGTTGTCGCGGGTGATCACCTCCTGCGGCGGGATGTTGAGGGTGATCGTCCGCAGGTCGACCTTGACCATCCGGTCGACGAGCGGGATCAGCAGGATTAGCCCCGGTCCCTTCTGCGCGATCAGCCGGCCGAGGCGGAAGATCACCCCGCGCTCGTACTCGCGCAGGATCCGCACCGAGGAGCCGAGCGCGATCGCTCCGAAGAACAGGAGGACGATGAGAATTCCCGCAACGACGTCCATCAGCCCACTCCTTCGCTCGCGTTGACCGCGGTCTGCGGATCCGGACGGACGACCAGCGTCAGCCCGTCGACCGCCTCGACCCTGACTCTATCCCCAACCCCGATTGGGCTCGCGCCGTCGGCCAGTCGCGCGCTCCAGAACGTGCCCCCGAGCCAGACCCGGCCGTCGGGGTCAATCGAGCTGCGCGCCTCGGCGGCGGCACCGACCATCTCCTCGGTTCCGGTGCGGACGCTTTCGTTGCGGTGGGCGGCGAGGACTTTGCGGCTGACGAAGTAAAAGGCGATCCCGGAGACGACGCCGAGCGCGATCAGCCCGCCGCCGGCGAAGTCGGCGAAATCGCTTTCGGAGTTGAAGGCGACGACGCCGGCCACGACCAGTCCGGCGACGCCGAGCAGGGCCAGGACCCCGCCGGTCGACAGCAGCAGCTCGGCCAACAGCAGGCCGACCCCGATCGCTGCGATGACGACGAACGCTTCCATTGCCTCCGATTATCCGCTCTGCAGCGCGTATCGGTGGATATCGGCTTCCAGTTCGGCTTCATCGCGGTACTGGCCTTTGTGGAGGAAGACTTCGCCGTCGCGGTTGTAGAAGGCGGTGTTGGGGAAGCCGTAGCCGCCGAGCGAGTTGTAGATGTCTTTGCTCGGGTCCTCGTAGCTGGGGTAGGGAACCGGCGCCTCCGCGAGGAAGGTTTCGGCGGCGTCGCTCGAGTCTTCGCTGTTGACCCCGAGGAAGGCGACCTTCTTGCCGTAGCGGGCCGAGAGCTTCTGCAGGATCGGAAACTCCTGCCGGCAGGGGACGCACCAAGAGGCCCAGAGGTTGACCACGACCGGGTAGCCGTGCAGGCCGGCGATCCGCTTTTCGTAGGCGGAGGTGCCGCCGTCGAGCAGCTGGTTTCCCTGCTTGTGGAGGGCGGCCAGCGGCGGCGGCGAACCGGCGAGGGCCTTCGCGTAATCGGGGTGCGCCCCCCCGTAATCTCCGCCTTCGCCCCCCCCGCACCCACCTGCAAGGAAGGCCGTCATCAACAGCGCACTCAGCGCCAGGAATGGTCTCGATCGCGCACTCATCCGCTCCATGGGTACAATACGTACGTTCGGTTCGCGGCTCGCGGATCGCACTGAGTAGTCGGGGGAGACTTCCAGTCGAGCCCCTGCAGCCTCGTTCACTTGTCCTAGCCGTATCTCTTGTGTGTGCGGCGGGGACGGAATACCCAGAAGCCTTCTATGGCCAAGACCAGCGACGTTGCCGCAGACGCGGCAGTTCTTTCAAGCGCCGACATCGAGCGGGCGGCGACGTTCGCCCGTGAGCCCTTCCTGCTCGACGGCGAGGGGCCCGAGGCGCTTGCTCCGGGGACCGCGCGGCGGCGCGCGCTCGACGCCGCGCTGATGGAGCTCGACGACGGGGCTGAGCACCCATCCCTCGAGTGGCGCCGGGATTTCTCGCTGCTCCTCGGCCTCGAGCGTTTCCTCGCCGACGAGCCGCCGAAACTGCGCGACGGCGCCGAACTGAACCCGCACCAGGTGGACGCCCTCTCGGGGACGCTCGCCGAGCTGATGGGCCAGCAGCAGACCCTGACCGCCGCCGAGGCGACCGAGAACGCCAACGGCGACGGTGAGGACGCCGAGCCCGCGGCGGAGGTCGTCGCGCCGGCCGAGGTCGACGAGGACGAAGACGAGATCGACCCCGACGAGGAGCCTCAGGACTGGGAGGAACAGCCCGACGCGGAGGACGAGGAGGTGGTCGAGGAGGCCCCCGAGGACCCCGGTGCCGACCGTCGTTTCTGGTTCGAGCACGCGACCGGGGCCGGCAAGACGGTCGCCGCGGTCGGCTTCATCGAGGCGACCAAGACCGGCGGCGTCCTGATCCTCACCCACCGTCGCAACCTCGTCGACCAGTTCATCGGCGAGATTTCCGACCGCGGTTACAAGGAGCGGCTGCGGCCGCCACTGATGGACGGCCGCGACGACCCCGACGGGCCGGTCACGGTTGAGACCTACCAGTGGTTCGTCCGCAACCACAAGAAAATCTCCGACGCCTACTCGATCGTGATCTGCGACGAGGCGCACACCGCCCTTGGCGAGAAAACCAGCGCCTGCATCCGCGAGTGGACCGGCCCCGTCTACATCGGGATGACCGCGACCGGCGCCCTGATCGCGCGCCACGTCGCCGACCTCTTCCCGACCCAGACCTCGCGCTTCGACCTCGCCCAGGCGGCCCGCCGTGGTGTCATCGCTCCGCTGCGCTGTCTGCGGATTCCGCCTGGCCCGGGGGTGCGGACGATCGCCAAGGTGCCGCTGCGAAAAGGGGAGGTGGACCAAGACTTCGACCAGGAGGAGCTGGCCGCGCTGCTCGACCAGGAGCCCTTCAACGTCGCGATCGCCGACCTTTACCGCTCGCGCTTCCGCAAGATCCCCGGCGTCGTCTACACCGCCGGGGTCCAGCACGCGAAGAACGTCGCCAAAGCCTTCCGCGCCGCCGGGATCAACGCCCAGGCGGTCTCCGGCGAAACGCCGAAGCGCGAACTGGCCGAGATCCTCGCCGGCTTCGAGCGCGGCACCGTCGACGTCCTCTGCAACGCGATGCTGCTGGCCGAGGGTTGGAACAGCCCGCGGGCGACGATCTGCATGCATTTGGCGCCGACCGCCTCGCGGCGGATCTACCAGCAGCGGGTCGGCCGCGTTACCCGCCGGGCGCCGGGCAAGGAGGCCGGGATCGTGCTCGATTTCGTCCACCCGGCGACGACCCACGACGAGACGATCATCACCCTCCACAGCCTGCTCGACCGCGACGTCTACCGCGGCGGCGCAATCGTTGTCGGCCCGGTGCGCCGCGGCCGCGGCCGCAAGGTCCGCGTCGAGCGCCGCATCGTCCCCGTCTCCGACGTCGAGGAGAAGCGGATGGAGGTGCTGGAACGGGAGATCTGGCGGATCGCGGTCGAGAACCTCGACTACCCCGAGCAGCACGCCTGGGCGGCGCTGGCCGGCGCCCGGGTCAACACCCAGGGCTGGCGGCGGGCGCGGGCGATGCTGCAGAACGACAAGACCAAAGAGCTGCGCCGCCGCTTCCTGCTCACCTGCGTGCAGCGCAACCGCAACGCCCAGCTGCGGCTGAAAGCGCTGAGCGAGATCGCCGACCTCGGCGACCCTGACGCCTTCGACGATGCGATCGACATCGTCGGCACCTGGAGCCGCGAGGACAAACGGGCCGGGACCAAGAGCCTGCTGCAGGCGCTGATCGACAAACGGATCGGTCGCCGCGACCAGGCGCAGGCCTGGGTCTGGCGGCTCGCCTCCTACACCCGTGAACTGCACGAGGAGTACGCGGTCCAGCGCTGGCCGGAGACGAAGCGGCTGCTCGGCCTGCTGGTCAACTCCTCCGGGCGGGCGCACGGGCGCAACGCTCGCCGGCTGGTCCACGCCGCGCGCAAACAGGACCGGCGGCTTGCCGTGGCGCTGCTGGCCGCGGCGGTCTCGCATACGCCCGAGGGGGAGGAGGTGCTGCGCGGGGCGCGGATGCGGATGGCGCGGAAACCGTCGGCGGTTGCGCGTGAGTTGCTGAAGAACTTCCCGAAAGGCGGCAAGCGCCGGCGCAAGCGCAACAAAAAAAGCGGGCAGAACGGCAAGAGCGAGAACGGCGGCGCGCCGGAGGGTGCCCGCAAGCCCGTGCGCAAACGTCGCCGTAAACCGCGAGGTGAGTCAGAAGCTGGTCAGGTGGACCTCGCCGGCACCAATGGCGATTCGGTCGCCGCTGGGGGTGATGACGACGAGGTAGCCACGGTCGTCGACCCCGTCGGCGACTCCTGAGCCGCCCTCCCAGGTGACCTCGCGACCTTGGAGTGCGTCGCGTTTGCGCCACTCGGCTAGGACTGCATCGGGTTCAGCTTTGATCCAGTGCTCCAGGCGTTGGTTGAGCGGACCCAGAAGAGGGGGTCCGCCGGACAACAGCGGGGAGGGTCCGGCGGACCCCCTCTTCTGGGTCCGTTGATCGTGGGTGAAGATCGAGGTGGCGTGACCCTGGAGTTCGGCTGGGAACTCGTGATCCTCGATGTAGAGGTTGAGGCCGACTCCTATTACTGCCCAGCTGTCTTGGGGTCTTGCCTCTATCAGGACTCCGGCTAGCTTGCGGCCTTCTACGTGGATGTCGTTGGGCCACTTGACCTTGCAGGTGAGGTCGGGGTTTAGCTGCTCGGCTGCTTCGCAGACGGCTAGGGGGACTGCCAGGGGGAGCATCGTGTGGTGGTCCTCCAGGGGGCGGACTATTGCTGAGTAGAGGAGGGCCTTGTCGGGGGGTGCGGTCCAGGTGCGGCCTTGGCGGCCGCGGCCCGCGGTCTGCTCGCCGGCGGTGACGACGGTGCCGTGGGGGGCTCCGGTGGCGGCTAGCTCACGGGCTCGAGTGTTGGTCGAGTCCGTGGAGCGGTAGTGCCTATGCGGAGTGCCGAACGTCACTGAGGAGGGCGGTTAGGAGACCGTCGATGTCGTGTCGCTCGGCCTCTACGTGTACCTCTAGCCCTTTGGCGCGGATGGTTTCGCTGGTGATCGGGCCGATCGAGACTATGCGGGCGTCCTTGGGGAAGCTGTCGCCCAGGGTCTCGGTCAGGTTGGTCACCGTCGAGGAGGAGGTGAAGGTGACGTAGTCGGCGCCTTGGGCTGCCTCGATCTCCTCTACCCCCGGTTGCTCGCGGACGGTCTCGTAGAGGGCGACGACGTCGACCTCAGCGCCGCGCTCGCGGAGGGCGTCGGGGAGGACGTCGCGGGCCTCGGCGGCTCGGGCGATGAGCACGCGGGTGCCGGCTACCTCCTCGTCCTCCAGGGCCTCGATCAAGCCCTCGGCGACGAAGCGCTCGGGGACGACGTCGGCGAGCACGCTCCGCTCCGCCAGCGCTCTGGCCGTCCCCGGGCCGATCGCCGCGACGGTAACCCCGGCCAGCGCCCGCGCGTCGAGCCCGGCGGCTTCCATCGCCTCGAAAAGCAGGCGGACTCCGTTGGGGCTGGTCAGACAGATCAGGTCATAGGCACCCACCCCGCCGGCGACACGCCTCACCTCGTCGCTGTCGATCCGCGGCTCGATCCGGATCGCCGGCAGCTCGACCACCTCGGCACCGAGCCCGCGCAGGGTCGCCGCCAGGCCGCTGGCCTGGGCGCGGGCGCGGGTGACGACTACGCGGCGCCCGTGCAATGGCCGCCGCTCCAGCCAGGCGAGCTGCTCGCGGCGCTTGGCGACCTCGCCGACGACGATCAGGGCCGGCGCCTTCACCGCCTCGCGCTCGACCGCTTCGGCGATCGTCCCCAGCGTCGCTCCGACGGTGCGCTGACCGGGCCAGGTCCCGCGTTCGATCGCGGCGGCGGGCTCGTCGGCGTTGCGCCCGGCGGCGATCAGCGAAGCGGCGTTCTGCGCCAGCCGTTTGACGCCCATGTAGAAGACGAGGGTGCCGGGGAAGCGGGCCAGCGCCTCCCAGTCGATCGCACTCTCCTGCTTAAGCGGGTCCTCGTGACCGGTGATGAAGGCGACTGCGGAGGCGTCGTCGCGGTGGGTGACCGGGATCCCGGCGTAGGCGGTGGCGGCGACGCCGGCAGTCACGCCCGGCACCATCTCGAACTCGACCCCGGCCTCGCGCAGCACTTCGCCCTCCTCGCCGCCGCGGCCGAAGACGAACGGGTCGCCGCCCTTGAGCCGGACCACGCTCTTGCCGGCCCGCGCGGCCTCGATCAGCCGCTCGCCGATCTCGTCCTGGGGAACCGAAGGAACGCCCGGCTGCTTGCCTACGTAGACGAGCTCCGCATCCTCGCGGGCGCCGTCGAGGGCGCCCGGCGGGATCAGGCGGTCGTAGAAGACCGCGTCGGCGGTAGCGATCAGCTCCAGCGAGCGCGCCGTCATCAGCCCTGGGTCGCCCGGACCCGCACCGACGAGGTAGACAACTCCCGGCCGGATACTCACACCAAACCCCCTGCCGACGGGCCGATTTCACTACCTATCCGGGAGGTTTTAGGCCCGTCGGCGATGGTCACGCCATCTCCTCGGCGCGGTCGAGCAGCTCGCGGGCGCCGGCGGCGAGTAGGCGCTGGACCAGTTCGGCGCCGGCGAGCGAGGGCTCTTCGGCGTCGCCCTCGATCCGGTCGCGCAGCCACTCGCTGCCGTCGGGGAGGCCGACGAAGGCCTCGATCGCGATCCGGTCGCCCTCGACGCGGGCGTGAGCGCCGAGCGGGCTGGCGCAGGTGGCGTCGAGCAGGGCGACAACGGTTCGCTCGGCGGTCAGCTCCCGCATCGCCTGCAGGTCGTTGACCGCTGCGGTTGCCTCGCTCGTCGCCTCGTCGCCGGCTCGGACCTGCAGCGCCAGCGCGCCCTGGCCCGCGGCCGGGACCATCACCTCGACCGGGATCGCGAAGCCGATCTCATTCTCGCGGCCGAGCCGGCGCAGGCCGGCGGCGGCGAGGACGATCGCGTCCAGCTCACCGTCGGCGAGCTTGCGAAGGCGGGTGTCGACGTTGCCGTGCAACTCTTCGACCCGCAGGTCCGGGCGTGCCGCCAGCAGCTGGGCGCGCCGCCGCAGACTGGCGGTCCCTACCCGCGCTCCCTCGGGTGCGTCGTTCAGCGAGCTGCCGGCGCCGATCCAAGCGTCGGCCGGGTTCTCGCGCTTCGGCACCGAGGCGATCTCCAGCCCCTCGGGCATCTCTCCCGGTAGGTCCTTGGCTGAGTGGACGCCGATCTCGGCACCGCCGTCCAGCAGCACCTGCTCCACCCCGCGCACGAAGCGCGACTTGTCTCCCGGTTCCCCGTCGGAGTTCGCCTCGATCAACTCCGCCCCGCCGAGCCGTTCGGCAACCCACCGTGCCTGCGTAAGCGCCAGAGCACTACCGCGGGTAGCTAGGCGCAACCTGGCCACGTTGCCCCTAGGGCGATTTGCGGTGAAGTTGGGTGACGTTGCCGCGGCTCTCGCCCTCGGGCTCGGTCTCGACGTCGAGACCGAAGAGCTCGCGCAGGGCGCTGACGTAGGCGTAGGCGTCGTCGGATCCGACCGAGCGGCGGATCCGCACCGTCGGGTCGTGCAGCAGCCGCGAGGCAATCGCCTTCGCCATCGTCTCCAGCCGCTCGCGGTCGGCCTCGCCGAGGTTCTCCCAGCGGTTTTCGTTCTCCGCCAGGACCCGGCGCACGACCTCGTCGCCGCGCTCGCGCAGGGCGCTGATCGTCGGCACCACCTCGAGCGAGGCGAGCCAGCGCTCGAAGCGGTCGAGCTCGGCGTCGACGATCCGCTCCGCCCGGCGTGCCTCGGCCTCGCGGCCGCTGGTGTTGCGTTCGACGATCTGCTGGACGTCGTCGATGTCGTGGACGCTGACCCCGGCGACCTCGCGGCAGGCCGGCTCGATGTCGCGCGGCACCGCCAGGTCGATCGCCAGCAGCGGCCGCTGCGGCCGCTCCCGCATCACCTGCTCCAGGCCGTCGCGCTCGACGATGTGGTGCGGCGAGTTGGTCGCCGAGACGACGATGTCGGCGCTTGTCAGCTGTTCGGGCAGCTCGTCGAAGCGGACCGCGGTGCCGTCGAAGCGCTGGGCGAGGCCGATCGCGCGGTCGTAGTGGCGGTTGGCGACGAAGACGGTGGCGACGCCGCGGGCGACCAGGGCTTTGGCGACCAGCTCGGCGGTCTCGCCGGCGCCGACGACGAGCACCCGCTTCTTGGAGAGGTCGCCGAGCGCCCGGCGCGCCAGCTCGACCGCGACCGAGGGGATCGAGACGCCCTTCTCGCTGATCCCGGTCTCCTCGCGGGCGCGGCCGCCGGCGGTCAGGGCGCCGCGGAAGAGGCGGTTGAGGATCGGGCCGGTGGCTCCCTCGACCAGCGCCAGCTCGTAGGCGCGTTTGACCTGGCCCTGGATCTCGGCCTCGCCGAGGATCATCGAGTCGAGGCCGGCAGTCACTTGCAGCAGGTGGCGGGCGGCGTCGCCGGCGCGCAGCGAGTAGAGGTGGCCGAGCAGCTCGGTCGGGCGGATCTCCGCCTGGCGGGTGAGGACGCCGAGCGCGGTCGACTCGGCCTCGACCGGGTCGGAGACGATCAGGTAAAGCTCCGTGCGGTTGCAGGTCGAGATCGCCGCCGCCTCGTGGATTCCGCCGGCGGAAGTCAACTCGGCGAGGGCGCTGACCGCGCGACCCTCGGTCAGCGAGAGGCGCTCGCGCAGGTCGAGCGGCGCGGTCTTGTGGGAGACGCCGAGGGCGAGCAGCTCGGCCATCAGGCGCTGACCTCCTCGCGCTGCTCGGCTTTGCGGTCCTCGGCGATCGCCGCGACGTCGCGCAGTTCGCGCTCGATCCGCTGCAGTTTCGCCGCCATGATCGCGACGTAAACGATCAGCAGCACGACGAAGACGACGTAGGCACCGGCGACGTACTTGCCGGCCTCGTCGAGCGGCAGCGCCGGGGCGGCAAAGAGGAACTCCATCAGCTCACCTCCGGGGCGATCCGGGAGCTGCCCCCGGCGACCGGCGCGTCGAGGGCGCGGCGCAGGCGCTTGACCTGGCCGGAGGCGCTCTTCGCGGTCAGCTCGAACTTGACCAGGGTCGTCCAAAGCAGCGCGATCGCGGCCAGCGAGCAGAGGAAGGTCAGCATCATTTCGCTGGGCAGGCCGCCGCCGGCGGTGGCGAAGGTGCGCGGGTGGACGAGGCTCTGCGCCATCCGCACGGCGATGAAGTTGAGCGGCACGAAGGCGCCGGCGGTGACCGCGAAGACCGAGGCGTAGCGCGCCTGGCGGTCGCGGTCCTCGATCGCGTAGCGGAAGGGGTAGTAGGTCGCGTAGAGGAGGAAGACGATCAGGAAGCTGACCAGCGTCGGCTCGTCCCAGACCCACCAGTGCCCCCACGAGGCCTTGGCCCAGATCGCGCCGGTGATCAGCACCGCGACGCCGAAGATCACCGAGATGTGGATCGAGACGTAAGAGTACGCGTCCCACTTGCGGTTGTTCGTCCGCAGGTGGGCGATCGCGAAGACGCCGCCGACGATGAAGCCGACCAGCGCCACCATCGCCATCGGCACGTGGATGTAGAAGATCTTCTGGATGAAGCCCTGGTCGGCGTCGAGCGGCGCGTAGAAGAAGACCAGCGAGAGCGACAGCGCAAGCATCGCCACGGTGGCGATCGAGAGGGGTCTGAGTCCTTTGCCGTACATGCTCCAGGGGAGGGGCGAAAGCTTGGCGCCCGGTCAGTCCTCGAGGAGGAAGTCGAAAACGGCGTAGCCGACCAGGCCGAAGATCAGATCGTATAGACCGAGGACCAGCAGCCAGCTTCCGAAGCGATGGTAGGAGGGCCCGCCCAGGCTCAGCAGCGGCTCGGTGGCGCCCGTCGCGGCGATCATCAGCGGCACCGCCAGCGGCAGCAGGACCAGCGGTACCAGGAGGTCGCGGGCCTGCGAGTTGACCGCCATCGAGGAGATCAGGGTGCCGGTCGCGGCGAGGCCGAGGTCGGTCAGTAGGAGGACGAGGACGAGCGGGCCGAGGCCGGCGGCGTCGTCGAGGAAGAAGATCGCGAAGATCGGCACTGCGACCAGCTCCAGGGCGAGCAGGTAGACGACCAAAGCCGTCACCTTGGCGGCGAAGAGGACGCTGCGGTCGATCGGGGCGAGGCGGATCGCGTCGAAGCCGCCCTCCTCGCGCTCGGCGACGAAGAGCCGGTTGATCCCGAGGACGGCGGCGAAGAGCAGCGTCGCCCAGAGGACCCCGGAGGCGAGGCTGCCGGAGAGGCTGGTGCGGTCGAGGCCGAAGCGGAAGATGACGAAGGTGGTGACGGCGAAGAGCGCCATCGCCGGCAGCGACTGCAGGGTGCGCAGCTCGGAGCGCAGGTCCTTGGCGAGGATCGCGGCGAAGGCGGTCCGGGACGGGGTCACGTGACCACCGCCCGCTCGCCGATTCCCAGCTGCAGCACCTGGTCGGCCTCGGGGACGTGGCGCTCGGGGTCGTGGGTGACGAGGACCCGGGTGCGCCCGCTGCCTGGGCCGATCAGCCCCCGCGCCAGCTCGCGCCCCTCGACGTCGAGGTTGGAGTCGGGCTCGTCGAGCAGCAGCAGCTGCGGCTGGTGCAGGACGCAGCGGCAGATCGAGAGCCGCTGGCGCATCCCGGCCGAGAGCTCTGCCACCCGCTCGTCGGCGCGGCGCTCCATGCCGACAGCGCGCAGCAGCTCCTCGATCCGCGCCTCGGCGCCGCCGCGGTCGACCCCGTAGAGCCGCGCCTGAAAGCGCAGGTTCTCGCGCCCGCTGAGGTCGCGGTAGAGCAGCGGCTCGTGGCCGAGGTAGCCGATCCGCCCGCGCAGCTTCCAGGCTTCGCTGGGCAGGTTGCAGCCGAGCACCGCCACCTCGCCGCCGCTCGGACGCAGCAGCGTGGCCAGGATCCGCAGCAGCGTCGTCTTCCCGGCGCCGTTCGGCCCGAGGACGACGAGCGAAGCCCCGGCGGCCAGCTCGAAGCCGACGCCCTCGAGGGCGGGCCGGTCGCCATAGTCGCGCCGCAGCCCAGCGACCGAGATCGCGGGCCCGGCCTTCTCCTGCGCGGGGGGCATCGAGGGGGATTCTGACCCGTCCCCCGCCGAATGCGCCGCCATCGCTTAGGCTGCCGCGGCAATTTCGCCTGGGCCGCAATGCCCTTACAAGGAGGATCGATGAAGAGAACCAGTCAGCTGGCCGCGCTTGTCGCCGCCGCCGTCGCGGTACTGGCGCTGGCCGCGACCGCCGTCACCGCCGCTGGACCTGGAGAGACCGTCAAGGTCAAATCCGAAGTCACGCTCGGCGCGTCCGGCTACCAGGGCAAGGTCAAGTCCGCCAACTCGAACTGCCTCGGCGAACGGACCGTCGTCCTCAAGCAGAAGGGAAACGGCGTCCTCAGCCGCTCGGTCTCGAAGCCGAACGGCAACTGGCGCGCCGACCTCGACGCACTGAACGAAAACCTCAAGATCCCGGCCAAGGTCTACGCCGAAGTCAAGCCCTCGACCCAGGCGACCGCGGGCCCGATCTACAAGTGCGGCGCCGCCGTCTCGAAGACGGTCGAAATCGCTGGCGGCTGATTAGCGACGCTTCTGCAGGGTGCGGCGCCCGACCTTCAACAGCGGGCCCGCACCTTCGCGCAGCGCTTTGGCGCGGGTCTCGCCTTTGCCGTAGAGGATCTTCGCCGAGGCGCGGACCGCTTCTCCCAAGGTCTGGTCGTAGGGGTGCCACCAGAAGTCGCGGGTCATCCCCGGCTCCCAGGCGTTCATCTTGATGTTGACGCACTCGTAGAAGCCGAATTTGGAGTGCGAGCGGCCGAGGCCGGAGTCCTTGACCCCGCCCCAGGCGCACTGGCAGGCGCCGTGGCTGAAGGAGTGGTCGTTGACCCAGACCATTCCCGATTCGATCCGCCGCGCGATCCGGGCGCCGCGCTGGCGGTCCTTGGTCCAGACCGAGGCGCCGAGGCCGAACTCGGAGTCGTTGGCGAGGTCGATCGCCTCCTGCTCGGAGTCGACGACGACGATCGGCAGCACTGGGCCGAAGATCTCCTCGCGCATGATCCGCATCTCGTGGGTGACGCCGGTGAGGACGGTCGCGGCGACGTACTTGCCGGAGAGGCCGGGAACGTCGACGGGGCCGCCGCAGCGCTTGGTCGCACCGGCGGCGACCGAGTCCTCGATCAGGTCGCAGACGATCTCGTACTGGTCGTCTGAGGTCATCGGCCCGATCGCCGTGTTCCAGTCGAGCGGGTTGCCCAGCGCCAGCTTCTCGGCCTCGCGGACGACGCCCTCGACGAAGCGATCGGCGACGTCGCGCATCACGTAGACGCGCTCGATCCCCGAGCAGGTCTGGCCGGCGTTGGCGAAGCCGCCCCAGACGGCGCCGGAGATCGCGTTGTCGAGGTCGGCGTCGGAGCAGACGATCATCGGGTCCTTGCCGCCGAGCTCGAGCACGCTGCCCTTGAGTTCTGAGGCGCAGACCTCGCCGACCTTGCGGCCGACCTCGACCGAGCCGGTGAAGAAGACCTTGGCGACGCTGGAGCGGGAGAGCGCGTCGCCGATCCGGCCGCCGCCGTGGACGACGCGGACGAGGCCCTCGGGCAGGCCGCCCTTCTCGAAGACCTGGCGGATCCGCTCGCCGAGCAGCGGCGTCAGGCTGGCCGGCTTGAGGACGACGCCGTTGCCGGCCATCAGCGCGATTGCGATCTCGCCGAAGGGGATCGACCAGGGGTAGTTCCAGGGGGCGATCACACCGACGACGCCGAGCGGCTCATAGGTGAAGCGGCCTTTCTTCGAGAGCGTGAAGGCCTGGGTCATCGGCACCTTCTCGTCGGCGAGAATCTTCGGCCCCGCCTTCGCGCACCAGTGCAGCGCGTCGACGGTCGGCAGCAGCTCCATCGTGTAGGCCTCGGTCAGCGGCTTGCCTTGCTCTTCGGAGAGCAGCTTGGCGATCTCGTCGATGTCGTCGAGCAGCGCGTCGGCGGCGCGCTTCATGTAGCTGGCCCGCGTCTTCGCCGGCAGCTCGGCCCAGGCCGGCTGGATCCGCGCCACGTCGTCGACCACTCCCTGCACTTCCTCGGGCACGATCGTCGGCACCGAGCCGATCAGCTGGCCGGTAGCCGCGTTGAACGACTCCAAGGTCGAAGTGGGCTGGGACGTCGGGACTGCCGTTGCGCTCTCCATACTCCGATTCTACGGTGGCCGATCAACTATTCGATACGGGCGAGGGCGGAGCAGGGGAGCAGGGGAGGCCACCAGCTGACGCTCCGCTGGCCGTGCGGATGCGGCCGCGTTCTTTGGAGGAGATGATTGGGCAGGAGCATTTGCTTGGGGAGGGTTCGGGGCTTCGGGCTGCGATTGAAGGTGGGAAGCCGCACAGCGCGATTCTCTATGGGCCGCCGGGGGCGGGGAAGACGACGCTGGCGCGGATCGCCGCAGCGGGGGCCGACGGCGCCTTCGAGGAGGAGTCGGCGGTCAATGCCGGCAAAGCCGAGATCCGTGGGGTGATCGAGCGGGCGCGGGAGCGGCGGCGGGCGAACGGGCGGCCGACGATCCTCTTCCTCGACGAGATCCACCGCTTCAACAAGGCCCAGCAGGACGCGTTGCTGCCGGCGGTCGAGGACGGGACGCTGACCCTGATCGGGGCGACGACCGAGAACCCCTACTTCGAGGTCAACTCGGCCCTGCTCTCTCGCGCCCAGGTTTACGAGCTGCGGCCGCTGGAGCCCGCTCAGGTCGAGGCGCTGCTCCAACGGGCGCTGGCCGATCCCGAGCGCGGCATCGCCGAGCCGCCAACCGTCACTCTGGCGGCGCTGGAGATGCTGGCGATGCGCAGTGGCGGCGACGCCCGGGTCGCGCTCTCGGCCTTGGAGCGGGCGGTCGAGCGCGTAACCGATTCCGGCCCCACCGGGGTGGGGTCAAAGTCGGCTGCGGTCGACGTCGCCGCGGCCGAAGACGCGCTGCAGCGCAAGGCGATCGACTACGACCGCCAGGGCGACCGCCACTACGACTTCGTCTCGGCCTGGATCAAGGCGACCCGCGGCTCCGACGTCGACGCCTCGCTCTACTACCTGGCGGTGATGCTGGAGGGGGGCGAGGATCCACGCTTCATCGCCCGCCGGATGGTCATCCTCGCCTCCGAGGACGTCGGCAACGCCGACCCGCAGGCGCTGCTTGTCGCCGACGCCGCCGCCCGGGCGGTTGACCGCGTCGGCCTCCCCGAGTGCGCCCTGAACCTCGCCCAGGCCGCCGTCTATCTCGCCCTCGCCCCGAAGTCGAACGCCTCTTACAAAGCGCTCGCGGCCGCCCGCGCGGAGGTGCGCGCCAACGGCGCCCAGACGCCGCCCGACTACCTGCGCGACGCCCACTACCCCGGCGCCGCCGACCTCGGCCGCGGCGAGGGTTACCGCTACGCCCACGACGAGGAGGGGGCGGTCAGCGGCCAGCCGCTGCTACCCGAGGGCCTGCGTGGCCACCGCTTCTACGCACCCACCGATCGCGGCTTCGAGCGGGAGCTGGGTGAGCGCTTATCAGCCTTAAGGAAAAAATTAGACAGCGCGTAAAACCACGCGCAACTTCCCGGTCCCCCTGGGGTTTCATAGTCGGCTCACCAAGCTAAGCCAGGGAGAGCCGACAACCCGGCCGGAGACCTGGACTGGGGGCTCCGGTCGGGTGTGTTGCACACAGGGGGGAGCGAGGGCGTCGAGTGGACTGGGCTCGACGCCCTCCGCATTTCGGCGTTCGTCCTTGGGACGGATATGCCGGTCCAAGGACGAACGCCGGATCGCCTATCGTGGACGCATGGCTTCCGATCAGCCGCAGAAGCTTCGCCTCGGTGGCATGGCGCTCCGCAACGGGTTGCTGATCCACGGGCCGACCCACTGGGCTGCGGCGGTGCGGCGCAAGGACGGGACAATCGAAGTCGCCTCCGAGCGCAAGCCGGAGCTGGCTCCGGGACTGGTGGCGAAACTGCCGGGGCTGCGGGGGCCGGTGAAACTTGCCGAGGCCCTCGCGGTGTTGCCCCTGACGCGCCGGCGGATGCCCTCGGCGCGGCTGCCGTTCGAGAACCCGAAGGTACTGGCCGCGATTGCGACGACGCTGGCCGCGACCTCGCTGCTGCGCCGGCGGGTCCGGGCCGGCGCCATGCGCGAGGCGTTCGCGCAGGCAATCGGTGCGGTGCCGGCGCTGGTCGCCCTCAGCGACCGCGACCTCGCCGCCTACCACGGGGTCGAGCACAAGGCGATCGCCGCCTACGAGCGCGGGATCGACGACGTCGCCACGGTCCCGAAGGAGCATGACCGCTGCGGCTCCAACCTGATCGTGCCGATGATGCTGCTCTCGGCCGGTGGCACCCTCCTGCTGGAGCGGATCGTCGAGAGCCCGAGCGCCGCCGCCCGCGCCGGGGTCGGCCTCGGCGGCGCCTCCCTCGCGGTGGAGATGTTCGCCTGGAGCGACCGCCACCACGGCGAGCCCCTCGCCGAGGCCTTCCACACCCCCGGTCGCGAGATCCAGCGGCGGGTCGCGACCAAGGAGCCGACGCCCGAGCAGCTTGAGGTCGGGATCGCGGCGCTGGCGGAGATCCTCCGCGCCGAGGCTGCATAGACTCCGTCCCTTGTTCGGAAGGATCGACCACATCGGAGTCGCCGTCGAGGACATCGACGCCGCGATCACCCTCTATGGTGAGGGCTTCGAGATGGAGCTGGCCCACCGGGAGACGGTCGAGTCGCAGGGGGTCGAGGCGGTCCTGCTCGATGTCGGCGAGGGGCACGTCGAGCTGCTGGCGCCGCTCGGCCCGGACACGCCCGTCGGCAAGTTCCTGGCCAAGAACGGAACCGGCCTGCACCACGTCGCCTACGCGGTCGACGACATCGACGTGGCCCTGAAGGGCATCGCCGCCGCCGGCATCGGGCTGATCGACTCCGAGCCGCGGGTCGGCATCCGCAACAGCCGCGTCGCCTTTCTTCACCCTCGCTCCACCGGCGGGGTACTGACCGAGATCGTCGAACCCGCGGGAGGACACTGATGGCTGAGGCGCAACGAGTCGAGATCGGCTTCGAGGGCGGCCAGGTGATCTCCGCCCGGCTGGTCAAAGAGGACCTCGAGGACCTGCGGGCGAAGCTCGAGCAGGGCGGCTGGCACGACCTTCACACCGAGGACGGGACGATCGCTCTCTACCTTGGCAAGGTCCAGTTCCTCCGCATCGAGTCCGGCGAGCACCGGGTCGGCTTCGGGCTCGGCTCCTAGGCCGATGCGCCCGCGACACCTGCTGGGGGCGGCCGCCGGCGCGACGCTGGCGGCGGCGCTCTGGTGGCGCAAGAACCCCTCCGCCTGCCCCTACGGACAGCGCTTTTGGGTCGAAGCTCCGCACCCGATCATCACCCGGGACCGGCTCCGCTCCGTGCTGCGCCCGCAGCCGGGGGAGCGCCTACTGGAGGTCGGCGTCGGCACCGGTTACTACAGCTGCGAGCTGGCCAAATGGGTCGCGCCCGACGGCACTCTGGAGCTGTTCGACCTGCAGCAGAAGTTCCTCGACCATGTGATGCGGGTGGCCTCGGAGCACGGGCTCTCGAACCTGGTTCCGACTCAAGGGGACGCGACGCAGCTTCCTTACGAGGACGCCTCGATCGACGGCGTCGTCCTCACCGCGGTGCTCGGCGAGATCCCCGACGGCGGTGCGGCGCTGAGGGAGATCGCGCGGGTGCTGAAGCCGGGCGGGCGCCTGGTCGTCGGCGAGCTGTTCGGCGATCCCCACTTCACCACCCGCGGCATCCTTGAGCGGATGGGAGCGGAGGCGGGACTGAGCCTCGCCGAGCGCTCGGGCAACTGGTTCGGCTACTTCGGCCGACTCATCCCCGCTACTGGACAGGCTGCCCAGTAAGCCGACGGCGGAGGAGCCTCTATTTCCCGCTATATCTGAAAAGCCTGCGCAAGATCTGGACAGTTTCTGCCTCAAATATGGCAATTTCCTCCAGCGCTTATGTAGGTTCGTTCAATCAACACTCCGGTACGGCATCGCCGCGGGAACGACGATGGCTGGGAGTGGGGTGAGGCACAGAGGATCTGTCTTCGATTGGCCTATCGCTACGCGAGCAATCCGGGCGAGGCCGAAGACATAGCTCAGGATGCCCTGCTCCGCGCCTGGCGTCGGCGCTCGACCCTGCGCGATCCCGCCAGCCGCAACTACTGGCTGGCGACGATCGTCCGCAACGAGGCCTTTCGCCAGCACGCGCGGGTCCGCCCCGATCCCACAGCGACGATCGAGTTTCGGGAGGGGGCCGAGGACGAGCAGGTGCTGGCAGCGGTCGAGCTCGCCGACCTGCACGCGGCGATGGAGCTGCTGAGCGACCGCGACCGCCGGTTGCTGGAGATGAAATACGAGGAGGACCTGACCCAGGCGATGATTGCCAGCCGCCTCGGGATCCCGGAGGGGACGGTGAAGGTGAGGCTGCACCGCGCCCGCAACAAGCTGCGGCTCCTGTACGCCGGGGCGAGCGCGCCGGGCTGAACTTCGGACCGCTGTACAACGACCGCGCGGCTCCGCGCGGCGAACATCTCTTTATGGAGACGGCAGACCGTCAGATCGTCGCCTTCGGCGGCGGCGGCTTCTCGATGGAGTCGGGCAACCCCCTGCTCGATGACTACGTGCTCGGGCTGACCGGGGCGGAGCGGCCGCGGGTCTGCTTCCTGCCCTCCGCCAGCGGCGACGCCGACCATTACATCGTCCGCTTCTACCGGGCCTTCTCCGCCCATCGCTGCGAGCCGACCCACATCTCGCTCTTCCGCCGCGAGCAGGGACCGGACGACCTGCGCCGTCATCTCCTCTCCCAGGACCTGATTTACGTCGGCGGCGGCAGCGTCATCAGCCTGCTCGGGGTCTGGCGCGCCCACGGCATCGACTCGATCCTGCGCGAGGCGTGGGAATCGGGGGTGGTCCTCTGCGGTCTCTCCGCCGGCTCGCTCTGCTGGTTCGCCGAGGCGGTCAGCGGTTTCCACGGCGAGCCGAAGCGGCTGCGCGGCCTCGGGCTGCTGCCGTTCAGCAACTGCGTCCACTATGAGCGCGGCTCCAAACGGGGGGAGGCCTACCACGGCTTCCTGCGCGAAGGGATGCGCGGCGGCTATGCGGCGGAGGACGGCGCTGCCCTCCACTTCACCGGCGAAGAACTGAGCCGGGTGGTGGCCTCGCGGCCGCAGGCTCGCGGCTACCGGCTCGACGTCGCCGGCTCACGGGTGGTGGAGATGCAGATCGCGACCACCTATCTGGGCGATCGCGACGCACCCCCCGCAGCTCCGCTGCCGGAGGCGCTTTCGACCGCGCCCGCTGCCTGATGGTCGTTGAGCCGGGACTGTCGACTGCGACTCCCGTGCGGCGGATCCTCGCTCTCGGTGGGCACGAGTTCAGCTCACGGCCGCCCGACCGGGCGGTCTGCGAGCTGCTGCTGCGGCTGGCCGGCGAACGCGGCGGCGAGCGGCCGCGGATCTGCATCCTGCCGACGGCCAGCGGCGATACCTCCGACCAGATCGCCAGCTTCTACTCCGCCTTCGGCGAGCGCCACTGCGAGCCCTCCGACGTCTCCCTCTTCCGCCTCGGCCGGCGGCCGATGGCGCTGCGCGATCACCTCCTCCGCCAGGACCTGATCTACGTCGGCGGCGGCAGCCTGCTCAACCTGCTGGCGGTCTGGGAGGCGCACGACATCGCTTCGATGCTGAGCCTCGCCTGGCGCCAGGGCATCGTCCTCGCCGGCCAGAGCGCGGGGGCGATGTGCTGGTTCGAGGCCGGCATCACCAAGTCGTCGGGGAAGCCACTGGCCGCGGCCGGCCTCGGCCTCCTCCACGGCAGCCTCTGCGTCCACTACAACAACGAACCCGAGCGCCGCGCCGCCTACCTCGAAGCGGTCGGCGATGGGATGCCGGCCGGCTACGGCCTCGACGACTATGCCGGCCTCCTCTGGGAGGGGGAAGGCACGCCATCGGCGCTCACCGCCCGTCGCGGCGCCCGCGCCTATCGGGTCAGCGGCAGCGAGGGCAAAGTCGCCGAGTCGCCCCTTCCCGCCCGCTTCCTCCCGGCACCCGCACCGGCGGCGCTGCGGGAGGACATCGCCGAGTTCCGCCGGATCAAGACGATGCGAAAAAGAGCAGGCTGGCTCGCCTGAAGATTATTTCGTACCAAAACCAATCCCAGGCGCTAAAGTAGTCAATGAAGCGCGAGCGCGTAATAGCCCGCGCGTAAATCTAGCGGACTGAGATTTGCAGGCGAAATCTAGAATTATCCAGGCGAAACAAGGCTGTAGGTATGTGGGTACTGGCGGTTGTCCTTGAAGGTTTGGTCGAAGCGGCAAATGATGCCCGTGTAATTTTGCTCGCGCTCGCTTCTCCCCCACCGCTCACATCGCAGCGGATCGGCACCCCGTGAAACGCGCCGGGGCAGCCGCACTTTCCCTTCTCTCGGCGCCTCTGAACGTCCATCTGCTGAAGGCTCTGGAGGACGGTCCGCTGCCGTTGATCGACCTGCGGCGGGCGGTTGGCTCGCCGCCGCAGAGCACGATGCGGGTCTACTCGCGCCAACTGGTGGACCTCGGTCCGCTCGAACGTCAGCGACAGGCCTCCTTCCCGGGCACGGTCGAGTACGCGAGCACCGAGTCCGGGAAGGCGCTGCTCGGGATCGGTGCGATTCTCGAGCAGTGGCTGCACGATGCCCCCGCCGGCCCGATCTCCCTCGGCAGCACCGCCAGCAAAAGCGCCACGAAGGCCCTGGTCGAGGGCTGGTCGACCAACATCATCCGGGCGCTCGCCGCGAAACCGCTCTCGCTGACCGATCTGAACCGGCTGATCCCGCGGATCAGCTACCCCTCGCTCGAGCGGCGCCTGGGGGCACTGCGCCTGGCCGACCTGGTCGAACCGTACGCAGGCGAGGGCCGGGGAACCCCCTACCGAGCAACGCCGTGGCTGCGGCGGGCCGTCGTTCCCCTCGCCGCTGGCGCCTGGTGGGAGCGGCGCCACCTTGCCGAGCCGCCTCCGATCGGCCGCCTCGACGTCGAGGCGGCCTTCCTCCTGGCGATCCCGCTGGTCGAGCTGCCCAGTGGGCTGAACGGCAAATGCCGGCTGGCGGTGGAGATACAGGGAGGCTCCTCCCCGGTCTTCGCCGGGGTGCTGCTCAGCGTCGAAGACGGCAAGGTCACATCCTGCTCCTCCCGGCTCGAAGGAGAGGCTGACGGCTGGGCTTCGGGAAGCGCCGGCAGCTGGATGCGCCGGATGAGCGGCCACGACGCCGACCTCGAGGTAGGCGGCGATACCGAGCTCGTGCGCGGAGTCGTCGACTCGATCCGCAAGAGCGCGCCGGTAAGCATTTAGGGCCAGCACCGTACTTCGGTGCATCTTCCGAGTTGCGCACGCGGTCCCTTGCTTATCCGTAGTTGCAGGGGAAAAGCAACGGCCAATTCTGAATTTGGTACGTCATAAATCTCCAACGCGCGCTTTTGTTGAGAGAAAGCACCGCAGGGGCGACTCTTCCACCGTGTGTGTTACGGAAGGTGGCGAGAGACCACCTTCCCTCCTTGAGAGAAAGGCGTCCACCCCCTGGACGCCTTTCTTTTTCTCTAGCCCCGGTCGGCCGCGGGAGGGGCGGTCGGATCCGAGCTCTCTTCGCCCAGCTTCTCGCGGGCGATGTAGTCCTCCGCCAGCAGGAGGTTCTCGCTCGAGCGCTCGACGACGTTGAGCAGGTCGCCCATCAGCGCCACCTCCTCGACCTGCTCCTTGACGAACCACTGCAGAAACTGCTCGGCCCGGTAGTCCTTCAGCTCGCGGGCAAGCTCGAAGAGGGCAAAGATCTCCTCGCTGACCCGCCGCTCCTGCTCGAGCGCCATCCGCACCGGGGCGCTGCCGTCCTCGAAGCTGGTCCGCTGCGACTTGATGTCCGGGATCCGGACCTCCTCGCCGACGTCGAGCAGGTAGCGGATCATGATCATCGCGTGCTCGCGCTCCTCCAGCGCCTGACGGTAGAAGAAGTTGGCGAGGCGGGGAAGGGTCTCGGCGTCGTAGTAGACGGCCGCGGCGACGTACTGCTGGTGGGCGGCGAACTCGTTGGCGATCTGCTCGTTGAGGGCGTCGGGGAAAGTCTTGTCAGGCATCTCAGCTCCTTCTCGGGGGTGCGCTCAAACCTAGAGCTTCCAGCGGAAGCCGATCTCCTCGATCGCCGGCTGCAGCGGGCTGCTGGGGAGCCCCGGCTTCGTCGCCTGCTCGGGGTCGTTGTAGCCGCCGGGGGCGACGTCGTTGGGGGTGTCGGGATGGAAGATCGAGGCCAGGTACTGGATCTGGCCGCGTCCCTGGCCGAGCTCGGTCTGGCCGCCGCCGTAGGCGCCGATTCCGCGCTCGGAGCAGTAGTCGTAGGCGGCGAAGAGGTTGCGGATCGGGCCGAAGCGCGAGGGCTTGACGTTGACCGTCTTCGGCGGCGACCACGGCATCGCCTCGATGTCGGCGATCGAGTGGATCGGCGCATCCCACGTGACCCGTTCCGACACCGGATTAAGAAGAGGCCTGGTCTCGGGCGTTACATCTGGGTCCTCGAGCCAGGCCTCCGGGAAGGTCTCGATCAGCTTCGCGTACAGCTCGGGGTCGGTCTCGACGTCGACCGGGGTGCCTTTGTAGAAGCCCTTGAGATCGAGCGAGTCGACCGCGCCGGTGGCAGCCAGCGCCTCGATCAGCTCGCCGTCCCAGTCGTTGGCCGGATCGAGCTTGAAGCGCAGCGTCGGGTAGACGGCGAGGCGGGCAAGCAGCGGCTCGATCGAGGAACGCGCACCCTCTTCCCAGCCGACGAGGCGCATCGAGTTGACGAAGTTCACCGGCTGCGGCTCGCGGCCGAGGGCGGCGGCGAGGTTGGTCCCGGCCTGGCGCAGCGCCAGGTCGAGCGCCGCCGACTCGAAGGCCCAACGGCGGTAATCGACCGAGACCTCGCCGCGCTCCGGCGCGCCGGCCGGAAAGAGATCGATCCCATCGAGCCGCTCAGAGAACTCGGCAAAGGTCGAGCTGCCGGCCAAACCCTCCGGCGGCCCGTGGCTCTGCTGCCCGATGTGATCGACGGCGTCATAGACAACGTCCTCGCCGATCCCCTCCTCACCACCGCCACGCAGCTTGACAATCGTCGTCAGCCGTTCGAACTCCCCCATCGCGATTTCGAGCCCTTCGAACTCACAGCTCTCAATCTCAAGCGGCAGGGCCGCGATGGCGTCGAAGCTGGACACGCCCTGAGCCTAGCTGGGGGAGCAGTCGGGGGAGGGGTCGGCGGACAACAGCGGGGAGGGTCCGGCGACCCCTCCCCCGACTGCTCCCGTCGATGGCCTTTACCGCGCGACGCGCAGGGTCTTCAGCTCTCGGTCCGAGCCGCCGCGTACGTAACCGCCATGGTCGAGGCTGTCGCGGATGAAGTCGAGAGTGTCGGCGGTCAGCCGCTCTCCGGGGAGGACGTTCGGGATTCCTGGCGGGTAGGCGGCGAGCCCCTCGGCGGCGATCCGGCCGGCGGCCGCCGCGAACGGGATCACCTCCTGGGGACCGAGGAATGCTTCGCGCGGCGTCATCACCAGCTCGCCCCAGGGTGGCGCCGGCGCCAGCTTCTCGTCGGGCGCCCCCGGCGTTTCCTCCAGCTCCGTCACCGCCTTGCGCAGCCCCTTGACCAGCCGCTCGCCGGCCACCTGCACCTGCTCGCCGACGCCGAAGATGGCGACGACGACGTTGCCGGAATAGAGCTCGAGGTCGATCTCACTGACGTGGAAGGCGGCTTTCCAGAGGCGCTGGGCGCTGGAGCCGGTTCCGCGGACGTCGATCCCGAGGCGCATCGGGTCCCAGCCGGCAACCCCGGGCCGGCCGACCATCCGCTCGTCGAGAACGTCGAGGCCGGGGATCGCGCGGATCTCCTCGCGGATACCGGTCAGCGCCTCAAGCGCCTCGCCCAGCAGCTCCTCGCCGTGGACGGAGACCTGGCGGCGGGCGGCGTCGAGCGAACCCGAGAGCAGGCCGCTGGGGCTGGTGGTCTCGACCAGGCTGACGCAGCGGTCGACGACGGCGTCGTCGATGCGGCCGCCGCGACCGACGTGCAGCATCGCCGCCTGGGTCAGGCTGCCGACGATCTTGTGGGTCGAGGAGGTGACGAGGTCGGCGCCGGACTCCAGCGCGGCCGTCGGCAGGTCGGGATGGAAGTGGAGGTGCGCGCCCCAGGCCTCGTCGACCACCAGCGGCACGCCTCGCGAGTGCGCGACCTCGGCCAGGGTGGCGACCTCGGCACAGGCGCCGAAGTAGGTCGGCGAGACAACCAGCGCCGCCACCGCCTCCGGGGTCGCGTCCAGCGCTGCCGCCAGCGAGTCGGGGGTCAGCCCGTGGGCGATCCCCAGCTCGGGGTCGAGCTCGGGGGCGACGAAGGTCGGGCGCATGCCGCTGAGGACCAGTCCATCGATCACCGAGGAGTGGACGTTGCGCTGGACGACGACCCGCTCGCCACCGTGGGCCAGGGCCATCATCGTCGCGTGGTTGCCCTGCGAGGCGCCGTTGATCAGGAACCAGGTGCGGCCGGCACCCCAGGCCTCGGCGGCCAGTTGCTGCGCTTCCTGGAAGGGGGTCGGTTCGGGGCCGACGTCGACGCCTTCAGTGACCGAGGGGATATCGTTGCGCAGGCCGATCTCGCCGACCAGCTCGACCATCGCCGGGTCGGCGCCGAGGCCGCCCTTGTGGCCGGGGACCTGGAAGCGACCAGGGTCGAGCTTCGCGTAGGCAAGCAGGGCGTCGACGTAAGGAGTGGACTGCTGACCATCTCCTGGCATCGAGTCGAGTCTACGCCGCCCGGGGTCCCGGTCCGCGAGAATCCAGGGATCGAGCACACGCGACTTGGCTACTGGATCGAGGAGGCGGGGGAGGTCGAACCCCGCCCGGCGCTGAGCGGCGACCGCGAGGCGGACGTGCTGGTCGTCGGCGGCGGCTACACCGGGATGTGGACCGCCTGGTACGCGAAGCAGCTGGAGCCCGAGGCGCGCGTCGTCCTGCTCGAGTCCGAGCCGCTCTGCGGGCACGGGCCGAGCGGGCGCAACGGCGGCTTCTGCAACGCGATGTGGTTCTCGCTCGCCTCGATGCGCGAGCGCTGGGGCGACGCGGCGGCGCTGGCGACGGCGCGGGCCGCCGAGCAGGCGGTGGCGCGGATCGTCGCCTTCTGCGCGGAGCACGGCGTCGACGCCTGGCTGCAGCCGGCCGGCTACGTGCAGGTCTCGACCACGCCGGCCCACGACGGGACCTGGGAGCGGTCGGTGCGGGCCTGCCGCGAGCTCGGGGTGGCGGAGATGCTGCAGCCGCTGAGCGCGGAGGAGGTGGCCGAGCGCTGCGAGTCGCCGGCCTTCCGCGGTGGTGCTGTCTCGCCGACCTCGGCGACGGTGCAGCCGGCTCGGCTCGCTCTCGGCCTGCGCGAGCGGCTGCTGGCCGCGGGGGTCGATGTCTTCGAGTCCACCCCGGTGCGCTCGTTCGGCCAGGCCGGTGACGGGGTCGAGGCGAAAACCGATGCCGCCTCGGTGCGCGCCGGCCGCGGCGTGCTGGCGATCGGCAGCGCCGCCAAGGGCCGGCACGGGCCGCTGCGGAGCCAGCTCACCGTCGCCTCCTCCCACATCGTCCTCACCGAGCCGGTGCCCGACGTGCTCGAGCAGATCGGCTGGACCAACGGCGACTGCATCACCGACTCGCGCGCCCTGCTCCACTACTTCCGCACCACCCCCGACGGCCGCATCGCCTTCGGCTGGGGCGGGGGCCGGATCGCGGCGGGAGCCCGAACCCACGGCCGCTCAGAGGTCGACGCCGCCGTGGTCGCTGCAGCGACCGGGCACCTCCACGACTACTTCCCAGCCCTCCGCGGCCGCCGCATCACCCACGCCTGGGGCGGCCCGATCGACGCCTCTCCGACCCACCTCCCCGCGGTCCACACCCTGAAAGCCGGCCGCGCCTGGGTGGCCGCCGGCTACACCGGCAACGGCGTCGGCCCCAGCAACATGGTCGGCCGCACCCTCGCCTGCCTCGCCCTCGACCGCGACGACGACCACGCCCGCCTAGCTTTCGTCGACGGCAAGGCTCCCCGTCTACCCCCCGAACCCTTCCACTGGTTAGGCGGAGAATCAATCCGGTACGCCCTCCTAAAAAAAGAGCAGGCAGAGCTCGCCAACCATCGACCAAACCCCATCGCGTCAGCTCTAGCGAAGGTCCCCAACCTGATCGGCTTCCACATCGGCCGGTAGGAGATGCGCTGTCGTAGGAGGGTAGGTACCCCTCTCACAAAGGCTCAAGAAGTCAGTTCGCGCCCGCAAGTACATCCCAGCTGCGCGACGGGCTTTGGGAGAGGGGTACCTAGCCTCCCCCCACTAAGCCGCCGCGGGAACGGCGATGCCCGTCTCCTGCTCAGGTCTAACCGAAGCCATCTTTTCCGCCCGCCGCTGCTGCCAAGTCGCGAAGCCCATTGCGGCGACGGTGGCGAAGAAGAGGATCATCGCGATCACGTTCACCTCAACCGGAATACCGCGCTGGGCGGCGCCGAAGATGTAGAGCGGGAAGGTCACCGTCGTCCCGGAGTTGAAGTTGGAGATCACGAAGTCGTCGATCGAGAGGGCGAAGGCGAGCATCGCGGCGCCGAAGATGCCGGGCATGATCAGCGGCAGAGTGACGAGGCGGAAGGTTTCGAAGCCGCTCGCCCCGAGGTCCTTCGCCGCCTCCTCGAGGTTGCGGTCGAAGCCGATCAGCCTCGAGCGCACGACCACCACGACGAAGCTGATGCAGAACATCACGTGGGCGATCAGCAGCGTTTCGAAGCCGAGCGAGAAGGTGCCGATGAGGAGGAAGAAGGAGAGCAGGGCCGAGCCCATCACCACCTCCGGCGTCGCCATCGGGATCACGATCAGGAAGTTGGCGGCGCGGCGGCCGAAGAACTCGTAGCGGACCAGCGCCAGCGCCATCAGCGTCCCGATCGCGGTCGAGATCACCGTCGCCAGGACCGCCAGTTTGAGGCTGGTCAGCAGCGCTTCGTTCAGCTCCGGGATCCCGAAGGCGTTGCTCCAATGGCTGAGGGTGAAGCCGACCCAGGTGAAGTTGTAACGGCCGGCCGGATCGTTGAAGGAGAAGGCGAAGATGACGGCGATCGGGATCAGCATGTAGAGGACGACGAGGACGCCGACGATCGAGACGGCGTGCTCGCGCAGCCAGCGCCAGGCGTTGCTCCCGCGGCTGCTCATCCGACCGCCTCCTCACCCATCAGCGCCTCGGAGCCGGCGAAGCGGATGTAGACGATGACGAGGATCAGGATCAGCGCCATCAGCACGAACGAGAGGGCCGCCGCCGCGGGGTAGTCGGACTGTTTGAGGTAGAGCGACTGGATCACGTTGCCGATCATCTGGTTGTTGGCGCTGCCGAGGAACTGGGCGTTGACGTAGTCGCCCGAGGCGGGGATGAAGGTGAGCAGCGTCCCCGCCACCACCCCCGGCGCCGAAAGCGGCAGGGTCACTCGCAGGAAGGTCTGCGTCGCCGAGGCGTAAAGGTCTTTGCCGGCCTCGATCAGCCGCACATCGAGCCGCTCGAGGCTGGCGTAGATCGGCAGCACCATGAACGGGAGGAAGTTGTAGGTGAGGCCGGCGATCACCGCACCGCCGGTTGCCAGCACATGTCCTTCCGGTGCCAGGCCGAGGGCGTTAAGGACGCTGACCACCGGGCTCTGGTCGGAGAGGATCGTCTCCCAGGCCAGGGTCCGGATCAGGTAGGTGGTGAAGAACGGCGCGACCACGGCGAAGAGCATCAGGTTGCGCCAGCGCCCCGCTTTGAAGGCGATCGCGTAGGCGAGCGGGTAGGCGAGCAGCAGCGCGAACAGGGTCGCCAGCCCGGCGTAGGTGAACGAGCGCACGAACTGGGTGTCGTAGAGCCGCAGCGCGTCGGAGTAGTTCGCCCAGTGCCAGCTGAATTCGTAGGAGCCGAAGACGCCCGAGTTGAGCGACAGTTCCCCCAGGTAGTAGAGGGGGACGACGAAGAACAGCAGCAGCCAGACCGCTCCCGGTCCGAGCAGGAAGTAGGGAGCGATCCGGCGCTTCATCGGTTCAGCCGTTCAGCACTGCGTTGAATTCGCGGTTCAGGTTCTGTTCTTCTTCGCCGCTCGGCGACGGCTGGATCGTGCACTTCTTGGTGAACGACTTGCTCGGGAAGATCAGCTGGTTCTTCGCGATTTCGGGTTCTTCCTTCAGCAGAACTTGTTTCGCGCCTTCAACCGGGCTGACGTAGTTGACTTCAGCCTCGATCTGCGCCTGGTTCTTCGGGTCGTAGACGTAGTTCATGAACGCCTCGGCCGCGGTCGGATTGGGCGCCCCGACCGGGATCACCATGTTGTCCGACCAGAGGATGCAGCCCTCGGTCGGCATCCGCCATTCGATGTTCGGGTTGTCGGCCTGCAGCTGGACCGCGTCGCCCGACCAGCCGATCACCGCGACCGCGTTGCCGCTGGTCAGGTCGGCGCCGTAGTCGTTGCCGGTGAAGCGGCGGATCTGCCCCGATTCCGAAGCGCCCTTGATTTTCTTGATCGCTTCCAGCCAGTCGTCTTCAGTGGCTTCGCTCGGATCGATGCCGAGGCACTTCATCACCAGCGGCACCGTGTCACGGAGTTCGTTCAGCATCTCGATCTTGCCCTTGTACTTGGGGTCGAAGAGGTCGCAGATCGACTTCACGTCAGGCGCGAGGTCCTTGCGGACGATGATCCCGGTCATCCCGCTCTGCCAGGGCGCGCTGAATTCGCGGTCCGGGTCGTAGCTCGGTTCCCGCAGGTTCGAGACCAGGTTCTTTTCGAAGTTCGGCAGCGCCGACTTGTCGAAGTTCTGCAGGTAGCCGAGTTCGTGCATTTTGGCCGCCATCCAGTCGGTGACGACGAACAGGCTGCGGTCCCCGGATTCGCCCTGCTTCAGAAGCGGATCCATCTTCGCGAAGAACTCTTCGTTGGCGTTTACGTCCTGCTTGTAGTCGACCTTGAGCCCGGTTTCCTGTTCGAAGTCGGGCACGGTCTGTTCGTCGATGTAGAGCGGCCAGTTGGAGATCGTGATGTCGCCTGAGGCCTTCTTTTCGAGTTTCACTTCTTCGGCTTCGGTGTCGCCGCCGTTGATGCTGCTGCTGCCGCCGCAGGCCGTCAGCCCGAGGGCCAGCACCACCACGGCAACCAGTGCGGCGAGCAGAGCGGTGATCCTGTGGGTGTCCTGATTCCTGCTCACCATCGGTTTCAACCTCCGTCGGTCGTTGGGGCGAGCGCGCCGTTCGGCGACTCGCGGACAAGGTGCATGTGCTCGGGCTCCCAGCTGAGGGCGACGCGGGCGCCGCCTCCCGGCAGGCGCTGGCGCTCGGACTCGTCGGCGTTGGGGACGAGGACGGTCATCCGCACGTCCTCGCCGAGGTCGACTGCGATCTGGGTCGCGGTGCCGAGGTAGAGCGAGCTGGTGACGATCCCCTCGGCCCGGGGGCAGTCGTCCGGGACGTCCCCGTTCTCACCCATCTCTACTCGCAGCTTCTCCGGCCGCACCACTGCGTGGCAGCGGTCGCCGGGCGAGAAGCCGTCGGTCGCGGTCGCGATCGTCGTCCCCTGGTCGAGCTTCACCTCGTGGCTGCCGGTTACCGTCGCCGGCATCAGGTTGGAGACGCCGATGAAGCCGGCGACGAAGGTGGTCGCCGGCCGGTTGTAGACCTCCTCCGGCGTCGCGACCTGCTCGACCCGTCCGCGGTTCATCACCGCGATCCGATCGCTCATCGTCAGCGCCTCCTCCTGGTCGTGGGTGACGTAGACGAAGGTGATGCCGACCTCACGCTGGATCCGCTTCAGCTCAACCTGCAGTTCCTTACGCAGCTTCAGGTCGAGGGCACCGAGCGGCTCGTCGAGCAGCAGCACCTTCGGCAGGTTGACCAGCGCCCGTGCCAGCGCCACCCGCTGCTGCATCCCGCCCGAGAGCTGCGCCGGCCGGCGGTTCGCCTCGGCGGCGAGGCCGACGCGCTCCAGCTCTGCCTTGACCCGCTCGGCGATCTCGCCCTTGGCGACCTTCTTGCGCTTCAAGCCGAAGGCGACGTTGGCCTCGACGCTGAGGTGGGGGAAGAGGGCGTAGCTCTGGAAGACGGTGTTGGTCGGGCGCTTGTGCGGCGGCAGTTGGGCGACATCGGATCCCTCTATCCGGATCTCTCCCTCGGTTGGCCGCTCGAAACCGGCGATCATCCGCAGAGTGGTCGTCTTGCCGCAACCGCTCGGTCCGAGCAAGGTGAAGAACTCGCCGCGAGCCAGCTCCAGGCTGAGGTGGTCGACCGCGGTCAAGCTCTCGAATCGCTTGGTCACTCCCCGGAGATCGACGCTCACGACCCCTTGCTGTTCATTCCCGTTTTCCGTAAGTCCCCTTTCGTCTGCCGACCACTACCCGTTTCCTCCCTATCCCTGCACCGGCACCACCAAGACCGGCCGATCCGCCAAGTGCAGGAGCTTGTTCGGCGTCGAACCGAGGATCACGCCTTTCAATGGTGCCTCGCCGAAGCTGCCGACGACGATCATCCGGGCGCGGCGCTCGTCGGCAGTGGCGATCAGCGCCTCGGCGGCTCGCTTCGGAACCAGCGCCACCTCGACCTCGACTCCACGCTCGGCCGCCTGGGCCTTCGCCTGCGAGGTCACTTTCTCGCCGAACTCCTCGATCGCCTCCTCGTGTTCGGCGATCTCGCCGCCCCAGATCCCCGGCGGCGCGTAGCCGAAGACAACGACCACCTTGTCGCCGACCTCCCCGGCCAGCTCGACCGCCGCCACCAGCGCCGCTTCGCCGCAGGCCGAGCCGTCGTATCCGACCACGATCTGGCTCATACGTCCGCCACTCCCGTCGGACCGGGTGGGGGTGCTTCGCCCTCGAGGAAGCCGGCCGGTACGACCTCGGGCTTGCGCTTGAAGAAGGCGGGGAACTTGCGCCACTGGACCCACATCAGGACGAATCCGAGGATGAGGAAGAAGACGGCGATCGCCAGCGGCGGCCCGATCCCGAGCCAGGCGGTTTCCGATTCGGAGTTGGCCGGATCGGAGAGTTCGATCGCGTTCTTGATCAGCAGGTAGAAGAGGATGATCCCGCCGACGGTCGGGCCGACCCCGATGAAGAAGAAGTTCTTGACGCTGCGGAAGAGCTCGCGCCGGTAGTAGATGGTGCAGGCGAAGCCGGTGAGGCCAATGTAGAAGGCGATCATCAGGCCGAGGGCGGCGATCGAATCGAAGAGGATGTCTTCGCTGACCAAGGTCAGGCCGACGTACCAGACGATCGAGATCGCCCCCATCAGGATCGTCGAGATGTGCGGGGTGAGGAAGCGGGGGTGGACCCTGCCAAGGCTCTCCGGCATCGCCTTGGCGCGCGCCATCGAGAGCGTGGTTCTGGCCGTGGGGAGGATCGTCGTCTGCGTCGACGCTGCCGCCGAGGTGAGCACGGCGATGATCAGGATCTTGTCCAGCGGCGAGCCGAAGACTTCGGTGCCGAGCGAGCTGAGCACGTCTTCCTGGTTCGCGACCAAGTTGTCGACCCCGGCATAGGCCTGGGCGGCGAAGCCGACGATTACGTAGATCCCGAGCAGGATCAGGGTGCTGATCACGGTCGCCTTGCCAGGTGCCTCGCTGGAGTCCTCGGTCTCCTCGTTGACGGTCGCCGTCGTGTCCCAGCCCCAATAGATGAAGACCGCGATCAGCATTCCCGCCGAGATCTCACTCGGGCTCAGCGAGAAAGGGTTGATCCAGGAGAGGCTGGGGTGGATCGAGGCCGCGGAGGCAGTGCCCGCGTAGACCTTGATCAGGGCGACGACCGAAAACAGCGCCAGAGTGAAGATCTCCGCCGCCAGCAGTCCGACCTGGGTGCGGGCCGAGAGCTCGATCCCGATCACCACGATCGCGGTCATGATCACGATCCAGATGACGCCGACCACGGTCACCGCGGCGGTCGATTCCGACAGGGCGGTCAGCCCGAAGAGCTCGAAGCTGTAGAGGCCGGCGATCTGGGCGAGGTTGGCCATCACGATGATGTCGGCGACGACGATCACCCAGCCGGCGATCCAGCCCAGCTGCGGGCCCATCGCCTTGGTCACCCAGGAGAAGCTGGTGCCGCAGTCGGGGTCGGCTTTGTTCAGGTAGTAGTAGCCGCCGGCGACGAGGAACATCGGGACGAAGCTGACCAGGAGGATTGCCGGCGAGCCGAAGCCCACCGCTGCCGCGACGAGTCCGAGCGTCGCGGCGAGGCTGTAGCCGGGAGCGGTCGAGGCGACGCCGATGACGACGCTGGAGACGAAGCCGATCGCGTTCTTCTTCAGACCCTTTTCGCCGGCTCCGGCCCCCATACCGGGTGCCGGAGCGGCATCTGCTGCAGCCGAACCAGGTGGGGGAACAGCCGTGCTCTCCATCTCTAGGTCCGGCTCCTCTCTTGTCGGTGCAGTCCCGTGCTCCACCAGCGACCGTAAGCCCCGATGGAGGGTTACGCAAGTGGCGAATGTCCTAAAAGCACAGGAGGAGCTTGTACACCGCGTACAAGCACGCCTCCAGTCCTTGACCCAATGACCACTTGCGAATGGGCGATTCGGGGTCTAGCTTTGTCCATAACGTCGTAATCCGAGGAGGAGTGCCTTATGGCCACCGCGTCGCAAGCTCCGGCAGGAACCGATCTCCAGCAGCTGGCTCGCCAACACCTCTGGATGCACTTTTCGAGGATGGGTGCCTACGGCCCCGACCACGAGGTGCCGATCATCACCCGGGCCGAGGGCTGCTACGTCTACGACGACCACGGCAACCGCTACCTCGACGGCCTCTCCGGCCTCTTCTGCGTCAACGCCGGCCACGGCCGCACCGAGTACGGCGAGGCCGCGGCGCGCCAGGTCGAAGAGCTCGACTTCTACACGCTGTGGAGCTACGCCCATCCGAAGGCGATCGAACTGGCGGCGCGGATCGCCAACCTGGCACCGGGCGACCTCAATCGCGTCTTCTTCACCTCCGGCGGCTCGGAGGCGGTCGAGTCGGCACTGAAGCTCTCCCGCAACTACCACCGGATGCACGGCAAAGGCCAGAAGCACAAGGTGATCGCCCGCGAGGTCGCCTACCACGGCACCTCCTTCGGAGCGCTTTCGGCCACCGGCATCACCGAGCTGCGCAGCCAGTTCGAGCCGCTCACCCCCGGCGGCTGCCACGTCCCGAACACGAACATCTACCGCTGGCCCGACAACAAGGATCCGCTTTGGGTCGCGGACGCGATCGAGGAGCGGATCGTCTTCGAGGGGCCGGAGACGGTCGCCGCGGTGATCCTCGAGCCGGTCCAGAACGCGGGCGGCTGCTTCGTCCCGCCCGACGGCTACTTCCAGCGGGTGCGGGAGATCTGCGATCAGTACGACGTGCTGATGATCTCCGACGAGGTGATCTGCGCCTGGGGCCGCCTCGGCCACTACTTCGGCTGCGAACGCTTCGACTACGTCCCGGACATGATCACCGTCGCCAAGGCGCTGACCTCGGCCTATGCGCCGATGGGCGGGGTGATCGCCTCCGACAAGGTCGCCGAGCCGTTCATGCAGGGCGACGCCTCCTTCGCCCACGGCTTCACCTTCGCCGGCCACCCGATCGCCGCCGCGATCGCGATGGCCAACCTCGACGTCTACGAGCGCGAGGACCTCTGCGGCCACGTGCTGGCCAAGGAGAACGAGTTCCGCGGGATGCTGGAGACGCTGCACGACTTGCCGATCGTCGGCGACGTCCGCGGCGCCGGCTTCTTCCATGCGGTCGAGCTGGTCAAAGACAAGGAGACGAAGGAGAGCTTCAACGACGAGGAGTCCGAGCGCCTGCTGCGCGGCTTCCTCTCCGGCGAGCTCTACAAACGCGGGCTGATCTGCCGCGCCGACGACCGCGGCGACCCCGTCGTCCAGCTGGCGCCGCCGTTGATCTCCGACACCGAGCAGTTCGAAGAAATCCACGATGTCCTCCGCGCGGTGCTGACGGAGGCCGGTGACCTGATGGTCCGCGACGCTCCCGCCGAGTCAGCGCGAGCTGATCACCTGCGCCGAAACTAGGGGCCACGGTGCTCACCGTCCAGAGCCTGCTCGACGAGCTCGACCTCGAGCTTGCAGCGGGCATGGACGCGGCCGCGGCGCCGGTGCGCTGGGTCCACATCTCCGAGCTCGAGGACCCGACCCCCTGGCTCTCCGGCGGCGAGCTGATGCTGACCACCGGGATCCCGCTTGAGACCGCCGCCAAGCAGCGCGCCTTCATCCGCATCCTCGCCGACCGCAACCTCGCCGGGCTCGGCTTCGGCACCGGCTTCAACCACAAATCGCTGCCTAAAGCACTGGTCGACGAGGCCGAGAAGCGCGACTTCCCGCTCTTCGAGGTCCCCTACTCCACGCCGTTCATTGCCATAACCGAGAAGGCCTTCGCCCGCCTCGTCAACGAGCAGTACGAGGTGCTGCAGCGCGGCATCGCCGTGCAGCGCCGGCTCGAGCGGTTGGTCCTCGAGGAGCGAGGCCTGGAGGAAATCGCCGCCACCGTCGCCTCCGCCGTCGGCGGCACGGTCGCCGTCCTCGATGCCCGCGGCCAGCGGCTCGCCGGCAAGGGATTCCGCCGCCAGCTCTCCGCCGAGGCGATCGCGGCGATCCGCAAGGAAGCGCTGAGCCACGCAGGCGACGGCCACCCCTTCGTCCCTTCCCACCCCAACGTGGCGGGCCGGGCGCTGGCGCACCCGGTGATCTCTCCCGGCGGCGGCCCGCCGCAGGCCTGGGTCGTGATCGTCCGCGACTCCGGCGGCCTCGGCGACTTCGAGCGGCTGATCCTGCAGCAGTCGGTCGCGGTGGTGGCGCTGGAGCTGATGCGCCGGCGGGTCGCCAACGAGACCGAGCGGCGCTTGGCCGGCGACGTGCTGGCGGCCGCGCTCGGCGGCCGGATGGAGGCATCTGAGCTGCGGCGCCGGCTCGAGCCCTTCGGGATCGGCGAGGAGGCCGCGGTCCTGGTCTTCGCGCTCGAGGATCCGGTTGAGGCGGCGGCGCCCCTCGAAGCGGCGCTTGCCGCCGACGCTTGTCCCGCCGTGGTCGCCCCGCACAGCACCGGCGGCCGCGAGCTGCTCTGCGCGGTGATCGACTGCGCCGACCGCGACCCGATCGAGGTCGCCACCGAGGCGCGGCGGCAGCTGGCGCACGACCGCGGCGGGATCCGCGCCGCCGCCAGTCGACCGGCCCTGCCCGAGCGCCTGCGCCACTCCTTCCACGAGGCGCGCTGCGCCCTGGAGGCGACTGCCTTCGACAACGGCTCCGCTCCGGAGGTCGCCTCCTGGCGCGACCTTGGCGCCTTCACCCTGCTGCTCTCGATCCAGGACGACGACGCCCTCGACCTCTACTGCGACAGCGTCCTCGGGCCGATCGAGCGCGGCGACGAGGAGTACGGCGGCGAGCTGCTGCGCTCGCTGGAGGCCTTCATCGAGCAGAACGGCCAATGGGAGCGTGCCGCCCGTCAGGTCTACTGTCACCGCCACACGCTGCGCTACCGGATGCGCAAGGTGGAAGAGCTGACGGGCCGTGACCTCTCGCGCGCCCACGACCGCATCGAGTTCTGGCTGGCCCTGCGAGCGAGGGAGCTTGTCGCATGAAGATAGGAGTACCGACCGAGATCAAGTCCGACGAGTACCGCGTCGCGGTCACCCCCGCGGGGGTGCGCGAACTCTCCGAGCACGGCCACGAAGTCCTGGTCCAGGCCGGGGCGGGGGAGGGCAGCGCGATCACCGACGCCGATTACGTCGAGCAGGGGGCGACGATCGTCGCCGATGCCGCCGGGGTCTTCGAGGCGGGGGAGATGATCCTCCACGTCAAGGAGCTGCAGGCGAGCGAGATCGAGATGCTGCGCCCGGGGCAACTCCTCTTCACCTATCTGCACCTGGCGCCCGACCCCGAGCAGACGCGCGGGCTCTGCGGGTCGGGCGTGACCGCGATCGCCTACGAGACGGTCGAGGACCCGCACGGGCGGCTGCCGCTGCTGGCGCCGATGAGCGAGGTGGCGGGGAAGATCGCCACCCAGGCGGGGGCGTTCATGCTGGAGAAGCCGCTCGGCGGCCGCGGGATCCTGCTGGGAGGGGTGCCGGGAGTCGCCGCCGCCAACGTGATGGTGATCGGCGGCGGCGTGGTCGGGATGAACGCGGCCTTCATCGCGATCGGGATGGAAGCCGACGTCTTCGTCTTCGACCGTTCGATCGACCGCCTGCGCGAGCTCGAAGTCGCCTTCGGGGGTCGCTGCTCGACGGTCTACTCGACCCGGCTCGCGGTCGAGCAGATGCTGCCCGCCGCCGACCTGGTGATCGGCGCGGTGCTGGTCCACGGGGCGCGGGCGCCGTACGTGATCCGCCGCGAGCAGCTGGCGCTGATGAAGCCCGGCGCGGTGCTGGTCGACGTCGCGATCGACCAGGGCGGCTGCTTCGAGACCTCGCACCCGACCACCCATCGCGACCCGACCTTCGAGGTCGACGGAATCACCCACTACTGCGTCGCCAACATGCCCGGCGCGGTCCCGATCACCTCCACCCACGCCCTGACCAACGCGACGCTGCCCTACGCGATCTCGCTCGCCGACCACGGGGTCGCCGAGGCGATCCGGCGCGATCCCGGCCTGCGGCTCGGCGTCAACGTCGCCGGCGGCAAGGTCACCCACCCGGCGGTCGCCGAGGGAGTGGGGATGGAGTACGTGGCGGTCGAGGACGCGCTTGGTCTCGATCAGACTGTGAAGGGGTAGAACAAACTTGAAAACGAGCATCCACACGGGGAGGAGCTGAATGAGCACCTACGCGGTAGTCAACCCAGCCACTGGCGAGACGATCAAGGAGTACCCGGAGATCTCCGACGCCGAGCTGCGCGAGGCGATCGGGCGGGCCGACGAGGCCTCGCGGACCTGGCCCGCCTCCTCCTCCGTGGCGGAGCGCGCCGCGCTGGTGCGCAAGGTTGGCGAGCTGCACTCCGAGCGCCGCGAGCAGCTGGCCGAGATCATCGTCCGCGAGATGGGCAAGCCGATCGAGCAGGCCCTGATGGAGGTCGACTTCGCCGGGATGATCTACGGCTTCTACGCCGACCAGGCCGAGGGCCTGATGGCCGACGAGCCGATCGAGCTGATGGGCGGAGAGGGCACGGCGATCATCCGCCGCAGTCCCTACGGCGTCCTCCTCGGGATCATGCCCTGGAACTTCCCCTACTACCAGGTCGCCCGCTTCGCCGGGCCGAACCTGGTGATCGGCAACACGATCCTGCTCAAGCACGCGCCGCAGTGCCCCGAGTCGGCCGCGGCGATGCAACAGATCTTTGACGACGCCGGGGCTCCCGCGGGCGTCTACGAGAACGTCTACGCGACCAACGAGCAGATCGAGTGGGTGCTGGCCGACCCGCGCGTGCACGGCGTCTCGGTCACCGGCTCCGAGCGCGCCGGCGCCGCCGTCGCCGAGATCGCCGGTCGCAACCTGAAGAAGGTCGTGCTCGAGCTCGGCGGCTCCGATCCCTTCATCCTGCTCGGCACCGAAGACCTCGACGAGGCGGTCACCGCTGCCGCCGAAGCGCGGCTCGACAACACCGGCCAGTCCTGCAACGCGGCCAAGCGCTTCATCGTCGCCGACCAGTACTACGACGACTTCCTCGAGAAGTTCCGCGAGCAGGTCGCCGCGGCGAAGCCGGGCGACCCGACCGAAGAGGACACCGCGGTCGGTCCGCTCTCCTCGCAGACGGCGGCCGATCGGCTCGAGGACCAGGTCAAGCGGGCGGTCGCCAACGGCGCCGAGGTGCTGGTCGGCGGCAAGCGCGACGGCAACTACTTCGAACCGACGATCCTCACCGGGATCGAGCCGGGCGACGAGGCCTCCCAGGAAGAGTTCTTCGGTCCGGTCGCGCAGGTCTACCGGGTCGGCTCCGAGGAGGAGGCGGTGGCGCTTGCCAACCAGACGCCGTTCGGTCTCGGCTCCTACGTGATGACCACCGACGCCGAGCAGGGCGAGCGGGTCGCCGACCAGATCGAAGCCGGAATGGTCTACATCAACCTGGTCGGCGCCGACAGCCCCGAGCTGCCGTTCGGCGGCTTCAAGCGTTCGGGCTTCGGCCGTGAGCTCGGTCGCTACGGGGCCGACGAGTTCGTAAACAAGAAGCTGATCCGCAGCGCTTAAGCGCTGCGCCCGAGTACGATCCGGCCTCAGTGAGTCGCTTCCGGGGGGTTCTCGCGCTGTCGTTGTTGCTGGTCTTCGCTGCTTTCGCGGTGACGGCCAGTGCTGCCGAGAGCGGCGAAGAAGACGTGCCGCGCTGCCACGGGCGCAAGGCGGGGATCGTCGGCACCGACGGCAACGACGTGATCCGGGGGACGCCGGAGCGCGACGTGATTTGGGGCGGTAACGGCGACGACGTCATCTTCGGCAGCCTCGGCAACGACCTCCTCTGCGGCGGGCCCGGTTCCGACCAGATCCACGGCGGCCGCGGCAACGACGAGGTCGACGGCGGCGCCGGTGACGAGGACCAAGTCAACGGCAACCTCGGCGACGACAAGATCCTCGGTGGGCCCGGCGATCGCGACGAGGTCGCCGGCGATCTCGGCATCGACATCGTCAACGGCGGGCCCGGCGACGAAGACCTGGTCCACGGTGACTACGGCTACGACCGCATGTCCGGCGGCGCCGGCAGCGGCGACATCGCCTCGTTCGCGACGGCGCGGGCAGGCGGCAAGGGCAGCGGTGTCTGGGCCTCGCTGCGGACGCACCGGGCGCGCGGCGACGGTCACGACAAGCTCTTCGGCTTCGAGAGCCTCGAAGGCTCCGCTTTCCGTGACACGCTGATCGGTAGCCCGCAGGCGAATGTGATCGACGGCGGCCTCGGCGACGACCACCTCGTCGGCGGCGGCGGTCGCGACACGATCGACGGGGGGCAGGGCACGGACGGCTGTGAGGGCGCCAAAGAAAGGACCACCTCCTGCGGCAAGGAACCGCCGCCGAAAGCCTCCGCCTACGTTCAGCTGAACCCGACGCCGGGCGGCGGCGCCGGCCTGCAGATCGTCGGCGGCGGCGGTCGCGACCAGTTCGTCGTCGCCTTCGACGAAGCGAGTCAGACGTTCAGCATCACGGCGAAAAAGGGTCTCGCGGTCGGCCATGGCTGCGCGCACGCGCCGGGCAGCGCACTCACCGTCTCCTGCCCGGCGAACGGCCCCGGCCGTTGGCTGATGGCCGATCTCGGTCCTGGCAACGACAGCCTGAGCGTGGAAGGGACGCTGGAGTCGATCGGCAGTGTCCGCTTCGCCGGCGGCTTCGGCAACGACACGATCCATGCCGGCCCCGAGGACGACCTGGTCGAGTCGGGTCCGGGGGCGGACAAGATCTATGGCGGCGATGGCGCCGACGGCCTCGTCGGCGGGCTGCCCGGGCCGACCTACCTCTACGGCGAAGGCAGCGGTGACCTGCTGGCCGCCGGCGGCGGCTGCGCCGGCGGGGCGCTGGTCGGCGGCCCCGGCCGCGACGACGCCTCCTTCGCCGAGACCCAGGCCCATCCCGGCCTGCTGATCGTCTCCTTCATGGCGCACGCGGCCTGGGTGACGACCGTCAAGGGCTGCGACCACGTCCACCTCTCACCGACCGACGAGGACATGGAGGGCTCCTTCGACTGGGACGTGCTGATCGGCGACAGCGGGGCCAACGCGATGCTCGGCCAGCCGGGGGCGGACCGCTTCTACGGAATGGGGGGCGAAGACATCATCGACGCCCGCGACGGGGTCAAAGACTTCTCGATCCAGTGCGGCGCCGGCGAACCGCCGCGCAAGATCAAGGTGCGGGGCAAAGGCGGCAAGACCGAAACGAAAGAAACCCAGGGCACCGGCCAACCAGCCGGCCGCGCGATCACCGATTCCTTCGACCCCAGTCCCTACAACTGCGCCTACGTAAAACACGGAAACCCAGTCCCCGGCCTAAACGGCTGACGCCGCGAACGTAATCGGCTGCCGACCAGCGGTGGGCGGCTGACGGCCCGGGCGTGGTTGGCCGGCGGGTCCTGTCTCCGATCGGGGGCTCCCCCTGCCGGGGGAGTCCTCCCGATCGTCGCCCCCCGCCGGAGTTTCCGCCGAGAGGGGGGGAGAACTACCCTGGCGTTCGTCCTTAGGACGGATATGCCGGTCCAAGGACGAACGCCGCCTTCGTATGAGGCGCTATCCGACGTAGCAACGCGCCAGCACGGCGTCGTCTCGATGAAGCAGCTTCGGGAGCTGGGATATGCGAAAAGCACCGTCGTCGAATGGGTCGCTTCACGACGGCTGCATCAGATGCATCGCGGCGTGTACGCGTTGGGGCATCGGCGGCTTTTTTGGCATGGGCGGTGTTGGGCTGCGGTGCTGGGGGCGGAAGCTAATGACGTGGATGAGGTGGTTTGGCCTGCTGCGGCCAGCCATGGGTCGGCCGCTTACTTGTGGGGGATCTATCGGTTTGCGCCGGAAACGATTGATGTGACGGCGCCGATACGGCGGCGGGCTAAGCGGGATTTCCGCGTGCACTTCTCGTCGATCCTTGCTCTGGAGGACCGGGGTGAGCGGGAGGGGATTCCGGTTACGTCCGTGCCTCGGGTGCTGCTCGATCTTGCGATTCGCGCTCGGCCGGACCAGTTGGAGCGGCTGCTGGAGCGGGCGGAAGAAGCCGAACTCTTCGACCTCCACGCGGTCGAAGACGTGCTTGACCGTGCCGGTGGACATCGCGGTCGCGGACCCCTGCGCCGGGCGCTTGCTCTCTATCAACCCGACCCGAGCTTCACCCGCTCTCGCTTCGAGAAGAGCTTCCGTCGGCGCGTCGTTGCCACCGGGCTCCCCACCCCGTCGATGAACTTCAACGCCGAGGGTTATGAGCTCGACGCCTACTGGCCCGACCTCCGATTCGCGGTCGAACTCGACCTCTTCGAGACCCACGGCACCCGCGCTGCTTTTGAGCGCGACCATCTCCGCCAGGAGGAGCTGAAACTGCTTGGTATCGAGATGATCCGGGTCACCAGGCCGCGCTTTCAGCGGGAACCGGAGGCGGTGATGCGCAACCTCGCCACCTTCCTCGAGCGCCGCCGCGCCGAGCTGCGTCGTGCTTGAACTAGGCTAGGTCTGTGGCAGAGAAGACCGCTCATGGAGACGAGGCTGCGGCTGTCGCCGCCGCGATCGCCCAGTTCGAGGCCGAGTTCGCCGCCGCCGTTGCGCCCGCTTCCCCGCAGGCGCCCGCCTGGCAGCGGGCCGCTCTGCTGGAGGGAGTCGGCGCCAAGGAGACCATCGAGAACCTACGAGGAGGATCCGCATGGCTGTCGTGAAAATCATCGAGCTGGTCGGCAGCTCCAAGACGTCGACCGACGACGCCGCCAAACAGGCATTGCAGCAGGCACAGGGATCGCTGCGCAACATCCGCGCCGTCGACATCGTCTCGACCGGGATCCGCGGCGAGAACCTCGACGAGTACCGCGCCCACGTCCGCGTCGCCTTCCTGATCGAGGGCACGGAGGTCGACTGATGGCAGACGCACCGCAGGGGGAGGCCAAGGAGGTCTCGCGCGATGAGGCCCGCAAGCTGATCGACGAGGGCGCGCAGGTCGTTGACGTCCGCGCCGACCACGAGTGGGAGGCGGGCCGGATCGCCGGCGCCAGCCACGTGCCGCTGCCGGAGCTGCCGCAGCGGCTGGAGGAGATCGACAAGGACCGCCCCGTCGTCGTCTACTGCCGCGGCGGCAACCGCTCGACGATGGCCACCGACGCGCTCGCCGAAGCCGGCTACGACGCCCACAAGCTGAGCGAGGGGATCGTCGGCTGGAGCGGAGACGAGCTGCCGCTGGAGCCGGATGGAGGCTACGTCGCCGACTCGGGCGAGGCCGCGGCAATCCTCCAGGCGCAGAAAAAACCGTCCCACAGCTGAGCCGATAATCGGCCCTGCAGCGGGGAATCCGCCGCTCCCGCGACCGGTCAGGAAATTAAATACCTGAATCCCAATCGGGTTTGCTACCTTTCCACCCATGGAGGTAGCCGTCGCAGAGAACAAGGAGCAGCGGGGCAAGGGCCGGGTCGGGACCCCTCAGAACCCCGAGACCTACGAGAACGTCCCCGGCTACGTCATCCCGATCATCGAGCGCGAGTTCGACGACTTCGACAACGAAGCCGAGGAGTTCCTCTCCGGCCAGCTGGAGGAGAACCAGTTCATCGGCTTCCGCCTCAAACAGGGCGTCTACGGGCAGCGCCAGCCCGACGTCCAGATGATCCGGATCAAGCTTCCCTTCGGCGGGGTCACGCCTGAGCAGATGGACTCCTTCGCCAGCGTCGTCGAGAAGTATGCGCCGCTGAACAAGGGCCACATCACCACCCGCCAGAACATCCAGATCCACCACGTGCCGCTGCGCGACACCGAGCTGCTGCTGCGGGAGATTGCCGAAGCTGGCCTCTCCTCGCGCGAGGGCTGCGGCAACACGGTCCGCAACGTCACCGGCGACCCCTGGGCCGGCGTCGCCGGTGACGAGGTCTTCGACCCGACCGCCTACGGCACCGCCTACGTCCGCTACTTCGTCCGCCACCCGACGACGCAGCTGATGCCGCGCAAGATCAAGACCTCGTTCACCGGCTCCGCAGAGGACCGGGCGATCAGCGGCATCCACGACATCGCCTTCCTCTCCGTCGAAAGGGACGGGGTCAAGGGCTTCGAGGTCCGGGTTGGCGGTGGCACTTCGATCATGGCCCGTGTCGCGCCGACGCTCTACGAGTTCGTCGAGGCCGACAACGGCGACTACCTGAAGATCGCCGAGGCCGTCTTCCGCATCTTCGACCGCCAGGACTGGCTGCGCGTCAACCGCGCCCGCGCCCGAATCAAGGTCCTCGTCGACAAGATCGGCATGGACGCTTTCCGCGAGCTCGTTGACGAGGAGCTGCAGGGCGACTGGGTGGCGGAGCGCGAATTCGGCCCCGAGCTGGTCGAGCGCCTCAGCTTCAGCGTCGACGAGGAGGCCAACGCCCCCGAGGAGCCGCTCTCCCCGTCCTCGCCGAACGGCGACCGGACCGAGTTCGAGCGCTTCCTCCAAGGCAACGTCGCGCCGCAGCGTCAGGAGGGCTTCTCGACCGTCGAGGTCAAGGTCACCCGCGGCGACCTCACCCCGGAGCAGTTCCGCGGCCTCGCCCAGATCATGCGCGAGTTCACCGGCGGCGCCGCCCGCAGCACGGTGCAGCAGAACTTCGTCCTGCGCTGGGTCCGCGACGAGTCCCTCTACGACGTCTGGGAGCGGCTCGAGGCCCTCGGCCTCGGCGAGGCCGGCGCCCGCGAGATCACCGACGTTGTCTCTTGCCCCGGCACCGATAGCTGCAAACTCGGGATCACCGCCTCGATGGGCCTCAACCGGGCGATCAAGGAGCGGGTCACCTCGATGGAGATCAGCGATGAGCTGACCAAGCGCATCCACATCAAAATGAGCGGCTGCCCGAACGGCTGCAGCCAGCACCACATCGCCAACATCGGCTTCTACGGCGCTTCGTTGAAGGTCGGCGGCCGCCCGATGCCCGCCTACATCCCTCACATCGGCGGCAACTTCGAGGGCGGTGAGGTCATCTTCGGGACCCGGCTCAAATCGCGCCTCCCGGCGAAACGGGTCCCCGAGGCCGTCGAGCGCTGGATCCACCTCTACGAGGGCGATCGCAACGAGGGCGAGGAGTTCAACGCCTTCGCCGAGCGGGTCGGCGCCGAGCCCTTCGAAGCGGCGATCAAGGAGCTGACCCTCCCGGCCGAGTTCAGCCTGGAGACGATGCAGCAGTTCATCGACTGGAACCGATCGAGCCCGTACGAGGTAGTGCGGGGAGAGGGGGAGTGCGCGATCTAGCGCGCGCCCAGCGCCGATGAAGCCACCTCCCGTCACTCTCTCCGGCACCGTGCCCACAGCGGCCGACCTTGACCACGAGGCGATCGCCGCTGAGCTGGAGGGACGCTCGGCCCACGAGTCGCTGGAGTGGATGTTCGAGAACTTCGGCTCCCGTCACTACATCGCCTGCTCGTTCCAGAAAACGAGCTCGGTGACCGCCCACCTGGCGAGCACGGTCAACCCCGAGGCGCGCTTCTTCTACCTCGACACCGACGTCCTCTTCGAGCAGACCTACGAAACCCGCGACCGCCTCGCCGAGGCACTGGGGATCGAGTTCGACCGCTTCCACAATCTGACGCTGGCCGAGCAGGAGGCCGAGCACGGGCCGGAACTCTGGAACACCAATCCCGACGCCTGCTGCGGCATCCGCAAGGTCGAGCCGATGCGCGAAGCGCTCTCTTCCGTAGACTGCTGGGTCGCCGGCGTCCGCCGGGCGGACTCCAGCTCCCGTTCCAAGACCCCGAAGTTCGGCTGGGACAAGCGCTTCAACCTCTGGAAGCTGAACCCGCTCGCGGATTGGACCGAGCGCGACGTTTGGAACTACATCCGTGAGCACCACCTCCCGTACAACCCGCTTCACGATCACGGCTACCCGTCGATCGGTTGCACCCACTGCACCCAGCCGGTCGAACCGGGTGGGGATCTGCGCGCAGGCCGCTGGACCGGCCTGGCAAAGACCGAGTGCGGGATCAACTAGCGGCGCCGGCACGCCGCCCCTTAACCCTTTAACTCCTGACCGACCCCTTTCCCCGACCCGATAGGTGAGATGAGCGAGACCATGGCTGAGTTGTCCCTGACCCTTTCCGAGCGCCACACGGCGGACTTCGAGATGATCGGCAACGGCGGTTTCGCGCCGCTGACCGGCTTCCAGGGCTCCGCCGACTGGGAGCGCGTCTGCAGTGAGATGCGGACCGTTGGCGGCGATTACTGGCCGATCCCGATCACCCTGGCGAGCGACCTCGAGTGCGAGGTCGGCGACGTCATCGAGCTCTCCTCCGACGAAGGCAAGACGCTGGGCCGCCTCACCGTCGAGGAGATCTGGGAGCGCGACGTCAAGCGCGAGGCCGAGCAGGTCTACGGCACCACCGACGAGGCCCACCCGGGCGTCGCCGCGATCTACGAGGAGGGCAACCGCATGCTCGCCGGCCCGATCGAGGTCGACGCGCTGCCCGACCACGACGAGGCCTTCATGCGCCGCTACAAGACGCCGGCCGAGCACAAAGCGGACTTCGAGGCGCGCGGTTGGAAGAAGATCGTCGCCTTCCAGACCCGCAACCCGATCCACCGCGCCCACGAGTACCTGACCAAGGCCGCGCTGGAGACCTGCGACGGGCTCTTCATCCACCCGCTGATCGGCAAGACCAAGGCCGGCGACATTCCCGCCGACGTGCGGATGCGCTGCTACGAGGTGCTGATGGAGAACTACTACCCCGACGACCGGGTCGTGCTCGGCGTCAAGCCGGCGAAGATGCACTACGCCGGTCCGCGCGAGGCCGTTCTCCACGCGATCGTCCGCCGCAACTACGGGGCGACGCACTTCATCGTCGGCCGCGACCACGCGGGCGCCGGCGATTACTACGGCACCTACGACGCGCAGAAGATCTTCGAGACGATCGACATCGACGAGCTCGGGATCGAGCCGCTGATGTTCGAGCACACCTTCTGGTGCAACGAGTGCGAGGGCCTGGCCTCGAACAAGACGTGCCCTCACGACCAGGATTCCCATCTGTTCCTTTCCGGCACCAAGGTGCGGGAGATGCTCGGCAACGGCGAAAGGCCGCCGCATGAGTTCTCCCGCGACGAGGTCGCCGACATTCTGATCGACGCTTACAAGGAGGACTGACGACGTATGGCTGGTGAGAAGGGATTCACCCTCTGGTTCACCGGACTCTCCGGAGCCGGCAAGACGACTATCTCCCGAGTTCTCGAGGGACACCTGCGCGAGCGCGGCTCGAAGCTGGAGATCCTCGACGGCGACGTCGTCCGCGAAAACCTCTCGAAGGGCCTTGGCTTCTCGAAGGAGGATCGCGACACCAACATCCGGCGGATCGCTTTCGTCGCCGATCTGCTCAGCCGCAACGGCGTGCCGGTGATCACCGCGGCGATCTCCCCTTACAAGGAGATCCGCGACGAGGCTCGCGAGCTGATGGGCGACCGCTTCGTCGAGGTCTTCGTCGAGGCTTCGGTCGACACCTGCGCCGAGCGCGACGTCAAGGGTCTCTACGCGAAAGCATTCTCCGGTGAGATCAAAGAATTCACCGGCGTCTCCGACCCCTACGAGGCTCCGGAGAACCCTGAGTTCGTCTGCCACACCGAGAGCGAGTCCCCCGAGGAGTCGGCCGAGAAGCTGCTGGCCTACCTCGAGCAGCGCGGGCTGGTTCCGGAGGCCGCTGCCGCTTAGTTCTTCCAGCGGTACGAGGGGCGGGGAGTCCCTCTCCAGACACATCTCGCCAATGGCTCGATGTTGAGTGTCTGGAGAAGGACTCCCCGCCCCTCTTTCTTTGATTCGGCTATTCCGCGAGGCGTTTGAGGACCTCTTGGTCCTCTTCGAGCAGCTTTTTCAGGCGTTTCTGAAAGTCCTCATCGGCGCGGCGTTCTGCGATGTGCTTTTCGATCGCTTCGCGCACCGCTTCGGACACCGGCATGTCGTCGGTTCTGGCGACCGCGGAAAGTTCCGCTGCCATGTAGTCGGGAAGTCGAAGGGTCGTCACTTTGGTCGGCACGATTCGGCGCGATGTTACTGCATAAAAACTCTAACAGATGGCGGCGATTAAAGTTTTACAAAGCGGTATTTGTTATGGCACGCTTACGCTAACCTTTCGACACAATGTCAATGGAAGTGACTCTGATTGGAGACCTCTTGATGGTCTCGGAGGACGATCTCGGCGCCCCGGAGGGCAGCGGGGAGATCGTCGCGATCGAAAAGATGGTCGCGGCTATGAAGGCCGGAACGATCAGCGAAGCGGAGTTCGTCGAATGGGTGTGCCTGCGGCTCAGGGTCGCCGAATTGCTCGGAGGCGAAGCTACGGCTTAGGCGGGACCTGGGGATCGCCGAGGTCGTAGGTGTCGTAGGCGGCGAATTTGGCGAAGGTCTTGTGGGTGGGGCCGTGGTAGTCGGAGCTGGCGGTGGGGACCAGGTCGAGCTCGGCGCAGAGCTCGAGCAGGTGTTCGGTCTGCTCTTTGGAGTGGGTCGGGTAGAAGGTCTCGACGCCGTCGGCGCCGAGGGAGCGGATCAGGTCGTCGACCTCGGTCGGCTCGGAGATGTCCCAGTAGGGGTGGGCGATGACGGCTACGCCGCCCGCCTCGCGGATCAGCGCGATCGCCTGCTGGGCGGTCGGCCAGCGGCGGGGGACGAAGGCCTTGGCACCGGGCACAAGGTACTCCTCGAAAAAAGGGCCGAGATCGCCGGTCGCGCCGGCGGCGCGGGCGATGTGAGGGCGGCCGATCGAGAGCGCGTCGCCGGCCTCGCGGACCGCGTCCTCGAGGTGGAGGTCGAACCCATGCTCGCGAAGCTTCGCGACGATCTCCCCCGCCCGCGTCACCCGTTCATGCTGAGCCCGCTCGCAAGCCCCGGCGATTTTCCCCAGGTCGACCCAATAACCGCAGATATGCAGGTCTTCCGCGTACTCATGCACGCAAGACATCTCGATCGCGGGAACCAGCTCAACCCCAAGCTTCTCCGCCGCCGCCTGCGCCTCCGCAACCCCGGCAATCGCATCATGGTCGGTAAGCGCCAGCGTCGTAACGCCGGCCTCGGCCGCCTTCTCCACGACTTCGGCGGGCAGCAGTTGGCCGTCAGAGACGGTCGAATGGGACTGAAGCTCGATCAGCACGACGCGGACCCTAGCTGCCTGGCCATCTCTAGAAAGTATTCGGTGCAATTAAAATCCACGCAACCGCACAAAACAGAATTTGTTCGGTACATTTAGCTGATGCCGCAACCGAACAAACTCCAACAGCCGCGGCGGGGTCGGCCGCCGCGTGAAGCGGTCTACGAACGACTTCGGGTCCAGATCGGCGAACTTCGCGAGCGGCTCGGCGGGCTCCCCTCACCTGACGAGGCAGAGGGAATCTGGCGCGGGATCTGGCTCGAGGAGGCCCATCATTCGACTGCGATCGAGGGGAACACTCTGGTCCTCAAGCAGGTGGAGCAACTCCTCGAGGAGGGAAGGGCGATCGGCAGCAAAGAGCTGAACGAATACCTGGAGGTCCGGGGCTACGCCGATGCGGCCGGTTGGGTCTACGGCCAGGGGATCGACCCGAAGGGCTGGAGCGGGGGCAAGTTGATCACCCTGGCGGAGGTACGGGAGGTTCACTCGCTCGCGATGACCCCCGTCTGGGACGTGGCGCCGCATCCAGAGGCGACGCCGAAGGAGCGCCCCGGCTCTTTCCGCGAGCACGACATCGAACCCTTCCCGGGAGGGATGCGACCGCCTGAATGGCCCCAGGTACCGGTCCTCATTCGGGGCTGGATCGCCGACGCGCAGTCCTTGCGAAAGGTCGAGGGTCCCGAGCTCCCGGAGGCCCTGGCCGGCCTGCACTCCAGGTTCGAGCAGGTCCACCCGTTCCTAGACGGGAACGGGCGCGCCGGTCGTCTCGTCCTCAATCTCCTCCTGATCCGCCTCGGCTACCCCCCGGCGATCATCTACAAAGGCAACCGGCGTCGTTACCTGGCAGCCCTGCGGCGTGCCGATCAAGGCGACCTCGGCCCGCTCGGGGAATTCCTGGCTCGGGCAATCCTCGACAACCTGCACAAATTCGTGGTCCCTGCGATCGCGGGACCCGCCAGGCTGGTGCCACTCCCGGCGCTGGCGACCGAGAAGCTTTCGGCGAACGCGTTGCGGGTGGCTGCAACGCGCGGTCGGTTGAAGGCAGCGAAGGCTGCGGACGGCACTTGGCGTAGCTCAGCGGTCTGGGTAGATGAGTACGAATCGAGCCGCTACAAGCGGGACACAAATAAATAGACTGCGCCGCCGTGTTCCAGAAGGTCCTCATTGCCAACCGCGGCGAGATCGCGATCCGGGTTGCCCGCACCCTGAAGGAGATGGGCATCGTCTCGGCCGCCGTCTACTCGGAGATCGACCGCGACGCGCCGCACGTGCGTGCCGCCGACGAGGCGTTCCTGATCGGACCTGCGTTGCCGGCCGAAAGCTACCTCGACATCGGCAAGATCATCGCCACCGCGAAGGAGGCCGGCGCCGAAGGGATTCACCCCGGCTATGGCTTCCTCGCCGAGAACGCCGAGATGGCACGGGCTTGCGCCGAGGCCGGGATCACCTGGATCGGCCCGCCGCCGGAAGCGATCGAAGCGATGGGCTCGAAGACCAAGGCCCGCGAGATCATGGAGCAGGCCGGGGTGCCGATCGTCCCCGGCTCGACCGAGGTTGCGCCCGATTTGGAGGCCGCGCGCAAGCAGGCCGAGGAAGCCGGTTACCCGGTCGCCTGCAAGGCCGCGGGCGGCGGCGGTGGCAAGGGCTTCCGGGTGGCGATGACCCCCGACGACCTGCAGGAGGCCTTCGAGGGCTCCGCCCGAGAAGGCGCGAAGTTCTTCTCCGACGACCGCGTCTACATCGAGCGCTACCTCGAGGATCCGCGCCACGTCGAGGTCCAGGTCCTCGCCGACTCGCACGGCAACGTGATCCACCTCGGCGAGCGCGACTGCTCGATCCAGCGCCGCCACCAGAAGGTGATCGAGGAGGCCCCCGGGCCGCACGTCGACGAGGAGATGCGCGAGCGGATCGGCAAGATCGCGACCGACGCGGCTGCCGCCGTCGGCTATCGGGGCGCCGGCACGATCGAGGGGATGCAGGTCGGCGACGAGTACTTCTTCCTCGAGATGAACACCCGCGTCCAGGTCGAGCACTGCGTGACCGAGATGGTCACTGGCATCGACATCGTCCGCGAGCAGATCCTGGTTGCCGCCGGCGAGCGACTTTCGGTCGCCCAGCAGGACGTGAAGCTCAACGGCTGGTCGATCGAGTGCCGGATCAACGCCGAGGCGGCGCACAAGAAATTCGCCCCCGCCCCCGGGCCGATCGGCGACTCCTACCGCGAGCCCTCCGGCCCCGGCGTCCGCGTCGACTCCGGCGTCGAGGGCGGCTCCGAGGTGACGCCGATGTACGACCCGATGGTGGCCAAGCTGATCGTCTGGGACGTCGACCGTGAGAAGGCGACGCGGCGGATGCTGCGGGCGCTCGGCGAATACGACTCCGGCGGCCTCACTACGCTGATCCCCTTCCACGAAGCGATCCTCGCCACCGGGCAGTGGGCGAAGGGGGAGACCTGCCGCGACCTGATGGAGGATCGCGACTGGCTGAAATCGACCGCTCCGGCCGACGCCTCCCCACCGGAACCCTCTGAGGACGGCGGCGAGGTGGTGACCCGCGACTACAAGGTCGAGGTCTCCGGCAAGCTCTTCGACGTCAAGGTGATCGGCGAGGCCCCCGCGGGCGGCTCTGCCGCACCTGCCGCCGGTGGCCCCGGACAAAGACAACCGCAGAAGCGCGAGCGCAAGGGCAGCGGCCCCAGCGCTTCCAGCGAGGCGCTTCCGGCGCCGCTGCAGGGCACGATCCTCAAAGTCGCCGTCGAGAAAGGCGCCGAGGTCTCCGAGGGAGACCTGATCTGTGTGATTGAGGCGATGAAGATGGAGAACGAGATCACCGCCCACCGCAGCGGCAAAGTCGAAGAGCTGAACGTCACCGAGGGCGCCGCGGTCGGCGCTGGTGACACCCTCGCCGTCATCAAGTAGCTCGTTACTCGACCGTCCGCGTCCGCTTCGGGTTCACTTTGCCCATGTGGAGACGCTCTCTACTTGCTGCGATCCTGGTGTTGCTCGCGGCTCCATTCCTGGCAGTCCTGATCGTCGGTTGGCTGATAACCGGGGTTGCCCACTATGGATTCGAGTTGCCGTCCCGTGTTGGAGCACGACTCCGATCGCTTGGCATCGTCCCCGTGCGTAGACTCTGGTCGGCGATGAAGGTGACTTTGCTCGTGACGATGGTGCTGTCAGTAACGGCATTCTGGCTCCTCTCCCACCTCGCCCCTCATGATTTCGGTTCCTGTCACCCGGTCGTTTTACAGGTTGGGACCCACCCGACCACCCAGCAATGTGAGGCTTACGGTCCCGCCGATTTCGCCGTCCCGCTGGCAGCTGTCGCACTGTTGGTTTTTCTGGCCAGCGATGGCGACGTAAAGCTTGGAGGCTTCGGCTGGACCCTCGAGAAGAAAGCTCGCCAACTTGCCATCAGTCTCAAAGAAGAGGAGTCGGACATCGATCGACGAGCGGACGAGTTCCAACGGACGATCAAATCGGACACCGAGTAGCCCCCCGGCTCACCTAGCTATCGTTCATCCGTGATGGAACCCAACCTCAATGAAGCCGAGGCCGCGCGCTTGGCTCTGGATGAGATCTGGCGGAGGTTGGCGCCTGTGGTCGACGAAGCCCGGCACCGCCAACTCGAGGTGAGCGCCCAACCAGCGCTGCAACAACAGGACGCCTCGATCGATGCCTTGGTCAGGTGGCTCTCGATCTTCGATCGGGAGCTTGCCGCGGTGCAGACGGTCTTCGAGGCGGCCAACTCGGGGGCCAGGCTAACTCCCGAGGAGCTGTACACCGCTCGCAAGACCGGTGAGAAGTTGATGAACCTCATCGAGGGGGTCCCCCAGGGAACCAGGGAGCCGGACTAGCCTTTGCGTTTGTGGTGACGCTTTTCTTCGCGTTCGCGTTCTTTCTGACGTTCTTCTTCGCGACGCTGCTTGTCCACCTTGCGCTGCTGCTCTCTCGTCAGCGGGAATTTCGGCGCCACTTCCTGGCAGGTCTTGCCGACGCAGGCCTCGAGGCGGACCAGCTGGGCATGCATAAAGGCGCGAATCGGCGAGAGGTTGGGGACGCGGACGACGTTGTTCAGCTCGAAGGGGTCCTTGGTGATGTCGTAGAGCTCTTTCTCGCCGTCGGGCCACTCGATGTACTTGTAGGGGCCGAGGCGGATTCCCTCGTAGTCCTTCGGCGGCGCGACGATCGAGGCGTTGGCCCCGTCCTTGCCCGTGTTGCGCCGGGGCTTGACCTCCTTCACCGGGCGCTGGCCGGTCGGTTCGCCGTTCGCTTCCACGTCGGCGGTTTCAACGAAGGACTCGAAGAGGAGCGGTCGGCGGCTGCGCAGGCTCGGGTCCTGCATATAGGGCACCAGCGAGCGACCGTCGATGCTTTTGTCCGCCGTCGCCCCGGCGAGTTCGAGGATCGTCGGCGCGATGTCGATGTTCGCCGCCAGCTCGCCGGTTTCGGTGCCGGGTTTGATCCCCGGGCCGCGGATCAGCAGCGGCAGGTGGGTGGCCGGCTCGTAGGCGAGGAACTTGCCGCCGGTCAGTCGGTGCTCGCCGTAGAAGAAGCCGTTGTCTGAGGTGAAGATGATGTAGGTGTTGCGCAGCCGGCCCAGCCCGCCGAGCGTGTCGACGATCGTTTTCACGCCTTCGTCGATCGAGCGCAGCGACTCCAGGGCCTTCTGGTAGTAGACGCGGTAGGTGTGGATGTCATTCAGCGAGAGGTAGGGCGCTTCGCGGATGAAGCGCGGCTTGTCGTTGACGTTGCCCTCGTTGAACCCTTCCGCGCGTCCGTGCGGGTAGGGGGCGCCGGCGAAGGTGTTGTAGTGGCGCGTCGCCGGCTCCGGCCCGGCCGGGCGGCGGAAATCACCGTGCGGGGCGGTGTAGTCGACCTGCAGGTAGAAGGGCTGTTCGGGCGAGGTCGCGTTCAGCTCGCTCCAGGCAAGCGTGTTGAACATGTCGGTCTCGTAGAAGCAGGGTTTGCCGTTCAGCGGCGCCGCCGGGCAGCCGAAGTCGTCGCGCTCGCCGTATTCGCGCGTTTCCCAGCTGCCGGGGTCGCCGTAGGGGCCTTCGATCACGCCGTTGTTGTTCAGCGTGTAGCCGTAGTAGTAGTGGTTGGTGTCGGCCTTCAGGACCGAGTGCCAGGCGCTCCAGCCGGGCGGCACGTCTTTGCCTTCGTCGAACGGTTCGTCGCCGTAGCCGTTAAGGAACTTGCCGATGTGGATCGTCCGGTAGCCGGCGGCCTGCAGCCAGGTGGCGAGGTTGTGGCTGTAGGCGCCGCGGGCTTTGAAGCCGGTGTAGCCGCCGTTCGGCGGCACGTTGCCGCGGACGTTGTGGTTGTGGGCGTAGCGGCCGGTCAGCAGGCTGACCCGCGAGGGGCAGCAGAGGGGGTAGGAGACGTAGTAGCGGTTGAAGGTGACGCCGCGGTTGGCGATCAGCGCGTGCGTGTAGGGCATCGCCTGGACTTCGACGCCGCCGACGTTGAGGGTCGCGTAGAGCTGGTCGAGCGTCTCGTCGTCGGTCTGGATGACGACGAAGCTGGGCTTCTGCAGCGCTGAGGTCTGCGCCGCCTCGGCGTTCTCGAGCCTGGTGACGACGAGGCAGAGCAGCAGTAGACAGAGGCCGAGGGCGATGCCGAACCGTCCCCGGGCACGGGCCAGCGACGAGCTTGGGTGTCGAGCGTGGATCTGCATCTAGTGATTCGAGGGGGGCAAGTACCCCCGAAACCGGCGCCTAACGCCTGAGTTGCGGCCTGAAAGCTAGAAGACGCTCAGGACGCGCCGAGCTTTTTGACGGCTTCGCGGAAGTTTTTCACCGTCGCACTGGGGGCTTTGCGCCCTTCGAGTTTCTCGCCGTGGCGGTTGACCCAGATCACCGGCACGTTCATTTTCAGCACCGGCGCGATGTCGGTCGCGTAGTTGCAGCCGATGTGCAGCCAGCCTTTCTTGCCGCCGATCCGCCGCGCGCACTCTTTGAAGTGGACGGGATCGGGCTTGTAGCTGCGCACCTGCTGGGCGGTGACGACGAGGTCGAGTTCGGTCCGCAGGTGGCGGCGGCTGATCCCCAGCAGTTTGTCGTCGGTGTTGGTGACAATCCCGATCTCGTACTTCTTGCCGAGCCGGTCCATCGCCGCGTTGGACTCGCGGAACGGCAGCCAGTAGGCGACGCTGTTGGGCAGGAACTGCGCCCGCGAGGGCTCCACCTCCCAGCCGATCTCCCCGGCGACTTTGACGATCGTGCGGCGCAGCACCTCGGCGTAGAGCTCGTAGGAGCCGGCCATGATTTCCGCCTCGACTTCGAAGAAGCGCTCGAGGAAAGGCCCCTCTTCGAAGCTGAAACCGTCTTTAGCCGCCTCTTTCTTGCAGGCGTCGACGATCCCCTTCTCCCAGTCGATCAGGGTGCCGTAACAATCGGTAGTCACCCATTTGATGTTTTTGAGACTGGGCAGAGGCATCAGCGAGCGCGGCATTATGTCATTCGGGTAGTCTGCCGCGCGCGCCGCCCCCGGCGACGCCCTTAGATATGGACCTCCTCGAGTACCAGGGAAAGCAGCTGTTCGCCAAGCACGGCCTCGCCGTGCCGAGTGGCGAGGTCGCGAATACGGTCGACGACGCGGTCGCCGCCGCGGAGAAGATCGGCTACCCCTGCGCGATCAAGGCCCAGGTCCTGATCGGCGGCCGCGGCAAGGCCGGCGGGATCAAGATCGCCAAGGACGCCGGCGAGGCGCGCGAGTACGCCGACGCGATCCTCGGCATGGACATCGTCGGCCCCCACGGTGAGGGCCCCTTCCGCGTCGACCAGGTCTGGATCGAGGGCGGCTCCGACATCGCCGAGGAGTACTACGCCTCGGTGATCCTCGACCGCGGCGAGAAGAAGCTGCTGGCGCTGGTCTCAGCCAAGGGCGGGATGGACATCGAGGCGGTCGCCGCCGAGGATCCCGACGCCCTGGTCAAACGCCACATCGACCCGACCGCCGAGTTCGACGCCGCCGCGGCGCGCTCGATCGTCGCCGACGCGGGCCTCGCCGAGGACGCGCTCGACGAAGCCGCCGAGGCGCTGGTGAAGCTGGCCGAGGTGGCGCGCGAGGAGGACGCGACGCTGATCGAGGTGAATCCACTGATCGTCACCGCCGACCGCGACGTCGTCGCCCTGGACTCGAAGGTGACGATCGACGGCAACTCCCTCTTCCGCCACCAGGACCTGGCCGAGATCGCCGACACCGTCGAGGACCCGCAGGAGCAGATGGCGAAGGAAAAGGGCCTCACCTACGTCAAACTCGACGGCAACGTCGGCATCCTCGCCAACGGCGCCGGCCTCTGCATGTCGACCCTCGACGTCGTCGCCCAGGCGGGCGGCGCTCCGGCCAACTTCCTCGACGCCGGCGGCGGCTCCAAAGCCGAGGCGATCGTCAACGCCCTCGAGGTCATCAAATCCGACGCGAAGGTGACGGCGATCCTCTTCAACATCTTCGGCGGCATCACCCGCTGCGACGAGATCGCCAACGGGATCGTCACCGCCTCGCAGCAGATCGACCTCGGGATGCCGCTGGTGGTGCGTCTCGACGGGACGAACTCCGAGGAGGGGCTGAAGATCCTCGCCGAGGCGAACCTGCCCAACCTTCATCAGGAGAAGACGATGCTGGACGCCGCCCGCCGCGTCGTCGAGCTCGCCGGGGGTGCCTCGTGAGCATCATCGTCGACGAGGGCACGAAGCTCGCCGTCTCCGGCCTGACCGGCCGCGAGGGCTCCTTCCACGGACTGCGCAACAAGGCCTACGGGACCGACCTCGTCGCCGGGGTGACCCCCGGCAAGGGCGGCCAGGACGTCGAGGGCACGCCGGTCTTCGACACGATCGCCGAGGCGGTCACCGAGGCCGGCGCCAACACCTCGATGATCTTCGTCCCGGCGCGCTTCGCCGCGGCGGCGATCGACGAGGCGATCGACTCCGGCGTCGAGACGGTGATCGCGATCACGGAGGGCATCCCCGTCCTCGACATGCTGAACACGTACTGGAAGGCGAAGCAGGCCGGTGTCCGGCTGATCGGCCCCAACTGCCCCGGCGTGCTCTCCCCCGGCAAGGCCAACGTCGGGATCATCCCGGCCCAGTTCTTCGACCCGGGCCCGATCGGCGTCGTCTCCAAGAGCGGCACCCTGACCTACCAGATCGGCAACGAGCTGAAGCAGGCCGGGACCGGCAACTCCTCGATCGTCGGCATCGGCGGCGACCCGATCGTCGGCTCGGACTTCATCGACATCCTCACGCTCTACGAGGCCGACCCCGACACCGAGCTGATCGTGATGGTCGGCGAGATCGGCGGCGACGCCGAGGAGCGGGCGGCCGAGTTCATCGCCTCCGACATCTCCAAGCCGGTGGTCGCTTACATCGCCGGCTTCACCGCCCCTCCCGGCAAGCAGATGGGCCACGCCGGGGCGATCATCTCCGGCTCCTCGGGCACCGCCCAGGCGAAGAAAGACGCGCTCGAAGCAAAGGGCGTGCGGGTCGGCGAAAGCCCGACCGAGACGGCGGCCATCGCCGCCGAGATGCTGCGCGGTTCCTAGCCTTAGTCGGTCATAGCGCGGTTACACCCAGGTTCTTTGCCGGGTGGGTTGACTTCCGGCAGGAATGGGTGTGGGTTCACTGCAATATTCCTCAAACGCTCGGGAGGCGTTGATGATGGTAGGTGCTGGAGGAGGAGCCGGCGAGGCGCCGGTGAAGCCGGATACCTCGTACATAGTTGGTGCATACGTCAGCGTGTTCGTGGCCGCCGTGGTCGCGATCCTGCTGGCCTCGAAGAACGACGTGACGATCGGAGTAAGCGAAGGCTTTGCGCCTTTTGCGGTGATCTACCTGGTGGCGCAGGCCATCGAGCGGGGGCTGCAGCCGTTCACCTACTTACTCGGAAAGTCAGAAGAAAAGAGCCAGGTCAAGGAGCAGCTCAGGAATGCGAAGAGCGCTCGCTCGCTCGCCCTGGTCAGGAACGAAGCGGACTCCGCCGCGAGTGCGACGGCCGCCTCGCTCGCGAAACAAAAGAAGCTGGACGTGATCCTGGCTGATCGGGCCGTCCTTTTCTGGGCCATTGCCACCGTCGTTTCCCTGCTCATCTGTGGCCTGTTGGAGCTGGGCCTGATCCAGAGCATCGCCCAGGTGACGGGCAAGTCCGGGGACGTCCCCAACTGGTTCCAGTACGCCGACGTTGTGATCACCGGTGTTGCGATCGGGTCCGGAACGAAGCCCCTGCACGATTTCATCGCATTCATCCAGAACGCCAAGCAGAAAGCCGAACCAGCGACCTGACGAAGTCGGGTTCTCCCGCCGTCCATCGGCCGCCGCCCGTTGCTAGGGTCGGGGCCGATGGCTGGCGACACGATTTCGTTTGCGCGCGGCGCTCCCAGCTCCGACATCCTCCCCCATGAGCAGGTGCGGGAGGCGGCGGCGCGGGCGCTTGCTTCCGACTGGGAAACGGCGCTCTCCTACGGGGTCGGGATCGGCCATCCCGGGCTCTGCCAGTGGGTTGCCGAGCGGCACGGGCATCTCGATCCCAGCCAGGTGATGATCGCCAACGGCTCGCTCGAGGCGGGGGCAATGCTCTTCCAGCACCTGCTCGGCCCCGGCGACCGCGTCGTCGTCGAGCAGCCGACCTACGACCGCACCCTGCTGCTCTTGCAGCAGATCGGCGTCGAGCTGGTGCCGGTGCCGCTGGAGGCCGATGGCCTCGACGTCGCGGCGCTGGAAGCGGCCCTCGCCGAGGGGCCGATCAAGTTCGCCCATGTCATCCCCAACGCCCACAACCCGGCGGGCTGCACGCTCTCCGAGGCGAAGCGCCGGCGCCTGGTCGCGCTCGCCGCCGAGCACGACTTCTGGATCTTCGAGGACGACCCCTACCGCGAGCTGCCCTTCGAGGGGGCGCCGCTGGCGACGATGCTCTCGATCGACGAGGGCGGCAAAGTCGTCCACGCCTCCTCCTTCTCGAAGACGGTCAGCCCTGGCGTCCGCGTCGGCTACCTCGCCGGCCCGGCGGAGGAGATCAAGAAGCTGGCGAAGAAGGCGAACGAGACCTACATCTCGCCGAACATGTTGGCCGAGTCGATCGTCCTCGAACTCTGCCGCAGCGGCGAGCTCGACCGCAACATCGAGTTCGTCAAAGGCGAGCTGAAGGCGCGCTGCGACGCACTGGTCGCGGCGCTGCGCGAGCAGATTCCCGAGGCCGAGTTCGTCGTCCCCGACGGCGGCTACTTCCTCTGGCTCGATCTCGCCGCGGGCACCGACACCGCCGCCCTGCTCGCCGAGGCGAAAGGCGATGGCGTCTCCTTCGTCGCCGGCCCCGACTTCATGATCTCCGGCGGCGAGAACAGCCTGCGGCTCTCCTTTGCTCCGGTCCCGGCTGATCGTGCAGCCGAAGGCGTTTCGCGGATTGCCGCGGCGCTAGAGCGTCTGCGAGCCTAGTTCGCTTAGTCATGGGGAGCCGGACTTGCGGCACTCCTTAGTGCTCCCGCCGAAGCGATGACGACGAAGGCGATCGCGACGATCTCGCGCGGCGCCAGGTCCTGCGAGAGGGCTATGAAGCCGATCGCCGCCGCCACGGCCGGCTCCAGGCTCATCAGGACGCCGAAGGTTGCTCTCGGCAGGCGTCGCAGGGCCTCGATCTCGAAGGTGTAGGGGACGGCGGTACTGAGGATCCCTACCGCGGCGCCGATCGCCAGGTGAGCGGGGGTGAAGAGCTCGCCGCCGCCCTGGGCGAGGCCGAACGGGGCCACGATCAGGGCCGAGACCACTGCCGCCATCGTCGCCCCGCTCGCTCCCGGGGCGAGGTCGCCGACGCGGTCGCTGAGGACGATGTAGGCGCCCCAGAAGGCGCCGGCGCTCAGCGCCAGGGCGACGCCGAGGGCGTCGATGCTCCCGCCTCCGCTGCCGTCGGAGAGAAGGACGATGCCGGTCGCGGCAAGCAGCGCCCAGACGAGGTCGCGGCGCCGGTGCGAGGCGGCGATCGCGACCCCGAGGGGGCCGACGAACTCGAGCGTGACCGCGATCCCCAGCGGCAGCCGGTCCAGCGCGGCGTAGAAGAGGAGGTTGACGCCGGCGACCGCGGCGCCGAGCAGGAGCACGTCGCGGTGCGGCCACTCCCGCACCCGCAGCGCCGCCGCCCGGGTCACTCCCACCAGCACCAAGGCGCCGAAGGCAGCGCGGAGAAAGACCGCCCCAGATGAGCCGATCTCGTCGAACAGCGTCGTCGCCAAAGCAGCCCCGCACTGCACGGAAACGATCGAAGCCAGCACCAGCAGCGCCGCCCCGCGCGTCCGTCCTCCCGTCTCTCCCCCGAACTGCATCAGATTCTCCATCTGCTGGGTTGAGAATCTGATGCAGTTCGGGTCATTGGGCGGATTCTGATCCACCTGGCGTGCGTCCCCCGTAGGTGAGGGCAAGTAAACGACCAGGAGGCATCCTCCAGATGGCTGAGATCAAGCAGCTCAAAGACCCCGTTTCGCGGCGCAGGTTCCTCGCGGTCGGCGGCAGTTCCACCGCGGTGGCGGCGTTCCTTGCCGCCTGCGGCAGCGACAGCGGCACGACCACGACGACCAGCTCGATGGGCTCGGGCGGCGGCGGCGAAACCGCCCAGTTCGGCAAGGGCGACATCGGCATCCTCAACTACGCCCTCACCCTCGAGTACCTGGAGACTGCCTTCTACGCCGACGTCGTCAAGAGCGGACTCTTCAAGGGGGCCGATCTGGAGACGATCCGCAAATTCGGCTCCGAGGAGGCCGAACACGTGCAGGCCCTGACCGCGGCCGTGAAGCAGCTCGGCGGCAAGCCGGCGCCGGAACCGAAAACCGAATTCCCGCTGAAGAGCGCCAAGTCGGTGCTCGAACTGGCGGGGACGGTGGAGAACCTCGGCGCCGCCGCCTACCTCGGCCAGGCGGCAAACATCGAAAGCCCCGAAGTCCTCGCCTCGGCACTCGCCATCCACAGCGTCGAGGGGCGGCATGCCGCCGTCCTCAACACCCTGCTGGGCGAATCGATCACCCCGGACGGCGCCTTTGCCAAGCCGGCCGACGTGCAGACCGTCCTCAAGTCAGTCGAACCGTTCATCGTCGGCTGAAACCGCGAGAAAGAAGGAGAAGAGCAATGAATGAGCAGCTGAACACTCCCGAGCTCGCGGAGGTCGAGATCGACGCCGAGGGCGGAGACCTCTCCCGCAGCGACGTGATCCTCAAGGGCGCGCTCGCGGCCGGGGCCGTCTACGGGACCCTCATGGTCGGACCTTATGTCCGCAAGGCCCTGGCGATGTCGGAATCCGGTGACGTCGGGATCCTCAACTTCGCCCTCACGCTCGAGTACCTCGAGTCGACGTTCTACAAAGAAGCGAAGAGCCGCGCCAAGCCAAGCGGCGAACTGAAGAGCCTCGTCGACCTGATCGCCAGCGACGAGCAGCAGCACGTCGAAGCGCTGACGGCGACGATCAAGCAGCTCGGCGGCAAGCCGGTCGCGGAGCCGAAATTCAACTTCGAATACAACGACACGGCAGGCTTCCTCAAGCTCGCGCAGGTATTCGAGGACACCGGGGTCAGCGCCTACAACGGCGCCGCGCCGTCGATCAAGTCGAAAGAAGTGCTGGCGGCGGCCGGCGGCATCGTCCAGGTCGAGGCGCGCCACGCGGCCGCAATCCGGCTGCAGAACAAGGTCGAACCCGCTCCGGCGGCCTTCGACCCGCCGCTCGACGAACAGCAGGTGCTGAAGGCCGTCGAACCGTTCATCGTGTAGTCGATGGCGGTTCGGCGAGAGAAGGCGGAGCGACTGGCCGACGAGGAGCTGATGCCCCTCGTCGGTCGCAAGGACCCGGAGGCGTTCGAGGTCCTCTACGACCGCCACGGCGGCGCCGCCTTCTCGCTCGCCTACCGGATCGTCGGCGACCGCGCCGCCGCCGAAGAAGTCACCCAGGAGGCGTTCATCTCGGTCTGGCGCAGCGGCGCCCGCTTCGACGCGACCCGCGGTAGCGTCCGCTCCTGGCTGCTCAGCGTCGTCCGCAACCGGGCGATCGATTTCCTCCGCAGCCGCGCCGGCAAGGCGCCGAAACTGACCTTCGACGACGACGCGGTGCTGGAGGCGCGGCCGGCGGAGGAGCGGACCGAGGAGGAAGCGATGCGGCGCGAGACCACGGCGGAGTTGCGCGGCGCCCTCGGCAAGCTGCCGGGCGAGCAGTCGAAGGTGATCGAGCTCGCTTACTTCGGCGGCTTCAGCCACTCGGAGATCTCCCGCATCCTCAACCTGCCGATGGGCACGGTGAAGGGACGGATGAGGCTGGGGTTGGAGAAGATCCGGGGAGAGCTTGCGGAGGGACTGGCATGAACGCTGACGAACACAATCGCTGGAGCGAGGACCTCGCCGCCTACTTGCTGGGCGCGCTGGAGGCTGACGAGGCGACCGAGATGGAGCGCCACCTCGAAGGCTGCAAGCGCTGCCAGGAGGAGACGCGCTGGCTGCAGCCGGCGGTGCAGGTGCTGCCGGAGTCGGTCGAGCGCCACGAGCCGCCGCGGGTGCTGCGCGAGGCGCTGATGGGCGAGGTGCGCGATGACGTCCGCGAGGCGCAGGCCCGGACCGGCGCGACCCGGTCCCGGCGCTGGCTGCTGAAGCCGGCGATGGGCTTCGCCGTTGTCGCGCTGCTGGTTGCGGGCGTCGTCGGCTACGAGGTCGGCAACGGCGGCTCAGGCGGCGGAGGCGAAGCCAGCACCGTCGAACGCCAGGTCGGCGGGATCGACGTGAAGATGGTCCAGGAAGGCGACAGTGGCACGCTGCAGCTATCGGGTGTCCATCAGCTCCCCCCGGAAAAGGTGCTCGAGGCCTGGGTCGAACGCGAAGGCCAGGTCGAAGCGGTGCCGGCGCTGTTCGTCCCCGACCGCAACGGTCAGGCGGAGACCCGGATTGCCGACATGAACGGCGTCAAGGTCGTGATGGTCACCGAAGAGCCCCAGGGCGGCAGCGAAGCCCCGACCTCGCCGCCGATCGTCGCCGTCTCAGTCCAGTAATTGGCGAGTTATAGGCGCCATAGCGCCCATAACTCGCCACTCGTGCGTCAGCGCCCGTAACGGTCGTTCGAGAGGACCAGCTGCTCCGGGATCGCGGCCCGCGGCGGCGGCGCCGGGTCGGCGCGGACCGAGACGGTCTCGGCGACGCTGCGGCTGACCTCGTGCTGGCCGTCGTCGGCGGCGATCACGACGCGCTCCTCGTCGGAGCTCTCGACCTTGCCCTCCAAGCCCGGGTCCAGTCCCGCCGCCTTCAAGTAGTGCAGCAGCTCCTCGGCCTCGTTCTCGAAGCGCAGGACGACGACGCTGGCGCCGATCTCGACGTCGGCCAGCAGCGAGCCCTGCTCGCGGATGCCCTCGACGATCGGGTGCCCGTGGGGGCAGGTGGTTGCGTCGCCAATCGCCGCCCGCATCCGCTCCTCGAGCACCGGGCTCATCGCGTGCTCGATCCGCTCGGCCTCCTCGTGGACCTCGTCCCAGGGGATGTGGAGGACGTCGGTGAGGAAGCGCTCGATCATCCGGTGGCGGCGGACGATGTAGCTGGCGTGCTCCCGCCCGGACTCGGTGAAGCCGAGCGATTTGTCGGCATTGCGCTCGACGTAGCCGTCGTCGATCAGCCGCCCGACCATCTCGTGCACGGTCGGCGGCGAGAGCTGCATCGCCCGGGCGATGTTGGCGCCGGTCATCGGCAGCCCGGCCTCCTCCAGCCAGAACATGATCTCCAGGTACTCCTGCTCCGCGACGGTCGCGTTCTCAGACGACACAAGCTCTCCTTTTATGACCGGCGTTCCATCAGCGAGGTGACGACCGCCTCGTAGAAGCCGTCTCCCATGCTGCCTTCGGTAACGGTGACATTGTCCCAATTCGGCAGCGCGGCCCGCAGGCCGGCGTCGTGCTCGGGGCCGTTGGCGACGAGGAAGAAGCGCCCGACCGCCGCCGCGACCTCGAGATCCTCGACCGAGTCGCCGACGGCGATGCATTCGCGCGGATCGTAGCCGCGGGCGCGGGCGTGGCCGGCGACAGCCGCCGCCTTGCTGACCTGCTTGGGGACCAGGTGGTAGGCGTGGGTGCGGCCCTCGACCGTCGCCATCGCCCGCCCGATCGCGCCGTTGTCGAGCAGCCGCAGGTCGTCGTCGCCGCGCTCGTGCAGCAGCGCGTTGGCCTCATCGACGTCGACCTTGCCGCGGAAGAGGTGGGAGAGGACGCGGCCGTGGTGCCAGGGCGAGTGGTACTCCAGCCGCCCCTCGAAGTGCTCGAACAGCAGCTTCGGGATCCCCCGCTGCTCGATCTGCTCGTAGATCGTCCCGTCCTCGCCCGGCACCATCTCGCCGGTCATCAGCATCGTCTCGCCCTCGATCGCGAAGGCGCAGCCGGCCTCGTATATGTAGGAGGCCTGCCCCATCAGCCGCGCCGCCTCGTGCACCTGCGGCTCGCGGCGGCCGGACATGATCACGACCTCGGCGCCCGCCCGGTGGCAGGCCTCGAGCGCCCGCGCCTGTGCCAGCGAGAAGGCGCCCTCGGGGTCGCGGAACAACGAGCTGCCCCGTCCGAGCAGGGTCCCGTCGAGATCGGTGTAGACGCAGGCGAGCGGCATCGGCGCGGTCGCTACCGTAGCGGGCATGGCGTGGAGGCTGGCTGAGCGGACCCTCGACCTGGCGCAGCCGATCGGCGCCGGGATCGTCAACGTCACCGTCGACTCGATGTTCGAGGGGGCGCGCAGCGGCACGCCGGAGCAGGCGGTGGCCGACGGCCTGGCGCTGGTCGAGGCGGGCTTCGAGATGCTCGACGTCGGCGCGGTAGCGGCCAAAGCGGGCCCGCCGGTGGAGCCGGAGGACGAGGCCGCGGCGCTGGTCCCGGCCGTCGAAGGCCTCGCCACGGCTCTCAGATCGGATCGTTTCCACCCTTTGAGCCCCTATAGGGACCAAAAAGGTGGAAACGATGTAGGAGTGCCGGTGTCGGCCGACACCTTTTCCGTCGAGGTTGCGCGGCGGGCGCTGGACGCCGGCGCCGAGGTCGTCAACGACATCTCCGGCGGCTCGGAGGAGATGTTCAAGCTTGTCGCCGAGACGGGCTGCGGCTACGTCCTCATGCACATCGAGGGACCGCCGCGGGTCGATCGGCCGTGGCGCGATTACGGCGACGTCGTCGATCACCTGCGCGCCTGGTTTGAGGGGAGAGTCGAAGCGGCCCAAAACCTTGGGGTCGATGTGGAGCAGATCGCGATCGACCCCGGACTCGACTTCGACCTCAGCCCCGCGCAGGATCTGGAGATCCTGCGGCGGCTCGGCGAGCTGCGCGCGCTCGGCCTGCCGCTCTACGTCTCTCTCTCCCGCAAGGACTTCATCGGTGCGGTGCTGGCCGGATCGTGGGAGGACCGCCTGCCGCCCGCGGAGCGCGAGTGGGGGACGGTTGCGGCGGTGACCCTCGCCGTCCGCGAGGGCGCCGACGTCCTCCGCATCCACGACCGCAGCTCGCTGCAGGCGATGCACGTCGCAGCCGAGATCGTGAGCCCGGTCTGATGGCGCGCGGCGGGAGCCTGCTCTCTTCGGAGTGGGCGGTTGCGATCGATCCGGCGCGGCGCGACGGGCGGATCGTCGCCGAGAGTTCCGAAGAGGAGCGCCACTCGCGACCGGTCCCGCTGCCGGCGGAACTCGACCCGGGGCTCGCCGAGGCGCTCGCCCGCGTCGGCATCGACTCCCTCTACTCCCATCAGCTGCGCGCCTTCGAGGCGGCCGCCGACTCCGACCTGGTGATCACCAGCGGCACCGCCTCGGGCAAGAGCCTCGCCTTCAACCTCCCGGTCCTCAACGGGATCGCGGCGCGCGCCAAAGACCGGGCGCTCTACCTCTATCCGACCAAGGCGCTGGCCCAGGACCAGGCCCGGAAGCTCGCTCAGCTGCGGCCGCCGAACCTGCGCGAGGCGATCTACGACGGGGACACCCCGCGCGAGGAGCGCCCGGCGATCCGCCGCAAAAACAACCTCGTCCTCACCAACCCCGACATGCTCCACGTCGCCGTCCTCCCCAACCACAAGGGCTGGGGGGACTTCCTCGCCAACCTCCGCTGGGTGGTCGTCGACGAGGCCCACACCTACCGCGGTGTCTTCGGCTCCCACGTCGCCAACGTCCTCCGCCGGCTGCGGCGACTCGCCCGCGCCTACGGGTCCGAGCCCCGCTTCCTGCTCGCCTCGGCGACGATCGCCAACCCGGTCGAGCTGGCCGAGCGGCTGGTCGGGACGCAGTTCGAGCTGGTCGACGACGACGGCGCGCCGCGCGCCGGGCGTGAGATCGCGATGTGGAACCCGCCGCTGCTCGACGAGCGCAGCGGCGCCCGGCGCTCTGCGCTCTCCGAGGCCGCCGACCTGCTCGCCGAGCTGGTCACCCACAACGTGCGGACGATCTGCTTCCTCAAAAGCCGCCGCGGGATCGAGCTGATCCAGCGCTTCGCCAGCGAAAACCTCGAGCGCCGCGGCAAGCCGGAGCTGGCGAAGCGGATCGCCCCCTACCGGGGCGGCTACACCCCCCAGCAGCGCCGCGAGATCGAGTCCCGACTCTCCTCCGGCGAGCTGCTGGCGGTCGTCGCCACCGATGCCCTGGAGCTCGGAATCGACGTCGGCGAGCTCGACGCGGCGATCTGCGTCACCTTCCCGGGCACCGTCGCCAGCCTGCGGCAGATGTGGGGACGGGCGGGACGCCGGCGCCGCGGCCTCGCCGTCTACGTCGCCGGCCAGGATGCCCTCGACCAGTTCTTCTGCCGCCACCCGGAGGAGTTCATCGGCCGGCCGGTCGAGGCGGCGATCCTCGACCACACCAACGACCAGATCGCCTCCCGGCACCTGATCGCTGCCGCCTACGAGCTGCCGCTGGGCGACGAGGACGACGATGTCTTCGGGGATGGCTGGCGCGAGCGGGCCGAGCGGCTGGTCGCGGCGGGGGAGCTGCGCGGGGCCGGCGGCAAGCTGATGCCGCGTCGCAGCGAGTTCGTCGCCAACCGGATCCCGCTGCGGTCGGCCTCGGCCGATTCGGTCGCGGTCGTCGAGGCCGCCTCCGGGGAGATGCTGGGCCTGGTCGAGGCCGAGCGCGCCTTCACGACGATCCACCCCGGCGCCGTCTACCTCCACCTCGGCCGCTCCTACGAGGTCGACCGACTTGACATCGAGGAGCGGCGCGCGGTCGTCTCCGCCTTCGACGGCGACTGGTACACGCGGCCGAAAAAGGAGACCGAGATCTACATCGAGCGCCTCCACGAGCAGCGCCAGGTGGCCGGGGTGGAGCTCAACTTCGGCGAGGTCTCGGTGACCGAGCAGGTGATCGCCTTCCAGCGGGTCTCGGTTTCCGATCAGGAGCCGATCGACATCGTCGCCCTCGAGCTTCCCGAGCAGAACTTCGTCACCCAGGCGCTCTGGTACGTGCTGCCCGACGGCCTCGCCAGGGCGCTGCCGAGCGAGGCGCTGCTCGGCTCCCTGCACGCGACCGAGCACAGCCAGATCGCGGTCTTGCCGCTGATCGCGATGTGCGACCGCTGGGACATCGGCGGCCTCTCGACCAACGTCCACTTCCAGACCGGCCGCTCGACGATCTTCATCTATGACGGCCATCCCGGCGGGGTCGGGATCACCAAGCGCGGCTACGAGCAGTTCGAGCGCCTGCTGGGCGACGCCGAGCGCCTGATCGCCGAGTGCCCCTGCGAGCAGGGCTGCCCCTCCTGCGTCCAGAGCCCCAAGTGCGGCAACCTAAACGAACCGCTGCACAAGGCCGGCGCCCTGGAGCTGATGGGGCTGATGCGGGCGGAGCTGTAACTCAACCGAACTGCATCAGATTCTTCATCTGCTGGGTGGAGAATCTGATGCAGTTCGGCTTGGCCAGAGTTCCTGTAGCGCCAGGATCGCGAAGGCGTGGGACCAGGCGAGCGGGGTGGTGGAGCGGGGGATGCCGGTGCGGGCGTCTACGCGCTCGGGGAGGTCGCCGGCCGGCGTTGCCGAGCGCCGCAGCGCTTGCATCAGCCGCAGCGCCTCGCGACGCTTGCCGAGGGCGGCGAGCGACCAGGCGGTCCAGGCGGTGGGAGCGGACCAGGGGTCCTCGCCACCGGGCCAATCCTCACCCGGAGTGATCCCGAAGCGCGTCCCCTGAGCCATCAACCGCTCCATGCTGCGGCGGATCGCCGGGTACAGGCCGGGATGCGGAAACGGTCGCACCCCCCAAGCCGCCGCAGCGTCCAAGCCGGAATCGGGGTCCCCAAGCCGCCGCACCAGCCGACGGGCCGATTTCCTTACGTATGCCGAGGTTTTAGGCCCGTCGGCGGAGGCGAGGGCGTTGGCGAGGTAGTCGCCGGGGTCGCCCTCCCAGTAGTCGCTGCGGTCGCGCCAGGGGATGGGACCGTCGCCGGCGAGTATCCGCGCCGCTTGCCGGGCGCTGGCGATCAGCCCAGCGGCCTTCGAGGCGGCGGCGACCCAGCCGATCGCGTCGCCCTGAGCAGCACGGCCGGGGACGGGACTGCCGTCGCCGTGGAAGCGGGCCGCCTCCTCGAGTCCGAGACTGAGAAGGAACCGCGTCACGCGCCGGGCCTCCGGCCGGTACCCGGCGCCCGCGTAGGCGATTGCCACCGCCGAGGCATCCCGCGGCCAGACGTAGGCCCAGCCGTCGCGGGCGCCGGCGGCGACAGCGCCGTTGCGAGCGGTGAGGGCGTGGAGGACGAGCAGCGAGCGGTCGTACATGCGAAGCGCCCATGCCCGGCGCGTCGTCCGTGAGGGGCTCGCTGCGACCGAGCCAGCGCCGGTCTGAGATTGCGGCCTCGCTGATTACGCGCCGGGACTGCGTAAGGGTCCCACCCGCTGCGCCGACCCGCAGGTGAGCTCTGGAGGCATTGGGACCTGTCGCGACGATCGCCAGCTGACCGCCGTACACCGCCTGCTCGATCCGAACCCGGTCCCCCCCGAAACGCGCTTCGGTCCGCAGCACGTTCGTCCCCGGCAGGTAGCGCTGCCGCACCTCGTCCGCCTGCCACATCGGCAGTTCCTCGTCGCCGACCCGGACCCAGGGCTGGATACCCGTATCCGCCGCAACGGTCCCGGCCGCCTGCCGTGCCGCCGGGTTCTCGATCAGCGCCCGGCCCGTCGGCCCCGCCCGCAGGTCGACCACATCCCCGTAGGCGTCGACCGCCGCCGTCAGCCCGCCGTCCCCGAGCACTGCCACGCCGAGGAACGGCGGCGGCATCCCCGGCAGCCCTTCGGGCGTCTCGGGATCCGCCCCCGACCCGCCGGAAACCAGCAACGCCCCGGCCGCCAAGACGGCGACCAGCGCCAGCACCGTTCGAGCCCAGCCCATCTCCCCATGCAATCAGCCACGGCCCCCCGTCGACCGCTAGCCTTCCCGCTGCGCAAGCCGCTCGCGCGCTACCCGGCCGGGTAGCTCAGTTGGTAGAGCACACGACTGAAAATCGTGGTGTCGCCGGTTCGAATCCGGCCCCGGCCACTCTTCCCTGCCCGTGGTCGGGCGCCGGATGAACGGTCTCTTGCAGCAACTCCGGTCCCGTCCGAACACCTCGCCACCATCGTTCCCATGTGGCAAGTGCTCGTTGCGTGTTCAGGCTGTGAAGAGGAGACCGAGGACGTCGTCGAGGAGCTCGACGACGTCGACCGTGAGGTCTGCCCCTGCGGCTACAGCTATGTCGTTCTCACGGTCAGTGGATTCGAGCCGGTGTACGCGGAGCGGGCGCAGGTCATCGAGCTGCCGCGCCGCCGCAAGCTGTCAGCGGCTGCCTAGACTTCTCTCGACCTCATGATCGAGCGGATCGCAGACATGCCAACCGGAACGATTGGGTTGCGTGCCTCAGGCAAGTTGAGCCGCGAGGACTATCAACAGGTGCTGGAGCCGGCGCTGCGGGAGGGAGTCGAGTCGGGCGAGCTGCGGTTGCTCTTCGTCATGCCCGACTTCGACGGCCTCGAGCCCGGCGCCATGGTCGAGGACGTCGAGACCGGGCTCCGTACCTGGGTCCGCGATCACTCGACGTGGAAGCGGTTCGCCCTCGTCACCGACGTCGAGTGGGTGGCGAAGTCAATGCGCGCCTTCGGTTGGCTGGCGCCCGGCGAAGTCCGCGTCTTCCGCCTAGGCGAGCTGGATGTGGCCCAGGAGTGGGTCAGCGGCTGAGCCGCTCCCGTTGCAGCAGCCACCAGTCGACGACGTAGCCTCCGAAAGGGAGCGCCGCCCCGACAAGGATCCAGGCGGTCTGTTTTCCGGTCCAGCCCTCGGGCGCGCGCAGTTGTAACGCGAAGACGACGTAGGCGATGAAGAGCAGGCCGTGGATCGGCCCGAGGATCTGCACCCCGACCTCGCTGCCGCCGGTGTTTTTGATCGCCGAGGCGATCAGCAGGGCAAGGAAGGTCGTCGCCTCGGTCAGGGCGACGTAGCGGAAGTTGCGGAGGGTCACGGCTTGAAACCTATGCGACAGCGCGCACTTCGCCGCATCCCGCCCGCGGTCGGTAAATAATGAGCGGATGTCGAACCCACCCGCTGTTACGGTGATAGTCACCCTAACGGCCCTAATCGGCTTGGCGACTGCGCTGATCCAGTACAGGTTCACGCGCCTTTCGACCGGTAACGGGGTTCCGGTCCCAATCGACTCCAACATGGTCAGGGAGCACCTCCCCGCGGGTCAGGCATCCCTCCCACGCATGCCTCACCCGTTCGTCAACCGCGAGTCCCAACTGGCCGAGGTGAGCGAAAAGATCCGGGCCGGGTACCCGGTCATCGCACTCGAAGGAGACACCGGGATTGGGAAGAGCGCCACCACGATGGAGCTCGCTCGCCGCCTCCGCGATCCCGATGCCGGAGAGGTGAGGATGCCGGATCTCCGCGAGCACACCTTCCTCTGGATCTCCTGTGAGGAAGGTTGTCCTCGCCCGCAGGAGATCTGCACGGAACTCTTCCGGTTGACCGGCGACCAACTGCTGTCGACCGCGCCTTACTCAGAAAAGCTGGAGGCGCTGCGAATCCACATGTCACTGAGGAAGACGGTCCTCCTGATGGACGACCTACGCCTGTCCGATGACGAAAACTCCGAAGCGATCCGGCGCCTGCTTGACGAGGTGCCGGAAGGCTCCCACGTGATCGTCTCCTTCAACCGACACGAAGACCTCCGCGCCTCCCGGGTGACATTGCCGGAGATGGAGTCGGAACATGTTGCCAAGGTGATCCACAACCAAGCGGAGAGCTTGAATCTGAAGCTGACTGGTGCGCTCGAGGAATCCCTTGTCAGGCGCCTGCAGGACGTGGCTAGGGGAAATCCCGGCGTGGTCGACTGGGTGTTCCAGTCCTTCAACCGCAGCCGGGGGTCCTTCGCCGACCATCTCTCCTCCGTGGAGCGCGGGGAAAACCTGCAGGAGGACATCAGCACCTTGTGGTCGGATCTGTCGACACCTGGCAGGACCGTCCTTTCCGCCTGCGCCTTCCTCGAGAGAGGCGCAGGCGTCGGGCAGGTCGCTATCGCCTGCGAGCTGCCCGAGGACGAGGTCTGCGCGGCGCTCGACGAGCTGGTCGACGCCGGCTTGGTGACCCCGGTTCATCGAACCGACCGACCGACCGCCTTCACCTGCTCGCAGAGGGTGACCCGGTTTGCGTTGCTGAAGACCCCGATGGCAATCCGGGATGGGTTCGCAGTGCGCTTGACCGACGGGCTTGAGCGCCACTTCGCCGCGCACTCCGAAGATGCGCTGGCCGCGACTCCTTATGTGGAGAGCCTGTTACCGGTGATGACCCGCCTCGCCGAGCAGGGGAACGACCGCGACTTGCACGCGCTCTTCAAGGCCAGCCTCGACATCCTCTTCACGCTGGGGTACTTCGACGAGCGGATCTCACTCGGCCTGCTGGCCCATGAGAGCGCCGTGGCGGCGGGCAACCACAGCGGGGCCAGCCTCGCGGCAGAGGTGCTGTCCTCCACCTACGCCGCCCGCGGGGAAATCAGCGCGGCGGAGACGGCGCTCGCCTGGGGGAAGATCGCGGCGGAGCGCTCCCGGGCCCCCGCTGACGACGCCCGCCAGCGCCGTTGCGCCGGCCTGATCAGTTTCAGGTCGAAGAAGGCGCGGCTGGCCCTGCGCCATATTGAGAACGCGGATCGGATCGCGCGCGAAGCGGGCGACCTGGAGTGCGTCGTCAACGTGCTGGGAGTGCGTGCGCCCGCGTATCGGTACCTCGGTGAGTTCGACCAAGCTGAGGCCGCAGCGCGAGAGAGCCTGCGGGTGTGCGAGGAGATGCCGTGGCCCAGGGCCGCCGCTTATCCGCTTCGCGAGCTCGCCGAGGTCTCCATCCACGGAGGCCGCTTCGACGAGGCCCGGGAGAGGCTGAGACGGGCCGCGGGGATCGCGAGCGGGTGCGGGGATCGACGGCAGCAGACCCGGATCGCCTTGACCGAGGCCCGGCTGCACCTGTTGGAGGGAACGTTCGAGGAGGCGCGTCGCCACGCGAAGAGTGCCCAGTCCGAAGCCGCCGGCCTTGGCCTCCGCCCGGAGGCAGCCGAGGCTCGGGCGATCTACCGCGGCGCGGGATGGGCACGCTCCTTCCCGCCCCTGGGGTTGTACTTCAAGCGGCGCCGGCCCCGGCGGCTCACCAGGGCACCCGCCTAAGGACGCGTCGCACACAGCAGGAGCCTGGCTTCCGCTCCGAACTCGAACTTGTAGGGCTCCTCCCCGCGACCGAGGTCGAGGACTTCGTAGCCTTCCCTGCCGAGCAGCTTCACGGTGGTGTGCAGCAGCAGGTGGCCGCTCAGGTGCTTCTGCCACTTCCTCTCGAGCGCGCGCAGCCACATCATCCCGACCGGGGGCTCGAGCAGGTAGAGGTCGGCAGCGGCCAGATCCCCGTCTATCCGCAGCTCGATCAGCGCACAGCGACCGGATGGGGCCATCCTCCCAACAACGTCTTCGAGCAGGGAAAGGGGCGGGAGGTCGAGCGGCCGCCCTTTCGCCTTCAGCCGTGCCTCACGGCAGCTGATGAAAGTGGGCAGGGCGGTGACCGCGCTCTCCCCTCTCTTCCAGCCGATCTCCACAGAGTGGGCGGCCCGCAGCCGCTCCATGGAGGTGCTCACCCTTTTGGCGAGCCGGGGAGAGGCGATGGAGGTCCAGGACCGACGGAGGTCGATTTTCGGCGCTCCCGCGCTCGCGCTCCATTCCAGGGCCTGGTGGTCCTGCTTGTGAGTGGCCAGGGTCCCGAGCGGATCGAGTTCTTCGAGATGGATGACCGCTCCCGGTTCCCACGAGCCGAGGAATCCCAGGATTGCTCCAGCTGCCGCTTTCTCCTCGCCCGGCAGGGTCATCAGGTCGGTCAGGTCGTTGTGGGGGGCTCCAAGGAACCCGAGAACCGGCGCCCCTCCCCTTCTGCGCAGGGCGAGCGGGAGCAGCCCGACAAGGCGGTCGCGGCGGCGAATGGCCAGGAGGCGGGGCTCGGCGTCGGCGTCGGAGGTTGCCAGGGCGCCGGCCGCCCACTCCCGCGAGAGGTTGAGCGAGGCCGGCGGGCGGGCGCGAAGGAGGTCCCACTCGGTCGCAGGCACCTCGCTCAGGTCTCCGTGAACTTCGACGCGGAGGTCGCTCGAGGTCAACTCAGGGCCTGACGCTGCGGGCTAGGCTGACGAGGCGCAGACAGGCCTCCGCAACCGAGAGGCTTTCGGCGGTTCGCTGCCGTCGCCAGGAGTCCCGGCCGAGGTTGACCAGTAGGTGGCGATAGATCGAGCCGTACAGGGAGTCCACATAGGCCCGGTCGCTCAGCGCCTCGACCTCGCGGCGGAGGACGGTTTTCCTGGCGACCGCCGCCGACAGCCGTCGATCGGTCCAGGCTACGTCGGTGCCGAAGGCGCGCGCCTCGATGCGGGTTTGGCGGGTGCTCGCGTCCGCATCCAGGGTCAGCTCCAGCACACCCGAGCGGCCCAGCTTCACCGTCGCCCTCGCCTGCTCCCTGCCGCCCACCCGCCATTCCCGCTCGGCGGCGAGGACTCGCAGCCGCGGGGTCACCGTCCCGGCCAAGGCGAGGAAATGGGCGCCGTGGTCGATGAGCATTCCCCCGGAAGCCGCGAGGTCTCCGCGCCAGCCCGACGCGGCATGGACATCGGTCCCGTCTCTCGCCACCTCGACCCGCAGTGCAAAGGGGAAGCCACCACGGGCGGCGCAGCGGAGCCAGCGGCTGATCAAGGCCCAGGTCGGGGAGAAGCGGTACTGGTGGACCGAGACGAGGGCGAGATCGCCGCCGCTGCGCTGCGCGCTGTCGACGTCTTCCAACTCGGCCTCCGTCAACGCGACCGGCTTCTCGCAGAGAACGTGACGGCGGTGGCGGAGCCCCGCTGCCGCGAGGGCGGAATGAGCGCTCGGTTGGGTCGCCACCACGAGCACGTCGAACTCGACCGCCTCGAGCATCTCCTCGACGGACGCGAAGGTCGCGAGGTCCTCGCCGAGAGTCTCGGCGGCGGCCCGGCGAGCGGGGTCCGGGTCAGCGGCGGCCACCAGCGTGACCCGGGGGGAGCAGCCCCGGATTGCCGGCAGGTGCCCCCGGGTGGCCGCGCCCCCGAGGCCGGCGATCGCGACCTTCAAGCGAAGACCTCGAAGAGGCTGTCGACCAGCTGGTCGGCCTCTTCCACGCTGAGGATCAGTGGCGGGTTGATCCTGACGCGCGGGCTGTGCGCCGCGATCAGCAGGCCGCGGTCCCTGCAGGCCTGGAAGCGGTCTGCGCAGAGGGTGTCGCCTGCGAGCGCGCCGGTCGCGGGGTCGATGTGGTCGAAGCCGAGCATCATTCCGACGCCGCGCGGCCAGGCGACCGCCTCCGAAGCCGCAGCGAGCTCGCGGAGCCCGGTTGCGAGCCGCTGGGCCGATTCCCGGACCTGGTCGAGGAAGCCGGCGGAGGTGAGGATCCGCAAGGTCGCCAGCCCGGCAGCGCAGGCGAGCGGGTTGCCGCCGAAGGTGCTGGAGGTGGAAGAGGGCGAGGCGAGGGCAGAGGCGTCCCAGGTCTCCTTGGCCGCGCAGACGGCGCTAAAGGGAAGGCCGCCGCCCAGACCCTTGCTGAGCACCATCGCGTCCGGGATGGCGTCGAAGTATTCGAAGGCGAACATCCGCCCGGTTCGGCCGAGCCCGGTGATCGACTCGTCGTAGACGAGCAGCCATCCGCGCTCCCGGCAAAGTTGGCGCAGCCCCCGCAGGAACCCCCGCTCGGGTGGGATGTTCCCGGCGGTCCCGAGCACCGGCTCCACCAGGACCGAGCCCACCTCGTCCAGGTCCGTGCGGGAGGCGATTGCCCGCAGGAGATCGGCAGCCGTGTCCTCGCAGCCCCCGTACTCCACGGGGTCGTGATGGCAGACCGGGTACTCGGCAGAGCGCACCCAGGACGGGGCGATAAGGCGGGCCTCGGGTGCCTCCGGCTTGCGGGTGTAGCGGATGGCGGCGGTCTTCCCGTGGAACCCGTCGCGGAAGGTGAGCACCCCCGTCTTGCCGCTCGCCGTCTGCGCGAGCCGGACGGCCGTTTCGACAGCCTCCGCTCCGGTGGAGAACAGGGCGACCTGTCCGAGGCTCGGCGGCAGGAGGTCGGCAAGGGACTCGAGGTAGAGGCCGAGCTCCTCGGTGTAGAGGGGAGTGCCGGCAAGCCGTTGTGCCTGGTCGACTACGGCTTCCACCCAGGCGGGATGGCTGTGGCCAATTGAGGCGACGCCGTACCCCGCCACCGCGTCCAGGTACGGCCTTCCGGCGGAGTCGTAGACGAAAGAGCCGCGCCCTGTGCCGAGCACTACCCCGGCCAGATCGGCCATCGGCCGCTTGCCGCCCCCGGCGACGCGGGCTATCGCCGCGAGGGCCCGGCCCGCCCGCCCGCGCCCGCGACTCATGCGTCCCCCGGCCGCTCGTCGCGACCTGGCGCCCGACTGTCGTTATCTAAACCCTGCGGGGGGGGGGGGGGGGGGTACCTGCTCTAGTTGGGCCCGCGGGGACACCACCACGTTCTGGACCGACTCCCGGACCCGGCTCGCGCAGACGAGCGGATCGGTGGAGTGGCACGGGTAGCCGAAGACCTCGGGCGTTACCTGTCTCGTGTAGCCGGCCAGATCAAGACCGCGCGCGAATTTGCCGAAATCAATGACGCCTTCGCCGGGTAGCAGGCGCTTCTTGTCCTCGATCTCCTCGGGTGGGAGATCGGGCGCATCCGCCACGTGCACATGGAAGACCAGGGGCCCCAAGTCGGCGATGCTCTGCCCGCCGTCGCCGGCGTGGTGCCAGTGCCACGCGTCCACCAGCAGACCGACGTCCTCGCCGCACGACTGGGCGAACGCCGCGCCCTCATCCAGCCGGAACAGCAACTGGTAGGGCGCCTGCCGGCGCAGGTGTAGCGGCCCCAGCGTCTCGATCGCCAAGCGCAGGCCGTGGGCGCGCAAAATCGTGGCGCACTCGGCGAGGCGCCTGCGGAGCAGCGGCAGCAGCTCCTCCCGCGGGGCCTGGCCGGAGCTGGGGATCGAGCGGGAGAGGACTTCGACGCCGACCGTCGCCGCCAGCTCGGCGCGCCGCGGCAGCTTCTCCAGGTCCGCTTCGAAGGTCGCCTCGTCGCCCCTGAATTCGACCGGGAGCGAGGCGTTGTTGCCGGCACAGATGCCCACCCGCTCCAAAGCTTCTGCAACCGCGTCTGCAGGACCGTCACCCACCTCCCAAAGGTCGAGGTCGATCGCCTCAAAGCCGGCCTGTGCCGCGACTTCGGCCGAGCGGGGCCAGGGCAGCTCCCTATCCCCGGTAACAGTTTTGTGGAACGACACGCTCACTGTTCACTGTGGCCGGCGCAAGGGAGCAAAGTTCTGCCACCTTATACGTCGAAAGTTCGAGCCGAGGTGTAGTAGATGGTCAGGTGACTCCTCGAACCTGACCGACGATCGCCTTCAAGCGTTCATTCCACGGTGCATAGTGAGCCTTCAGCAGGGCCACCGCATCGCCGGCGTAACCTTCTTCAGCAGTCGGAACCCGGTTGTAGCGTTCGTCAAACTGCAATGCGCATGCGAACAGGTGGTCGACGGCGCTGCGGGTACGTGGTCCCGCTTTTGACCAGAGGTCCCACCCGAATCGCCATTGACTGATCCGGCGATCCCACAACCGCATGTCGAGGGTCGGGAAGCGGGGTGAGCTGTTGGAGGCATTGAACCTCTCACCCACTATGGAAGGGACCACGTGATCGTCCTGGCCGATATGTTGGAGCACCCGTCGCAGAGTGGAGGCCGGTTTGTCCCTCAGGTCCAGGTAGGACAGGATGCAGAGCTGGGCCGGGTCGAACACGTCGAGGTAACCGCCGAGGATGCGCGCGTACTCGCCGAAGGCCACGTAAGAGGAGAGGTACTCGCCCGGCATCAGCCGGGCGCAATCGAGAGCGGTGGGTTGCAGGGCGTCTCTGAAGGCCATGTCCGGAGGTCTGGTCTCCCACCCCTGGGCGGAGGCGTGCCGGTAGTGGGACAGGGCCCGCTCCACGGGGTCTCTAAGGATGGCGACTAGTTTGATGTCCGGCCGGTGGGCGGCGATTCGGCGGGGGACAATGGTCGCGGCGACCTCAGGGTCTGCGGTGCCGACCAGGTCGAGCGGATCCCCCTGGGGAGGGCGGGACTGGACCCAGTACAAAGAGCCGGCCATGTACTGCGGCGTGACCTTCCCGTAGGTCCGGCCCTCCTTCTCGGGGCCGCCACCGAAGAGCCGGAGGGCGAGCCTGTCCCACCCTCGGTGGTACTCGTCGCGAGTTACGAAGAACGGCGCCTCCTTGTTGGCCGGTACCTGAACGCCTGGATGGCGCCGGAGATATTCGTGAAGTGAGGTCGTCCCACTCCTGGCGGCGCCAATGACGAGGAAGTCCAGGCTCTTGGGCATTGGGGTCATCGAGCTCGCCGCCGATCGCCGCGCATCTAGCCAGGGGAAACGCACCGCGTAATACTCCCACTGCGGATGGAAGCCGAGACCCATTACGCCGACTCCGAAGGGGTCAGCATCGCCTACCAGGTGCACGGCGAGGGGCCGCTGGACCTTGTCCTCGTCCCCGGCTTCGTCTCCCAGGTCGAGCTGCGGCCGGCGCGGGCAATTCGCTGCGCCTCTGCCGTCCGCGATGAGGTGGCTGGCCTCGGGATCGAAGTCCGCGCCGGGATCCACACCGGCGAGGTGGAGCTGATCGGCGACGACGTCGGCGGCATGGCGGTCAACATCGGCGCCCGCATCGGAGCGCTCGCCGACCCCGGCGAGGTGCTCGTCTCCAGCACCGTGCGAGAGCTGGTCGTCGGCTCGGGCCTCGAGTTCGCCGACCGTGGCGTGGAGAAGCTGAAGGGCGCCCCGGGCGAGTGGCGCCTGTTCGCGGTCGACTCGCCGCCGACTTGAGGCAAAGAATTTACTTCTCGCTCATCCCCCGTTACAGACAATGAATTACACTTGCCATCATGCAGACGATGGAAGAGCAAGGGACCGGCAAGAGAATCGATCAGCTCGAGGAGCGGATGGACGAACGCTTCGACCTCGTCGATGCTCGTTTCGAGTTGACGGACAAGCGCTTCGATGACATATCGGCAGAATTCCGTCGGATCGATTCACGTTTTCAGGTTGTCGAAGCCGAGATCAGGGACGTTCGCGCCGACCTGAAAGCAGGCATGCAAGAACTTCGCGGCGATCTCAAGGCCAGTACCAAAGAACTTCGGGGGGAGATCCAATCCGTTCGCGGAGAGATCAAAGCGGTTTCCGGCGAGTTCCGTGGCGAATTCCAGAAACTCCACAGCGAGCTCATCTCAATACAGCGAAGCGCCCAGGTCGCCTTTTTTGCCCTCGCTGGGCTGATCCTCACTTTTGCCGGATTCCAGCTCGCCTAGCTAACCCACCGCCACCTCGTAGGCCTCCTCGGCCTCGAGGAACGGCGCCAGGGTGACGTAGACCAGCGTCGGGACCAGGTCCGGGAGGGTCTCCGGGCCTTTCCTGTTGACGTGGTCGTAAAGGAGGGAGTAGAGGGCACCGCCGATCGCCTCGGCGCGCTATCGGGGGGGTCTCCGGTTTCAGCTCGTAGCCGGGGGCCAGCAGGCCCTCCATCCCTTCGGTGACGAGCTCGCGCTGGTCGAGGGCGCGCTTGCCCGCCGCGTACATCTCGACCCCGCCGAGGCGCGCGTACTCGGGCTCTTCGGCGCCCCAGCGGAACATCGCCTCCTGGGTGTCGTGGACCGCGTGGGGCCAGTCGGGCGCGCGGCGGAAGGCCGGCAGGGCGGCGGCGAGCATGTGGGCCGAGCCGCTGTCGAGGGCGGCGACGATCGCGTCCTCCTTGTTCTTGAAGTGTTCGTAGAAGGTCCGCTGCGAGGTCGAGGCGCGTTCGACGATCTCGGCCACGGTCGTGTCCGGGTAGCCCTTCTCGGCGACGACCGCGGCCAGCGCCCGCAGCAGCCGCTCCGGCGGGCTCGACTGCGCCTGGCGCTCCTCGAAGGGCACCGCCTTGACCACGCGCCGGCGCGTCGCTTTCAGCGGCCCCGGCGGCACCGGGTAGCGGAACAGCCACTCCCAGAGCTGCGGCGCCAGCTCCGGCAGCTCCTCCTCCTGGCCGCGGTAGAGGCGCTTGTGGATCACCTTCTGGATGCCGCCGACGATCGCCCGCACCAGCTCCGGCGGCAACCCCTCGCGCTCCGGCACCTGCTCGAGCATCCGCACCGCCAGCTCGGTCGCCTGAGTCCATCGAGCGGTCGACCAGCGCCGCCCCCTCGGGCCCGGCCGCGTAGACCTCGACGATGCACATCTTCGCCGCCGCCGGCTGCTCGACGATCAGCCGGATCAGCGCCTCGAAGGCCTGCCGCGCCCGCTCGACCCCGGGCGGCGCGCTCTCGTCCCCGGCCAGTCTCTCCAGCGTCGGCCCGACCAGCTCCTCCACCGCCGCCAGGAAGCAGGCCTGCTTGTCTTCGAAGTGGCGGTAGAAGGCGCTGCGCGAGACGCCCGAGAGTTTGACCAGGTCGGCGACCGTCGCCGCCTCGTACCCCTTCTCGTCGACGGTCGCGACCATCGCCGCGAACAGCCGCTCGCGCTGGTTGCGCTCGGCCTCCTTGCGCGGCGTGCCGCGCCCCGGCCGGAGCTTCTTGTCCCGCAGTTGACTGGCATCCCCCCACGGCGTTCGCGCCATCGCGGGAGGACCATATCCCGGCCTTCCAGCAGCGCTCACCGCGACCATCCAAAAACTCTCAAGTGGTACGGAGAGGGCTCGATTAGAGCATTCTAGTGGGTGGTTTTTTAGCCAGACATACCCATTCGTAGAGCCAAATCAGGTCCAACTGTACAACCTGTCCAAAAGGGCCTCTGCCTTTCGGTCTTGACAATCTGGTCCGCTTCTGTTCTTATTTACGCGGCCTACGGAACAGGCATCCGAAGTTGGGGGAAGCCAGGTGTTCCAGGGCAGGAGGAATCAGAACGGCCGACGCCTCGGTCAGGGGACCCGCGAAAGCGGATCGGGACAGAGGGGAAGACCACGGGACAAGGAGAGGGATACGTGAGCACAACGTCCGCATCGGTTTCGGATCTCGGCACCCACCGGCTCGCGAGTCCGCGGCAACAGCGCGGGCGGCCCTCGGCTACTCACCAACTTCCACCACCAAGCAACGGAAACAAAGGAGACGCACAAGTGAGACGCACCAGGAAGGCACCGTCCGCCGAATCGAGCCAGCGCCAGGGCAGCCGCCTCGGTCTCCTTGCCGCGATCGCCGCCCTCGCCCTGCTCCTGGTCCCGGCGGCTCAGGCATCCGCCGCCGGCACCATGCACGTGAAAGTCGAAGGCAGCGGCTCCGGCGAAGTCAGCAGCGTCGGTGGCATCGGTGCCTTCAAAAACAAAGGTGGAGAAAACGACGCGACGTTCGAAAGCTTCGGCAACGCGTTCGAAGGCTCGCCTCCGATCGAATGTGAAACCCCGGCACCGGGTGCAGGTACCTGCGAAACCCCCCTGGTGACTTCCGAAGCATTGGGTGGAGAATCGATCGCCCTGCACGCGATCCCTGCCGCCGGTTCTGAATTCACGGGCTGGGTGGTCGAAGAAGGGTCCTTTCCTCAGGCCGGCTGCGAAGTCAGCGGGCCATTGGCCGAACCAGGCGAGAATCCGACCTTCTGCCTCCCGACTGTTCCCGCAGGTGGTGGCGACATCCGCATCGCCGCCGCCTTCGCGCTGGCTGTGCCGCCGGCGGTGAGCGAAGTCAAACCGGTCAAAGGCCCCCTGATCGGCGGCAACCTGGTCGAAATCGTCGGCACCGACCTCGCCAATGCCTCGAAAGTCGAATTCGGCGGCACCGAAGCCACGATCGAATCCGATAGCGCGACGCTGATCGTAGTCAAAGCGCCGGCGCACGCCGTCGGCACGGTCGCTGTCACCGTGACCACCCCCAATGGCACCTCGCCTAACACCGCCGCCGACGAATACACCTACGTCGCCCCCCCCGCGCTGACCGAAGTCAGCCCGGCCAGCGGGCCGACCCCCGGCGCCAACACGGTCGAACTCACCGGCACCGACCTCGGCGAAGCCAAAAAAGTCGAATTCGGCACCACCCCGGCGGTGATCCTCGAAAACACGCCGACCAAGATCAAAGTCAAAGCACCCGTTCACCCGGCCGGCGTCGTCGACGTCACCGTGACCACCGCGGGCGGTACCTCGGCGCTGAAATACACCTACGTCGCGGTCCCCGCGATCACCGCAATCTCCCCGGCCAAAGGCGCGGCGGCGGGCGGCACCGAAGTCGAAATCACCGGCCTCAACCTGGCCCAGGCGAGCGAAGTCAAGTTCGGCACCGTCGCCGTCCCCAACGCCCAATTCGAACAGAACACGGCGACGACGATCAGGCTCAAATCGCCCCCCGGTACCGGCGTGGTCGACATCAGGGTGGTCACCGTCGGCGGCACCTCTGGACTCGTGCCCGCCGACAAGTTCACCTACCTGCCCCTGCGCGCCTTCACCGTCACCACCGCGGGCACCGGCAGCGGCTCGGTCACCTGTAACGGCGGCACCTGCGCGGGCAGCTACTCGGAGGGGACCTCGGTCACCCTCGCCGCCAGTGCCGGCGCCGGCTCCACCTTCGCCGGTTGGAGCGGCGGCGGTTGCTCGGGCACCGGCGGCTGCGTGGTAACGGTCAACGCCGACACTGCGGTGACCGCGACCTTCACCAAGGACGCTCCTCCGCCCCCTCCCCCAGCCGAGGAAAAGTGCGTCGTCCCGAAGCTGAAGGGCCTCGCGCTCGGCAAGGCGAAGTCGGCCCTGACCAAGGCCCACTGCAAGGCCGGCAAGGTGAGCAAACCGAAGAAGGCAAAGGGCGCGCTCGTCGTCAAGTCTTCCAAGCCTCCGGTGGGGACGGTCCTGGCCGCGGGAAGCAAGGTCGACCTCAAGCTCGCTCCCAAGCCCAAAAAGGGAAAGAAGTAGATGGCGCGGGGGAGTGAAGCCGGGAGGGCGCTCCGCGCCTTCGCGGCGCTCGCCCTCGCGACCTGCGCGGGGGCCCTGGCCCTGGCCGCCCCGGCCCTCGCGGTGGAAGCCAAGCAGCGGCAGAGCATCACGATCGCGGCGACGGCCGGCCAGTTCAGGCTCGAATTCGCAGGCAAAGTGTCAAAAGAACTCGCCTTCAACGCGCCATCAACTGATGTGGAAGACGCCCTGCGGGAAATCGTTTGCGGAGGGGCCGATTGCCTCGTTGTGGATGGAGGCCCTGGCAACGCCTCCGGCCGCAGCCCTTATCGGGTCGAATTTGGCGTCGCCTTAGGGACCACCGAACTGAAATGCGTAGCGGGAAGCCCACCGCTCTCCGGTGGCAGCGGTTGCGCGGTGACGCCCACCCAAACCCGGGTGCCGCTGGGGCCGCTCGGCGCCTTCGCCGAACCAAAGGGCCTCGCGGTGGACCAGAAAAGCCACGACGTCTACGCGATCGACGGGCGCAACGAGAAGCAGAACGTCACGGTCGCAGCGGCGGCCGGCCGGTTCAGGCTGGAATTCGAAGGCAAAGTGTCAAAAGAACTCGACTTCAATGTCAATTCAAACGAAATGGAAGACGCGCTGCAGGAAAAACTCTGCGGCGGGAGTCACTGCTTTTTCATCAATGGGGGCCCTGGCGACGGGTCCGGCAGCAACCCATATCGAATCGAATTTGGCGGCGCTTCAACGACGACCGACGTAGAAGAACTCAAATGCCTAGCGGGAAGCCCACCCCTCTCCGGTGGCAGCGGCTGTTCGGTGACCACTACCCAAGACGGAGTGAACGGCAGTGTCAGCCGCTACCACGCGAACGGCACCCCGGCGGAATTCACGGCGCTGGGCTCAAACTCCATCGATGGCCTAGAAGGGCCCGACCTGACCCCGCAGAAAGGTCTGCACTTCAGCGTCGCCAGGCTGGTGCAGGTGGCCGTTGACGAAACGAGCGGGGAAACCGCGGGCGAGATCTACGTGACTCAGCCAGAAGAAGCTCATAAGCTCGACGTGTTCGGCGCAGACGGCGAACACCTGGGCGAACTAACCGAATACGAGGAAACGCCGGGGAACGAAGCGACGCTGAAAGTGCTGGGGGAAGTCTGCGGGGTGGCGGTCGACGCGGCCGGCGACGTCTACGTAGCCGACTCCCAAAACGGGATCCACAAATACGACCCCGCGGGGGCGGTGGTGAGCAACGCCGACAACGTCGCCAACTTCACCGGCGTCGGATTTCCCTGCGGGCTGGCGGCGGGCCGCGGCCCGACCGCGGGGGCGCTGTTTGCGATCTCGCTCAGCGAAGAAACCCTGTTCAAGCTCGATGCGACGAGCGGCGCGGTCGATTACGAGATCTCCGAAGGCAACACGACCGTCAGCGTCGACCCGACCAGCGGCCACGTCGTGGCGGCGAACGTTTTCCAGGTCAGAGAATGGGACGCCTCAGGGGAAAGCTCTGCCTCAGCGGTCGGCTCGATCGACGCCGGCAGCAGAGTCACCGGCGTCGCCGTCGACGGCACCACCGGCAAAGGCGGCACCGTCTACCTCGCCCGCGAAGGCGCGACCCACCTCGACGCCTACGGCCCGATCGTCGATCTGCCGCTGGCGCTTGCCAAAGCGCCGACCGAAATCGCCGCCACCGCGGTGACCCTGCACGGGACGATCTCCGCCGACGGCGGCCCCGGCGCCATCTGCCACTTCGACTACCTCGACGAGAGCACCTACCAGGCGCAGCTGAAAGCCGCCGAAGAACCGGCCGGCGCCAGGACCGCGAGGGAAATTGCCGACGCCGCCTTCGCCGGCGCCCAGAGCGCTCCCTGCGAACCGGCGGGCCCGTTCACCGGCGCCGCGGTGAGTGAAGTCAGCGCCAAAGCCACCGGCCTCGGCTTCGAAACCAAATACGAGTTCCGGATCGTCGGCGAAAACCCCGACGGGGCCAACCCGAGCGCCGCCGAAAGCTTCGAAACCCTCGGCAAACCGCTGGTCGAAGGCACCATCGCCTCCCAGGTCACGGCCTCCTCGGCGACGCTCGGGGCCACCGTCAACCCCCGCGGCCAGGCCACCACCTACCGCTTCGAATACGGCACCGACACCACCTACGGGCAGAGCGCCCCGGCCGAAGCGGTGGCGATCGGCTCCGGCGCCACCGGCATCGCGGTCTCCCAGGCGATCGCCGGCCTTGCGCCCGACACCACCTACCACTTCCGCGCCGTCGCCACCAGCCCGATCGGGACGACGCTCGGCCCCGACACCACCTTCACCACCTTCCTCCCCGCCACCTCGGCCCTGCCCGACGGGCGGGCCTGGGAGCTGGTCAGCCCGGCGGTGCGGATGGGCAACGTCTATCCCGCTGAACCGTTCAAGCACGATGGCGGCAGCTGCAAGTCGTGCGTGCCGGGCTGGAACGCGGAAAAAGCGCCGATGCAGGCCTCTCCCGACGGCAACGCCGTCGCCTATGAGGGCGATCCCTTCTCCGGCGGCCTGGCGGCGGAGGCCAACTCCTATGTCTCCCGGCGCGCAGATGCGGGCTGGGGGACGGCGGCGCTGAGCACGCCGCAGCTGAACGCGCAGGTCTTCAAAGCCTTCTCGCCGGACCTCTCGAAGGCGATCATGCTGCAGGTCTCCCCGGCGCTCAGCGCGGAGGCGCCCGCGGGCTTCGCCGACCTCTACCTGCGGGAGGAAGGCAAAGGCCTCACCGCCCTGATCACCGCCGAGCCGCCGAACCGCTCGCCGGGCCCCCCGGACGCAAAAAACGCCCTTCAGATCGCCTACGCGGGCGCGAATGCGGGGAGCGAAAGCACCCCTGCCTTCAGCCACGTGATCTTCAGTGCCAACGACGCCCTGAGCGGCCTCAACCAGGGGATCGCGCCGGCGGCGCCGCAAGTGACGGCCGACGAACGGAACCTCTATGAGTGGTCCGAAGGAGAACTGCACCTGGTGAGCGTGCTGCCGGGCAACGAAGCCGCGGCCCCAAACGCGGTCTTCGGCTCCGGGAAACTGGCGGCGGCGGGAGACGAGACGCCCGATTTCGACCACGCGATCTCCGACGACGGCAGCCGGATCTTCTGGTCGAGCCGGCCGGGCGGCCAGCTCTACGTGCGAGAAGGGGGGACGACGACCACGGAGATCCCCGACCCGGGCAAATTCCTCACCGCGACCCCCGACGGCTCGAAAGTGCTGCTCAGCGACGGCGTGCTCTATGACCTGGAAAGCGAATCCCCGACCGACCTGACCGGGGGGGCGGGTGGCTTCCAGGGGATCGCCGGGGCGGCGGAGGACCTCTCGCGGATCTACTTCGTCGACACCGAGGCGCTTACCGACTCCGAAGAGGAAAACGCCAACGCAGAAGCTGCCGAAGAAGGCGCCTTCAACCTCTACCTGTGGGAAGCGGGGACGGTGAGCTTCATCGGCAGGCTGGGAGACACCGAAGGGGCTAACGACAACAGCCAAGGTGACACGAACCAGCTGGGGGTATGGCGGGCGGGGCCCGGCAGCCGGCTGGCGCAGGCGAGCGCGGACGGACGCTTCCTCGCCTTCCAGTCGAGGGCGCGGTTGACCGGCTACGAGAACCTGCCGCGGGCGACGGAAACCTGCAGTAACAACGGTACGCAAGGAAGGCAGGAATGCCCGGAGGTCTTCGAGTACGACGCGCTCACCCAGACGCTGAGCTGCGCCTCCTGCAACCCGAGCGGGGAACGGCCGCTGGGGGGCTCGACCCTGTCGTTGATCAACACCTTCGACTTTTTCCCCCAGCCGCGGAACCTGCCCCCCCAAGGCGAAGGGCGGCTCTTCTTCGAAAGCCTCGACGCCCTGACCCAGAACGACACCAACGGCCGGATCCAGGACGTCTATCAGTTCGAGCCGGCGGGAGTCGGAGACTGCACCCGGGCCAAGGGCTGCCTGAGCCTGATCTCGAGTGGCCGCGGGCCCAAAGACTCGGTCTTCCTCGACGCCTCGGCGAGCGGCGAGGACGTCTTCTTCACCACCACCGACCAGCTCGTGCCCCAGGACCGCAACGACTTCACCGACCTCTACGACGCCCGCGTCGGCGGCGGCATCGCCGAGGTCCTCAGCCCACCCTGCGCAGGCCAGGCCTGCCGGGGGGCGGCTGGGGCCCCGCCGAGCGAGCAGACCGCCGCCAGCGCCACCTTCGCCGGGCCGCCGAATCCCAGGTCGAAGCCCTGCAAGAAGGGCTTCGCCCGCAAGCACGGCAGGTGCGTGAAGAAGCACAAGCATCACAAGCAGAAGCACAAACGATTGACGCACCGCAACCGAGGAGGCAGCAGCAGATGAAGGTCCGAAAGCACACGATCGTCCTCTTCTGCGCCTTGGCGCTCTGCCTCGCCTTTGCCGCCCCGGCGGCCCAGGCCGACTTCGGCATCAAGGACTTCAGCGTCGCCACCGTCAACGAAGACGGCTCGGTCGACACCCTGGCCGGCTCGCACCCCTACGAATACACGGTCCACTTCGAAATGAACCAGGACGCCGAAAAGCGGGTCGAAGGGACGTTCTCGGAACTCGCGATCGACCTGCCCCGGGGACTGTTCGGAAACCCGCTGGCGCTGCCTCGCTGCACCCAGGCCGAGTTCGTCTTCAACGTTACCTCGACTTGTCCGGGCTCCACCCAGGTGGGGACCCTCGATGTCGAAATCAACGGAGGCGGCGTCATCAACGGCATCGCCCTCTACAACCTGACCCCGACCCCGGGCTCAGCCGCCACCCTGGGGACTCACGTCGACATCCACAACGCCCTGCAGGACGCTTCGGTGCGCACCGGCTCCGACTTCGGGGTGACGATCTCCGACCCGACGCTGCCGACCGTGGTCGAATTCCAGTCGGTCAGCGCCCACATCTGGGGGCTGCCGATGGCATCCGTCCACGATGCCGCCCGCATCTGCATCCCCACCGACCCCGAACGGCCGTTCATCCAGGGCTGCTCGAGCGCCGCGCCGCCGGTGCCGTTCCTGACCCTGCCGACCAGCTGCACAGGTCCGCTGCAGACCACCCTGCGGGTCTACTCGGTCGAGGAACCGGGCGTGGCCAAAGAAGCGAGCGTCCTATCCTCGAACGAGAACGAAGAACCGGTCGGCCTCGACGGCTGCAACCAGCTCCAGTTCGAACCCTCGATCTCCGCCCAGCCGACGACCAACCTCGCCGATTCGCCCAGCGGCCTCGACTTCGACCTGCACCAGGCCCAGGAACCGCCGATCGAAGAAGAACCAGGGCAGCAGGAGCACAAACCAGGACAGACCGAGATCTGTCAGGTCGGCTCCTGGGAAAACAGGCCGACCGCCTTTTCCTATCGGTGGCGGCGAAACGGCGCCCTGATCCCGGGGGCCGAAGCCAAGCAGTACGTCGTCCAGGAAGCCGACGCGGGCAGCGTGCTGCAGTGCGAAGTCACCGCCACCAACGCCTTTGGCGACGGTCATGTGTTCAGCGCCGCCGCGGCGGTCTCACCGGCTCCGGCGACGCTGCCGCCGCAGCCGGGGCTGCCGCCGAGCCTGGACGCGCCGGCGCTCTCGATCGAAGGCACGGGCGGCACGGAAAAAGCGACCTGCGCGCCCGGCGTCTGGAGCGGCGGGCCGAGCTTCGCCTACCGCTGGCTGAAGGACGGCTCCCTGGTCTCGGGGCAGACCACGGCGACCTATCTCAACCCCGGCCCGCCCCCCTACTTCCTCCAGTGCGAGGTGATCGGCACCAATGCTGCCGGCACCGTCGCCGCCACCAGCCTCGTCGTCGGGACGGGGAGCGTGACTTCGGGCGCGTTCCCGCCCCAACCCGTCGGCTCGCCGGCTTTCGCCGTCGCCCAGAGCGGCCTGCCCCGCGCCACCGCGCCGGCCAAGGACGTCACCGTCACCCTGCCGGAGGGGATGACGCTGAACCCCTCGGCGGCCAACGGCCTCGGCGCCTGCACCGAGAGCCAGATCGGCTACCAGCCCGCCGACGGCAAGGTCCACTTCTCCGAATCCCCGCAGAGCTGCCCCGACGCCGCCAAGGTCGGCACCGTGGAGGTCTCCTCGCCCCTGGTCGACCACAAGCTCGCGGGCGGCGTCTACCTCGCCGCGCCCTACCAGAACCCCTTCGGGTCCTTCCTGGCGATCTACCTGGCGATCGAAGACCCGGCTACCGGCGTCATCGCCAAGCTCGCGGGCAAGCAGGAGCTGGACCCCCAGAGCGGCCAGATCACCGCCGTCTTCAAGGAGAACCCGCAGCTGCCGATCGAAGACGTCGCCCTGCACCTCTTCAACGGGCCCGAAGCGGCGTTGAAGACCCCGCTGGAGTGCGGCACCTACACCACCACCTCGACCCTGACCCCGTGGTCGGCGCCCGAAGGCGCCGACGCCCACCCGACCAGCTCCTTTGCGACCTCGGTCGCCGCCGGGGGAGGTGGAGCCTGCCCGAGCTCCGAAGCCGCCGCCCTCGACAAGCCCGCCTTCACGGCCGGAACGATCGCCCCCCAGGCCGGCGCCTACAGCCCCTTCGTCCTCAAGCTCTCCCGTCCCGACGGCTCCCAGCGCCTGACCGGGATCGACGCCACCCTGCCCCCGGGCCTGACCGGCAAGCTCGCGGGAATCCCCTACTGCTCGGAGGCCCAGATCGCGGCGGCCAAGAGCCGCGAAGCCCCGAACCAGGGCGCGCTCGAGCAGCGCAACCCGAGCTGTCCGCCGGCCTCTGAAGTCGGCTCGGTGACGGTCGGCGCCGGAGCCGGGATAGCCCCCCTCTACGTCAGCGGTCATGCCTACCTCGCCGGCCCCTACAAAGGCGCCCCGCTCTCCCTGGCGGTGATCGCCCCAGCCGTGGCCGGCCCCTTCGACCTCGGCGCCATCCTGGTCAGGACCGCCCTGCAGGTCAACCCGGAAACCGCCCAGATCCACGCCGTCTCCGATCCCTTCCCCCACATCATCCAGGGCGTCCCCTTGGATCTGAGGAGCATCGCCCTGAGGATGGACCGTCCCTCCTTCACCCTCAACCCGACCTCCTGCGACCCGATGGCGATCACCGGAGCGGCAGCGACGCTGGCGGGGCAGAGTGCCGCCCTCAGCTCCCCCTTCCAGGTCGGCGGCTGCTCGGCCCTGAAGTTCAAACCGAAGCTGGCGATCTCGCTCAAGGGCGGGACCAAGCGCAGCAAATTCCCGGCCCTGAAGGCGGTCCTCACCTATCCCCAGGGAGCCAACGCCAACATCGCCTCCGCCCAGGTCAACCTGCCCCGTTCCGAGTTCCTCGAACAGGGCCACATCGGCACGATCTGCACCCGCGTGCAGTTCGCCGCCGACCAGTGCCCGGCGAAGTCCATCTACGGCTTCGCCCGCGCCTACTCGCCGCTGCTCGACAAACCGGTCGAAGGCCCGGTCTACCTGCGCTCCTCCAGCCGCGAACTGCCCGACCTCGTGGCCGCCCTCAAAGGCCAGGTCAGCGTCGACCTGGTCGGCAAAGTCGACAGCGGCCCCAACGGCGGCATCCGTAACACCTTCGAAGGTACCCCCGACGTTCCGGTCTCCAAATTCGTCCTGGAAATGAACGGCGGCAAGAAGGGCCTGCTGGTCAACTCCGAAAATATCTGCCGCAGACCACAGCGCGCGATCGTCTCCTACAGCGCCCACAACGGCGCCACCTACGACGTCAAGCCGCTGATCGGGAACAGCTGCAAGGGCAAGCGCGGTAAGAAGGGCAAGAAGTAGATGCCGAGGCGGACCGGGGGCCTCGAGGTGAGATCGCGTTCGCTGGCGGCGCTCGCCCTGGCGACCTGCGCGGGGGCCCTGGCCCTGGCCGCCCCGGCCCTCGCGGTGGAAGCGCGGGTGCCGCTGGGGCCGCTCGGCGCCTTCGTCGAACCGAAGGGCCTCGCGGTGGACCAGAAAAGCCACGATGTCTACGCGATCGACGGCCGTAACGAGCATCAGAACGTCACGATCTCGGCGACGGCGGGGCGGTTCAGGCTGGAATTCGAAGGCAAAGTGTCAAAAGAACTCGACTTCGATGCGCAATCAAATGAAGTGGAAGACGCGCTGGGGGAAAGCTTCTGCGGAGGGAGTCACTGCTTTTTCATCAATGGCAGCAACCCTTATAAAGTCGAAATCGGCGGTCCTTTAGCGACCACCGACGTAGAAGAACTCAAATGCCTGGCGGGAAGCCCACCGCTCTCCGGCGGCAGCGGCTGTTCGGTGACCACCACCCAAAACGGAGTGAACGGCAGCGTCAGCCGCTACCACGCGAACGGCACCCCGGCGGACTTCACGGCGCTGGGCTCGAACTCCATCGACGGCCTGGCCGGGCCCGACCTGACGCCGCAGAAAGGCCTGCACTTCCGCGCCGCCACCAGGCTGGTGCAAGCGGCCGTGGACGAAACGAGCGGGGAAACCGCGGGCGATGTCTACGTCACCCAGCCCGAATTCAAGAAGCTCGACGTGTTCGGCGCGGACGGCGAACACCTGGGCGAACTAACCAAATACGAGGAAACGCCGGGGAACGAAGCGACGCTGAAAGCGCTGGGAGAAGTCTGCGGGGTGGCGGTCGACGCTGCCGGCGACGTCTACCTGGCCGACTCCCAAAACGGGATCCACAAATACGACCCCGCGGGGGCGGTGGTGAGCAACGCCGACAACGTCGCCAACTTCACCGGCGTCGGAGCGCCGTGCGGGCTGGCGGCGGGGAGGGGCGCGAGCGCGGGGGCGCTGTTTGCGATCTCGCTCAGTGAAGAAACGCTACTCAAGCTCGACGCGACGAGCGGCGCGGTCGAATACGAGATCTCCAAAGGCATCACGACCGTCAGCGTCGACCCGACCAGCGGCCACGTGCTGGCGGCGGCGGGCAGCCACGTCAAAGAATTCGACGCCTCGGCGGCGGGTTCGGCCACCCCGCTCAACTGCAAGCCCCCTCCACCCGGAAGCCCCCCCGGAACCCCTCCAATCTGCGACGGCTCGGTTCCCGCCGTCGAGAGCAGCAGAGTCACCGGCGTCGCCGTCGACGGCACCACCGGCAAAGGCGGCACCGTCTACCTCGCCCGCGAAGGCGCGACCCACCTCGACGCCTACGGCCCGATCGTCGATCTGCCGCTGGCGCTTGCCAAAGCGCCGACCGAAATCGCCGCCACCGCGGTGACCCTGCACGGGACGATCTCCGCCGACGGCGGCCCCGGCGCCATCTGCCACTTCGACTACCTCGACGAGAGCACCTACCAGGCGCAGCTGAAAGCCGCCGAAGAACCGGCCGGCGCCAGGACCGCGAGGGAAATTGCCGACGCCGCCTTCGCCGGCGCCCAGAGCGCTCCCTGCGAACCGGCGGGCCCGTTCACCGGCGCCGCGGTGAGTGAAGTCAGCGCCAAAGCCACCGGCCTCGGCTTCGAAACCAAATACGAGTTCCGGATCGTCGGCGAAAACCCCGACGGGGCCAACCCGAGCGCCGCCGAAAGCTTCGAAACCCTCGGCAAACCGCTGGTCGAAGGCACCATCGCCTCCCAGGTCACGGCCTCCTCGGCGACGCTCGGGGCCACCGTCAACCCCCGCGGCCAGGCCACCACCTACCGCTTCGAATACGGCACCGACACCACCTACGGGCAGAGCGCCCCGGCCGAAGCGGTGGCGATCGGCTCCGGCGCCACCGGCATCGCGGTCTCCCAGGCGATCGCCGGCCTTGCGCCCGACACCACCTACCACTTCCGCGCCGTCGCCACCAGCCCGATCGGGACGACGCTCGGCCCCGACACCACCTTCACCACCTTCCTCCCCGCCACCTCGGCCCTGCCCGACGGGCGGGCCTGGGAGCTGGTCAGCCCGGCGGTGCGGATGGGCAACGTCTATCCCGCTGAACCGTTCAAGCACGATGGCGGCAGCTGCAAGTCGTGCGTGCCGGGCTGGAACGCGGAAAAAGCGCCGATGCAGGCCTCTCCCGACGGCAACGCCGTCGCCTATGAGGGCGATCCCTTCTCCGGCGGCCTGGCGGCGGAGGCCAACTCCTATGTCTCCCGGCGCGGGGATGCGGGCTGGGGGACGGCGGCGCTGAGCACGCCGCAGCTGAACGCGCAGGTCTTCAAAGCCTTCTCGCCGGACCTCTCGAAGGCGATCATGCTGCAGGTCTCCCCGGCGCTCAGCGCGGAGGCGCCCGCGGGCTTCGCCGACCTCTACCTGCGGGAGGAAGGCAAAGGCCTCACCGCCCTGATCACCGCCGAGCCGCCGAACCGCTCGCCGGGGCCCCCGGACGCAAAAAACGCCCTTCAGATCGCCTACGCGGGCGCGAATGCGGGGAGCGAAAGCACCCCTGCCTTCAGCCACGTGATCTTCAGTGCCAACGACGCCCTGAGCGGCCTCAACCAGGGGATCGCGCCGGCGGCGCCGCAAGTGACGGCCGACGAACGGAACCTCTATGAGTGGTCCGAAGGAGAACTGCACCTGGTGAGCGTGCTGCCGGGCAACGAAGCCGCGGCCCCAAACGCGGTCTTCGGCTCCGGGAAACTGGCGGCGGCGGGAGACGAGACGCCCGATTTCGACCACGCGATCTCCGACGACGGCAGCCGGATCTTCTGGTCGAGCCGGCCGGGCGGCCAGCTCTACGTGCGAGAAGGGGGGACGACGACCACGGAGATCCCCGACCCGGGCAAATTCCTCACCGCGACCCCCGACGGCTCGAAAGTCTTGCTCAGCGACGGTGTGCTCTACGACCTGGAAAGCGAAGCGGCGACCGACCTGACCGGGGGCGAAGGTGGCTTCCAGGGGATCGCCGGGGCGGCGGAGGACCTCTCGCGGATCTACTTCGTCGACACCGAGGCGCTTACCGACTCCGAAGAGGAAAACGCCAACGCAGAAGCTGCCGAAGAAGGCGCCTTCAACCTCTACCTGTGGGAAGCGGGGGCGGTGAGCTTCATCGGCAGACTGGTGGGACCCCCTTTGGAAATTAACGACAACAATCAAGGCGACCTTGTGCAGCTGGGGGTATGGCGCGCGGGCCCCGGCAGCCGGCTGGCGCAGGTAAGCGTGGACGGACGCTTCCTCGCCTTCCAATCAATCGCGCGGCTGACCGGCTACGAAAACCTGCCACGGAACACGAAAAGCTGCATCGGCAGTGGCACGGAAGGAAGGCAGGAATGCCCGGAGGTCTTCGAGTACGACGCGGTGGAGAAGACGCTGACCTGCGCCTCCTGCAACCCGAGCGGGGAACGGCCGCTGGGGGGCTCGACCCTCTCGTTGATCTACACCGCGAGCGACTCTTTCCCCCAGCCGCGGAACCTCCCCCCCGGGGGCGAAGGCCGCCTCTTCTTCGAAAGCCTCGACGCCCTGGTCCAGTCAGACACCAACGGCCGGATCCAGGACATCTATCAGTTCGAGCCGGTGGGAGTCGGGGACTGCACCCGGGCCAAGGGCTGCCTGAGCCTGATCTCGAGTGGCCGCGGGCCCAAAGACTCGGTCTTCCTCGACGCCTCGGCGAGCGGCGAGGACGTCTTCTTCACCACCACCGACCAGCTCGTGCCCCAGGACCGCAACGACTTCACCGACCTCTACGACGCCCGCGTCGGCGGCGGCATCCCCGAAGTCCTCAGCCCACCCTGCGCGGGCCAGGCCTGCCGGGGTGCGGCTGCGGCCCCGCCGAGCGAGCAGACGGCCGCCAGCGCCACCTTCGTCGGCCCGCCCAATCCCAAGTCCAAAACCTGCAGGAAGGGCTTCGTCCGCAAGCACGGCAGGTGCGTGAAGAAGCACAAGCACCACAAGCAGAAGCGATCGGCGAACCGCGACGGCGGGCACAAGAAGTCCCGGGGGTGAGCTAGGTGACACGCGCGCTGATCCGGCGACAGCTGCTCGCGGCTCTCCTCTGCGCCGGAGCGCTCGCCGCCGGCCCGGCGCCCGCCTCGGCCGCCACCGCACCGTCGATCCAGGCCACCTGGGTCGAGGAAGTCACCGCCACCTCGGCCAGCCTGCGGGCGCAGATCAGCCCCGACGGCGCCAGCACCACCTATCGCTTCGAGTACCTCAGCGAAGCCGCCTATCGGGCGAACCTCAACGCGGTTCCTCCGCGTGACGGCTTCAGCGGCGCCGCCAAAGCGCCGCCAGGAGGTGCCGCCGCGATCGGCTCCGGCTCTGGTCTGGTGACGGTGCTTCAGCACCTCGCCGGCCTCAGCCCGGCCACCGTCTATCGCTACCGGGCGGTCGCAACCAACCCGGAAGGCACCACGATCGGCCCCGAGCGCAGCCTCGGTACGGAGGCGCCGACCAACCTCTTCCGCCTGCTCGACAACCGCGGCTGGGAGATGGTCTCGCCGATCGACAAAAACGGCGGCGCGATCCAGGGCTTCGGGGGGAACTTCGGCGGTGACGTGCTGCAGGCCGCCGCCGACGGCAACGCCCTCACCTACAGCTCCGCCGACTCCTTCGGCTCCGAACCCCAGGGAGCACCGCCCGCCAGCCAGTACCTGGCGACGCGCGGAGCCGGCGGCTGGTCCAGCGACAACATCACCACGCCGTTGCTGTCAGGCAGCTACGGGGACGAACCCGACGGCGCCCCGTACCAGCTCTTCTCGGTGGACCTCACCCGCGGCCTGCTGCGCAACGGACGCCGTTGTGCGGCAGGCGAAGAATGCCCACCTGCCTACTTGCTGCGCGAGAGCGCGACCGGCGCCCTCACTCACCTGCCCGAAGCGCCCGGACTGCGCCTCATCACCGCCTCGCCCGACCTGCGTCACATCGTCTTCGAAAGCGAAGGCGGTTTCTATGAATGGAGCGGGGGAGGGCTCGAGCCGATCAGCCTGCTGCCTTCCACCGCGGGGCCTGGAGCCGTTTTCCAGACCTCTTCGAGCGGGGACCGCTTCATTTTCTACACCGAAGGCGGCCATCTCTACCGCTATGACGCCGACACCGAAACGGCTGCCGATCTCACTCCCGGCGGCGGAGTCCAGGGCGTCCTCGGTGCCTCCGCCGACGGCTCGCACGTCTACTACGTGGGCGCCGCCGGCCTCTTTCTCTGGAACGAAGGCACCGACACCAAAGTCGCCGCCGCCGCGGCAACGAGCGACTATCCCCCCGCGACCGGGACCGCTCGCGTCAGCCCCGACGGCTCCCACCTTCTCTTCCTCTCCGCCGCCGATCTGACCGGCTATGAAAGCAACGGCGCCACCGAGGTCTTCCTCTATGGCCCGTTTCCGGCTGGCGGCCCGGCGCAACTCACCTGCGTCTCCTGCAACCCGACCGGCGAACGGCCCAAGGGCCCCTCCTCGATCGCCGGTGCCGTCGCCAACGGCAAAGGGGAGGGTGCCACCCGGGTCTACAAGCCCCGCTCCCTCTCCGCCGACGGCTCGCGCGTCTTCTTCGACTCCAGCGATTCATTGGCGACTCAGGACACCAATTTGCGCCCCGACGTCTACGAGTGGGAGGCTCCCGGCGCCGGCGGCTGCGACCGCGAAAACGGCTGCGTCGAACTGATCTCCAGCGGTCGCAGCGCCCTCGCCTCCACCTTCATCGACGCCTCCGCCAACGGCTCCGACGCCTTCTTTCTCACCGACAGCTCGCTGTTCCCCCTCGACCCCGGCTCCTTCGACCTCTACGACGCCCGCGTCGACGGCGGCTTCGCGGTGCCGCAGGAGCCGATCCCCTGCATCGGCGATGCCTGCCAGGCCCTGCCCGCGGCTCCCGAAGACCCGACCCCGGGCACCCTGGTCCGCAACTCCGCCAACCCACCCCCGCGAATCGCCAAGCCGAAGCGGGAGAAGAAGCACCACCGTAAGAAACACCACAAGCGCGCCGGCAAACGGCAGGGCCACAGATGAGCATCGCCGACCGCAGCGGTGGCCGTGCGGCCGCGATCCTGGCAAGCGTGGTGGCGCTGCTGATCCTCGCCGCCCCCGCCCAGGCGAGCTTCGGGATCAGCGGCTTCACCGCGGTGGCCGCCGGCGAGGGCGGCTTCGTCGACCATCAGGCCGGCTCCCACCCGCAGGCGCTCAGCACCGAAGTGAACTTCAACCTCGGCCCCGAATCCCCCGGCCAACCCGGTGTCCCCTTCACCGACGGCGACGTCAAGGACCTGCAGATCGACCTGCCGCCGGGGCTGATCGAAAACCCCGCCGCCGTGCCCCAGTGCACGCTGGCCCAGTTCCACACGCCTCGCACCTCGCCCTTCGAAGCAGACCCGCTGACGGGGGAGAGCTGCCCGGACCGCAGCCAAGTCGGCACCGTCGAGGTTCGCTCCTCCTTCGCCGGCGGCGTCACCCGCACCTTCGGCGTCTTCAACCTCGTCCCGCCGCCCGGCGCGCCTTCCGAGCTCGGCTTCAATCCCTACGGCGCGCCGATCACCTTCATCCCCCACGTGCGCCAGGCGGAAGGCGAATACGGCCTCAGCCTCCTCGCCGAGAACATCCCGCAGCTGGTCAATATCCGGGGCTTGACGCTGAACATCTGGGGGACCCCCTGGAACGTCGTTCACAACTCTCAACGCGGTAACTGCCTGAACGAGCTCGAGCCTGGCTTCGGCTGGGCCAAATGCTCGATCGGGCCGCCCAGATTCAACCCCGCGACCGCTTACCTGACCCTGCCGACCGCTTGCGACATGCCGCTGATCTTCACCGCCACCGCCAGCTCCTGGCAGGCACCCTCCGGCGCTGTGGATAGCGTTTTCACCGGCCAGAGCCTCGAAGGCTGCAACACGCTCGATTTCACGCCGTTCCCGGCCGCCACGATCACCGACCCGCGCGCCTCTTCGCCCAGCGGCTTCGATTTCAACCTCGACGTCGACAACACCGGCTTCTTCGTCCCCGAGCTGCGGGCGCCCTCGCCGGTCAAGGAGGCCGTCGTGACCTTGCCCGAAGGGATGACGATCAATCCCTCCGTCGGCGCCGGCCTCGGCGTCTGTACCCGGGCGCAGTACGCGGCCGAGACGGCCTCCTCGCCGCCGGGCGCGGGCTGCCCCAACGCCTCGAAGATCGGCGACTTTACGGTTCAGAGTCCGCTCTTCGAAAAGACGATCGACGGGGCGCTGTTCCTCGCCGCGCCCTATGACAACCCCTCCGGCACCCTGCTCGCCGTCTACCTGGTGGCGAAGAACTCCGAGCGCGGCATCCTCGTCAAGGTCGCGGGCCGGCTCGACGCCGATCCCACCAGCGGGCGACTGACCGCCACCTTCGACAACCTGCCCCAGCTCCCCTACACCAACCTCAAGGTGCACTTCCGCGAAGGCCAGCGCAGTCCGCTGGCAACCCCGCCGGCCTGTGGCGCCTTCGCCACCGAGATCGACCTCAGCCCCTGGCGGGCGCCGGGCACCGTCCGCCACAGCGTTTCTCCCTTCGCGATCGCCGCCGGCGTCGACGGCGGCCCCTGCCCCTCGGGCCAGACCCCGTTCGCGCCCCAGGCCCAGGCCGGCACCATCAACTCCAACGCCGGCTCCTACAGTCCCTTCTACCTCCATCTCACCCGCGGCGACACCGAGCAGGAGATCACCTCCTACTCGGCGACCCTGCCGCCGGGTTTGACGGGGAAGATCGGCTCGATTCCCTACTGCCCCGAGGCGGCGATCGCGGCGGCGAAGCTGCGCGGCGGCTTCGAAGAGGCCGCCCACCCCTCCTGCCCGCCGGCCTCGGAAATCGGCCACACCGTGGCCGGCTACGGGCTCGGCTCGGTGCTCACCTACGCACCCGGTGGGCTCTACCTCGCCGGGCCCTTCCACGGCTCGACCTTCTCGATCGTCGCGATCGACTCGGCGACGGTCGGGCCTTTCGACCTCGGCGTCGTCGTCGTCCGCTCGGCGATCGAGGTCGACCCGCGGACGGCCCGGGTCTCGATCGACTCGACCGGCTCGGACCCGATCCCCCACATCATCGACGGCATCCCGATCCACCTGCGCGACATCCGCGTCTACATCTCCCGTCCCAACCTCACCCTCAACCCGACCAGCTGCGAACCCTTCTCCGTCGCCTCGACCCTGAACGGCTCCGGCCAGCGCTTCGGCGATCCCTCCGACGACTCGACCGCGGTCGCCACCAGCCCCTTCCAGGCCTTCAACTGCGGCTCACTCGGCTTCCGGCCCAAGCTCAGCCTGAAGCTGAAGGGCCCCACCAAGCGCGGCGACTATCCCTCGTTGCGGGCCGAAGTCAAGACCCGTCCCGGCGACGCCAACATCGGCTTCGCCTCGGTTGCCCTGCCTCCGGCGGAGTTCCTCGCCCAGGAACACATCGAGACGATCTGCACCCGCGGCCAGTTCGCCCGCGAAGCCTGCCCCGGCGGCTCGGTCTACGGGCGTGCCCGGGCGTTCACGCCGCTGCTGGACCGACCGCTGGAAGGCAACGTCTACCTGCGCGGTTCCGACAACGACCTGCCCGACCTGGTGGCGGCCCTGCGCGGCGGTGGCAAGGGGATCGCGATCGACGTGGTCGGCGCCATCGACTCGTTCAAAGGCGGCCTGCGGGGGACTTTCGACGTCCTCCCCGATGCCCCGGTCTCCAAATTCGTGATGACCCTGCGGGGCGGCAAGCACGGGCTCCTGGTCAACTCCGAAAACCTCTGCGGAGCACCGCGGCTAGGCACCGCGAAGTTCGTCGGCCAGAACGACCTCGGGGTGAAGTTCCACCCCCGGCTCGCCGTCAAGTGCGGCAAGCACCACCGCAAGCACAGGAAGAAGGGATCAGGACGATGACCGCACCCGACACCACCGCGACCCGGCCGAGTGCCCGCCGCTTCTGGCCGGTCGTCCTCAGCGCCCTGGCCATCGCGCTGGCGCCGGCGCCATTCGCCCAGGCCGAACGAGCGCTGCTGTCGTCGCCCGAACTCGAAACCAAAGAAGTTCCCGGCGGCCAGATCGAAGGCGCCTGCGGCGTCGCCGTCTCCGGCGGACTCATCTATGTCTCCAACTATTACCAGCACGACATCGACACTTTCAGCCTCAACAGCGGCGCTTACCAGTCGCGCCTCGCCGGTAATCCCCTCGACGGCCCCTGCGCGCTCGCGACCTCGGCGGGCGGAGCCCTCTACGCCGCTGACTGGCACGGCGCGGTCAGCCGGCTGCTGCCTTCGACTCTCGGCTTCGGCTCTCCGAAATCGAATTCGACCGGGGTCGCGGTCGACCCGGCCAGCGGCAACGTCTACGTCGACGAACGCACCCGCGTCGCCGTCTATGAACCGTCGGGGGCGGCGGTCCTCGACGGGGAAGGCGAGCCCCTGTTGATCGGCTCCGGCAGCCTCGGGGATGCCTACGGGGTCGCGGTATTCGCCGGCAGGGTCTACGTCCCGGATGCCGCCGACGCCACCGTGAAGGTCTATGAATCGACGGTCGACCCGGTCGATCCCGTGCGCGTCGTCGACGGCGCCGCGACCCCGGGCGGCGGCTTCCACTCGCTTGTCGATGCCACGGTCGCGATCGATCCCAGCAACGAACACATGCTCGTCGTCGACAACCCCCAGCCGGGCTTCGAGCACCCCGAAGCGGCGATCTATGAGTTCGGGGTCGCCGGTGAATTCCTCGGTCGGCTCGGCGAAAGGATCATCGACGGAGAACCCTCCGGCCTGGCGTTCGCCGGCGGCAGGCTCTACGCCACCAGCGGCAACGACGAAGAAGCCGACGTCGCTGTCTTCGGGCCCTACGTGGCCACCTCCTCGCTCGCCGCCGCTCTCGCGCCTGTTCCTCCCGCCGCGGTGCCGCTTGCGGCCGGAGCTGGGGCTGCCTCCCGCGGCTCGGGTGCTCCCCGCGCCGCCGGAAAAGGCCCCTCGGCCTCCACCTCAGAGGTCGTTCAGCGGGGCAATCTGCGGGTCAGCTTCGACGGCAGGCTCTCCCCGCATGCGCTGCCGCGCCGGAAGACGGCTCCGGTCAGGGTGGCCGTCGCCGCCAAGATCGCCTCGACCGACCGGAGCACGCCGCCGCAGCTGCGGCGGATCTCGATCGCGATCAACCGCTTCGGCCACTTCACGCCGCGGGGCCTGCCGATCTGCGAGCTGCGCGAAATCCAGCCCTCGACCACCGCCAACGCGCTGGCGGCCTGTCGCGCCTCCCTGGTCGGCGAAGGGCGCTTCTCCGCCAAGGTCCTGCTCAACCAGCAGGCTCCCTTCCCGGCCAAGGGCAAGGTCTACGCCTTCAACGGCCGCCTCCACGGCAAGCCCGCGATCCTCGCCCACGTCTACGGCACCGATCCCGTCCCCACCTCTTTCACCTTGCCATTCGCGATCGAGCCGAGCAAGGGCACCTTCGGCACCACCCTGCGTGCTGCTCTGCCCAGCGTCACCGGCAGCTCCGCCTACATCACCGGCCTCTCGCTCAACCTCGGCCGCAGCTTCACCTATCGCGGAAAGAGGCGCAGTTATCTGAGCGCCAGCTGTCCCGCGCCTCAGGGGTTTCCCGGCGCTGTCTTCTCCTTCGCCAAGGCTACCTTCGGCTTTCAGGGCGCTCACACCCTGAGCTCCACGCTGACTCGAAGTTGTGGTGTGCGTCGGTGAGTCACCTGATCGCCCCGAAAGAGGAGGAGAAAGCCACCGCCGACGGGCTGCGCTCTCGTATGGTCGCCGCGCTTACGCACTCCCTGCGCGGACCGATTCTGGGAATCCTCGCCGAGCGACCCGCGAGCGCGGGGGAAATTGCGGCTGAACTGGAAGTCCCGGCGGAGAGCGTCGGCCACCAGCTGCGCCGGCTTCGCCGCGAGGGGCTAGTTCGACTGGTGGAAAGAAGAGAGCGCCGCGGTGTCGCCGAGAACTACTACCGCGCCACCCTGGACCCGATCATCGACGATGAGGAATTCGGGGCCCTTTCGCCGGAGCAACGACACCGGTTCTCTGCCCACGTAATCAAGTGCCTCAGCGTCGACGCCAGCCGTGCCCACAAGGCCGGAACACTCAACTCGCGCAGCGACATGTGTTCGGCGCATGTACGCATGCTTCTCGACGAGCGCGGCTGGCGCGAACTCGCCGAAATCCACCGTGAGGCCTTCGACAAGGTGATCACTCTGCGCCAATGTGTAGCCGAGCGAATCAAAGGGTCGTCGAGCACATGCATCCCAGCTGCCTCCACTCTTCTATGCTTTGAATTACCTACCTTAGCGATCGATCCACTAGACGATTAACTACTGAGGTATCACTGACTTACTGACGGCCTTGACGATCCTTCCTGGTCCACTCTAGGGTCAGATCCAAAGCTCAGAGACCACCGATATCGGCATGGTGGCAGCAAAGGGGTGAGAAGTTATCGCGATGCGGATCGAGGAGGTGCGTAAGAGCCTCGTCGGTCGCCTCCACGAGCGCCGTTCGGAGATCGAACAGGCGACGCTGACCCGGATCCGGTCGATCTCCGACGCCGCCGAAAGCCCTGACAGCGAGTACACCGATGGCCTGCCGGCGGTGGTGTCAGCCGCCCTCGAGTATGGGATCGCCGCCGTCGAGCGTAGCGAGGACCGTCCTCAGCCGATCCCTACGGTTCTTTTGTCTCAGGCACGTCTTGCGGCAAGGCACGGTGTCAAGCTCGAAACCGTCCTCCGCCGCTACCTGGCCGGCTACACGCTGCTCGGCGACTTCATCATCGAGGAGTCTGAACGTGGGGGGCCGCTGAAAGGCAACTCGCTGAAGCGACTTCTGCGGGTGCAGGCCGCGGTACTGGATCGCCTGATCTCGGCGGTCAGCGAGGAGTACGCGCGCGAGGCGAAGGCCCGCCCGGGTTCAGCCGAGCAGCGTCTCGCCGCGCGCGTCAAGCAGCTCCTCGCCGGCGAGCTGATCGATACTTCCGAGCTCGCCTATGACTTCGAGGCATGGCATCTCGGGTTCGTCGCGTCGGGGCCAGCGGCGGCGGAGACACTGAGCGCCGTCGCCGAGTCGCTCGACCGTCGCCCGTTGCTGATTCGTCACGACAAAAGCACGGTCTGGGGTTGGCTCGGCTTCAGGCGAGGGCTCGACCAAGACGAGCTCGCGGCACTTGCCTCCCGGGCTTTCCCCGTCGGCGTAACGATCGCGATCGGGGAGCCGGGGGAGGGGCTGGCCGGCTGGCGCCTCACCCACCGCCAGGCCGAGGCAGCGTTGCCGATCGCGCTCCGCAGCGGCGAAGCGTTTGTGCGCTACGGCGAGGTGGCTCTGGTCGCCTCGATGCTGCGCGACGACCTCCTGGTCACTTCGCTCCGCGAGCTCTATCTGGCGCCGCTGGCGGTGGAACGCGATGGCGGGGCGGTGGCCCGGAAGACCCTGGAAGCCTATTTTGCGTCAGAGCGCAACGTCACTTCGGCGGCGGCAATGCTGGGGGTGAGCCGACAGGCGGTCGGCAGACGCCTGCGAACCGTCGAAGAGCGGATCGGACGTCCCCTGAGTGTGTGTGCGGCGGAGCTGGAGGCCGCTCTGCGCGTGGAGGGATGACCTGCGCTCCATCTCCCCGCTCTACGATTTCCACTTCGCCCGTTTAGCTGGACCTACCGTGTCAGATTGACACGACGGCAGGCCTACTCGTTCGGCGAGGCTTGATCGAAGCAGTAAGGAAACCTAACGCTCGGGCTGAGCCCGGGAGGGGGAGTTTATAAATGCTCAAGAAACCCAGGAAGACCCGGGGGCTCATCCCGGTCCTTGGCTTGGCTTTGGTCGCGTCGCTTCTACTAAGTGGCCTAGCCGCCAGCTCGGCCTCGGCCGCGGAAGAGCACTGGTACTCGTGCAAAAAAGTAGGCACCGGTGAAGGTCAATACACCGGCGGATGTCATACCCATGCGGTTGGAGATTTTGAACGCATTCAGCTAGAAGAAGGGACCTCGACCGCGGTTTTTTCTAATAATTCGAAACCATTCAGGTTGACCTATCAAATTGGGCTGGGGAAATACACCATCGAATGTACGTATTCGTCCAGTGCCGGATCAGCGTCGGTCCTGAATCCAAAAGGAGGCGGAGCCGGAACCATTGCCGGCAGTCCGGCATTGCTCACGATGAGCAATTGCAAATACAACCCGAGCCTCGGCACTTGTACCGTCCTCGAAGGGAAGGTTCGGGCTTACGAATCGTTGGGCATCACTTCAGGCCAGTCAGTATCCTTTACGGCCGCTGGTGGCACTGTGTTGTTCTCGTTTGAAACCTCTTGTTCGGGTAAATTCGAAATCACCGGCACCCTCACGGGTTCGTTTGATAATGAAACCAACTCGCTGGTCTTAAACGGCTCCAGCGGGAGCGGCCTGAAAATGTCAGGGGTACCAGTGTGGATCGAAGGGTCTATCCACCTCGAGACCACGAAACTGAGCACTTTGTTCCTCATGTGACACGGTGCGATCTGGCTGGGCGGCATGTCGCTGCCGTATGCCGGTCACGACGCCGGGCCGCCCCACGCGGCTCGGCGTCGCACTTTTCAGCCCGCGCCGGAAGCCAGGCATCACGCCTACCAGGGCCGAGTAGATCGCCGGCCATTAAAATGATGGACTGATCGCTAGAGCTGAAATACGCCGAGGACTGGCTTTGGGCGTCGCCGTGATGACGGCGATCCTCTTCTCGGCGCTCTTTTCGGTCTCCCCTGCCCGGGCGAGCTTCGGTATCGCTGCATTTAGCGCTACGGCGACGAATCCTGCCGGTTCAGTCGATTTTCAGGCGGGTTCGCATCCTTACGGAGTCACCTTCGAGCTGGCGCTGAACGAAGACGGCGAAGGCTCGCCCGAAGGGACCCTGCGCAGCGTCGCGATCGACCTGCCGGCCGGCCTGATCGCGAACCCTGGCGCGACGCCGCGCTGTAGCAGGGCGGACTTCGTTAGCGGCGATCTGCCGAGTTGCCCCGGCGATACCCAGGTCGGCGTAGCCGACATCAACAGAGGGCTCCCGGCAACCTTCCACGCGGGCGTCTACAACCTCACCCCCAACCCCGGTTCGCCCGCCACCCTGGGTCTCTCGATCGACAACAGCGCGGTGCTGTTGGACGCCTCGCCACGGAGCGCGGCGGACTACGGCATAACCGCCGTCGACCCCATCGTTCCCACCAGAGTGGAGATCCACTCGATCACCGAGCACCTCTGGGGGGTGCCGAGCGATTCGGGTCACGACCCTGAACGGATCTGCTTCCCCGACGGGCCAGAAGGGGAGTTGGTCGAAGGCTGCTCCAGCGACGCCGACCCCGCTCCTTTCCTCAGCCTTCCGACCGCCTGTGCGGGCCCGCTGCAGACCACCCTGCGGGTCGACTCGGTCGAGAGTCCGGGCGCCTTCGAGAGCAAGACCGTCGAATTCCTCGGCAGCGGCGCGCTCCCCACCGGCCTGGACGGCTGCAACGCGTTGAAATTCGAACCCACGATCAGCTCCCAGCCCACCACCGACCTCACCGACAGCCCCACCGGGCTGACCCTCAACGTCCACCAGCCCCAAGACGATCGTCCCGAGGGCCTCGCCACCGCCCAGCTCGAGAGCATCGAGGTCGCCCTGCCGCCGGGAATGACCCTGAACCCCGCGGCAGCCGCCGGGTTGGGGGCTTGCTCTGAGGCGCAGATCGGCTATGTGCCGGGTGAGGGTGCGATCCGCTTCTCCCTGGCCCCTCAGAGCTGCCCCGACGCGGCCAAGGTCGGCAGCGCGAGGATCACGACGCCCCTGCTCGACGAGCCGCTGCAAGGGGCGGTCTACCTTGCCGAGCAGGGAGACAACCCGTTCGGGTCTCTGCTCGCCCTCTACGTCGTCGCCGAAGACCCGCTCCGGGGCGTGACGATCAAGCTCGCGGGCAGCGTCGAGCCGGACCCGCGCAGCGGGCAGCTGACCGTGACTTTCGAGGAACTCCCGCAGCTGCCCTTCGAAGACCTGGCCCTCGACTTCTTCGCCGGCCCAGAGGCGATCTTCACGACTCCGATGACCTGCGGCCCGCATCCGACGACGAGCGTGTTGACGCCCTGGAGCACGCCCGCAGGCGCCGACGCCCAGCCGTCTGACTCCTTCAGCATCGTCTCCGCTCCGGGTGGCGGCGCCTGTGCCGCGAGCGAGGGCCAGGCACCCAACTCCCCCGCCTTCGAAGCCGGAACCCTGGCACCGACCGCCGGCGCCCGCAGCCCGTTCGTGCTGAGGTTGACGCGCGCGAGCGGCTCGCAGCAGCTGCGGGCGTTGAGCGTCACCCTGCCGCCGGGGCTGAGCGCCGCGATCGCCGGTGTGCGCGAGTGCTCGGAGGCCCAGATCGCGGCAGCCGCGGCGCGCGGAGCTGCCGGCGCGGGCGTGCTCGAGCAGGCAAGCCCCTCCTGCCCCGGGCGCTCTGAGGTCGGCAGCGTCAACATCGCCGCCGGCTCGGGCAGTCCTCTCTACGTCCACGGCCACGCCTACCTGGCCGGCCCCTACAAGGGCGCACCGCTCAGCCTCGCGATCGTCACTCCGGCCGTGGCCGGGCCCTTCGACCTCGGCACCGTGTTCGTGCGGGCCGCTCTCCGGATCGACCCCCGGACGGCTCAGCTGACGATCGCCGCCGATCCGTTCCCGACGATCCTTCAGGGCATCCCTCTTGGCATCAGGAGCATCGCCGTCGACGTCGACAGACCCGGGTTCATCCGCAACCCGACCAGCTGCGATCCGCTGGCGGTGAGGGGCGAGGCGATCTCGGTCCCGGGCCAGGTTGCGGGCCTCCTCAACCGCTTCCAGGTTGGCGGTTGTCAGCGACTTGCCTTCGAGCCGAGGCTCTCGATGCGGCTCCTCGGCCCGACCCACCGCGGTGCCCACCCGGGGCTGCGCGCGGTCCTCGCCGGCCGCCGGGGCGACGCCAACCTCCGCGGCGTCCGCGCCGCTCTCCCCGGTGCCGAGCTGTTGGACAGCCGGCATATCCGGGCGGTGTGTACGCGCGAGCGATTGGCCGCGGCGGCCTGCCCCGCTGGTTCGGTGGTGGGCCAGGTCAAAGTCTGGACCCCGCTCCTCGACCATCCGCTCAGCGGCCCCGTGTTCCTGCGCTCGAGCGGCGGGCGGCTTCCTGGGCTGGCGGCCAGTCTGCACGGCAGGGTCGACGTCGAGCTGTCGGGAAGCCTCAGCTCGGCGGGGGGGCGCCTCTGGGTCAGCTTCGGCTCGCTCCCCGACGTCCCGATCGACAAGCTTGCGGTGACGCTGCGCGGGGGGAAGAACGGGCTTCTAGTCAACACGGGAAGCGTCTGCGCTCCTGGTACGCGAGTGGCTGTCCATCTGCGCGCGCAAAGTGGCCGGAGCCGCGCGCTCAAGCCGCGAGTAAGGACTGATTGCGGTACGTAGTTGTTTCATTTTTACGGCCTGGGGAAAGGGATAGGCATGGTTGGCTTCGGCTGGGGATCTCCGCGCTTGCGCGGGTTGGCGTCTCTTCTCGTCTTCGCGCTGTTTGCGCTGGCATCTCAGCTGCCGGCCGGTCTCGCCACAGCTGCCGGCGCGACGCGCCTCGATAGGAGCTTCGGCCGGGCCGGTCGCGTGTTGGTGCCAGGCATGTCCGCCGGGCCCGTGACCCTGGACCGCCACGGCCGACTTCTCGCGGCGAGCGGGGGCCGCGATTCGTTTCTGCTCACCCGCTATCGCTCCGATGGCACGATCGACCGCGGCTTCGGCAAGGACGGAACCGTCGAGGTCACCCCCGCCGACCAGGACAGCGCTCCCGAACCCGCCGAAGAAGCGGAGGGGACGGGCATCCTGTCCGCGGACGTGCTCGCGGTCGAGCCCGATCAGGGGATTCTCGTCGGCAGCAGTTACCTGTGGCGGCTGTTGCCGGGCGGCGCGATCGACCGCGACTTCGGTCGCCACCGTCTCAACCCGCAAGCTCCGACCAGGCTCCAGAGCGGGATGTCGATCAACTCGATCCTCTTCAGGGGGGCGGGGTTCCTCCTCGGTGGCGAAACCGCCAGGGCCGTCGTCAGCAGCTACGGGCCGCACGGCCTCCTCAATCGCCGCTTCGGTGGCGGCAGGCGCGGCGGCCGAACCGCGCTGCCGCCGCCGCCCGAGGGGGAGACGCGCTACTACGTGCAGGCCGGCTTCGCCGACCTTGCAAACGGTCCCGATGCGACCATCTACGCCTCTGGGGAAGACAACGGCGCGCTGATGTTGGCCCGGTTGCGTCGCGACGGTAGCCTCGACCACAGCTTCGCCGGCCACGGCCTCGTCGAGGTCAACCCCTCCAGCCGCCGTGGATGCGCGTGCTTCACCGGCGGTGAGCTCGCCCGCGACCGTCGCGGCCGCCTTTTGGTGGCGGGTTCGCTGGAAGCGCTCAGCGGGGTTTCTCTGCACAAGCAGAGCGTCGTCGCACGCTATCTGCCGGACGGCACCCTCGACCGCAGCTTCGGGGACGGAGGGTTCGTCCGCACCCTCGCCAACACCGAAACTTCCGCCGCGGGAATCGTCGTCGACTCGCGTGGACGGATCGTCATCGCCGGACGCAGTGCCCGGGCCGCCCGCTCCAGGAGCGGCGGTCCGGGGAGCTTCACCGTGATCCGCTACCTGCCGAACGGCCGCCTCGACCGCAGTTTCTTCGGCGACGGCATCTTCAAGTCGTTCTTCGGCGGCACCGAAGCGGAAGCGACCGAGCCGCTGATCGACGACACGGGGCGCCTCATGGTCGCCGGCGCCGTCCGCCGCGGGGTTCGCTTCGATCAGCAGGGCCTCGTCGTTCGCTTCGCCCCGTGACCGCCCCGCCGCCACCCTGTCCATGAACAACTACGTACCACCGGCGTAGTCGTGCTGCCCTAGACTCGGCGTCCAATGGGGGAGGGAACCCGCAGGTGAAGCGCCGCGGTGCCCTGATCGGATTCGCGGCCGTCGTTCTGTCCTGCTTCGTGCTGGGCGTCGTCGGCCTGGGAGTCGAGGACGACCTCGCGCCGCTTTCGCTGGATGTTCCCGGAACCTCTGCATCAAATGGTGAAACCCTGGCAGAAAGCCATTTCGGCGCCTCGTCCCCTTTCGTCGTCCTGCTGCAAGGGCCGGCGGCGTCGATCGATCGGCAGGGCCCCCGGCTGGTCGCGGCGCTGCGGCGGGAACCCGCGGCTACGGTGATCTCCCCCTGGGACCGTGGTGCCCTCGCGGCCCTCCGCCCCGCCCGCAAAAAGGCCCTCGTTTTAGTCGACTTCCACGTACCACTGGAAGAGGCGATGCGGGAGACGGTCCCGGCCTTGGAAGCGACCGCTCGACGGGCAGGTGCACGAGCCCGTCAGCGCCACCCAGTCCGGCTTCGCCTCCGTCTCCCGCGCTCTGCAGGAGGAATCGCTGAGCTCGACCGAGCGGGCCGAGCTGCTGGCGGCGCCGTTGCTGATCCTGGTCCTGCTCTTCGTTTTCCGCTCGGTTGTCGCCGCGGCGATTCCGCTCGCTTTCGGCGCCCTCACCGTCCTCGCCGGCCGCGGCGTTCTCGCGCTGCTGACCGGGGCGATGACGATCGACGCGCTCGCCCTCGTCGTCTGCACGATGATGGGCCTCGCGCTCGGCGTCGACTACTCGCTGTTGATCGTCTCCCGCTTCCGCGAGGAGCTGGAGCGGGACCCCGACCCCTGGCGGGCCGCCGGCGCGACCCGAGCCAGCGCCGGTCGCACCACCCTCTTCGCCGGCCTGACCCTGATCGTCGCCTTCGTCTTCTCGGCCTTCCTGCAGCCCGGCTCGCTGCTGCTCTCGCTCGCGACCGCGACGGCGGTCGTCACCGTGATCAGCGTCGTCATCTCCACCCTGGCGGTGCCGCCGCTGCTGGGGCTGCTCGGGCCGCGGATCAACGCCGGGCGGATCGGGCCGAGGCAGACGACGGCGAGGCCTCCCACGGTCGCCGGCGCGGCCGGAAGGGCGCTGCGAAATCCGGCCCTCGCCGCCGGCCTGGTCGCGATCCCGCTGGTCCTTCTGATCCTGCCGTTGCTCGGCTTCTCCACCGGCGCTCCCGGCATCGACGAGCTGCCGACGCTCGAACCAGGCGCGCCAGAGCGCTGAGACGATCGACCGCGCCGTCGGCCCTGGCTGGGAGGCCCCCTTCGTCCTCGTCGCCGCAACCGATCGCGGCCCGATCACCGACCGGGCAAACCTCGCGCAGCTCGCTCGTTGGCAGCGGCGGATCGCCGCCCAGCCGGGGGTGCGGACCGTGATCGGGCCCGGCCCGATCGCCCGCCGCATCGGCACCGCTTCGCTCGCTTGGAAGCAAGCTCTCGGCCGAGGGTGCCGAAGGGCCCGAGCAGCTTGAGAAGCTGGGCCCTGGCCTGCGGCGCGCCGCCGGTGCGGTCGCGGAGCTGCGCGCCGGCATCTCCGAAGGGGCAGCAGGCAGCGGGCTGCTCGCCGAGGGTTCCGAACGGGCGGCCGCCGGTGCCGGCCTGATCGCCTCGGAGCTGAGACGCGCCGCCGGCAGGGGCGAAGAAGCGACCGGGGCGATCGCCCGACTGCAGGAGGGCAGCGGGCGCCTCTCCCGCGGCCAGCGCGAAGTCTCCGTCGGCAGCCTCGCTCTCACCCTCGGCCTGCGCTCGCTGGTGCCGCGCCTGCGGGGAGGCGAGCAAGCTCGCTCGCGCAAGCTCGCCCGCGAGCTCGAACACGCCGCCGCCGAGGACCCATCGCTGCGGCCGCTCGCCAACCAGGCCCGTGTCCTCGCCCGCACCGTCGCCGCCAACCGCAACGAAGTGCGGCGGCTGCGCGACGTCGCCCAAGGGGTCAACGGCGGCATGAACCGGCTCGTCCCCGGCGGCAAGCGCCTCGAAGCGGGGGTCGGGAAGCTGGCCGATGCGACCGACGAGCTCAGCGGCGGGCTCGACCGCCTCGGCGACGGCGCCGAACGGCTCGCCGGCGGACTGACCGAACTGGAAGACGGGGCGGGAGCTCTGCAGAGCGGCCTCTCGGAAGGCTCCCGGCGCGCCTACCCGTTGCAGGCGAAGTTGGCGAATGCAGGGCGGCGGGTGACCGCAGTGGCGACGCCGCTGGCCCTCGGCGCCGAAGAACTGCGCCGCCAATCGCCGGGCCTCTTCGACTCTGGCTACTTCGTCCTCTCCGCCCTCGACGGCGCCCCGGCCGAGCGCCGCGCCGAAGCGGGGGAGGCGATCAGCGTCGACGGCGGCGGCCAGGCAGCGCGGATGCTCGTCGTCTCCACCCATGCGTTCAACACCGAGGGCTCGCGCCGGGTTGGCGAACGGCTCGAGGCCGACGCCGCGGGGTCTTGCGGCGGCCAGTGGCCTGCGGACCGGCGTCACCGGCGGCGCCGCGACCCTCAACACCTACGGCGAAGCGACCGAAGCGCGGTTGCCCTTGGTGATCGGCGCCTTCGTCCTTTTCACCCTGATGGCGCTGATTGTGATCCTGCGGGCGCCGCTGCTGGCGCTGCTCACCGTCGTCCTTAACCTCGCCTCGGTGGCGGCGGCGATCGGGGTGATGGCGCTGGTCTGCCAGATCCCCGCGGGCTACCCGCTCGGCGGCCATCCCTACATCGACACGGTCGGCGCGGGGGCGATCTTCGGCGTCACCTTCGGACTCTCGATCGACTACGCAGTCTTCCTCATCGCCCGCATGCGCGAGCGCTACGACGTCGACGGCGACAACGCGCGCGGCGATCGCCTTCGGGCTCGAGAAGACGGCGGGGGTGATCACCGGCGCGGCGGCGATCATGGCCGCGGTCTTCGTCTCCTTCGCGGCTGCGCCGATCGCGACCGTGAGCCAGATGGGAGTGGGGCTGACGGTGGCGATCCTGCTCGACGCGACGGTGGTGCGGATCGTCCTGCTGCCGGCGCTGATGCTGCTGCTCGGCGACCGGGTCTGGCACGTTCCGCGTCTGCTGGACCGAATCCTCCCCCGTCGCAACCTGTTGATGCCAGAGACGAGGACGACCAGTGCATAGATCGATCGCAATCACCCTGCTGCTGCTCGTTGCGGTGGCTTTTGCCGCCGCGACCGCCCCTGCTGCCGAAGCGCCGACGCGCGACGAATACGTCGAACGCTTGGAGAAGGTCTGCAAGCCCGACGCGCTGGCGACGCAGCGGGCGATGAAGGGCGCGCGCACCGACGTTCGCGCCGAACGGTATGCCGTTGCCGCGAAGAAGTTCGCCGAGGCATTGTCGATCTTCGGCTCGACGTTGAAGCAGATCTCCGCAGTTCCCCGGCCGCCCGCCGACACCGATCGCCTGAAGCAGTGGTTCACCTACCTGAAGCGACAGGAGTCCTACCTGCGGCAGATCACCGCGCAGTATCGGCAGGACCACCCGATCAAGGCGGAGCGGCTGACCGCGCGCTTCATACACAACGGCAACCTCGCCAACAACGTCGTCCTCGCCTTCGGCTTCGATTGGTGCAGCTTCAAGTTCTCGAGGTACGGGTGAGAAACGGTGCGGGGAGAGCGGCCGCTCCGCTGGTCGTCGCCCTCGCGTTTGTCTGCCTGACGCTGGGCGTGGCGAGCGCCGAGCGGAGCCAGCGCGGCAACCTGATCGTCAGCCTCGAGGGGCAGCTCGCACCGCTGAAGTTGCCCCGCGAGCGCCCCGCCCCCGTCGCAATACAGCTCGAGGGCGGCCTGGAAACCGCCGACGGCGGCCTCCTGCCGCGGGTGCGGCGGATCGAGCTGGGACTGCCGGGGCAGGGCGTGCTCGACACCCGCGGGCTCCCGGTCTGCCCGCAGAGGCTGCTCCGCAACACCAAGCCGCCGGAAGCCCTCGCCGCCTGCCGCGGCGCCCTGGTCGGCCACGGCCGCCTGCGGGCGGTGGTCGCGCTTCCGAACCAGGCCCCCTTCTCGGCTGCCGCCGACCTGCGCGCTTTCAACGGCAGGATCGGCAAGAGCCGGGCGGTGATGTTGCACGCCTACCTGAAGAATCCCCCAACCGTGGTCGTCCTGCCGTTCCGGATCGGGCCCGGCTCCGGTCGCTTCGGCACCGCCCTGGTCGCCGATCTCGGCACCGCCCTGGGCCCGTCGGTGCGTTTCGCCCACTTCCGGATCGAGCTTTCGCGCAAGTTCTCGCACGGCGGTCAGGCGCGTAGTTACCTCAGCGCCACCTGCCCGGCCCCGAAGGGCACGGCCGGGTATTTCTCCTTGGCAAGGGTCGAGTTCACCCTGGCCGACGGCCACCGGATCAGCCAGGGCATCGCCCGCAGCTGCCGCGCCCGCTGAAACGCTGAACGCGCGACTTTTTCTTCACAAAATGGTGACGGATGGTCTGTTAGTGTTCCAATTCGATGCCGTTCCCGATTGCGCTCGCGAACCTGGAAACGGCCGTGCTCGAAGCCTGCGCCGCCAAGCAGGAGTGGCCGGCGCAGGTTGCTGCCGGGATCTACGCCGGTGTCGACTACGCGATCGCCCACCCTGAGCTGGCCGAGATCCTTGCCGCAGACGCTCGCTCCGGATCGGACAGCCTCCAGCGCTACGAAAGCGTCATCGGCCGCTTAGCAGGGCTCTTACGGGTCAAAGCCCCGATCGGAGACAGGCTTCCGGGGGCCACAGACGAGGCCCTGGTGGCGGGAATGGTCGGGCTCGTCGGAGACCACCTGAGGATCGGCCGCCTCGATCGCCTGGAAGAGCTCCGGCCGGAGCTCGTGCTGCTGACGCTGTTGCCCTACCTGGGGTTCGCCGAGGCGCAGAAGTGGGCCAACCAGGTGGCCGAGTAAGGCTCGGCTGCCCTTGACGAACCGGTCCGTATCTGTTCTTATTGGGCGACCCATCTGTCGGTTCCCCGATCGGCGATGGCACTGGCGCCAGTTCGGGACCGTCCCGCTCTCCCTGTGCGGCACGGTCCTACGCAACTCATGACCCGGGCAAGCTCCCTGCTCGCCCGGGTCATTTGCGCTCCCCGAGACGGCGGACGCGCATGAAGGCGGTGAGGAGCCTGGCTCCCGGCCCGAGGGTCCTGAGCAGCCCCTGGCGAATGGGCTGCGCGTAGGGGGTTTCCGCGGTGGCAGCGCTGAGGTAGAAGCCGGCGACGCCGGCGAGGATCGCCCGGTGGCGGTGCGCGTCGGGTAGCTGGTCCGCAAGAGTCTCGGCCTGGGTTGCGATCGTGGCCAGACGCTCGGCTGCCTCCTCGGAGTCCGCGCAGTAGGCGAGGTAGTTGTGCTCGCCGTTCGCAAGGTCCTCGTCGCGGTCGACCAGGTCGTCGAGGAAGACGGTGAGGGCGCCGATCGAGGGGTGGTAGGCGGCGTCGATCAGAGCGGCGGTCTCGGCCGTGGTCGTGGGATCGGCGGCAGCCGCGATCAGCGCGTGGGCGGCGACCGATGAGCTGGCCCCGGCGGCGATCTCCCACCAGCGGAAGCTGGGGTTGATTTCCAGTCTCGTCGCCCAATCTCGCAGTTGCTCGGGTCCCTCGCGGCCGGCGCGGTGAGTCTGAACCTGACCCTGCTCGCAGCGCTTGACCGCCTCCTCCAGCAATGACTTCACGACCTGCCAGCCAGGCAAGGTCGCAGCTGCCCCCGGCCAGCGTTCGTCCAGCCTGACGATCCGCTCGCCGAACTCCGGGCCGTCCGCGTAGCCCTCCTCTTCGGCCGCGTCGAGGAGGTCAATTTGTACTTGGAGGGCGACGATCGCCCGCACTGCGGCGGCGCGGTGCGGGCGAGGAGCGAGGGTGGCGAACACTGCCACGGCCTCGGCGTTCGCCTTCTTCCCCGGTGGCAGCGGCCCGAGCGCCCGAAGCTCCCGCCGCGCCTGCGGCAGGACCGTGGTCAGGTAGGCGAAGAGGGCGCTGGTCGCGCCCCACACTTCTCTGGCTGGCGAAGGCACCAGCGCACCTTACGGCGCGTCCGCCCTCGTCTCTACCTTGGAGAAACGATGACGGAGCAGACGCAGATCGAGGCGTTCGCCGAGACCGCGCCGGAGGCCCCCGAGCCGCCGCCCGCCGAGTCCGCCGTCCGGATATCCCTGCGTGACCTCGAGGACGGTCAGCCCGTCAACGGTGTCTTCGCGGTGCGGGCGCGCGAGCTGCGCCGCAAGCGCAACGGAGAGCCCTGGCTGCGGCTCTCCGTCGGCGACGCGACCGGCACCGCCGAGGCGGTCTGCTGGGAGGACGCGGAGGCGCTCTACGCCCGCTGCTGCACCGGCTCCCCGGTCTTCGTCACCGGTGTCTTCGAGGTCAGCGACCGCTGGGGGGCGAAGATCAAGATCGGCGCCCTGCGCGAGGCCGAGGACCACGAGTACGCGACCGAGGACCTGGCGGCCGAGTCCGACGTCTCGGCGGAGCAGCTCGAGGGCGAACTGCGCGAACTTCTGGCGACGGTCCAGAGCCCGCAGCTGCGCGAACTGCTCGACCGCTTCTTCGGCCCCGAGTCCGAGACCTGGCGCCGCTTCCGCGACGCGCCGGCGGCGAAGACCTACCACCAGGCCTACCGGCACGGGCTGCTCGAGCACACGCTCTCGGTCGCCCAGGCGGTCTCGGCTGCGGCCAACTTCTTCCCCGGGATCGACCGCGAGGTCGCGGTCACCGGCGCCCTCCTGCACGACATCGGCAAGTGCGTCGCCTACAACGACGACCCGCTGGCGATCGACCTCACTGACGCCGGCCGCCTGCAGGGGGAGATCCCGCTCGGCTACTACACCGTGCGCCGGGCGATCGAGGACCTGCCCGGCTTCGACCCCCACCTCGCCCAGTGCGTCCTCCACATCATCCTCAGCCACCACGGCCAGCTGGAGCACGGCTCGCCGGTCGTTCCCGCCACCCGCGAGGCCGTCCTCGTCCATATGATCGACAACCTCGGCGGCCGCCTCGGCAGCTTCGACCGCCTCGAGCGCCAGCTCCCCGCCGGCGAGGTCTGGTCAGGCTTCGACCGCGCTCTCTCCGGCAGCGCCTTCTTCGCCCAGCGCGCGGCCTGAAGTCTCAGAGAATTCACAAAGACTCTTCGCTCTCGCGCGTTTTATGTCTTGTTTTGTTGCAGACAAAGACTTACGCTAGGATCATGGCGGTGATGATGAATCCCAGGGAGACCTTGACCGAGCAGCGCCTCGGCGCCGTCGAGAAGAAGGTCGATGCGCTCGACGTCAAGGTCGATGCGCTCGACACCAGGGTGGGCGGTGTCGAGAAGAAAGTCGATGCCCTCGACGTCAAGGTCGATGCGCTCGGCACAAGGGTAGGAGCCCTCGAGAGGAATGTCGCCGTTCTCGACACGAGGGTAGGCGCCCTCGAGCAGAAAGTCGACGACGGGTTCGCGGATGTCAAAGCGGAGATGAGAAATCGCTTCGCCGAAGTGGATGCGCGCTTCAACTCCTTGGAGACGCGGATCGACGCCAAGTTCGACGGCCTCAACCGGACGCTGATCAGCGGATTCTGCGTTTTGGTCGCCTCCCTCCTCGGCGTGATCGCGACCCTCGCCGGGATCGCGCTCCTCTAAGCCGCTACTGGAAGCGTTCGCTGCAGCGTTGAATCCGGTTCACGTTCTGGTGGGCGTGTTTGATGCAGCGGATCAGCTTGTCGGCGTCGCCTTGTTGCTTGGAGGCGTGGAACGACTTCCTGATTTCGATCTGGACCTGGTGGTTGACGTCTTCGATCGTGTTGTCAATTTCGCCGAGGTCGGCTGATTCGAAGCTCTTCTGGACGGTGCCGTTGACTTCGTGGCTGATCTCTTTGGTCGTGTCCAGGGCGGGCTTGACGAGGAAGAAATAGGCGGCGGCGAGGATTCCGACGGTGACCAAAAGCCGGATAATGCCCGCGCTTAGGTTGCCGAAGAGGTTTCTGAGAACGTCCATAAGTCGCTCGGAGACTATCCTCCCGGCCAGTGGCGAAGGACACCGAGAAGCTAATTCGCCAGCTCTCGTTGATCTCGTTCCTGATGGCACAGGGGAGGCCGGTTTCGGCCCTCGAGATCAAGCGTGAGGTGGAGGGCTACAGCGATATGAACGATGACGCGTTCGCGCGCCGTTTTTACGCCGATCGCGCCGAGCTCGAGAGCCTCGGGATCCAGCTCGGGGTCGAGAAGCCGGGCGAGGGCTTCTTCGAGGCCGAGCTCTACTCGCTGCCGCCGGAGAACTTCTACCTCGAACCGATCTCCTTCGCCGCCGAGGAGCTGGCGGCGCTCTCGACGGCGCTGATGCTGCTGACCGACGGCGGTTTCGCCTACGCCGAGCCGCTGCGCCTGGCCCTGCAGCAGGTCGCCTGGGGTCAGCCGAACCCGCTCAAAGAGGGCGAGCGCGCGCCGGTTGAGATGGCGATGACCGCCTCCGCCGGCGGCCGCGACCTTTCTCAGCGCCTCTCCAAGATCGAGACCGCGATCAGCCGCCGGAAGACGATCGAGTTCACCTACTACACGATGGAGCGGGGCGAGACCGAAAAGCGCAAGGTCGACCCCTTCCATCTGGTCTTCCGCGGCGGCCAGTTCTACCTAATAGGTCACGCGCACGAGCGCGACGCGGTGCGGGTCTTCCGCCTCTCACGGATCCAGGGCAAGGTCGGCTACGCGTCCAAGGCCGAGCACGACTTCTCGCCGCCGGAGGACTTCGACCGCCGCGACTACGGCAGCCGCGCCGACTGGCAGCTGGGGGAGACGAAGGGGACGGCGAAGGTCTTCATCCGCGAGCGGATCGCCTGGCTGATCGAGCGCGACTTCGGCAGCTACGGCGAGCTGCGAAACGTGAAGAAGTCCGACGGCGCACCCGGCAAAGGCCGCGTCTTCGAGACCGCGTATGCCTCCGAGCGCGAGCTGATCGCCTGGGTCCTGCGCTGGCGCCAGAACGCCCAGGTGCTGGCCCCCGACGACCTCCGCGAGGAGGCCGAGAAGCGCCGCGGCTTGCTGCTCGAGCGCCACGAGAACGGGTTCCGGCCTGCCAAGGTCGTCGACCGCCCGCTCGAGGAGCAGCCGAAGCGCAGCCGCTCCAACGGCCGCGGCGAGGCGGCGATCCGGCCCGAGCGCTTCGCCCGCCTGGTGACGCTCGCCGGGATGCTGATCGAATCGGCGAAAAAGGGCGAGCGGCTGCAGACCGCCGACCTGCGTGACCGGTTGGAACTGACCCCCGAGGAGCTGCGCGAGGACGTCGAGCTGCTGAACGTCGTCAACTTCGGCGGCGGCACCTACGTCCTCTACGCGGAAATCCTCGGCGACGAGATCGAGGTCGACTCGCAGCCCTACGGCGACAACTTCGCCCGTCCGGCCCGCCTGCTGCCGCTGGAGGCGAAGGCGCTGGTGGCGGCGATTGACCTCTTCGGCGACCACCTGCCGCAGTCCGACCTGCAGACCGCGCGCGGCAAAATCGTCAAAGCGCTCGGCCACGACCCCTCCGAGGAGGGGCTGGAGATCGCCTCGGCCGGCGGCGGCGACGCCGAGGTCGCGCGGATGGTCAACGAGGCGATCGCCGAGAGCCGAGTCCTCGAGCTCTCCTATTACAAGGAGAACGAGGACCAGTTCACCGAGCGCCGGGTCGAGCCCTACCGGCTGGAGAACGGCAAAGAGGGCTGGTACGTCGAGTGCTACGACCTGACCAAAGCAGGGGTCCGCCACTTCAAGCTCGACCGGGTCAAGGAGGCGCGCCTCTCCGCGGAGAAGTTCGAGCCGCGGCCCGAAGTCGAGGAGTTCGCCGGGGTCGAGGGCTGGATGACCCACGGCGAGGTGCCGACCGCCGAGGTCGCCCGCGTCTGGGTTTCGCCGGAGCGGGCGCGCTGGCTGCGCGAGGAGCGGACCGTGGTCGAGGAGCTGGCCGACGGCGCCGTCGTCGTCGAGCTGCCATACGCGGGCAAGCCCTGGCTGGTGCGGGAGATCCTCCGCGGCGCCGGCGACCTCGTCGTCCTCGAGCCGGCCGACGCGCGCGAGGCGATCGCCAAAGAGGTCGAGGCGGCCTCCAACTGACCGTGCCGGATCCGCCATTGGCGAGTTATGGGCGCTATAGCGCCCATAACTCGCCAGTTGTCGATGACTGAGGCGCCCGGTCATCCCGAGGTCCTGCGGATCGTCGCCCCGAACCCGGGGCCGATGACGCTGGAAGGGACCAACACCTACCTGTTCGGCAGCGACCCCTGCGTGGTGATCGACCCCGGCTCGGAGGACCCTGGCCACCTCGATGCGATCCGCGCCGCCGCCGGCGAGCGTGGCGGCATCGGCCTCGTCCTCCTCACCCACTCCCACGGCGACCACACCGCCGGCGCCGACCAGCTCGAGGCCGAGGTGGTGCTGCCGACCGGCGGCGAGGAGCACTTCGCGCTCCGCGTCCTCGCCACCCCCGGCCACGCCGAGGACCACGTCTGCTTTCTGACCGAAACCGGCGTCTGCTTCAGCGGCGACCTCGTCCTCGGCCTCGGCTCGACGATCGTCCCGCCCGGCGGCAACTCCCTCGCCGCCTTCATGGACTCCCTCGCCCTTCTGCAGGGGGAAGAGATCGAGCTGATCGCCCCCGGCCACGGCCCCTGGGTCACCGAACCGGCGGCCAAGCTCGCCGAATACGTCGAGCACCGGCAGATGCGCGAGCGCCGCCTACTCGAGGCCCTCGAGCAGGGAGAGCGCTCCCGCGCCGAGCTCCTCGCCACGGTCTGGGACGACATCCCGCTAGAGCTGCTGCCGATGGCGGCGATGGCGATGGAGGCCCACCTCGAAAAGCTCGAGGGTGAGGGGCGGTTGCCGGCCGACCTGGTTGCCTGATATTTCAGGCATATGCACGTAATTTCCCGCATATGACCGAAATACATGTCACTCTGTTGTTATGGATCTCTCGACGCCCTTTCAATCGATGCTTCCGATGGTCGACAGCGCTGTCCTCTCCGTCCTGGCCGAATCGACGAAGCCTCGGACGGGCCGCGAGGTTGCGAGGCTGGCGAGTCGATCTCAAGATGCGACTCAGCGCGTTCTTGATCGCCTGGTCGGAAACGGTCTCGTGCTCAGTGAGGAGGCAGGTCGGGCCCGTGTCTACACGCTGAACCGGGATCACCTCGCCGCCGAGCCGATAGCCGAACTGGCGTCCCTGCGCCAACTTCTGTTCGACCGCTTGCGAAAACAAATCAACGATTGGCAGCCCATGCCGGTCCACGTTTCGGTCTTCGGATCGGCAGCGCGAGGAGACGGCGATCTCGACAGCGATGTGGACATCTTCCTCGTGCGTCCGCGCGACCTTGACGAGGACGACGGAGTATGGCGAGGACAGGTCGAAGCTCTCGCTGAGCGGGTCTTCGAGTGGACCGGTAACCATGCCGGGATAGCCGAGGTGAGCGAGGGCGAACTCGAGCGCCTACGCCGCGATGAACCCGGGATAGTGACCAGCCTTCGGGCTGACGCGATAGACATCGCCGGATCGCCGATCCGGTCCATGTTGAGGAGGTTGTGAGGTGACGAACTCGCGCGGGACTCGGCCCTGCGACGACAACTCTCACTCGGATCACGACCGGGGGCAGCGAGGCCGCCGGAGACCTTCGCGAGCTTCTCAACCTGAAGGACAAAGCGCAGTATGGATTCCTGGCGATGAGCGTTCCGGAGGTGCGGAAAGTAATGCGCCGCGCCAACCGGCTAGTCGAGTTCGCTGCAGAAGTCCTAAGCGGCTAAACAACAAACTGGCTACGTAGCCAGTACCCTGGCCAGGATGAAGCGGGCGGCGCGGGTTGGAGTTTTTGCGGGAGCGGCTGGCACCGGCCTGCTTGCCTCTGGCGTTGCGCTCCTCTGGCACCGTCTTGCGCGGCGGCCGCTGCCGCAGGTGAAGGGGACGATCGAGGTCCCGGAGCTGCACGAGAAGGTGAGCGTGCGGCGCGATCGCTGGGGCGTTCCCCATATCGAGGCCGCCGATCGCGAGGATCTCCTCTTCACCCAGGGCTACTGCCACGGCCAGGACCGGCTCTTCCAGATGGACTTCTACCGGCGGGTGGTGGAAGGCCGGGTCGCCGAGATCGCCGGGGAGGAGGGGCTCGCGGTCGACAAGCTGATGCGCACGCTGGGAATCCGCTGGACCGCCGAGCGCGAGGTGGAGGAGCTGGAGCCGCTGCTGCGGGAACGGCTCGGAATCTTCTGCGCCGGCGTCAACGCCGCCGCCCGCGACGCTCGGGCGCGGCCCTTCGAGATGCAGATTCTGCGAGCGGACTTCGCCCCCTGGCGGCCAGTCGACATCCTCAGCCTCGGCAAGCTGCTGGCCTTCGGCCTCTCGACCAACTGGGAGCGGGAGCTGCTGCGCGCGGACCTCGTCCGCGAGCTCGGCCCGGAGCTGGCGGCGCGGCTTGACCCCGTCTACCCGGCAGACAACCCCGTCGTCGACCAGTTGCCGTTCAGCGGCGAAGGGATGCCGTTGGTCGAGCAGATCGACCGTGTGCGGCGCACGCTGGGGCTCGCCGCCGAGGCCTCGGGCTCGAACAACTGGGCCGTCAGCGGCGCCCGCTCGAAGACCGGCACGCCGCTGATCGCCGGCGACCCGCACCTCTCGCCGAGCATGCCGGGCATCTGGTACGAGGTCAGCCTCCGCCACGGCGAGCGCTTCGTCCGTGGCGCCTCGCTGCCGGGGATGCCGGGCATCTACATGGGCCAGAACAACGACGTCTGCTGGACGATCACCAACGTGATGGCCGACGTCCAGGACCTCTTCGTCGAGCGGATCGAGGGCGGCGAGTATCTGTTCGAAGACGAGTGGCGGCCGCTCGAGACGAGGAACGAGGAGATCTTCGTCAAGGGACGCTCCGAGCCGGTCGCGCTCGAGGTCCGCGCCACCCACCACGGGCCGATCGTCAACGAGGCGCTCGGCGCCGACGAGGGAGAGCCGCTGGCGCTCGCCTGGCAGACGCTCTCGCGAACCGACCGCCTTCGAAGCCGCCTACGACCTGCTCGACATGACCTCCGGCCCCGAGCTGGTCGCGAGCCTTGAGGGCCATACCTCGCCCGCCTCGAACATGGTCTGGGCCGACAGCTCCGGCTCGATCGGCTACAAGCTGATCGGCCGCCTGCCGATGCGGCGCGGCGGCTGTCCCGACCTGCCGAAGCCGGGCTGGACGGGAGAGTTCGAGTGGGAGGGGACGGTCCCCTACGACGAGCTGCCGGAAGTGACCGATCCCGAGAGCGGCTTCGTGATCACCGCCAACAACCGCATCGTCGGCGACGACTATCCGCACCACATCACCAGCGACTGGCTCGACGGCTTCCGCGCCAAGCGGATCGAGGAAATGCTGGAAGCGACCGAGAAGCACGACCTCGAGAGTTTCGAGGTGATCCAGAACGACAACTACTCACTGCTGGGCGTCGAGGCGGCGGCGCGGCTCAGCCGCCTGCACCCGAGCGCCCAGCGCGAGCGCAGCGCGATCGAGCGGCTGCGCAGCTGGGACGGCTGCCTCGACCCTGACTCGATCGCCGGCACCATCTACCAGTCCTTCCTGCTGCGACTGGCGCGCGAAGTCGCCCGCGGCGCGATCGGCGACCGCGACCTCTGCGAGCGCTGGCTCGACCGCGCCGACAACGGCTTCCTGCCGCACGTCACCTCGCCCTGGCGCTGGCACTCGCACCTGATGAGCCTCTGGGAGGAAGCCGACGAGGAGCTGATCGGCCGCCCCTGGGACGAGCTCGTGCTCGAGGCGCTGGCCGGCGCCCTCGACGACCTCGGCGAGCGCTTCGGTCCCGACCCCGAGTCCTGGCGCTGGGGCCGCGTCCACGAGCTGAAGTTCCCGCACCCGCTCGGCGACGCCAACCCGCTCTTCGACCGCCTGCTCAACCGCCGCCTCCGCGCCGGCGGCGCCCAGGAGACGGTCAGCCAGATCGCCTACGACCCCAACGACCCCTACAACGCAGTCTGGGCGCCGAGCTGGCGGATGATCGCCGACCCGACCGACCCCGACCGCTCCCGCTGGCAGACCTTCACCGGCCAGTCCGGCCACCCCGCCAGCCCCCACTACGACGACCTCCAGATCGACTGGCTGGAGGGACGGACGCAGCCGATGTGCGGCGAGGGCCCCTGGTCGGACCTGGAGCTGGTTCCCTCGGCCTAAGCCGCCGAGTTGGCGGCGACGGACCTGACCAGCTCGACGATCTCCGGCGGGGCCTTCTCGGGCGAGCCGGAGTCGAAGGGCGGGTCGGGGTCGTACTCGATGCCGAGCTGGATCGCCTGGGCGACCTCCGGCCCGACCTCGCGGGCGACCAGGTGCAGGGCCATGTCGATCCCGGCGGTGACCCCGGCGGCGGTGACGATCTTGCCGTCCTCGACGAAGCGGCCGCCGACGGGGTCGGCGCCGTAGGCGCGCAGCTGGTCGAGCTCGAGCCAGTTCGACGTCGCCCGCTTTCCCTCCAGCAGCCCGGCGGCGCCGAGCAGCAGCGAGCCGGTGCAGACTGAGGTGGTCCACTTCGTCGTCCGGTCGATCCCGCGCAGCCAGCCGAGCAGGGTCTCGTCCTCCAGCAGGGGGCGGTTGCCGCGGCCGCCGGGGACGAGGACGATGTCGGCGGTCGTCACCTCGGCCAGCGCTTTGTCGGCGACCAGGGCCATCGTGCCGCGTTCGTCGCGAACCTCGCCCTGGGTCGGGGCAACCGTCTGGATCCCCCAGCCGGGGACGTTGCGCAGGACTTCGTAGGGGCCGACCGCGTCGAGCGCGGCCATTCCGTCGTAGAGCAGCAGTGCGATTTCCATACGCCAAGGTTGACCGTTCGCGCCGTTCGCCGCCAGGGGCAGGAATGACAGTGTTCGCTAGATTCCTGCCATGCACCGCGTCGCCGTCCTCTGCCTCGACGGGCTCGTCGCCTTCGACCTCACCGCTCCGGCGCAGGTCTTCATGCTCGCCGCCAAGCCCGGGGGAGAGCCGCTCTACGAGGTCGCCGTCTGCACCCCGCACGGCGGCCGGGTCCGCACCACCAGCGGCTTCGAGGTCAGTCCCAGCGCCGGCGCCGAGGCGCTGCGGCGGGCCGACACCGTCGTCGTCCCCGGTTATGCCGGGATCCTCGAGCCGCCGTCGGAGCAGGCGCTGGCGGCGATCCGCGCCATCGCCCGCCGCGGTGGGCGGCTGATATCGATCTGCACCGGCGCCTACGCGCTCGCCTACGCCGGGGTGCTCGACGGTCGCCGGGCCGCCACCCACTGGGCCTGGGCGGGGGAGCTGGCCAAGCGCTTCCCAGCGGTCGACGTCGATCCCGACACGCTCTTCGCCGACGAAGGAGAGGTGCTGACCTCGGCCGGGCTCAGCGCCGGCATCGACCTCTGCCTCCACGTCGTCCGCCGCGACTGCGGCGCCGCGGTCGGCGAGCGCGTCGCTCGCCACATGGTCGCGGCGCCGCACCGCGACGGCGGCCAGGCGCAGTTCTTCCGGCCCGAGCCGCCCGACCGCGGCGGCTCGCTGGAGCCGACCAGGCGCTGGGCGCTGGAACGGCTGGCCGAGCCGCTCGACGTCGCGGCGATGTCGCGGCAGGCGGGGGTCAGCCCCCGCACCTTCGCCCGCCGCTTCCGTGAGGAGACCGGGACGACGCCGCTGCAGTGGCTGCTCGCGCAGCGGGTGCTGGAGGCGCGGCGCCTGCTGGAGGACTCCGACCTACCGGTCGAGGAGGTCGCCTGGCGCTCGGGCTTCGGCACGGCGGCCTCGCTGCGCGACCACTTCCGCCGCGCGATGGCGACGACCCCGACCGCCTACCGTCGCTCCTTCCAGCCCGTAGGGTGAGGCCGTGAGCCGCCGCGACCAGATCAAGCTCAGCGACTCAGAGCTGCTGGAGCTGCTCGACGGCGAGCGGATCGCCGTCGTCTCCAGCCTCGGGCCGAACGGCTGGCCGCACTCGATGCCGCTCTGGTTCGTCCCCCGCGAGGGCGAGGTCTGGATCTGGACCTACGCCAAGTCCCAGAAGGTCCGCAACCTCGAACGCGACCCGCGGGCCACGGTCCTGGTCGAGACCGGGCACGAGTACGGCGAGCTGCGCGGGGCGATGATCGAGGCCGAGGCGAAGATCCACCGCGACTTCGAGACCGTGATCGGCTTCGCCGAGGAGCTGACCCTGCGCTACGCCGAGGGGATCTCCTCGATCGAGGGCGACGCGAAAGCGGCGCTGGAAGCGCAGACGCCGAAGCGGGTCGCGATCCGCTTCCGCCCGATCCGGACCGCGACCTGGGACCACCGCAAGCTCGGTGGCACCTACTAGCGTCCGCGCAGGCGTCGCAAGGGCGCCGTCAGCTTCCAGGAGCTGGAGGCGATGACCGTCTGCAGTTCGTACTCCGGGCCGCCGAGGGCGCGCCTGCCGCTCTCGACCACCTTCGCCACCGGCGCCTCCAGGTCTCCTCTGCCGGCGCGCCGGATCTCCTCCAGCAGCTCCTCCCAGAGGGTGAGCTGCAATGGAGTGGAGATCGAGTAGCCCTCGAAGTGCCGCAGGTCCAGCTCCGGAAAAGTGACGAACTTCTCGCGGGCGCCGATCGCCTCCAGGGCGACCATCGTCAGCAGGCACTTGCCGCAGCGGCCGCAGTTGTAGGCGCCGTCGGGGTTCAGCCAGCAGACCCGCAGGGTCCTCTGCGCCAGCGGGTGGTCGACGATCATCCGCTGGCGCTCGACCCGGCCGAAGCGCCCGCCCCAGTCCTCGATTGTCAGTCCCTCGCTGCTCCAGAGGTGGTCGACCTGCCAGCTGGCGCCGACCAGGGCCTGCCTGCCGTAGCTGGTGTCGGAGGCGATCAGAACGCGCTCGAAGAGCGGTTCGAAGAAGAGCGCGATCGCCGCCTGCACGCTGGGGCAGAAGCTCTCCCAGCGCAGCAGCGGGTCGGAGAAGGTGCGGACGTCGGTGTCAACCAGGTGCAGCGGCAGCCCGAGCTCGGCGGCGGCCTCCCGCAGCCGCGCCTCGACTTCGTCGGCCAGGGCCACGTGCTGCGGCCAGCCGGGTACCAGGTCGAGGCCGCGGACGAAGATCAGGTCAGTGACTTCGGGGTTGTCGAGGATCGCCGCCCAGGAGTCGACGCCGCCGCTGAAGAAGGTCGCCACCCGCCCCGGCTCCTCGGGACCCTCGGCCACCCTGGTCGGGGCACTGACCTCGATCTCGTGCAGCGGGTGCGGCTCGTTCGGCCAGCGCGAGGACCAGAGGTGCTGGATCGCCTGGAACTCGCGCTGGTTGCGGAGGATCCTGGCGCTGACCGGCGTCTCCAGGCGCAGCCCACCGCCGCGGGACATCGCCGGCAGCAGGGCGGCGGCGAGGACGCCGTCGGTCGCCGGGAGGACCGGAGTCTCGCTGCGGAAGGAGACCCGCCGCCGCTCGCCTCCCGCCTCGAACGCGAACGAGAGCTCACCCGGGGCGATCCGCAGGTCGCTCACCACCTGCGCCGCCGACATCTTCGGCTCAACTTCCCGCCGAGGCGGCGCAGCGACCGCGTCGCGTCCCCCCGTCTGAGGGGCCCCTTCGTCGACCCCGGCGACGGCTGCCGCGATCCGCGCGAAGAGGTCGGCCTCGGCGACGGCACGCGTGCGTCGCAGCCGCCGCCCGTCGAGGGCCAGCTGCACCCGCAGCATCGCGCCGGCCTCGGGATCGAACGCCGTGGCCGCGAGCAGCTCGGCGTAGGTCCGTGGGTCGGCGGCGGGGCGAATCGCGAACTCGGGAGGCTGGCCGAAGGCGTCGAGCAGACCGGCGGTCTTCTGCTCGTAATAAGGGGTGTGGCTGACCATCAGCGTCGGCAGGCCGAGCATCAGCGAGGTCAGGGAGACGTGGTAGGAGCAGGCAATGGTTAGGGAGGCGGCGCCCAGCTCGGCCGCCGCCCGGCCCAGTCCGGCCGGTCGCATTACGACCGGCTCGAGCACCTCGATCCCGCGTTCAGAAAGGGCGGCGCCGAGGCGCTCCGCCGTGGGGCGCTCGTCCACCCTGGGGTCGAGGTAGGCGACCAGCGGCTGGGCGAGGACGGGACGGTCGAGCCGCTCTCCCAGTTCGGCCAGCAGCGTCACGTAGAAGTCGAGCAGGGCGCGCGGTTCTCCGGTTACCCAGTCGTGTTCGCTGAAGTGGAGGTTGACCCGAAGCGCCCCCGCCCCCGGTGGCTCGGCGGGACGCAGGCGGCCGAGGGCACCGACCGCGTCGTCGCCGCTTTCGGGGACGATCGCCGAGCCGAACCCGGCGAGCGCCTCCCCCGAGCGCGGGTCCCGCGTTCCCAGCAGCTCGAAGGCGCCGAGCAGGGCGGTGTCCTCGGGCGAGAGGGCGTCGATCCAGGCGGCTTCCACCTGCAGTCCTGAACCGACCCGCCGGATCGACGCCGGTTCGGCCGCCGCCAGCAGCGCCTCCGCCGCCCGCATCATCGCCAGCTTGCGGTCTCCCCAGAACCCGTTGAAGTAGCCGCCGCCGTAGAAGTAGGCGATCGCGGAGGAGAGCCCGAGGCCGGCGGCGATCGGCACTAGCTCGTCCTCGCCGGCGCCCTCAGGGTCGAAGTAGACCGGGTGGCGCGGCGGCCGGATCATCTCCTCCGCCAGTCCGGGGTGGTGCGATCTGAACTGCCGCTCGAGCACCGGCAGCACCACGAGCCCGGGCTCCAGCGGCGCTAGTAGCTCGAGGGTGGTATCGAGCATCAGTACGTCGCCGTAGTTCCCCGACCCGTCGTAGCCGCCGACCAGGAAGGCAAGCGCCTCGGCATCTGCGATCGCCTCTGCGGTCTCCGTGGTGGCGAAGAGGCTCGTTATCTCGTGATCGAAATGGGAATAGCCCATCGAAGCCGGGCGCTGCGGTTGGACGCGACGAGGCCGGGGGGCCGCTGTTCAGCGGTGCCGGTGCAGGATGCGGATCTTCAGCGTCCGCGACGTCGCTTCGACGTAGGTGCCGTCCGACTTGACCGTCGCCCGGAAGCGCACGCGGTGCTTGATCTGCGGTCTGAACCGTACCGAGCAGACGCGGTCGAGGTGGCGGGTGCCGACCCGGCGCCTGCCTTCCCAGAGGCTGACCGGCTGGCCGCGACGGCCGTCGCAGGGGGAGACGAAGGCGGTGATGAAGGCGCGCCTGTTGCGTTTCACGTTGCGGCGCAGGGCGCGGAGGCCGACGAAGGAGGACTCGAGTTCGGGCTGTTGGGCCTGCGGTACGCAGGAGGTGCCCCCGGGGCCGACGATCCGGTAGACGGGGCCGGTTTCGGAGACCGCGTAGAGGCGTCCGCAGGAGTCCTGGCCGAAGGAGTCGAGGAATTCCACCGCGATGCCCTCGGAGCGGTCGCCGCTCGCGAACGGGAGGGCGGGCAGCAGCGAGCGGATTTCGCCGCCGCAGTTGTCGCCGTAGAGGTAGCGCCCGGAGGCTTCGCCGTAACCGGGACCCCGGGCAACGTAGCCGCCGATGATCGCGCAGCCGTGGGCTTTGCCCCCGCCGGGGTCTTCGTGCGGGTAATCGAAGATCGGGTCGGTGAAGGTGCCCGAGCCGCAGCCTTCGTCGGTGGCCGGCCCCGCGATCAGCCCCTCGCGGCAGTTCCAACCGTAATTGGCGCCTTTGCCGAGTGCGGGAGCGGGGGAGTAGTCGACCTCCTCACGTTCGTCCTGGCCGACGTCACCGATCAGCAGGGCGCCGCTGAGGCGGTCGAAGGAGAAGCGGAAGGGATTTCGCAGTCCTAGGCTCCAGATTTCGGCCGTCGAGATGGGACCGTTGGGATCGATGCGGAGGAGCTTCCCGAGCAGGCTGCTCGGGTTCTGGGCGTTGTGTTCTTGGTCATTTTTGCCGCCACCGTCGCCCGTCCCGGCAAAGAGGCTCCCTTCCGGCCCGAACTGGAGCTGCCCGCCGTAGTGATTGGTCTGGTTCGGGTGCGGGATCGTGAGAAGGTTCCGCAGGCTGGAGACCGGAGCGAACCCGCCGCTCGCGACCATTTCGGCGACGTGGATATCCGCCGGGGTTTCCCCTTCGGTGTAGTAGACGAAGAGCCGGCCGCTGGTCTGGAAGTCGGGGGAGAGCGCGATTGAGAGCAGCCCTCCCTCGCCCGCGGTTGAGACTTTCGAGCTGATGTCGGCGAAGACGGTGCGGGCGCCGTTTTCGACCTCGACGATCCGCCCTTTTCGCTCGACGACGAAGAGCCGGTCGGGGTTGTTCGGGGCGGAGGTGACGTAGATCGGCGCTTCGAAGCTGCCGATCGACTGCAGCGTCAGCGCCTGCGCGCTCGCGCACCAGAGCCCCGTCAGGAGCACTGCCGCCGCCAAGGTCTTCACCGCTGCCCGAATCAACTCGCTCAAGTTAGCTAACCCGCTACCCGGCACTTGGTCGCGGTCAATCCAACGTCCAGCAGCGCACCGGCACGCCGTCTCCGGCCACCGCGACGGCGGCGGCGTATCCGGGGTCGACTGGGAGGCCCTCGACGGCGACCGGCTGCGACGGCAAGGGAGGCGCACCCGCCAGGCCGACCCCGAGGCACTTGAGCCGCGCCTCGTGCCGAGTCCAGAGGTCGTAGAAGACGTGGGCGCGGTCATCGCCGGTGGCTGCTCGGACCGCATCGGCTTCCGCGGTCTCGAGGGCCCGCTCGGCCAGCGCGATCAGGTCCCGCCCGGGATTTTCCCGCTCCACGTCGACACCGACCTCGCGGCCCTGCGAGACCGCGACAAGGGTCAGCTCGCCGGAGTGGCTGAGGTTGAAGGCGAGGCGTCCGGGTTCCTCGGCGAGGCGGGGCTTGCCGTGCTCGTCGCGATCGAGGGCGATCTTCTCCGGCTCCTCGTCGAGGTAGAGCGTCAGGACCCGCCGCAGCACCAAGTTCGACGGCCCGGCCGCCGCAACCACGCGCCAGACGTGCACCTCGGCGGCGGGTGAAGCTGGGTCCGTGGGGGCCGGCAGGAAGTCCAAACGGGTCGATCCTAGGTGATAGCTTCGCCAGCCTTGAACCGCCTGCTGATCACCGGCGGCGCCGGCTTCGTCGGCTCCAACCTCGCGGTCTCGCTCGCTTCCCGGCACCCGGAGTGGGAGGTCGTCGCACTCGACAACCTCTACCGCAAGGGCTCGGAACTGAACCTGCCGCGGCTGCAGGAGGCCGGGGTCGAGTTCGTCCGCGGCGACGTCCGCGAGCCCGACGACCTGGCGGCGCTGCCGCCGATCTCGGCCCTGATCGAGTGCTCGGCCGAGCCCTCGGTGATGAGCGGCGTCGACGGCGACACTTCCTACCTCCTCCACACCAACCTCACCGGCGCCTACAACTGCCTCGAGCTCGCCCGCCGCGACGGTGCCTTCTTCGTCTTCCTCTCGACCAGCCGCGTCTATCCCGTCGCCCCGCAGGTGGAGCTGAACCTGGAGGAGGGGGAGACCCGCTTCGAGATCGCCGCCGAGCAGGACGTCGCCGGCGTCTCCCCGGCGGGCATCTCCGAGGACTTCCCGCTGGGCGGCGCCCGCACTCTCTACGGGACGACGAAGCTCGCCGCCGAGCTGCTGATCGAGGAGTACCGGGCCGCCTTCGGCCTGCCCGCCGTCGCCGACCGCTGCGGGGTGATTGCCGGTCCCTGGCAGATGGGCAAGGTCGACCAGGGCGTCTTCACCCACTGGATGTTGGCCCACCACTTCCGCAACCCGCTCAGCTACATCGGGTTCGGGGGGCATGGCAAGCAAGTGCGGGATCTCCTCCATGTCGAGGACCTGGTCGACCTGGTCGAGCGGCAGCTGATGAACAGCGCGGCCTGGGACGGGCGCACGGTGAACGTCGGCGGCGGTCGCGAGTGCAGCCTCTCGCTACTGGAGACGACCGAGATCTGCCGGCGGCTAACCGGCAACGAAGTTCCGATTGCAGCGGTGCCTGAGACCCGTTCCGGGGACGTCCCTGTGTACCTTTCTGATTGCGCGAGGCTCTTCGGCCTCGACGCATGGCGACCCCGACGCAGCGCTGAGCAGGTCCTGGCGGACATCCACGAGTGGATTGCCGCCGACGAGGCGCGGATCGCCGCCGCCCTCGAAATTCAACCCCAGTGAAGGGAAGGGAATAAACGCGTATGCCGGTTGCGATCATCACGGGCGCAGGAGGCCTGATCGGGTCCGAGGCCGTCGAACACTTCATCGGCGAGGGATTCGACGTCGTCGGGATCGAGAACGACATGCGGGCCAGCTTCTTCGGCCCGGAATCCTCGACCTCGCACGTCACCGAGCGGCTGATCGAGGCCTACCCCTCCGAGTTCCGCTGGGAGAAGGCCGACATCCGCGATGCCGAGACGATCGACCGCATCTTCGCCGAGCACGCCGGCAAGATCGAGCTCGTCGTCCACACCGCCGCCCAGCCCTCCCACGACTGGGCCGCCAGCGACCCGCAGACCGACTTCGGCGTCAACGCCAACGGGACCCTGAACATGCTGGAGGCGGCGCGCGCGCACTGCCCCGATGCCCCATTCGTCCACTGCTCGACCAACAAGGTCTACGGCGACACGCCGAACCGCCTGCCGCTCCAGAGGCTGGAGAAGCGGCTCGAGCTGCCTGAGGACCATCCTTATTACAAGGGCATCGACACCTCGATGTCGATCGACTCCTCGACCCACTCGCTGTTCGGGGTCTCCAAGGCCGCGGCCGACCTGCTGGTCCAGGAGTACGGGCGCTACTTCGAGATGCCCACCGTCGCCTTCCGCGGCGGCTGCCTGACCGGCCCCCAGCACGCCGGCGCGAAGCTGCACGGCTTCCTTGCCTACCTGATGAAGTGCGTCGTCACCGGCACGCCTTACACCGTCTTCGGTTACGAGGGCAAACAGGTCCGCGACAACATCCACAGCGCCGACCTAATCGCCGCCTTCGACGCCTTCCGCAGGGCGCCGCGCCCGGCGGCCGTCTACAACATCGGCGGCGGCCGCTTCAGCAACTGCTCGATGCTGGAGGCGATCGACGTCTGCGAGCGGATCGCCGGCCGGGAGCTGCAGTGGGAGATGGGCGAGGAGCCGCGGATCGGCGACCACCGCTGGTGGATCTCCGACCTGGCGCCGTTTCAGACCGACTACCCCGAGTGGAAGCTGCGCTACGGGATCGAGGAGATCCTGCAGGAGATGTACGAGCAGAACCTCGATCGCTGGGTGGTCAACGCGGCGTGAGGTTCACCCCGAACCCACCAAGGCTTTACGCTAAAGTAAAGGTATGCCCAAAATCTCCTCAAAGCACCAAGTGACGCTGCCAGTCGAGACGCTGGAGGCAGCCGGCTTGCGGGCGGGGGACGAGGTGATGGTGGAGGCTGAAGGAGTGGACCGCATCGTCGTCCACCGCGCTCCGGCCAGCTTGGCGTCATCCCTCGGGGTGTTCGACGGTCTCTACGATCCTGGCTACTTGGAGCGTCTCCGCTCTGAAGAGCGGGGCTAGGGCATCCGGATTGAATCCCTGTGTGCTGGACACCGATGTCGTGATTGCTGCGCTTGATCGCTCGGACGCCCACCATCGCGCCGCCGCCGTGGGCTTCGCACGCTTTGTGGCTGAGGGCGCAGAACTTCTCATCTGCAGCGTCAACTACGCCGAGGTGCTGGTCCGGCCAGCGCAAGACGAACGGACCCTGCGGGAGGCGAGCGAGGCCATTGCGGGACTCGGGATACGGGTCCAAGCCCCCGGGGCGTCCATCGCCCGTCTCGCGGCGAGGCACCGGAACCTCGGCATCAGCTTGGCGGACGGCTTTGCCCTCGCAACCGCAGAGCGTGCTGGAGCGGATGTGGCCTCTTTTGACAAGCGTGTGCGCCGTGCCCTCGAGCGCGCCGACATCCCTCTGACCCCGGCGCTCGTCTCATGAAGCATGTGAAGCTCCGCTTCGCCGCCGCCACCGCCCTGGTGGCGGTCCTGGGGTGCTTGGCCTTTGCCGTCGGCGGCAGCGCCGCGCCGCGGCCGCCGTTGCCGCGCGGCTTCTTCGGCGTCGCGCCGCAGACCCCGCTGACCGACAAGGACGTCAGCTACATGCGCGCCGGCGGGATCGAAACGCTGCGGATGCCGATCGCTTGGTCGGCGGTGCAGCCGACCCGCAGGGGTCCCTACGACTGGTCTTCGATCGACCCGACGATCGAAACCGCGACCCGCGGCGGTCTCGAAGTCCTGCCGTTTCTCGCCGGCACCCCGCGCTGGCTCGGCAAGCTGACGACGCTGCCGGTCCACAACGCCCGCCAGCGCGCGGCCTGGACCGCGTTTGTCAGAGCCGCGGTCGAACGCTACGGCCCCGGCGGGGTGTTCTGGCGCGAACACCGCAGCGAAGGGATCAACTACGAACCGGCGATCTCGGTTCCGAAACCGGTCCGCACCTGGCAGATCTGGAACGAGGCCAACTTCTTCTACTTCGCCTACCCCGTCTCGGTCCCTGACTACGCGAAGCTGCTGAAGATCACCAACAGCGCGATCAAGTCGGTCCAGCCCGGCGCCAAGATCCTGCTCACCGGCCTCTTCGGCGAGCCCAACGCGACCGGCGCGAAAGGGATGCCCGCCTCGGAATTCCTCGAACGGCTCTACCGCGTCCCCGGGATCAAGAGCAAGTTCGACGCGGTCGCTCTGCACCCATATGCGATCGACGTCGAAGAACTGGAAGCGATGGTCGAAGGGGTGCACGAAGTCACCCGCGAAAACCACGACCGTCCGGGCCTCTACATCACCGAGATGGGCTGGGGCTCGCAGAACAACTTCGCCGAAGACGCCTTCGAGCAGGGCATCCGCGGCCAGGTGCGGCAGCTGCGCGGCGCCTACGGTTACCTGATCGAAAACCAGCGCCGGTTGAACCTGAAGCAGGTCTACTGGTTCTCCTGGAAGGACGCGCCGCTGCTCTGCAACTTCTGCGACTCGGTCGGCCTCTTCCGCGAAGGCCCCAGGTTCAAGCCGAAGCCTTCGTGGCATGCCTTTGTGAAGATCACGGGCGGGCGGGCCAGGCCCTAGCGCCGTGACGTCCTCTGAGTCGCGGGGCCCAGCTTGGCTGGTCCTGCCCACCTATAACGAGGCCGAGAACGTCGAGCGCCTGGTCGCCGCCGTCTTGCCGAAGCTGCCGGGGGACGCACGGGTCCTCGTCGTCGACGACGGCTCGCCCGACGGGACCGGGCAGATCGCCGACCGGTTCGCCGCCGCCGAGGCGCGGGTCGAGGTCCTGCACCGGACCGAGAAGGAAGGGCTCGGCCCCGCCTACATCGCCGGTTTCCGCAAGGCCCTGGCCGAGGGCGCTGGGCTGATCCTGGAGATGGACGCCGACTTCTCCCACGACCCGGCATACCTGCCGCGCCTGCTCGAGGCGGCGCAGCGGGCCGACCTGGTGATCGGCTCCCGCTACGTCGAGGGCGGTGGGGTCTCCGACTGGAGCGCCCTTCGGCGTGGGATCAGCCGCGGCGGCAGCACCTACGCCCGGCTCGTCCTCGGGGTCGAGATCCAGGACCTGACCGGCGGCTTCAAGTGCTTCCGGCGCGAGGTGCTCGAGGCGATCGACCTCGATGCGGTCGACGCCCGCGGCTACGCCTTCCAGATCGAGATGACCTACCGGGCCCTGCAGGCCGGCTTCAAGGTCGTCGAGGTGCCGATCGTCTTCCGCGACCGCCACGCGGGCAGCTCGAAGATGGACAGCTCGATCGTCCTCGAGGCGATCTGGCGGGTGCCGCGCATGCGCTTCGGTAACTCCGACGGGCGCCCTCGCACGGGCACCGACTAGCGCGCGGTGCGCGACCTCCTCCGCAAGCCGGCGCTGGTTCCGGCGCTTCTGGCAGCGGCGATGGCGGCCTCGGCGGCCCTGGTCCTCAGCCTCGGCAGCGACCTCGCGCTCAACGGAGACGAAGTCTTCTACTTCGCCCACTTCGTCATCCGCGACGGTGTCGTCACCCCGCTGCACGGGGTCGAATACTTCTTCGCGCCCCACAACGGCCACCTCGTGCTCGGCGGCCGGTTGGTCTTCGAGTTACTCTTCCGGGTCGCCGGAACCGATTACCTCGTCTTCCGCCTCGCCGAGGTGGTCGGGATCCTGGTCAGCGTTGCCCTCTTCTTCGCCCTCGCCCGGCGCCGGGCCGGGCCAGCGATCGCCCTCGCGTTCAGCATCTCCCTGCTCTTCCTCGGTTACGCCAACGAGACCTTCCTCTGGCCCTTCAACCTGCACACCGTCTACTCGCTGGCGCTGGGCCTGGGGGCCCTGCTCGCGCTCGAGCGCGACGATCGTCGTGGTGACGTCGCCGCCTGCCTGCTGCTGACCCTCTCGGTCGCGACGCTGGAGGTGGGGCTGGCCTTCGCGGTCGGCATCGCCGTCTCCGTCCTCCTGCGAGCGGACCGGGTCCGGCGGCTGTGGATCTTCGCCGTGCCGATTGCCCTGTATGCCGCCTGGTGGCTGTGGGCCCGGCGTTTTGGGCAACTGGAAACCGAACTGGCGAACATCCACCTGATTCCGCGAGCGGTCCTCGAAGGGTCGGCTTCGGTGGCTGGCTCGCTGACCGGGCTGAACCCGACCGGGAGCGGGGCCCCGGCCGGGCAGACGACTGTGACGACGGCCGGGGTGGTGCTGGCAGCGGTGGCCGTCCTGGCGCTGGGCCTGAGGCTCCGTCGCGGCGGAGTGCCGCCCACGCTCTGGGTCTCGCTGGCAATCCTCCTCACCTACTGGGCCCAGATCGCGATGGGCGGGCGGGAAGCGGATTCGGCCCGCTATGTCCTGGTGGGAGCGACGATGGCGCTCCTCGTCGCTGCCGATGCGGTGCGAGGGTTGCGGCTGCGCCCTGTGGTTGTCGGCGCGGTTTTCGTCGTCGTCGCCCTGGCGCTGCCCGCGAACGTTGCCAAGCTGAAGGACGGCCGCGACGCGATGCTGCCCGAAGCCGATGCCAACCGCACCGAGTACGCGATGCTCGACCTCGTCCGTGCCCACGTCGACCCCGCCTTCGTCGCGACCACCGACCCCCGCGTCCAGCGGGCCGGCGGCGGCGTCTTCGTCCCGATGGCTGCGGGTCCTTATTTCGAAGGCGAGTCGCGCTACGGCGCGCTCGGGTTCTCGCTGGACCGCATCCGGGGGGAGAGTCCGACCGTCCAGGACGTCGCCGATGCCACCCTCGTTGCGGCGCTCAATCTCTCGCTGGAAAAAACCGGGACCCCCGCCAACCCCGGCGCCTGCCCGAGCGTCATCGACGCCTCCGCCGACGACCCGGGCTTCTTCGAACTGCCGCCGGGCGGCGCCCTGCTCGGCTCGCGCGACGGCGCGGTTAAGGTAGGCCTCGGCCGCTTCTCCGCCGGGCACTACGAGGTCCCGGTCGGCCGACTGCCCGCCGACGGCTGGGCGACCTTGAGGATCCCGCCGGATGCCGCCTCCGACCCCTGGCTGGCGTTCGTCAGCGGCCCGGTCTACGTCTGCCCGCTGACCTGAGCGGCGCCTATTTGCGGCCGATCACCAGGAACTGCTTGCCGAGCAGCCGCCAGGCGAGCGGCGTGCGCAGGTAGAGACCGGTCAGTCGGCGCGAGGGGGGGAGGACGCCGCGGAAGGAGTAAGGCAGGTAGCGGGGGATCGTCCGCTCGGGCTCGAAGCCAGCGGTGTAGAGATGCTCCTCGATCGCCAGGTGGGTGAGGGCGATGATGTGGTCGGCCATGTCCCAGTACTCCTTCGAGCAGTAGCGGTAATTCGGGCCCATGATCGCGATCCGGCCGCCAGGCGCCATCGCCGCGTTCATTTTTTCCAGGAACTGGGAGATCGACTCCTGGCTGGGCAGGTGCTCGAGGAAGTTGGAGACGAAGACGCCGTCGAAATTCCCTTCGGGGAGATCGGCATCCTGGATCTTCGAGGTGATCCGCCGCACTCCGGAGCTGTGGTCCGCCTCCGGATAGGCCACCTCGTCGACCGCAACACGCTCGGCAGCGGGGATCGCCTCGATGAACTCGCCTCGACCGGCGGCAGGGTCGAGCACCCGGATAGGGGAGCCCATCAGCCCATATATATGAGGAGCGATCTCCTCCCAGACGCCGGTTCGGGCACCCTGGTCGATGTCGCGGAACCGGTATGCGTAGAGGCGCTCGTAGTTCAGTTTGATCTTCTCCTTTGGTCGGCTCAGGAAGCGCTCGAAGGCTGCGAGCACACGGTAAGCGGAGCTTTGGCGAGGAGCTCCCAGGTTGCTTCGGCCCCGTCGGCGGGAATCTGGACGCTCGCCCAGCCTCCCGGCCGCAGCCGCGCGAGCGTAACGCCGGGGCCGGAACTGGCGAAGCGGCGCAACCCGATCAGCGGGGTTCGGGAGCCCGAGACCCGCACGTAATTTTCGCCGCTGGTAAGGGGAACCGCCGCCGGGTGTCCCTGCCGCGGTGACGCGCGGCGGCAGCCGGCGTCGTTCGGCGGCAAGGAGGCGGAGACCAGTTCGAGCCGCAGCGCTCCGGCCAGCGCCGCGTCGGCGATCGCGCGGATTTCCTCGGGCTGCTCTTCGACTTCGGACGGAGTGAAAGCGATCGACCCGTTTTGCTTGGAAGCGTCGAGGTAGGCGCCGGCCGGAATCCCGAGGAACAGGCCACCGCCGAGGTCGGCGACGCGGGAGTCGGCGGAGACGACGTATGCGGGTTCGACCCGGTCGCGCGCCAGCTCGAGCATCGCGAACTCGGTCCGGCTCTTGGCGATGTCCGTCCGCAGCACGTTTTCGTCTTTGCCCACCATCATCGCGTCGATGTTGGTGGGCAGCGGCAGCAGTGCCAGGACCACCAGCACGGCCCCGACGCGGTTCGACAGTGGCCGGGGGAAGCAGTCGACGGCGATCAGCAGGACAAGGACCGCGCTGACCAGCAGGTAGCGGGTGCTCTGCCCGCCCCGGGCGGCGATCGCCAGGAGCGTCCAGTAGGTGCCGGCGACGACGAGCCAAACCCAGATCGTCCGCGGCGCTCCGCCGCGGACGATCCTCGCGGCGAGAACAACAAGGCCGGCGGCGGCGAGGACTTTGCCCAGCGTCGTCAGGTCGGTCCCGAAGGAGGCCGGGATCGGCGAGTTCGTCCCGGTCAGCGCGCCGAGCGAGACCGCGATCGAGTCGAAGGCGGTCCGCGGCGCGTCGACGATGTTGGCGATGTCGGTTTCGCCTTGGTCGAAGCGGGCCGACCAGACCCACCAGGCGGCGTAGAGGACGACCGGCACGGCGACGATCCAGACCCGCCGCAGACGGTCGCGATCGAGCGCGATCAGCAGCGTGGCGCCGACGATGAAGGCGAGGCCGACCTCGATCATCGCCGCCGAGACAGTCAGCAGCAGGCAGCCGGCGAGGTCGGCGCGGCGGTCCTCGCGCAGCAGGCAGAGGATCGCCGCCAGCCCGCTCGCCAGCGCCACAGAGCTGTTGAAGTCGAGCGGCCAGAGGAACTGCTCGCGGGCGATTCCGAAGAAGAGGATCAGCAGCGCCGGCGCCAGCGCCGCGACGTCGCCGATCTGCCGCCGGGCGAAGACGAAAAGAAGACCGGCGCTGGCGCAGATGCCGAGCGCGTTGATGACGACGAAGACGGTGTAGTGGGCACCGAGGGTGGCGAACACGGTCTCGTAGACGAAACGGCCGCCGAGGGCGAGATGGCCGTTGAACGGGGCCAGCAGGTATTCGGGGCTGAAAGGGGAGGCGTAGTGGATCTGCGCCCCTTCCTTCAGCGCGACGCGACCGTAGTAGAACAGTTCGTCGATCGCGAAGCCCTGGCCGTTGGTCGCGTGGACGATCAGCCCGATTGCAAGCGCCATCGCCAGGCCGAGAGCGATCTCCACGCCCCGCCGGAGCGTCAGTCTTCCGGGGGCCGACATAGCGTCAGGGTCCCTTCTCCGCTCACCTGCAGTACCCAAGGTCGCCGTGAGAGGTCGGTGGGGATTCGCAGCTCCGACCAGCCGCCGGGAGCGAGTTCGCCGAGGTTGACCGGGTATGACGCCGAGAAGCGTCCGAGAGCCAGTTGCGTTGGCGCGCTCGGACGCAGGACGATGCCGCCGCGGGGGATCGTGAGGCTGGTGCCGTCCGCAGCGAGCGCCTCGCGGCGGCAGCCCCCCGCCGGGACGCCTGCCGCCGGACCGAGCCCGAGCCCGAGGGCCGCCGCCATTACCTTGTCGGCGGGGACGCGGGCGTGTTCGGGCGCGGTCGCCAGCTCGGTTTCGTCGTAGGCGGGCGAGTCGTCGGCATCGCGCGCTTCGAACCAGGGCCCGGATTCGAGCGGGACGTAGCCGGTGTCGGCGATTTCTTCGTCGAGGAAGAAGGACGGTTCGACTCGGGGCCGGGTGATTTCCAGGGCAGCGAGGTCGGCGCGCTCGATCTGGCTGGTGCGCAGATAGCTCCCATACGCTTCGTGGAAGAAGACGACGTTGGGGAGGACGGCGGCGACGAGCACGACCAGGGCGGGGATCAGCAGCCGGCGCTTGAACTTCACCCCGCTGAGCAGGCCGGCGGCGATCATTAGGACGAAGGCGACGCCGGTGTATTGGTAGCGGCTGGCGGAGGCGACCCGGCCCGGCTTGACATCGAAGCCGCCGAGGGTCCAGTAGACGAGGGCGACCGCCAGCACCACCCACAGCGAGCGAGGGACCCGCGGCATCTTCCACAGGCGCCAGAGCGCCAAGACCAGAAGGACGGCAGCCAGCGGCCGTCCCCAGTCGAGGCCGTTGGGGGCGGTGATCCCCGGTGCTGGAATCGCGAACCCGAGGACGGCAGCGATCGCCGCGGCGATCGAGTCGAAGATCCAGAGCGGGGTCTTGATCACGTTGTGGAGCGAGAGCGCGCTTTCGGCATCGTGGCCCCAGCCGATCCACCAGGCGACGTAGATCACCGCCGGCACGGCGACAACGAAGACGCGCCCGAGCCAGGGGCGCTCGCGACGCCGCAGGAGGATGTCCAGCGCCGCTCCGGCGGCGAAAGCGATCCAGAGGCTGGAGAAGATCAGCGAGACGCTGAGGGCGAGGCAGGCGAGGCGGTCGCCGCGGGCGTCGTGGCGGTCGAGCGCGACCAGCATCCCGAGGCCGCCGGCCATCGAGCCGAGGAAGGTGATCGAAGCGAACCAGAGGAGGTCATCGAAGGCAGCGCCGCAGAAGAGCAGCGCGACCATCCCGATCAGGGAGGGCCACTCGCCGACCCGCCGCCGGCACCAGAGGAAGAGGAACCAGACGCCGATCAGGAAGAGGGCGGTCGAGACCAGCTTGTAGGGCAGCATCGACTCGATCCCGAAGCTCGAGATCAGGAGCTTCCAGATGGTTACCGGTCCGGCGACGAAGTGCTCATTGTCGGGACGCACCCAGTTTTCGAAATCGCCGCCACGGCGGTAGACGATGTAGGTCCAGTCGTCCAGCAGGAAGGTCAGTTTCGATCCGAGGACGACGATGTAGGCGCCCGCGGCGGCCATCGCCGCCAGCAACAGTGGCGTTGCGCCGATGCGCTGGGCGGCCGCCTCGGCCTTGGCCGCGAGGGCCGTCACCGGGCGCTTACCCGTCGCCGGTAGTCGCCGCGGCTGAGGTGGTGCTCGAGGAAGACGTAGAGGATGATGAACAAGTACCGGCTGCCCATCTCGTTCAGTGCCAGCTTCGACGTGCCCGCTTTGCGGTTGGTCCAGGAGATCGGCACGACGCCGAAGCTGTAGCCCCGCACCACCGCCTTCAGCGGCAGCTCCACGGTCAGGTTGAAGTGGTGGGACAGCAGCGGCTGGATCGCTTCGATCACCTCGCGGCGGTAGGCCTTGAAGGCGTTGGTGGTGTCGTTGTAGCCGTGGCGGAAGAGGACGCGGATGCCGAAGTTGACGATCCGGTTCATCAGCAGCTTGGTCCGCGGGTAGTCGATTACCCTGGCGCCGCGCATGAAGCGCGAACCGAAGGCGCACTCGTAGCCTTCCTCCAGCAGTCGGTAGTAGGCGACGAGGTCGTCGGGGCTGTCGGAGCCGTCGGCCATCATGATCGCCACCGCGTCGCCGCTGAACTGCTCCAGGCCGCAGCGGACCGCGAAGCCGAAGCCCGGCGGGTGGTAGGAGGTGAAGCAGCGGACCCGCGGGTTGCCCGTCCCGATCGCGTCGACGATCTCCTTGGTGCGGTCCTTGCTGGCGTCGTCGATGACCAGCACGTCGTACTCGATCGCCTCGCCTTCGAGCCGCTCGACGATCCCTTCGACCGTCGGCGCGACCGACCCCTCCTCGTTGTGGGCGGGGATCACGACCGAGATCTTCATCCGCCGCCTCTCGCGTCGATCGGGCAGACCCGCGCCGGGCCCGCGGTCAGTAGCTGCAGCTTCCAGGGGGCCTCGGCCTTGTCCGGCGGGATCGCCAGCCGCGCTGCTGCGTCGGCGCCGATGCCTTCGATCTGGATCGGCGCCGAGCCGCCGCTGGAGAAGCGGCTGAGGTCAAAGCGTTCGATCGGCTGCTTGCCGGCCTCGACCACGACCCCGCCCGGCGGCAGGCTCAGCAGCGCCGAGGCGGAGCCGTCGCTCGGGACCGTCTCGCAGCCGGCCGCCGGCACGGCGGAGGCGGGCAGGTCTTCGAGCCCGATCCGCAGAGCGCCGTAGAGAACCTTGTCGGCGGCGTAGCGGACGCCCGCGGGGCTGGCGGCGATTTCCGCTTCGGTGTAGGCGGGCGAGCCGTAGGCGTCGCGGGCGTCGAAGTAGGGGCCCGCTTCGACGTTGACGAAGCCGGTGTCGACCAGGTCTTCGCTCAGCACGAAGCCTGGTTCGACCGTCGCTTCGGCGATGTCGAGGGAGCCGAGGCCGGCTTTCTCCAGCCGGCTGATCGGGTGGTAGGTGCTCTTGGTCGCCGAGCTCAGGTCCTGCAGGTTGCTGACCAGGGAGAAGGCGGTGACGAGGGCGATCGCCGCCAGCGCCTTGGTGCCGATCCGCAGCCCCCGTTCCAGTTCCGGCCGCAGCACCTCGGCGGCCAGCATGAAGATGAAGATCACACCGAGGTACTGGTAGCGGCTGGCGTCGGGTTCGCGGCCGGGCATCTGGTTGAACCCGGCGAGGATCCAGAACGAGCCGCCGACCGCCAGCACGACCCAGAACCAGTGCGGGACCCGGTCGCGCTTGTGCAGCCGCCAGGCGCCGAGCCCGACGAGGAGGATCGCCAGCGGCCGCGCCAGGACGAGGTGGTTGTTGCCGGCCACCGCGTTGTTGGAGAGGCCGGTGGCGGAGCCGACCGCGGCGGCGAGCGCGTTGAGCACATAGAGCGGGGTGCGGGCGACGGTGTCGATACTGAGCGCAGATTCGGCCGTGTGCCCCCAACCCAGCCACCAGAGCACGTAGACGCCGAGCGGCACCAGGAAGACGTAGAGCCGGCGCCGGCGTTCGCCCAGCAGCAGGACGTGGACCGCAGCGCCGATCGCGAACGAGAGCCCGAGGCTGGAGAAGAGGATCGAAACGACCAGCAGCGCGCAGGCGACCGCCTCGCCGCGGCGGTCTTCCCGTTCCAGCGCCAGCAGGGCGCCGAGCCCGGCCGCCACCGAGCCGAAGTAGACCATCTGGAAGGGCCAGAGCAGGTCTTCCCAGGCGGCGCCGAGGAAGAGGACGATCGCGGTCGCGGCCAGCGCCGGCCAGTCGCCGACCCGCCGCCGCAGGAAGACGAAGAGCAGGGCGGCGCTGAGCAGGAAGACGGCGGTGGAGACGACCCGGTAGGGCAGCGCCGAGCCCATTCCCAGCGTCGCCAGCAGCGCCTTGTAGATCAGGACCGGGAGGACGACGATGTGCTCGCCGTGCGGTTTGAGGATCGCGTCGGAGTTGAAGCCCTGCCGGTAGAGCAGGAACTCCCAGTCGTCGAGCAGGAAGGTCAGCTTCGAGCCGAGGTAGAGGAGCAGGCAAGCGGAGGCCCCGAAGAGCCAGATCAAAGCCACCAGGACCCGGGTGTCGAGCCGCCTGGGGGCGGGGATCACACTCGTTCGACCCTCCCGAGGAGCCTCTGCGCCGGCGGCCACGGCGCGTAAGTTAACCGGCCGCGGGGCTGGGGCGGGCGGCGGCTGATCTGCGCCGAGCCTGGCGATGCACGATGATTGGGCGGTCATGGCGATGCAAGTCGAAGAGGCCGGCGCCGAGCACCGGTCCGAAGCGCCTCCCCTGGACGCGCCCGTGGTGATCGAGGCCCGGGGGATCGAGAAGTCCTTCCACCTGCCGACCCACAAGGTCGACTCGCTGAAGGAGCGCTTCACCACCTTCCGCAAGGGCGAATACCGGCAGCTGAACGCCCTGCAGGGCGTCTCGTTCGACGTCCACCGCGGCGAGTTCTTCGGGATCGTCGGCCGCAACGGCTCCGGCAAGAGCACGCTGCTGAAGATCCTCGCCAGCATCTACGCCGCCGACGCCGGCCGCGTCAGGATGGCCGGGCGGCTGGCTCCCTTCATCGAGCTCGGCGTCGGCTTCAACCCCGACCTGACCGCGCGCGAGAACGTCGAGCTGAACGGCGTGATGATGGGGCTCGGCCGCACCGAGGCGCACAAGCGCCTGGACTCGGTTCTCGAGTTCGCCGAGCTCGAAGAGTTCGTCGACATGAAACTGAAGAACTACTCCTCGGGGATGCTCGTCCGGCTCGCCTTCTCGGTGATGATCCAGTCCGACGCCGAGATCCTCCTGATCGACGAGGTCCTCGCCGTCGGCGACGCCTCCTTCCAGCAGAAGTGCGCCGATGTCTTCCACGAGATGCGGGACTCGGAGCGCACGGTCATCCTCGTCACCCACGATATGGGTGCGGTCGAGCACTACTGCCACCGGGCGATGCTGCTGCACGACGGCGGCGTGCGAGCCAGCGGCGACCCGGTAGAGGTCGCGCGGGAGTACCTGCGGCTCAACTTCGAGCAGGCGCCGACGGCAGAGGGCGAATCGGGCGGCACCGCCGACGTGGTCATCGTCGAAGCCGAGCTCCAGAACGCCGACGGGGACCGGGCGACGACGGTTGAAGCCGGGAAGCCGTTGCGCCTCTCGATCCTGCTCGAGGCCCGCCGTGCGGTTGAGGGGCCGAGCTTCGGCCTCGCTCTGATGAACGCCGACAACGTCCAGGTCGCCGGCATCGCCCTGCAGCTCGCGCCCGACATGGGGGATCGGCTCGAGGCGGGCCAGCGCGTTCGGGTCAGCGGTGAGATCGAGAACCGCCTGGCGCCGGGCCGCTACGTGATCCAGTCCTGGATCCATCGCAACCACAGCTTCGCCCAGCTTGTCCTCCACTCTCCGCACGTCCTCGACTTCGTGGTCTTCGGTGCCGACGTTGACGGGGTGGTCTTGCTCGACAACGACCTGACGGCGGTCCCCGAGTGAACGCCGATCCCGCCCGTCTGCAGCTGCAGGAGGTGCACGGCCCGTCCGCGCTCGGCGGCGGATCACGCCGCTTCTTCGATCTGCTGTGGCTGATCTCCCTGAACGAATTCAAGAAAACGTTCTTCGGCACCTTCCTCGGCTACATCTGGTCGTTGGTGCGGCCCCTGATGCTGTTCGCCGTCCTTCTGGTCGTCTTCACCAAGGTCATGAAGATCGGCGGCGAAGTGCCCCACTACTCGGTGCTGCTGCTCTTCAACATCGTCCTCTTCGGCTTCTTCCAAGAAGCAACCGGCTCCGCCGTCACCTCTGTGCTCTCCCAGGAGGGGATCGTCCGCAAGACCCAGTTCCCCCGCCTGGTCATCCCGCTCTCCTCGGTCCTCATCGCCCTCTTCACGTTCGGGCTCAACATGATCGTCGTCTTCGTCTTCATCCTCGCCAACGGGATCGACCCGATGTGGACCTGGCTGCTGCTGCCGGTCGTGCTGGTGCCGCTGATCGTCCTTACCGCCTGCCTCTCGCTGCTGCTTTCAGCCCTGAACGTGCGTTTCCGCGACGTCAACATCATCTGGGCCGTCGCCGCCACGGCGCTCTTCTACGTGACCCCGGTCCTCTATCCGATCACGATCGCGACCCTGCCGCACGCTCTGCGTCGCGTCCTCCTGGTCAACCCGCTCACGCCGATCCTGGAGCAGGCGCGAGCCTGGGTGATCGACCCCAGCGCCCCCGGTGCGGTCGCAGCCGCCGGTGGATGGCTGCACCTACTGCCGTCGATCGTCGTCTTCCTCGTCGTCGTCTTCCTCGGCGTCTGGGTCTTCAAGCGAGAGGCGCCGCGCATCGCCGAGCTGCTCTGATGATCGGACCTTCGACCTGGTGACGACCGTTTAGTGCCGTAACCGCTCCTAACGTGTTGTCACCACAGTCGCAGTAGCGACAGCTATCAGGCCAGATCAGGCCGCGGCGGCAATTCGAAGCCCAACATGGCATCGTCATTCTTGTTGATCCCTCTGTCCACAAAACGGAAGTAGGGATCGGCCATGCAGCTCGCCTCAACTGACGCGACTATCCCGAGCGCTGCCATTCACAAGGGCAACTAGCGCTTAAGCGGGGTGGCCGGGTTCGGCACGAGGACAAATTCCGAACTCTGGCCACCCCGCCGAAACTAAGGCGCTACCCCTCGGTGGTGACGCGTTCTCTCGAGGAAGCCGGCGTGCCCGGGGACGTCCTCGACTCTCGGCCTAGGAACGCAGATCGACCACCTTGCACGGCAGCTGGTCGGCGCGGTCGATGATCTCCGGATCGCCCGTCAGCAGCTCAGCTTCCTCCTCGGCAGCAAGAGCGACGGCGAAGCAATCGGCCAAGGCGATCGGGTGGGCGGCCTTCAAATCCGAAGCAGATCTCATCGCGGCTATTCCTGGCAGGTTCTCGGCGACCAGTGGCCGCAACTCGTTCAGCACTTGATCGGCTTCCCGCCTGCCATGGTCCCGGATGGTGCGGTATCGGACCTCGACCAGGTTCATCCAGCTCATCGCCGGCCGTTCCCGGTCGATGGTGCGCTCCACGATGCCAGCTGCCGGTTCTTGCCCGTCGAGCCAGGCGAGAACGGCCCAGGAGTCGAGACAGCGCCTCATCGCGAGCTAACGGGGCTCCGCGCGCCGGTCTTCCAGCAGTCGAGCTGCCATTCCGCTATTGGCGAATCGCCCTCGAAGCGAGGAGGATCGAGCCGCTTTGCGGATGACGATGCCGTCGTCCAGCGCTTCGAAGTCGACGTCGGCGCCGGGGGCAAGCCCAGCTTGCTCTCGCAGCTCCTTTGGGATGACCACCTGACCCTTGGCCCCGACGCGCTGAGTCATACGGACCCAGTATAACCAGGTCGAAGTCAGTCGGCGGCGCCGGAGAACAGGTTGACGGAGACGATCCGTCGCATCTTGTACTGGTCGTACGGCAGGGCGCCGCGCCAGCGGTTGTGGGACTCGGCGGAGACGAAATAGGTCTCGGGGTCGGCCGTCAGCTCGGCCAGGGCGGCGTCGAGCTGAGCGTCGGTGACGCCCATGCCGGTGGCGATGCGGCGCAGTTTCTCGAGGTGTTCGTCGGCGCCCCAGCCGGCGAGAACGTGATCGACGGCGTGGATCGTGACGCCCTGCTGTTTGGCCAGCAGCTCGCGGGAGCGCTCCATCAGCGAGTCGATCACGTCGAGCGGGACGTGCTCGAGGACCGAGATCGAGTAGATCCCCGCGTAGTCGTCGGCCAACGGCGTCTGCGGCGGAAAGTGTTCGCGGATGAAGGTGAGGTCTTTGTAGGCGGTGCGGAAGGTCTCGAATTCCCTCGGCCCGTTGCCGCTGCCGTCGTAGGCGTCGACGACGGTCACGTCATAGCCCATCCGCGAGAGCGCCCCCGCGACGAGCGGTTCGCCGGCGCCGATCTCCAGCAGCTTGCCGCCGACCGGGACGTTGCCGAGGATCGCCTTGATCATCCAGCAGCGCTGCAGGTCCTTCATGTCGAAGTTGGCGCCGGCCAGCCCCGGCATGTTGTCGACGCTGTCGGCGAAGTCTTCGACGGTGCCGTAGGAGGCGGGGGGAAGCGGGAAGTTGCCCTGGTAGCGGTCGAGGACAGTTTTCAGCGGCGTGTCTTTGATCGTCCAGGCGGAGGCGTTGTCGGCGCCGGGAGGGGGGACGCGCCCGAGCATCTTGCCCGCTGCCTTGCGCAGGGTCGGCGATCCGGCCGCCGCCGCCCGCGCCCGCGCCGCCTGGTCCTTGAGCCGGCTCATGCCGGTTGCCCCGCCGCCGTTTGGCTCATCAGCTCACGGTAGAAGTCGCCCAGCGCCGTGGCGTTGGCGCTCCAACTCAGCTCCTCGAGGGCGAACTTCCGCGCGCCGCAGCTGAGGCGCTCGGCCAGCTCGCGGTCGGCGATCAGGTCCTCGACCCGAGCCATGATCTCGACTGCGTTTCCCTGCTCGAGCAAAAGTGCGTTCTCTCCGTGCGTCAGGTCGTGGCCGATGTTGCAGTCGGGCACGATAACCGGGCGTCCCATCGCCAGGAACTCCGGCAGCTTCGAGGGCAGTCGGTAGCGGTTGAAGTCGTCGCAGGCCCCGGGTTGGACGAAGGCGTCGGCCAGGGCCAGGTAGTCGGGCACCTCGCGCCAGTCGATCCGGCCCAGCTCCAACACCCCGTCGCTGACCGCCCGGAAGGCGCGCGGGTCGACGCCACCGAACTCGCTGTGGCCGAGCCGCACCAGTCGTACCGGGTGACCGCGCCGCCGCAGCAGCTGCACGGCGACGTAGAGGCTCAGCATCTCGTGCTGGTTGGCGTAGTGGATGGTGCCGTGGTAGACGAGGACGAACTCCTCGGGCCGCAGCCCCAGCTGCTCGCGCGTCTTCCGCGTCGGCCGCTCGGGGCTGAAGCGCTCGGCGTCGATCCCCGGCCGCGCAACGTGGTGGGGGCGGTGGCCGACGTTGAAGTCGTTCAGCTCCTCGGTGATCACCGTGATCCCAGCGGCGCCGCGGAGGAACTCGAGGTGGTGGGAGGGGTGGATCAGGTCCGGCGGTGCCAGCCGATCCTGAGCTCGCCCCGGCAGCCGCAGCAGTTCCTCCAGCGACATCCCGGTGATCGTCTCGAGCAGGTAGTGCTCGTTGTCCTCGAGGTGGATCACGTAGGGCACGCGCAGCTTCGAGACGAGGTCCATCGTCAGGCGCCGCACCGGCTCGCGCGGCGTCCAGCCGGTGACGATCGTCCCCTCGCGCGGGATCGTCCCCGCTTTGAGCCGTTGCTCCAACATCTCGTGGGAGACGCACTCGAAGTGCGGATGGCCGACCGCTTCGATCCGTTGCGGGTCACCGACGCCCGCCAGCGTCACCTCCCAACCCTGCTCGGTCAGCTCGTTGCCGAAGTGGAAAGCCTGGATCGCGCTGTTGACGTCGAGCGGCCCGTACATGACGAAGACGACTCTCATCGCGCCCTCACCACCCCCACGACCCGGTGGACCGGCTCCAGCCAGCCCGAGGGGACGAAGTCAGCCTTCTGGCGGGCGAAGCCGCGGTTGAAGTAGGCATCGCCGGCGAGCAGCTCGTCGTACCAGGTGTCGACGAAGAGGGCGCGGTCGACGATGTCGCTGCCGGTGCGCCGAGCCGCCTCGCTGCGGTGCGTGAGGACCGCCGCCGCCGCCGCGTAGACGCACTTGCGGCCGCTACGGGCGAGCCGCTGGCAGAGATCGAGGTCCTCGAATTCGTGCGCATACAGATCGACGAACCCGCCCTCGCGCTCGAAGTCCTGGCGCGCCACCAGCATGCACTCGGCGCTGAGTCCGGAGACCTCGCGCGAGCAGGGTAGGGCGCCGTAGTAGCCGTCGCCGTCGGCGCTGACCCCGGCCAGCATCGGCGAAGCGGGATCGCGCAGCCCGATCGCGATCCCGGCCTGCTCGACCTTGCCGTCGGGGCGGACCAGCTTCGGTCCGACCGCCGCGACATCCGGGAGCGAGGCGTGGAGGACGAGCTGGGAGAGCCAGCCCGGGTCGACGATCTCGGTGTCCGGGGCGAGGAAGAGGAGGTACTCCGCGGTGGACTGGCGGGCGCCGGCATTGTGGGCCGCGGCCCGGCTGCCCTCCTCGATCACGATCGTCTCCAAGTGCGGGTAGTCGGTCTTCTCCAGGGAGTGGCGCAGCCGCTCCAGCGGGGGGCCGGCGCCGCGCGCGGCGACGATGACGCTGACCTGCGGCTGCGGCGCCGGGCCGTTGGCGGGCGCCAGCACTGCCCGGTGCGGGATCGTCGCGTGGGGGACCGATCGCGCCGGCAGGCCGAGCCGCTCCAGGTGGGCGGAGACCGCCCGCGCCTGCAGCTCCGGGACGCCGGACTTTTCTTCGGCGCCGGCGGCGATGCTGCCGGGGATCGCCCGCCAGTGGTAAAGGATCTGCGGGATGTGGTGGATCCGCTCAGTGCGCTCGGAGACCCGCAGCATGAACTCGAAGTCCTGGATCTTGTCGAAGGCGGAATCGAACCCCCCAGCGGCCTCGGCGAGCGAGGTGCGGACGACGAGCAGGTGGCCGATGTACATCGCCCCCAGCGCGTAGACCGGCGACCAGTCGGGCTTCAGGAAGGGGTCGGCGCGGACGCCGCCGATCGTCAGCTTGTCGCTGTCGCTGTAGACGACGTCGAGCTCGGAGTCGGCGGCAAGCTCCTGGGCGACCCGCAGCAGCGCGTCGGGGGTGAGGGTGTCGTCGTGGTCGAGGAAGCCGACGAACTCGCCCTCGCAGAGCTCCAGTCCGGCGTTGGTCGCGGCCGAGATGCCGACGTTTTCACGCAGCGGTTTGAATCTGATCCGCGGGTCGGCGCCGTAGGCGCTGATCGTCTGTTCCAGCACCAGGTCTTCGGAGCCGTCGTCGACGATGATCAGCTCCCACTCGGGGTAGTACTGCGCGCGGACCGAGTCGACCGCCTCGCGCAGGTACTTCGGGTCGGTCTTGTAGGTCGGCATCACCAGCGAGATCAGCGGCCGTGCCGCCAGCACCTCGAGTTCCTGTAGGGCGGCTTCGCGGCGGGCGCGGGGGGTGTGCAGGCGCAGCTGTCTGCTGCGCCGGGCGAGGCCGCGAAGCCGGCGCAGGAAGGCGATCGCCCAGCCTGGCAGGATCGTTTTCAGCACCCGCAGATCGCGTCGCATCGGCTAACCGAGGAGTTTCTTCAGGTTCGGCTTCAGTGCTCGCACCGGCCGGGTCAGCCGCCAGCTGAGGCTCTCCTCATAGGAGCGGCCAACCTCGGCGATTTCTTCTTCGAGTTCGCCGATCCGGTACGTCTTGCGGACCAGCTCGCGGTGCAGCGCCTCGCGCTGCCGGCGCAGCGCAGTCACCTCGTCCGGCTGCTGATCGGTGGCGGCAACCATGAACCTTCATCCTAGGATGGATTGAAAAGGTAGGGTTGCAGCCCGATGGAGCCCTTGAAGGGACTGATCCTCTCCGGCGGCGCCGGCACCCGCCTGCGCCCCATAACCCACACCTCGGCGAAGCAGCTGGTGCCCGTCGCCAACAAGCCCGTGCTCTTCTACGGGATCGAGGCGCTGGTCGACGCCGGCGTCGAGGAGATCGGGATCATCATCGCGCCGGAGACGGGGGACGAGATCCGCGAGGCGGCCGGCGACGGCTCGCAATTCGGCGCCCGGATCACCTATATCGTCCAGGACAAGCCCGCCGGCCTCGCCCACGCGGTGCTGACCGCGGAGGAGTTCATCGGCACCTCGCCCTTCGTCATGTACCTCGGCGACAACCTCCTGCGCGACGGCCTTCGCGGCCTCGTCAACACCTTCACCGAGCACCAGCCCGACGCGCTGATCCTGCTCACCCCGGTCGACGACCCGCAGTCCTACGGCGTCGCCGAGCTCGACGACGAGGAGCACATCGTCCGCCTGATCGAGAAGCCGAAAGACCCGCCCTCAAACCTGGCCCTGGTCGGCGTCTATCTCTTCCAGAACCTGATCTTCGACGCGGCCCGCTCGCTGGAGCCCTCCTGGCGCGGCGAGCTGGAGATCACCGAGGCGATCCAGAAGTTGATCGACGACGGCCGCACGGTGCGCTCCGAGGTGGTCCGCGGCTGGTGGAAGGACACCGGCCAACTCGCCGACATGCTCGAGGCCAACCGCCTCGTGCTCGAGGAGTTGGAGACCGCGATCGAGGGCGAGGTAGACGAGGACTCCAAGGTCGAGGGCCGGGTCGTGCTCGGCCCCGGCGCCCGGCTCGAGCGCTCGGTCGTCCGCGGCCCCGCCGTGATCGGCGCCGGCGCGGTCATCGAGGACGCCTACATCGGCCCCTACACGTCGATCGGCGACGACGTCCACGTCCGCCGCTCCGAAGTCGAGAACTCGATCGTCCTCTCCGGCTCGGTGGTCGAGGACCTCGGCACGCGGATGGAGGCGAGCCTGCTGGGCAAGGAAGTGAAGCTGACCCGCAGCGAGGGAATGCCGAAGACCCTCCGCCTCCTGGTCGGCGACCGCTCCGAGATCAAACTCGTCTAGTGGGCTGGCGCCCCAGCGCCCGCGCGGCCTGGGCCGCGTTCTGGCCTAGCCGCCTCGTCGTCTTCGGGGTCGCGATCTGGGTGACGATCTCCGGCTTCATCCCCAACGTCGTCGGCGAATCTGCTTCGCTCTCCCACCCGTTCGCCGCCTGGCCCGGGCACAACCTCCTCGACCTCGTCTTCTCGCCGATGGCGAAGTGGGACACCCAGCATTACCTGGCGATTGCCTATGACGGCTACGTCGAAAGCTTCGAAGGTCTGCCACCGGTGGAAAACCGGCCCGCCTTTTTCCCGCTCTATCCCGGCATGGTCCATCTGCTCAGCGGCCTCGGCGCCAGCCCTGGGATGATCCTGATCGTTGCCTACACCGTCTCGCTGGCCTGCTTCTTCGGTGCCCTCACCCTGCTCCACCGGCTGACGACGATCGAACTCGGCGAACGCTTCGCGACGCCAACCTTGCTGCTGCTCGCGTTCTTCCCGACCGCGCTCTTCTTCGGCATCCCATACAGCGAGTCGATGTTCCTGCTGCTCGCCGTCGCCGCCTTCCTCGCCGCCCGCACGGGGCACTGGGCCGAAGCCGGGATCGTCCTCGCCCTGGCTTCCGCGACCCGCGTCCCTGGCCTGCTGCTGCTGGTCCCGGTTGCCCTGCTCTACCTCTACGGGCCGCGAGCCGACCGTGAGCCCGACCGCGAGGGCGGCGGCTGGCGGCCGCGCTACCGGGTCCGACCCAACCTCGCCTGGCTGGCGCTGGCGCCGCTCGGGCTGATCGCCTTCAGCGCCTACCTGCACTTCACCCTCCACGACTGGCTGGCCTGGAACCACGCACAGGAGCTGTTCGGTCGCCACACCGTCGACCCGCTGACGGGGGTCTGGGCAGGGTTCCGCGAAGCCGGCAAGGGGGTCGGCCACCTCGCCACCGGCTCCTACCACGGCACCCTCGACTACCTCAACATCATGCAGCTGGTCTTCACCGCTTTTGCCGTAGTCGGCGGGATCGCGATGCTGCGCACGCTGCCGGTCGCCTACGGCGCCTGGGTGCTGGTCTCGCTGGTCCCGATCTTCGTCTCCCAGCCCGACGGCGACCCGCTCTGGTCATCCTCGCGCTTCATCGTCGTCCTCTTCCCGCTCTTCATCTGGCTGGCGACGGTGACCGAGCGGCGGGGCCTGACGACCCGGACCGTGGCCCTTTTCGCGGCCGGGATGGCGGTCTTCACCGCCCAGTTCGCCCTCTGGTCCTTCGTCGCCTGAGCGGCCTGGCTACTGTCCCGTCCCTATGAAGCTGCTCGTCACCGGAGCTGCCGGGATGCTTGGTCGCGACGTGATGCTTGCCGCCGGCAATGCCGGCCACGACATCGTCGGCTACGGCCGCGCCGAGCTCGACGTCACCGATCCGGCCGCGCTGGAGCGCAAGTTCGACCTCGAGCGTCCTGACGTCGTCATCAACTGCGCCGCCTGGACCGACGTCGACGGCGCCGAGGACGCCGAGGAAGCCGCCTTCGCGATCAACGGCGCCGGCGCCGGCCACGTCGCCGCCGCCGCGGCGATGCAGGAAGCCACCGTCCTCCACGTCTCGACCGACTACGTCTTCGACGGCGCCAAGGGCGCGCCCTATGTCGAGTCCGACCAGCCGGCACCGCTCTCGGCCTACGGCCGCACCAAGCTGGACGGCGAGGAGGCGGTCGCCGCTGCCAACAAGCGCCACTTCATCGTCCGCTCGGCCGGCCTCTTCGGCGTCGGCGGCCGCAACTTCGTCGAGACGATGCTGCAGCTGGCCGAGACCCGCAACGAGGTCGCCGTCGTCCGCGACCAGGTCGGCTCGCCCACCTACACCTGGCACCTCGCCTACGGCATCGTCCGGCTGATCGAGGGGATCGAGTACGGCATCCACCACATGGCCGCCGCCGGGCAGTGCTCCTGGTATGAGTTCGCGCGCGAGATCTTCGAGCAGTCGAACGTTGAGTGCAGAGTGCTCTCGATCACCAGCGAAGAATTCGGCGCCGCGGCGCCGCGGCCGGCCTTCTCGGCTCTGACCAGCCAGCGCGAGCACGCGATCCGGCTGCCCAGCTGGCAGGACGGCCTGGCAGGCTATCTCGCCCAACGCAAAGCGCAGGAGGGAACGGAATGAAGCTTCTCGTCACCGGCGCCGCCGGTTTCATCGGCTCCACCTACGTCCGCCTCGTCGGTGACGAGCACGACGTCGTCGTCCTCGACAAGCTGACCTACGCCGGGCGGCGCGAGAACCTGCCCGAGGGCACCGAGCTGGTCGACGGGGCGATCGAGGACCCGGCCGTCGTCCGCGAGGCGATGCAGGGCGCCGACGCGGTCGTCAACTTCGCCGCCGAGTCCCACGTCGACCGCTCGATCGACGACCAGGACGCCTTCGCCCGCACCCACGTGATCGGCACCGGGACGCTGCTCGACGCGGCGCGTGAGCTCGGCGTCGAGCGCTACCTGCAGGTCTCCACCGACGAGGTCTATGGCTCGATCGACTCCGGCTCCTTTACCGAGACCTCGCCGATCGACCCCTCTTCGCCTTACTCGGCGACCAAGGCGGCCGGCGACCTGCTCGTCTCCGCCCACTTCCACACCTACGGGATCGACGCCTCGATCGTCCGCGGCTCCAACAACTACGGCCCGCGGCAGTACCCGGAGAAGTTGATCCCGCTGATGGTCCTGAATGCGGTCCACGGTGACTCGCTGCCGGTCTACGGCGACGGGAAACAGGTGCGCAACTGGCTCTACGTCGAGGACTTCTGCCGCGGCATCCACACGGTGCTGACCAAGGGCAGGGCGGGAGAGGCCTACAACGTCGGCGGCCCCGACGAGTGCGAGAACCTCGAGGTCGTCAAGCGGGTGATCGAGCTGACCGGCGGCGACGAGTCGCTGATCGAATACGTCAAGGACCGCCCCGGCCACGATCGTCGCTACTCGCTCTCCTCCGCGAAGCTCCAAGAGGAGCTCGGCTGGGAGGCGCAGGTCCACTTCGCCGAGGGCCTGGAGAAGACCGTCGACTGGTACCGCGACAACGAGGAGTGGTGGGGCCCGATCCGCTCCGGCGAGTACCGCGAGTACTACGAAAAGCAGTACGGCAAGAGCCTTGGCTGAGCGGCTGGAGACGAAGCTCGAGGGCGTCATCCTGATCGAGCCGGTCGTCCACGGCGACGAGCGCGGCTTCATGCTCGAGTCCTACAGCTGCGAGGCCTGGGCCGAGCTGGGAGTCGGGGTCGAGTTCGTCCAGCACAACCACTCCCGCTCCTCCAAGGGCACCCTGCGCGGGATCCACTTCCAGACCGAGCCGGGCCAGGCCAAGCTGGTCCGCTGCCCCCGCGGCGAGATCCTCGACGTCGCCGTCGACCTCCGCCGCAACTCCCCCACCTACGGCCAGTGGGAGGCCCACGTACTCGACGACGTCAAGCACCGCCAGCTCTTCGTCCCGGTCGGCTTCGGCCACGGCTTCGCCGTCCTCTCCGACATAGCCGACGTCGCCTACCAGGTCTCCAGCTACTACGACCCGGCAACCGAGTCCGGCATCGCCTGGAACGACCCCGACATAGGAGTCGAGTGGCAGGCCACCGACCCGCTGCTGAGCGAGCGCGACAAGAGCGCGCCGCGGCTGGCCGAGATCCGCGACTCGCTCCCTTTCTAGCGGCCGCCCCGGCGCCCGCATCGGCGCCGAGTGCAACATCTGCGATGGCGTCTTCATCGAGGGAGGAGTCGAGGTCGGCGACCGGGTGGCGATCAAGTCCGGGGTCCAGCTCTGGGAGGGGGTGACCCTGGAGGAATACGTTCCGAGCCTACCTTATTGTCTGAAACCTACTGAGCTTTCGGGCTGCTGCACCGACGGATGCAATAATGGCCTGCATTGATGGATCGATCTCAACCGGGGGCCGCAAGGGCTGAGCCGGCGCACCCGCGACAGGCGGCCCTCGTTGTCGGCGGTGGGCTGCTCGGGTCCCACGTCGCCCTGCGCCTCGCGGCCGCCGGGCATCCGACGACGGTCTTCAGCCGCTCGTTCAACCCGATCCTCCTCGGCGCCGGAGAGCGTGGGATCCGCCTGGTCGAAGGTGCGATCTCGCTCTCCCCATCCCTGGGGGATGAGATCGCCGCGGCCGACGTCGTGTTCTACACCGCCGGCTCGAGCACGCCGGGCGGGTCGGACCGCGATCCCGCTGAGTCTCTCGTCGGCGCCGTTGCTCCCGCGGTCACCGTCCTCGAGCTGGCCCGCCGAGCGGGAGGCCGCCGGGTCGTTCTGGCTTCCTCGGGCGGCACTCTCTATGGGTGCCCGACGACCTTCCCGACGCCCGAGAGCGCCCCCTTGGAGCCGATCTCAGTGCACGGCATCAACGCCGTCGCGATGGAGCGCTACGCGCAGTTCTTCGTCGACCGGCACTCGCTCGACGTTGTCTCCCTGCGTTACTCGAACCTCTACGGGCCTGGCCAGCTGGCCCAGCGCAGCCAGGGCGTGATCGCCGCTTGGGGCAGGGCCACCCTGGCCGGGGAGCCGATCCTGCTCTACGGCGACGGCTCGGTGCGGCGCGACTTCGTCTACGCCGAGGACGCCGCCGCCGCGACGATCCTGGTCGCGACCAACCCCGCCGCGCAGGGCGCCTACAACGTCGGCAGCGGCCGCGCCACCCCGCTGCGCGAGGTCCTCGAAGCGATCGAGGACGTGGTCGATCATCCCGTCGCGGTCGAGACGCGGGAGGCTCGCGGTATCGACGTCCCTCTCGTCGAGCTTGACTGTTCGCGCATCCGCGAGCTCACCGGCTGGGTGGCGGGCACCAACCTCAACGACGGCATCGCGGCTAGCCTGGGCTGGCTTCGCGAGCTCGAGGGCGCCACCTCGCCGTTCGTCGAATCGAAGACCGGGGCCTTTCGCTCCCGGTAACGCCAGGCACCGGAGGAAACGGATTGGAGATCTTCGAAGAGTCGGCCTGGGCGATGACGCTGGGCGAGAGGGCGGCGCTCGAGGGCGTGCTGGCCCAGCTCAAGCCGAAGCTCGCCCTCGAGATCGGGACCAGCGACGGAGCCAGCCTGCGGCGCATCGCCGGGTACGCCGAGGAGGTTCACTGCTTCGCCCCCGCCACGCCTCAGGCGCCGGTTGGCGAGCTGCCGAATGTGACCCTCCAGACGGGCGACCGGCGCCAGCTCCTGCCCGCGCAGCTCGAGCGGTTCGCCGAGCAGGCTCGCAACGTCGACTTCGTGCTCGTCGATGGCGGCGACGCCGCCGAGGGCGTCCGGGGCGATCTCGAGGATCTGCTCTCCTCGGCCGCCCTCGCCGACGCCTTGATCCTCGTCCACGGGCTGATCGACGAGCGGGTCAGAGCAGCCGTCGACGCCGTTCCCTTCGGCGCGTTTCCCAAGGTCGCGCATGTGAACCTCGACTTCGTGCCCGGGCAAATGCTCCGATCCCCCGCTCGCCACGAGCTGCGGGGCGGCCTGGGGCTGGTGATCGTCGACGCGAAGCGAACCGCGTACTTCCCGGCGGTCCCCGTCGTCGAGGATCGCTATTACGAGGCGGGCTCCCTTTACCAGCTCGCCCGCGACCTGGTCGTCGCCCGCGAGCGCGGCGAACCCGACACCGCGGCCGAAGCCCGGGAACAGCGCACCCTCGCCGAGGAGCTGGAGGCGGTCCGCGAGGAGCGCGAGCAGCTCCGGCAGCTGACGGAGACCGTCACCGGCTCGGTCAGCTGGAAGATCACCGCGCCGCTGCGAGCGGGCATGCACCGGGTACGGCGGCGCGGGGCGAAGGCAACCGGTAGCGGAACCTAGCCCGATGTCCGACGCGCGCACCCATCGCTTCGCGCTGGTCTCGCGCGAGGTCTATCCCTTCGACGGCGGCGGGATCGGCGAGTACATCGTCACCTGCGCTCGCCTGCTCGCGACAGTCGGCGAGGTGACCATCTTCACCACGAGCAAACACGAGGAGGCCTACCGGGAGATGGTCGCGGCGGGCGACCCGCGCCTGCCGCCGGCCGGGATCCAGATGGCATTCGTGCCCGAGCCCGAGCCCGAGGACCTCGCCGGCTACTTCTCGCCGCTCCACCTCTACAGTGCCCGCGTCCTCGAGGCACTGCGGCGCCACTACGGACGCCACGGGCCGAGCCTGGTCGAGTTCTCCGACTACCTCGGCGAGGGGGCCATCACCGCGCAGGCGCGACGGGCCGGGGAGCCGATGCTGAGATCAACCAAGATCGGCGTCCGCCTCCACACTACGGCCGAGGTCTGCGCGCTGCTCGACGGCTATCTCGACCCGACCTTCGAGGGGCGGATGACCTACGAGCTCGAGCGCATGGCGCTGCGGGACGCCGACGCGGTGCTGTGGCCCGGTGGTGACACGCTGGGCTTCTACGGGCGCTACTACGGCTCGGGGATGGCTCCAGGCTGGCGGATCCGCAACCCCTTCGCGGCCCCGCAGGAAGCGAGCCTCGGCGAGGTGCCGCGGGACGGGGACGCGCCGCTCCGACTCCTGTACATGGGCCGCTTCGAGCGGCGCAAGGGAGTTCAGGACCTGCTCCGCGCGTTCACCTCGATCGAGAGCGGCGCTCTCCACCTGACGTTGCTCGGCGGCGACACCAGGACCGCCCCCCTGGGGACCTCGATGCGGGCGCAGCTGGAATTGGTCGCCTCCGGCGACCCGCGCATCGAGTTCCTCGACGCCATCCCGCGCACTGAGCTCGCCCAGATGGTCCGCTCCCACGACGCCGTCGTGCTCCCCTCCCTCTGGGAGGCCTGGCCCTACGTCGGCCTGGAGGCGCTGCGGCTCAACCGGCCGCTGTTGACCACGCCCACTGGAGGCTTCACCGAGATGGTCCGCCCGAACGTGAACGGCTGGCGCACCGACGAGGTGGGCGCCGATCAGCTTGCCGCCCTGATCGAACGGCTGATGATCGATCCCGACGCGGTGATGTGGCCGCGGCTGGAGGAGCTGCCGGCGATGACCTTCGCTGAACTCACCGACGAGGCGGAGATCCTCGAGGCCTACCAATCGCTCCTGGCGCAGCCGGGGCGCTGGGACCCACCCGCGGCACCACCCGCCCCAGCTGGCGGCGATTCCTCGGCAGCGGCCGTCGAGGCCGCACGACCGCCGCTGGTCTCGGTGGTGATCCCGTACTACCGCCTCCACGAGCACGTGGAGGCGACGATCGAGTCGGTCTTCGCGCAGACCTATCCCCGGCTGGAGGTGATCGTCGTCAACGACGGCTCCTTCTACGAGGCCGACTGGATCCTCGGGGAGCTCGCCACCCGCTACCCGATCGCCGTCCTCACCCAGATGAACGCGGGGCTGGGGGCCGCGCGCAACTTCGGGATCTCCCAGGCGCGCGGGCGCTACATCCTTCCGCTGGACCCCGACGACATGCTCGAGCCGACCTACGCCGAGCGCGGCGTGGCCCTGCTGGAGGCGCAGCCGGAGCTGGCCTACGTCTCGACCTGGTCGCGCTACGTCGACGAGAGAGGCTTCGAGCTCGACCCGGTGGACCAGGGTTACCAGCCGATCGGGAACGGCAGCGCTCTGGCAGAGGTGATGAACGTGGCCGGGGTCGCCACCGCCGTGATCCGCCGCCGGGTCTTCGATCTCGGCTTCGCCTACAGTCACGACCTGACGAGCTATGAGGATTGGAGCCTCTACCGCGACCTCGGCGAGCACGGACACGAAGGACTGATCATCCCCGAGCGCCTGTTTCGATACCGGATCCGCCCCGAGTCGATGTTCCGCCAGATCGGGATGCCTAGGGCGGAGCGGCTGAAAGGGGAGGTCGACACCCATCTGAGAGAGGGAAGGATCGAATGGACGTCAAAGAGCGACTGAGCCTGGAGGAGGTCAGCGAGCACACGCTGATCGCGTGCGAGCACCGCCACCGCTACGAGATCGCGGCCGAGCTGACCGCCGGGCTGCGGGTGGTCGATCTCTGCTGCGGTTCCGGTTACGGAACCGCGATCCTGGCGCAGCGGGCCGGGGTAGTCCACGGCGTGGACATCGACGCGGCGACGATCGACACGGCGGCTGCGACGGTGGGGCGCGAGACCGAGGCGACGTTCGAGGCCCGGGACGCGGTCGCCTTCCTCCGCTCGGAGGACGTCGCCGGGCGCTTCGACGCGATCGTCTGCTTCGAGGGACTGGAGCACCTGCCCGACGTCGAGGGCGCGCTGCGCGAGCTGCGGCGCCACGCCGAGGCCGGCGTGCGGATCCTCGCGTCGGTCCCGAACAGCAAGGCCTTCGAAGAGGAGAACGAGTTCCACCTCACCAACTTCGGCTGGGACGAGGCCCGCGCCCTCTGCGAGGGGTTCGCCGACGCCGTCCTGCTCTGCCAGCACCTCGCCGAGGGATCGGTGGTGCTTGCCGAGGGGGCCGAGGAGGTGGACGCCCGCGTCGTCAACCTCGACTACGGCGAGCCCGAATACGCCAACCACTACGTGATCGCGGTCGGCTTCGACCCCGAGGCGGTGCGGGCGGCGCAGCGGGCGCGGGCCCAGCTCGTGCTGGCCCCGGTCTACAACCGCTACATGAAGGCTCTGGAGCAGGCCAACATCCAGCTCCGCCGCCGCAACGCCCAGCTTGCCCGGGGCCTGATCGGGCGCGCGGACTCGGGTGCCGCCTCGTTCGTCTCCCGGCTCGAGCAGCGGGTGGAAGAGCTCGAGGCGGAGCTGGCGGCCAGCGTGCAACCCAACCGCTGGCGAGGACGCCTGCGCCGTCGTCTGCTGGGCTGAGCAAGCGCCGTGGACGAGGGCGGAGTCCCAATCCTCTACCTTGCGCCGTGGGTCGACCTGGGCGGGTCGGACAAGGGGACGATCGACTGGTTCAAGCACCTGGATCGCGAGCGGTGGGCCCCCTCGCTGATCACCACGCAGCCGTCGGCCAACCGCTGGCTGCACAAGGTCGAGCCCCACGCGGCCGAGGTGTGGGACCTGCCGGATCTGATGCCCGGCGCCGGCTTCCCCGCCTTCGTCCTCGGGTTCGTCGAGAGCCGCGGCATCCGGGTGCTGCACATCATGAACTCGCGGCTCGCCTTCGACCTGCTGCCCGACATCGCCTCGCTCCCCAACCCCCCGGCCGTCGTCGTCCAGATGCACGCCGAGGAGCCCGAGCAGGGCGGGTACGTCAAGTATGTCGCGCGGCGCTACGGGAACCTCGTCGATGCGTTCTCGGTGACCAGCCAACACCTGAAGGACGTCGTCGCGGGCTACGAGATCCCGCCGAGCAAGATCGAGGTGATCCACTCCGGGGTCGACGGCGAGCAGGAGTTCGACCCGGCGCGGGTCGAGCCCCTGGAGCTGGAGCGGCCGCAGCCGAAGAGGGTTCTCTGGCCCGGACGCCTGGTCGAGCAGAAGGATCCGATGCTGGCGCTGGAGGTGGTCGCGCGGGCGCGGGAGCGCGGTTGCGAGTTCGTCCTCGAGATCGTCGGCGACGGTCACCTCGAAGACGGGGTCCGCGACCGCGCCGAGCAGCTCGGGATCGCCGACGCAATCGAGCTGCATCCGCCCTCCCAGGAGATCTCCCGCTGGTATCGGAGCGCCGAGCTGACGCTGATGACCAGCGCCTACGAGGGGCTCCCGTACGTGATCTACGAGTCGCTGGCGATGGGTGTTCCTGTCATTGCGCCGGCGCTGCCGGGAAACGCAGAGCTGATGGATGCCGACAGCGGGGTCCAGGTGGCGCCGCGCGACGACGTCGACGCCTACGCCGAGGCGATCGTCTCCCTGCTGGAGGACGACGAGAGGCGCAGGCGCATGGGGGAGGCCTCGCGCCGGCGGATGCTGGAGAGCTTCTCGCTGGCGGAGATGGGCCGGCGCCACGGCGACCTCTACGAGCGCCTGCTCGCGGGTCTGCCGGCGGCGCGGCGGCCGGCAAACCCGCCCCCCGAGGCCGACCGGGCTTCTTCGCCCGCCCCACTGTCGCTCCGCCGCGACCCGCCGCCCGACCGCACGGTCGGCGTGATCGTCCCCTGTTTCCGGCACGGAATCTTTCTCCCCGCCTGCATCGAGTCGGTCCGAGCGCAGACCTTGGCCCCGGCCCAGATCGTCGTCGTGGACGACGGCTCCGACGATCCCGAGACGGTCGACGCCCTCGCGCGCCTCGAGGGGGACCCGGACATCACGGTGTTGCGACAGCCGGCCAACCTCGGGCCCAGCGCTGCGCGCAACCGCGCCCTCGCGGAGCTGAGGACGAGCTACGTGCTGCCGATCGACGCGGACGACCAGCTGCTGCCCGACGCGCTGGAGCGCATGGTGGCGCAGCTGGAGGCCGCCCCCGAGGCCGTCGGGTTCGTCTACCCGCACCTCCAGCACACCGGCACCCGCTCCGACTACGTGGAGTCGCCCGCCTACAACCTCTGGCTGCTGATGCAGCAGAACTACTGCCCGGCGCCGGCCCTGTTCGATGGCAGGCTCTTCGGCGAGGCGGGGATCCGCTACGCCGAGGAGATAGTGCTCGGCCACGAGGACTGGGACCTGATCCTCCAGCTGGCCGAGCGTGAGGTGCGCGGCGTCCCCGCCGAGGGTCGCACGTTCCTGTACCGCAAGACGGGATTCAGCCGCGCCAACGCGGTCGACTACGCGCCCGCGGCCTTCGACGAGGTGATCTGGGCGCGCCACCTGTGGCTCTACCGCGCGGGCGAGACGATCAAGGCGCGCTGGGCGCCGGCGCTCTCGATCGTCCTGATCGACGACGACCAAGGCGCTTGGGCGCCCGGCGACCTCTCCTGGCGCGAGGCGCAGACCTGGCGGGACTTCGAGCTGCTGGCGCGCCGGGACCTCGGCGAGGGAGCGGTCGTCGTCGGCGGCGAGGACGATCCCGCGCCGGCCTGGCTGCAGAACGCGATCCACCGGGCGCGGGGGCGCTGGGTCCTGCTCCTGCCTCGCTCCGCCGCCCCCTTCCTCGAGAGCCCCGCCTGCGCCGAGCGGCTGGTCCATGCGTTCCTCGCCGACGAGGACGCGATCGCCGTGGTCCTCGCCGAACGCTCCGGGTCCCGGCAGCACGCCTTCTCCCAGCTCGGCGACGTGGAGCGTCAGGCGGCCGAGCCGGTCGCCGCGGCATTCGAGCGGCGCGCCTGGGGGCGGCTGCCCGAGCTGCGCCTTGGCCTTGGGAGCTCGCCGCTCGCCGACCTCGCCATCGGCCTGCAGGCCTACGGACACGTCCAGTGGCGCCTGGCGCCCGGGTCAGGGCGGGTGGCGTCGGCGCCCGCCGACGACGCCGCCGCCACCCTCGACCTCAACCTGCCGGAGGGGGACGGGCCGGAGATCGCTGCCCGGAGGATGATCCTGCACCAGCCACCGCGGCTGCCGGGGCAGGCACCCGGGGCGATTCGCCGCTGGCAGCCGGCCGAGCCGTGGACCCCGCCGCAGACGCTGCTCCTCTGCCGCCATCTCGATCCCGAGACCGGCCTGAGGATGGTCACGGCCGGGCCGGAGCCTCCTCGCGGCCACGTGCTCGAGCACGTGCTCGGGTCGGTCCACCGTTTCCCGGAGGTGGATGCGCAACGGCTGACCTACGCAAAGGGCCGCTTCCAGACCGGCGGCAAGCAGGGTGCCCTGGCCGAGGGCGCCTTCGACCTGGGCTACCTCGACCGCAGGCCGCTGCCGCTGCTGGTTGGCCTGGAGGAACGGCGGCTGCCGGAGACCGGGCAGGTCACCCTCGTCGCCGGGCCCGACGATCCCCTCGGAGACCCGTCCGAGCCCCTCGCGATCCTCGGCTGGATCGAGCCCTGCCCGATCCTCCCCCGAGCCGCCGAGGTCCTGCGCAGGGGGCGCTGGTCCGTGGTCGGCCTGCATCGCGAGGTCGATCGCCGCGCCTGGCGGCACCGCTACAGAGTCGAGCCGCTCGGCGAGGCCGTCGACGCAGTCGCGCTGGGCTCCCTCGGCCGCCACCCGGCGGCCGGCACGGTGGCCCTGGCGCGCCTCCCGGACGGACGCCTGGCCAGCGACCTCTGCGCGCCGGGACGGGCTAGCCGCGACCCCCGCAAGATCGGGCGCTGGGTGGGCGAGCCGCTCGGTGCCGATGGCGCCGCGGAGGCGCGGCTGCGCGGTAGCGCCTCGCGGCTGCGCTATCTGACCCGGAGTCTCGCCGAGTCCCGGTCAGCCGGGAAGAGCGAGGTGCTCGGCTACCTGCCACGCCAGCTTGCGCCGGGGTGCCGCACCCTCTACAGCACGGTCCACCCGGTGACCGGAGACCAGCTGGTCACGGTCTCCCCGGCTGAGGCTGAGGTGGCGGGGTACGTGATGGACGGGATCCTCGGGGCGATCTTCGATCCGCCGCGGACTCAGTAGGCGCCTTCGCCGCGGACCATCGCTCGCGGCGTGCGCATCAGGATCTCCCGGTCGGTCAGCAGCGGACAATTCCAGGTCGCAGATGGCCTGAAGAGCCGCCGCGCGGAGTTCGTGCGACTCCGTGGAGCCCTCGGCGATATCGGCGTTCCGGTCGATCTCATCGTCCTCAGTGCGGGTTACGGAGATCAGAGGGCTCGGGTTCGCGGGACGATGGTTTACGAGGCGATGCAGCGGGGCCGTGTCCTTGCCGGAGCGTGATCCGAAAAGGCAGAAGACGACGCGAACGCGATGCGCCTGTCGGGCTCAGCGGGTTAATCGCTGGTGCGGCCCCGGACCGCGGTGATTGCCAAGCTGACTCCCAGCTTTGCGGCGATGCCCGCGTAGACCGCGGCGTTGAGTAGGGGGTTGTTCTGCGGGGCGTCGAAGCGGCGGTAGAAGCGGGCCATGCCTCGGTGGAAGGCGATCTCCTGTTTCGGCGCCCGGCGGTTGCCGCTGGATGCTCCCTTGACGTGGAGGGCGACGCCGGCGGGCTCGTAGAAGACCTTCCAGCCGGCGTCCCAGAAGCGGTGGCACCAGTCGAGGTCCTCCATGTAGAGCCAGTAGCCCTCGTCGAGCACGCCGACCTCCTGAACGGCCTCTCCTCGGCAGAGCATGAAGGCGCCGTTGACGGCGTCGACCTCGCCGGGCTCGTCGTCGCCCAGGTGCGTCGCCCGGTACTGGCTCAGCGACTCGCCCGCACCCTCGCCTCTGCCGATGCCGGTGAAGTGGGCCAGGGCGCTGAGCGGGGTGGGGAAGGAGCGCTTGCAGGCGTGGTCGATCTCGCCACTCTCGGTCACCAGCTTCACCCCGACCATCCCCATCCGCTCCTCCGAGCGCAGCCGCGCCAGCGCTGCGTCGAGCGTCCCCGCGTAGACCTCGGTGTCGGGATTGAGCAGCAGAACCGCCTCGGCCTCGCTCTCCCGCAGCACCAGGTTGTTGGCCGCCGAGAAGCCGATGTTGGCCTCGCGCAGCAGCCGCACCTCCGGGAACTCGCGCTCGACCATGTCCGGCGTCGCGTCGGGGCTGCCGCTGTCGACGACCGTGACCCGCACCTCGCCCTCGGAGGGTGGGTGCTCGGCGAGTGAGCGCAGGCAGCGGCGCAGCAGCGCTTCGGCGCCGTGGCTGACGATCACGACCTCTAGCTCGGGCATGGCGCTGACGCTAGTAGGCGCCTTCGCCGCGCACCATCGCCCGCGGCGTCCGCATCAGGATCTCCAGGTCGGTCAGCAGCGAGAGGTTGTCGAGGTAGTCGCGCTCCATCGCCAGCCGCTCCTCGAAGGTCAGGTCGCTGCGGCCGTAGACCTGCATCGGGCCGGTGATTCCCGGCTTGATCGCCAGCCGGCTGCGCTGCCGCTCGTCGTAGAGGGCGACGACGCTCTCCTCCTCCGGTCGCGGCCCGACCAGCGACATCTCGCCGCGGAGGACGTTGATCAGCTGTGGCAGCTCGTCGATGCTGGTGCGGCGCAGGGTGCGGCCGCTGCGGGTGACCCGCGGGTCGTCCTGGATCTTGAACGCCGGCTGATCGAGGCTCTCGATGTCGACCAGCTCGGGCAGCCGCCGCTCGGCGTCGGTGACCATCGTCCGGAACTTGAGCATCTTGAACGGAGCCCCGTCACGTCCCGCCCGGCTCTGGCGGAAGAAGACCGGCCGGCCGTCGTCGAGCAGGATCCAGATCGCAATCGCCAGCAGCAGCGGCGAGAGCGTCAGCGTCATCGCCGCCGCGATGACGACGTCCATCGCCCGCTTCATCGCCACGGTCGAGCGCGGCGGATCGCTGAAGCGGAAGTCGAGCACCGGCAGCTCGGCCAGCCGGTTCAGCTCGATCCCCGGGCCGAGCAGCCCGTAGTGCTGGGGCAGGAAGGTCAGCCCGAGGCCGGCGGCCTTGCACTCCTCGATCAGGCGCTCGGCGTCGGTCTCGCCCATCTCGTGTTCGGTGACGACGACGCGCTCTATCGCGTGCTCGTGGGCCACCTTGGAGATGTCGGCGATTGACCCCAGCAGCGGCAGCTCGCGCGCCGGCCGCTCCTCGCCGGCCGAGAGGTAGCCGACCAGTGTCAGCCGCGTCTCGGGGTGGGTGGAGACCCGCCGCGCGATCAGGTCGGCCTCCGCCGCGGGGCCGACCACGATCCCGGTCGCGAGCGTCGTCAGCCGGTGCCAGAGGAAGCGGATCGTCCCGCGGGCGACGAAGCTGAGGACGAGGGTGCCGACCCCGACCGCGATCGCGCTCTGCGGCGAGAGCGGCCCGACCGGGCTCAGGGCCAGCAGGCCGTCGAGCAGCAGCGTCCCCAGGGTGCTGGCCGAGATCAGCGAGGGCAGCTCGTCCAGCGTGCTGTGGCGGATCCGCCGGTGGTCGTTGTCGTAGAGGCCGTGGAGCTTGACGACGAGGATCCAGGCGGGGCTGAAGAGCACCGCCCAGAACAGCGTCGCGACGTCGGTGGTGGAGGTCGCGGCGGTGACCGCGCAGAGGGTCGCGACCAGCGCGACCCAGTCGCCGCCGGCGAGCAGCCGGCGAAGGATCGCGCCGCGGCGACGCGAGCCCATCGGCCCGCGCTGGTCGCCGAGCCGCGCCCGCTCGACCGGGGCCGGCTGCGCGGGCTCGTCGGCGGGCTTCGGATCGACTGGCCGCGTCATCCGCATCCTTCCCACCCTTCCCGCAGGCATTTTTCGAGCGGGTTCAGCTTCTGCGCGTGCGCCAGGTCAGCCGCTGCCGCCTTCGTGTCGCCGCCCTCGTGCTCGATCCGCCCCCGCAGGTAATAGAGGAGCCAGTTGCCTTCCTCGCGGTCGATCGCCTCGCCCATCCGCTCGGCAGCGGTCGCGTAGTCGCCTTCGAGCTCGGCCAGCAGCGCCAGCTGCACGCGTGGGCTCGCCGCCCAAGGCTCGATCGAGCGGGCGGTGTCGGCCCGTTCGACCGCGACGCCGAGGTTGCCTTCGGCCGCGGCGGCCTGGCTGGAGCTGATCTCGCGTTCGACCAGCAGTGGTCCGATCAGCGCCAGGGCGGTGATCCAGGCGACGGCGAGACCGGCGATCGCAATCCCGAAGCCGCGGGATTGCGCCTCGCTGTCGGTCGCCGCTCGAGCGCGCGCGAGCTGGGCGCAGCGGGCGGCCAGCAGCGCGCCGGTGGCGAGGAAGAAAACCATCCCCAGAGCCGCGATCTCCCAGAACCAGTCGAACGCCATACCCACTGCAACCGCCAGCGCGGCGGCCAGTAGCGCCGCGTTCAGCTCGCGGGCGGCGCCGCTGGCGTGGCGCCAGGCCGAGAACCCGGTCCAGAGCAGAAAGCCGACCATCGCCAGCGTCAGCAGGCCACCGATCAGCCCCAGCTCGGCGAACGCCTCCAGGTAGAGGGAGTGGGCGTTGTGGACGGGCGTCACCAGCGAGCGCAGCTGGACCCAGGAGAATTGGTAGGTGCCGGCCCCGTGGCCCGCCACCGGCTTTTCCCCGAAGGCATCGATCGCGACGCGGTAGAAGTCGTCCCGGCCGCCACTTGAGGTGTCGCCGAAGTGCTGCTGGGGCTGGTTCGGAAATTCGATATCTGAGCTCGAGAACTGGTGCCAGGCGCGCCCGCCGACGGCGGCGAGGGCGATGAGGGCGATGATCGCGACCGCGACCGCCGCGAACCGCAAGGTGCGGGGATCGCGCGAGATCTCCACCGCCCTGCCGGTCAGGCTTCCCCGCCGCCGGGCCAGGATCCGCAGACCGGCGAAGAGCCCGAGCGCCAGCGCCGTCCCCGCGAGCAGGATCAGGAGCACGGTGACGCCCTGGTCGACGGCCGCGGCGTTGTCGACGTTCTCGGCGAGGCTGTAGTGGGACTGCACCGCCAGCACCGCCGGCAGCGCCCCGATCACGCCGATTGCCAGCGTCGCGATCATCCAGAGGCGGTCGTGGGAGAGGGCGACGAGGCAGACGGCGGCGACCAGCAGCGCCAGCACCCCCCCGCGCGAGTAGGTGAAGTAGAGCGTCAGCAGCACCGCCGGCAGGCAGGCGACCGCGATCCAGCGCACCGCCGGGGTCAGCGAGCGGCGGCTTAGCCAGGGGATCAGCGCCGCTGCAATCCCGCATGCAACTGCGTTTGCGTTCCAGTATCCGAGCGGATAGCGCAACCGCGGACCGCTCCCCAGCCCCTCTGCGACGGGGAAAACGTGGGGGAGGAGGCGGGTGCCGAGGCCGAGCAGCGCGACCGCAATCAGCGCGAATCCGATTCCTTCAGCGAAACGTTGGCGCCTTTGGTCGGTTTGGGCGATGAGGAATGCGGCAATCAGGACGCCGAGGTAGACGAGAACGCGGTCGGCCTCGGTGACACTCAGCTCAACCGACCCAGACCAGAGAGATGAGAAACCAGAGAAAATCGCCAGTGCCAGAACCAGTCCACATCCCCAATAGAACGGCCGCCCCAGGGAGGCGCGCCCAGCGGCGCCCAGGACCAAAAGTCCTGCAACAAGCAGCCATACGCCCAAGCCGGCGAGATGCCGGTCGTCGAGGGCAAATCCACCGCCCGTCAGCGCCAGCCCCCCAATCAGCAAAAGTGGGGAGAAAGCCGCCGCTGATTCCTCTAACCTTGCGCGCCATGCTTGGGAGCCGCCGCCACCCGGCCCATGGCTTGGGCCGATCCGTTTTCGCGCTTCTGTCAGTGCTTGCTGTGCTGGCATTTGCCTTTTTCCCGATCGCCGCTAACGCGGATTCGTCCGGGGCTGAATACGAAACTGCGGTGCCCTCGCCGACCGGCGGGGCCCACAAAGCGCCGGTTGTGGTCGGCGGCAATGAAGAAAACGACAAGGCGCATGCTTCCACCAACGGCGGCTCGACCGGTGGCGGAGGCGGTTCTGACTCTGGTGGTGGTTCATCGGAAGGTGGCAATGCTGGCACGCCAGCCGGGCAGGGCTCGGGCGACGGCAAGGATGGAAACGGTTCCACCAGCACTCAACACCAGAACGGCGGCAAGGACGCGGGCAACCAGCCTCAGAAGCTCGCGTCGGTCCCGTCTTCCACCAGCTCCGAAGACGGCGGTGGTTCCTCGCCGGTCGTCCCGATCCTGATCGTCGTCGCCCTGCTGGCCGCGATCTCGGTCGGCGTTGTGGTCTGGCAGCGTCGCCGCGGCGACACCGGCAACCCCCCGATAACCCCGAAGGCGGGCTGAAGCGTGACCGCTTCAGGCAGCTCCTTCGGCCTTGCCGTGCGCGCGCGCGTCGCTCTCGTGGCGCTGCTGGCACTCGCCCTCCTCGCTGTCTCGGCTTCCGCCGCGCAGGCGCTGCCGGCGAAGTTCTGGGGCGCGGTGCCGCAGTCGTCTCTCAGCGTCGACCAGTACCAGCGTGTCCACCGCGGCGGCGTCGACTCGATCCGGATCCCGATCAACTGGGGGGCCGTGCAGGCCAGCGAAGGCGCCGCTTTCGACTGGAGCGGGACCGATTCGCAGATCTCAGAGGCCGCCCGCACCGGCATCGACGTGCTGCCGTTCCTGGCCGGGGTCCCGGCCTGGGCCGAAAGGCAGATCTCGGTCGGTGGTGGCGTCCAGGTGCCGGCGACCCTCCCGGTAGCGGGCAAGGCGAAGGCCGGCTGGATTGCCTTCTGCAAAGCGGCCGTCGCCCGCTACGGCCCCAGCGGCTCCTTCTGGTCTGAACACTCCGACGTCCCCTTCCGGCCGCTACGCAACTGGCAGGTCTGGAACGAGCCGAACTTCAAATTCTTCGTCGCACAAGCCGAACCCGGCCGAATACGCGCAGACTGGTGAAGATCTCCTCGACCGCGATCAAAGCTGCCGACCCGGGCGCCAAGGTGATCCTCGCCGGGCTCTTCGCCTGGCCGAAGGGCGCCAACTCGAAGACCGGCAATCACAAGCTACTGTTTGCGGCCGACTTCCTCGAAGGGATGTACAAGGTCCCCGGGATCGCCGCCAAGTTCAACGGCGATCGCGCTGCACCCGTACACCCCCAGGTACCAGCTGCTGACCCCGCAGGTCGAAGAAGTACGGGAAGTTCTGAAGAAAAACCACGACGCCGGCAAGGGCCTCTGGATCACCGAGCTCGGCTGGAGCTCGGCCCGACTGGCGGCAACTCATTCGCCAAAGGGGTCGCCGGGCAGGCCCAGCAACTGAAGGGCGCCTTCACGCTACTGGTCAAGAATCAGGTGAAGTGGAGGGTCCAGCGGGTCTACTGGTTCTCGGTCGACGACTATGGCGCCGCCTGCAACTTCTGCAACGGCTCCGGCCTCTTCGGCCAAGGCTTCACGCCGAAGAAGTCCTGGTACGCATACGTCAAGTTCGCCGGCGGCACCCCCTGAGCAGCTAGCAGCGGATCCACACGCGAGCGGCCGGCGCCGCCAGGTGTGCGCGTGCGTAAGATCGGTGGGTTGGCAACCGAGGCGAAGCGCAGTAAGAAATCCGACCCGCTGGCGCCGTTCAGCCCGGCGACGCGGCGCTGGTTCGAGGCCTCCTTCGAGGGGCCGACGCCGGCGCAGACGGGCGGCTGGGAGGCGATCTCCAGCGGCGAGCACGCGCTGATCTGCGCCCCGACCGGCTCGGGGAAGACGCTGGCCAGCTTCCTCTGGGGGATCGACAAGCTGGCGCGCGCGCCGGATCTGGGGACGGGGGTCAAGCTCGTCTACATCTCGCCGCTGAAAGCGCTCTCCTACGACATCGAGCGCAACCTGCGGGCGCCGCTGCGCGGGATCGGGGCCGAGATCGCCGTCGGCCTGCGCACCGGCGACACCTCGCAGAAAGAACGGCGGGCGATGGCGAAAACGCCGCCGGACATCCTGATCACCACTCCGGAGTCGCTCTACCTGATGCTCTCCTCGAACGTCCGCGAGATCCTGACCGGCGTCGAAGCGGTGATCGTCGACGAGATCCACGCCGTCGCCCAGACCAAGCGCGGGTCGCATCTGGCGCTGACTCTTGAGCGGCTCGATCATCTGGTGCAGGACCATGCGGATCGGGCGGCGGGTCCTGTCTCCGATCCGGACTCCCCCTGCCGGGGAGTCCTCGGAATCGTCGCCACCCGCCGCGGGGTCGGATTTTCCGGGGTCCAGCGGATCGGGCTCTCCGCGACGCAGAGGCCGCTGGAGCGGATCGCCAAGTTCCTTGTGGGGCCGAAGCGGAGTGCCGGATTGTCGATGCGGGGCAGAAGAAGGAGCTTGACCTGGAGATCGTCGTGCCGGTCGAGGACATGGCCGATCCCGGGGCGCCGGCGTATCCCAGCGAGGACGGGCCGCCGCCGACGGAAATCGAGCCCAGCGCCCACGTGCGCTCGATCTGGCCGGCGATCTACCCCAAGCTGCTGGAGCTGGTCCAGGAACACACCTCGACGATCATCTTCGTCAACAACCGCCGCGCCGCCGAGCGCCTGGCCAAGCGCCTCAACGAGCTGGCCAACGGCGAAGGCGAACAGGAGCTGCCCGCGACCGAGCACGCTGGGCACGCCAAAGGTCGAGACGCAACCGCGTCCCCCGGTAGGGGGAGCCCCCGATCGGAGACAGGACCCGCGGGCCAAGACGCCTCCGTCCCTCAACCGTACGTCGAGATCGCCCGTGCCCACCACGGCTCCCTCTCCCATGAGGAGCGCACCGTGGTCGAGGAGATGCTCAAGTCCGGCGAGCTGCCCTGCCTTGTCGCCACCTCCTCGCTGGAGCTCGGCATCGACATGGGCGCCGTCGACCTCGTCATCCAGGTCGAGTCGCCGAAGTCGGTGACCCGCGGCCTGCAGCGGATCGGCCGCGCCGGGCACCGGCATGGGCGAAGTCTCCAAAGGCCGGATCTTCCCCAAATACCGCGGCGACCTGCTCGAGTGCGCGGTCGTCGCCCGGCGCATGCGCGAAGGCGAGATCGAGGAGACGACGATCCCGCAGAACCCGCTCGACGTGCTCGCCCAGCACCTGGTCTCGATGGCCGCCCTGGACGAGTGGGAGGTCGACGAGGTCGAGCGCCTGGTCACCGCGACCGAGTCCTTCCACGACCTCTCCCGCGAACAGCTGGAGAACGTGCTCGACATGCTCGACGGCCGCTACCCCTCCGACCGCTTCGCCGAGCTGCGGCCGCGGATCGTCTGGGACCGCACCGAAGGCACGATCCACGGCCGCAAAGGCGCCCGCCAGCTGGTCGTCACCAACGCCGGCACGATCCCCGACCGCGGCCTCTACGGCGTCCACCTGCCCGACGGCCGCCGGGTCGGCGAGCTCGACGAGGAGATGGTCTACGAGGCCCGCCCCGGCCAGACCTTCCTGCTCGGCGCCACCACCTGGCGGATCGAGGAAATCACCCGCGACCGGGTGATCGTCACCCCGGCCCCCGGCGCCCCCGGCGCCGTCCCCTTCTGGAAGGGCGACGGGATCGGCCGCCCGGCCGAGCTGGGCCGGGCGATCGGCGCCTTCGCCCGCGAGGCGGTCTACCGCGAGCCGGCCGAGCTGGCCAAGGAGTACGACCTCGACCCGCGCGCCGCCAACAACCTCGTCACCTACCTGCGCGAGCAGCAGCAGGCGACCCGCGTCGTCCCCTCCGACGAGACGATCGTCGTCGAGCGCTTCCGCGACGAGATCGGCGACTGGCGGCTCTGCATCCTCTCGCCCTACGGCGGCCGCGTCCACGCCGCCTGGGGCCTCGCCCTCGCCGCCAAGATCCGCGACGAGCGCGACCTCGAGGCCGACGCGATCTGGTCCGACGACGGGATCGTCATCCACCTCCCCGACGCCGACGAGCCGCCGCCCGCCGACCTGGTCCTGATCGACCCCGACGAGATCGAGGACCTGGTCGTCGGCGAGCTCTCCGGCTCGGCCCTGTTCGGCGCCCGCTTCCGCGAGAACGCCTCGCGCTCGCTGCTGATCCCGCGCGCCTACCCGGGCAAGCGCACGCCGCTCTGGCAGCAGCGGCTGAAGTCGCAGAGCCTGCTCGAGGTGGCGCGGGACTTCCCCCGCTTCCCGGTCATCCTCGAGACCTACCGCGAGTGCCTGCAGGACGTCCTCGACCTGCCCGCCCTCGCCGAGCTGCTGAGCAAGCTGCACTCGCGCCAGCTCAGCCTGGTCGAGGTCGAGACGCCGACCGCCTCGCCCTTCGCCTCCTCGCTGCTCTTCGACTACGTCGCCACCTACATGTACGAGGGGGACACGCCGAACGCCGAGCGGCGGGCGGCGGCGCTGGCCCTCGACCGCGACCTGCTGCGCGAGCTGCTCGGCCAGGAGGAGCTGCGCGAGCTGATCGACCCCGAGGCGCTGGAAGAAGTCGAGGCGCAGCTGCAGCACCGCACCGAGGCCGGCCGCGCCGGCGACCGCGACGCCCTGCAGCAGCTGCTGCGCAACCTCGGCGACCTCACCGCGCGCGGAGTGCGAGGAGCGGGTCGCCGAGGGCTACTCGGCCGCCTCGATGCTGGAGAAGCTGGTCGCCGAGCGCCGCGTCGCCAAGGTCCGGATCGCCGGCGAGGAGCGCTACATCGCCGCCGAGGACGCCGGCCTCTACCGCGACGCGCTCGGCGTGCCGCCGAGCCGCCCGGCCTGCCGGAGACCTTCCTCGAGGAGCACCCCGACGCGATGCGCGCCCTGGTCCGCCGCTACGCCCGCACCCACGGCCCCTTCCCGACCGCGCAGCTGGCCGAGCGCTACGGCGTCGACCCCTCGCCGGCGCTGCGCGAGCTCGAGGCCGAAGGGGCGATGGTCCGCGGCGAGCTGCTGCCCGGCGGGACCGAGCGCGAGTGGTGCGACTCCGAAGTCCTGCGCCGGGTCCGCCGCGCCAGCCTCGCCCGCCTGCGCAAGGAGGTCGAGGCGGCCGACACGCACGCGAGCTCGCCCGCTTCCTGCCGAGCTGGCAGAACGTCGACGCCTTCCGCCGCACCGGCGCCGGCCTCGACCGCCTGCGCGAGGCGCTGGTGCCGCTGCAGGGCGTCGCGCTGACGCCGAAAGTCTGGGAGGCGGGACGTGCTGCCGCGCCGGCTCGGCGCCTACTCGCCGACCTGGCTCGACGAGCTCTGCACCAGCGGCGAGCTGGTCTGGATCGGCGCCGGCGCCCTCGGCCGCAACGACGGCCGCGTCGCCCTCTACTTCCGCGAGGACGTCCGCCTCGCCGGGCCGCCGCCGGCCAACGCCAAGCTGGAGGTCGCCGACGGGCGAGGTCCACGACGCGATCCGCGAGCGCCTCGCCGCCGGCCCCTCCTTCTGGCTCGACCTCGCTCGCCGACCTCGACCACCCGGCCGAGGAGCTCCACAACGCCCTCTGGGACCTGGCCTGGACGCGGCGAGGTGACCAACGACGCCTTCGCGCCGCTGCGGGCGCCGCGCCTGCGCGCGGTGCCGCCCTCCGAACGCCCCGGCCGCCGCTTCGCCCGCCGCCGCTCGACCGCCGGCGCCGCCGTCCAGGGCCGCTGGTCGCTGACCGCGCCGCTCTTCGCCAACGCCCCCGGCCCCGGCGCCCGCCTCCGCGCCCAGGCCGAGCTGATGCTGGAGCGCTACGGGATCGTCACCCGCGAGACCGTCCTCGCCGAGGGCGTCCCCGGCGGCTTCTCGACCCTCTACGCGGAGCTCGGCAACCTCGAGCTGCTCGGCACCGCCCGCCGCGGCTACTTCGTCGAGGGCCTCGGCGGCGCCCAGTTCGCCCTCCCCGGCGCGGTCGAGCGGCTGCGCTCGCTGCCCGAAGCCGACGGCTCCTACCTGCGTCCTCGCCGCCACCGACCCGGCCAACCCCTACGGCGCCTCGCTGCCCTGGCCGAAGCTGGAGGGCGGCCGCCGCCCCGGCCGCACCCCCGGCGCCCACCTGCTGCTGCGCGACGGCGAGCCGGTCGTCTTCCTCGAGCGCGGCGGCCGCGGCCTCCTGCGCCTGCAGCCGCTCGAGGGCGCCGAGCTGGAGGAGGCGATGCGCGCCCTCGCCGACGCCGTCGCCGCCGGCCAGCTGCCGAAACTGGCGGTCGAGAAGCTCGACGGCGAGGCGGTGATCGGCTCCGGCCACGAGGAGGCCCTGATCGGCGCCGGCTTCAGCCGCGGCCCGCGCAAACTCACCGCCTCGGCCTGAGCGCCGATGTGGCCGACTCGGCCAAGCCCATTGGCATAATCGGCCGGTGCCTGAGGAGGAGCCAGAGCGCGGTCGAGCTGCTGAAGAGCGTGACGCTCTTCGCCGACCTCGAGGAGGGCGAGCTGGAGCGCTTCTCCCACGTCGCCGTGCCGCGCTCCTTCCCGGCCGGCACCCGGGTCTTCCACGAGGGCGACAGCTCCGACGCCTGCTACATCGTCAAGCGAGGGCAGCTTCCGGGTCACCCGCGAGCACTCCGACGGGCGCGCGATCACCCTCGCCACCCTCGGCCCGGGCGAGATCTTCGGCGAGCTGGCGATGCTCGACGGCGACACGCGCTCGGCCAGCGCCGAGGCGCTCAGCGACGGCGAGCTGCTGGCGCTGCCGGCCGACGACGTCCGCGCGCTGCTCGCCCGCCACCCGGAGATCTCGCTGAAGCTGGTCGCCGGCCTGGTCCGCCGCCTGCGCGCCGCCAACGTGCGGCTCTCGCGCCAGTCCTTCCAGACGGTGCCCAGCCGCGTCGCCGGCATCCTCTCCCAGCTCAGCCGCGAAGCCCAGGACGGCGGCGAGGGCGGCGAGAGGTGACGATCCGGATGAACCAGACCGACCTCGCCCAGCTCGCCGGCACCTCGCGCGAGAGCGTCAGCCGCTTCCTCGCCGAGCTCGAGCGCGCCGGCGTCGTCCGCTCCGGCCGCGGCCGGGTCACCGTCCTCGACGCCGCCGAAGCTGCGCAACTACATCTACTGAGGGCGCCGTGACCGACTTCGCCGGCCCGCCGCGCGAGGATGGTCGAGCGGCAGCTGCGGGCCGCGGGATCGACGACGAGCGGGTGCTGGCGGCGATGGGGGAGGTGCCGCGCGAGGCGTTCGTGCCGCCGCGGCTGCGCCACCGCGCCTACGCCGACTCGGCGCTGCCGATCGGCGAGGAGCAGACGATCTCCCAGCCCTGGATCGTCGCCGCGATCTGCCAGGCGCTGGAGCTGAGCGGCGCCGAGCGGGTGCTCGAGGTCGGCACCGGCTCCGGCTACTCGGCCTGCGGTGCTCTCGCTGCTCGCCGGCCGAGGTGATCAGCGTCGAGCGCCACGAGTCGCTCGCCCGCGGCGCCGCGCGAGGCGCTGGCCTCGCTCGGGGTCGCCAACGTCGAGCTGGTGGTCGGCGACGGCAGCCGCGGCGTCCCCGAGCGGGCCCCCTTCGAGGCGATCGCCGTCCACGCCACCGCGCCGGCGCCGCCGCCGGCGCTGCTCGCCCAGCTCGCCGAGGGCGGCCGCCTGGTCGTCCCGATCGCCGGCCGAGGAGGCCGACCTGCTGACCGTCCTGCGCCGCCGCGGCGAGCGAGGTCGAGACGCGAGACGATCGGCCCCTGCCGCTTCGTGCCGCTGATCGGCGAGGAGGGCTTCTAGCGTCAGCGGCTGCCGCAGCTCAGCAGTTGGCGGTCGGGTCGTTGCCGTCCTTGACGACTTCGTCGTCGCCGCCGCCGCAGTCGATCTGCTTGTCGCGCTGGCCGTCGGCGGCGTCGATGAAGTCGTTGCCGCCCTTGCCGATGAAGGTGTCGGCGCCGAGGTGGCCGAGCATGCTGTTGTCGCCGTTGTCGCCGACCAGGACGTCGGGGCCGTCGGATCCCTCGAGGCTCTCGTTGTCGCCGAGGACCTGGTCGGGGGTGCCGCAGCCGGCCGGGCCGCCGGTGCCGCCGAGGGTCGACCCGCAGGTTGTCGTTGGAGCGGGCGTAGGAGACGGTGTCCTCGCCGGCGCCGCCGTCGTAGGTGTGGCCCTGGCAGGTGAGCGACCGAGGAGACGAGCAGGTCGTTGCCGGCGCCGCCGTCGAGGTTGTCGGCGCCGGGGTCGGCGTAGAGGACGTCGTTGCCGCCGTTGCCGATCGAGCGTGTCGTTGCCGTTGTCGGGGCCGTTGTAGTTCTCGCCCGCTTCGAGCACGTCGTCGCCGTTGCCGCCGACCAGGGTGTCGTTGCCGGCGTTGCCGTTGATCCGCACCTTGGCGCTGGCGGGGACGCTGGGGTCGATCGACGATCGTTGTCGTTGCCGTCGCCGCCGGTGACGACGATCAGCGCCAGCGCCGGGTCGCCGGGCAGGTGACGGCGTTGGCGTTGCCGGCCGGCGTTGACGCAGCCTTCGCCGGCGAAGATCGGGGCCGCCGTCGGAGACGACCAGCCGGCGGCGCCGCGGGAGATCGCGGAGGTCGTCGCCGCCGGGGCTGCCCTGGACGACCAGGCTGGAGCCGTCGAGGCCCTGGTTGAGGATCACGTAGGCGAGTGCCGGGCGGCGGGCTCGGTTCGGGGCCGCAGGAGTTCTCGACCGCGAAGCCGCTGCAGTCGTCGCTGCCGGGGCCGCCGAAGGCTTCGCCGCCGCCGCCGCCGCTGTCGAGCGTGTCGTTGCCGACGCCGCCGTCGAGCCGGTTGGCGGCTGCCGTCGCCGACGATCGTGTCGCCCTGGGGCGAGCCGACCACGTCCTCGAAGCCGCTGAGGTCGTCGTGGCCGTCGCCTTTGGCCTTGTCCGGCGGCGAGGTTGACGATGACGCCGCCGCGGGTGGCGCTGGCGTAGGAGACGATGTCGTTGCCGCCCTCGCCGCCGGAGAGGGTGTCGGTGCCGGCGTCGCCGCGGACGATGTCGCCGTCGCCGGGCGCCGCCGTCGGCGTTGTCGGTGCCGGCGCCGCCGAAGACTGCGTCGGTGCCGGCGCCGCCGTCGAGGTCGCTGTCGTCGCCGGGGCCGCCTTCGATCGTGGTCGTTGCCGGCGCCGCCGTCGATCTTGTCGTTGCCCTTGTCGCCGAGCAGCTTGTCGTCGCCGCCGCCGCCGTCGATCTTGTCGCTGCCCTGCTGGCCGTCGACGTAGTCGTTGCCGGCGCCGCCGTCGAGCTTGTCGGGGCCCTTGGCGCCGATCAGCATGTCGTCGCCGGCGCCGCCGTGCAGGTCGTCGGCGCCCTTGGAGCCGGAGAGCTTGTCGTCGCCGGCGCCGCCGTCGAGCATGTCGGAGCCGGTTTCGCCGAGCAGCTTGTCGTTGCCGCCTTCGCCGTAGAGGGCGTCGATAGCCGCGGCCGCCGTGGATCGTGTCGTTGCCGGGGCCGCCGCAGATCGTGTCGTTGCCGTTGCGGCCGCCGGTGATGCGGTCGTTGCCGCCGCCGCCGTAGATCACGTCGCTGGCGCCTTTGCCGACGATCGTGTCGTCGCCGGCGGTGCCCATGATCGTCACCTGCTTGCCGCCGCACTTCAGCGCCGCCGCGCTGCCGGCGAGCGGAGAGCAGCAGGCAGCAGCGCAGAGCAGGGCGGCGACGGCGGAAGCAGGCTGGCGTGACTGAGGTTCGTGTTGGCGCATCGTCGGATGCCCACGACCGAATCATTCGGAAGATCTCCCGACCTCGGCCAGCGCAACCGAACCTCGATACGAACGTCCAGCCCGCTGCGACCTGCTCGCGGTCCGTATACGCTCGCTGCGCAATGAGGGGCGGCATCTACGTCTTGAACTTCTACTCGGCGGTCTTCATCGACCAGCTGAAGCGCGGCCGCAAGACCGCGACGATCCGGCTCGGCGACAAGAGCGGCAAGTACGAGCGCGGCCAGGTCGTCTGGATCACGGTCGGCTTCCGCCACAGCCCGCGCGAGAAGATCTTCACCGCGGTGATCGACGACGTCGAGGTGAAGCGGCTCGGCGAGCTCTCGCGCCGCGACATCGAGCACGACAACCCCGAGTTCCGCCGGCTCGAGGAGACGACCAAGCTTCCTCGAGCAGATCTACAGCCGCCCGATCTCCGAGGACGACCTGGTCACGGTGATCCGCTTCTCGCAGATCGTCGAGCCGCCGCGCGCGCACCTCGGCAACGGGGAGACGCCGCACCACAACTGATGGCCGAGTACGCCTTCCTCACCACCTGGCTGCTGGAGTCCCCGCGCCAGCCGGTCTGGGAGGCGATCCACGACCAGGAGCGCTGGCCGAGTGGTGGCGCGGGGTGGAGGAGGCCGAGGAGCTGCGGCCGGGCGACGCGACGGCGACGTCGGCACCGTCTCGCGGATGGTCTGGAAGAGCCTGCTGCCCTACCGGGTCGAGTTCGAGGTGACGACGACCCGGGTCGAGCACCCGCACCTGCTGGAGGGCCACGCGGTCGGCGAGCTGGAAGGGATCGGCCGCTGGCGCCTCTACGAGCAGGACGGCGTCACCGCGGTCCTCTACGAGTGGAACGTCGCGACCACGAAGCCGTGGATGAACCTGCTGGCGCCGCTGCTGCGCCCGGCCTTCGAGTGGAACCACGACTGGGTGATGGCGCGCGGCGGCGAGGGGATCGCCAAGCTGCTCGGCTGCCGGCTGCTTGCCGCCGACTGAGCCCGGCCTCGCTATCTTTCACTCTCTTGGCACTCTCGCCCTGAGAGTGCCAAGCGCCGCTGGAGGCCTGAAATCGGCTCCGGAGCGGCGATTTCCCGACTTTCCCAGTAAACACTCACCGATAACGGAGGTTCACGGATGAAGCTGAAGCCCCTCGGGGACCGGCTGATCGTCAAGCCGATCGAGGAGGAGGAGACGACCGCCAGCGGCATCGTCCTCCCCGACACGGCCAAAGAGAAGCCGCAGAAGGGCAAGGTCGTCGCCGTCGGCGACGGCGCCATCAACGAGGACGGCAGCCGCCGCCCGCTCGACGTCTCGGAGGGCGACGAGGTCCTCTACTCCAAATACGGAGGCACCGAGGTGACCGTCGAGGGCGACGACCTGCTCGTGCTTCGCGAGTCGGACGTCCTGGCCAAGCTCGGCTAGCCCCGCCCACCGGACTTAAGAACCAAGGAGGACTGAACACACATGGCTCATAAGGAGCTGAAGTACGCAGAGGAGGCGAGGGGGGCCCTGCAGGCCGGCGTCGACGCCGTCGCCAACGCCGTCAAGGTCACCCTCGGCCCCAAAGGCCGTTACGTCGTGCTCGACAAAAAGTTCGGCGCGCCGACGATCACCAACGACGGCGTCACCATCGCCCGCGAGGTCGAGGTCGAGGACGTCTTCGAGAACCAGGGCGCCCAGCTCGTCCGCGAGGTCGCCACGGCGACCAACGACGTCGCCGGTGACGGCACCACGACGGCGACCCTGCTGGCCCAGATCATCGTCCGCCAGGGCCTGAAGAACGTGGCCGCCGGCGCCAACCCGCTGGCCCTGCGCCGCGGCATCGAGAAGGCGGTCGACGAGGTCGTCGACAACCTTCGCGAGAAGCAGTCCAAAGAGGTCGCCGGCAAGGACCAGATCGCCCGCGTCGCCGCCATCTCCGCCGCCGACGACGAGATCGGCAACGTGATCGCCGACGCGATCGAGAAAGTCGGCAAAGACGGCGTCGTCAACGTCGAGGAGGGCCAGACCTTCGGCATGGAGCTGGAGTTCACCGAGGGCATGCAGTTCGACAAGGGCTACATCTCGCCCTACATGGTCACCGACCAGGACCGCATGGAGGCCGTGCTCGAGGACCCCTACATCCTCATCGCCAACCAGAAAATCGGCTCCGTGCGGGACATCCTGCCGGTGCTCGAGCAGGTCATGCAGGGCGGCAAGCCGCTGCTGATCGTGGCCGAGGACGTCGAGGGCGAGTGCCTCGCGACCCTGGTCGTGAACAAGCTGCGCGGCACCTTCACCGGTGTCGCCGTCAAAGCCCCCGGCTTCGGCGACCGCCGCAAGCGGATGCTCGAGGACATCGCGATCCTCACCGGCGGCGAGGTGATCACCGAGGAGATGGGTCTCAAACTCGAGAACACCCAGCTCGCCCAGCTCGGTAAGGCCCGCCGCGTCGTCGTCTCCAAGGACACGACCACGATCATCGACGGCGCCGGTGACGGCGACGACATCAAAGGCCGGATCAAGCAGATCAAACAGGAGATCGAGAACACCGACTCCGACTTCGATCGCGAGAAGCTCCAGGAGCGCCTCGCGAAGCTCGCCGGAGGTGTCGCCGTGGTCAAGGTCGGCGCCGCCACCGAGACCGAGATGAAGGAGAAAAAGCACCGCGTCGAGGACGCGCTGCAGGCGACCCGCGCCGCGCTCGAGGAGGGCGTCGTGCCGGGTGGCGGCGTGGCGCTGCTGAACGCGCAGGCCGGCCTGGACCCGGACAAGCTCGCCGACGACCCCGACGAGGTCACCGGCGCCCGGATCATCCACCGCTCGCTCGAGGAGCCGGTCCGCCAGATCGCCGAGAACTCCGGCCTGGAGGGCTCGGTCGTCGTCAACAAGGTCCGCGACCTGAAGGCCGGCGAAGGCCTCAACGCGGCCACCGGCGAGTACGGCGACCTGATCAAGGCCGGCGTCATCGACCCGACCATGGTCACCCGCTCGGCGCTGCAGAACGCCGCCTCGATCGCCAAGAACATCCTCGTCACCGAGGCGATCATCGCCGAGCCGCCGGAGGAAGGCGGCGCCGGCGGCGGCATGCCCGGCGGCGGTATGCCGGACATGGGCGGCATGATGTAAGCTCGCCCTTCACGGCGAGTGGTTTCGAGGGCCCGGCTCACGCCGGGCCTCTTTTTTGCCGGGCCCGTCGCTTCGGCGGCCTATAGGGAGTCGAGCGCGAACTGATTCCGCGTGTTCTTTTCGGCTTCGGGCGGCAGCGGCGGGCAGAGGCCGGCGTTGTATTCGGCGTACGGAGAGGAAGTTGGCGCGGCGGATCTTGCAGGCGCAGGGTGTTGGCGGTGCGCGGGTAGAGGCGGAGGTCGTACTGGTTGCCGGGGCCGAAGCCGTCGTAGTAGACGAGCATGCGCACGCGGGGGCGCTTGACGGTCCAGGCGACACCTGCTTGACGAAGCGCGGTTCGTCGTCGCCGGAGACCGCCCACTCGGTGATCGCGACCGGCTTGCTGCGCCACTGCTTGCCCAGGTAGAAGCGGTTGAGGTCTTTCCAGACGGGATATTGCGGAGTAGAAGTCGGTGCCGACCCAGTCGACCCAGCGGCTGCCCGGGCCAGTAGTTGCCGGGGAAGTTGCCCTTGACCCGCGGCGAGCCGCCCGGCAGCGGGCTCCAGATCGATGCTCACCGGCGCCGCCGGCAGGCTGTCCGGGTTCGGCCCTTTGGTCCGGTTCAGCGGCGGCAGGCCGATTTCCGCCAGGGTCGCGTTGATCCCTTCCAGGCGTCTGGCCGCCGCGGACGATCGCGGCGATCCGGCGGAAGGCCTGCTTGTACCAGCCGGTCGTGTGTTCGCCGCCTTTCTGGCTGCCGTCGCAGTTGACCGCCGACCAGACGTTGAGGCAGCGGTTGGGCTCGCCGAGCGGCCGGATGTAGGCGGGCAGCCCGTGGTTGGCGAAGAAGTCGTTGAGCTGCAGCAGGTAGTCGTCGCCGGCGCCGAGGGCGATCTGCTCCGGGGTGATCAGCTCCGCCAGCGTCTGGTCGTCGGCGGTGGAGATGTGCAGGATCGGCCGCGTCGCCGGTTTCGCGCCAGCGTTCGTAGGCCTGCGTTGAGGCTGTTGCCCCAGGGGTGGAAGGTCTCCAGCAGCGCCGGGTGCTTGCCGGTCAGCGCGGCGAATTCGTTGAATTCGGCCGTCGTGCCGCGGTCGCTGACGCCGAGGAAGACGCTCGGCTTCGGCGGCACCAGGGTCAGCGCCGCGGCGCTCGGCGCGAGCGCCAGCGAGCGGCGACCGACGACCGCCAGCGCCAGCGCATCTGCCTAGGTGCTCTCCAGTACATCGCTCATCCTTCGCGGCTCGACTCCGAGCGCCTCGCGCGTCGGCGGTGCCGCGCTCGCTGACCATCGAGACCTCCATCAGCTCGGCCTCCTCCCAGGTTGCGAACACGGCCTCGCCGAAAACGGAGCGGAGCGCGATCAAGCCGGAGCGGACCAGCGGCAGCGGCACGTGCACCAGCGGCCGCGGCCGGCCGGCGATGCGGCTGACCAGGTCCGACATCTGGTCGTAGGTGAGCGTCTCCGGCCCGGCCAGCTCGTAGCGCGGCCGCGCGCTCGCGCGGCCAGCGCGGCGACCACGCAGCGGGCGACGTCGCCGCCCAGATCGGCTGGAAGCGCGCCCTGCCCTCGCCGGAGACCGGCAGCACCGGCAGGAAGGAGAAGCGGCGCAGCAGCGTGATCCAGGGGTCGCTGTGGTCGTAGACGATCGAGGGGGCGAAGACCGTCGTCGGCAGCGGCGAGGAGTCGACCGCCTGCTCGGCCAGCCACTTGGCGCGGAAGAAGCGGGTGCGCTGGGCGGCGCAGGCGTCGAGGGCGCTGAAGAAGTGGAAGCGCTCGACGCCGCTGCGCTCGGCCGCCCGCAGCAGCCGCACCGTCGCCAGCCCGTTCAGCTCCTCGATCCGCTTCGGCGGCTGGTCGCGGATCGTCGCCGCCAGGTGGACCACGGTGTCGACCCCGCGCAGCGCCTGGCGCACCAGGTACGGGTCCGACATCTCGCCGAGGTCGCCGAGCGCGATCTGCACGTCGACCCGCCGCTCGCCCAGCCGCCGCGGCTCGCGCACCAGGCAGCGCACGTCCTCGCCGCTCTCCAGCAGCAGCGGCAGCAGCCGCGAGC
>CAWAUA010000010.1:0-286391 GCA_963785175.1 uncultured Actinomycetes bacterium | reverse complement strand
GGCGGCGGGGGCAGCCGGGAGCTGATCCAGGCCAACCAGTCGGCGATCACCGACCTCTCGAAGCTCGGCAAGCCCGGGACGCACTTCGTCCAGGACTTCTTCCTGCCCGGGACCCAGCTCACCTTCCCGCAGAGCCAGGCGGGGCGGATCACGAAGCTCACCGGCGTCTCGGCGGTCTCCAGCGGGGCTGGTGCCTGCGGCGTCCACCAGGAGGGCACCGTCCCGAAGATCGTCGCCAAGCTGAAGGCCGGCGGGCAGCGGCTCACCGTCAGCGGCAGAGTCCGCTTCCAGCCCACCCAGGCCGAGCAGGACAAGGTCCGGGCCTGCATCGAGAAGCTCCAGGCCTCAGAACGGCGGCACCGGCGGGGCGGCGGCGGCGGAGCTGCCGCGGCTGGCGGCGGCGGCGGCGCGGCTCGGCGGCGGCGGCGGCGGCCAGGGCGGCGGCGGGTTCGGCGGCTTCAACCGCAGCGCGTTCGCGAAGTGCCTGCCGGCGCAGGTGCGCAACTTCCGGCGCACGATCACGACGCCGCAGCAGACGATCCAGCAGATCGTCAACCCGCCGCAGACGAACATCAAGAGCTCGAGCTACACGATCGCCGGCGTCGACCCCTCGCAGCCGGGGATCAGCCTCGTGACCCCCGCGCTCCTCTCGAGCGGGCGCTTCTTCGCCCGGGCGCCGCCACGAGGCGCTGGTCGCCGACTCCTACGCGAGCCGGCAGGGGCTGAAGCTCGGCTCGACCCTCGACCTCAACAAGACGACGTTCACGGTGGTCGGCCTCGTCAGCCCGCCGCTCGGCGGCCAGACCGCCGACGTCTACGTCCCGCTCAGGCAGCTACAGAGCCTCGCCACCGAGAAGGGGCTCACCAACGTCGATCCTCGTCCGCGCCTCGAGCGGCGACCTCGGTCGGCAGCGTCCAGAGCGAGATCCAGACGCTCTACCCGAACGCGCAGGTCGCGAGCGCGAAGGACGTCGCCGACCAGATCAGCGGCTCGCTCGTGAACGCCTCGAACCTCTCGCACCGGCTGGGGATCGCGCTCGAGATCCTCGCCGCCGTCGCCGCCTTCCTGCTCGCCGTGCTGCTCACCCTCGCCTCGGTCGGCAAGCGCGTGCGCGAGCTCGGGACGCTCAAGGCGCTCGGCTGGACGCAGCGGCTCGTCGTCCGGCAGGTCGTCGGGGAGTCGCTCGCCGCAGGGCGTGCTCGGCGGGCTCCTCGGGGTCGCGCTCGGGGTCCTGGGCGCGCTCGCGGTCGGCGCCTTCGGCGTCACGCTGACGGCGCACACGTCGGTCGGCGGCGCGTTCGGCTTCGGCGCGCTCGCCCGCACGGCGAGCGACACGGTGAAGCTCGACGCGCCGATGTCGGTCGGAGGTCCTCGCGCTCGGCTTCCTGCTCGCCCTCGTCGGCGGCCTGCTCGCCGGCGCCGCCGGCGCCTTCCGGGCCGCCCGTCTGCGCCCCGCCGACGCGCTGAGGGCCGTCGAATGAGCGCCGCCGCGGCGCTCTACGAGACCCGCGACGTCGCGCGAGAGTTCAGCAAGGGCCGCTGCACGTGCGCGCGGTCAACGGCGTCAGCATCACGATCGACGCCGGCGAGTTCGTCGCGCTCGAGGGCCCGAGCGGGTCCGGCAAGACGACGCTGCTCCAGCTCCTCGGCGCGCTCGACCGGCCGACCGGCGGCGAGGTGCTGTTCGAGGGCCGCGACCTCGGCAAGCTGCGCGACGGCGAGCTCGCCGAGCTGCGGCTCCGCGCGCTTCGGCTTCGTCTTCCAGCAGTTCAACCTCATCCCGACGCTGACCGCGCTCCAGAACGTCGAGCTGGCGCTCGCGCCCGACCGGGGCCGGAGGCAGCGAGCTGCGCGGCCGCTCGTCGCGCTGCTCGAGGAGGTCGGGCTCGGCGACCGCGCGGAGCACCTGCCGGGCCAGCTCTCGGGGGGCGAGCAGCAGCGCGTCGCGATCGCGCGCGCGCTCGTCGTCGAGCCGCGGGTGATCCTGGCCGACGAGCCGACCGGGAACCTCGACTCGAAGACCGGCGCCGACGTGATCGAGCTGCTCGCGGGGCTCGCGGCCCAGCACGGCGCGACGGTGATCGTCGCGACCCACGACGCCGAGCTCGCCGCGCGCGCGCCGCGCCGCCTCGCGATGCGCGACGGCGCGCTCGTCGCGGGGCCGAACGGCGGCTCTTAGTTAGTTCTTACGGTGCTCTCAGCCGCGCTTAACCGACGCCCGGGAAGATGAACCGAGCCGAAGAAAGGACTCAGACGATGACCTCTTCCAGGCGCGCATCGCCCTGACGGCCGCAGGCGTTCTCGCCGTCGCTCGCCGTCGGCGCCGGAGCCGGCGCGGGCGTCTACGCGTCGGTCGCGCCCGACGACACGACCACGGTCGTCCGCGACGTCAGCTCGACCGGGCACGCATCGAGAACGCCTCGGCCACGACGACCGGCGCGATGTCGGTGAACGACCGTCTACCAGCGCACCCACAAGGGCGTCGTCGACATCACCGTCGCGAGGGCGGCGAGCTCGCCGTTCGGCGGCACGCAGCGACCGGGCCGAGGGCTCGGGCTGGGTCTACGACACGAAGGGCGACATCGTCACGAACCAGCACGTCGTCTCCGGCGCGACCTCGATCACCGTCACCCTCTGGAACGGCAAGCGCTTCAAGGCCCACCTCGTCGGCAGCGACAGCTCGACCGACCTCGCGGTCGTGAAGATCTCCGCGCCGTAGTCGCTGCTGACGCCGCTCCCGCTCGGCGAACTCCGACGCGGTCCAGGTCGGGAGCCCGGTCGTCGCGATCGGCAGCCCGTTCGGGCTCGCCGAGACGGTCACGAGCGGCATCGTCAGCGCGCTCCACCGGACGATCGACTCTCCCGAACAACTTCACGATCTCGAACTCGATCCAGACCGACGCGCCGATCAACCACGGCAACTCGGGCGGCCCGCTGCTGAACGCCGCCGGGCCAGGTGATCGGCGTCAACGCGCAGATCCAGAGCGACTCCGGCGGAAGCGACGGCGTCGGCTTCGCGATCCCGTCGAACACCGTCGCTCGGTCGTCTCGCAGATCGTGGCCGGCAAGACCGTCGCACACGCGTACCTCGGCGTCCAGGTCCGCGACTCGAGCTCGCCGCTCGGCGCCGACTCGCGCGGTGCTCCCCGGCACCCCGGCCGCGAAGGCCGGGCTCAAGGTCGGGCGACGTGGTCGCGAGTCGACGGCAAGCCGATCCCGGCGACGCCGACGCGTCTCCACCGTGATCGGCGCGCAAGAAGCCGGGCGACACGATAAGGTCACCTACGTCGCGGACCGCAAGTCGGCCACCGTCCGTCACCCTCACCACGAGCCCGCGTGAAGCTCACGCGCCAAGCTGATCGCCGGCACAGTCGTCGTCGCCGTCCTCGCCGCCGGCGGCGCGGCGTTCGCCGCGATCGAGCTGACAGTCGACTCGCCGACCGCGACGGCGCCGGCCGTGACCGCGCCGGTCGGCGCCGGGGTCGGGCAGCTACGGGCTCGGCGGCGGGCGGCTCGGCGGCCGCGGCCTCGGCGGCGGCCTCGGCCCGGGCGCGGCGGCGGGCCGCGGCCCCGGCTTCGGCGACTTCTTCGGCGGCGGCCGAGCGGCGCCGCGGCCGCGTACCTCGGCCTCTCGGCCGACGCAGCTGCGCTCCGACCTCGCGAGCGGCCAGACGCTCGCCCAGTCGCGAAGGCGCAGGGCAAGACGGTCGACGGCCTTGTCGCGGCGATGGTCGCCGCCGGCGAAGAAGAGCTCGAGACCGCGGTTTCGCAGCGGCGTCTACCCAGGCCCAGGCACCCAGCTCGAGTCGAGGCTTGCGGCGCGCATCAAGGACCTCGTCAACGGCGTCCGGCCGCGGGGCGGCTTCAGCGGCGGCCCGGGCCGGCGGCGTCGGGCGGCCCGGCGGCTCCGGCTCGTCCGGGACCGGCTCGTCGGCTGACCGCCTAGGCGGCTGCGACGGCGGCCTTGCCCTTGGCGAGGCCGCCCGAGGTCACCGCGACGATCTCCGCCGCGATCGCGAGCGCGACCTGCGCCGGAGCGCGGCCGCCGAGGTCGATCCCGGCCGGGCCGTGGATCCGGTCGAGTCGGCCTCGGAGAACCCCTGCTCGAGCAGCGCGGCGCGGCGGCGCTCCTGCGTTCGCTTGGCGCCGATCGCCCCGACGTAGCGCGCGTTCCGCTCGAGCGCGGCGGCGATGGCCGGGATGTCGAGCCGCTCCTCGTGCGAGAGCGTCACGACGACGGTGCGCTCGTCGATCCGGTCGGCGACCTCGTCGGGCCAGGCCTTGACGACCGTCGGCGCTCGGGATGCGCTCGGGCGTCGCCAGCGCGGGGCGGGCGTCGACGACCGTCGTGCGCCAGCCGAGCTGCTTGCCGTACGCGCAGAGGTGCTCGGCGGCCTCGGCGGCGCCGAAGATCACGACGCGCAGCGGGCCCTCGACGACCTCGGCGAAGACGCCGTCCTCGCGCAGGCCGGTGCTCTCGAGCACGCCGCGCTCGAGGCGCTTCTCGCCCGTGCGCGTGTTCGGTGTAGAGCATCCCGTAGCCGTCCTCGTCGAGCAGCGCGCGCACGTCGCGCCAGAGCTCGGGGTCGGCCTGCTCGAGCCAGACGTCGATCTCGCCGCCGCAGGAGAGCCCGACCTCCCAGGCCTCGCCGTCGGAGACGCCGTAGTGGACGCGGCGCGCGTCGCTCCCCGGCGAAGAGCGCTTGGCGCGCTCGACGACGTCGGCCTCGACGCAGCCGCCCGAGACCGAGCCGACGAAGCCTGCCGCTCTCCGGACGACCATCTTCGCGCCGGGCTGGCGCGGCGCCGAGCGGATCGTGTCGATGACGGTCGCGACCGACGACCTTCTCGCCCGCGGCCGTCGCCCTCGATGACGTCGAGGATGCTCGTCGCATCGGCCTAGCGTAGCGCCGCCGCCTGGAAGAGGCGGCCCGATCTTGCCGCCCCGCTTCGAGCGGCCCGGCCGCGCGCACGGCGCGCGCGTAGGCCTCCGCCGCCGTCGCCGCTCCGGCCATCACCTCGCCGGTCGAGCGCATCTCGGGCCCGCGCGTCGCCGCGCCGGGGAAGCGCTCCGACGGGAACACCGCCTCCTTCGCCCAGGCGCGCGACGGCACGACGCGCTCGGGCAGGTCGAGCGCCGGCCAGCGGCTCGCCGAGCAGCAGGCGCACGGCGTGCTCGACGAGCGGCACGCCGGTCGCCTTGCGCGACGAACGGCACGGTCCGCGACGCGCGCGGGTTCGCCTCGAGCACCCAGAGCTTCCCGCCGTGAGCGCGAGCTGGAGGTTGATCAGCCCGCGGGCGCCGAGCCGGCGGCGATCCGGCTCGCCACCTCGCGGATCTCGTCCTCGAGCGCCTGCGGACACCGACGGGCCCGGGAGGACGCAGGCCGAGTCGCCCGAGTGGACGCCGGTCGGCTCGACGTGCTCGAGGACGGCCGCCACCCAGGCGCCCTCGCCGTCGCAGAGCGCGTCGACGTCGAGCTCGAGCGCGCCTTCGAGGTAGCGGTCGACGAGGCACGGGCCCCTCGACGCGGAGCTCGTCGGCGGAGTGCGCGACGTGCATCCCCCGCCCGCCGAGCACGTGGTGCGGGCCGCACGAGCACGGGATAGCCGAGCCGGTGGGCGATCTCGCGCGCCTCCTCGGCGTTCTCGGCGACGCCCCACTCCGGCGCGAGGTCGCCGGCGATGCCTCGCGAAGCGGCCGCGGTCCTCGGCCGCGTCGATCGCGTCGAGCGGGTCGCCGAGCAGCGGCACGCCGGCCGCCGCCAGCGCGGGCGCGAGACGTAAGCGGGTCTGTCCCCCGAAGGACACGGCGACGCCCACCGGCTGCTCGAGCGCGCAGACGTCGAGGACGTTCCCGCTCGACGAGCGGCTCGAGGTAGAGCCGGTCCGAGGTGTCGTAGTCGGTCGAGACCGTCTCCGGGTTCGAGTTGACGAGCACCGCCTCGTAGCCGAGCTTGCGGAGCGCCTGCGCGGCGTGGACGCAGCAGTAGTCGAACTCGATCGCCTGCCCGATCCGGTTCGGCCCTCCGCCGAGCACGATCACCGCGCGCCCCGACGGCTCGGGCCCCTCGTCCTCGCCCTCGTGGGTGACGTAGTAGTAAGGCGTGTGCGCCTCGAACTCGCCGGCGCACGAGTCCACGGCAAGCCGTGCAGGCTTGCCGGTCGTCGCGCTCGGCCGTCGCGATCTCGCGCAGCCGGTCGGCGAAGTACGGGTGGATGCCGGGCAGGTCGAGGTCGCGCCGCGGCGCACTCGAGCAGGAGGTCCCAGCGGTCGGCGACCGGCTCGCCGCGCGAGCGAGAGAGCTCGTCGTCGTTCGCGGGGAACGCGACCGGCGGCACCTCGCGGCCTCGACGCCTTCAGGAACGCCTCGGGGAACGTCCGCCCGATCCCGAGCGCCTCGCCGACGGCCCGCATCTCCGCCCCGAGCCGCGCGCGACGCGCCGGCGAACTTCTCGAAGTCGAACCGCGGTGCCTTGACCGCCACGTAGTCGAGCGCCGGCTCGAACGCCGCGGTCGTCTTCTGCGTGATGTCGTTCGGCAGCTCGTCGAGCGTGTAGCCGACTGCGAGCAGCGCCGCGAGCTTCGCGATCGGGAAGCCGGTCGCCTTGGACGCGAGCGCCGAGGACCGCGAGACGCGCGGGTTCATCTCGATCACGCGGATCTCGTTCGTCTCCGGCTGCACCGCGAACTGCACGTTCGCGCCTCCCGTCGCGACGCCGACCGCACGGGCGGTCGCGAACGCCGCATCGCGGAGCTGCTGGTAGACCGAGTCGGGGAGCGTCTGCTGCGGCGCGACCGTCCACGAGTCGCCCGTGTGCACTCCCATCGGGTCGAGGTTCTCGATCGAGCAGACGACGACCGCGTTTCCGCGGGCGTCGCACATCATAAGCGGGCGAACCGCCGGTCGGGGCGACGGTGGTCGCCACCATCGTCGCCTTCGTCGCCGGCTACATCTCGATCGCCTGGCTGCTGCGCTACCTGACCTCCCACTCGCTCCGCATCTTCGTCGTCTACCGGGTGGCGCTGGGTTCGCTGGTCCTGGTCCTGACCGCGAGCGGCGCGATTCACTAATCGCCGCACTACGCTGGCTGGGTGAGGCAAGCGGCCACCCTGCGGCTGGGACCCGAGCCACCCTCGGCGGCGTCGGGGCTGCTGGCGACCGCGGTGGCGGTGGCGGTCGGGACGCTGGTCGTCTACCCGCTGAAGGACATCGCCCCCGCCGTCTCCCTCGGCGTCGTCTACATCCCCGGCGTGCTGCTGATCTCGACTGTCTGGGGGTGGCGCCTCGGCGTCCTCGCCGCGGTCGCCAGCGCGCTCGCTTTCAACTGGTTCCACATCCCGCCGACCGGCCGCTTCGACGTCTCCGCCGACCGCGACGCCGTCGCCCTCGTCGTCTTCGTCCTCGTCGCCGTGGTCAGCAGCTCGCTGGGGGAGATGGCGCGGGCGCGGACCGCCGAGGCGGAGCGGCGTCGGTTGGAGACCGAGGCGGTGCTGGCCGAGCTGCGCGAGCTCTCGGCCGAGCGCGACCGGATGGAGGCAGAGGCGATCGAGGCCGGGGCGCTGCGCCGCAGCGACGAGCTGAAGACGGCCCTGCTTCGCTCGGTCTCCCATGACCTGCGGACGCCGCTGACCGCGATCATCGCCGCCGGGGCGGCCCTCGACTCTCCCTCGGTGACGGCTGAGGAGCAGCACGAGCTGAGCGCGGCGGTGGTCTCCGAAGGCGAGCGGCTCTCGCGCCTGGTCGAGAACCTGATCGACGTCTCGCGGCTGGAATCCGGCAGCGCCGAGCCGCGCCGCGAGCCGGTTGACCTGGTCGGCGTCTTCGAAGCGGCGCGGGAATCGGTCGGCCTCGACGGCGAGGCGGTGAAGCTCGGCGTCGACCCGGAGCTGCCGCCGCTGGTCGCCGACCCGGTGCAGCTCGAGCGCGCCTTCGCCAACCTCTTCGAGAACGGCGCCCGCCACGGCGCCGGCCGGCCGGTGCTGGTCCGCGCCCGCGAGAGCGGCGGCCGGTTGGTGGTCCGCGTCGTCGACCAGGGTCCGGGAATCCCGGAGGGCGAGCGGGAGCGGATCTTCGAGCCCTTCTACCGGCGTGAGGGCAGCGGCCAGGGGTTCGGCCTCGGTCTGGCGATCGCCAAGGGGTTCGTCGAGGCCAACGGCGGCGAGGTCGCGGCCGAGTCGGTGCCGGGACAGGGGAGCACCTTCGTCGTCACCTTCCCGCTGGCGCAGGGAGCGGCCTCGTGAGCGATCAGCCGCGCATCCTCGTCTGCGACGACGAGCCGCAGATCGTCCGCGCCCTGCGGGTGATCCTCCGCGACGCCGGCTTCGAGGCGGTGGCGGCCGCGACCGGGGAGGAGGCCCTCGACCTCGTCGCCGTGCGCCCGCCGCAAGCGGCGATCCTCGACCTGATGCTGCCCGACATCGACGGGGTGGAGGTGACCCGGCGGATCCGCGAGTGGAGCGAGATGCCGATCGTCGTCCTCTCCGCCGTCGGCGAGGAGGACCGCAAGGTCGAGGCGCTGGCCGCCGGGGCCGACGACTACGTGACCAAGCCGTTCGGCCCGCGCGAGCTGGTCGCCCGCCTCGAAGCCGCCCTGCGCCGCGCCCGGCCCGAGGCCGAGGAGCCGGCGATCGAGGTCGAGGGCCTGGAGATCGACCTCGCCGCCCGCCGCGTCCGCCGCGACGGCGAGGACGTCCACCTGACCCCGACCGAGTTCGAGCTGCTCCGCGTCCTCGTCCGCAACCGCGGCCGGCTGATGACCCACCGCAACCTCCTGGTCGAGGTCTGGGGGGTCGAGTACGAAGACGACCTCCAGGTCCTCCGCGCCCACGTCGCCAACCTCCGCCGCAAGATCGAGCCGCAGGGCGAACACGTCTTCATCAGAACTGATCCCGGCGTCGGCTACCGCTTCGCCGCCTAGCGTGGCGCTTTTCCGTCTCAGGAGGACGCAAAAGCGTCTTCACAGGATCTGTATACGCGCGGCCCGCTTCTTCATGCGGGCTTGACGGAGGTGGGCGCATAGTCGAGTTGTGCTCGTCGACCTTCTCTCAATAGCCATCGCTGCGGGGCTCTTCGCGCTGCTGTACGCCGCGATCGAGCTGATCGACCGGATATGAGCCTGCCGCTCGCATCCCTGACCGCCGCCGACGTCTTCGGCCTCCTGGTCTCGGCCGTCGTGGCCGCCTACCTGCTCTACGCGCTGCTGCGGGGAGAGAACCTCTGATGGCCCAGGGCTGGCTGCAGGTCGCCCTTTTCTTCGCCGTCCTGCTGGCGCTGGTCAAGCCGGTCGGCCTCTACATGGCGCGCGTCTTCACCGACCAGCGGGTCTTCCTCACCCCCGTCGTCGGGCCGGTCGAGCGTCTCACCTACCGGGTGCTGCGTGTGCGGCCCGACGAGGGCCAGGACTGGAAGGCCTACGCGCGCAGCCTCGTCGTCTTCTCGCTCTTCTTCTGGATCGCGCTCTACGTGATCCTCCGCACCCAGGGGATCCAGCCCTTCAACCCGCAGGGCTTCCACTCCGGCCCCTGGGACCTCAGCTTCAACACCACCTCCTCCTTCGTCACCAACACCAACTGGCAGTACTACGGCGGCGAGACGACCCTCACCTACTTCGCCCAGATGGCTGGGCTGACGGTGCAGAACTTCGTCTCTGCCGCGGTCGGGATCGCCGTCGTCGTCGCCCTGATCCGCGGCATCGTCTCCCGCAGCGGCACCGCCCTCGGCAACTTCTGGCAGGACCTCATCCGCACGCTCCTCTACATCCTCGTCCCGGTCTCCTTCCTCGCCGCCCTCTTCCTCGTCTCCCAGGGCGTGATCCAGAACCTCGACCACACGCAGGTGATCCAGACGCTCGGCGGCGGCCACCAGTTCCTCGCCCAGGGCCCCGTCGCCTCGCAGGAGGCGATCAAGGAGCTGGGGACCAACGGCGGCGGCTTCTTCAACGTCAACTCGGCCTACCCGTTCGAGAACCCCAGCGGCCTGACCAACTTCGTCGAGATGCTGCTGATCCTGGTCATCCCCGCCGGGCTGACCTACACCTACGGCCGCATGGTCGGCAGCCAGCGCCAGGGCTGGGCGATCTTCGCGGCGATGTCGGCCCTCTTCGTCGCCGGCGTGGTCGTCGTCTACCTGGCCGAGCAGCACGGCAGTCCCGCCCAGCACGCCGCCGGCCTCCACACTGCCGCCTTCCACGGCTCGACCGGCGGCAACATGGTCGGCAAGGACCAGCGCTTCGGGATCGCCGATTCCTCGCTCTGGACCGCGGTCACCACCGTCACCTCCTGCGGTGCGGTCAACGCCGCCTTCGAGTCGCTGACCGGGATCGGCGGCGCCGTCCCCTTCGTCAACCTCGGCCTCAGCGAGGTCGTCTTCGGCGGCGTCGGCGCCGGGCTCTACTCGATGCTCCTCTACGTCCTCCTCGCGGTCTTCATCGGCGGCCTGATGGTCGGCCGCACCCCCGAGTACCTGGGCAAGAAGATCGGCGCGAGGGAGATCAAGCTGGTCTCGCTCGGCATCCTCTTCACGCCGCTGACCGTGCTCCTCTCGTCCGGAATCGCCTCCGCCGCGCCGGCCGCGAAACAGTCGATCTACGCCGGGATCAACCCGAGCGGCTTCTCGGAGACGCTCTACGCCTACCTCTCGCAGGCCAACAACAACGGCTCCGCCTGGGCGGGCTACACCGGTTTCGTCCAGCCGCACGCCCCCGGCAACGCCGGCTCCTACGGCCTCACCTTCACCGACCTGCTCGGCGGCGTCGTCCTCGTCGGCGCCCGCTTCGTGCCGATCCTCTTCGTCCTCGCGGTCGCCGGCGCGCTCGCCGGCAAGCGGGTCTCGCCCGCCGGCCTGGGGACGATGCGGACCGACAACCCGACCTTCGTCTTCCTCCTGATCGGGATCGTGATCCTGGTCGGCGCCCTCACCTTCTTCCCCGCGATCCTGCTGGGGCCGGTCGCCAACGGCCTCACGCCGAGGCTCTTCTGATGAGAAGGGACCTGCTCAGCTCGCTGCTCGCGGTCGTCGTCCTCACCGTCGCCCTCGGCCTCGCCTATCCGCTGGCGATCACCGGCATCTCCCAGGTCGCCTTCCCCGGCGCCGCCGACGGCTCCCAGGTCAAGCTCGAGGGCAAGGTGGTCGGCTCGAAGCTGATCGGCCAGGAATTCAAGGGCAAGGCCTATTTCCACTCGCGGCCCTCGGCGACGGAATACTCGGGCGACGTCACTTTCTTCGGCAACGCCGGCCCGAACAGCGCCGAACTGCGCGACGCGATCCGCGCGAACCTCGACGCCTACCTGAAGCTCGAGCGCCCCTACGACCCGTCGCTGACCCGCGACCGGGTCCCGGTCGACGCGGTCACCGAATCGGCCTCCGGGGTCGACCCCCACATCTCCGTGGCCAACGCTCGGATCCAGGCGCACCGGGTCGCCGCCGTTCGAGGCCTGCCGCTCGATCGGGTCGAAGCGCTCGTCTCCGACCACACCGACGGCCGTTCGCTGGGCCTGTTCGGCGAGCCCGGGGTCAACGTCCTTCAACTGAACATCGCACTCGAAGAAGAGGCACCGCTGAGATGACCGAGAAAAGCCGGTCCCGCTCCCTGTTCGACCTCGAGATCCTCAGGCCCGCCCTGCTCGAGTCGGTGCGCAAGCTCGACCCGCGGGTCCAGGTCCGCAACCCGGTCATGTTCGTGGTCGAGATCGGCGCCCTGATCACCACCGTCGCCTGGCTGATCCAGGTCTTCGGCGGCAAGCCGCTCGGCGGCGGTCAGGAGCCCGTCTGGTTCTCCTTTTCGATCACGGTCTGGCTCTGGCTGACCGTCGTCTTCGCCAACCTCGCCGAGGCGCTGGCCGAGGGCCGCGGTCGCGCCCAGGCCCAGAGCCTGCGGGCGATGCGGACCGAGACCGTCGCCACCCTGCGCGACGGCGGTCGCAAGCCGGCCTCCGAACTGGCGCGCGGCGACGTCGTCGTCGTCACCGTCGGCGAGACGATTCCCGGCGACGGGACGGTGGTCGAGGGCATCGCCTCGGTCGACGAGTCGGCGATCACCGGCGAGTCGGCGCCGGTGATCCGCGAGGCCGGCGGCGACCGCTCGGCGGTGACCGGCGGCACCCGCGTCCTCTCCGACCGGATCGTCGTCGAGATCACCCAGGAGCCCGGTAAGTCCTTCCTCGACCGGATGATTGCCCTGGTCGAGGGGGCTGAGCGGCGCAAGACCCCGAACGAGATCGCGCTCGGGATCCTGCTCGCGGCGATGACCCTGATCTTCATCTTCGTCGTCGTCAGCCTGCGGCCGTTTGCCCTCTTCGCCGGCACCGAACTCTCCGAGACGACGCTGATTGCGCTCCTCGTCGCCCTGATCCCGACCACGATCGGCGCCCTGCTCTCGGCGATCGGGATCGCCGGCATGGATCGGCTGGTCCGCCGCAACGTCCTCGCGCTCTCGGGCCGGGCGGTCGAGGCCTCCGGCGACTGCGACGTGCTCCTGCTCGACAAGACCGGGACGATCACCCTCGGCAACCGCGAGGCGGTCGAATTCATGCCGATGCCGGGGGTCGCGCCCGAGGAGCTGGCCGAGGCGGCGCAGATGGCCTCGCTCGCTGACGAGACGCCCGAGGGCCGCTCGATCGTCGTCCTCGCCAAGACCTACGGGATCCGCGAGCACGACTTCGAGGGCCACGAGCCGACCTTCATCGCGTTCAGCGCCGAGACGCGGATGAGCGGCGTCGATTTCAACGGCACCCGCTTGCGCAAGGGGGCCGGCGACGCGGTCCAGGACTGGGTCGCCGGGGAGGGCGGGCGCACCCCCGCCGAGCTCGGCCGCGAGCTCGACCGGATCGGCCGCGAGGGAGGCACCCCGCTGGCGGTCGCCCGCGACGAGCGCGTGCTCGGCGTGGTCTACCTCAAAGACGTCGTCAAGGAGGGGATGCGGGCGCGCTTCGACCAGCTGCGGGCGATGGGCATCCGCACGATCATGGTCACCGGCGACAACAAGCTGACCGCGGCGAAGATTGCCGAGGAGGCCGGCGTCGACGACTTCCTCGCCGAAGCGACTCCGGAGCGCAAGCTCGAGCTGATCCGCGAACAGCAGGCCGACGGGCGGCTGATCGCGATGACCGGCGACGGCACCAACGACGCCCCCGCGCTGGCGCAGGCGGATGTCGGCGTCGCCATGAACACCGGCACCCAGGCCGCGCGCGAGGCAGGGAACATGGTCGACCTCGACTCCAACCCGACGAAGCTGATCGAGATCGTCGAGGTCGGCAAGCAGCTGCTGATCACCCGCGGGGCGCTGACCACCTTCTCGATCGCCAACGACGTCGCCAAGTACTTCGCGATCCTGCCGGCGATGTTCGCCGCCACCTGGGCGGCGAGCGGCGAAACGGGCCCGCTGGACTCGCTCAACGTGATGTCCCTGGGGACGCCGGAATCGGCGATCCTCTCGGCGATCATTTTCAACGCGCTGGTGATCCCGCTGCTGATCCCGCTCTCGCTGCGCGGCGTTCGCTACCGGCCGGTCGGCGCCACCGCCCTGCTGCGCCGCAACATCTTGCTTTTCGGCCTCGGAGGCCTGATCGTCCCCTTCGTCGGGATCAAGGCGATCGACCTCGTCGTCCACAACCTGCTGGGAGCCTGATCGAGGGAATCCATGTCACCGGGCCGCTACAAGATCTTTCTCGGCATGGCGGCCGGCGTCGGGAAGACCTATCGGATGTTGCAGGAGGGCCAGGCCGAGGTCGGCGCCGGCCGCGACGTGGTGATCGGCTACCTGGAGCCGCACAAGCGCCAGGAGACGAGCGACCAGGCCTGGGGGCTGGAGGTGGTGCCGCGCCGCCCGGTCACCTACCGCGACGTCACCGTCGAGGAGATGGACCTGCCGGCGCTACTTGCCCGCTCGCCGGAGCTGGCGTTGATCGACGAGCTGGCGCACTCCAACCCGCCCGGCCTCGAGCACCGCAAGCGCTACGAGGACATCGCCGCCGTCCTCGCCGCCGGGATCGACGTCTTCTCGACGGTCAACGTCCAGCACCTCGAGTCGCTGAACGACCAGGTCGCGGAGCTGACCGGGGTGCGGGTGCGGGAGACGGTCCCCGACTCGGTGCTCGGCACCGCCGACGAGGTCGTCCTCATCGACCTCACTCCGGAGGCGCTGGTCACGCGGTTGCGGGCGGGGAAGATCTACCCCGGCGAGGCGATCGACGCGGCGCTGAACAACTTCTTCCGGATCGAGAACCTGGCGGCGCTGCGCGAGGTCAGCCTGCGCCAGGTCGCCGAGAGCGTCGAGGCGAAGCGGCTCACCTTCGAGACGACGTCGCCCCTGGGGACGCGCGAGGAGAAGGTCTCGGCCGAGGTGCCGCAGGCGGTGGGGGAGCGGATCCTCGCCCTCGTCCGCCCGCAGCCGAGCGCCCAGCGGCTGGTGCGGCGCGCCTGGCGCTCGGCGCAGCGGCTGGGGACCGACCTCGACCTGCTCTGGGTCAAGCGTCCGGGGGAAGCGATCGAGGGCGAGGTCGAGCGCCAGGTCACCGCCCTGCGCCAGCTCGCCTCGGTGCTCGGCGCCAAGCTCTTGATCGAGGAGCACGACGACCTGGTTGCCGCCGCGGCGCGGGTCGCACGCGAGCGCGGCACCACCTACCTGATGGTCGGCGAGTCCGAGCCGCGCCGGGGCTTCGCGCGCCTGCGGGAACCGCTGCCGCAGCGGCTGATGCGGGCGACGCCCCCCGGGGTCGACGTGCGGATCATCGCCCACCGGGCAACCGGAAATGAGGGCGGCGTTCGTCCTTTTCCGGGTCATGGTCGGGAAAAGGACGAACGCCGATGATTGAGCACTTCCTTGTTGCGGTTGCGCTGGCCGTCGGGCTCGGCGGCGGCTTCATGCTCGCGCGCCGCAGGCACGAGGGCCGCGTGCGCGATGCCGAGACGGTGCACCGCATCCTGCTGCCGTTCACCGGCACCGAGATCTCCCGCCGCGCGGTCGATGCCGCCCTACGCCTTGCCCGCGCCGAGGACGCCGAGCTGATGCCCGCCTACCTCGCCCAGGTGCCGATGCGGCTGCCGCTGGAGTGCTCGATCCCGAACGAGGCCGGGCGGGCGATGGCGATGCTGGAGACGATCGAGCAGCGCGCCGCCTCTCAGGGCGTCCCGGTCGACGCCCGGATCGAGCGCGGCCGCTCCTACCGGCACGCGCTGGAGCGGTTGCTTGACACCGAGACGGTCGACCGCGTCGTCGTCCCGGCCGGCAGCGTCAACGGCAGCGAAGGTCTGAACGGAGAGGATCTGATCTGGCTGCTGGAAAAGGCCCCGGCCGAGGTATTGATCCTGCGTCCCGCGCCTGGGGGCGTGCAGCCCCAGCTTGCCGCAATTTCGGCATGAGGCCGTCCTCACCTGTGAAAATCCTGTGATCGCAGGTGTTTTACGTCCTCAGGGCCCATACACTTCCCCTATCCGAATCGCCGTCCTCGACACCGACAGCGGTTTCGTCACCGTTCTCGCCCGCCGCGCTGAGGCGGCCGGCTGGCATCTGAGCCAGAAAACCGGTCCCGTGCCGCCGCGAGACCTGGTGGCGATGAAGCTGAATGCGCTCCTCGTCGACCCAGCCGTGCTGGGCGATGAAGCCTGGGCCTACCTCGAACGGGTCTCTTCGATGCTGCCCGACCTCGGCCTGGTCGTCGTCACCAGCCGCTCGACCGTCGCCCAGCGGGTGCGCGGCCTGCGGCTCGGGGTCGACGACTGGATGACGAAGCCGTGTCATCCCGAGGAGGCGATCGCCCGGATCGAAGCGGTTTCCCGCCGCCGCCGTCGCGGCCGCCAGGAGCACGAGGCGACGCCGCTCGCCGTCGGCGAGATGGAGATCCGTCCCGACCGCTTCCAGGCTTTCGTCGGCGAGGAGGCCCTCGACCTCACCCGCCGCGAGTTCGAGCTGCTCTACCTGCTCGCCGAGGAGCGGGGACAGGTGCTCGAGCGCGAGCAGATCTACCAGCGGGTCTGGGGCTACGCGATGGCCCATGGCGACCGCTCGGTCGACGTCTTCGTCCGCAAGCTGCGCAAGAAGCTGGAGAGCCTCTCGCCGAGCTGGACCTACATCCACACCCACTTCGGGATCGGCTACCGCTTCGACCCCGAACCAGGCGGCATCGTCGCCGAGGAGATCCACCCGGCGCCGGAGCCCTTGCCGCAGCCGCAACCGGCCGCCGAGGTGCAGCCCGATCCCGAGCCGTCTTCACAAGCCGTTCACAACACCTTCACGCCCGGATAACCGCCGCAGCCTGACGCGGCGCCATGCTCGCACGCATGGGACGGCTGGAGATCAAGCCCGAGCAGCACGCGGCCCTCGTCGACGGGCAGCCATTGAGCCTGACCGTGCGCGAGCTGCAGTTGCTGGTCACCCTGTCGGAGAACCCGCAGCGGATCATGACCCGCGATGAGCTCTTCGCCCAGGTCTGGGGCGGCAAGCCGCGCAGCGACGATCGTTCGGTCGACGTCTACGTCAGCCGCCTGCGGGCGAAGCTCGGCGACGCGTTGCCCGAAGCTCGGCTGATCCACACCCACAACGGGATCGGCTACCGCTTCGCGCCTGACGCCTGAGGCTTCCCGTCGCTTTTACATCTTTTTTACATGCTCGACACAGCCACGTAACAAGGTGCCTGGTGGCCGCTGCGAGGGTGGCGCCAACTGTGAATCGACCCGAAGGAGAAAGAGTTGACCAGCTCTAAGTGGCTAGCGGTGCTCGGCGCCGCGGTGATCCTCGTGATCGGCGTTGCCGCCTGTGGCAGCAGCGACGAAACGACCGGTGTCAGCGGCGGTGGAAGTGTCTCCGGCGAAATCGCCGGTGCCGGCTCGACCGCGCAGCAGGCCGCGCAGGAAGCCTGGATCGCCGAATTCGAGAACGAAAACTCTGGCGTGACCATCTCCTACGACCCGGTCGGGTCCGGCGGCGGTCGCGAACAGTTCATCGCCGGCGGTACCGCGTACGCCGGCAGCGATGCTGCCCTCTCGCCCGAAGAAGGCGAACTCGAAAAGGCCGAAAAGCGCTGCAAGACCGGCCAGCTGATCGAGGTCCCGAACTACATCTCGCCGATCGCGATCATCTACAACCTCCCCGGCGTCGAAGACCTCCAGCTCGACCCCGAAACCCTGGCGAAGATCTTCAACCAGGAAATCACCAGCTGGAACGACAAGGCGATCGCCGCCGACAACCCCGGCGTCGAACTGCCCGACACCCGCATCACCCCGGTCAACCGCTCTGACGAGTCGGGGACCACGGAGAACTTCACCGAATACCTCTCCGAGGTCGTGCCGAGCATCTGGAGCTACGAAGTCAGCGGCGACTGGCCCGTCAAGGGCGGCGAAGCCGCTTCCGGCACCTCCGGTGTGGTCGAAGCCGTCGCCGCCGGCGAAGGCGCGATCGGCTACGCCGACGCCAGCCAGGCGGGCGAACTCGGCATCGCCAAGATCAAAGTAGGCAAGGCCTGGGCCGAACCGACCCCGGAGGCCGCGGCCAAGGTCCTCGAGCAGTCCCCGCTCGACAAGGAACTGAGCCCGGGCAAGTACACGATCGCCTACAAACTCGATCGCAAGACCGAAGCGGAAGGCACCTATCCGATCGTGCTCACCTCCTACCTGATCGCCTGCACCAAGTACGACTCGGCCGACGAAGCTGCTGCGGTCAAGGCGTACCTCGAATATGTCATCAGCCCAGCAGGGCAGGAACTGGCGGCAGAACAGGCCGGCTCGGCTCCGCTCTCCTCGGCGCTGACGGCGAAGGTGACCCCGGCGATCGAAGCGATCGAAGCCGGTTAGGGAGCCTGTGTCCCAGGTCGACACCACGACCAACGCGGGTCAACTGCTGGCGGCGGCGTCCGGAGGGCGCCGCCGCCGCGGTGACCGCGTCTTCTCCCGCACCGCGGTCGTCGCCGCGGTGACGATCCTGGCCCTGCTGGCCGGGGTCGCGATCTTCCTCATCTCCGAGGGCTACCCCGCCTTCACCGCCGCTGCCTCCGAATTGCCGGAAGGCAAGACCTTCCTCGACTATGTCGCGCCGCTGGCCTTCGGCACCGTCCTCGCCTCGGCGATCGCCGCCGTTGTCGCCGTCCCGCTCGCCGTTGCCGCGGCGCTCTTCATCACCCACATCGCGCCGCCGCGGCTGGCGCAGACTCTCGGCTACCTGGTCGACCTGCTGGCGGCGATCCCGAGCATCATCTACGGCCTCTGGGGCATCTTCGTCCTCGGCCCCGCCGCCGTCCCGGTGCTGAAATGGATGGAAGAACACCTCGGCTGGATCCCCTTCTTCGAGGGCCCGGCCTCGGCCACCGGGCGGACGATGATGGTCGCCGGGATCGTCCTTGCGGTGATGATCCTGCCGATCGTCTCCGCGATCGCCCGCGAGGCCTTCTCCCAGACGCCGCGCAAGCTGACCGAAGGCGCGCAGGCGCTCGGCGCGACCCGCTGGGAGATGATCCGGATGACGGTCCTGCCGTTCGGCAAATCGTCGGTGATCAGCGGCGCGATGCTCGGCCTCGGCCGCGCCCTCGGCGAGACGATGGCGGTGACGATCATCCTCTCGGTCTCCGGCGCCGTCACCTTCAACCTGATCAGCCAGGCGAACCCCTCGACGATCGCCGCCAACATCGCCCTCGACTTCCCCGAGTCCTCGGGCTTGGCAATCAACGCCCTGATCGCCACCGGGCTGGTGCTGTTTGCGATCACCCTCGTCACCAACATGGCTGCGCGGGCCGTGATCGCTCGCCAGAACCACGAATAGGAGGGGGAGATGGAGAGCGCCAGCGCCACCCAGAGCCCCGCCTTCGCCCGTCCCTCCTCGCTGCTCGCGAGCGGCGCCGGCTGGCGCCGGCGCGCCAAGGACCGGCTGATGACGGGGCTGATCGCGGGCGCCTTCGTGCTGGCGATGATCCCGCTGTTCTCACTTATCTTCGAGGTGACCAAGCGGGGCCTCCCCGGCATCAGCCTCGAATTCTTCACCTCCGACGCCCGCGGCGTGGTCGGGGAAGGGGGCGGCGCCGCCCACGCGATCGTCGGCACCCTGGTGATCACCGGCGTCGCCGCGTTGATCTCGGTCCCGATCGGGATCATGGGCGCTATCTACCTCAACGAGTACGGCGAAGGCCGGCTGCGCCGCGCCCTCACCTTCTTCGTCGACGTGATGACCGGCATCCCCTCGATCGTCGCCGGCCTCTTCGCCTACGCGCTCTTCGAGCTCTTTCTCGGTCCCGGTATCCGCCTCGGCGTGATGGGCTCGGTGGCGCTCTCGGTGCTGATGATCCCGATCGTGATCCGCTCCGCCGAGGAGGTGCTGAAGATCGTCCCCAATCACCTGCGCGAGGCCGCTTACGCGCTGGGGACGCCGAAGTGGAAGACGATCGTGAAAGTGGTCCTGCCGACCGCCTTCGCCGGCCTCGTCACCGGGGTGATGATCGCCGTCGCCCGGATCGTCGGCGAGACCGCGCCGCTGCTGGTCACGACCGGGGTGATCGACTCGATGAACTCCGACCCGTTCCACGGGCGGATGCAGAACCTCGCCGTCTACGCCTACAACGAGTACCGCTCGCCGGGCGTCTTCAAACAGGCGGCATACGACAAGGCCTGGGCGGCGGCGCTGACCCTGATCGCGATCGTGATGTTGCTCAATATCGCCGCCCGCCTCGTCTACCGGCGCTACAAGACCGAGATCCGCTGAGATAGTGGAAGGAAGGAAGTTGAGATCGATGCTGGGATCCGCGACCAAGCGCAGCGCCACCGAGGAGGGGAAGCAGACGATGAGCGATTCGCCCGCCGGCGTCACCTCGACTGAGCCCGTGACCAAGGCCATGACCGGGGCGAAGACGATCGAGGCCCGCGACGTCGACCTCTTCTACGGCGGCTTCCACGCGGTCGAGGGGGTGACGATGACGATCGCGCCGAACAAGGTGACGGCGTTGATCGGGTCCTCCGGCTGCGGCAAGACGACCTTCCTGCGCTCGCTCAACCGGATGCATGAGCTGACCCCGGGGGCGCGGGTCGACGGCCACGTCTCCCTCGACGGGGAGGACATCTACGGCAAGGGGGTCGACCCGGTCGAGGTGCGGCGGCTGATCGGGATGGTGTTCCAGCAGCCGAACCCGTTTCCAACGATGTCGATCTACGACAACGTCGCCGCCGGGCTGAACCTCAACGCCCGCCGCGTGCCTAAGGCGCGCAAGGACGAGGTGGTCGAGCGATCGCTGCGCGGGGCGAATCTCTGGGAGGAGGTCAAGGACCGGCTCGACAAGCCGGGCATGGGCCTATCGGGCGGACAGCAGCAGCGCCTCTGCATCGCCCGCGCGACCGCGGTCGAGCCCGAGGTCCTGCTGATGGACGAGCCCTGCTCGGCGCTCGACCCGCTCGCCACCCTGGCGATCGAGGACCTGATCTCCGACCTGAAGAGCCGCTACACGATCGTGATCGTCACTCACAACATGCAGCAGGCGGCGCGGGCGAGCGATGTCACCGCCTTTTTCAACCTCGACGCGACCGGCAAACCGGGGCATCTGGTCGAGGTCGGCGCGACCAACGAGATCTTCACCAACCCGACCGAGAAGCAGACCGAGGACTACGTCTCCGGTCGCTTCGGCTGAGACGGAAGGGGACGAGATGCCGGAAATAGCCCGAGCCGAGTACCTGGAGGAACTGGCGAACCTGGAGGCGAGCGCGCTCGGCGGCCTCGACCTGGTCTCGATGGCGCTGCTCCGCACGATGGAAGCGGTCGAGAACCAGGACGTCGAGCTGGCCCAGTTGGTGATCGCCGACGACGACCGGATCGACGGCCGCTATCTGGAGGTGCACCAGGGCTTGATCACGCTGCTGGCGACGCAGTCGCCGGTGGCGACCGATCTGCGCCTGATCTCGGCCCTCCTGCACGTGCTGAAGAGCATCGAGCGGATGGGCGACCAGTGCGTCAACGTCTGCAAGCTGATCCCGCTGACCGGCAACTACGCGCCGTCCGATCCGCGGATGGTCGAGCTGATCCTGAAGATGGGGACCCACACCAGGGCGCTGATCGTGCAGGCGAAGCGGGCCTTCGAAGAGCGTGACGTCGATATGGCTCAGGACCTGGTCCGGCGCGATGACGTCGTCGACGAGCTGAACCGCGAATGCTTCCACCTGGCGCTGGAGATTGGTGACGATGCCGATACGCGGGAGTGGGGGATGACCATGTTGCTCGCGGCTCGGGCTATTGAGCGGGTTGGGGACAATGCTGTTGATATCGGCGAGCAGGTTGCCTTTGTCGTCACTGGGCTTTTTCGGGAGTTCGAGGATGCGTCTCATCCTTCTTAGCCGCTGCTAGACGGTTGGATATTGATCCGGCTGGGCGGGGCAGCCTGCAGTCCCCTGCGCGGGATGCTCGGGAACTGCAGGCTGAACTCGGGCCGGGATAAAGAGTCGGTCCGTCGGCGGGGAAGGATTTCGGTTCGCGCAAGATCCGGTTTGGCGGCGGGCGGGTTCAGATCCGACGTGCCTGGGAACATGCGGGGGATGCGCTCATGACTCTTTGTGCGGCTATAGATATTGGTTCGAATACGACGCGCCTTTTGGTAGCTGAGCCTGTTGAGGGGCAGTTGAAGAAGGTGATGGAGCAGCGGGCTTATACGCGCATCGGGAAGGCCGTTGATGAGAAGGGGCAGATCTCTTCTGAGAAAGTGAAGGAAGTGGGGGAGGTGGTTGCTACTCAGGTTCGGTTGGCTCAGGAGCTTGGGGCTAAGGAGATTCGGGCGGTTGCTACTGCGGCGGTGCGTGAGGCTCCCAACTGCGAGGAGGTTGCCGAGGCGGTCGGTGCTGCGGCTGGGGTTCCGATCGAGGTGCTGCCCGAGGAGGAGGAGGGACGACTTTCCTTCATCGGCGCGACCAAGACCTTGGGTCACCCTGCGGAGGGGCTGATCGGGGTCGTGGACATCGGCGGCGGTTCGACCGAGGTGATCCTCGGCACCGTCACCGACGGCGTCCAGAGTGTGCAGTCGTGGCCGGTCGGCTCCGGCAACCTCGCCGACGAGCTGATCTCCTCCGACCCGCCCTCGGCGGCGGAAATCCGTCGCACCCGCGATCGCATCGACGACATCTTCGAGGGGGTCGAGATCGAGCGCCCAGCCCAGGCCGTCGCCGTCGGCGGTTCCGCCACCTCCCTGCGCCGCCTCGTCGGCGCCGTCCTCGAGTACGAGACCCTCGAGCGCGGCATCCGCGTTCTCTCCAGCGACCCGGCGGCCGACGTCGGCCGCCGCTTCGAGCTCGACCCGACCCGCGTCCGCATCCTCCCCACCGGAGTCCTCCTCCTCGAGAAGCTCTCCGACCTCCTCGGCCAGCCCCTCCAGATCGGCAAGGGCGGCCTCCGCGAGGGAGTCATCCTCGACCTCCTCAACGGCAGCATCAACGGCTCCACCGAGCGCGTCGCGGCTTAGCCGTAATCTTCGATCAGGGCGCGTTTGCGCCGTTCCCGGCCGCGGTCCATTTCTTCTTGCTGTTTGGCCATTCTCTCCCGCATGCGAAGCAATCGTTCGGCGTCGGCAGGCCTGCGCTTCACGATCTCGAGCGCGGTGTCGAAACCAAAGACTTCAGAGGTGTCGGCCAGGTGTTTGGCGAGTTGCCGCTGTTCCTGTTCGTCCATGGCATTGACGCTACCTCTAGTCATCTCCTGTCACCTCTCCCTTCAGCCGGTCGATCTCGATCATTGCCTCGGTTAGTCCATCCACGACTTGACTGACGTTCAGTTTCAGCTCCGAAATGATTTCTTCGTCCCGGTCTGCCGTTTCGTCGGCCTCGGCCGCGAACCTGGCGCCGCGCGTGGAGATCTCGATCGGCAGGCGCCCCATCGCCAATCCCGAGTAGGCCGGAGTTGCAAGCAAGAGGCAGCCGTAGAAGACCCCCAAGGCAACCTCAAGCCGATAGAGCGCGGCCTGTTCTAAGGCGATGGCCGGCAGATTCTCCGGAACCGGAAGGGCGGCACATGCGGCCAGCGCGACGCACAGAGCGGTGCCGACGAGGGCGCGGACGAGATTGCGGAGTCGAGACATGCCCGCAGAAGCTCTGAGGGGGAGGAGTCTCTCCCCTCCGTCATGGATAGGGGAACAGAGAAACCCGCATCCTGGGTCTATTTAGCCGGCGGCGTTGAAGATCGATTCGTCGAAGCCGGTCAGGGCCGGTTCGGCTCCGTAGCCGATCCGTTCCAGTTCGAAGAGTTCCTCGATCGTGACCAGCAGCGAGAAGTGGTTGAAATAGGTTTCGCTGGTGGTGCCGGGTTCGACGTAGGGGGAGAGGAGGAGCAGGCCTACGCGACCGCCGCTGCCGGTTTCGCGAACGGGTCCGGTCGGAGGTGCTGTGCTGCCGTCGTCCGGCAGGTTGGGGAAGTCGAGGTCGATGCAGCAGCCGCTTTCATCGGGCTTTTCGCCTTCCTGAGGAGCCTGGGTCGAGGTGATGGCGATCATGCCACCGTCCTTGTAGGCGAGCGATTCCTTGATTTCGGTGATGACCGTCTTGAGCTGGGCTTCGTCGGGCGCAACGTAGGCGAGGGCGGGAAAATCGTCCGCTTTCAGCTTCAGGTCGGTGGCGAGCTGCGGCAGGCCGACGTTGGCTTCGGCGCACTCGGGCGCGTCGACGATCGAGTGGAAGTAGACGAAGGGGTTTCGCCAGGTCACGTAGGTGTCGGTGGGCGTCGGCGCCTGGCTGGGATCCGGGGTGCCCAGGGCGGGGTGGCGGCAGGTGGTCGGCAGCCCGGCGACGGCGGCGTCTTCGATCCCCTGTACGTAGGCCCTCCATTTCAGCCCGGCTTCGGTCAGCTGACCCGGCAGCGTTTTCGTCGCCGCCGGATACACGCAGCCGTTCCCTTCCACCTGCCCTTCGAGCGATTCGGTGCCGGGGGCGACGTCACCGTAGTTGGGGCAGTTTGCCGCCGTTTCCGACGTCGGCCCCTGGCCGCTGAGCAGCGCGATCTGGTTCGCCAACGCCCCCTTGGTCACTGCGAAGTAGTTGCTCAGCAGCTCACCCTGTTTCGGCAGCTGCTTGCCGAGGTAGCTCGATTTCGGGGTTTTGCCGAAGTCTTCTTCGTAGCCGCCGCTCTGCAGCATGACCACGAAGACGTGTTTCACTTCCGGCAGCCCGGTCGGCAGTTCTTCTTCGACCAGCGGGACTTCCGGCTTCGATGGACCGGGCAGCGGTTCTTCCACTACGGGTGCTTCGGCCGGGGCCGTCGAGGGGGTCGCCGCCGCTTCGGGTTCGCCGCCCGCCGCTTCGGGTTCAGCCGTTTCGGCGCCGCTGGTTTCCGGGGTCGCTTCTTCTTCGGGAGGTGGCGCCGAGGATCCGAGCAGGACCGTCGGGAAACCGGCGTTCTGGGCGACCTGATCGGTGACCGAGCCGATCAGCACGCCGAGCGCCAGCATCCCCAGTACCGCCATCGCGAAGGCCCAGGGCGAGGGGACCGAGCGCGAGGTCGGCTCTTGCTTCGACCCCTGCGGAGTCGCGCCGTCCTTCGCGCTGTCTTTGGCCCGCTCCTTCTTATCGTCCTTCTTCGCAGTCAAAGCCAGCGCGAGTATCGCTAGGCGTCGTTGCCAGGTTGTGAAGATCCTGAGGTCGATTTACAACTCCGAAACATGTGGGGCCGGGGGTGGGGGCGAAGATGCTCTCGTGTCCGACGCCTGCCCCAGCTGTGGCTCGTCCCTGCTCCCAGACCAGCGCTACTGCCTCGCATGCGGGCAGCGGCGCGGCGACCCACGGCTGCCAATCATGGACGCGGTCGCGTTCATGGATGCCAGCAAGCGTCCCCAGCCGGCCGCGGCGGCGGCCCCCCCTGAGCCACCGCCGCGCCGGCGCCCCACTTTCTCTGCCAACACGTCCCTCGTCGCCGGGGTCGCCACCCTGGTCCTGGCGATCGGCGTCGGCGTGATGATCGGCCGCTCCGGTGACAACGGAGTAACCAACGCGGCCGCACCGCAGGTGATCCGCGTCGGCGGCGGCGAAGAATCAGCCGCCGCGACCGCCTCGACGGCGGGGGCCGGTGGCGCCGCGACCGGCAAAGGCGGCAAGAAGGCCAATTCGGCGACGGTGAAGAAGGCGAAGGCCAAAGCCTCGACCGGCGACAGTGGCGCCAGCAAGGCGACCGAAGAAGTCTACGAACCGGCGCCGGGAGTGAAGATCGCCCCGCCCGAACAGCAGCTCGGCGGCGACTGCGACCCCGGCGTCGCGGGTTGCAACAGCAAGGGCGAATTCGAAGGGTCGTTTTTCGAATGAGCAGCCCAGCCCAAGGCCAGGAGGCCATCGTCGACCTCAAACGCCGGCGTGAGCAGCTCGCCGCCCGCGTGGCCGAGCTGCAGTGGGACCTCGGCGGGCTCGTCTACGAGATGGCTATTCGCAACAGCATCAACGTCGAGTTGATCGTCCAGCGGGCGGTGCCGCTGCAGGACGCCGACGCCGAGCTGAGCGAGGTCGAACGGATCCTGCGAATGGACGAGACCGGCGCCACCGGCGCCTGCACCGGCTGCGGTGCCCCCCATTCCAGCGGCGCCACCTTCTGCTGGCAGTGCGGCAAACCATTACTGGCTCAGGTCAGCGGCGACGAGATTCTTAAACGCTGAGGACTAAGCGCTGCGTTAGGGAGGGTGCCGGTATCCCTCTCCGGAATTGACCTCCCCTTCGCTGCGCTGCGGGGAGAACATGCTGCGCGGCTCCGCCGCGCAAGAACCAGATTGCATGTCGCCGAACATTCCTCCGAGGGACACCGGCACCCTCCTACGACCGCTTTCAGCTGACGATGATTGCCGAGACCGCGTCAGACCGCGATATAGGCGGTCTGACGCGGTCTCGCGAAACAGTCGTCCTCCAACCAGTGTCGCTAGGAGGGACGGGTGTCCCCTGGCCGACCGGCGTCCTGATTTTCGCACTGACCACTCGGCGAGAGAGGGTGAGTTAACGGCGAAAATCCCAGGGAGGTCAGGGGACACCCATCCCTCCCTACCGAACAAGGTCTGTGCTCCGGTCTAGCCGAAGCGGCCGGTTACGTAGTCGCGGGTGCGTGGGTCGCGCGGCTCGGCGAAGATCTTCTCGGTCTCGTCGACCTCGATCAGCGTCCCGACCGGCTTCTCACCGCCCGTCTCGAGGCTGAAGAAGGCGGTGCGGTCGGCGACGCGGGCAGCCTGCTGCATGTTGTGAGTGACGATGACGATCGTGAAGCGGCCTTTGAGGCTGTGCATCAGGTCCTCGATCGCGCCGGTCGCGATCGGGTCGAGGGCCGAGGCGGGCTCGTCGAGGAGGAGGACGTCGGGCTCGATCGCGATCGCCCGGGCGATGCAGAGTCGCTGCTGCTGGCCGCCGGAGAGCCCGAGGGCGCTGTCCTTGAGTCGGTCTTTGACCTCGTCCCAGAGGGCGGCGCCGCGCAGCGCCTCCTCGACCCGCTGGTCGAGCCCTTGGCGCAGGCCGAGGTTGCGCGGCGCCCAGGCGACGTTGTCGTAGATCGACTTCGGAAACGGGTTCGGTTTCTGGAAGACCATCCCGATCCGCCGCCGCACCTCGACATGGTCGACGTTGCCGCCGTAGAGCTCGTGGCCGTGGTAGAGGATCTCTCCCTCGATGCGGAAGCCGGGGACGGAGTCGTTCATCCGATTGAGGCTGCGCAGGAAGGTCGTCTTGCCGCACCCCGAGGGGCCGATCAGGGCGGTGATCTCGCCGCGGCGGATGCCGAGGGTGACAGCGCTCAGCGCCTGCTTGGCGCCGTAGAAGATCGAAACCCCGCGCGCGTCGAAGACGAGCTCGGGCCGGAGCACCGGTGCGGCCGTGGTCGTAGTGACCCCGGTCGGGAGCGTGGTGGCGCCGGTCTGGATCCGCACCCGCGAGGGGACGGCCTGATCGGGAGGATTCATGAGCTCAGCTTTCGTTTGCTGCGGGCCAGCAGCGCCCGGGCGCCAAGGCTCGCAAAGAGGATGAAGGAGACGAGCAGGAGTGACATCCCCCAGGCTTCCGTGAAGCCTTCGGGGTTGCCTTCTTCGGAGAGTTTGTAGATCCAGACCGGTACGTTCGGCATCGCTTCGAAGGGATTCAGGACGAATGATTTCCCGTCGAAATTCGAGGTGGCGAGGATCAGCGGCGCGGTCTCGCCGGCGGCGCGGGCGACGGCGAGCACGGTTGAGGTGACGATGCCGCCGAGGGCGGTCGGCAGCACCACCGTCAGCACCGAGCGCCAGCGCGCGACCCCGAGCGCGTCAGAGGCTTCGCGTAGGCCTTTCGGCACCAGCTGCAGGACCTCCTGGGAGCCACGGGCGATCAGCGGCAACTCGATGATCGCCAGCGCCACCGAGCCGGCGAAGGCCGACTGCTGCTTGTGGTCGACGAGCAGGGCGAAGACGAAGACGCCGAGGACGATCGAGGGCAGGCCGTTCAGCAGATCGAGGATCAGCTTCAGGGTGCGGACCCCTCGGGCCCCGGCGTACTCGGTGAGGAAGAGAGCAATCAGCACCCCCACCGGCATCGCCATCGCGGTGGCGACGAGGGCGATCACCAGCGTCCCCAGCAACATCGGGCCGACCCCGGTCGGGTAGCCGGTGAAGATGAAGTCGAGGTCGATCGCCTTGGCGCCGCGGGCGACGATCGTGTAGATGACGATCGCCAGGGCGCCGACTGCGATTACCGCGGCGCCGGTCGCGGCAAGCTCGGTGGCGCGGCTGACCAGCTGACGTCGCCGCAGGTTGCCGCTCGGCGTCAGCGGAGCGGCCGGATCGGGAATCAGTTGATCGCTCACTAGTTCACCGCCCCGCTGTAGCTGAATCGGCGGCCGATCCAGTTTGCGAGCAGGTTCGCGACGAGGCTGATCACCATCAAGATCAGGGCGCAGTAGTAGAGCGAGGCTTTGTGGAGCTCGGTCAGCGCCCCCGGAAACTGCAGGGCGATCCGCGAAGCCAAGGTGTCGCCGGATTTGAAGAGCGATGCCTGAATCGAGGAACCGGCGCCGATCACCTGCGAGACCGCGATCGCCTCGCCGAGGGCGCGACCCAGGCCGAGCAGGCAGGCGGCGACCACGCCCGAGTTGGTGGTCGGCAGGACGATTCCGCGGACGACCTCCCAGCGGGTGGCACCAAGGGCGCTGGCGCCGTCCTTCAGCTCCGGCGGCACCGACTCGAAGAGGTCGCGGGAGATCGAGGCGATGATCGGGATCACCATCAGGGTCAGGATCAGGCTGGCGGTGAAGACGCTGAGCCCGGTCGTTTCCGGGGCACCGAAGATCGGTAGGAAGCCGAGGGTGCTGTGCAGGAACGGCTCGACGTGCGCCTGCACGAAGGGGGCGAGGACGAGCAGGCCCCAGAAGCCGAGGATGACGCTGGGGATCGCCGCCAGCAGCTCGACCAGCGGGCCGATGACGCCGCGGACCCCGCGCGGCGCCAGCAGAGTCAGGAAGAGCCCGATCGAGATCGCGATCGGCGCCCCGAGGAGCAGGGCGAAGGCCGAGGTAACGGCGGTTCCGAACAGCAGCGAGCCGGCTCCGAAGGTCCCGAAGTTGGGCTGCCAGGTCGTTTCGTAAAGAAAGGCGAAGCCGAATTTGGAGATCGCCGCCGAGGCGCCGTCGACTACCTGGTAGCCGACGAGGACGATGGTCACCGCGGCCAGGACCGCTGCCGCCAGGCAGATGCCGAACAGCAGCCGGTCACCGACCAGGTCGAGGCGTTTGCGCAGTGGGCTCATCCGCCCGGCGCGGCCGCCGACCCGGGCGGCGGTAGAGGAAACCGAACTCATCGGCCGGCAGCCTAGACCAGCAAATGGAGTTTTACGTCTCCTCGAACTCTTTTTTCACAGAATTGACACAACTCGGAGCGACTCACAATCTTGTTACATTCTTTTCACACTTCGGTTTTCACGACATTGACACATTTTGTCCACCCCGATGGCGCGAACCTTCCAGCCGTTTCAGACACGTAAACGAGTTGAAAGGATCACTTTGCTCCGCAATAGGTTGCTTACTCTCTTGATCGCGGTGGCAGTAACGGTTGGAGGTACGGCAACCGTGACGGCCTCCGCGTCCGCTGCCGGCCTCACCGGCGCCGGCTCCACCCTCGTCGCCCCGCTGATGGCCAACTGGATCAGCACCTTCGAAATCAAAGAAGGGATTCCGGTCAAATACGCCGCAGTCGGCTCTGGTACGGGAATCGCACAGATCACCGCGCGGACCGTCGATTTCGGCGCCTCCGATGCACCGCTCACCCCGGAACAGGCGAGTGCCTGCAACGGCTGCGTTCACGTTCCGTGGGCGCTGTCGGCTACGGGTATTGGCTACAACCTGCCGGGCGTCAAGAAACTGAATCTGACCGGATCGATCCTGGCCGGGATCTACTTCGGCAAGATCACCAAGTGGAACGACGCCAAAATCAAGAAGGTCAACCCAGGCGTCAAGCTGCCGGGCCTGGCGATCACGCCGGTCTTCCGCAGCGACGGCTCCGGTGACACCTACGCGATCACCAACTACCTCTCGAAAGTCAGCTCCGCCTGGAAGAACGAAGTCGGTTACGCGACCACCGTCGGCTTCACCCACGGGATCGGCGCCAAAGGCAACTCCGGCGTCACCGCGACGGTCGTCAAAACGCCCGGAGCGATCGGCTACATCTCCGCCTACTACCTGATCGCCGCTGGCCTCCATGCCGCCGCGATCCAGAACAAGGCGGGCAAGTTCGAGCTCCCCAACATCCCCAACATCGCCAGCGCAGCCTCGACGGTGAAGAGCCTGCCCGCGACCAACACGATCAGCATCACCAACCCACCGAAGAAGGCGACGATCGCCTACCCGATCTCGACCTTCACCTACGCGATCATTCCGCACAGCGCCCCGCAGAAGGCGTTCTTGCAGCAGTTCGCCAAATACTGCCTGACGATCGGGCAGAAATACGGCGCGGCGCTTGATTTCGCTCCGCTCCCCAAGGTCGTCCAGCAGGCCGGTCTCAACGCAATCGCAGGTCTGTAGCACCGGCGGCTCCGCTTCGGCGGAGTTTCCGCGACCGGCACCGGGTTCCGACCCGGTGCCGGTCTTTTTTGTTCCGGTATCGGCCTTTTCACATCTCCGGCGCGGCGGTGGCGAACCCTGTCGGGGACAAGACGAACTTGAACAGGGAGACACCGATGACTTCCCGTGTTGACATGCATTGCCACTCGACCGCGTCGCATTTCTCGAAGCTGGGCGTCCAGCGCTCGCTCGGTCTGCCGGAGTGCGCGACGCCGCCGCAGGAGGTCTACGAGCTCGCCAAACGGCGGGGGATGGACTTCGTCACGATCACCGACCACGACACGATCGACGGCTGCCTCGAGCTCGCCGATCGTCCCGATTGCTTCGTCTCCGAGGAGCTGACCGCCCGCTTCGCCGGCGAGCCCCAGGCGGTTCACGTTCTCTGCTACGGGATCACGCTCGGAGACCACGAGTGGCTGCAGGCGCATTCCGGCGATGTCAAGGCCTGCGCCGCATACCTTCACCAGCAGGGGATCGCCTGCGCCCTGGCGCATCCCTTCTTCAACGTCGCTGCGCCGCTGACGAAGCGCCACCGGCGGCGACTGGCGGAGCTCTTCCCTGTCTGGGAGGTCCGCAACGGCTCTCGGGCCGCCGAGCTGAACATGCCCGCCGCGATCTACGTCGAGACCCACGGCGGCATCGGCATCGGCGGTTCCGACGATCATGCCGGCGTCGACATCGGCCGCACCTTCACCGAGGTGCCGGTTGCGGCGACGCCGGAAGAGTTTCTTGCTCACCTGCAGCGGGGTGATGCCGAAGCACATGGCGAACAGGGCAGCGCCGCTAAGTGGGCGCATGCCGCGATGGCTTTGGCGACGCGGGCGTTGGCGTCGGGGGATGGAGGGGAGCCCCTCGCCGGACAACAGTGGGGAGGGTCCGGCGAGGGGCTCCCCTCCATCCCCTTGAGCGCAGCTGGTCCTTCGGTTGAGAGCTTGGGTCCGCGGAGTCCGGATCCTGCCGCTGTGTTGAAGATGGCTGAGCGGGTTATTCGTGAGGGGGCTGCTCGGGAGGGGAAGATTGCTGCTGATGTCGGGCCCGAGGACGCTCGGGCGTTGCTTGAGGCTTGGCTTGATGGGATCGGGCTCGAGGTTCGGGGACGTGAGCTGATCGCTTATATGCAGGCCGACGAGTTCTCCCACGCCGACCTCTATCGGCGCGCTCGTCGCGTCCACGACCGCAAGCTGCGGGCCGCGGTCGACGGGGGCGCTAAGGCGGTGGCCGATCGCGACTTCCCTGCCGCCGTCAGCAGCCTCTTTGAGGCGCTGGTTCCCGCCGTCCCCTACGCGCCGGCGACGGCTTTCCTTGGCGCCGAGAAGGCGAAGCTGCGCGACCGCCGCGGCGAGCGCCGGCGGGTTGCCGTGATCGCCGACGGGATCGGCTCGATGCACGGGGTTACCCACACGATCGAACAGATCCGCGAGCGCGGCGTGCCCGGCTTCGAGGTCGACATCGTCGGCACCGACCCCGGAGTCGACCGCCGCCTGCCGGCGGCCGCCGAGCTGGAGATCCCCTTCTACGAGGGGATGACCCTCGGCGTGCCCGGCCTTCCCGACCTGGTCGAGACGCTCGCCGAAGGCTCCTACGACCTGGTTCACGTCACCGCGCCGGGACCGGCCGGCATCGCCGCCACCCTGATGACCCGAATCACCGGGATGCCGCTGCTCGCCAGCTACCACACCGAGATCGCCACATACGCCGGGATGCGCAGCAAGGACGACGCCCTGGAGGCGCTCACCCGCGCCGGCCTTGGCGCCTTCTATTCGGCCCCCGCCGCGGTGCTCTCGCCGAGCCCCTCAGCCGACGCCTCGGTCGTCTCGCTCGGGGCCGACCCGACCCGCATCGGCCGCTGGGAGCGCGGGGTGGACGTCGATCGCTTCGACCCTGCCAAGGCCGACCGCGACGCCTTCCCCGGCGAGATCAAGGTCCTCTACGCTGGCCGCCTGACCCGCGAGAAGGGCGCCGACCTGCTGGCCGAGAGCTTCCTCCGAGCCCATGAGGCCGACCCGCGTCTGCACCTGCTGCTCGCCGGCGGCGGTCCGGAGGAAGACGAGCTGCGCGAACGCCTCGGCGACCGTGCCACCTTCCTTGGCTGGCTCTCGGGCGAGGATTTGCCGCGCGCCTACGCCAGCGCCGATGCCTTCCTCTTCGCCAGCAGCACCGACACCTACGGTCAGGTGATCCTCGAGGCGGCCGCCAGCGGACTGCCGATCGTCGCCGTCGCCGAAGGCGGCCCGGCAGCGCTGATCGAGAACCGCCACACCGGCCTCCTCTGCCGGCCCGACGCCGACCACCTGGCCGGGACGCTTCTGCAGCTTGCCTCTTCGCCCCGGTTGCGCCGCCAGCTCGGCGACGCCGCCGCCCGCGCCGCTCGCGCGCGTTCCTGGGAGCGCTCGATGGCGCAGCTCGGCGCCGGCTACCGGCGGGCGCTCGACGCCGCCGCGGCGGGGGTCTCGCAGGGCATGGCCCGTGCCGCATAATGAGTCGATCGACGACCCCGCTCTCTACTTCAACCGCGAGCTCTCCTGGCTCGACTTCAACCAGCGGGTGCTCGAACTGGCCGAGGACACCGAGGTGCCACTGCTGGAGCGCTTCCGCTTCTGCGGGATCTACGCCAACAACCTCGACGAGTTCTTCATGGTCCGGGTGGCCGGCCTCTTCGATCAGCTCGACGCCGGGATCGAAGCCCGCGGCCCCGACGGGCTGACGCCGAAGGAACAGATCGACGCGATCCAGCAGCGGGTGCTGGAACTCGACGACCGCCTCTGCCGATGCTTCTCCGGCGATCTGCTGCCGGCCCTGGAGGGGCATGGAATCCACATCGTCACCTTGGAGACGGCCAGCGCCGCGGAGCGGCGGGAGATCGACGAGCGCTTCGAGCAGCAGGTGTTCCCGGCGCTGACGCCGCTGGTGATCGGCCTCGGCCGCCCTTTCCCCTACATCTCCAACCTTTCCCTCAGCCTCGGTGTCCTGTTGCGGGACTCCGAGAGCGGCAACGAGATCATCGCCCGGGTCAAGGTCCCGAAGGAGCTGCTCGGCCGCTTCCTGCCGCTGGGGGATGGGGGGCAGACCTTTGTTCCGCTCGAGGAGGTGATCGCCGCCAACCTCGACTCGCTGTTCCAGGGAATCGAGGTGATCGACCACGGCTACTTCCGCGTCACCCGCGACGCCGACTTCACGATCTCCGACGAGGCCGACGATCTCCTCCAGGCGGTTCAGGACGAGCTCCGCCGCCGTCGCTTCGGCGAGGTCGTGAGGCTCGAGGTCGCCGCCGGGATGAACCCGAAACTGCGCGAGCAGCTGGTCGGCGCCCTGCGGCTGGAAGATCGCGAGGTCTACGACGTCGAGGGGCTGATCGACCTCGCCGACCTCGACGCGATCGCCGACGTCCCCGGCCACGCCGAGCTGCGCTGGTCGCCCTGGTCGCCGGTCACCCAGCCGCGCCTACAGGGCGAAGACGACGACCCGGTCGACATGTTCGCCGAGATCCGCCAGCGCGACCTGCTCGTCCACCATCCCTACGACTCCTTCGCGACCTCGGTCGAGCGCTTCGTCTCCCAGGCCGTCGCCGACCCCGACGTGCTGGCGATCAAGCAGACCGTCTACCGGACCAGCGACGACTCGCCCCTGGTGCCGTCGCTGATCCGCGCCTCCGAACGTGGCAAGCAGGCGGTCTGCATGGTCGAGCTGAAGGCGCGTTTCGACGAGGAGGCCAACATCCACTGGGCGAAGTCGCTGGAGGAGGCGGGGGTCCACGTCGTCTACGGCATCCCCGGCTTGAAGACGCACGTGAAGGCGATCGTCGTCGCCCGCCGCGAGGGCGATCAGGTGCGCGAGTACGTCCATGTCGGCACCGGCAACTACAACCCGAAGACGGCGCGGCTCTACACCGACTTCGGCCTCTTCACCGCCGATCCCGACATCGGCTCCGACGTCGCCGAGATGTTCAACTTCCTCACCGGCTACGGCCGGCCGGCCGAGTACCGCAAGGTGCTGGTCTCGCCAACGACGATGCGCGACCAGATCGTCGCCGAGATCGAGCGGACGACGGCCGCGCACACGGCCGGGGAAGAGGCGCGGATCGCGCTAAAGATGAACTCGCTGGTCGACGCCCGCTGCATCCAGGCGCTGTACGAGGCCTCGCAGGCGGGGGTGCGGATCGACCTCAACGTGCGCGGGATCTGCTGCCTGCGGCCGGGGGTGGAGGGGATCTCGGAGAACATCCACGTCACCTCGATCGTCGGCCGCTTCCTCGAGCACTCGCGCATCTACACCTTCCGCCGCGGCGAGGAGACCCGGGTGCTGATGGGCTCGGCCGACCTGATGCCACGCAACCTCGACAGCCGGGTCGAGCTGGTCGCCCCGGTCGAAGATATGGGGATGAAAGCGGAGCTGATGGACGTGCTCGAGCGCTGCTTCGCCGACACCGCCAACACCTGGGAGCTCGATTCCGACGGGGTTTGGACGCGGCTGCGTCCCGACGGCGAGGTTCGCAGCGTCCAGGAGGAGCTGATGGCCCGGCATTCCGCACGTGCCGCCGAGCACCTGGCCGGTCCCGCGACGGCGGAAGCGCAGGCCCTTTCGCGCCACTAGCCGGGGTTTAGCCAACGTCACTAGGATGCCGTCGCAGTGGCGCGCTTCTCGCTCCTTCCTCGCGACCGGACCTTCTTCGACCTCTTCATCGAGGCCGGTCAGAACTCGGTTCGGGCGGCCAAGCTGCTCGACGAGATGATGCACACCTGGCCCGAGGGCGGGGATCTCCTACAGCAGATCGTCGACGCCGAGCAGGAGGGCGACCGGATCACCCACGACATCGTCCGCCGGCTCAACTCGACCTTCGTCACCCCGATCGACCGCGAGGACATCTACGCGCTGGCGACCCAGCTGGACGACGTCGTCGACTACACCGAGGAGGCCGCCGACTACCTCGGCCTCTACAAGATCGAGGCGCCGATGGTGCAGGCGCAGGCCCTGACCAAGGTTCTCGTCGCCTCCTGCGAACAGCTGGCGATGGGGCTGGAGAACCTGCCCTCGTTCAAGGACCTGGACAAGTACTGGATCGAGATCCACCGGCTGGAGAACGACGGCGACCGGATCTCCCGCGACGCCGTTGCATCGCTCTTCTCGAACGGGATCGACCCGATGGTCGTGATCCGCTGGAAGGACATGTTCGCCGTGCTCGAGGAGGCGATCGACGCCACCGAGACGGCCGCCCAGATACTCGAGGGCATAGTCATCAAGAACTCGTGACGGCTCCAGGCGCTGCCATACGGCGTCCTCGGTCGCTCGCGTGCGGAGCACGCCACGCTCCCTGCGTCCTTGTCTGGCACCGCCTGGAGCTCGTCACGTCTCGATGAGCTCGGACATCATTCTTATCCTCGTCATCGCCACTGCGCTGGCGTTCGACTTCACCAACGGCTTTCACGACACCGCCAACGTCGTCGCCACCTCGATCTCGACCGGGGCGGCGCGGCCATCGGTGGCGATCGGGTTTGCCTCGCTGCTCAACTTCGTCGGCGCCTTCATCTCGATCAGCGTCGCCGCGACCGTCGCCAAAGACGTCGTCAACGCCGAAGTGATCACCCCGACGATCGTCTTTGCCGGGCTGATCGGGGCGATCGCCTGGAACCTGGTCACCTGGTACTTCGGGCTGCCCTCGAGCTCCTCGCACGCGCTGATCGGCGGCGTCGTCGGCTCGGCGGTCGCGGCCGTCGGCTTCGACGCGGTGCTCGCCGAAGGGCTGGTCGGCAAAGTCCTGATTCCGGCGGTCGTCGCCCCGATCCTCGCCTTCCTCGTCGCCGGCTTTGCGATCGGGCTCTCCTACCGGGTGGTGGGAAAGCAGCGGCCTGGCATCGTCAGCCGTGGCTATCGCTATGGGCAGATCGTCTCCGGCGGGCTGCTGGCGCTGGCGCACGGGACCAACGACGCCCAGAAGACGATGGGGATCATCACCCTCGCCCTGATCGCCAACGGCACCCTTGGCGCCGAAGCCGACCCGCCGTTCTGGGTGATCGCATCGTCGGCGACGGCGATCGCGGCCGGCACCTACAGCGGCGGCTGGCGGATCATCAAGACGACGGGCACCCGGATCATCAAGATGGACGCGGCCCAGGGCTTCTCCGCCCAGGGCGCGGGCGCGGCCGTGATCCTCGCCTCGACCCACTTCGGCTTCCCGCTCTCGACCACGCACGTGATCAACGGCGGAGTGATGGGGTCCGGCGCGGCGAAACGGCTCTCGGCGGTGCGCTGGGGGGTCGCCGGCAACATCATGGTCGCCTGGCTGCTGACCCTTCCGGCGGCGGCCGCGATCGGGGCTCTCACCTACGGGGTGACGCGGATCTTCGGGACCGGCGCGCTGGGTCCGATCCTCGTCACCCTGATGGCGCTCTCGCTGGTCGTCACCGCCTTCGCGCGGCGCGCGCGGGGGGAGCACCGGTGGAGGCGACCGGCACGTGATCGCGACCATCATCCAGACCGACGAACTGCTGCAGACGATCGCCGCCTCGCTGATCGCCGGGATCGGCGTCACCTTCCTCTTCTCGGTCGGGATCTGGGGCGCCGGTCAGTTCACCGAACTGAGCCGCAGCGAACGGCCGGTGGCGGCGACGGCGGCGGCGATCGTCGGGACCCTGGCGCTACTCGGCGTTGCGGCTTCGGTGATCACCGGCATCATCGTGATGACGCACAAGTAGCGAATTCAGCTGAGAGTGTTGGCTTCGATCCAGATTTTCCAGATCGCTGCCGCGGCGGTGGCGAAGAGGAGGATCCAGAGGACCGTGCCGCCGCCGGTGGCGTACATCTTGTCGGAGCCGGCGATCAGCAACGCGATCAGCCCGAAGGCCCCGTAGAGGATCGCCCGCCGGCCGTCGCTGAGGGTGGCCAGGGTCATCTGGTTCTGGCGGCTGAGGGTGTAGAGCATCCAGGAGATACCGGCGAGCAGGCCCATCGTCAGGGCGGTCAATAGTGCTTCGGCGACGTTGTGGCCGCTCGGCAGGAAGGCGATCGGCAGGGCCAGCAGCATGATGATTCCGGCGTTGCGGGCGGCGCGCATGGCCTCAGTTTACGAAGCCGCCCGTAAGGCGAGGCGAAGAATTTGCGATCTGCGCGCCACGGGTGCGGACTTCCCCGGCACGGTTGCCGCATGCCGCCAGGAGCAGGGGACGCAACGCACGGGGAGGACGGGACCGCTTCGGTCGAGCTGGTCGCGGTGGTCCCCTTCCTGCTGCTTGCGGTCCTGGCGGCGGCGCAGATCGCGCTCGCCGGCCAGGCGCTCTGGTCGGCGAGCGTGGCGGCGCGGGCGGGGGCGCGGGCGGCGCTGGTCGGCGGGGACGCCTCCGCCGCCGCCCGCTCGGCCCTGCCGCCCTCGATGCGGGCCGGGGTGCGGATCGAAGAGAGCGATGGGGTGGCGGTCAAGGTCGTGGTGCCGCGGCTGATCCCATCGTTGCCGACGGTGCGGGTGGGTGCGCGGAGCGGACTGGAGCCCGGCGATGGCTGAGCGGGGTCAGGCGACGGTCGAGCTGGTCGCGGCTCTGCCGACGCTCCTGTTGGCCGCCTTGGTGGCGCTGCAACTGCTGGCGGCCGGGTACGCGTTGACGCTTGCCGACGGGGCGGCAGAGGCCGGCGCGCTGGCGCTTGCCTCGGGCGGCTCGGCGGCAGGGGCGGCGCGGGAATCGCTGCCGGGCTGGGCGGATGACGACGTCTCGGTCTCGGTCGAGGGCGGCGAGGTCTCGGTCCGCTTGCAGCCTCCGTCGCCGTTCGCGGCGCTCGCGAGGCGACTGACGGTTACCAGCAGTGCCGCGGCGAGGCCGGCCAAATGACTGTCTTCGTCAATCCGCTGACGACGCGCAAAACGGCCCTGGTGACCGCGGTCGGCGAAGCCGAGGGATCGCACGGTGCGGCGGCGGCCCTGACCTGCGCGGCCGCCGACCCGGATACTGCGACGCTGCTGGTCGACGTCGGCGGCAGGGCTCCGCGGCCGACCCTGATCGCCTCTGCTGCGGCTAGGCAGTTGGAGGAGCGGCTGCGCGCCCACTTGCCCGAGGCGAAGGTCGCCGCCCGCGGTCAGGTCTGTCACCTCGCGGTCTCGCGCGAGTCCGAGGGCCTCGAGCTCGCTTCGGCGGCGGCGACCGCGGCCCGTGAGTCGGGCGCCGTATTTCATCTACCGCCGGAGTTGTTGCACGAGGTCCTTGCTCAGCCCGGGTGTTGCCCGTCGGGAGTCCTGCTGCGGGCCGATCTTGCCGGCGACCGTCCCCTGGTGGCGCTCGCGGTTCGCGACCTGATCGGGCGCGACCTGCCAACGGTCGTCCTCAAGCGCCGGCTCGCCTGGGTGGCCGAGCGCCGGGCGATGTTCGGAGTGCTCCCAGCCGGCGCTCCCGGCGGTCTCCCCGAGCGGCTGGTGCGCCGGCTGGTCGAGGTCAGGGATTGAAGGCGCGGGACGAGTCGGGGCAGGCGCTGGTCCTCGCCCTCGGCGGAGCATTGGTGCTGATCGCTGGGGCGCTGGCGCTGGTCGCAATCGCCGGTGCCGTCACCGGCAAGGGCAGGGTGCAGCGGGCTGCGGATCTGGTCGCGATCTCGGCGGTCCGCTCGATGCGCGACGACTTGCCTCGCCTGCTGGCGCCGCCACGGCAGGGCGACGGAACCCCGAACCCGGAGCGGATCTCCAAGCGGGAATACCTGGCCCGCGCCCGCGCCGCCGCCCTGCTGGCGGCCCGCGGGAACGAGGTCGACCCGAATCGCGTACTGGTCGGTTTCCCCGACAAGGACACGTTTGCGCCGGTGCGAGCCGAAGTCAGGATCGTCGCCGGGCTGAGGGGAAGCGGTGGGCATCGGGTCGAGGCATCCGCGGTTGCCGAAGCCGCTGCGGGATACGGCGCGGCCAGCACCGACGCCACCGCGATGGCCGAGGGAGGCGGCTACGGCGGCCCGCTGGTGATGCGCGACGGCGAGGGAATGCGCCCGGACGTCGCCGCCGCCTACGACCAGATGGCCGCAGCGGCCCGCGGCGACGGCATCGTCCTCATGGTCGTTTCCGGGTTCCGCTCCGACGCCGAACAGGCGGAACTCTTCGCCGCCCACCCGGACCCGACCTGGGTCGCTCCCCCCGGTCACTCCCTGCACCGCTGTGCCACCGAGCTAGATCTCGGCCCATCCTCCGCCTACGGATGGCTCGCCGCCAACGCCGGCCATTTCGGCTTCGTTCAGCGGTACAGCTGGGAGGCCTGGCATTTCGGCTTCGACGCCGGCCCAGCGCCATGCTCGCCCGCAGGCGAAACGGTCACTGCGGATGGGGGAGGGGATTCCTCTTTGAGTGCGACCAGCCTGCCCTCGTTCGTCCCGGCTCGGTACCGCGACCCGATCCTCCGCTCGGCCGCCCGATGGAACGTGCCAGCAGCGTTGATGGCCGGTCAGCTGATGGCTGAGTCGGGATTCGACCCGACGGTCGGCTCCCCGGCGGGCGCTCAGGGAATCGCGCAATTCATGCCCTCGACGGCGGCCACCTACGGTCTCATAAATCCCTACGACCCGGTCGCCGCGATCGACGCCGAGGCGCATCTGATGTCCGACCTGCTGCGCCAGTTCGGCTCCCCGGAGCTCGCCCTTGCCGCCTACAACGCCGGCCCCGCCCCGGTCGAAGCTTGCCACTGCATCCCGCCCTATCCCGAGACCCAGGCCTACGTAATCCGCATCCTCGCCCTGATCGGCGGCGCGGGGGCCATCGCGATGCCGAGCTTCGAAGTGCGACTTGTCGAATAAAGGATAAATGCCTGTATCACCGGTGATACATTGGAGGAATGAGCGACGTGAGCATCAGAGAATTGAGAAATCAAGGTGGGGAGATAGTCGACAGGGCCGCTAACGGCGAGCGGATCACGATCACCCGTGATGGCAAGCCGGTAGCCGAACTGAGCCCACTGCGTCAGGAGCTGACCACCGAGGTCCTTCTCGAGCGGTGGCGTCATCTGCCGTCCATCGATTACGAGCAGTTCAGGGCCGACGTGGACGAGGTGATGGGGGCGTCGATCTTCGATGAATGAACCGCGGACCGTGCACCAGCGAGGGATCTTGGATACCTCGGCGCTGATCCCTTTCAATCGTTACCAGGAGGCCGAGCTGCTCCCGGTGGTGTCGGTGATCACCACGATTACGCTGGCAGAGCTCAGCGTCGGACCTCTGACCGCGAAGAGCGAAATCGAGCGCGCTCGTCGATTGGCGCATCTTCAGCAGGCCGAGGCGAGCTTCAATCCTCTTCCCTTCGATGTCGATGCCGCGAGGGCATTCGGAAGCGTCGCTGCGTCGTTACGTCAGGCGGGACGGAAGATCGAGTCTCGTCGGAAGGACGCGATGATCGCGGCCATTGCGCTGGCGAACGACCTGCCTGTCTACACCTGTAACGCCCGCGACTTCGAAGGAATCGACGGCCTCGAGGTCGTTGCCATTCCGGTGCCGGGCTGAGGATGGCGAAGCCGACCCTTCTCGTGCAGCTCAGCGACCTCCACATCGGCGGTGACGAGAACGGGCTGGACCCGATCCCGCGCTTGGAAGCGGTGATCGCGGCGGTGCGGTCGTTGCCGAATCGGCCCGACGCGGTGCTGGTCTCCGGCGACCTGACCGACGATGGCGCTGCCGCCGGATACCGGGTCGCGCGGGAGCTTCTGGAACGGCTCGACGTTCCACTCCACGTGATCCCCGGCAACCATGACGATCGGGCGCGTCTGCGGGAGGCGTTCGGTCTGCCGGGAGCGGGAGCCGAGCGGATCAACTACTCGGTGGCGGTCGGGGATCTGCGCGTCGTCGCCTTCGACTCGATCGTCCCCGGTCAGGATCTCGGCGACTTCCCGCCGGAGCAGCTGCGCTGGCTCGACGAGGAGCTGGGAGCAGATCCAGTGACTCCGACCCTGCTCGCGCTGCACCACACGCCGCTGACCACCGGTATCCCGGAATGGGACGAGATCAACCTGCTGGCGCCGCAGCGCGCTGCGCTCGCCGAGGTGGTCGCCCGCCATCCGCAACTGCGGACGATCGTCGGCGGCCACCTGCACCGCGTCGCGGTCTCCAGCCTCGGCGGCTGCCTCGTCCTTGCCGCGCCCAGCACCTACTGGCAGGTGCGGCCCAACTTCGCGCGCGACGAGGTCCACACGCTGGACACCCCCGGCTTCGCGATCCACGCTCTGCGCGACGGCGAGCTCTCCTCGCAGGTAGAGGCGGTTCCGTTCAGCCCGGCTGCTTGACCGCGCTCGGCGTCAGCTGCTCGTGCACGAAGCGGACGACCGCCGCGCCCTCGCCAACGGCGATCGCGCAGCGCTTGATCGAGCCGGCGCGGACGTCGCCGGCGGCGTAAACGCGGGGGACGCTGGTTTCGAGCAGGCCCTCGGCGCCGATTTCGGAGCCGGTACGGATGAAGCCCTTCTCGTCGCGGGCGATGCAGTCGCCGAGCCACTCGGTGCACGGTGAGGCGCCGAGAAACAAGAAGAGGAAGGAGTAGGGGAGGCGGGTGCCGTCGGTCAGCGTCACCGCTTCGAGCCTGCCGTCGCTGCCGTGCAACTCGGCGATTTCACTGCGATCGCGGACGTTGACGCCGTAGCGGTCGAGCTCGTCGAGCAGGTAGCTGGACATCGTCTCGGCGAGGTCCGCGCGCCGGTGCAGCAGAGTGACGAGGGCGCCGCCGCGGGCCAGCCAGACGGCCGCCTGCGCGGCCGAGTTGCCGCCACCGACGACGCCGACCCGCTGGCCGCCGCAGACCTGCGCCTCGGGCGGCCCGGCTGCGTAGAAGACGCTCAGCCCCTCGTACTCCTCGAGGTCTGCCACCGGAAGTTTGCGGTATTCGGCGCCGGTGGAGATGACGACCGCGCGGGCGGCGATCTCGGTGCCCTCCTCGAGGCGGACGAGGTGGCGATCGTCTCCAGGCTCCAGCGCCTGTGCCCGGTAGGGGGTGGCGGTGCGGGCGTTGAACTTTCGCGCCTGGGTGACGGCGCGGCTGGTCAGCTCGGTGCCGGTGATCCCCGCCGGGAAGCCGAGGTAGTTCTCGATCCGCCGCGAAGTTCCCGCCTGCCCGCCCAGCACGGTGCTCTCGACGACCAGCGTGTCCAGTCCCTCCGAGGCGCCGTAGACGGCGGCACCCAGGCCGGCCGGCCCGCCGCCGATCACCAGCAGATCGACCTCCTCGCGTGCTTCTAGCTCCAAGCCGATCCCCAGCGCCCGTGAGAGCTCACCGTCGCTCGGCGCCCGCATCTCGGCACCGCCAGGCAGGCGCACCAGCGGGATCTCCGACGGTTCCAGGCCGTCGAGCGCTCGGGCCGCCTCCTCGCTTTCCGCCGGGTCCGCCCAGGTGGACGGCAGTCGCTGCCGTTTCGCGAAATCGACCAGTGCTCGGGTCGGTGCCGAGTCGCGCGGGCCGACGATCTCGATTCCGATCCCCTGCCGCTGCTGCAGCATTTCGCGCCGCTGGACGAAGGCGGAGAGGAGGATGTCGGAGAGCGGCGCATCCTCGCGCAGCAGTTTCCGCAGCTCTTCGCGCTCGACAGCGATGTAGCGCATCGGCTCGGTGACGACGGCGGTGAGGAAGACGGTTTGGCCCGAGAGTAAGTTCATCTCGCCGAGGAAGCCGGAGGCGCCGTGGCGGACGATCTCGCTCCCGGCCGAGTCGAGTACCGCGGCCTCGCCCTCGAGAATCGCGATGAAGGGGTAGGTTTCGTCGCCGATATCGAAGAGCTTCTCGCCGACATCGGCGGTCCGCTCCTCGCCGTGCTCGGCCAGCATCGTCAGCTGGCTGCTGGAGAGAGCGCGACTAACCGGACTGGCCACGCGTCAAGGCTACTCGTCCGGGGTAGGTTGCTCGTGACGTCAACGAGCGAAAGGACCCTCATGCGCAACCCCTTCACCCACAAAAAGCTGGAGGAGGTCAAAGACTCGGCCGAGGATTTCGGCCACGGCGACAAGATGGAGGCCCGCTTCGCCAAGGGCGACCTCGAGACGGAGGAGACCGGGTTCAGCTTCCACCGCCTGAAGCCGAACAAACGCCAGCCGTTCGGCCATCAGCACGAGGATGCGGAGGAGGTCTACGTGGTCGTCCGCGGCGACGGCCTCTTCAAACTCGACGACGAGATCATCGAGGTGGAGACGCTCGACGCGATCCGCGTCTCACCCGAGGTGACCCGTGCCTTCGAAGCCGGCGACGACGGCATCGAGATCCTCGTCTTCGGCCCCCGTCGCGACGGCGACGGTTCGCTCAACCCCGACTTCTGGACCGACTGATCACCGAGACCGCAAAACCCTTCCTCAAGGAGGGTTTTGCGGTCTCGCGGGTAGACTGCCGCCGATGGCAACGGAGGTTCAGGGAGTCGAGGGGATGAAGGCGCTGGTCGGCCAGGAGGTTGGGCCGAGCGAGTGGCGCACGATCACCCAGGCCGACATCGATGCCTTCGCCGAGCTCTCCGGCGACCACCAGTGGATCCACGTCGACGTCGAGCGGGCGAAGACCGAGAGCCCCTACGGCACCACCATCGCCCATGGCAACCTCACCGTCGCCACCGTCGACGGCTTTCGCGGCGAACTGATCACCTCCACCGGCTTCGCCCTCGGCGTCAACTACGGCTGGAACAAGATCCGCTTCCCGGCCCCGGTCCCAGTCGACTCGAAGATCCGCGCAAAAGCCGAGGTCGTCTCAGTCGACGACAAGGGCGCCGGTTGGTACGAGGTGATCACCCGCTTCACCATCGAGGTAGAGGGCGGCGACAAGCCCTGCTTCGTCGGCGACTCGGTGACCCGCGTGATGGCGTCCTCCCCCTGAGCGTTCGAATAGCCTTGCGCCGGTGAGACGCTGCCGAGGCTTGATGTGGGGGGCTGGTTTCTTCGCCACCGGATTGGTGGGTCTGCTATTGGCGCTCGGCGCGGGTGGGTCGGCTGACGGGGCGGAGCCCACGCCGACCGTGCTCCGGGCATCTTTCGCGTCTTTCCCCGATTACCTGGACCCGCAGCTTTCTTACACCGCCGAAGGGTGGACGGCGATGTACGACACCTACATCCCGCTGCTGACCTACCGGCATGCGGGTGGCAAAGCGGGAAGCCAAGTCATCCCGGGGCTGGCGCAGAGGCTGCCCAGGATCAGCGAAGGCGGCAAGAAGTACGTGCTCTATCTGCGCAAGGGGCTCCGATATTCCGACGGCCAGCCGGTCAGGGCCTCCGACTTTGAGTTCGCGGTCGAGCGCATGTTTCGGCTCTACTCGGGTGGGTTCCCTTTCTTCATCGACATCGTCGGGGCAACGCAGTTCCTGAAGACGGGGAAGGGAGAGATCAGGGGAATTGCAGCCGACAACCGGACGGGCAGGATCGCGATCCGGTTGGAACGGCCGCGCGGAACCTTCACCCAGGAGCTGGCGCTGCCGTTCGTCGCTCTGGTCCCGCCGAGCACTCCGATCCGCGATCAGAGCGGTGACCCGCCGCCGGGGACCGGTCCCTACGCGATCACCAGCTCTCGAATCGGTCAGGGCTGGTCCTACGAACGCAATCCGGCGTGGGACGGGGGCAACGCGGCGATCCTGCCGGAGCTACCCGGAGGCCACGTGGATCGGATCGAGGTGAAAGTGACCCGCAACACCCGGGCCCAGGTCGAAGCGCTTAAACGGGCTGAAATCGACTGGATGCAGAACCCACCGCCGATCGACAGGTACGCCGTCGTCAAGCGCAGGTACCTCGGCACCCAGTTCCGTGTCGAGCCCACGCACAGCCTCTACTACTTCTGGATGAACACGACCAAGGCGCCTTTCGACGACGTCAGAGTGCGGCGGGCGGTCAACTACGCGATCGATCCGCACTTCCTGCGCCTGATCTACGCCGAGCAGCTAGCGCCGACCCAGCAGATTCTCCCGCCGGGGATGCCCGGCTACCGCAAGTTCGAGCTCTACCCGCACGACATGGCCATGGCACGACGGTTGATCGCCAAGGCGAAGCCCCGGGACCGGACGATCACCGTCTGGGGCGACAACGAATCGCCGAACGAAGAAGCGACCGCCTACTACGCGCAGGTGCTGCGGAAACTTGGTTTCAGAGTCCGCCTGAAGGTGCTCAGCGCCGGTAACTACTTCACGGTTATCGGCAACCTCTCAACCCCCGACCTCGACACCGGCTGGAGCAACTGGTTCGAGGACTATCCGCACCCCAACGACTTCTTCCAGCCGCTGCTCTCAGGCGAATCGATCTTCCGGCGTTACAACTCCAACTTCACCGAGCTCGATGTCCCCGCCCTCAACCGGAGGATCGCCAGCTTGAGAGAACGACCTCGGGTCTCGGAATCCGGCTATGCGGCCCTCGACCGAAGCTTCATGAATCGGGCGCCGATGGCGCCCTACGGAACCCGGCTGCTCTCGACCTTCGTCTCGAAATCGATCGACCTCGACAAGGTCGTCTGGAACCCCACCTTCGGCGACGACCTCGCCAGCTTCCAGTTTAAGTAGGCAGCCCAGGCAACCGCTCGAGCGCCTCGATCGTGTGGGCGCAGGCTCGGGCGGCCTCGGTGCCCTTGGTCTCGAGGTGGTCGAAGAAGAAGCTGCGGTGGGTCTCGTGCTCGTGGAAGTGATGGGGGGTGAGGACGGCTGAGATGACCGGGGTGCCGGCCTCCAGCTGCACCTGCATCAGGCCGCCGATCACTGCTTCGGCGACGAACTCGTGGCGGTAGATGCCGCCGTCCACGACCAGGCCGGCGGCGACGATGGCGTCGTAGGTGCCGGTTTCGGCGAGCCGGCGGGCGTGGAGTGGGATCTCGAAGGCGCCCGTCACCTCGAAGAAGTCGATGGTCTCAGCCGGCGTCCCGAGCTCGGCGATCTCGCTCGAGAAGCCCTTCTTGATCTGGTCGACGAGGTCCTTGTGCCAGCACGCCTGCACGAAGGCGATGCGCTTGCGGTCGTTCATCGGGTTCTCCTTCGCTCGGATCGCGATTCACGCCTCAGCGGTGGGACTTTTGGTCGCTATAGGAACCAAAAGTCCCACCGCTGCGCTCGGCGTGGCTACTTGACGGTCAGCGTGCCTTCCATGCCCGCCTGGCGGTGGCCCGGGACGGTGCAGTAGAAGGTGTACTTGCCGGGTTTTAGTTCGGCCGTGGTCGAGTCGGTGCCTTCGGCGACGGTTTCGGTTTGGGCGATGGTTTCGCCGGCTTCGTCTTCGAGGGCGACGTCGTGCGGGACCGCGGACTGGTTGGTGAAGTTGACGGTCACCTTGCCCGCCTTGCTGGTGGCTTCGGTAGTGGTGAAGGCGAGGTTGCCGCTCGGGTCGGCTTCGAATTCGACGGAAGCCGCGCCGGCGGTGCCGCCTTCGGCTTCTTTTTCGGTTTCGGCTTCCTGGGTCGTTTCGGGAGCCGTGGTGGTTGCTTCGCTGGTGGTGTCGCTGCCTCCGCCACAGGCGACAAGCGCCAGGGCAGCGAGGAGCAGGGCGAATAGGGCTGCAAATTTCTTCATTACGTTCCTTTTCCGCAGAGAACGGTCGGACTCGACTGTAGCCGCGATACGGGCGGCGCGGGCGTCAGGAGGGATTGGTGAAACCCGCGTGTGCGGCTGGCGAGCGCCGGACCAAGCGGGGCAAGGACGCAGGGAGGCCGAATAGCAGCGCTATTTGGCCGACCGAGGACGCAGCCCCGCGCAGTGTCCGCCGCCGCCAGACGTGCGCGTGGGTTTTGCCGAGCCCTCCTAGGTTCAGCGACCGTGGAACTCGGGGGTGCCGCCGCTGAAGAACGTCTCGACCCCGTTGCGGAGGTCTTCGGTCGCCATCGAGTCGGCGATTCCGTGCCGCTCCAGCTGCAGATGCTCGGTGATCGAGTTCTCGATGCTGACGCCGCAGAGCACTTTCGCCATCCGCACGTAGTGGGGCGCCTTCTTCGCGAGCTCGCCGATCAGCGCCTGGGCGCTCGTCATCAGCTCGTCCGGCCCGACGACTTCGCGCACCAAGCCGAGCTCCTTGGCTTCATCGGCGCTCAGGTTCGGGTCCTCGAGCAGGATCTCCAGCGCCTTGCTCGGCCCGACCACGCGCGGCAGGAAGTAGGTCATGCCACCGTCGGGGGAGGCGCCGATCCGCCCGTAGGCGGGGGCGAAGAAGGCGGCGCTGGAGGAGATCCGCATGTCGCAGGCGAGCGCCAGCGAGAAGCCGGCCCCGGCCGCCGGACCGTTGATCGCGGCGACCACTGGGTAGGGGATCCGCCGCAGGTCGACGATCGCCTGGTGCAGCGCCTCGGCGCCGCGGCGCACGTCGGCGGGCAGGTCGATCTCGTCGGACTCGACCCCTTTGCGGAACCAGGTGACGTCGCCGCCGGCGCAAAAGGCCTTGCCGGACCCGGTCACGATCAGCCCCCGCAGCGGTGCCTGGTCCGCGAGCCAGCCGAAGGCGACGATCATCTCGCCGATCATCTCCGGGCTCATCGCGTTGAAGGCGTCGGGCCGGTCGAGGGTGAGGGTGCCGATCTCCCCGTCGATCTCGAACTTCATCGTGTTCAGTTGCGGCGGGTTGACGGTCTCGCTGGTCATCTCTCTCCCTCGTGACTCCAAAGTTGGCCGGGTGGCCAGCAGCCTACCCTTACACCGATGGCCGAAGGCACGGACAACGGCGCCCTGACGCGGGCCGAGCGGATCGCCCAGCAGCGCAAGTCGCTGCCCGACCAGCCCGGCGTCTACCTCTTCTACGATCGCAGCGGCGAGCTGCTCTACGTCGGCAAGGCGCGCTCGATCCGCAAACGGATCGCCTCCCACTTCTCTGGCGGGGACGGACGCCTGACCTCCCGGATCGAGCGGATCGAGAGCCTCGTCACCGCCAACGAGGCCGAGGCGCTGCTGACCGAGCAGAGCTTCATCAAGCGCCATCGGCCGCGCTTCAACATCCGCCTGCGTGACGACAAGTCCTACCCCTACGTCTGCGTCAGTCTCGACGAGGACTACCCGCGCGTCTACTTCACCCGCGAGAAGCACCGTTCCGGCCGCGCCTACTTCGGTCCCTTCTCCAGCGCCAAGCGGGTGCGGGAGACGCTCGACCTACTCGGCAAGCTCTTCCAGTTCCGCACCTGCGAGGGGAAGGAGCCGGGCCGCCGTTCCGGCAGCCCCTGCCTCGATTACTACATCAAGCGCTGCGGGGCGCCCTGCGTCGACTACATCAGCCAGGAGGAGTACCGCCACAACATCGAGGCGATCGTCGACTTCCTCTCCGGCCGCTACCGCCAGGTCGAGCGCGACGAGGAAGCGAAGATGGAGGCGGCGGCCGCGGCGCAGGAGTTCGAGCGCGCCGCCCTGCACCGCGACCGGCTGAAAGCGATCCGCTCGCTATTCGAGCGCCAGCGGGTGGCGGGAGCGACGATCGGGACCGCCGACCTGATCGGCGTCGCGGTCGAGGGCGCCGACGCCAACGCCCAGGTCTTCCAGGTCCGCGACGGGATCCTCGCCGAGCGCCAGAGCTTCTACCTCGAAAACGAGGCCGAACGCGAGCCGGCCGAGGTCGCCGAGGAGTTCATCTCCCAGTACTACGCCGCCTCGCCGGCGATGCCGCGGACGATCGTCGTCGGCCCCTATCTGCGCGAGCGCGCCAAGGTCCTGGGCGAAGCGCTCAGCGAGCGCCGCGGCAGCCCGGTCGAGGTCCGCGCCGCCGAGCGCGGCGACAAACGGCGGCTGCGCGAGTTGGCCGAGCGCAATGCCCAGCTGGCGCTCGACCAGGACCGGCTGCGGCGGGAGCACCGGCGCACTCGCCGGGTCGAGAGCCTGGCCGCGCTGGCCGAGGCGCTGGCGATGGAGGAGCTGCCGGTGCGGATCGAGGGCTTCGACATCTCGACGATCGGCGGCGAGCACACCGTCGCCTCGATGGTCGTCTTCGAGGGCGGGGCGACGAAGAAGTCCGACTACCGGCGCTTCAAAGTCCGCGGCGACCTGCGCGAGGGCGGGACCGGCAACGGCGGCCCCGACGACTTCGCCTCGATGGAGGAGGTGCTGGCGCGGCGGATGGCCCGCTACCTCGAACAGGCCGACCTCTCCCCGCACGACCGCAAACGCGACCAGAGCTTCTCCTCGCTCCCTTCGCTGATCCTGATCGACGGCGGCAAAGGGCAGCTCGCCGCCGGGGTGCGCGCTCTGCGGCCCTTCACCGAGCGCGGGGTCACCGTCGTCAGCCTCGCCAAGCGGCTGGAGGAGGTCTACGTTCCCGGCCGCTCCGAGCCCCTCGACCTCGCCGCCGACTCGGAGGCATCGCGGCTCCTGCAGCGGGTCCGCGACGAGGCGCACCGCTTCGCGATCGAGCACCATCGCGGCCGCCGCGACCGAGGGATGTTGGAGGGGTCGGTGCTCGATGACCTGCCCGGCGTCGGCCCGGCGCGCAAGCGTGCCCTGCTGCAACATTTCGGCACGCCGGAGCGGTTCCTCACCGCCACCCGCGAGGAGCTCGAGGCAGTGCCCGGTCTGCCTGGCAAAGTAGGCCGCGAAATACATGAGCAGCTCAACCGAACCAACTGAGGTGGCGATGGCGAAACAGGTGACGCTGGTCGTGATCACCGGCCACTCGGGGGCGGGGAAGTCGGAGGCGATCGCCGCCTTCGAGGACGGCGGCTACTTCTGCGTCGACAACCTGCCGCCGCGGATGATCGCCGGCCTCGGCGAGCTGTTCCGCCACGAGGGCAGCGGCGTCGAGCGTGCCGCCGTCGTCTCCGACGTGCGCGGCGGAGAGTACTTCGACGACCTGCTGCAGGTGCTCGACGACCTCGAGGCCGAAGGGCTGCGGCCGATGGTTCTCTTCCTCGAGGCCGACGAGGAGGTGCTGCTCGACCGCTACAAGGAGACCCGCCGCCGCCACCCGCTGGCGCCGGAAGGGCGGATCGTCGAGGGCATCCGGGCCGAGCGCGAGCTGCTGGCGCCGCTGCGCGAGCGGGCCGACAAAGTGATGAACACCAGCGAACTGACCGGGGCCGAGCTGCGCCGGCAGATCACTGAAGAGCTGCTCGGCCGCGAGGAGAGCGGCAAGCTGGCGTTGACCCTGCTCACCTTCGGCTTCAAGAACGGGCCGCCGCGCGATGCCGACCTCACCCTCGACGTCCGCTTCCTGCCCAATCCCCACTACGACGAGCGGCTGCGGCCGATGACCGGGATGGACGAGGAGGTCCGCGCCTACGTCGAGTCCGGGACCCAGGCGGGAGAGTTCTACGGTCGCCTGCTGCCGCTACTCGAGTTCCTCGTCCCCGCCTACGTCACCGAGGGCAAGAGCCACCTGACGATCGCCGTCGGCTGTACCGGCGGCCGCCACCGCTCGATCACCGTCGCCGACCGCATCCGCCGTGACCTCGCGGCACGCGAGGACGTAATCGTCCGGGTGAAGCACCGCGACACCGCGTTTGACTGACGCCGACCTAGAATCGCCCTTCTTGTCTGATCCCGTCATCTCCATCAAGGGCCTGCGGAAGAGCTACGGCGAGACCGAGGCGGTCTGCGGCGTCGACCTCGAGGTCGCCCGCGGCGAGGTCTTCGCCTTTCTTGGGCCGAACGGCGCCGGGAAGACGACGACGGTCGAGATCCTCGAGGGGTATCGGAAGCGCAGCGGGGGAGAGGTCGCGGTGTTGGGCGAGGACCCGGAGCGCGCCGGCCGCGAGTGGCGCGAGCGGATCGGGATCGTCCTCCAGAGCGGCCGGCTCGATCCCTACCTGACCGTGCGCGAGTCACTCGACCTCTACGCCGGCTACTTCCGCCAGCCCAGGCCGACGGAGGAGGTCATCTCCCTGATCGGGCTGGAGGGCAAGGCGGACGAGCGGGCGAGCCGGCTCTCCGGCGGCCAGCAGCGCCGCCTCGACGTCGGCATGGCGCTGGTCGGCGACCCCGAGCTGCTCTTCCTCGACGAGCCGACGACCGGCTTCGATCCTTCGGCCCGGCGCCAGGCCTGGGAGGTGATCGCCGGCCTCCGCGACCTCGGCAAGACCGTCTTCCTCACCACCCATTACATGGATGAGGCGCAGCGCCTCGCCGACCGGGTGACGATCATCGCCGCCGGCCAGATCGTCGCCCGCGGCACCCCGGAGGACCTCGGCGAACGCGAAAGCGGCGAGACGACGATCCGCTACCGCTCAAACGGGAGCGAGACCGTTCTGCAGACGACGACCCCGGTGCAGACGCTGCACGAGCTGACCGCGCGGGCGCTCGCCGACGGCGAGGAGCTCGAGGGGCTGGAAGTGACCCGGCCCTCGCTCGAGGACGTCTACCTCGAGCTGACCGCCGCGGCGGAGTTGCCGACCGAAGGGAGGCGCTTTTCATGAGCGGCCTCGCCCTCGTCGGCCACCAGTTCCGCTACGACCAGAAGGCCTTCTGGCGCAACCCAGCCGCCGTCTTCTTCACGGTGATGTTCCCGGTGATCGTCTTCCTCATCCTCGCCGTCGTCTTCAACGGCGAAACGGTCGACGTCCGCGGCGGGGTCGAGGCGACTACCTACTACGTGCCGGCGATCATGTCCCTGGCGATCATCTCGGCGACGATGCAGACGCTGGCGATGACCCTGGTGATCGCCCGCGAAGACGGCCGCCTCAAGCGCGGCCGCGGCACCCCGATGCCGCCCTGGGTCTTCATCGCCGGCCGGGTCGGCAACTCGATCGTCGTCGCCCTGATGATGCTGGTGCTGCTGGCGGCGATCGGCGGCGTCCTCTATGGGGTCGACGTCCCCTGGGACCGCCTGCCGGCGATCCTGCTCACCCTCGTTATCGGCGCCGCCTCCTTCTGCTGCCTCGGCATCGCCCTGACCGCCGCGATCCCCTCCCAGGACGCCGCCGCGGCGATCGTCAACGCCCTGCTGCTGCCGCTCTACTTCCTCTCCGGCGTCTTCATCCCCGAAGACCAACTCCCCGACGGCGTCATCACCTTCGCCGGCCTCTTCCCGGTCCGCCACTTCTTCGACGCCTTCTTCGACGCCTACGTCCCGGCCGGCGGCCCCGCCGTCTCCTGGGACAACCTCGCGATCGTCGCCCTCTGGGGTATCGCCGGCCTGCTGCTGGCCATCAGGTTCTTCCGCTGGACCCCGCGCTCAGGTTGAGCCGAGCGAACGCGAACTGCATCAACTTCTACTTCTGCTGGGTGTAGAAGTTGATGCAGTTTATGGGGGCCGGAGCATTTGACGGGGCTCGCACGTAATTAGGGGTAGATGACCGAGTCCAGGCAGCTTGTGCGTCAACTTGAGTCGGTACGACGGGCGGGTTCGGACGCCGACCTGATGCGGGCGGCCCGGGAAGGGTCTGGTGAGGCTGCCGAAGCTCTCGTTTCTCGTCACTGGGACCGGGCCTACCGGGTCGCGTTCGCGATCCTCGGTGATGCTCATCTCGCCGAGGACGTGACGCAGGAGGCGTTGGTCGCGCTGTTCGGCAACCTCGGCCGCTTCGATTCGCGGCGCCCGTTCGAGCCGTGGTTGCACCGGATAGTCGCCAACCGGGCGCTCGACTGCGCCCGGTCTCGGGCTCGCCGCGAAGAGCTGCCCCGCCTCGTCGTACCCCCGGCCGGCGAACCGGCATCCGACCCTGCGCTCGTCGAAGCACTGCTGAACCTGCCAGAGGATCAGCGAATGGTGGTCGTCCTACGCCACATCGCCGGCTACGGGACCAATGAGATCGCCCGCATGCTCGGCCTGCGGCGCGGCACGGTCGGCTCGCGCCTGCGGCGCGGCCTCGATCAACTGCGAACGCAACTGGAGGAATGAGGATGAACGACGAAAAGCTGATCGCCCGCCTCGGCTCTCTCGAGCCACCGAGCGGGGAGCTCGCGCGCGAGCGCGCGGTCACCAACGTGCCGGTACGCCTGGCGGCAATCGCCGAGACCGCAAAAAACCTTCCTGAGGAAGGTTTTTTGCGGTCTCGCGGAGTTCGCTACGGCCGGACTGCTGCGGCTGCTGCTGCGATCTGTCTTGTGATCGCTTTCTTCAGTCTCTCTACTGCACCCGGTCGGGCGGTGAGCAATTGGGTTGGGGAGCGCCTGGGCTTCGGTCAGCCCGGTAGCCATCCTTCCCTGAAGCAGCTGCGGGCAAGTTGGACCCGCGGTACCTCGGCCGAAGGCCAGCCGGCCTACGTGCTGGCAGTGGGACCGGTGCCGGAGGGGGGTCGACCCAACGGCGGCGGCCGCTACGAATTCATCACCTACTGGCCCCGACAGCCGGACGAAAGCCGTGGCGGCGGCCACTGGGATCTTGATGAGCCCTGCTTCGAGCTCGACTTGACCCAGCAGCGAAGCTCTTACGGTGGTAGCTGCGGGGTGCTGCCCGAAGGCCCGGATCTTTACGTTGACGGTTTGGCGGGCAATGCTGCTCCGGGACACGAGCTGCTTTTTCTCTCCGGGCGGACCAGCGATGAGGTTGCCTCGGTGCAAGCGAATCTCGATGGCAATCCGATCCCGGTCGAACTTGTCTCGATCCCCGCCGCCTATATCGATCGCTTCCACATCGGTCGCCCCTTCAGATTTTTCGTCGGCTTTCTCGACGAAAGGCTGCACGGAGGTAACGTCACCGTGACGGCACTCGACGCCTCGGGAAAAGTCCTCGCCCGGCGCCAACTCGAAGCACCTGACGACCTCGCCGCCCAACGGGCCAACTGCGAATGGGCTCGGGATGTCCTACGGAAAGGTGAGATGAGCAGGAAGAACGCACTCAAGAACGTGCGAACCAGCTGCGCGCGCGTGCGATAGCCATCTTTCCGAATGAACCTCCTATAGCCTCCGGTCTCGATGCTTCATCACGTCCTCCTGGAGGTCGGCGACCTCGACCGCAGCGCCGCCTTCTACGACTCGATGCTGGCCCCACTGGGCTGGCGGCGGCATTTCGAGCAGGATCAGACGATCGGCTGGGGTATCGCCAAACCCGTCTTCTTCGTCTCCTCGAAGCACGACCCCCAGCCGGGCTTCGGCCTCTTGAGCTTCTCGGCCCTGGGCATCGTCGCGGTCAAGGCCGCCTGGGAGAACGGCGTCAAATCCGGTGGCGTCAGCGTCTCCGACCCCGGCGAGCAGCGCTCGCACGGCTCCGGCTCCTATTCGGCTTTCCTCAAGGACCCGGACGGGTACGAGATCGAGATCACCATCGGCTCCGACTAAAGGCGCGGGGCCGGAAGTGCCGAGTCCTTAGGATCGGCTTCCCCAAACAAAATCCAGGAGGAATCAGTTCATGGCTGTGAAGGTCGGCATCAACGGTTTCGGTCGCATCGGGCGCAACGTCTTCCGGGCCGCCAAGGAGGCGAACGCGGACATCGACTTCGTCGCCGTCAACGACCTCGTCGACACGGACACGATGGCCCACCTGCTCAAGTACGACTCGATCCTCGGTCGCTACCCGGGTGGGGTCGAGGTCGACGGCGACACGATCCTCGCCGACGGCGATGAGCTCAAGGTCCTCTCCGAGCGCGATCCGGCCGACCTTCCCTGGGGCGATCTCGGCGTCGACGTCGTGATCGAGTCGACCGGCTTCTTCACCGCCCGCGCCGACGCCGCCAAGCACCTCGAGGCAGGCGCCAAGAAGGTGATCATCTCCGCCCCGGCCAAGGAGCCCGACGTGACCGTCGCCCTCGGCGTCAACTTCGAGCGCGACTACAACCCCGAGAACCACCACGTCATCTCCAACGCCTCCTGCACCACCAACTGCCTGGCGCCCCTGGCCAAGGTGCTGCACGAGTCGTTCACGATCGAGCAGGGGCTGATGACGACGATCCACGCCTACACCGCCGACCAGCGCCTGCAGGACATGCCGCACTCCGACCCGCGCCGGTCCCGCGCCGCGGCGCTCAATCTGATCCCGACGACGACCGGCGCCGCCAAGGCGGTCGGCCTGGTGCTGCCGGAGCTGAACGGCAAATTGAACGGCTTCTCGATGCGGGCCCCGGTCCCGACCGGCTCCGCCGTCGACCTCGTCTTCACGACCCCGAACCCGCTCGACCCAGAGCAGATCAACGCCGCCCTCAAGGCCGCGGCCGAGGGTCCGCTGAAGGGAATCCTCGCCTACACCGAGGATGCGATCGTCTCCACCGACATCGTCGGCGACCCGCACTCCTCGATCGTCGACGCCGGCTCGACGATGGTGATCGGCGACGGCCGCATGGCCAAGGTGATCAGCTGGTACGACAACGAGTGGGGCTACTCCAACCGCTGCGTCGAGCTGGCTGGCAAGGTTCTGCCCGCCTAGCGGGCATCGCCGGGCGCCGATGGCATTCGACAAGGCAAGCGTTCGCGACGCCCCGGTCAAGGGCCGCCGCGTCCTCGTCAGGGTGGACTTCAACGTCCCCCTGGCTGACGGCGAGGTTGCCGACGACACCCGCATCCGCGCGGCGCTGCCGACGATCGAACTGCTGCGCGAGCACGGTGCGGCGCTGATCTTGATGTCCCACCTCGGCCGCCCGAAGGGCGAGCCGGACCCGGCGCTCTCGCTGGCGCCGGTGGCCAAGCGCCTCGGCGAGCTGCTGGGGACCGAGGTGAAGTTGGCCCCCGGGGTGATCGAGGGCGACGTCGATCTCACCTGCGGCGCGCTCGGGCCAGGCGACGTGCTGATGCTCGAGAACGTCCGCTTCGAGGCGGGGGAGACGAAGAACGACAAGCACCTGGCGGAAAGCCTCTCCCAGCTTGGCGACGTCTTCGTCAACGACGCCTTCGGCGCCTCCCATCGTGCCCACGCCAGCACCGCGGGCGTCGCCGACTACCTGCCCGCCTACGCCGGACTGCTGCTTGAGCGCGAGGTGAGCGAGCTGACCAAGGTGGTCGAGTCGCCCGAGCGGCCGCTGGTCGTCGTGCTCGGCGGCGCCAAGGTCTCCGACAAGGTCGGGGTGATCGACCGCTTCCTCGAAGCCGCCGACCAGGTCCTGATCGGCGGCGCGATGTGCTTCGGGTTCTTCAAGGCGCAGGGGATCGAGACCGGCAACTCGCTGGTCGAGGGCGTCGAGCTGGCCGGCGAGGCGCTGGAACGCGCCGAGCGCTCCGACTGCGAGCTGATGCTGCCTGTCGACCTCGTCCTCGGCCGCGAGTTCTCCGCCGAGACCGAGCGCAAAGCCAGCGACGGGGTCGAGGTCCCGGAGGGCTGGATGGGCCTCGACATCGGCCCGCGCAGCGCCGAGCGTTACGCCGAGGCGATCGCCGAGGCGGGGACGGTTCTTTGGAACGGGCCGATGGGCGCCTTCGAGATGGAGCCCTTCGCCGCCGGCACCCGCACCGTCGCCGAGGCGGTCGCCGCGGCCTCGGGGACGACGGTGGTCGGCGGGGGAGACAGCGTCGCTGCGCTGAACCAGTTCGGCCTCGAGGACCAGGTCGACTGGGTCTCGACCGGCGGCGGAGCCTCGCTGGAGCTGCTGGAGGGAAAGAAGCTGCCGGGCGTAGAGGCCCTGCTCGATGCCGAAGAGGAGACCGCGAATGCCTGAACGCACCCCTTACATCGCTGCCAACTGGAAGATGCACAAGACCGCCGCCGAGGCAGCCGAGTTCGTCGACGCGCTTTTGCCGCGGATCGCCGCCACGCAAAGTGACGTCGTCATCTGCGCGCCGTTCACGGCGCTGACCCCGGTGGTCGAGCGGCGCTATGGCACCGCGGTCAAGGTCGCCGCCCAGAACATGCACGAGGAGGACTCCGGGGCCTTCACCGGCGAGGTCTCGGCGCCGATGCTGGTCGAGCTCGACGTCGAGGCGGTCGTCCTCGGCCACTCCGAGCGCCGCCAGTACTTCAACGAGACCGACGAGGCTCTGGCCCGCAAGGTCGCCGCCGCTCTCGCGGCCGACCTCGAGCCGATCCTCTGCGTGGGGGAGAGCGAGGAGGCGCGTGACGCGGGGGAGACCGAGGAAGTTCTGGAGCGCCAGCTGCAGGTTGATCTAAGTGGCATCGAGCCGGGTCAGATCGAGAACGTCGTCGTCGCCTACGAGCCGATCTGGGCGATCGGCACCGGCCGCACCGCCACCGCCGAGCAGGCCCAGGAGGCGTGCGCCTTCATCCGCGACGTGCTGCGCGCCCGCGGCGGCGCGGCAGACAAGGTCCGCATCCTCTACGGCGGCTCGGTCAAGCCCGGCAACGCCGCCGAGTTGCTCTCGCTGCCCGACGTCGACGGTGCCCTCGTTGGAGGAGCTTCGCTCGACGCCGAGGACTTCGCAGCCATAGTCGAGGCCGCAGGCTGACTCGATGAGCCCTCTGGTTCCCTCCCTGGCCCTGATCATCCTCGACGGCTGGGGGCTGGCCGAGCCGGGGCCGGGTAACGCGATCTCGCTCGCCGAGACGCCGGTCTTCGACCGCCTCCGGGACGAGTTCCCCCACACCCAGCTCTCCGCGCAGGGCCCGGACGTCGGCTTGCCCGAGGGGCAGATGGGCAACTCCGAGGTCGGCCATCTCAACCTCGGCGCCGGCGCGATCGTCAAGCAGGACTTGGCCCGGATCGACGACGCCGTCGCCGACGGCAGCTTCTTCGAGAACGAGGCGCTGCTCGCCGCCTGCGAGCGTGCCCGCCAGAGCCCGCGCGGCCGGTTGCACCTGCTCGCCCTCGTCTCCGACGGCGGTGTCCACTCCGGCTGGGAGCACATCGAGGCGACGATCGAGCTCGCCGCCCAGGAAGGCGTTCCCGACGTGGTCTTCCACGCCTTCACCGACGGCCGCGACACCCTGCCGCACGGCGGCAGGGGCTACCTGGAGGAGCTGGAGCGCTGGCTGCACCAGGCCGGGCGCGTCGCCACCGTCAGCGGCCGCTACTACGCGATGGACCGCGACACCCGCTGGGAGCGGACCAGGCTCGCCTGCGACGCGATCGTCCACGCCGAGGGCCTGCGCGCGCCGAGTTCGGCGGCGGCGATCGCCGAGTCCTACGAGCGCGAGGAGACCGACGAGTTCGTCAAGCCGACGGTGATCGGCGACTACGACGGCGTCGCCGAGGGCGATGTCGCGATCTTCATCAACTTCCGCCCCGACCGCGCCCGGCAGATGAGCCGCGCCCTCTCCGAGCCCGGCTTCGACGAGTTCCCCCGCGGCGCGGCGCCGCTCGACCTGACGACGATGACCTCATACCGCAAGGGCTGGCCGTATCCCGTCGCCTTTCCCGAGCAGCGGCCGGCGACGACCCTGGCGGAGACGATCGCCGCCGCCGACGGCAACCAGTTGCACGTCGCCGAGACCGAGAAGTACGCCCACGTCACCTACTTCTTCAACGGCGGCAAAGAGCAGGAGGTCGAGGGCGAAGAGCGGGCGCTGGTCGAATCCCCCCGCGACGTCCCCACCTACGACCACAAGCCGGAGATGAGCGCCGCCGGTGCCGCCGAGACCTTCGTCACCCACTGGAACGAGGGCCACTATCGCTTCGGGATCATCAACTTCGCCAACCCCGACATGGTGGGGCATACGGGCGTGATCCCCGCCGCGGTCAAGGCGGTCGAGACCGTCGACGCCCAGCTCGGCAAGGTCGTCGAGGCGGTCACCGCCAAAGGCGGCGCCTGCATCGTCACCGCCGACCACGGCAACTGCGACCACATGCTCGAGCCCGACGGCTCCCCCAACACCGCCCACTCGCTCAACCCGGTGCCGCTGATCGTCACCACAAAAGGCCTCGAGCTACGCCCCAGCGGCATCCTCGCCGACGTCGCCCCGACGGCCCTCGACCTCCTCGGCATCCCCCAGCCGGAGCCGATGACCGGCCGCACGCTTGTGGCCGGTCCGGCTTGATCCGCGCCAGCGTCTATACTTTGTATATACGCAATGGCCAAGGACAGGCAACAGATAAACCTCCGCATCGACTCTCGGGATCGAGAGCTTTTCGACGAAGCTGCCGGTGCCCAGGATGAGTCGCTGACGCAATTTCTGGTGGAGAGCGGGAGGGAGCGCGCGCAGCGGCTCCTCGCCGATCGCTACCGTTTCGTCCTCGATCCGGAGCAGTGGCAAGAACTGATGGAGATGCTGGATCGTCCACCGCGCGTAAATCCGGGGCTTGTCGATCTTTTTTCGCGTCCTCGGCCTGAGTAGAGGCCATGACTCGGTTTCTGGGTCCCGAGCCGCTCGATGGAGAGCACCAGATCAACGGGTTCGAATGTGGTGAGGGTTCACTCGATATCTGGCTGGCTCGTTATGCCCAGTTGGCTGGTGGAGTTGGTTCCGCGAGGACTTACGTGGTCACCGATGTCGAGCAGGCGGGCCGTGTGGTCGGCTACCACGCTTTGACTGTCGTCTCCCTGGATCAAGATGAAGTCACGGAGCGGGCTGTAAAGGGCATGGGCCGTCATCCAGTGCCAGCTGTCCTGCTTGCTCGGATTGCGGTTGACGTATCGGTTGAGGGGCGAGGCGTAGGTGCGCTGCTCGTGCAAGATGCGATGTTCCGAACGATCTCCGTGTCGAAAGTGGTTGGGGTGCGGCTTCTTCTGGCTCACAGCTTGAACGATGCAGTCCGCGCCTTTTATATGAAGTTCGGGTTCGAAGAGTCACCGACCGACCGAAAGAACCTGCAATTCCTCCTCAAGGATGTCCAAGCATCGCTGAGGGCGGTCAGCGTGGCGTAGGCGTCGATCCATACGCTGCCCGGGGTGCGCAACCACCCGCAGCGACTCCGGTTTGAGATCGGCGCCCGTGACGGGGCTGCACGCGCCGGCGTTGTCCACACCTCCCACGGGCCGATCGAGACGCCGGCCTTCATCCCGCTGGCGACCAAGGGGACGGTGCGGGGGCTGGAGTCGGCCGAGGTCGCCGGGCTCGGCTACCAGCTGATCCTCGGCAACACCTACCACCTGTTCGTCTCGCCGGGACCGGAGCGGATTGCGGCTGCCGGGGGGCTGCACGGGTTCATGAACTGGGAGCGGGCGCTGATCACCGACTCCGGCGGCTTCCAGGTCTTCTCGCTCGCCCACGGCGGCGTCGCCAACGAGGTCAAGGGCAGCGGCCGCTCTGGCGACCACGGCTCCAAGGTCGAGATAACGGAGGAGGGAGCACGCTTCCGCTCGCCGCGCGACGGCTCCGAGCTGTTCATCTCGCCCGAGGTCTCGATGAGCGTGCAGGCGCAGCTCGGATCGGACATCGCCCTTGTCTTCGACGAGTGCACGCCGTTCCACGCCGACCGCGAGTACACCGCCCGTTCGACCGAGCGCACCCACCGCTGGCTCGACCGCTGCCTCACCTGGCACGGCGAGCACGGCCCCGAGCGCCAGGCGGTCTTCGGGATCGTCCAGGGCGGGACCCACGAGGACCTGCGGCGCGAATCGGCCCAGTGCATCTCCGAGGCGGGTGTCGACGGCATCGCGATCGGCGGCACCCTCGGCCGCGACAAGGAGGAGATGGCCGCCGTGCTGGCGATGACCGCCCCGCTGCTGCCCGAGGAGGCGCCGAAGCACCTGCTCGGGATCGGCGAGGTCGACGACCTGCTCGGCGGCATCGCCCTCGGCCTCGACGTCTTCGACTGCGCCGTCCCGACCCGGCTCTCCCGCCACGGAGTTGCCCTCGCGCCTTCGCCGGAGACCCGCTGGCGCCTCGACATGCGCAAGGGCGGCTGGGTCGGAAACCGCGAACCGCTGGTCGATGGCTGCCCCTGCACCACCTGCCAGCGCCACGACCGCGACTACGTCAGCTACCTCTCCCGCGCCGAGGAGCTGACCGCCGTCCGCCTGATCGTCATCCACAACCTCACCTACATGCGCGAGCTGACCACCCACGCCAGAGCAGCAATCCAAGCCGGAACCTTCGACAGCTACCGCGCGGCCGTCCTCGACGGCGCCGCGCCCTGGAACGCCTAGCTATTCCTTGTTGTTGTTGACCAGGTCTTTGAGTTCTTCGACGACCTTGTCGACCGTTTCGCCGGCGACGTGGCTCACCTTCACGCCCGCCGCCTTGTCCGTGGTGACGATCACCGCGGTCGCGACGACGGCTGCCACCAGCACCAGCGCGACCGCGGCAAGGACGAAGCGGATGAAGCTGGAGAAGGCACCGCGCTTGCGCGGTTGAGTGGCGCGCGGTGCCGCCGCGACGGGAGCGGGCGCGGGAACCGCCCGCGGCTGCGGCCGCCGGGTCTGCGACGGCGCCGGGCGGTACTCGGTCTGGGCCGTGTCGCGTCCCATGTGGCGGGTGGCGGCGGTGTCGCCGCCGAGGACCCGGGTCGCCGAGGTGCCCTCTTCCAGCGGCAGCGTCACGTCACCGCCTTCCATCCCCAGTCGCAGCCCGGCCGACAGCTCGCCGGCGCTTGCGTAGCGCCGGTTGGGGTCTCCCTCCAGGGCTCGCAGCACCGCGGCGCCGAGCGTCTCCGGCACTTCGCTGTTGTAGGTGTCGGGCGGCAGCGGCTTCTCGTTCTGCTGGCGCACCGCCAGCTCGGCCAGCGAGGACCCCTCGTAGGGCAGGCGGCCGGTGAGGAACTGATAGAGGACGACGCCGAGCGCGTAGACGTCGGTCGCCGGAGTCGCCTCCTCGCCCCGCACCTGCTCCGGCGCCAGGTAGGCGGCGGTGCCGACGACCGAGCCGACCTGGGTTATCCGCGTCTGCTCGATCGCCCGCGCGATCCCGAAGTCGGTCAGCTTGACGACCATCTCGCCGCCGCCGACCGGGCCGCCGACGACCATCAGGTTGCCCGGCTTGACGTCGCGGTGGATGATCCCGCGCCGGTGCGCGTAGTCGAGGCCGGCGCAGGACTGGATCCCGATCTCGGCCGCGGTCTCCGGCTCGACCGGCCCCTGGCGCTGCAGGATCTGCGCGCCCGAGCGGCCCTCGACGTACTCCATGACGATGTAATGGCGGCCTTCGTCGACGCCGGTGTCATAGACCTGGACGATGTTGGGGTGGATCAGTTTCGCCACCGCCAGCGCCTCGCGGCGGAAGCGTTCGACGAAGCGCTCGTCGTCGGAGAGGTGCTCGGCGAGGATCTTCACCGCGACCGTCCGCTCGAGGATCCGGTCGGTCGCCTTGTAGACGTTCGACATCCCGCCGGTGCCGAGCCGCTCCGCGGTCTCGTAGCGCCCCGAGAGGGTTCCCGCGCCCGACTCCATCATTCGACTCCCACGCCGGGACCTACCCCGCCGGTGGACGGGGTTTCTTCGGTTTCGGTTTCGCCTTCGGTTTCAGCCGGCGGTTCGCCACCGCCTTTGCCTTTTTCTTCGCCTTTGCCGTTCGACTGCGGCGGCAGGGTCGGCCCTTCGCCTTCGGAGGGCTCTTCCTTCGGTTCCTTCTCTGCCTTTTCAGGCTTGTCCTTCTTCGGCTTCTTTTCGTCTTCCAACTCTTCCGCACCAACATTCGATTCCAGCGATGGTTCCGATTCTTCGCCGGCGGTTTCTTCTTCGCAGAGGCTGACCACTTCGCTGAGGCGCCCGGTTCCTTCCTGCAGCGCCGTCTTCAGCTTCAGATCGACGCCTTCCAGTTCTTCGACCTCCGCCGCCACCTCGGCGACCGCGTCTTCGGCGCCGATGCAGTCTTCTTCGGCGGCCAGTTCCTCAACCTGGTTGAGGTTCGATTCGATCTGTTCCGCGGTCGTTCCCGGCAGCAGGTCGGCGTTGCCGCCGCCGCAGGAGGCCAGCGCCACCGCGCTGGCGGCGCCGAGCGCAACGGCGATCAGGAGTGGGCTCAAACGGGCCATGATTCGAGTCTAGACAAAGGGCGTAAAGGGATATTTCCCCTGCATTTGGTGGTCAACGACCGACCTCGAGGCGCTCGGCGAGCACCTCCGGGAGACCGGCTGCGCGAATCGCCGCGGCTGCGCCCTCGATGTCGTAGTCGACCCGGTGGTAGCGCGCTAGCCACTGCTCGGTGTCGAGCTCCAGCCAGGCCGCGCGCGGATCCCCGTCACGAGGCTGGCCGACGCTGCCGGGGTTGAGCAGCCATTCGCCGTCGCCGATCTCGAACTCCGCCTGGTCGGTGGCCTGGGCCCCCTGAGCGTGGCCGCGGCGCGCTCCGTTGGCCGCGCGGGCGAAGAACAGGGCGATGTGGGAGTGACCGATCAGCCCCACCCGCTCCTCTTGGGCGTCGAGCCCGGCGTCAGCCTGATCGGTCGAGAGGACGTACTCCCAGACCGGGTCCCGGGGAGAGGCGTGGGAGAGGCCGACGCCGCCGATCGAGGCCGTCGGCTCGAGGGTGGCGAGGAACTCGAGCGTCTCCGCGCTGACGTTCTCGCGCGTCCATTCGACTGCGGCCGCCGCCGCCTCGGAGAAGACCGAGATGTCGAGCGCTCCCAGTACCGCCAGGTCGTGGTTGCCGACCAGGCAGGCGGATGAGCGCTCGCTCACGAGCGTCGTGCAGGCGTCGGGGTCGGCTCCGTAGCCGACCAGGTCGCCGAGGCACCAGATCTGATCGACCCCCGCCTCGTCGACCGCCGCGAGAACGGCCTCCAGGGCCTGGCGGTTGGAGTGGATGTCGCTGAGGACGGCTACGCGCAAGCGGCCAGCGTACCCCGCGCGAGCCGCGGTCCATACGATTGGCCCGTGACCGCCACCGATTCAGTCAGCGCCCTGCGAGGCGCGGTGAAGGGCGCCGCGCGGGCTCTGCGAGACGGGGAGCCGACGGGACCCTCTCCCACCCTGGAGCGCCCGCCGAAGCCCGAGCTCGGCGATTACAGCTCCAACGCAGCGATGCTGCTCGCCGGCCCGCTGGGTGAAAACCCGCGGGAGGTGGCCGAGCGCCTGCGCGGCGAGCTCGAAGGCGATCAAGGCCTGGCGCCGAACCTGGAGCGGATCGAGGTCGCCGGCCCCGGCTTCGTCAACTTCTTCCTCGCCGACTCCTGGTACCTGGGCGCCCTCGGCGATCTGCTCGCGGCCGGGGAGGACCTCAGGCCGAGCCCAACCCCGTCGCCGGAGAAGGTCCTGGTCGAGTTCGTCTCGGCCAACCCGACCGGCCCGATCCACGTCGGCACCGGTCGCAACGCCGCCTACGGCGACTCGCTGGTGCGGTTGCTCGAGGCGGCCGGCCACGAAGTGCAGCGCGAGTACTACGTCAACGACGCCGGCAGCCAGATCGGCCGCTTCGCCGACTCGATCGCGGCGCGGATGCGCGGCGAGGAGCCGCCCGAGGACGGCTACGCGGGCGAGTACGTAACCGAGATCGCCGATCGCTTGAAGGCCGACGGTGTCGACCCCGACAACCGCGAGACGCTCGAACGCCGGGGGATCGACGCGGTGCTCGATGAGGTCCGCCAGACCTTGGAGCGCTTCGGCGTCCGCTTCGACAACTGGTTCTCGGAGCGCAGCCTCTACGCCAAAGGGGAGGTCGAGGTGGCGCTGGCCGAGCTCGAGAAACACGGTCACACCTACCGCCACGAGGACGCCCTCTGGCTGCGGACCACCGACTTCGGCGACGACAAGGACCGGGTCCTGATCCGCTCCAACGACGAGGCGACTTACTTGACCCCGGACATCGCCTACCACTGGGACAAGCTGCAGCGCGGCTTCGAGCGGCTGATCGACGTCTGGGGCGCCGACCACCATGGCTACGTGGTGCGGATGCGCGCCGCGATCGAGGCCCTCGGCGCCGACCCGGAGCGCTTTGAGGCGCTGCTGATGAGCCTTGTCCACATCGTCGAGAAGGGCGAGCGGGTGCAGATGTCGAAGCGCAGCGGCGACTTCGTTACCCTCGACGAGCTGATGGAGGACATCGGCGTCGACGCGACCCGCTGGTTCATGCTCTGGCGCAGCCACGAGACGACCGTCGACCTCGACCTCGAGCTGGCCCGCAGCCAGTCGAGCGAGAACCCCGTCTACTACGTCCAGTACGCGCACGCCCGGATCGCCAGCATCCTGCGCAAAGCCGGGGAGGAGGCGGAGCCGACCGAGCCCGCCGCCGCCGTCCAACGGTCGGCGCTGGAGGAGAGCGAGAAGGTCCTGGTCAAGCGCCTGCTCGAGTTCCCCGACGAGGTGCGGATCGCGGCGGCACGCCGGGCGCCGCACCGTGTCTGCGCCTACTCGACCGCCGTCGCCGCCGACTTTCACGCCTTCTACCGCGACTGCCAGGTGGTCGGTGCCGAGGGCGACGGGGTCGAAGCCTCGCGGCTGGCGCTCTGTCTGGCGACGAAGCGGACGATCGCCGCGGCGCTGGGGCTGCTGGGGATCTCGGCTCCCGAGCGAATGTGATGCTGCGGGGTCGCGCCAGGCTCCCGGTCCTGGCGGAGATCGCCGGGCCGGTGGAGGGGACGCGGGCCTGGTCACTGCGGCGGGGGGATTTCGAGGCGCTCGGTGCGGTCCTGCCGCGGCTAACCGGGCAGCGGGTGGTGGCGGTGACGGGAGAGGGGGAGGAGCCGGTGGTCGCCGCCGTCGCCATGGCCTCGGCTGCCGCTGCCGCCGGCCGCCGCACGATCTTGCTTGAGTGCGACCTCGCCCGGCCGCGGTTGGCCGCCCAGGTCGGCCTCGATCCCAGGCCCGGTCTACACGAGTACCTGCGCTGGGAGGCCAGGCCGATCGAAGTCTTGCGGCCGGTCGCCCTGGCCGGTCCGGCGACTGCCAAGGGTGGGCAGCTGGTCTGCGTCTGCGGCGGCCGGCCGGCGCCCAAGGCAGAGACCCTGCTGGGGCTGCGGAGCTTCGCCCACGCCGTCGGCAAAGTGCGCGACGCCTACGAGCTGGTCCTGCTCACCGCGCCACCGGTGCTCGACGAACGGCTCGCCGCCCTGATCGTGGCCTCCAAGGCCGACGCTCAGCTCGTCGCCGTCGGCGGGGGAGAGGCCGGAGGCTCTGGCCGCAGCTTGCGCAACGCGATCCGCGGCCTGCCGGCGCCGGTGCTTGGCGCAATTGCAGTTGCCGAGTCATGATCGGTGGGACTTATGGTCGCTATCGCGACCATAAGTCCCACCGCTGCGGCTTAGAGGTCGTAGCGCACCAGGTCCGCATCGAGGCGTGCGGAGTCCTCGTCACTTGGCCCTGCGGTGAGGGGCTGCGAACCGTCGTCCGGGGGGTCGCCTCCCGCCCGGCGCCAGCGCAGCACCCCGACCGCCAACGCGGCGACGGCGATCAGGAAGGCGACGATCGGGACCAGGTAGGCCGAGAGACTGAACCCCGAGTGCGGCGGCAGCGCCAGCACTTCGTCGCCGTACTCGGCGACCAGCGCGTCCTTGACCTCCGCTTCGGTCCTGCCTTCGTCGATCAGGCGGTTGATGAAGACCCGCTCGCGCTGTGCCTGCGGCGATTCGGCCAACTGCAGCAGAGTGCCGCAGACGGGGCACATCACCTGCTTTTCGATTTCGGTCAGCGAAGCGGGCTGGTCTGCGGTTGCGGCAGTAGGCGCCAGCAGCGCCAGCGCCAGGCAGACCACGAGCGCGAACCGAAGCTTCACGACTTGCCCCGCGACAGCAGCGGCGCCACTTCCTCGTTCAGGTTTTCTTCGCCGACCGGGCCGGGGACGTGCAGCCGCACGATGCCGTGGGGGTCGACCAGGTAGTTCTCCGGGACGCCGGTGGTGCCGTAGTCGTGCGCGGCGTCGCCGTTGCCGTCCCGCAACTGCGGATAGGTGAGGCCGAACTCGTCGACGAAGTCGCTGCCGTCGCCACTGAGGTCGCGGCTGTCGATCCCGAGCACCGTGAACCGCGGGCCGCCATGTTCCCGCTGGAACTGCTCCAGCGCCGGCGCCTCGGCACGGCAGGGGATGCACCAGGAAGCCCAGAGGTTGACCAGCACCCAGCGGCCCCGGTAATCGGCGAGCGACTGCGAGCCCTCGCCTTCCAGCCGCGGCAGCGACCCGACCGGCGCCGGATCGCCCACCCCGACCCCCGAAGACCCTTTGCTGGCCAGCCCGACGACGAGCAGGCCGAGGACGGCCAGCACGCCAAGGACTGCGATTACAGAGCGAAAGCTCACGGACGGCGAAGACTAGATCCCACGGCCTCCCGGCGGCCCGCTCACAACGTAGAATCCGGCCCCACGCGGACGTAGCTCAGTTGGTAGAGCGCAAGCTTCCCAAGCTTGAGGTCGCGGGTTCGACCCCCGTCGTCCGCTTTTCTTCTAGACCCTCATCGTCCGCTCAGCCACTTCATCCATCCCGATCCTTCTCTCGGCGGGTGCGGATCCACTTACGACCCCGAGCCGCCCCCTCGCGAATGCTGGTGGAAACCCAGGGAACCACCTGCTCGCTGAAGGTCTCCCGACCTTCACGGGCGACCTGGCGAACGACGGGCTTCACGTCCTCATACCGCTCGGCAGCGTCATCTCTCGCCTTTTCCGCCGCAGCCCGTGAGCGCTCGGCGGTCTCAGTCAGCTTCGGCCTAGCCTTTTCAAGCCCCTCGGCGCCCAGCCTGTGGGCGTCCTCGAGGTGTTTGCGGCCCGCTTCGCCCACCGTTGCGACCGCGGTCCCGACGCGAGCGGGTCCGTCGCCGGCCCGCCAGCGTGCCAGCAGCCAAATCCCGGCAACTCCCCCGGAAACGGCGCTCATGCTCGCCAACAGCGACGCCAGCAAGAACGTGCCGACCATCAGAATCGCCACGCCCTCGCTCGGGGAGCCGGGTGCGCGGACCGAGGTGACGTTGGCTGCTTCGAGCAGCAGGTTGACGATCGGTCCGCCGATTTCCAGTCCCACGCTTGCCGGATCCGACAGTTGAATCAGGAGGAAGTCCACCCCTGCGATCAGCACGCTCACGGCAAATATCACGCTGCTGACGATGAGCAACCGCCGAGGGGTCTTGAAACCCGGGTGGAGCGCCGAACCGTCAGCGTCCCTTGCGATCCGTTTCCCACAATCCCCGCAGAAGACGTTGGTGTCCGGGTTGTCCGCGCCGCAATCCACGCAGTCGACGGCCACGGATTTCAGCGGGACCATGGTCCCCGTTACAAGCGGTTGGTTATCGCGACCCATCGCGCGGGCATTAAAACGTAGGACTTGACGATTCGCAAAATAGATGGTCCTAAATAGGTACTTGACAATCCTTCAAGCGGTCTTATGGTCGGGCGATTGGAGGCGCTGGCTGCCGACAAGCTCAAGGCCTATTGCGGCCCGCAGGATCTCGGGGCTCCGGATGACCTCGAGGCGACGATCGTCGAGTTCATAGCCGGGACGACGAAGACCCTCGACATCGCCGTCCAGGAGATCGACTCCCTGCCGATCGCCGAAGCGATCGCGGCGAAGAAGCGCGAGGGCAAGAGCGTGCGGGTCCTGCTCAATCGCTCCTATCTCCAGGACGACACCGATTCGCAGCACGAGCCTGACGCAGCCCTGACCACGGTCGCGCAGTTGTCGGCCGACGAGAGCGAGCGCAAGGTCAACCGCGACGTCTTCGCGGCGCTCTGCCGCTGCGGGGTCGAAGTCCGGATCGACCTCAATCCCGACAACAAGATCTTCCACCACAAGTTCGCCCTCCGCGACGTGCGCCTTGACAAGAACGGGAGCGCTTGGCGGGGCGATCGGCCGGCCCTGTTGACGGGCTCGGCGAACTTCACCGAAACCGACGGCCACAAAAACCTCAACCACCTGTTCGTCTTCGAGAGCCACGGCGTGGAGGAGGACTTCGGCCAGGAGTTCCGGGAGGCATGGGCGGGCGAGTTCGGGCGTGGCCGTCTGGGGGACCCGCCGCAGACGCATGACGTCGGCGGGATTCCCGTCAAGGTCCTCTTCGCCCCCGACCATGGGCCCGAGGCCGAGGTCGTGAAGCAGATGCTCAAGTGCCCGAAGGGCGGAGAGATCGACTTCGCGATGTTCACCTTCATGGGTTCGTCGGCCATCGACGACGTGATGATCGTCCTCGCCGGCGCCGAGCGGGAGGTGCGCGGGGTGCTCGACCGCGGTCAGTCGGCGATGCCCACGGCTGCGTCCCACCTGCTGGAAGAAGGCGGGGTGGAAGTGCTGATCCCGCGCAAAGACAGCGGCATCCGCAAACTGCACCACAAGCTCGCGGTGATCGCCGGGTCCACCGTGCTCGGGGGCTCGTTCAACTACTCCGAACCGGCCACCCTCTACAACGACGAGGCGCTGCTCGTCCTCGGCAGCCCGTATCCGGAGTCCGAAGGCATCGATGTCGATGCTGCGGAATGCAAGAAGTTGGCTGACTTCTTCTCTGCCGAGGTCGAGCGGATACGAGGCCTCAGCGAACCCTTGAAACCCTGAGCCGCGCTCGCCTGCCTGGGCGATGGCGCTTAGGCCATCGCCCAGGCTCGCTCGGCCTTCTCCGCCGCCGACTTCGCCTCGCTGCCGGTGCTCGGCAGGCGATAGAAGTGCTCGGTGGCGCCGCGCACCTGCCGCTCGCGCACGAGCACGATCAGGCCGGCTTTCGCCAGCTCGGTGACGTGGTAATTGGTGTTGCTGAGGGGGATCTGCAGCTCGCGGCTGAGATCGCTGGGGGATAGGACCCGGCCGCCGTCGATCCCGAGGATTTCGAGGATCGAGACACGCAGCGGGTGGGCCGTCGCCCGGGCCAGCAGCTCCCAATTCACCGGGACCGACGACGGAACGGAAGAACTCCCGTTGCCGTTATGCCCGTTTTGCGGGTGCTTTGCGGGGGGATGACCGTTCATAGCGTGACCGTTTGGGGAGTGTCCGTCTGGGGTTGGCATGAGGCGACATTACCAAAAAATGTTGATTCATGTCATCAATTTCGGGTAGGTTATCCGTCGAGAATGCTTATTGGGAGCTTTTTGGGAGGAGAACTTTGACTTACGCCGGCAGGTACGCAGCAGCGCTTCTGGTCTCTTTACTTCTGATCTTCTGTGCGATCGGATCAACGGCCGCGGCCGATACGGGCGACATCATCGCTCCGAGCGACGTGACCCACCCCTCGGTCGACTCGGGCTGGCAGGCCGGTACCTGCAATGCCGAACCGCCCACGGCACCGGCGGTCTGCTCGATCGCGACCCCGGATCAGTTCTTCGACACCGCCGGGGCTCATCCCAACTGGGGCTTCACCCAGTTCATCATCAAGAACGAAGCGCCAGGCAAGAGCCCGGTCGGCGAAGTGAAGACGGTGCGGGTGGACCTTCCCGTCGGGCTCAGCGTTAACCCGGGCGCGACGCCGCGCTGCTCCCAGGCCCAGTTCAAAGCCGACACCTGCCCGATCGGCTCCAAAGTCGGCGAAAGCCTCGTCACCGCCGCCGACCCTCTGGTGGGCACCGAAATCGAACCCAAACCGGGCGTCACTCAGGTGCCTGTCTACAACGTCCGCCCGAGCCAGGGCGAGGCCGCTCGCTTCGGCCTGAAGCTGGCTGGCAATGAAGTCTTCCTCGAAGGCGACGTCGCCTGGTCGAGCGACTTCCACGAGGGCTTCACGATCCACGTGCCAAAAGCCCTGCCGGAAGCGCTGGAAGAACTGCTCCCTGGATTGTTGGGCAAAAAAGGCCTGATCCTCAAAAACCGGCTGGTCTTCGACGGCCGCTCGGGCGACGGCACCTTCCTGACGACTCCCGACACCTGTCTCGGCCCGGCCTACGCGCCCGGCTGGACTCCGGGTGATCAGCCCGGCGGCCCCTCCGGGCACATCTATTCGACCTTCCTGCGGGCCGACTCTTACGGCGACCCCGACCCGAACTTCCCCGCCGGCTCCTCGTTCTTCGAGTCGCCGATCCCGCCGACCAGCGAAAGCAGCGGCCCCGGGACCGAACCGAAAGAGTGCGGATCGATCCCCTACGACCCGAGCGTCGCCGTCGACCCCGGCACCGCGCAGACCGACTCGCCCGCCGCGGCGAAAGTCAGCGTCGACGTCCCGCACCTGCTGCCCGACTTCCTCGCCGAAGAAGACGAACAGGACAGCTCCCAGACCAAAGCGGCGACGGTGGCCCTGCCGAAGGGGATGGGGCTCAACCCCTCCGCCGCCAGCGGTCTGCAGACCTGTACCGACGCCCAGTTCGGCAAAGGGACGACGAACCCGGTCGCCTGCCCGTCGCAGTCGATCGTCGGCCGCGCCGCGATCGCCTCGCCGCCGCTGGTCGACCAGGCCAACCCGCAGCCCGAAGAAGTCCTCGAAGGCAGCGTCTACGTCGGCAAGCAGCTGAGCCGCGACCCGGCCTCGGGCGACGAGTACCGGATCTTCATCGAGGCGAAGTCCGGTCGTTACGGGATCGCGGTGCGGCTGATCGGCAACGTCAGGGCCGATCCGCAGACGGGGCAGCTGACGACGACCGTCGCCCAGACCCCGCAGGTGCCATTCACCTCGTTCGACCTCACCTTCAACGGCGGCGCGCGGGCGGTGCTGACCAGCCCGCCGACCTGCGGACCCAACCAGGTGACGGCGACGATGGCGCCGTGGACCGGCAACCCACCGGCGCACCCCGGCGACAGCTTCGCGATGACCGCCGCCCCCGGCGGCGCCAAATGCGCGAAAACGCTGGCCGAGCGACCCTTCGGTCCCGCCTTCGCCGCGGCGCCGGCGAGCACCAAGGCCGGCGCTTTCAGTCCGGTCTCGATCCAGATCGCTCGCGGCGACGGCCAGCAGGAGCTGAAGGGCGCCGACGTCGTGCTGCCGCCAGGGATGACCGGCAAGCTGCGCGGGATTCCCTACTGCCCGGAGGCCGCGCTCGCCGCCACCGCCAGCCGCTCCGGCGCCGAGGAGAAGGAGAGCTCGAGCTGCCCCGCCGCGAGCCAGGTCGGCAGCGCCGCCGTCGCCGCTGGCAGCGGCCCCGCTCCCTACAAGATCGAGGGCAAGGTCTTCCTCTCGGGCCCCTACCACGGGGCTCCTCTCTCCCTGGCAGTGGTCACCCCCGCCACGGCCGGGCCGTTCGATCTCGGCACGGTCGTGGTCCGGGTGGCCCTGTTCGTCGACCCCGAAACGGCGCAGATCCACGCCGTCTCGGACCCGATCCCGCACGTCTTCGGCGGCGCCCTGCTCGACGTCCGCTCGGTCGATCTGAAGATCGACCGGCCCGACTTCACCCTCAACCCGACCAGCTGCGAACCCTTCGCCACCACCGGCGTGCTCAACGGCGGCGGGGGAGACCCGGCCAACCCGGCGGCCTTCAGCGCCTTCCCGGTCAGCGTGCCGTTCCAGGCGACCGGCTGTGACGCGCTCGGCTTCAAACCGAAGCTGTTCACCAAACTGATCGGCGGGCGGAAGATGATGCGCCGCAACGGCCACCCGGCGATTCGCGCCGTCCTCGTCGCCCGTCCCGGCGATGCCAACATCAAGCGGGCGGCGCTGACCCTGCCGCACTCCCAGTTCCTCGACCAGAACCACATCGGGACGATCTGCACCCGCGTCCAGCTCGCGGTGGCGGCCTGCCCGGCGCGCTCTATATATGGATACGCCCGCGCCGAGACCCCGCTGCTCGATGACGAAGTCGCCGGGCCCGTCTACCTGGTCGCCTCCGACCACGAACTCCCGGACCTCCTCGCCGACCTCCACGGCCAGGTCAACGTCCGCCTGCGCGGCGTGATCGGCTCGGCCAAAGAGCGGCTGAAGACCGTCTTCTACCCCGTGCCCGACGTGCCGGTGAGCAAGTTCACGCTCAACATGAAGGGCGGCAAGAAGGGGCTGCTGGTCAACTCGCGCGACCTCTGCATCCGCGCCAACCGCTCCTTCCTCAACTTCAAAGCCCAGAACGGCAAGCAGCTGAAGGTGAAGAAGCTGCCGCTGCGGACCCCGGCCTGCCGCAAAGCCAAGAAACCGGGCCGTAAGTGATGGCGATTAACGGCTCGTCCACCTGGGTACGACCTGCTCAGGTGAGGAAGTCAGTGGCACAACTCCTGGCAGGAGCAGCCCTTTTCGGGGCGCTGCTGCTGCCCGCGGCCGCTCAGGCCGGCGAAGTCGTCTTCTCGCCGCAGAACAACCCGCCGAACGCGAACGACGGCTGGCAGGCCGGGACCTGCAACACCCCGACTTGCGCCCCCGACAGCCCGGCGCCCGAGTTCTTCGAAACGGCCGCTGGCCATCCGCCCTTCGGGATCACCCAGTTCATCGTCCGCCACAAAACCGAACTGGTGCACGAAGAACCGGAAGTCGACATGAAGACGCTGCGGGTCGACCTGCCGGTCGGGCTCAGCGTCAATCCGGGGGCGACGCCGCAGTGTCAGACGACCCACCCGAAAGAATGCCCGCTGAACACGAAAGTCGGCGAAAGCGTGATCACCGTCTCGCCCGAACTGCCGATCGTGCCGCCGGTGCCGATCACGGCTCCCGTCTACAACCTGAAACCCAAACCCGGCCAGCCGGCCCGCTTCGGCTTCACGGTAGAAGCGGTCCCAGACCTGCCGGTGCTGCCGCCGAGCGACATCTACCTCGAAGCCGACGTCGCCTACGAGTCCGACTTCCACGAGGGCTTCACGATCAACGTGCCCAAGGTAGCTGCGGTCAAACTGCTGAAAAACCGCTTGATCTTCAACGGCCGCGCCCACGCCGACCCGGGGGTCGGCTACTTCCTCAGCGCTCCGAGCACCTGCCTCAACCCGAACCAGGCCGCCTTCCAGCACACCTACTCCACCTACGCCCGGGCCGACTCGCTGCAGAATCCGGACCCCAGCTTCCCCGCCGGCTCGCCCTTCGTCGAGTCGAAGCTGCCTCCCGGCACCAGCCCGAAAGGGTGCGCCTCGATCCCATTCAAACCGACGGTCGCCGTCGACCCGGGAACCAAACTGGTCGATTCGCCCGCGGGCGCGGTCACCGAGTTGAAACTGCCGGTCGAAGCGAGCGCGACGGGGCAGGAAACCTCGACGATGCGGACCGCGCGGGTGACGCTGCCGCAGGGGCTGGGCATCAACCCCTCGGCCGCCAACGGCCTCGCCGCCTGCAGCGACGCCCAGTTCGGCAAGGGGACCCGCAACCCGGTTGCCTGCCCCGCCGCCTCGAAGATCGGCACCGTCAGCGTCGTGACTCCGCCGCTGCCGGAGGGTCCGCTGACCGGCAACGTCTACGTCGGCGAGCAGAAGAGCCGCAATCCCGAATCGGGCGACGAGTACCGGATCTTCGTCGCCGCCGAGTCGTCCCGCTACGGGATTTCGGTTCGCCTCGTCGGCAACGTCGTCGCCAACGCGAAAACCGGCCAGCTGACCGCGGTCTTCGACGAAGCGGCGAAAACCAACGTGCTGCGCGGCGGCAACGCCGACAACCTGCCGAGCGGGCTGCCGCAGGTGCCACTGACCAGCTTCAAGCTCAGCATCGACGGCGGCGCGAAAGCGGCGCTCAGCAGCCCGCCGACCTGCGGGCCGAACACGACCACCAGCCAGCTGGCGCCGTGGTCGGGCAACCCGCCGGCGACGCCCTCGAGCAAATTCAACCTGGCCTCGCTGCCGGGCGGGGGTGCCTGCCCGAAAACGATGGCCGAGCGGCCGTTCGCGCCCGGTTTCAGCGCCAAGCCGAAAAGCGACGTCGCCAAAACCTTCACTCCCTTCTCAGCCTCGATCACCCGGCCGCCCGGCCAGCAGGAGCTGAAAGGCCTCGACGTGACGCTGCCCGAAGGTGCGACCGCAAAGCTGAAGGGCGTCCCCTACTGCCCGCCGGACGCGATCGAGAAGACCGAAAGCCGATCCGGCGCCACGGAGAAGAAAAACCCCAGCTGCCCGAAAGAGAGCAAGGTCGGGGATGCCACCGTGCAGGCCGGCACCGGCCCCAACCCGCTGAAGATCGACGGCGACGCCTATCTAGCCGGCCGCTACAAGGGTGCGCCGCTCTCGATCGTGGTCGTGACCCCGGCGCTCGCAGGCCCGTTCGACCTCGGCAACGTCGTCGTCCGGGTGCCGTTCTTCCTCGATCCCGAAACCGCCCAGATCCACCCCAAGCTCAACGATATCCCCGATGTCTACGGCGGCACCAAGCTCGACGTCCGCTCGGTCTTCCTCAACATCAACCGCGACGAATTCACCCTCAACGGGACCAACTGTCGCAAAGGCGCGACCGCGGGCGCGATCATCGGGGGCGGGGGAGATCCGCTCAATCCCAGCACCTACTCCGCGCTTAAAGTCGCGGACGAGTTCCAGGCGACGGGCTGCAAGCCGCTGAAATTCCGCCCGCGGCTGAAGGTCAAACTGTTCGGTAAGACGCAGCGGGCCAAGCACCCGAAACTGCGCGCCGTCCTCAAGGCCCGGGGCAAAGACGCCAATATCCGCAAGGCCTCGGTCGCGCTGCCGCATGCGCTCTTCCTCGACCAGGCGAGCCTCGCCAAAGTCTGCACCCGGGTCCAGTTCGCCGCCGACAATTGCCCGAAGAAATCGATCTACGGCAAGGCGCGCGCCTTCACGCCGCTGCTAGGCAAACCGCTGGAAGGGCCGGTCTACCTGCGCTCCTCCAACAACACCCTGCCGGACATGGTGGCCCATCTCGAGGGGCAGGTCGGCATCGACCTGGTCGGCCGCATCGACAGCTTCAAAGGCGGCATCCGCACGACCTTCGGCCGCGTCCCCGACGTGCCGGTGACCAAGTTCGTGCTGACGCTGCCCGGTGGCAAAAAGGGCCTGCTGGTCAACTCACGCAGCCTTTGCGTCAAGCCGGTCAGGGCGATCATCAAGATCAAAGCCCAGAACGGCCGGAAGCGGAACAGCAAGCCGAAGTTGAGCACTCCCTGTAATGGGAAGAAAAAGCATTCCAAAAAGCACGGCTGAGCGAACCCCTTCACCAAAAAGTGTTATGTCACTGTTTGGTGACATGGTTACCTGGGTAGTAACAGCGCGACGCACTTGACCCGCCTGCGCCGATGTGTAATGTCTTCAGCGGGAGAGAAGTTCGTGGGCGTCACAGGGGGCGTCCTCGTTAAGGGAAATAACGAGGAGGAAATTGAATGGCGAAGCGTTCGCTCGCATTGCTTCTTATGTGTCTCGGTGCCTTGATGGTTCTACCGGTGGTCGCCCAAGCGGGGCCGATCGGGATTGCCGAATGGGAATCGATCACCTGCAAAGAAAACGTTGACCTACCGCTGATACCGGGTGAACCAGGCACCGAAGTTGGAACCGAAGCAACGCTTCCGACGCCACCCGAACAGTGCAAAGGGTCGACCAGCTCAAAACTGTTCACGCAGGCTGCCGGCCACCCGAACTTCGGGATCACCGAGTTCAAGCTGAACACTTTCCCGCCCGCCTCGGGCGTCGAAGGGTTCCCGACGTCGTTTGTCAAAGACATCATCGTCGACACCCCGGAAGGTCTCAGCGTCAACCCGGAGGCCCTGCCGCAATGCGATCCGGCGCAACTCGAGACGGAACCGCCTACTCCATGTCCCAACAACACCATTGTCGGGTTCAACTATCTGACGGTGGCGGCGCAGTCGCCTGGCGCGACGACGCCACCCTGTCCACCCGCGGGTTCCTGCCTGCAGGCGCGAGTCAAACTGCCGGTCTGGAACCTGGTGCCCTTCCAAGGCGTGCCGTCGATGGTCGGCTTCCTGACCAAAGCCGGTCCGACCTACATCGTCGGCTCGCTCGACCCGGTCGACCAGCACGTCCGGTTCACCATCAGTGACATCCATGGCCCGTCGGCAACCAGTCCTCCGATCATTCGATCCCGACTGGTCTTCAATGGCCGGGCCGGTGACGGGACCTACCTGACGATGCCGAGCAACTGCGCCGGCCCGCAGGTGTCCGACCTGTTCGTCGACTCGCAGGGCCCTCCCTACGAAGCCGAAGTGACCAGCGACGAAGCTAGCTACGCGACGCCAACGGGCGCCACGGGATGCGAACTGGTCCCGTTCGAACCGACGATCGGGGTGACTGCTCCCAACGGAGCGGTGGACTCCGCCGATCCGACCACCGTCAACGTGGACATCCCCTTCAAAGCAGAAGGCGAAACGATCGCCAACTCCTACCTGAAGACCGCCACGGTGAAGCTGCCGAACGGGATGGGCATCAACCCGTCCGGCGCCAACGGGCTGCAGGCCTGCACCGACGATCAGTTCCATTACCACACCAATCTGCCGGTCGAATGCCCAGAGGCTTCGAAAATCGGCACGGTGGAGGTGCAGACTCCCTCACTGCCGGCTGACTCCATCTTCGGAGACGTATACGTCGGCCAGCCCGTGAATGAAAATCCGAGCAGCGGTGAAAAGTTCCGGATCTTCATCCACGCGTTCTCGACCCGCTACGGCGTGAACGTGAGGCTCAAAGGCAAGGTGTTCCCGAACCTGCAGACCGGTCAGCTGACCGCTGTGGTGGCGGAAAACCCGCAGGCTACGTTCGGTTCTTTCCGGCTCCATTTCAACGGAATCGACCGGAAGATCCTCAGCCTGCCCCCAACCTGTGGTCAGAACACTGCTACGTCGGATCTCGAACCGTGGTCGGGTCAGGCGAACGCCAAGCCGTCTACCGATCTGGCGCTCAGCAGCGATCCGACCGGTGGCGCTTGCCCGGCGACGATGGCTGCGCGGAAGTTCACGCCGCTCTACAAAGCCAAAGTCGACAGCAGCAAAGCCGGCGCCTACTCGCCGCTCCATGTCAACATCGCGCGTCGCGACGGCGAACAGGAGCTGAAGGTCGTCAACGTCACCCTGCCGAAGGGGCTGACCGGCAAACTCGCCGGAATCCCCTACTGCTCGGAGGGGGCCATCGCGGCCGCCGCCGGGAAGAGCGGCAAGGCCGAGCAGGCCAGCCCGAGCTGTTCGGGCGACAGCCTGATCGGCACGGTCACGACCAAGTCCGGCTCCGGGGCGAATCCGCTGCAGCTCGGCGGCAAGGCCTATCTGGCCGGTCCCTACGAGGGCGCCGCGCTCTCGCTGGTTACGATTACGCCGGCGGTCGCGGGTCCGTTCGACCTCGGCACCGTGGTCGTCCGGGTGGCGCTCAACGTCAACCCGGAAACCGCCCAGATCAATGCGGTCTCCGATGTCATCCCCGACGTGTTCGGTGGGGTGAAGCTGGACATCCGTGTGATCAACCTCGACGTCGATCGCAGCCAGTTCATGCTCAACCCGACGAACTGTGCCGCCCAGGCGACGACCGGGGCGATCAACGGCGGCGGTGCCGATCCGGCCAACCCGGCCGTGTTCAGCTCCTACGCTGTCAACGATCCGTTCCAGGCGATCGAATGCAACAAGCTCGCCTTCAAGCCGAAGCTGAAGATCCAGCTCTACGGCGGGACGAAGCGGAACAAGAACCCGCGCCTGAAGGCGACGCTGACCGCCCGCAAGGGCGATGCCAACATCGCCCGCACCGCGGTGACGATGCCGCGCTCGCTGTTCCTCGACCAAAGCCATATCGGCACCGTGTGCACGAGGCCACAGCTGGCCTCCCACACCTGCCCGGCGGCCTCGGTCTACGGGAATGCCGAAGCGAAGTCGCCGCTGCTGAGCGAAAAGTTGAAGGGCAAGGTGTACCTGGTGTCCTCCAACAACAAGTTGCCGGACCTGCTGGTCGATCTGCGCGGCCAGGTGGAGGTCTACCTGCGCGGCGTAATCGGCAGCGGCAGCACCGGGGGCCTGAAGACGGTCTTCCGCAAGGTGCCCGACGTGCCGGTGAGCAAGTTCACGCTCAAAATGAAGGGCGGCAAGAAGAGCCTGCTCGTCAACTCGCAGAACACCTGCGCCAAGCCGCAGCGGGCGATCGTGAACATGAAGGGCCAGAACGGCAAGAAGAAGAACGCGAAGAAGTTCAAGCTGAACGTCGTCTCCTGCGGCAAGAAGAAGGGCAAGTAGCAGGAGCGTTTTCAGCAGGTGTGTCGATCGCACCGGCGCGGATGGCCGAATAGCCTCCGCGTCGGTGCGCCCGACGCTTTCCATCCTGATCGTCGCCTACGAGAACCGCGACGATCTCGGTAAGTCCCTTCCCGCCCTGCTCCCCGAGCTGGGTGAGGGCGACGAGTTGATCGTCGTCGAGAACAAGCCGGGCGACGGCAGCGCCGAGCTCGTGCGCGAGCTCGCCCCGCAGGCGCGGATCGTCCCGATGGGCGGCAACGCCGGCTTTGCCGCCGGGATCAACGCCGCCGCCGAGGCGGCGAGGGGCGAGCTGCTCGTGATCCTCAACCCCGACGCGACCCCGCAGCTTGGCTTCGGCGTGGCGATCCGCCGGCCCTGGAAGGAAGACCGTGGCTGGGGCGCGTGGCAGGCGCTGGTCGCCGACGGCGAGCTTCGCTGCGTCAACTCGGCCGGCAATCCACTTCACTTCACCGGCATCACCTGGGCAGGGGGCCACGGGCGGCCGCTCGACCAGGCGTCGATCGCAGGCGAGGTGATCGTCGCCTCCGGCGCCTGTCTGGCCATCTCGGCCGAGCATTGGCGACGGCTGGGCGGCTTTCCGCCCGAGTTCTTTCTCTACCACGAGGACGTCGACCTCTCGGTTCGTTTGCGGACGCTGGGGCTTCCGGTCGGGATCGAGCCCGCCGCCGTTGTCGCCCACGACTACGAGTTCGGCGCCAACGCCGATAAGTGGTTCTGGCTCGAGCGCAACCGGCTCGCCTTCCTCGTCCGCACCTATCCGGGTGCGCTGCTGGCGCTGCTCGCCCCGGCGCTGCTCGCGACCGAGGTCGCGCTCCTGGCGGTTGCGGCCACCGGCGGCTGGGGGAGGCAGAAGCTGCGGGCGAACCTCGCCTTCCTCCGCTGGCTGCCGCGGCTGCTGCGCGAGCGGAGGGCGATCCAGGCCCAGCGCAACGTCAGCGCCGCCGAGTTCGCCTCCTGGCTGACCCCCGATCTCGACTCCGATCTGATCTCCCCGCTCGCCCGCTCCGGGCCCGCGCGCCTGGTCCTGCGCGGCTACTGGCGCCTGGTCCGCCTGCTGTTGCCGTAGCCGATTTTCGCCCCACCCTGGTGTGGCAAAAGTCCGAAGCGCTAGATCGGCTGGGTCGTCGGCCGGACGAGGATCTCGTTGACGTCGACGCCGGGCGGCTGTTCGAGGGCGAACATCACCGTGCGGGCGATGTCCTCGTCCTTCAGCGCCCACTCGCCGGGACGGTTGTCGAAAAAGGGGGTGTCGACCATTCCGGGCTCGATCAGGGTGACCTTGATCCCGTGGTTGTCGTGCATCTGGCGCAGCTCGGCCCGCAGCGACTCGCCGATCGCGGTCGCCGCCCACTTGGTCGCCGAGTAGAGCGAGCCGGGCAGTGCCAGTCGCCCGGCGATCGAGCTGGTGACGAGGAAGTGGCCGTCGCCGCGCTCGAGCAGGTGGGGAAGGGTGGCCCGGATCGTCAGCGCCACCCCGTAGACGTTGGTCAGCACCATCGAGCGCCAGTGCTCGGGCGACTCCTCGAGGAAGCCGCGGGTGGCGCCGAAGCCGGCATTCGCGAAGACGGCGTCGATGCGCCCGAAGCGCTCGAGGGCGGTCGCGGCCATCGCCTCCACCTCGTCCCACTCGGTGACGTCGCAGCGGACGGCGATCGCCCGCTCGGCGCCGCCGAGCTCCTCCGCTAGCTTCTCCAACTCCTCCTCGCGGCGGGCCGCCAGCACCAGGCGGTACTTGGAAGAGGCCGCCCGGGCGGTCGCGGCGCCGATGCCACTGCTGGCTCCGGTGATCAGCAAAACGGGGTCGTCGGCCATGCCGCCATTCTCCCAGGTCGGCAGCTTGCGATAATCCCGGCTGCCTGTGGACCCTCAGCGAAAGCGGAAGATCCGGCTTGTCGTCGCGCTCAGCGTTGCCGTGCTGCTCTCGGTGGCGCTGATCTACACCTCGTTCTCGGCCTCGACCGAGGCGAAAGAGCCCTCGCAGCTGGTCTCGGCGACGCCCGGGACGACCTACGAGATGACCGGCAAGGTGGTCAAGGGTTCGATCAAGCACCACGGCAACGGCATCGCCTTCCGTGTCGTCGACCGCGATGGCGGCGGCCAGGCTCTCCCGGTCACCTATACGGGAACCGTCCCCGACCCCTTCCGCGGCGGCCGCGAGATCGTCCTCACCGGGGCGATCGCTGGGAGCGGCGTCTTCGTCGGCGAACCGGAAACTCTGATTACGAAGTGCCCGTCGAAGTTCACGACCAAATCTGATGGCTAGCCTTGGCAGCGCCCTGCTGGGGCTTGCCTTCCTCGCCGCACTTGCCGCTGGGGCCCTGGCGATCGCCGGTCGCAACGGCGACGAGCGCTGGCTTACCTACTCGCGGCGCACCGTCTACGCCTTCTGCGGCCTGCTCACCGCCTGCGTAGTGATCATCGAGATCGCCTTCGCCGGCAACGACTTCTCCTTCAACATCGTCCAGCAGCACTCCTCGATCGAGACGCCTACCGGCTACAAGCTGGCGGCGATGTGGTCGAGCCAGGAGGGCTCGCTGCTGCTCTGGGCGTTCGTCCTCTCGATCGCCGCCAGCGCCGCTCTCTACGCGACCCGCAACCGGCTGCGCGAGCTGGTCCCCTGGGCGACCGCGGTGATGATGGGCGTCGCTGCCTTCTTCACCGGTCTGATGCTGTTCGCACCCGACGTCGACCCGTTTGCGAAGGCGGTCACGCAGATGGGCAAGACGCCGACTGACGGCATCGGCCTCAACCCGCTGCTCCAGCACCCGAGCATGATGATCCACCCGCCGATGCTCTACTCGGGCTACGTCGCCTTCACGGTGCCGTTCGCCTTCGCGATCGGCGCGCTCGTCACCCGCCGCCTCGACGCCGAGTGGATCCGCGCCACCCGCCGCTTCTCGCTGATCGCCTGGACCTTCCTCGGCTTCGGCCTCCTGCTCGGCGCTCGCTGGTCCTACACGGAGCTTGGCTGGGGCGGTTACTGGGCCTGGGACCCGGTCGAGAACGCGGCACTGATGCCGTGGCTGCTTGGCACCGCCTTCCTGCACTCGATCATGGTCCAGGAGAAGCGGGGGATGCTGAAAGTCTGGAACGCGACCCTGATTGTCGGCACCTTCTCGATGGCGCTGCTCGGCACCTTCCTCGTCCGCTCCGGCGTCCTGCAGTCGATCCACGCCTTCGGCGACAACACCGTCGGCCCTTACATCCTCGGCCTAATCGGGGTCGTCCTGATCGGCTCGACGGTGCTGATCGTCAGCCGCCTCGACGACCTCCGCTCGCCGAAGCGGATCGATTCGCTGGCTTCGCGCGAGTCGGTCTTCCTCGTCAACAACCTGCTCCTGGTCGGGATGACCGTGGTGATCTTCTGGGGGACCTTCTTCCCGCTGATCTCCGAACTCTTCACCGGCGAGAAGGCCTCGCTGGCCGCGCCCTGGTTCGACCGCTACACGACGCCGCTGGCGATCCTGCTCGTCCTCTTCACCGGGATCGGGCCGCTGCTCGCCTGGCGGCGGGTCAGCTGGGAGTCGGCGAAGCGCGTCTTCCGCCTGCCGCTCGCCGTCGCCGCGGTGGTGGCGCTGGGGCTGGTCCTCTTCACCGATGCCGCCGAACAACTCTGGGCGCTGGCGCTTTTCGTCTTCGCCGCGTTTGCGATGACCGGCCTGGCGCAGGAGTTCTGGACCGGGGCGGCGGCGCGCAAGCAGCTCAGCGGCGAGTCGGGACCGCAGGCGCTGGTCGGCCTCGTCAGCCGCAACCGACGTCGCTACGGCGGCTACATCGTCCACGTCGGCGTCATCGTCCTGCTGATCGGCATCGCCGCCTCATCCAGCTTCCAGACCAATCGCGACGTCGAGCTGCGACCGGGGGAGAGCACCACGGTCGACGGCCGCACGATCACCTACGTGAAGCCGACCGTCTCGGTCGACCAGGAGAAGCTCGGCTTCGGCTCGCTGCTGCGGATCGAAGAAGACGGCAAGGTCATCGGCACCGTGCGGCCGAGTCGTCAGTACTTCCGGCCGACGGGCCAGGCGACGGGGACGATCGCCAGCTTCTTCGACGGCGAGGCGACCAGCGAGGTCGGTCTGCGGGCGGGGCTCGGCCACGACCTCTGGATCGCCGAGCAGCCGAACATCACCGCTGTGCAGCGCGGAGTGCGGCTCGCGGACAAAGGCTTCAAAGCCTGCGTCTCGGGAGCACCTGGGACGCCGCCGCAGTGCAAGGCGCTGGGGGCTTTGATGCGCGCCTCGGTCGGCAACCCGGCCCGGGAAGCCTCGGCACTGGAACAGATCACCAAACTGCAGGGCCTGGCGGCCGCGAAGGTGGCCAACACCTTCGCCACCTCCAACGCCGCCTCGACCTTCAAGGTGATCGTCAATCCGCTCGTCACCTGGATGTGGATCGGCGGGATCATCGCCCTGGCCGGGGCGATGATCGCCCTCTGGCCCAGTCGCGGCCGCCGTCGCGGCGCCTTCGTCCGCACCGAAGCCGACGCCCGCAAGGAAGCGAAGTACCGCGAGATCCGCGACGCCGAACTCGACCACGCCACCGGCAAGCTCTCCGACCGGGACTTCGCCGTCCTCGACGCCGAGCTGCGCCGCGAGGCGCTGGAGATCCTCGATGGCAGCGAGAACGGGTACTCCAACGGGAATGGCAATGGCGCCCACCCGAGCGAGCCGGAAAAAGTCGATCAGGCCTAGATCGCCTAGACTTTCCTCTCCATGTACACGTTCTTCAGCGTCATTCAGGTGATCGTCGCCATCGTCTTGATCTTCCTCGTGCTCCTGCACTCAGGGAAAGACGCGGGCCTCTCCGGTGCCTTCGGCATCGGCGGCGCCGGCGGCAGCGGTGTCGGCGGCGGCTCGATGGTCGAGCAGAATCTGGATCGCGCGACTGTGTTCTTCGCGGTTGTCTTTGCGCTGAACACTTTTCTCTTGCTGAAGATCTAACGGCTGCACCGCGGCTGGAGGATGGGATGGAGGGAGAACCCTCCGTCGCAGGATGGGGAGGCTCCTCCGGGTCCTCCCTCCATCCCTCGCAAGCGCTCCTCTGCATCGTTTCCACCTTTGACGCCCCTATGGCAACTACAAAGGTGGAAACGATCCGAACAAAGCGGCCCCTTTTGTCGGTGTGCTTGACACGTCCGCTGATTGTGTAAAGATGGGTGACGAACTTTGGGCGATTGACAAGGAGAGGGTATGGAGGCGCACGCGGAGCACGCTCATCAGCATCATCACCATCACGAGCACGTGGATGTCACGCCGGCGGCTTGGACGGATGCCAAGCGCTATGCGTGGCTGCTGGGGATCATCGTTCCGCTCTCGCCGTTCCTCGCCTGGTTGTGGGTCTCCGTCACCGGCTTCGGAGGAATGTGGTTCCTCGGCCCGGCTCTCGTCTTCGGCCTCTTCCCTGTGCTCGACATGGCGATCGGACTCGATCCGACCAACCCGCCCGACAGCGTCCTCAAGTTCCTCGAGCAGGACCGCTACTACCGCTGGTGCACCTACGTCTTCATCCCGATCCAGTACGCGGGCCTTGTCTTCGCCTGCTGGATGTGGTCGAGCGGGGATCTCTCGCTGATCGAAAACATCGGCCTGGCGCTGACGATGGCGGTGGTCGGCGGGATCGCGATCAACACCGCTCACGAGCTCGGCCACAAGCGGGCCAGCTCGGAGAAGTTGCTCAGCCGCGTCGCCCTCGCCCAGACCGGCTACGGCCACTTCTTCATCGAGCACAACCGCGGTCACCACGTCAAAGTCGCCACCCCCGAGGATCCCGCCAGCTCGCGACTGGGGGAGAGCTTCTGGGCCTTCCTGCCGCGCACCGTCACCGGCAGCCTGCGCTCGGCCTGGGGGATCGAGACCACCCGCCTCGACCGGCTGGGCAAGTCGCATTGGAGCATCCACAACGACGTCCTCAGCGCCTGGGCGATGACCGTCGTCCTCTTCGGCGGCCTGGCGGCCGTCTTCGGCCCGGTCGTCCTGCCCTACCTGCTGGTCCAGGCGGTGATCGGGTTCTCGCTGCTGGAGGTCGTCAACTACCTCGAGCATTACGGACTGCGGCGGCAGATGCGCGAGGACGGTCGCTACGAGCGCTGCATGCCGGAACACAGCTGGAACAGCAACAACGTCGCCTCCAACGTCCTCCTCTACCACCTGCAGCGCCACTCCGACCACCACGCCAACCCGACCCGCCGCTACCAGGCGCTGCGCCATGTCGACGAGGCGCCGCAGCTGCCGACCGGCTACGCGGGGATGATCGTCCTCGCCTGGTTCCCGCCGCTCTGGCGCCGGGTGATGGACCCGCGCCTGCTCGCGCACTACGACGGCGACGTGACCAGGGCCAACGTCCAGCCGCGCAAGCTCGGCCGGGTGCTGGAGCGCTACGGGCGGCCGGCGGTATGAGCGCCTGGCGCTGTCCCGGCTGCGGCTACGTCTTCGACGAGGCGGAGGGCCACCCGCGGGAGGGCTTCCCGGCCGGGACCGCCTGGGCCGAGGTTCCCGACGACTGGGCCTGCCCGGACTGCGGCGTCCGCGACAAAGTCGACTTCGAGCCGGTCACCGCTGACGCCTGAGTTACGCCTCGCCGCCGCCGCTGCGACGATAGGGGCCGTGCCCAACGGGAGGACCCCCTATCAGGAGGCCGCACGGGAGCTGTTGCGGACGACGGTCTTCGACGCTGCTCGGGATCAGCTCGAGCGGCAGACGTGGTCGGAGATCACGATGGCCGATATCGCCACCGGCGCCGGTGTCAGCCGCCAGACCCTCTACAACGAGTTCGGCAACCGCAACGAGTTCGGCTTCGCCTTCGTCATCCACGAGGCCGAAGGCTTCATGGACGGGGTCGAAACGGCGGTCCGCGAGCACCTCGACGACCCCCGCGCCGCGGTTCTTGGCGCGCTCGAGCACTTCCTTAGCACCGCGGGCGAGGACCCGCTGATCAAGATCCTGCTCAGCGACGACGGCACCGGCGGCATGCTGCCCTTCGTCACCACCCAGGGCCTGCCGATCGTCCAGTGGGCGGCGTCCCGGCTGAACTCGGTGATCGAGGAGGGCTGGCCGGAGGCGCCCGAGCAGGACGTCAAGGTGCTGAGCGAGAGCCTGGTTCGGCTGGCGATCAGCTACGTGACGACCCCCGGCCACACGGCCGAGGACGCGGCCCGCAACGTCGCCGAGCTCTTCGGCCCGTTCATCGACAAGGCCCTGGGCACCGCGGTCGAGTGATCGGGCGGGCGAGTAGGCCCAGCTGAACAAACGAACCCGGCTGTTTGGGCCGAGCGGGCCTTTGCCTGGGGCGCGAGCACGGACTAGCGTCGGTGCAAGCCAAACAGGAGGTCGAAGCATGAGCGCACAGGCAAACAAGGAGACGGCCGAAGCCGCCTACCGTGCCTTCGCCAACGGCGATGCCGCCGGCGCGATGGAGAACATGGACGATGGCGTGGTCTGGACAACCCGCGGCGACAATTCTCTCAGCGGCACCTGCCACGGAAAGCAAGAGATCGCCGGCCTCTGGGCCAAGCTCGCCGAGAAAGGGCTGAAAACCGAGCCCCACGATTTCATCGCCGAGGGCGACAAAGTCGTGGTTTTGACCACGGTTACGCTCGATGGCCAAAGCGACGAGGACGCCGATGTCCTCACCTACAACGGGGAAGGCAAGCTGGTCGCCTTCGATTCGCTCGGCGACCCGGCGATCGCCAACGGCGTCTTTCCGCGCTGAGATCGAACGGGAGGCCGCCCGAAGGCGTGCGGCCTCCCGGCAGGCTTGGGAAGATGGCGCATGCGCCCGAACCCGCTGTTCGCCTCCGATGACCCGGATCTGGTCCGCGAGCTCGTGCGCGAGCACCCGTGGGCGACCCTTGTGACGCTCAACAGCGGTGGCCTCGTCGCCTCCCACTACCCGGTGATGCTCGACGAGGAGGCGCCGGACCTGACCCTGCTCACCCATCTGGGCCGGCCCGACGACGAGGTGCTCGAGATCGACCGAGGCGAGATCCTCGTCATCGTCCAGGGCCACCACGGCTACATCTCGCCCGGCTGGTACTCGCCCGAGGAGCGCAAGGTCCCGACCTGGAACTTCACCGTCGCCCACCTCTACGGCGTGCCGGAGATCCTTGGCGAGGAGGAGAACCTCGAAGTGCTGACGAGGCTGGTCGAGCATTTCGAGCGCCGTCGCGACGAACCGGCCTCCCTCGAACCGGAGAAAGCGGCTCCGATTGCCAGGGGCACGGTCGGCCTGCGGATCCCCGTCGTCGGTTTCGAGCTGAAGCGCAAGCTGGGCCAGAACAAAGACGAGACGACCAGGCGGAGCGCAATTGCCGCACTGCGTGAAGAGGGGCCGTACCGGCACCCGGCGCTGGCGGACGAGATGGAGCGGGAGTTGGGTCGCCAGCACACTTGACTTGTCGTCGTTGCCGCTTAGGGTTCTTTGGGTACTGATAGATATCTGACCAAAGATGGAGGTCCCGATGGCCGACCGAGGACGTTCGCGAGGCATACCGCATCACCCTCTCCCCGCCGCCTTGGCCGCGGACCCGAGCAAGCCGCCACAAAGGGCCACGAGGCTGTTCGGCTACCCGGGTCCTGCCGCCGCGGCGAAATCGACGCGACTCTGGCTCGACGCCGATCTGATGAGCTACGTCGACATCCCCGACGCTGCGATCCTGCACTGGCAGACGCTCGACGGTGACCGGGGCACGATCCTCTGAGTCGATCCGCAGGCGCATCTCACCTATTCCACGACCGGATCGCAGGAAGTGCAGGCGGACTTCCTCGGCGGTGCGATCACGGATGCCAACCTCGGCTGCGCTGCGCCCAGCCTGGTTCCGGCATCGCTGAAGGAGGGAGGCGAAGTGCTCACCTGGGGCCGCGTGATTCTCTGTCCCGCGCCGATGACGGCCTCGCAGCGTGAATGCCACACCCACGCCTGCCAATCCGTTGAGTGGCTCTGTCGAACCCAGGATCTCCCCTGTCCGACCGATGCACCCATATGCAGACCCTTTGAACCCGAAGGGAACCCTTGACTTATAGGTCCGCGTTCGCTTAGGTTCTCGGTACGGTCAGATTCTTTTAGAAAAAATGGAGAGTTTCTATGGCGGAGCAGAAGCGGTCAGGACGGAGCAAAGGCGTACCCCACCACCCACTGGTCGAGGCGCTTGCCTCTGACCCGAACCAGCCGCCGAAGAAAGCGACCAGGCTGTTCGGCTACCCGGGTCCGGCTGCCGACGCGAAATCGACTCGGCTGTGGCTGGATACAGAACTGACCAGCTACGTCGACGTTCCCGACGACGCGATCCTCCACAGCCAGACTCTGGACAACGACGAAGGAACGAACCTCTGGGTCGACCCGGCCGCGACGCTTACCCAGTCCGCCACCCAGGAGCAGGAAGTCCAGGCCGATTTCCTCGCCGGCTCGATCGCCCAGGGCAACCTCGCGGGCGCGAGACCGAACATCGACTGGGGCCCCCAGTGGCCGACGATCGAAAGAACCATCGCCACCGTCTGCAGGCCGACGCTTGAACGGACCAACTGTCCTCCGCCAACCGTACAGCCGCCATGCGGGGCCAGCTACAACGTTCCCTGTCTGTCAAAGGGCATCGTCTGCATCTCCGTGAACACTCGCTTTTGCCCGACCGACCCGCCGATTTGCGAGCCGTTCCACACCAGGCAGGTTGCTATCTGCTACCGGACGCCGATCGAGTCCTTCGGCCGTTGTCCGACTCCCTGGGAACACGTTGAGACGATCGAGACGCCGATCATCAACCAGATCGGCCCCTTCCGTCCTCGGCAGTAGGGACGCGGCCAGGCTGGACAGCAGGTGCTCGGGCAGGAGGAGGTCGCCGGGTACCTGCTGCGCCGCGGCCTGCTGACGGCGGAGGCGGTGGTCGGCGGCGAGGTTGTCGTCCGTGAGATCTCCAGCCGCAATCGCAACTTCGCGGTCGAGGTCGACGGCGGGCCCTCCTACCTGGTGAAGCAGGGCCGCTCCGCAGAAGGAGCGGCGACGGTGGCCCGCGAAGCTGCCGTCCTCGAAGAGCTGGTCACGAGGGGGGATGAGCTGCAGATCCATCTGCCCGGCCTCGTCGGCTACGACCCGGCCGAGGGGTTATTGGTGCTGGAGCTGTTGCGGGAGGCGGAGGATCTGCGCACCCGCCAGGCGCGCCTCGAGGCCTTTCCCGCGGCGCTTGGCGAGCAGCTCGGATCTGCTCTCGGCACGCTGCACCGGGAGATGAGGGAGAAATATCCCGAGGCACCGACGCCCTGGGTGCTCTCGATCCACCGCCCTGATTCGAGTGTGTTCCGCGACGCCAGCGCAGCGAACTTGGAGCTGATCGCGATCGTCCAGAACGACGAGGGGCTGGGGGAGAAGCTCGACGAGCTGCGCCATGACTGGCGGGTCGAGACGCTGATCCATCAGGACGCCAAGTGGGAAAACTGCCTGGTCACGGAGGACGATCGGCTGTATCTCATCGATTGGGAGCTGGCGGTCGCCGGCGACCCGCACTGGGACCTCGGCACCGCGCTCGGCCAGTACCTCAGCGCCTGGCTGTTCTCGATCCCGGTGGTCGGCGGCGAGCCTCCGGAGCGCCTCCCGACGCTCGCCCGCTCCCCGCTTGACGCGATGAAACCGGCGCTGCGAACCTGCTGCGAGGCGTACGCCCGCGCTGCGGACGGCCGGTCGGTGCTTGGCGACGAGCCGCTGCAGCGCACGGTTGCCTACGCCGGCGCACGGCTGATCCAAAGCGCATTCGAGGCTTCCCAGTTCGACCAGCGACTGAACAGCGCTGCGATCCTGCACCTGCAACTGGGGTCGAACCTGATGCGGCGCCCCGCTGCTGCGGCTGAGCAACTGCTGGGGTTGACGGCGGTGCCGGCGTGAGCATCTATCGGCAGGTGGTGGAGACGGCGTTTGAGGCCCTCCGGATCGAGACGCCGACCAACTTCTCCTGGTACGGCGAGCCGATCGCCCCGCTGCCCGCCGAGGCGGTGGAGCAGTTGGGAGCGGAGGCCGCCCGTGCCTACCTCCGCGATCGGTTGCGGGACCACCTCTACGGCAGCTTCTACTGCACCGGCCGCGCCGTTCCGCGGGATTTCAATCGGGCCTCCGCCCGCCCCCACGGTGCCTCGGCTTTCATCGACTCACTCTCGCGGGCGAACCACGGCACCGGCAGCCGCGAGGCGGGGTGGAGGGTGGTGGGGACCGAAGGCGACGGGCGGATCGTCGTCCGCCGTCACGGGCTCAGCCTCTGGATGGGTCCCCACGAGGTGCACGGCGAAACCGCCACCGGCAGCGAGGTGAGCGTGAAGATGCCGTCCGAGCTGCTGCGGCTTTCGCCGGGCTTCTACATGGCGCTAGGCAACGAGGAGCTGAATGGCGAGGAGCCCGTCGTTCGCCACTACTGGCACCTGAGCAGCAGTGGTGGGGCGGCCCTGGTCGCAGCCGGAACGCGCCTCTTGAACGACGCCGGACTGCCGTTCCGGCTCAAGGTCCTGATCGATCCGGGGCTCTACACGCGCTGTGACGCGGGCGTGCTCTACACGCCGAAGCGGCTCAGCGGGGAGGTGGCGGGCCTGCTGCCGTCGCTGCGGGCGGCTGTCGCCGAGCACCTGCGAGCGGGAACGCCGGCGCTGACCAAGCCGCTCGGCGAGGGTCTCGGGCTTGCCGAGGATCCCCCCGGCGGCGACAGCTTCGGCATGGACCGATGCGGCCTGCTGGCCGAGGCGATGGTGGGATGCGCCGAGCTCGGCCTGCAGACGAACGAGGAGCGACTGGCGCTGGTCGAGCGGACTTTCGACGAGCGCGGTGTTGACCTCGATCGGCCCTACCTCAACGCCGACTCGGCGGACCGGTACGAGCCGGTGTCGTGAGCGGCGAGGCCTACCTGGATGCCGCCCTGCGGCTGGGGCAGGAGGTCTCCGCGACGGCGATTTGGAGCGGCGAGCGCTGCACCTGGATCGGCGGGATGCCGGACGAAGGACCAGGGGGAGAGATCACGATGACCTACGCCTCCTTCGGACCCGATCTCTACGGCGGAACCGCGGGCGTCGGCCTCGTCCTCGCCGAGCTCTTCGCCGCCGGCGGTGAAGAGAATCCCGAGCTGCGGCGGACGGCGCTGGGGGCGTTGGAGCACGGGCTCACCCGGGCCGGCGAGGTGCCTCCTCCTTCGCGTCTCGGGATCTACGCAGGGCAGCTCGGCATCGCGCTTTGTGCGGCGCGGGCAGGCAAGGTTCTGGGCGAACCGCTGCTGGCCGAGCGGGCCGGTGGGCTGGTCGGCGGACTCGACTACGAGACGGAGCCGCTCGAGAATGACCTGATTGGCGGTCGCGCCGGCGGCATCCTGGCGCTGCTCTCATTGCGCGAGCTGGGCGTCGCCGAGGCCACGCTCGAGCGGGCGGTGCAGATGGGCGAGGATCTAGTGGACGCCGCCGAGCGCGACGGGACGGGGTGGTCGTGGCCCTCGTCCTCATCCCCGGAAGGGCGCAACCTGACCGGCCTCTCCCACGGGGCCGCCGGGGTCGGCGTTGCTCTGCTGGAGCTTCACCGCGCCAGCGGCGAGGCGGAATTCCAGGCTGTCGCCGAGGCGGCGTTCGCCTACGAGCGATCCCTCTACGACCCGCAGGTGCGCAACTGGCCCGATCTGCGCGAGCACGTGCTGCGCGACTGGCCCGACGACGCCGCGCCTCCCTGCACGACGCTCTGGTGCCACGGCGCCCCCGGCGTCGCCCTCTCGCGCCTGCGGGCCTGCGAGCTGGGTGACGTGAACGGCTGTGAGCAGGAAGCGCGCGTCGCGCTCGAGACCACCGCGGCCGCCCTCCAGCGCCAGGTTCCCGGCAACTACTCGCTCTGCCACGGCCTCGCCGGCAACGCCGAGATCCTCCTCGAGGGAGTGTCCCTGCTCGGGGAGGAAGCCCGCGCGCTCGTCCGCAGCGTCGCCGACTCCGGCATCGAGCGCCACCTGGAGGCCGATGCCCCCTGGCCCCTCGGCGTCCACGACGGCCAGACCGACAGCCTCCTCCTTGGCCGCGCCGGCACCGCCTACTTCTACCTGCGCCTGCACGACCCGGCGAGGCCGTCCCTGCTGCTTCTGCGTCCCGAGTCGTTCACCCGATGAAACACTCTATTATGTAGCTGCTAGTCTCGAACCAATGACGCTACATCACAGCGAAGCCGAGGTTGGGGTGCGGGAGCTGCACGATCGTCTCAGCGAGTACCTCGAAAAGGCCGAGCAGGGCGTGGAGGTTCTCGTGACCCGACGCGGCAAGCCGATCGCCCGTCTGAGCCAAGTCGCGGCACCGCGGCCGTTCGAGGACCTGGAGCGGCGAGGTCTGGTGCGCTGGCCCGAGAAGCCACGCGAGGCCCGGAAGGCGCTCACCGGAAGCCAAGGGTCGGTCTCCGATCTAGTAAGAGACCAGCGGCGCTGACCCTTTATTTCGACACTTCCGCTCTGATTAAGCTGGTGATCTTAGAGCCGGCCTCCGACTTGGCGCATGAGCTATGGAGCAGCCCGTACAAAGGTGCTTCTTCCGTTCTCGCCTACCCGGAGGGCAAGGCGGCGCTGGCGTCAGCCCACCGTGGCAACCGATTGACCCAGGACCTTTACCGGGAAGCGGTAGAGAATTTCGACCGCAGCTATGAGGGGCTTGCTGTGATCGCCGTCGACGAGCAACTGGCCTACGATGCCGGGGCGCTCGCCTCGGAATTCGCGCTCCGCGGTTACGACGCCATGCACTTGGCGACGGCCCTGAGTCTCGCGGAGAAGGACGTGGCTCTCGTTAGCTGGGATCACGACCTCTGTCGAGCTGCATCTGAGTCAGGGCTTGCCGTCCTGGGCGGATAAGTGCGGTCCACCTCCGCTCTTAGAGGTTCCGGACTCGCCGACCCATCGAGGGGTCGAGCGGATAGCCCGTGGAATCCCAGAACGATCCTGCCACCTCATCGTCGTGTGCGACCAAGGCGGTAACACGCCTGGCGCCGCAGCCGCGGAGGTAATCCTCGCCCGCCTGCGTTAGCGCGGTGGCTACGCCGGCCCTGCGATGGCTGCCCTTGACTGCGAGGCGATACATGTTCCCTCGCCATCCGTCCCACCCAGCGATCAGGGCACCAACGATCGTGCCGTCCTTTTCGGCCACCAGCAAGGCCGCCGGAGAATCCACGACCAAGCCCTCCAGATCCTCGATGCGATCCGAGATGCTGGCATGCTCGCTGCGCTCCTCATTCCAGAGCGCCAACACACTCGGTAGATCGCGCGTCCGGCTTCGACGTATGTCAACTCCCTCGTCCGCCAAGACGGCAGGATACAAAGCGCCGAAACACAGAAACCCCCTTTTCGGCGAGACACGAAGCCCTAAGGGTGTCCGCACTCCGGGACGATCGCACCCTTGTCGATCAGCGGATACATCGGGTTGAGCCGGTTCTTCGAGTGCTCCAGCCCGAGCCAGTGCCCGTACTCGTGGACTACGGTCATGCAGCGGAGCCGCTTCGAGAGACCGAGCTCGATGGTCATTTCGCACGGTCCACTTACCACGGGGTCGGGGATCGTCGCCTCGCCGAGCACGCGGTTTGGCAGCTTGCCGTAGCCCACGGCCTCGGTCGAGCAGCGCGCCGGCGCATTCTGGTGCCAGTAGGCAGCGGCAGCGTCGAGGTCACCAGAGAGGGTGGCAGGGGCGGGGGTAGCCAGCGAAACGGCTGCGCTGGCGATCGCGGCGGCGACGATCATCGAGTGATTCCTGCGAAGTCCATGACGACCAGTGGAGCACAGATGTTCGAGAATCCCACTCATAGATTCGTCCACTGAGGCTCGAAGAGCTAAAGGTGGGCGGTCTTCGCGCCGATTGGGCGCCGCTTCATAGGCATCTCCGCCTCCCGGCAAACGAACGTCGAGTTGCGCCACCGATGCTCAAGGCGCCCCAACCGATGGGCGATGGACCAGGACACCAGGGCAAACCCCTCTCGGCACAAGCACCCTCGTCGCGAGACGAATCCGCAAAGCCACGGAGCTCCGCCGGAGCGAGCCGGGCTACCGAAGACCTCATGACCCGAGCCGCCCCCGAGGCGGGAAGCGGCTGGGATTAGGAACGTCGTCAGGACTGCTCGACATATAGGGAGGACATCCATGTCCAACCAATTTGATCTCAGGCGCACCCGGCTTGCCGGCATCGCTCTCGCGATACTCGCCGTCTTCGCGCTGCCCGCAGCGGCCCAGGCCGCGCCGGTGGGCCTCGGCACCGCAGGCCCCTTCGTGGTCCTCGCCGGCGCCAAGGCCACCAACGTCGGGCCGTCGGTTCTGAACGGCAACCTCGGCATCTCGCCGGGCACCGAACTCGAAGGCTTCGGCCTGCCCGCCGTCATCAACGGCTCCACCCACGCGACCGATGAAGTCGCCGCCAAAGCCCAGCTCGATCTCACCACCGCCTACGACGTCGCGGCGGGGCAGTCGGTGCTGCCGGCAAATGACCTCTCCGGCACCGACCTGGGCGGATTGAAACTCGCTCCGGGCACCTATCGCTACAACGCGGCGGCCCTGCTGACCGGGGCGCTGACCCTCGACGCCGAAGGCGATCCCAACGCCGAATTCGTCTTCCAGATCGGCTCCCAGCTGACCACCGAATCGGCCAGCTCGGTCGTGCTGGTGAACGGTGCGTCCCCATGCAACGTCTACTGGCAGGTCGGCAGCTCGGCCGACCTCGGCACCACCACTTCCTTCCAGGGAACCCTGATGGCGCTGACTTCGATCTCGCTCAAAAACGGGGCGACGGTGGTGGGCAGGATGCTGGCCCGCAACGGCCAGGTCAGCCTGATCAACAACGTCCTGACCCGGCCGCTATGCGCGACTGGGCCGACCACGCCGCCCTCTGAGGAAACGCCGGGTGGCACGGGAACCGTGTCGCCGAGTACGCCCGGAACCCCCGGCTCGGCCCCGGTGCCGAGCAGCGGCGCCCGGCTCGCACCCGGCCGCCAGGCGAAGGCTCCCCGGCCGACTCGGAACGGCACGGCAACTGTGCGGCCAGCGCCGCGTGAGGCCTGCACCGAGGGATTCCGCGTCACGGTCCGCGGGAAGATGATCCAGCGGGTTGTCTTCAGCCTCGACGGCAAGTCGATCGGTGCTCGCGCCAACTCGCCGTTTGCGATGTCGATGCGGGCCACGCCCGGCGTCCACCAGGTGAGGGTCCGGATCACGTTCAAGGACGCCACCCGCGCCAAGACGGTGACGGTGCCCTACAGGGCCTGCGCCGCCGCCCTGCTCAGCCCGCCCAACGGACCATCCACGTTCACCGGATGACCCGCCGCGCCGCCGATGCCCCGAACCCCCGCGCTCTTCGCCGCGGGGGTTCGGCATCGGCAACGGCGCTGATCGCGGTCGCGCTGGGGTGCGCTGCCCTCGCTTCGAACGCGGCCGCCGCCCCGCGGGTGGCGGCCAGCCAGCCGCTGGTGCTGCTGATGCACGATCACGTCGCCCGATCGGCGCCCAGCGCCCGCTCCGGTCGCGTCGAAACTGTTGCCGCCCGCCGTCCGCTGACCGGCTCGCGCACGGTTCTCCCCGTCCTCGGACGCGCGAGTAGCCCCAAGGCCGGTTCCTGGCTGCGCGTTCGCCTTCCCGGGCGCCCCAACGGTCATACCGGTTGGATCTCGACGAACCGGACGCGACAGACCTCCACGCCCTGGCGATTGGAGCTCACCCTCTCCACCCGGCGCCTCACCGTCTACCGCGGCGGCCATGTCCGGCGCCAGCTCCGAGTGGTGATCGGCAAGCCCTCCACCCCCACTCCCCGGGGCGCATTCTTCATCGAGGAGGCGCTGGCCCTCTCCTCCTATGAAACCGGCGGTCCGTACGCACTTGCCACCAGCGCCAGGTCGAACGTCTTCCAGGAATTCGAGGGCGGGCCGGGGCAGATCGGGATCCACGGGACCAACAACCTGAGCGGTGCCCCCGGCAGTGCTGCATCCCACGGCTGCATCCGCCTCCGAACGCGGGCGATCACCTGGCTGGCGCGGCGCATCGGCGCCGGCGTGCCGCTGAGCGTGACGCGGTAGGGCGATCCCTTTGAAGCAAGCAGATGACACAAGCGCAGCACTATCCAAAGAACGGAACGGACCATGAAACGTGCAGTCAAAAGACTTGGAGACCAGCAGCGGCGATGGTGGCCGTCCCCCTCGATCGCCCTCGCCTTCGCGGCCCTGTTCGTCGTGCTGGGGGGATCCGCGGTCGCCGCGAACGGCTTGATCCATGCCGGTGACATCGCACCCGGCGCAGTCACGAGTCGAGCGATCAAGAGTGGAGCGGTGGAACCCCGGAATCTCAGCGCCGCCACCCGAGCACTGCTCGCAGGCGGTCCCGGCGCGGCCGGCGCTAAGGGCGACACCGGCTCCAGTGGAGCTCCGGGGAGCAACGGCGCCAACGGGCCTAACGGTGCCGACGGAGTCGACGGCATTAACGGGGCTAACGGCGCGAATGGTCCCAATGGCGCTAACGGCGCGAACGGTGCTAATGGGACCGACGGAACCAACGGAACCAACGGAACCAACGGTGCCAAAGGTACTGACGGCACTAACGGGGTGAACGGTACGAATGGCACCAACGGCACGATCGCTCCGCTGTCGGCGAAACAGGGCGCGACTGCCCTTCCGACCGGAGCCGCGGCGACGACCGTGGTTGAACTGGGGGTGCCGGCCGGCAGCTATGTCCTCCTGGCAAAGACCCAGCTCTCACACACCGGGGCGGGGGACACGGTCGAATGCTTCCTCAAGGCAGGCGCGACGACCCTCGACCAGATCGCGATGAAGACGCTGCCCGCGCTCGCGGCGATCCCCGCATCGCTCCAGGCGGTAACCACTACGGCGTCGTCGACCCAGTTGAGCGTCCAGTGCAATGTGGCGGTGGCCAATGGGGCGGCCAACTTCAGCAGCCTGATCGCAATCCCGACCGCCTAGGCCATCCGCACGACGGGAGACTTGTATCGGTCCCTCGTCGTGCGGCCCCCGACTTGCAGGGGCTTCTCATGCGGCTGAATGGAGTCGAACCATCACGGGTGTTTCCACCCACAAGGCCCTCAATGGGAGGGCCTTTCTCGATGGCATTTGGCGTCGTCAGTCGATCTTAGCTTCTCTTGGGTGACGCCTGGGATGCGGAAAACGGTCCGAGGAACGGTCCAACGAACTCGCAACCAGAATCCAGGCGATCGTGGAGGCGACACCATAGGGTGTATAGTGATGCTATGAGCAGAACGCAGGTCTATCTAGGCGAGGGGGAGCTGGAGCTTCTCGAGCGCGCCTCGCGCGACACGGGCGCATCCCGCTCGGAGCTGATCCGCCGCGCGGTTCGTACAACCTTCGGTGAGCAGGGGGCGGACGAGAAGCTTCGCGCCCTCAAGGCCAGCGCCGGCTCCTGGAAAGGCCGACGCATCAGCGGCGCCGAGTATGTAGACGCGATTCGCGGCGGGGATCTCAATGATCGCTTGGCCCGGCTCGGCGTCAAGTGAAACTGCTCGACACCAGCGTCGCCATCGACCACCTCCGCGGCTCACCCCCCGCCGTCGATCTCCTAACCGACCTGCTGGAGGCCGAAGAGTCCATCTTTGCCAGCGAGGTCGTGCGCTTTGAGTTGTTGGCTGGCGTGCGCGAGAAAGAGGTCGACGCACTGGAGCAGTTCTTCTCGGCGATTTCTTGGGTGCCGGTGGGGGAGGAGGTGGCCCGGGCTGCTGGGTCCCTTGCTCAGCGCCACCGCCGGTCCCACAGCGGCATCGACGACGCCGACTACCTGATCGCTGCCACCGCGCTCCTGCTTGAGGCCGATCTGCTGACGACGAACGTGCGCCACTTCCCAATGATCACCGGGCTCGAGCCCGCCTACTGAGCCGTGGAACGCCGGCCATCCGCCTCAGGAGTCGGAACTAGGAAGTAGCGGGCGATCTCCTCGCAATTCGGGCTGCCGTCGACGGCGGCTTTCAGTGCGGCCTGTGAGACAGCCGGAAATCGGATTGCTTCGCCCGTTCCTTCGGCTACCAGGTTGGTTATCTCGGTCCGTTCCCAGGCACCCTCGATTCCCAGCTCGGCTGCCAGCTCCTCCACGAGTCGAGCGGCGTCGGCTTCGTTATCTAGTGCGGCTTGTCGGATATTGAGGACGGCGAATTCATTGGTCATGCAGACCAGGATACGCCGGGGCACTACCCCCTTCGGCGGCCTGGATGGCGGGCTGGAGCGCGAACGGTTCGACGAGTCCGGGACTAGGCTTGACTCGCCTAAATCAAAAAACTTCCATGTGTATAGGATCGTGAAATTCCCTCCGGGATCAGCCTTCCGCTCCCTGCCATTTTGAGGTGATTCTGCGGCGCCTAAATTGGCGAATTTCTTGAATTTCTTGAGCTTCTCGTCGCTACTTTATCGCTACGTTTCGCACAGTTTTTGGCTCTACGACTGCGCTTCCACCGCTTGATCAGCAACCTACGAAACCGAAGGTCACATGTTCGAATCAGTGTTTCGCGGGCGAAGTCGAAAAGTCCCCATTCGAAGTAGGATGCCCAGCCGTGGAGCAGATAATCGCCGCTCTAATCCTGGCTGGCGGTGCCTTTTTTGGCGTTTACAAGGGAGCTGCGTACGCTGTTGATCGCTTGGCAGCTCAGCTCGCGGAAGGACGGCGGCTTTCGGACGAACGGTTGGAAGCAGAGGCAAAACGCCTTCAGATGCAGCTAGATGCCGAGGCAACGCGTCTCTCACGCCAATTGCAGCACGACCGAGAGATGCGAGACCTCGAGGAGATGAGGCGAAAGCTGGATCAGATTGTGGCTGACATCAGGAGGATCGTGAACCTGACGCACAATCTTGAGGCCTTGGGTGGAGTGCTTCGTGCGGATTCAGGTGGGTCTTGGGGTTTGCTTGAGGAGACGCGGGCAGACCTAGTCGATCAGTACCCAGCCCTTGAACGTGATTTGAATGACCGATTCCTGGGTTTGTATCTACGTCTCCCACCAAATCATCCGATCACCGAGACTCTCGAAAGGTTCTTTGGGATCTCAAGCAGGATGATCTCGGTCTTCAGGCAAAAGATTCAAGATGTTGGGGACAAAGAGCTTGACGAATTTTTCGAGCTGCGGGACCAGTTGTCTGTGGTGCAGGCCAGCTTCATGGCTGCGAGTATTGCTCTAGTTGGAAGCAAGGGAGCTGTTGATCACTATCGTCAGCGTCAGGGGTCGTCAGGGGCTCCACCAACTAGCACCAAGGTCTGATGTCACATGAGGCCGTGCATGTCTGATCGCTTCTGTGAATCAAGCGATCAAGGGGGTCGACCTTGATCAGGTCAAGGGATCACAGCGGGACGCTCGCAAATAACCGGGCTCGCTCTCAGTCGTCGGTACGACCGCGGTCGTGAAATGATCCGCGCCCGTGACTGCGGGGGCCTGATCGCCGAATGAGTCCAGACGCTCCTAGCGACTCCGACCCGATGCCTATGGATACGCATATCGCATACCCAAGAGGGTCCGAGTGGCGGAAGTGGGACCTCCATGTTCACACTCCGTTCTCGGCGCTAAACAACGGTTTCGGTGAGGATTTTGACAACTATGCCAAGGTGCTCTTTGCCAAGTCGGTAGCGGCCGAGATCGCGGTGATCGGCGTCACCGACTACTTCACGATTGAAGGCTACAAGGAGCTTCGCGCTCTGCAGAGCGATTCGGGCCGCCTAGAGGAGTTGCTCGGAGATGAGCTCGCCGAGAGGGCGCGAAAGATCCGATTGCTGCCGAACATCGAGTTTCGCCTCGATGACTTCGTGACGGTGGGCGAGCAGGACTCGCGCGTCAACGCACACCTGATCTTCTCCGACCAGGTCCCTTTCCGTGAGATCGAGGAAAACTTCCTCCACCGGTTGCTGTTCGTATCCGAGTCGGCACCAGGGGACCGCGACAGCGCAAAGCCACTGAAGCCAGCCAACCTCGAAGAGTTTGGCGCCCGCCTGAAGACTGAGCACCCTGAGTTCGCCAACCGCAGCGACCTCGAGGTGGGAATGACCCAGGCGACCGTCTCCCATCACGAAATCTCGGACATCCTCGGCCAGAACCCCGCCTTCAAGAAGCACCACCTCTTCGCCGTCGCCGCCGACGAGGATCTTTCGCTGATCTCCTGGGACGGACAAGGCCACAGCACCCGCAAGGTGCTGATCCAGAAGTCCCACATGCTCTTCTCCTCCAACCCCGGGACGCGGAGCTTCGCCCTTGGCGAAAGAGACGACACGGTTGCCGCCTTCGAAACGGAGTTCAAGGGACGAAAGCCCTGTATCCACGGCTCCGACGCCCATAGTGAAGCGAAGCTCTTCGAGGTTGCCGAGGGACGCCAGCTCTGGGTCCGCGCCGATCCTACTTTCGACGGCCTCGTGCAGCTCTGCCACGAGCCCGAGGACCGAGTCTTCATTGGCCTCGAGCCGCCTGCTCTGCAAAGGGTGAGAACCTCGGCGACCAAGTCGATCGACCGGATCTCCTTCTCCCGCGACGAGGAGGCGGGCGAAGAGGCCCAATGGTTCTCCGGCTCGGTTCCGCTCAACGCTGGACTCGTTGCGGTGATTGGCAAGAAGGGCAGCGGCAAGAGCGCGCTCGCCGACGTGATCGGCTTGCTTGGCGACGCGCAGACCCGTGAGGAGTTCTCGTTCTTGCGCGATAGCCGCTTCCTCAACCCGAAGCATGCCCTCGGTCGCCATTTCGAGGCGACCCTGACCTGGCGCTCGGGCGACTCGGAAAGCCGCACCCTCGACGCCGAGGCCGACCCAAATGTCCCAGAGCGAGTCAAGCACATCCCTCAGAACTACCTCGAGCAGATCTGCGCCGAGATCCAAGAATCGTCGGCGCCGACCCTCTTCGACAAGGAGCTCGAAGGCGTGATCTTCTCCCACGTGCCGCGTGCGGACCGTCTTGGGCGAACCTCGCTGGAGGAGCTCTTCCGCCACACGACCGAGGAGACCGAAGCCCGTATTGGGCTGCTGCGCCAAAAGCTCGCGCAGGTCAATCGCGACTACACGGAGTTGCGTCGCAGCAGCTCCAGGGAGGCCAAGCGCCGACTCGAAGCTGAACTTGAGCGGCGACGCGGGGAGCTCGAGTCTCACCTCAAGGCAAAACCGGCCGAGGTGTCGGATCCCAGCAACAAGCCCAGTGAGAACCCTGAGGCAGAGCAGGCCGAAAAGGACCTCGCGGCGGTAGTCGCCGAAATCGAGAAGCTCGATAAGGGGCAAAAAGAGCTTCGCGAGCGCGAGGAGATCGCCAAGCGCCGCCGGGTTGCCGTCGATCGGATGCTCGGCCGGATCGAGAACCTGGCGACCTCGATTGATGAGTTCTACGAGCAGAGTTCCGAGGACGCCAGCCTGCTTGATCTCGACCCACGGCAGTTGGTCAAGCTCGAGGAGAACAGCCCTGAACTTGTCGGCCTTCGCGAGAAGCTCGACAAGGAGATAACTGAGATCGCCGATGCCCTCGACAAAGGCCGCCAGGACTCCGATGCCCGCAAACGCGAGGAGGCTTCCAAGCGAGCCGATGAGATCCGCAAGAAGTTGGCTGAGCCCCAGCGCCGCCACCAGGAGTACCTGCGGACGCTCGCCAACTGGAAGAAAGAGGTGGCAGAGATAGAGGGGTCGGCCGAGGAACCGAAATCGGTCAAGGGCCTCGAGGTGCGGCTCGCCGAGCTCGGCCAGCTGCCCGAACGGGCCGAGGCCAAGCGCGAGGAGCGAAATCAGCTAGTCAGCGAAATCTTCGACGCCAAGTCGGAGTTGCTCGATTCCTTCCGCGAGCTCTACCGCCCGGTGCAGGACTTCCTGGCCGAGGAAGGCTTCACCGAGGAGGTAAGCGTCCTCTCCTTCGACGCCGCGATCACCGTCGACGGTCTCGAGGACGGGATGCTCGACCTGATCCATCAGGGACGGCGCGGTAGCTTCCAGGGTGAACAGGAGGGTCGCGAGCGACTCCGCGCCCTAGTCAAGAGTCACGATTTCTCAAGTGCGGAGGGCGTTGCTGCGTTTCTTGCGGACATCGGCGATCACCTGATCCACGATGTCCGAAGTGCGGATCGTCCCGACGTCAGCCTTGAGGACCAACTGATGCGTGGCGCGACGGTCGAGGGTGTCTACGACTTCCTCTTCGGTCTCGGATACCTCGAGCCCCGGTTCAAGCTGCTGTGGCGGGGCAAGCCGCTCGATCAACTCTCCCCAGGCGAGCGGGGAACCCTGCTGCTGATCTTTTACTTGCTAATCGACCGTGAGGATGTGCCGCTGGTGATCGATCAGCCCGAGGAGAATCTCGACAATGAGACTGTCGCCGAGCTGCTCGTGCCGGCGGTCAAGAACGCCAAGGAGCGACGCCAGATCGTGATGGTCACCCACAATCCGAACCTGGCGGTCGTCTGCGACGCTGACCAGGTCATTCACGCCAGCATCGACAAGGTCAATGGCAACCGTGTCACCTATACCAGCGGCTCGATCGAGGATCCCGCGATCACTCAGTTGATTGTCAACGTGCTTGAGGGCACGAAGCCTGCCTTCGACCTGCGCGATGCCAAGTACGAGGTCCTCGAGCGCGTTGCGTAGTGTTTGAGCCCTTGCGCTGATGAGCTCCCGGGGATCGGCGATTAAGAAGCTGGTCCACGAAGCCCGAAGGTCGCAGAATCGCAAGTTACTCTGCAGGCCATGGCGAAGAAAGCAAAGACTTCAGGCGGGCGGGACGGCGCGAACGGGTCGTCGGCCTTGACGGTCATAACCGAGAGGCAGGCCTGGTTTACGCCGGAGACACTCGCCGCCTATCTGCAGGTCTCAGATAGGCAGGTGCGCAATTGGGTCAATGACGGGCTCCTGGTCTCCTACAAGATCGGGAGCTCCCGCCGCTTCGATCCCGCTGACGTTGATGCCTTCGTGGCTCAATTTCGGGACGAGCGCTAGCCGAAGCGGTAGGTCAGGCCGAAGGGCTCGAGAGGTCAACGCCTGAGAATGCCTTTCCGACGAGTTCTCGCTCGTCATCGCTTGGTTCATAGTCGGTGTAGATCTGGGTCGTCTTCAGGTCGGCGTGGCCCATCCACTCCTGCAGCTTGCGTGGGGCGGCGCCCTCGGCGGCCATCCTGGTTCCGAAGGTGTGGCGAAGGTCGTGAAAGCGAATCGGTCGCACGCCGGCGGCGGAGAGAGCCTTTTTGAATCGCCTGCCTAGGTCCGAGTGGTCGAGCACGGTGCCCTTCTTGGGATGGGCGAAGACGAGGTCGTCGTCTGCTCGATACGCGGAGCGCTCGAAATGGCCGCGTAGCTCGTCGGCCACCTGATCGGCGAGGGGAACCGAGCGGGAGCCGCGGCGGGACTTGGGCGTGACCCAGTGGCCGCGCACGTAGTTGCGGCGGACTCGGATCTTGCCTGCCGTACAGTCGACGTCGCGCCAGCGCAGAGCGAGCAGCTCGCCTTGGCGTAGCCCCGTCATCGCGGCGGTCAGGAAGAGGGCGTGGTCAGTGGGCCCGAACGGCTTGGCGTTCAGGTTGACTGCACGGAGAAGGGCGGCCAGCTCGGCCTGGTTCAGGAAGCGGATATCCGTACTTGGCTTCACGACCGGCGGGTCGACAAGCTCGCACGGGTTCTCACGGCACCACCGTTTCCTCTTGCCGAAGACGAAGATCTGGTTGAGGAGCTTGAACGCGTTGGCGATCGTCTTGGGCGCCTTGCCGTCGTTACGCATCCTCGCCAGGAGTGCTTCGACTTGCTCGGGACCGACGGCGTGCAGCTGGAGAGTTCCAAGCGGCGGTCGCAGGAGATGCGTTCTGAGCGCCGAGTCATAGGTGCCGAGGGTCGTCGGCTTCAGGCCCTTCGCCTCGAGATGCCGCAGAAGACGCTCACCGGCCTCGGCGACCGTGATCTCGGCACCGGCGTACTTCGGCTGCTCGGCATCAATCAGCTTCCGCAGCGCTTGCTCGGCTTCGCGACGGGTCAGCCCTTCTTCGCCACCGCGGATGCGTATCGGTCCGATCTTGCGATTGGGGCGGCTGGTGCCCTGATGCCAGCGCCCGTACCACCACTCTCGACCATGGGTATCGGTGCGGCGATAGAGCGTGCCGGTGCCGTAGCTGCGGCGACTAACGTCCATGCTGCCCCTCCTGCTGGCACGCAGTGGCGCTGCGCTGCTCCTCGATCCAGCGCTCGATATCCCGCTCAGCGAAGCGCCGGTAGCGACCGCAGCGCACCGAGGGCAGGGCACCGCAGCGGGCGGCACGATAGACCCAGCTCCTCGGCACGCCCAAGCGCTCAGCGACGTAGTCGGCATCTCGCAGACGTTCGGTCATGCTCCATGCACGAATGAGCGCGGTCGCGCGCCACTCTTATTGGCCTCCGCCGCATGGCGAAAGGCGCTCGTCGCTCTACTCGTCTCCCCAATTGGTCCGAGAACGGTCCGAGGAAGCCCGGACACAGCGACTTCCGCGCCGCTAATCGTGGCGCGGAAGTCGCTGATTTCCAGGGGCTTGGTAATGCGGCTGAATGGAGTCGAACCATCACGGGTGTTTCCACCCACAAGGCCCTCAACCTTGCGCGTCTACCAGTTCCGCCACAGCCGCTCGAGGACGCTCGATTCTAGATGTTTGCGTGCAGTGGGGCGGGCGGTGGTTGCGGGTGTCCGGGGGAGAAGGTAGCCTTGCGAACAAGTGTTCGAAGGGAATTTGCGGCTTTTCGACCCCGGTGACCCGGCTCTGGAGGGAATTGGAACGACGATGGAACTTGACCTGACCAAGCGGCAGAAGGAGATCTTCGACTTCATGCGCAAGTACGCGGCGAAGACCGGCTACCCGCCGACGGTGCGGGAGATCGGCAAAGCCGTGGGGCTGCACTCGTCTTCGACCGTGCATGCGCATCTGGCGAACCTGGAGAAGCTGGGCCTGGTCAGGCGCGACCCCTCGAAACCGCGGGCGATCGAGCTGCTCTTCGACAAGGCGAAGCGGACGATCAGCCCCGGCAGCGGCCTGCCGCTGGTCGGTCAGGTCGCCGCCGGCGAGCCGATCCTCGCCGAAGAGAACATCGAGGAGTACCTCGAGGTCCCGGACGTGATCGGCGGCGAGGACGGCGACTACATCCTCCAGATCCGCGGCGAAAGCATGAAGGACGCAGGGATCATCGAGGGGGACTACGTAATCGTCCGCCCGAGCGACGACGCGATCGACGGCGAGATCGTCGTCGCCCTGATCGGCGAGGAGGCGACCGTGAAGCGGATCTTCCGCGAGAAGGACCACGTCAGGCTGCAGCCCGAAAACGCGGAAATGGAGCCGATCCTCACCACCGAGGCCCGGGTGCTTGGCAAAGTGGTGGGCGTCTTCCGCAAGGTCTAAATCCGAGTCAGGGCCACTCGCCCGACTCGATGAGTTTCTTGTAGCGCCGCTGGCGACGGCGTGCGTCCCACATCACCAGCGGCAGCATCCGCAGGGATAGGCGGGGGAAGAGGTCGACCAACCGCAGTAAGGGTCCGCGCCAGCGGGGGACGATCAGGATCGGTCGCGGGCGCTCGGTCAGCTTGCCGACCTCCTTCGCCACTTCCTCGGAGGTCAGTAGGCGGCCGGAGAAGGAGGGGGCGGCGTCGGGGTCGTCGAGCTTGTCCTCGAGCATCGGCGTCCAGATCCCGTCGGGGCAGACCGCCGAGAGCTCGATCTTCTTCTCTCCTCTGCGGCGCAGGTCGAAGAGCGTCCCCAGGGTGAAGGCCATCGCCGCGTGCTTCGAGGCCGAGTAGGCGACCTCGCCCGGCGCGGCGACGATCCCCGCCAGGGAGACGACGTTGACGACGTGGCCGCGGCCGGCGCGGCGCATCGGCGCCAATGCCGCGACGGTGCCATTCATCAGCCCCGTGACGTTGACGTCGAGCATCGTCTGCCGGGTCTCGGCGCTCTGCTCCCAAGCCGGGCCGCTGAAGAGGACGCCGGCGTTGTTGACCCAGAGGTCGAGGGTGCCGGTGCGCCCGATCGACTCGGCCAGGCCGTGGCAGGCCGCCTCGTCGCGGACGTCGAGGGCGGAGCCGCGCGCCTCGGGTCCCAGCTCGTCCGCAGCCCGGTCAGCCGCTCCGGCGTCGACGTCGGTGACGTGGACGCGGTAGCCGCGCTTGACCAGCTCGGCGGCGATCGCGCGGCCGAGGCCGCTGCCGGCACCGGTCACCACCGCCGTTCGCATGGCAGCCACCATATCCCGCATTCCGCTTGGCCCAGGGTCGCGACGGAGCTACCATCGCCGGGCGGGCCGAGCGACCGCGGGGGGAGAGAAAACCCCTCGAGGAAAGTCCGGACACCACAGGGCAGGGCGGTGGGTAACGCCCACCCGGGGAAACCCGCGGGAAAGTGCCACAGAAATGACACAGCCGATGGCGCGGCCACACGTGAGTCGCGTACAGGCAATGGTGAAATGGTGCGGTAAGAGCGCACCGGCGCCGCGGTGACGCGGCGGCCAGGCAAACCCCGCCCGGTGCAAGGCCAAGCAGGACCGTCGACCCGGCTCGGCGAGGTCCAGGTAGGCCGCAGAGATAGATGGCCGCTCAAGACAGGATCCGGCTTACAGGCCCGCTAAGGGAAAGGTCTCCGAAAGGGGGCCTTTCCTAGTTCTGGAGCCAAATCTGCCGCTCTTAGCGGCAGTTGCACCATTTTCTGTCTTAGCGTTTGCTAATCTGCCGCCAACTTCCGCTGAATCTCCGCCTACATACCGCGGGGAGCGGGGGGCCCAATCAGTTGGGGCGAATCGCGGCCGTTTGTCGCGTAGCGCAGCTCTTTCAGCGCGAGCCCGTCAGCTAACCCCGCAAGCGCTTGGAAAGAGATGCCGACGATCAACCAAACCTCCGTGCGCTGGGCGCTTGCCCTGGCTGCTTTCTTCGCCCTCTTCGCAGGGGTCGTTGCCGGTGCCCAGGCTGCCACCGGTGGTGCCTCCACCGTCACCCCCAGCGCCGAAACCGAAGTCGAAGGGGAACACACCTTCGGCGCCTGGCGCTACGGCGGTGCCAGCTGGTACGGGCCCGGGCTATGGGGCCGCAAAACCGCCTGCGGCCAGACGCTGCTCCCGGGCACCCTCGGCGTCGCCCACAAGAAACTCCCCTGCGGGACCACGGTCAAGTTCGTCTACCACGGCAGGGAAGTCGTCACCCAGGTGATCGACCGCGGCCCCTACGTCGACGGCCGCGCCTGGGACCTGACGAAAGCGGCCAGCGATGCGCTCGGTTTCGAAGGCGTGGGCCGCCTCCGCTACGCCGTCGCGATCGACGACGCGACCAGCGCGCGCAGCGACTGAACCCCGCTTCTCCAACCGCTCCGAGGGCTACGCTGCCGTGTTTAGGTAGCGCCAAATGACGAGAGGAGCAGCGTTTATGTCGAGGTTTTCGCGAGGGATGGCCACCACCGGTGCGTGGAGAGGGCGCTGGCTGGTCCTGGGGCTGATCGGCTCCACCCTGCTGCTCCTCGTCAGCCTCACGGCCGGCAACGGCGAGGCCAAGGGCGGCCGGACGACGGTGATCCTCGGTCAGACCTCGAGCGAGCCCGACCCCTCCTGCCCCGACCTCCCCTGCCAGGCGATCGGCAGCGTCACCGGCTTCCAGGTCGACAACGGCCAGACCAGCCTGCCCTTCGTCGTCCCCAACAACGGCACGATCAAGGCCTGGACCCTGACCCTGGCGCAGCCGACCGGCAGCCAGCGGACCTTCTTCAACGGCTTCTTTGGAACGCCGCCGCAGGCGCGCCTGGCGATCCTCCGCCGCGTCCCTGGCACCAACCCGCCTCGCTACAACCTGCGGCGGCAGGGCCAGGTCAAGGTGCTGACGCCCTACCTCGGGCAGACGGTCAAGTTCAGCTCCAACCTGAAAGCCGAAAAGGGCGACATAGTCGGCATCACGGTCCCCACCTGGGCCCCGGCCTTCGCCCAGGAACTGGACGCCAAAAACGTCTGGCGAGCCAGCCGCGAAGAGGGAGCCTGCAAGAACGCCACCGACATCCGCCAGGGCGAACCCCAAGAAAAGCCAGGCACCCGAGCCACCTACGGCTGCAAATACACCACCGCCCGCTTGCTCTACACGGCGACGCTGGTGGAGGGGCGCTAGAGCCCCTCAGCCGCCTAAGCAGCTGAGGGGAGAGCCCTGGGACCGCCTTGGTCCTGGGGCAGCGCCGCGGCGCTGGCGATCAGGCTCTGGAACTCGTTCAGCGCCACATGGGCGACCGCCTCGAGGATCTCCTCGTCGGTCCAGCCGATCTCCCGCGCCTCCTCGTGGAGGTGGAGTGGTGGGGGCCCCTCCGGATCCAGCGTCTCCTTAAGGAAGACCAGGAGCGCTGCCTCCTTCGGGTCAGCGGAGGTGAAGCTGCGGGCTTTCGAGACCTCGTCTAGGCCCAAGCCTGCCCGCCGTGCCGACTTGGCGTGCTGGGCGATGCTGTAGTTGTCCTCGCGGTACTCGGCGACAGCCAGGGCGATCCGCTCGCGGGTCGCCTGGGGGAGGATGCCGCCGCGCAGCTCGGAGCGCATCCGGGTGTAGGCGCGCAGGACTGCGGGAGCCCCGGCAAGCACGCCGACGAACTTCGTCACCGCGCCCCCGGCGGCCTGAATCGTCTTGATCAGGGGAGCGCTCTCGTCAGGCGCCGTCAGCTCGTCGTGGATTTGGAATCTGCTCACTGCGGTTTTTACCGTCACGTGCGTTCTCGCTTCTGGCTCTGATTTCGGGCGGCATTTCGCTTTACAGAGCCGTTATGTGGCCTTTACTTTACTTTTAGCCGCTTACTTACTTGACGTAAGTTATACCTGGTTCCGAGGACGCTTTCAAGGCCCATCGGATCAGAATTCTCTACCCGTATTACGTCGTTCCGCACCTGTTCGGTTCATTCGCCTATCGTTGCGGCCTTCCCCAGCGCCAAGGAGGCATGAGGCATGGCAGAGCAACCCCGCAGCGCCGCCGACGTGATCGAGCTCGTCAAGGAGCACGACGTCCGCTTCATCCGCCTCTGGTTCACCGACGTGCTGGGCCAGCTGAAGAGCTTCTCGGTCAACGCCAGCGAGCTGGAGGACGCCTTCGCCGGCGGGATGGGCTTCGACGGCTCCTCGATCACCGGCTTCAACCCGATCGAGGAGTCCGACATGCTGGCGGTGCCGGACCCCTCGACCTTTGCGCTGATCCCCTGGCGCCCGGAGGAGGACGCGGTGGCGCGGATGTTCTGCGACGTCCAGGTCCCCGGCGGCGGCCCCTACGAGGGCGACCCGCGCTGGATCATGCGGCGGGCGCTGAAACGGGCCGAAGACCTCGGCTTCGACGCCTACAACATCGGCCCCGAGCTGGAGTTCTTCTACTTCCGCTCGGCCAAACCCGAGGGCGGCGTGCCAGAGGTGCTCGACGAGGGCGGCTACTTCGACCTGACGACGCTCGATGCGGGCTCGGACCTGCGCCGCGAGACGGTGCTGGCGCTGGAGAAAATGGGGATCCACGTCGAGTACACCCACCACGAGGTCGGCCCCTCCCAGCACGAGGTCGACATGCGCTACAAGAACGCGCTCGAAATGGCCGACGACTGCATGACGTACCGGATCGTCGTCAAGGAGTACGCAATGAAGTACGGCTACCACGCGACCTTCATGCCGAAGCCGCTGTTCGGCGAGAACGGCTCCGGGATGCATGTCCACCAGTCGCTCAGCAAAGACGGCAAGAACGCCTTCTATGACGAAGACGACCCCTACTACCTCTCGCCGGTGGCGAAGTCGTTCATCGCCGGCCAGCTCAAGCACGCGCGTGAGATCTCACCGCTCTTCGCCCAGTGGGTCAACTCCTACAAGCGGCTGGTGCCGGGCTATGAGGCCCCGGTCTACCTCGCCTGGTCGCGTCGCAACCGCTCGGCCCTGATCCGGGTGCCGCTGTACCACCCCGGCAAGGAGGGAGCGACCCGGGCCGAGCTGCGCTGCCCCGACCCCGCCGCCAACCCGTACCTCTGCTTCGCGGCGATGCTGCAGGCGGGGTTGGAAGGGGTCGAGAAGGGCTACGAGCTGCCGGAGCCGATGGAGCAGAACCTCTACCACCTCTCCCAGGAGGAGCTGTCGCACCAGGGGATCGAGCAGCTGCCGGCGACGCTTGGCGAGGCGATCGAGCTTGCGGCCGAGTCGGAGCTGGTTCTGCGCACGCTTGGGGAGCACACTTTTCGGCGGTTTGTTGAGATTAAGCGGCAGGAATGGGACGACTACCGGGTTCAAGTGACGCCTTACGAGATCGAGAACTTCTTGCCGATTCTTTGAGCGCACGGCGCGCGGGTCCTGTCTCCGATATTGGGCTCTCCCTTTCGGGAGAGTCCTCAATATCGTCGCCACCCGCGCGAGGAGCGGTTAGAGGAGACGTTTTAGCTCGGTGGGGTCGGTGGTCGGTAGTTGGCAGGTGAAGTTTTGGCAGACGTAGGCGGTTGGGCTGCTGTCCACCGCGGTGCGGTCCTTTAGGAGTGGAGGCTGGCCCGTGCCTTCGGGGCCTCCGGCCAGGACGGCGTGGAAGAGCGGCTGCTGGCGCGCGACCGCGGCGAGCTCTCCCAAGTCTTTGCCGATCAGGGCTATCTCTTTGGTGGGGGAGAGGTGGACGTCGAGGGCTCTTAGGAGGTGGGCGAAGGCGTCTGGGTGTTGGACGGCGGGTTTTGAGAAGAGGGCGAAGACTCCTTTGGCTTCGGTTTCGTAGCGGCGCTCTCCGGTCAGGGCGGCCAGGCGGAAGAGGCCCATTGCTGCTGAGCTGTTGCCGGAGGGGATCGGGTGGTCTCCTACCTCCTTGCGGCGGGCGATCAGCTCTTCGTGGTCGGAGGCCGTCGAGTAGAAGCCGCCGCGCTCGGGGTCGCCGAAGCGCTCGATCGTCGTCTCCGCCAGCGCCTGCGCCTCGGTGAACCAGCGGGCGTCGAAAGTCGACTCGTACAGCGTCAGCAGCGCCTCGAGCAGGAAGGCGTGGTCCTCGAGATAGGCGTCGAGGTGGGCGCGGCCGTCTTTGTAGGTGCGCAGGAGGCGACCGCCTGAATCGCGCAGCTCGGTGAGGACGAAATCGGCGCAGCTGCGGGCCGCGTCGAGGTAGTCCTCGCGGCCGAGGACCGCTCCGGCGTCGGCCAGGGCGGCGATCGCCAGCGCGTTCCAGGAGGTGAGGCGCTTGTCATCGAGGCCGGGGCGCACCCGTTGCGCGCGCGCCTCGAACAGAGCGCGCCGCATCTCGTCAAGTCCCTCCGGCTCCGCCGCCTCGACCCCCTGGGCCAAATGCAGCACACTCGAGTCCTCAAAGTTCCCCGCCTCGCTAACCCCGTAGAACTGCATCAGATTCTCCACCTGCTGGATGGAGAATCTGATGCAGTTCGGATCCGAGGCGGCTGATTCGCCGAGCGCCTCGCGGATCTGGGTGGGGGTCCAGACGTAGTAACGGCCCTCCTCGCCCTCGGAGTCGGCGTCTAGGGCCGAGTAGAAGCCGCCCTCGGGGCCGCGCATCTCGCGCAGTATCCAGTCCAGCGTCTCCTCGCAGGCGCGGCGGTAGCGCTCGTGGCCGAGGGTCTGCCAGCCGTGCAGGTAGGCGCGGGCCAGGAGGGCGTTGTCGTAGAGCATCTTCTCGAAGTGGGGGACGAGCCAGATCGCGTCGACCGAGTAGCGGGCGAAGCCGCCGCCGAGCTGGTCGTAGATGCCACCGGCGAGCATCCGGTCGAGGGTCAACTCGACGACCTCGGTCTCGCCGCGCGCCAGCAGCAGCTCCAGTGAGGAGGCGGGCGGGAACTTGGGCGCACCGCCGAAGCCGCCGTGACGGCGGTCAGCGACGGCGAGTAGTCGCTGGACGCTCTCCTCGAGCTCGGTCGTCCCCGGCAGATCGCCTGGCTCGGTCTCGCCGATCGCACCGAGGCGGGCGCGGGCGATCGGCGCTTTTTCGCGGATCTCCTCGCGCTGGGTCTCGAAGGCGTGGACCACCGCTTCCATCACCATCCGGAAGCTCGGCATCCCGCGGCTCTCGTCCGGGGGGAAGTAGGTGCCGCCGTAGAACGGCACCCCATCGGGGTCGAGGAAGACCGTCATCGGCCAGCCACCGTGGCCGGTGATCGACTGCACCGCCTCCATGTAGATCGCGTCGACGTCGGGACGCTCCTCGCGATCGACCTTGACGCTGACGAAGTGCTCGTTCATGTAGGCGGCGGTCTCGGGGTCCTCGAAGGACTCGTGCTCCATCACGTGGCACCAGTGGCAGGCGGAGTAGCCGACCGAGAGCAGGATCGGCCTGTCCTCAGCCCGGGCTCGCTCCAGGGCCTCGCTGCCCCACGGGTGCCAGTCGACCGGGTTGTCCTTGTGCTGAATCAGGTACGGACTCGTCTCGTCGGCGAGGCGGTTGGGCATGGCCTCAACCTACCCGGAGAGGGATAAGTCAAAGTATTCGCACCCGTCGGGTCGCTGAAAGTTGGAAGTACAGCCAGATTTGTTGCCTGGCGGGCACGCGCGGCCGGGGAACCCAATACCTTCAACCCTTGTGAACAACCCGTCCAAATCAGGCCAGCCGAACCCGGGCTTAGATGCCGTCCTCGCCAAGCTCGCGCCCGAGGATCGGGCGGTGGTCTGCGGCGCCCTCGAACGGGCCGAGAAGACCGAGGCCGAACTTCGCTACCTCGCCGACCACGATTCGCTGACCGGGCTCCTCAACCGGCGCCGCTTCCGCGCCGAACTCGACCAGTACGTTTCCTTCGCCGCCCGATACGGTGGCCTCGGCGCGGCGATGGTGATCGACATCGACGGGCTGAAGGAGGTCAACGACCGCCTCGGCCACCAGGCCGGCGACCAGCTGATCCGGCGGGTCGCCGACATTCTGCGCGAGCGGGTACGGGCGACCGACATCGTCGCCCGCCTCTCCGGCGACGAGTTCGCGGTGCTGATGCCCCAGAGCGATACCGCCGGGGCTATGCAGCTGGGCGAGGATCTGCGCGCTCAGGTCGCCGAGGGAATGCCACAGGACTCCGACGCCAGTGCCGCCTCGATCAGCGTCGGGATCGCGATGTTCGGCGGCCAGGACAGCGCCGGCGCCGAGGCGGTTCTCGTCGCCGCCGATCAGGCGATGTATCAGGCGAAGTCCGAGGGGCGGAATCGGATCACCCTCTTCGACGCCTCCGGCGGGAACGGCTCGGTCGCGAAGCGGGCGCAGACGACCAGCGCCAGGATCCGCGACGCCCTCACCCACGACCGCCTTCGCCTTGCGACCCAGCCGATCCGCAGCCTCTCCTCGGGCGGGATCGAGCGCTACGAGCTGCTGCTGCGGATGACCGGGGACGACGGGGAGCTGCTTCCGGCGGCTTCCTTCATCGAGGTGGCGGAGCGCTCGGGGATGGTCCAGGAGCTCGATCGCTGGGTGGTGGCGAAGGCGCTGGAGCTGATCGGCGAGCGCCAGCGCGCCGGTTCGCCCGTCTCGCTGCACATGAACATCTCCGGCGCCTCGATGACCGACCTCTCGGTACTCGAATTCATCGAACGCCGCCTCGACGAAGGCGATGCCGACCCCGCCCGCTGTACCTTCGAGATCACCCAGACTGCCCGCGTCGACGACTACGAAACCGCTGCCGGTTTCGCCGACCGGCTGACCGAGTTCGGCTGCGAAGTCGCGATCGACGACTACGGTGCCGGCTTCGGCCCCTTCGCATACCTGCAGAAAGTCCCGTTCGACGTGATCAAGATCGACGGCACCTTCATCCGCGACCTGACCCGCAACGACGCCGACCAGCTGACGGTGAAGGCGATCGTCCAGATCGCCCGCGGCCTCGGCAAGCGGACGATCGCCGAGTTCGTCGAGGACGAGGACACGCGGACGCTGCTGCAGGAGTACGGCGTCGACATGGCCCAGGGGTACCACCTGGGCAGGCCGGTCGATTCGGCCGAGCTATCCGCCTAAAAGCGCTCCGCCGCTTCGCGGCGTAGCTGCGCCCGCTTGACCTTGCCACTGCTGGTCTTCGGCAGCTCGGCGGTGAACTCGATGATGCGGGGGAACTTGTAGGGGGCGGTCTCGCGTTTGCAGTGCTCCTGCAGCTCACGGGCGAGATCGTCGCCTGAAGTGCCGCCGCTGTCCGCGTCGTCGCGGAGAACGACGATCGCCCGCACGACCGAGCCGCGCTCGGGGTCGGGCTCAGCTACCGCGGCCACGTCGGCGACGGCCGGGTGTGAGAGGAGCGCGGCCTCGACCTCGGTCGGGCCGATCCGGTAGCCAGAGGAGAGGATGATGTCGTCGCCGCGGCCCTCGAAGAAGAGGCAGCCGTCCTCCTCGCGGACGAGGTCTCCCGTCTGCCACCACTCGCCCTCGAAGCGCTCGCCGTCGAGGTAGCGGGAGAGAAAGGTCGGGGAGGAGGCGGCGCGCAGCTGCAGTTCGTCCTCGACGATCCGGGTTTCCATCCCGGGCAGCGGTTTGCCCATCGAGCCGAGCCGCACCGGCTCGCCGACGAGGTTGGCGGTGACCTGGCCGGTCTCGGTCTGGCCGTAGCCGTCGGCGGGCTCGAGTCCGGTCGCCTCGCGGAAGGCGGCGATCGTCTCCGGGTCGAGCGGCTCTCCCGCCGAGACCATCCGCCGCAGCGCCGGCAGCGGTCGCAGGGCGGCCCGGCGAGCCAGCATCCGGTACTCGGTCGGTGCCTGGCAGAGGACGTTGACCCCGAGCGCCTCGGCGAAGTCGAGCCGCTCGGCCGGGTCGAAGCGGCCGTCGTGGATGACCGCAGCGGCGCCGGTGATCCAGGGGGCGAGGAAGACGTTGCGAGCCGACTTCGACCAGCCGGTAGCAGTAGTGCACCAGGCCAGATCCCCCTTCCGCGACCCAAACCAATGCTCCGCCTGAATCCGCTGCCCCATCAGGTACCGGTAGCCATGAACGACCCCCCGCGGCTCACCGGTAGTGCCGGAGGTAAAGACGATCAAAGCCGGATCCTCAGCCCCCATCTCCTCAATAGCCGCCGGAGTCTCCTGCGGCAGATCCTCGTCAAGGACACGGGCAACGTCAGCCATGGACATCACCGGCACCCCGTCGGGCAGCTCAGCCAGCAGCGCTTCCTCACCAACACAAAGCTTCGGGTCAGCAGCAGCCACCCGATGCTCAAGATCATGTCGCCGCAACATCGTGCTGCAGGGAAGCGCCACAGCCCCCATCCGCCAGCAAGCAAGCAAAGTCAAAACCCACTCGATCCGGTTCCCAACCAGCGTCATAACCACATCCCCACGCCGCACCCCTCGAGCAGCAAAAACCCCCGAAAGCCCAGCCGACTGGGCGATCAATTCCCCAAAGAAGTGATCCCGCCGATTCCCCTCAGCGTCCACAGCAACGATCCCCAATTGCGAGGCGGGCGACCGCTCCATGAGATCTTCAATCAGATTCACGGATCGGGAGTCTGCCAACCACTGTCGTAAAGGAGGCGGTACCCCCTCTCACGAAGGCTCAAGAAGTCACGCTCGAGCCCAGAAGTCCGCCCAGCTGCGCGACGGGCTTCGGGAGAGGGGGTACCGCCTCCTGCTACCGCAATTCGCTGGAAGTCTTCTTAAGCAACTGCCGAGCAACAATCAGCAACTGGATCTGCTGAGTCCCCTCGAAGATGTCAAGAATCTTCGAGTCCCGAGCCCACTTCTCCAGCAACTCGTTCTCGCCATAGCCGACGGCCCCGCAGAGCTCGACGCAGCCAAGGGTGACGTCGACGCAGGTGCGCCCCGCCTTCGCCTTCGCCATCGAGGCCTGCAGCGAGTTCGGCTTCGAGTTGTCAGCCATCCAGGCGGCCTGGAGGGTGAGCAGCCAGGCGGCCTCGTAGTCGGCCTCCATCTCCAGGAATCGTGCCGCGGCGGCGTGCTGGTTGTTGGCGGGGACGTCGTAGTCGATCTTCACGCCCGCCTCTTTCAGCTGCTTGCGAGTCTCCTCGAGCGCCGCGCGGGTGACGCCGACGGCCATCGCGGCGACCAGCGGCCGCGTGTTGTCGAACGTTTCCATCACCCCGGCGAAGCCTTTCTCCTTCACCTCGGGATCGCCGAGCAGCGCCTCTTTCGGCACCCGGCAGTCCTGCAGGGTGAAGTTGGCGGTGTCGGAGGCGCGGATCCCGAGCTTGTGCTCGAGCCGGTCCAGTTTCAGGCCGGGGTTGTCGCGCTCGACGATGAACGACTTGATCGCCGCCCGCCCCTTCGAGCGGTCGAGCGAAGCCCAGACGACGATCAGGTCGGCCCGGTCGCCTGAGGTGACGAAAATCTTCTCGCCGTTGAGGACGTACTCGTCGCCGTCGAGCTCGGCGGTGGTGCGGATTGCGGCCGAGTCCGAGCCGGCTTCCGGCTCGGTGATCGCCATCGCGGCCCACTTGCCGCCGTAGGTCTTCAACTGCTCCTCGGTCGCGACCGAGGCGATCGCCGAGTTGCCGAGCCCCTGGCGCGGCATCGAGAGCAGCAGGCCGACGTCGCCCCAGCAGAGCTCGATGATGCCGAGCACGGTGGAGAGGTTGGAGCCGTTGCGGTTGGAGCCGTCGTCGCTTTTCTCGCGACGGACGCCGGCCGCCCCGGCGCCGCCGATGTCGGAGCCCTCGTTCATCCCGTCGATCAGGGAGGCGAGCATGTCGAGCTCTTTCGGGTAGGCGTGCTCGGCCTCGTCGTACTTGCGCGAGATCGGGCGGAACACCTCGGTGGCGACCTGGTTGGCCTGGCTCGCCAGCGGCTTGAACTTCTTCGGTATCTCCAGATTGATCATGTGGTTCCTTTCTGCTCGTCAGGCGTGCGCCTAGACGAGCAGGGCGCCCTCCATCACGCCCGCGGCTCGCAGGTCTCGGTACCAGCGCTCGACTGGGTGCTCCTTGACGAAGCCGTGGCCGCCGAGCAGCTGGACGCCGTCGGAGCCGATCTGCATCCCCTTCGCGGCGCAGAGCTTGCGGGCGATCGCGGCCTCGCGGGCGAAGCTCTCGCCGCGGTCGGCGCGGCTCGCCGCCCGCAGGGTGGCCAGCCGCATCGCGTTCGACTCGATGCCGATGTCGGCGACGGTGAAGGCGACGCCCTGGCGGTTGGAGACCGGTTCGCCGAACGCCTGGCGGTCGTTGACGTAGGGGATCACGTAGTCGAGGACGGCCTGCGCGGTTCCGCTGGCGAGCCCGCACCAGGCGATCCGCGAGCGGTTGACGCAGGCGGCGTAGTCCTTGGCTTTGGCGTCGCCCTCGCCGAGCAGCGCGCCGGCCGGGAGTTTGACTTTGTCGATCAGCAGGCGACCGGTGGCGGCGGGCCGCAGGCCCATCGCCGGCTCGTCTTCGACCGCGAGGCCTTTAGCGCCGGACTCGACCACGAACAGGGCCGGGCCGATGCCCTCGGCGTCGGCGGCGACAATGAACAGCTCGCAATCGGTGGCGCGGGCTATCAGCGACTTGGCACCGCTGAGGATCCACTCCTCGCCTTTGCGCTTCGCCTTCGTCTCCAGCTGCATCGGATCGAACAGCGGCCGCGGCTCGAGGATCGCCAGGGCGGCGACCGGAATGTCCTCGCCGGTGAAGGCGGGGAGGTAGGTGGCCTCTTGCTCGGCCGAGCCCCAGAGGCCGATCGCGGTGGCGACGGCGCCGGGGGCGAGGGCGGCGTAGGCGATGCCCATGTCGCCGTGGGCGAGGGCCTCGCCGATCAGGACGCTGGTCACCGCCGACTGCTCGGTCATCACCCCGCCGAGCTCCTCGGGCACGCCGAGCATGTTGACGCCCAGCTCGTTTGCCTGGTCGAGGATCTCCTTCGGCGTCTCGCGCTTCTCGTCGGCCTCGAGCGCCGCCTTGCGGATCTGGTCGGCGGCGAAGGCCTGGCCGGCCTCCTGGAACATCTGCTGCTCGTCGTCGGGCGAGAGGTCGAAGAGGCCCTTCGATTTGCCCTTCTTCTGGCGGGCCGGTTTGCCCAGCCGCTGCGCGGCCTGGAAGGTGCGGCCGGCCGCGGTCGCGGTCTTGAAGCCGTTCTTGGTGCCCTGGAAAAGGGCTTTCTCGACCTGCTTGCGGATGTGGATGCGGTCCAGCAGGTCGGAGCCGGCGAGGCGGTTCAGCGCCCGGAGGCCGTAGCCCATGCTGCGCTCCGCCACCCCCTGCTTCTCGGTAGTGCTGGTGCTCACTTGGTCTTCCTTCCGGTTTTGGGGGCTTTGGATTTCGCGAGACCGCGAGAGGCGTCGCTATTCGAGGTGCCTTGCGGTTTCGGCGTGTTGTTCGTCAGCGGCCGCACGCGGCCGTCGAGGTGGGGGGTGCCCTTCTTTGCGTCGCGGACGGCGAAGAGGATGTCTTCTCCCTGCTCGGCGCTGGCGAACTCGACCTGTGCCGGCAACAGGACCGGCTTGCGGAATCGGACCTCGACCTCGAAGGCGTCGGGCAGCCTGCTTTCCAGCTGGGCCAGGGCCCGCGCCTTGGTCCACATCCCATGCGCGATCGCGCCGGGGAAGCCCAGCGGCTTCGCGGTCAGCGAGTGCATGTGGATCGGGTTGCGGTCGCCGGAGACGCCGGCGTAGCGGCGGCCGAGGTCGCCGCCGAGCTTCCACTCGGCGCTCGCCGGCGCGTCGGCCGGTAGCGACTCGAAGTCCTTCTGTCGAGTTGCCGCTTTTGCTCGTTTATCGGAGGTTTCCGGCAACTCGGCGGGCTTGCCGCGGCGGAGCATCGTGCTCGTGCTCTGCCAGACCGGCTCGTCGTTGACCAGGACCTTGGTCTCCAGGGAGAAGGTCTGTCCTTTCGGGTGCGGCTGCAGCGGGGTCGGGCGGACCCGGATCGTCAGCTCCTCGTCGATCCCGATCGGCCGCTTCTGCGCGATCGAGTTCTCGACGTGGACGAGGCCGACGGCGCCGAACGGGAAGGAGCCGTTGCTCATCACCGCCATGTGCAGCGGGAAGGCGAGCATGTGCGGGTAGGTCGGCGGCAGCGCGTCGCGGAGGGCGAAGCCGCAGACCTTGCCGTAGGCGGCGACGTCGGCCGCTTCGGCGCGGACGCCGGCGAGCTCGAGGTCGAGACCGTCGGGGATCTCGCCGCCGCCGCCCGGGACGAAGGGCAGGTGCGAGGCGCCGGGGATCATCGGCAGCGCCGCGCGCGCGTAGAGCGGCAGGATGCTGGGACTGCTGTCGAGGGTCTTCGTCACGTCACGCTCCCAGCAGGCTCTGGCCGCAGACGCGGACCGTGTTGCCGTTGACGCCGGTCGAGGCGGGGCTGGCGAACCAGGCGATCGTCTCAGCGACGTCGACCGGCAGGCCGCCCTGCGAGAGGCTGGAGAGGCGGCGGCCTGCTTCGCGCGGGCCGATCGGCATCGCCGCGGTCATCTGCGTCTCGATGAAGCCCGGGGCGACGGCGTTGATCGTCGCCTTGCGCTTCGCCAGCTCGGGCGCCATCGCTTCGACCATCCCGATCACGCCGGCCTTCGAGGTGGCGTAGTTGGTCTGGCCGTTGTTGCCGGCGATCCCGGCCATCGAGGAGACGCCGACGATGCGTCCGTTCGGTCGCAGCAGCTTCTTCGCCAGCAGCGCCTCGTTGATCCGCTCCTCGCTGGAGAGGTTGATCTCCATCAGCTGCGCCCAGCGCTCCTCGGGCATCTTCGCCATCGTCCGGTCTTTGGTCACCCCGGCGTTGTGGACGACGACGTCGACCCCGTCGGACAGCTCGGCGGCGATCTTCTCCGGCGCGTCGTCGGCGGTGATGTCGATCTCGATCGCGCGGCCGCCGATCGCCGCGGTGACGGCCTTCAGGTCAGCTGACATCTGCGGGATGTCGAGGCCGACGACTTCGGCGCCGTCGCGGGCGAGGGTGTCGGCGATCGCGGCGCCGATCCCGCGCGAGGCGCCGGTGACCAGCGCCACCTTGCCGGCGAGCGGCTTGTTCCAGTCGATCTTCGGCTCGGCGGCGACACCTTTGCTGACGCGCACGACCTGGCCGGAGACGTAGGCCGATTTGAGGGAGAGGAGGAAGCGCAGCGTCGACTCGAGCTGGTCCTCGGCGCCGGGTTCGACGTAGACGAGCTGCGCGGTCGAGCCGCGGCCGCCGATCTCCTTGGCGAGCGAGCGGGTGAAGCCCTCAAGCGCCCGCTGGGCGATGTGGGCCTCGACCGAGCCGGCCTGCGCCGGTGGGGTGCCGAGGACGACGACGCGGCCGCTGCGCTGCAGGCGCGAGACGGCGGGGTAGAAGAAGCGCTGCAGCTCGACCAGCTCGGTCGAGTCGGCGATCCCGGTGGCATCGAAGACCAGCGCCTTCGCCTTGCCCTCGGCGCCGGCGCGTTCGGCCTTGACGCTGTCGAGGACCGCGGCGATGTTTTTCCCGAGCCGGCCTTCGGGGGCGGCGCCGGAGAGGACCGGGCCGGCAACGACCGGCTGGCCCTCCTTGAAGCGGTCGAGCGCGACCGGCTGGGGCAGCCCGAGCTGTTTGGCGATGGTGCCGACGAGCGGCGCGTTGACAACCTGTGAGTAGCGGTCGGCCATGGTTACTTGGCACCTCCCGGAGCCTCGAGGATCGCGACGACACCCTGGCCGGCGGCGGCGCAGATGCTGATCACGCCGCGGCCTTTGCCGTCTTCGTTCAGTTGCTTGGCGAGGCCGGCGACGATCCGGCCGCCGGTCGCGGCGAACGGGTGGGCGGCCGCCAGCGAGCCGCCGTTGACGTTCAGCTTCTTGCGGTCGATCGAGCCGAGCGGTTTGTCGCGGCCCAGCTTCTCGGTGCAGAAGCCTTTGTCCTCCCAGGCCTTCAGCGTGCAGAGCACCTGCGCGGCGAAGGCCTCGTGGATCTCGTAGTAGTTGAAGTCCTGCAGGGTCAGGCCGGCGCGGTCGAGCATCCGCGGCATCGCGTAGGCCGGGGCCATCAGCAGCCCTTCGCGCTTGTGGACGTGGTCGACGGCGGCGGTCTGCGCCTCGGTGATGTAGGCGAGGATCGGCAGGCCGCGTTCTTTCGCCCACTCCTCGGAGGCGAGCAGCACGGTCGAGGCGCCGTCGGAGAGCGGCGTCGAGTTGGCCGCGGTCATCGTCCCCTCGGGGCCGCCGAAGACCGGCTTCAGCTTCGCCAGCTTCTCGAGGCTCGAATCCGGCCGCAGGTTCTGGTCGCGATCGAGGCCGATGTAGGGCGTCATCAGGTCGTCGAGGAAGCCGCGGTCATAGGCGGCGGCGAGGTTCTTGTGGCTCTTGACCGCGAGCTCGTCCTGCTCCTTGCGGCCGATCTCCCATTCGGTCGCCATGATCGCGCAGTGCTCCCCCATCGAGAGGCCGGTGCGCGGCTCCTCGTTGCGGGGGACCGCCGGGACGATGTGGCCAGGTCGGACCTTGGTCAGCGTCTTCAGCTTGCCCATCGTCGAGCGCTCGCGATTGGCCTCCAGCAGCGTCTCGCGCAGGCCCTCGTTGAGGGCGATCGGCGCGTCGGAGGTGGTGTCGGCGCCGCAGGCGATACCGGAGTCGATCTGCCCGAGGGCGATCTTGTTGGCGACGAGGATCGTCGTCTCTAGGCCGGTCCCGCAGGCCTGCTGGACGTCGTAGGCGGGGGTCTCGGCGGCGAGGCGGGTGCTGAGCACGCTCTCGCGGGTCAGGTCGCGGTCGCGCGAGTGCTTGAGGACGGCGCCGCCGGCGACCTCGCCCAGCGTCTCGCCCTGCAGGCCGTAGCGGTCGATCAGCCCGTCGAGTGCGGCGGTCAGCATGTCCTGGTTGCTGGCGTGCGAGTAGACGCTGTTGGAGCGGGCGAAGGGGATCCGGTTGCCGCCGACGACGGCGACTTTGCGGGTTTTGGCGTTCATTTCGGGGAGGGTCCTCCTTGGGGGGAATTGGCAGTGGGGGTCGACCGCTCGCGCAGGCCGGGCTCGACGGTGGAGATCAAGAGCTCGGCGGCGTCCTCGGCGCCGATCGCCTCGGTCCGCAGCCACCAGCGCGCCAGCGCCTCGGAGGCGCCGAGCAGAGCGGTGGAGAGGGCCTCGACTTCGACCTTGGCGGCGTCCCGGCTGCGCTCGGGGAGCTGGGCCAGCAGCGAGGCGGAGACGAGGTCGAGGATCTGGCCGCGGTAGGCGGCGACGCGGTCGTAGACCTCGCCGGCCTGGGGGAGGGTCTCGTCGAAGAGCACCGCCCAGGCGGAGCGGTCGGTATCGAGGAAGGAGAAGAAGGCACGGACGCCGGCCCCGAGCGCGTCGGCGGGGTTCGCCGTCTGGTCGACCGCCGTGGCGATCGTCGCAATCAGCGCGTCGCCCGCCCGCTCCATGCAGGCGATGTAGAGCCGCTCCTTGTTGCCGAAGTAGTTGTAGAGCAGCGGCTTGGTGACGCCGATGGCCGCGGCGATCTCCTCCATCGTCACGGCCGCGTAGCCACGCTCGGCAAACAGCCCATGGGCGACCGTCAGCGTCTGCGCCATGCGGTCATCCCGCGAGAGTCGAGTGCGAACCGATGCATCCATCGGTGTAAACGTTACCGCACTATAAATTTATACCGCCGTAACGTGACGGATCGCACGGGAGCTAGCCTGACCCCTGATTGTCAAACGCTCCGGGGGGTAGTCCCCCGCACGAAAAGACCCGCTTCGGCGGGTCTTCGTGATTCTGGGCTCGGGACGCCACATTCGACCGCTGGGCACGGGGCTGATCGATTTGACGAGAGCTACTCGTCGACCGCTTGACTTTGCGGCCTCGCCAGGAAATCTGTGCCCAGCAGCAGATTGTGAGGAGGACGGGGGACTCGAACCCCATCCGAAGTGCTACTTCGGACTCCCGACTGTCAAACGGTCGCGGCACCTCGCCGCTTCATCCTCCGCCTCTATAAGGCTGCGGGAGGCAAAGTTCTCCCCCCTTTGACGGATGGAACTCACAGGGGTACTCTCCGAGGCACGATTGTCAGACGGTCCGGGGGTAGCTCCCCCGCACGAAAAAGACCCGCTTCGGCGGGTCTTCGTGATTCTGGAGGGGCCTGGAGCTAGGAGAGTTCGGTGCCGTCGTAGAGCTTCTTGACATGCACGGTGCCAGCGGGGCGGCTTCGATGCAGAGCTTCCAGAGGACGCACTCGGAATTCGCGGTATTTGCGATTCCTACATCAAGGTTCTTCTACTACTCCAGAGTTTTCTGTAAGCGTCGGCTAGGTGTTCGCTCACGTCTCCGGAGTCCCCGTCGAGGAGTTGCTGCCCTGGGTGGTGCCGCTCAGCGGTTTCGGTCTGGCGGGCGCCGCGGCCTGGTGGCGGGAGAGGGTCGCTCGCACCCGTGGGCGTCGGCCTGTGAGGAACCGCTGATGGCCACCGGCGCCCCGAGCATTCAGCGGCAGGCGGTGCCGGTCCGGCATCGCCCCAGCATCACCGAGATGACGGCCCCTCAGCTGCAAGAGCTGCGGGAGGCGCTGGCGAAATTCCTCCACATCAAAGATGACCGTGGCTACCAGCACTGGGCCGGGATCCACGGGCTGCCGCTGCCGATGTACTGCTCGCAGGCCCACGGCAAACCCGCCTTCCTGCCGTGGCACCGCGCCTACCTCTACCGCTTCGAGCAGGCGCTGCGCGACACCGGCCACGACGTGATGCTGCCCTGGTGGGACTGGACCCGGGTTCGCCAGGTCCCCGCGGCCTACGCGGACCCGAAACGCCCGGACGGGACCGACAACCCGATGTACTCGGTGCGGATCAACGACGAGGCTCTGCGGCAGGGTCGGGAAGGAAGGGGCGACCGGGGCAGCATCCGTCTCGCGGAACATCCCGACACCTTTCGTCAGCCGGGGCGGGAAGAAGACGAAAACCACGAAAAATTCGCCCTCCCGACCGGGACTGAGATCGCCCGCCTGCTGCGCTACCCGGACTTCGCCCGCTTCACCGAATATCTCGACAACTTCCACGGCGAAGTCCACATGTGGGTCGGCGGGCACATGACCGACATCCCCTTTGCGGCCTACGACCCGTTGTTCTGGGCCCACCACTGCATGATCGACCGGCTCTGGCGGAAGTGGCAGCTCTTGCACCCGCAGGCGAGCTTCCCCTCCAACGTTCTCCACCAGGTGATGGAACCGTTTCATCTCACCGCCGAGAAGGTGCTCGACCCGACCGCTCTGGGCTACGACTACTCGCTCTCGATCACCCAGGTGGGGTCCTAGGCCATGGAGCGCTTCCACTCCGATCCGCTGCCGCTCTCGCCCTCGATTCGCGAGGGGAACTTCAGCGCTGCCGATCTGATCTTCTACGATGTCGACCACTCCGGACCGTCATTCAAGGCGGCGGTCTTTCTCAACGCGCCGGAGGTGGGGATCGATACCCCACTGGGCCCGGAGGCCGGCTACGCCGGCAGCTTCACGATCCTCGGCCACGGCGGTTGTTTCGGCGACGAGGGCCACTGCCACGTGCCGACGTATCCCAAGGACCCGTTCGACACCAGGCCGCTGCACCCGCTGACGCCGCTGACGAAGATGGTCGACGTCAGCGAGGGCCTGAATCGGGCGGCCGGCGACCGCGAGCACCTCTTGGTGACCGTCTTGCCGATCGTGCCGGGAGCCGAGGGGGCGGAGCTGCGCGACGTCCTCTACTTCTCTTCGATGCGACTGGTCGCCTATGACTAGCGCCGGCACCCGCTCGGTCGGGATGTCCGATGCGGTCGAGGCGGCCACGCAGCTGCAGAAGAGCTCGCCGCACGGGGACGCACAGCCGCTGCCCGAGGGCGGAGGCGGCAGGGCGAAGGCCGCCACGGTGGGGATCGAGGACCCCGGGGCCGAGGTCTCCTTCTTCGTCATCGGCGACCACGGTGGAGTCAAAGCGGCTGGTCCGCAGAACGCGGTTTCCTACGCGATGCAGGACCTGCCAGGCCCACCTCCCGCCTTCGTCTACTCGGTCGGCGACATCGTCTACTTCTACGGCGAAGAATGGGAGTACCCGCACCAGTTCTACGAGCCTTACGCGCATCTGCGGGTGCCGATCGTCGGCATTCCCGGCAACCACGACGGCGACATCAAGGGGAAAACGACCAAACGCAAACCCCTGGACGGGTTCATGGCGAACTTCTGCGACGCGCAGCCATCGATCCCGCCGAGCGATCCGCACTTCGAGTTCGAGCGGCACACGCAGACCCAGCCCTACTGCGACTGGACGCTCCAACTGGAGGCGGTGACGATCGTCGGCATCTACAGCAACGTCGTCTCGCACGGCCAATTCGCGGAAAGCCAGACCGACTGGCTAACCGGAGAGCTGAAAGACGCGGCTGCTGACCGGCCGTTGATCGTCACCCTTCACCACCCGCCCTACAGCATCGACGCGATGCACGGTGGCAGTGAACGGATGGGGGAAGCGCTCGACAAGGCCTTCGATGACTCCGGCCGCACTCCCGACCTGGTGCTCTCCGGGCACGTCCACAACTACCAGCGCTTCACCCGCAAGCGAGGCGACGCCGAGATTCCCTACATCGTGATCGGTAACTCCGGCTACCACAACCTCCATCGCTTCGCCAAAGGCACCGAATTCGGCAAAGAGATCGGGCAGGGCGTCACCTTCAATTATGGCGACCAGACCCAGTACGGCTTTCTCAAGCTGACGGTCTCCACGGGCGGGATCGCCGGGGAGTACACCGGCGTCAAACCCGGCCGCATGCCAGACGGCTCCGACGCAACGATCTCCCGCGCCGCCGAGACCTTCCGCCTGTAGCGCCGCGTGCGCTCAAGCTGCCGGGCGGAGGCCGGAGATCGGATGGGAGCTACCCATCGACCGCGTGACTTGGCGGCTTCCCCGGTTGTTCCTCGCCCGGCAGCAAATCGTGAGGAGGACGGGGGACTCGAACCCCATCCGACGGGCTACGCCGGACTCCTGGTTGTCAACCAATCGCGACACCTCGCCGCTTCATCCTCCGCAGCTATAAGGGTTGAGGCGGGAAGATTCTCCCCCCATTGACAGAGGAAACGCCAAGAATTAGCCTCCTTCCCGGTTGTCAGCCAATCCGGGGGTAGCTCCCCCGCACGAAAGAGACCCGCTTCGGCGGGTCTTCGTGATTCTGGGGGCGGCTGAAGCTAGGAGAGCTCGGTGCCGTCGTAGAGCTTCTTGACGTGCACGGTGCCCGTGGGGGCGGCTTCGATGCAGAGTTTGCAGAGGACGCACTCGTCGAGGTTCTCGTCGACGACCTCGACCTTGCCGTCGGCGTTCTTGAAGATGTCGACGGGGCAGACTTCTTCGAGCTTGGCGGCGACTGCGGCGTCGCTCTGGATCGAGGCGTCGACCTCGACGTCGATGAAGACTTTGTTCAGCTGCTCTGCCATCAGGCTCCGATCTTCTCCTTGACGACGTCGGGGATCTGGTCGATGCGCTCGACGACGCGGATGCCGGCGGCTTCGAGGCGGGAGATCTTCTCCGTCGCCGTGTCCTCTACCCCCTCGACAATAGTTCCGGCGTGGCCGAAGCTCATGCCCTTCATCTCGTCGTCGTCCATGAATTTGCCGGCCATGAAGGCGACGATCGGCAGGCGGGAGTTGTTGTCCTTGACCCATTCGGCCAGCTGGGCCTCCATGCGGCCCCCGGGCTCGGTGTAGATGACGATCGCCTCGGTCTGCTCGTCGGCCTCGAAGTAGGGCATCAGCTCGGCGTAGGCGGAGCCAATGATCGCGTCGCCGCCGATCGAGACGGCGGTGGAGACGCCGAGGCCGGCCTGCGTCAGCGAGGAGGAGATCTCGGTGGTCATTCCGCCGGAGCGGCTCATCACCCCGACGCGGCCGGGCTGGTAGGCCTTCGCCGCGTCTTTGGCGGGGCCGCCGATGCCGCCCATCTTGCAGACCTCGGGGACGATCAGGCCGAGGCAGTTGGGGCCGATGATGCGGGCGCCGCGCATGTTCGCCAGCTCGACCATCTGGGCGACGTCGCCGCGTGGGATCCGCTCGGTGACGATCACGATCAACTTGATCCCGTTGAGGATCGCCTCGAGGACGGCGTCCTTGGTGAAGGCGGGGGGGACGGTGACGACGGAGCCGTCGATCGGGCCGCCGTGGTTCTCGACCGCCTGGGCGACGGTGTCGAAGACCGGCACGCCGTGGACCTCGCGGCCCTTGCGGCCGGGGGTGACGCCGCCGACGATCTTCGAGCCGTAGTCGAGGCACTCGCGGGTCAGGTTGACCGCCTCGCGACCGGTGATTCCCTGGACGATGAAAGTGGTGTCCTTGTCAAGCAGGATCGACATCAGGCAGGCGCCCCCTGGATCTTGGCGACGGCGCGCCCGGCGGCCTCCCACATCGAGACCGAGCGGTCGCAGTACTCGACGCCGTACTTGTCGAGGATCTTGAAGCCCTCCTCCTCCCAGGCACCCGGGATGCGAAAGATCGCGATCGTCTCGCCCGGGTCCTTGCCGAGCTCGAGGCAGGCCTTGATCACGCCGCGGGCAACGATGTCGACGCGGGTGTTGGAGACGATCGACATCATCACCGCGATCTTCTCGACGCCGTCCTTTTCCAGCACCTCCTTGGCCAGGCCGCAGGCCTTGGCGACCGACGGGTTACCGCCGATCTCGGAGTAGTTGGCGGGCTGGCCGCCCTGGTTGCGGACCGCGTCGGTCAGGGTCAGCGAACCGCCGCCGGCGCCGATCACGAGGCCGAGGTTGCCGGTGAAGCCGTGGTCCTTGCCCTGGATCACGCCGCGGTGGTCGGCGGCGTCGATCGCGCTGACATTCTTCTCGAAGTCGGAGGGCTCGTAGGTCTCGCGGGTGTCGTCCTCGGCGATCGAAAGCTCCTTGCGCAGCAGCTTCTTCTGGCGGCCGACCGCCTCGTTCTCCATCTCCATGTGGGCGTCGAGGGCGACGAAGCTGCCGTCGGTCAGCTCGGCCAGCGGATTGATCTCCGCCAGGGTCATGTCGTTGTCGCGGAAGAGGCGGGCGAGGCGGGCGAGGATCGGGGTCGCGCGGTTCAGCTGCGAGCCGGTGACGCCGGTCGCGGCGACGACCTGCTTGGCCTCGAAGTCGGCAATCGGGAGGAGATTGGAGACGTGGCCTCTGCCCACGTGATCCGGATGCTTCTCGGCGACCTCCTCGATGTCGATCCCGCCCATGTCGCTGAACAGCATCAGCGGCTTCTTTGCGGTCCCGTCCCAGACGACGCTGGCGTAGTACTCCTGCTTGACCTCGGCTTTGGGGTCGACGAGGACGCCGCGCGGCATGTGGCCGTTGATTTCCAGCTTGAGGATCTCCTCGGCGTGCTGGGCGGCCTCATCGGGCGTATCGGCGAACTTGACGCCGCCGGCCTTCATCCGGCCGCCGGAGAGCACCTGGCTCTTGATCACCACCGGGCCACCGATTTCCTCGGCAACCGTGCGCGCTTCCTCAGCGCTGGTGCAGAAGCCGTACTTGGTGACGGGAATCCCCGCCAACTCAACAATCTTCCGCGCCTCGAACTCGTAGAACCTCATCGCGGCGGGACCCTATCCAACGACGCCCCGAAACCGCTTCCGCGTCTCCCGGTCCTGCTTTACTGCCCGGGTGCTACCCGCCCCCTTCGGCCGGAAGAACCGCCCCCGGTCACGCGTTTTCCTCTTGATCGCGCTGTTCGTCGGCCTTGTGGCGCTCTATGGATGCGGCACGGTGGTCGACAAGGTCAAGCTTCAGGACACGGTCCAAGCGAGCCTCGAAGACTCGATTCATGAGAAGATCAAGGCCGTCGATTGCCCCTCGGACCAGTCTGTTGACCCGGGCGCGACCTTCACTTGCGAAGTGACTTTTGCTGATGACAGGCGAGAAGTAGCGACTTTGACGATCAGGAACAAGGATGCCGACATCACGATGGTCGGCCTCAAACCGAAGAACTAGAGAGAGGCGAATGAGCGACCTGACGACTGCACCTGACGAGCTGACGACCCACGGAAAACTTCTCAGCTGGGTGGACGAAATCGCCTCGCTGACGGAACCCGACTCCGTCTACTGGTGCGACGGCTCCGCCGAGGAGTACGACCGCCTCGCCCAGGTCCTGATCGACGCCGGCACCTTCGAGCGCCTCGACGAAGCCAAGCGGCCGAACTCCTACCTCGCCCTCTCCGACCCCGGCGACGTCGCCCGCGTCGAAGACCGGACCTTCATCTGCTCCGAGAAGGAGGAGGACGCCGGACCGACCAATAACTGGCGTGCTCCGGCCGAGATGCGCGCCACCCTCAACGACCTCTTCAAGGGCTCGATGAAGGGCCGCACGATGTACGTGGTGCCGTTCTCGATGGGCCCGCTCGGCTCCGATATCTCCGAAATCGGGATCCAGCTGACCGACTCTGCCTACGTCGCGACCAACATGCGGATCATGACCCGGATGGGCAAGCCCGCCCTCGAAGTCCTCGGCTCCGACGGCGAGTTCGTCCCCTGCGTCCACTCGGTCGGGATGCCGCTGACCGAGGGCGTCGAAGACGTCTCCTGGCCCTGCAACGAGGCCAACAAGTACATCGTCCACTACCCCGACAGCCGCGAAATCTGGTCCTACGGCTCGGGTTACGGCGGCAACGCCCTGCTCGGCAAGAAGTGCTTCGCGCTGCGGATCGCCTCGGCGATGGCCCGCGACGAGGGCTGGATGGCCGAGCACATGCTGATCCTCAAACTGACCTCGCCCGAGGGCAAGGTCAAGTACATCACCGGTGCCTTCCCCTCGGCCTGCGGCAAGACCAACCTGGCGATGCTGGTCCCGACCCTGCCCGACTGGAAGGTCGAGACGGTCGGCGACGATATCGCCTGGATGAAGTTCGGCGACGACGGCCGCCTGTACGCGGTCAACCCCGAGGCCGGCTTCTTCGGCGTCGCCCCCAACACCAGCCACAAGACGAACCCGAACGCGATGGACACGATCGAGCGGAACTCGATCTTCACCAACTGCGCCAAGACCGACGACGGCGACATCTGGTGGGAGGGGATGACCGGCGAGGCGCCGGACCACGCGATCGACTGGCACGGCAACGACTGGACCCCCGAGTCCGAGACGCCCGCCGCGCACCCGAACGCGCGCTTCACCACCCCCGCCTCACAGTGCCCCTCGATCGCGCCCGAGTGGGAGGACCCTGCCGGCGTCCCGATCGACGCCTTCCTCTTCGGCGGCCGCCGCGCCACCGTGGTGCCGCTGGTGCAGGAAGCCTACGACTGGGAGCACGCTGTCTTCATGGGGGCGACGATGTCCTCGGAGACCACCGCTGCCGCGGCCGGCGCCGTCGGCCAGCTGCGCTTCGACCCGATGGCGATGCTGCCCTTCTGCGGCTACAACATGGCCGACTACTTCGCCCACTGGCTGAAGGTCGGCCAGCGCGAGGGCGCCGATCTGCCGCGCGTCTTCTACGTCAACTGGTTCCGCAAAGACGCCGACGGCAAGTTCCTCTGGCCCGGCTTCGGTGAGAACAGCCGTGTCCTCGAGTGGGTCTTCCGTCGCTGCGAAGGCGAAGGCGAGGCGGTCGAGACTCCCGTCGGGCTGCTTCCCGCCGAGGGTGAGATCAACACCGAGGGCCTCGACATCTCCGCCGGTGCGATGGAGGAACTGCTGAGCGTCGACGTCGAGAAGGTCAAGGAGCAGCTGCCGCAGGTGAAAGCCCACCTGGCCGAGTTCGGCGACAAGCTGCCGGCCGAGGTCAGCGCCCAGCTCGCCGCGCTCGAGCAGCGCCTCGGCTGAGGCTTCGGACTTAGGAAGCGTCGGGCGGCCACGGCTGCCCGACGCGAATCAGTCGGGCCGCAGGACGAACTGCCAGGCCCAGGGCCAGACCCGCATCGGGCGCTCCAGCAAGCGCGCCAGCCAGCGAACTTTCTCCGGGATCACCTCGGGCGGGTAGTTGAACTTCCGCACCATCGCCAGCCGCATGCCGCCGGCGGCCGCGTCGCGCCGCAGGTGCTTAGGGGTGACGACGAAGAAGTCGTGCTCCCAGGAGACCGGCGAAAGTTTCCAATACGCTTTTTGGGCTCGCATCGGCAGCCAGCCCATGAAGGGCAGCCGGCTGTGGGACTCGATCGGGAAGTATGGGTTGGGGATCTGGCCGACGACCAAGCCCTCGGGGCGGAGGACCCTGCGCATCTCCCGGAACGAGGCGACGCGATCCTCGGGAAAGATGTGCTCGTAGACGTTCGCCAGCATCGCGACGTCGAAGGAGTCGTCGGGGAAGTCGAGCTTGTTCGAGAAGCCCGGGTGGAGGTCGATCCCCTTGGGCGATTTCGTCGGCTCCTCGAGCGCCGGGTCGATGCCCACCCAATCGAGGCCGGTCAGCTGGGCGTAGCGATCGGTCGTCCAGCCATTCTGGCAGCCGATGTCGAGCGCCGTCCTGGCTTCCTTGCTGGATTCGGTGCGGACCAGCTCGGTGAGCGTCTCTGAAAGGACGCGATTGCGGACATCCCACTCATCGTCCGATTGGAGCAGGGCGTGGCTAGGGGACGAAGTCAAGATGGCCTCCAGAGGTTGCGGCCCGTAAGGGCGGCCGACCCTAGCAGGAGGGTCCGCACGGCCCAGGCGCACGGCGCCCGGATGAAACGGCCGATGCGGGCCGCCCAGGCCACTGCCCTCCGCGGTCAATCGGAAATTCGTCCAGGGGCGGCCGACGCCGTCAAGGGCCATCACCGGGGCGACGACAGATGGAAGTCCCCAGAAATCGACCAGAGGTTTCTCGATGGCCTGCGACTTCACCCGACACAAGCATCCGCTCGCGATCTTCGTCGCCTCCCTCGCGGTATTTGCTGCCGCGATGAGCAGCCCTGTCGACATCGCCCAGGCACAGAGCGCCCCGGAGCATCGCGTCTGTTCCCATTGCTCCAAGCGGGACCGGCCTGTCCGGCGGCGCTCGCGGATCTCTTCGCGGGTGGCGATCAAGAGGTCGATCCCCGCTTCGCCCGGCCAGGAGGTGTATCTGGGCGCCACGGTCGGCGGTTCGGTCTACGGCGAAACCAGCAACCCGCCGTGGAACATGAAGCCGTTGGAAACCTTCGAAGCGCACAGCGGGCATCGCGTCGCGATCCTCCAGGTTCATCAGGACTGGGGGTCGATCTACCCGGATGTCCTGCAGCGGATCCAGGCGCACGGCGCGGTCCCGATGCTGATCACCGAGTTCAGCGATCTGAGCCAGATCGTCAACGGCTCTCAGGACGCAGCGATCAACAACATGAACGCGGCCCTCAATGCCTACGGGGGTCCGGTGCTGCTCCGCTGGGACTGGGAGATGAACGGCGATTGGTACCCCTGGGGCGGACAGGACCAGGCCAAGGAGTGGGTCGCCGCCTACCGGCATCTTCACGACCTGCTGACGGCGCCGAACGTGTCCTGGATCTGGAACCCAAACGTCTACACCCCGAACCTCACTTCGGGAGCGGGCGTCCCCGCGAATCCAACCGCCTGGTATCCCGGCGACGCCTACGTCGACTGGATGGGGGCCGACGGCTACAGCTACGGCACCGAAAGCTTCTCGAAGGTCTTCGGTCCGACCTACAAGTTGTTCCAGGAACTGGCACCGGACAAGCCGATAATCCTTCCCGAGTGGGCCGCTTCGAACCAGGCGGGTCGGAAGGCCGCCTACATCAGCGAAGCGTTCGAACGAGTTCCGACCGCCTTTCCGGCGATCAAGGCGATGGTCTATTACAACGACACCCTGGGGGACGGCAGGGATTGGCCCCTCGAGGATCTGGCTGCGGCGGAAAGGGCCTACCAGGTCGGATCCGCCCGGGCGCCGTTCACCGCGAGTCCGAACAGCGTCGGCAAGCTGGCGGTGCCGTGATCAGCGTCTGGGGGCGGGGATCGGGCTCGCCGCGATTTCGCTGAATTCGTTGCTGGTGTAGATCGACTTGCGGATGCCTCGGGCGAAGGCATTCTTGGCGCTCGCGGGAGTCTCGATCGGCCAGTGGGTCCCGCGGTCATTCACCTCGAACCAGAGCAACGCCCGCACCTTTGGGAACACTCTGGGGAGTGAGGAGAGCATTTCCTTGATCCAGCCGGACTTCGATCCGCCGTAGTCGGTCGACGCGACCTCGCCCAGCATCATCGGCTTACTGGGGGCGAGCTTACGAACGGCGTTGTAAGAGCTGGCAAACGTCTGCTTAAAGGATGTCCAGTGGGACCAGCTGTACCGGGTCCCCCAGTTGTAACCGTCGAGACAGGTCCAATCCACGTACTTGTTGCCGGGGTAGAGGCCCCTCAGCTTGCGGTTGCGGTCGATGTTCGGGCACCAGAGCCAGGTCGCGTTGGTGGCGCCGACCGACGTGAAGATGTCGTGGACGTGGCGCCAGGCCGCGACGTACTGGCCCGGGCGATTGCCGTTCACTCCCTCTGACCACGGAAACCAGTCCCCGTTCATCTCCCAGTTGAAGCGGAGGAAGAACGGGTGGGCCCAGACCGCGGCGGTGGTGGCAAATTGGCGGATGTAGTTGTCGTACTTGCCGTTGATGACCTTTGCGAGCGAGAACTTCGGGTCCGAGGTGCCTTCGGAGATCGAAGAGCTGCTCCAGCCGAAGACGGGGATAACGCCTTGCGCACGTAGAGATTCAAACGGCGTGTAAGGGAAGGGGTTGAACGTGCATTTCGAACCGGCGCAGCTGGCGAAGGGGGCGTTGAAGCTGTCAAGCGAGACCTTCTTTCCCGCCAGGCGCTCGAACTTGTACAGCGCGTTCATGTCCCACGGTGCCTGTTCGCCGGTCAGATGGTCGCCGATCTGAGCGCCCCAGTAAATTGCCGGTCCACCGCCGCCATGACCTTGCTTCGCGTCAGCCGATTGCGAGATGCCGAGCCCGGCGAAGAGCGTTGCCGCCAGGAGGAGGGAGAACAGCGCCAGCGCGCGAAGACGGCGAGGGGAGGGCGAAGCTGGAATTTGGCTACTAGCGGCGTTCATTTCTGTTCACTCTCATTACGCCATCAAGGGTCGATCGGTTCATCGGCAGCTTCTGACTGGAACACAAGGCGTCTCGGCACGATGCGGTCGCAATCCGGTGTAGCTAGCCGGCGGTTCGCGAGCGGCGCTGTTCCAGCGCGAGCTCGTAGGCCTGCTCGTACTGCGGAATTATCGTGTCAGGGGTGTACAGCTCCGCCTGGCGGGCGGCAGCGGCGGCGCCCATTCGCTCCCTCAGCTCGGCGTCGTCGATCAAACGCCGCATTGCCTGAGCCAGGGCCTGGCGGTCGCCGGGGGGGACGAGGAAACCGGTCTCCCCGTCGACGACCGAGTCCTGGAGGCCGCCGATGCGCGAGGCGATCGTCGGTTTGCCCGCCGCCGCGGCCTCGAGCGCGACGACCGGGAATGGGTCCGACCAGATCGACGGGGCGACGGTGAACAAGGACCGTCTCAGCGCCTCGAGCACAATCCGGTGGGGCATCCGCCCGAGCGCCGAGACACCGTTTGAGGGCTCGTCGATCTCACCGGGAATGCGGCGACCGATCAGGGCGAGCGGCGGCGCGTTCTCGAGCTCCCGGTAGGCGGCGACGAGGTTGTGGACTCCCTTTTCCTCGCTGACGTCGCCGAAGTACATGATGAACGGCTCCTCCGGAAGATCGGAGAGCTCCGGTTCCTCTCCCAGCGGCGCCGGCTGGCCGGGAACGAAGTTGTTGATAACCCGGTGCGTGTCCTCGGGCCCCAGTCGGCAGAGGTCCCGGACCGCGCTGCTGACCGGCAGGAAGACGTCGACGTGCCGGCGGATGCGGCGCTCGGACATCCTGGTCCCGAGCGCCGACGGGGCTCCCTTGGCGACGCTCTCGTAGACGTCGCACGCGCACTGGACGCACTTGCCCGTTCCCGGGCCGCTGCAGAGCGACTCCCCCCGATGCATGAACCGCTTGGTTGCGCAGGTCAACCCGTAGTCGTGCATCGAGAGGACCAGCGCCGGGGAGGACCGTCGGTCGAGGGGTAGGTAGGAGTGGATCAGCCAGTCATGGGCGTGGACGACGTCTGGGCGGAAGCTCTTCATTAACCGGTGGATCTCCCACGTCGTGCGGGGGTCGGGGCCCGGCGGCGAGTGGCGCCGCTCCTCCTCGAGGTTCAGGCCGGGGAGGCTGTGCACCAGCGTGTCGAGGCCGAAGGCCGGGACTGCCTCGGAGCCTGTCGGCTCCGACTTCGGTTGACGGAGCGTGGCGACGGCGACTTCGTGCCCCCGCTTGACGAGCTCGTCGCTGATGGCTTCGACCATGTGCTCGATGCCGCCGACGATCGGCGCATAGGACTGGGTCAGCATCAGGATTCGCATCGGGCGCGTCATCGTAATTGAGTGGAAACCCGGCGGTACACCCTGCTCGGATCGCTGCGCAGGTAGAGCTTCGCTACGACGCCAGCCGGCGGCCCGGTCCCGCCGGAGTCGATCTTCACCAGGTGGGTCTGGCTCGGTTTGAGCTCGAAGGTCTCGACTTCCGGCTTCGCCTTGCCTTCGACTTTGACCACCAGCCGGTAAGCCCTGGTCTGCTGCTGCTCGCTGGTGATTCCAATCCGGGTCGAGACATCGGTCGGTTTCGGGGGGGCGATCCAGAGCTGCGTGAAGCCAGAGGCATGGCCGTTCTCGGGGGTCGCTTGGGCGAGGATCAGCGCCACCACCACCATTGCCACGGTGCCGATCCCAAGCACCACGGTTACCGGCCTCGGCTTCAGGCTCGGCAGGGAGGGCGTCTGCTGGCGGCCGCGGCGGCGCGCGGCCGAGAGGCAGGCGAGCAGCACGATCAAGACCAGGAGGAGCGCCCAGGGAAAGCCCTGGATCCCGCCCGGCAGGTAATTGAGGACCAGGCTGGCCAGTGCGGCGGAGGCGAGGCTGATCCCCAGCGTCAGCGGCATCCGCTCGGGCCAGGCCGGCAGGTGTGAGCCGAACACCGCCGCGGTGATCGCGTAGCCGGGAAGGATCAGGGCCAGGGGGACCGCGAAGATCACCCGGACCGCCCCCAGCGGGGTGATCAGCGACCCGACCGCGCAAACGACGGTCAAGGCGAGGATCAGTCTCAGGTCCCGGTGCTCTCTCATGGCTTCAGCGTTTCGTCCTTGCGGTCGGGTTCGATCGAGTAGATGACGATCGAGCCGCTGTCGTAGATACGGGTGGCGCCGGGGACTTTTTCGAACTTCGTCACCGCTGCGCGCGGCAGCCAGCCGCTGGTCGCGGAAGCTCCTTCGGAGAAGAAGAAGCCGCGGATGCCGTCGCCGGCGACCGCCCTGCGGTCGATCACGACAAAGCGAATGTGTGCTTCGTGCAAAAGCGCTTTCTGGAAGGGGAAGATCTTGGTCGCGGGGATGACTTCGATGAGGTTGGCTTCGAAGTCGCTGTAGACCTTCTGGTCGGCCGGGTCGAGGAGCATGCGGGAGGTGGCGGTTTGCGCCCCATAGTTCCGTTCCGAGTCCTGTTTCTTGGCCCATTCAGCCATCGCCAGCGGCGGTGAGGAGATGGTCGGCCCCTCTTCCGAAGACGTCTTGACGGCATGGGCGAGCTGGGAGTCCCACGGCCAACCGGCGATGGCGCCGCCGATGACCACGACCGTCAGGGCCGCGGCGGTCAGGACCCGTCCGAGCCACTCGCGACCTCGAGGCCGCCAGCGCTCGAGCCCGGTGCAGCCGAGGACGAAGGCCAGGCCGATGAAGAGGAACTCGCTGGCCCGGTTGCCGCTCTCCCACGCCCCCGGCGCAAGCCTCAAGGCAAGGGCGCCGAAGAAGCCGATCGCGGCGATCCCGAACAGGATGGCGATCGGCTGCTTACGGTAGCGGCGCCAAACGGTGCGCAGTCCGAACGGCAGGCCGGCGGCGAGCAGCAGCACGGCGAGCAGGGAGACGGCCCGGGCGAGCGTCGGAGCCTGTTCGATCGTCGCGCTCGCATTGCCCCCCTGGAAGAGGCCCCTGGTCGGCGCCTCGCCGGAGGCCGTGTGCAGGGTCGAGTCGATCGCGTTGGTGATCGTCGGCGTGATGTAGCCGACCGTGGAGCTGGCGACGACGACGAGCCAGCCCGTCGTCAGAACGACCGCCAGCACTGCCAGGCGCCACGGGTTGGCAGCGCGCCGTGTTCTTGCCGTGAGGACCGAAAGGACGACGAGGACGGTGGCGACCGCGTAAGAGGTGATGTGGTGGGTGATCACCACCGCCGTAATCGTCAGGGCGGCCAGCGCCTCCCACGCCCCTCTTGCCGCTCGGCCCGCCCAGTCCATCTCCACCACCGCGAGCATGATCAGCAGCAGCAGCGGGAGCGCCATCGATTGATAGGAGTACTGGGCGCTCCAGAAGAGGAAGTTGAAATTGGCAGTGAAGATCGCCGTCCCGATCCCGGCGATTCGGTCGGAGTCGGAAACCCGCCAGAACAGCACGAACATCGCGCTCATGGCGAGGAGCCGCGCGGCGCCGATGATGATCGCGCCGGCCGTGTAGCTCGAGAGGCCGGTCAACGTCCTCAGGGCCGACGTGGCTCCCTCCAGGCCGGGGTAGTACCGGGAGGTTTCGAGGATCGGGTTGGCGTGAAAGAGATGGTGGTGCTGGCTGATCTGATTCGAGTTGTAGCCGTGGAGGAACTCGTCGGCGAAGGTGAAGATCGGAGCGTCGCGGACCAGCTTCACGCCGTAGAGGCCCAGGCCGAGCAGACAGACGAGGGCCAGGCGCTCGCCGGGCGATGCCTCCTCCGACGTGAGCCGGTAGAAGATCGGCAGCACGATCACGAGAATGCCGGCCCAGTAGAGGAGCGGTGAGGGTGCCTCGCCGGCGCGAGATAAGGCGTTGGCGAGGGAGCAGAGCAAGAGCCCCGCCCCGCTGGCGAAGGCGATGATCGCGAAACGGTTCGGAAGCAAAGAACGCCTGCTCCAAGCGAACGATTCGCGGCGGACGGCGACGGCATCCATCGCGCGCGATACTAGTGCTCCCGTGCGGCGCGACCTTGGTGTCGACATAGTCATCACCAATCACAACTACGGTCGGTTTCTCGCCGCCGCGATCGACAGCGCCCTCGCCCAGACCCGGCCTGGAGTGCGGGTGATCGCCGTCGACGACGGCTCTGACGACGGTTCGCGGGAGATCCTCTCCGGCTACCAGGACCGGATCGAGGTGATCCTCAAGGAGCGTGGTGGCCAGGCGTCGGCGCTGAACGCGGGCATCGCCCGCTGCCAGGGCGAGGTCCTGGTGGTGCTCGATGCCGACGACGTGCTGCGGCCCGAGGCGGCCAATCTGGTGGCGAAGGCGTTCGAGGCCGATGCGGACCTCGTCAAGGTGCAGTTCCGGATGGCCGTGATCGACGGCGAAGGCAGGCTGACCGGGGAGACGAAGCCTTACGAGCACTTGCTGGCGCCAACCGGGGACGTGCGGCGTGCCGAGCTGGCCTTCCCCTTCGACCTGGCCTGGCTGCCGGGCGGCGGCACCGCCTTCCGGCTGTCCTCGCTGCGTGACCTGCTGCCGATCCCGGAGGCCGATTACCCGCTCTGCGGCGCCGACTGGTACCTCGTTCACCTCACTGCCCTCTCGGGCAGCTCGGCGGCACTTGACGAGGTCTGCGCCGAGTACAGGGTCCACGGCGGCAACGGCTACGAACTCGACCACACGAAGCTCGACCTCGATCACGTTCGCGATGCGATCGTCTACGCGGACGTCACCTTCCGCTCGCTCGAACGCCGGGCCGACGCGATCGGCTTGGCGCGGCCCGACTCGATCCTCTCGCTGTCGGACCTCGGCAACCGCCTGATCTCGCTGCGGCTGGCGCCGCGGGAGCATCCGGTGGCGGGCGACACCCGGATCGGCCTGCTGACCGCCGCGGTGCGGGCGACCGGCCGCCGCTTCGACGCATCGGCGCCGATGAAGGCCATGTTTCTCGTCTGGTTCACGCTGGAGGCGACGCTGCCGCGACCGCTGGCCCACCGCCTCGCCGAGCTCTTCCTCTATCCCGAACGGCGCCTCCTCCTGAACCGCCTCCTCGGCCGCCTGCGGCGCTCCGAAGCCGGCGTCCGGGTCGCGGGGCTGGAGTGATGCGGCTCACTCGGGCCGGCCGGGGCCGGTGAAGGTCCTGCTGGTCACGCCGGTGCCGCCCCAGGCAGACGGAGGCGGCGCGATTCCCGTCCTCCTGTATGCCGAGCTGTTGGGGCTGCGGGAGCTGCACGAGGTGACGCTGGTTACCGCCGTCGGCGACGAGCCGGGCCAGGCGGAGGCGGTCGAGCGCCTGCGGGGAGAGGTCGAGGTCCACGCCGCGGACCGCCGCCGGCCGCCTCCCGGGCGCCGCCGTCGCCGCCGGCAACTGCGCCTGGCGACGACCTGGGCGCGCGGACCCTGGCCATGGCGCACCGTCTGGTACGCGGACCCCGGGATCCAGGCGATCCTCGACCGGCTCGCGGCCGAGCGCGACTTCGACGTGGTCGCGATCGACGACAGCGCGATGTCGATCTTCCGTTATCCCGCCGGGATCCCGAGCGTGTTCACCCATCACGAGGTGCTGCGCCCACGACCGTTCGCTTGGCCGTCCAGGTCGCCTCGGAGCTGGCCGGGCTGGGCCTTCGGGGAGATCGACTGGCGCCGCTGGGGCGGCTTCCAGCGCCGGGCTTGGAACCGCTTCGACCTGGTCCAGGTCTTCAGCCGCCGCGACGCGGAGACGCTCGTCGAGCTGGCGCCGGAGGTGGCCCCGCGGGTGCGGGTCGACCCCTTCGGCCTCGTTCCTCCGCCCGCCGCGGACTCGGGCCGCGAGGTCGCCGGCACGGTGCTCTTCGTCGGCAACTTCGCCCACTCTCCCAATCGCGACGCCGCCCACTGGCTCGCCGCCGAGATCATGCCGGCGGTGCGGGCGCAGGCCCCGGGGGCGCGGCTGCGGATCGTCGGCACCGAACCGACGCCCGACATCAAGGCGCTCGCCGGCCCCGACGTCGAGCTGGTCGCCGATGCACCCGACGTCCTTCCCCACCTCGAAGAGGCTGCCGTGGTGCTGGCGCCGGTGCGGACGGGGGGAGGCATGCGGATGAAGGTGCTGCAGGCGATGGCGGCAGGCAAGGCTGTGGTCACGACCAGCCGCGGTCGCGAGGGCTACGACTGCTTCGGCGAGGAGCCGCCGCTGGCTATCGCCGACGATGGGGAGGGGATCGCCGCGGCGACGGCGGATCTGCTCGCTGACGACGGGCGGCGCCGTGCTCTCGGGGAGCAGGCGCGCGCGTTCGCCGAGCGCCACTGCGGCCCCGACGCCTGGGCGCGGCGCCTGACCGGGGTCTACGAGGAGGCGATCGGGTCCCGAGCCGGAGGCGCCGGTGGCTGAGCCGTCGGTCTCCGTGGTCGTGCCGACGCACCAGCGCCGGGAGACGCTGCGCCGGGCGCTGGAGTCGCTGGGGGGCCAGTCGGCGGACCCGGCCGGCTTCGAGGTGATCGTCGCGACCGACGCCTGCAGCGACGGCAGCGCCGAGATGATCGATGACTTCTCGGCTCCGTACGCGCTGCGGCGCGTCGACCCGGACGGGCGCGGCAGGGCAGCCGCCTGCAACGCCGCGATCGCCCTCGCCCGCGGCGAGGCCCTGATCGTCCTTGACGACGACATGACGGTCGTGCCCGAGTTCGTCGAGCGGCACCGCTCCCACCACCCGCCCGGCTCCCGCCTCTGTGTCCTCGGCGCGGTCCCGGTCGAGCTCGGTCCCGACAGCCCGCGCGCCGCCCACTACGTGAAGGAGAAGTTCGATCAGCACCTGGTGCGGCTCGGTGAGGACCCCGACCACCTCAACCGGCCCCGCTCGTTCTACTCCGGCAACGCTTCCCTGCGGACCGAGGTGATCCGCGAGGTCGGCGGCTACGACGAGTCCTTCGGCATCTACGGCAACGAGGACGTCGAGCTGGCGCTGCGCCTGCGCGCGGCTGGGATCGAGCTCGCCTACGACCCGGCTGCGCTCGCCCACCAGGAGTACGGCAAGGATCTCGGCGGCCTGCAGCGCGACACTCTGGCGAAAGGAGAGACGACGGTCCTGCTCGCCCGCAGCCATCCCGAGGTCTTCGGCGACCTGCGACTGGCCACTCCCGACGACGGCTCGCGGCCCTGGCTGGCGGCGCGTTCGCTGTTGCTCTGGGCTACCCGTCGCTTGCCTGCCGTTACGGGCGTGATCTTTGCTGTCGCCTCTTTGCTCGAGCGGCTGGGCGCTTGGCGCTCGCCGCTCTTCTATCGTGCCGCCCTCGACTATGCCTTTTGGGCAGGGGTGGACGTCGCCCTTGCCGAATCAGACGACCGAGGCGAGCTGGCAGATCTCGCCGGCGAACTGCACCATGGCCCGATCTACCTTCTTCTACACGGATAGCCGCGTCCTCGGCGGGGCGGAGAACGCGATGCTGATGCTGCTCGAATCGCTCGACCGCGAGGCCTGGTGCCCGACGCTGCTGCTCGAGGATGCGGTCGGGGTGGAGCCGCTGCGAGAGCGGGCCGAAGCGGTCGGCGTTCCCGTGCGAACGGTCGCGCCCTTGCCGCTGGGGCTCGCTGGCGCCCGACGGGTACCAGGGCTGGCGAGGCTGTTGCGGCGCGAGCGCCCGGACGTCTTCCACGCCCACATGAGCTCGCCGGTGGCCGCCAAGTGGGGCCTCGCCGCTGCCGCACTTGCTGGTGTGCCGGCGGTGCTGGGAACGGTTCAGGTCATCTCCCAGTACTTCCCCGATCGCTCCGCCCGCTGGCAGCTGCGGCTGCTCGCCGCGCGGGTCGACCGCTATCTCGCGGTGTCGCGGGCGATCGCCGTCGAGTTGGTGGAGCGCTACCGCTGGCCGGCGACGAAGGTCGAGGTCGTCCACAACGCCGTCGAGGTGGAGCGGTTCGGCGTCGAGGCGCCGCCGGGACTGCGCGAGGAGCTCGGCGCGACCGGGTGCCCACTCGTCCTCACCGCCGCCCGGCTCAGCGACCAGAAGGGCCATTCGGTCCTGATCGAGGCGGCGACTGAGGTGCCTGAGGCGGTGTTCGCGCTCGCCGGCGAGGGACCCGAACGCCGGTGGCTCGAAGAGCTGGCCGAGCGACTCGGCGTCGCCGAGCGGGTGCTCTTCCTGGGCCGGCGCGAGGACATTCCGCAGCTGCTCGCCGCCTGTGACGTCTTCGCCCTGCCCTCGTTCTACGAGGGGACCTCGCTGGCGGTGCTGGAGGCGATGGCAGCCGGTCGGGCGGTGGTCAGCTCGGCGATTGGCGGCACCGAGGAGCTGATCGAGGACGGACGCAGCGGCCTGCTGGTTCCTCCCCACGATGCCGGCGCCCTCGCCGCGGCGCTGAGGCGGCTGCTCGGCGACCCCGGCCTCCGCGAGCAGTTGGCGGCACGGGCCCGTGAGCGGGTCGAGCGCGAGTTCACCCGCGCCGGGATGGCCGCGCGAGTCGGCGCCATCTATGAGGAGCTGCTGGCCGATGGCTGAGCGCCCTTTCGACGCCCGGCGCCGTGACGGCGAGCTGCTCGAGCCGCAGCGCAACGAGCAGCTGCGGCGGGTCGACTGGCGATTCCTCTTGCGCACCGCCGAGGAGCCGAGAGTGATCGACATGGCACCCGGTCGGGACTCCGAGGCTTTGAGGCTGGTCTCCAAGCCGGCCGGTCCCGGCGAGGCGAACCTCGTCCTCACCGGCTTTCCCACCGCGGCGGCGCTGCGCATCGCCTCCGACGCTCTGGCTCCGGGAGGCGAGGTCGTCTGTCGGTGGTGGGTGCCTCGGCTTGCCGGTCCGCAACGGGCGCGGCGACGGCTGCGTCGAGCCGGATTCCTCGATCCGAGGGTCTATTGGGCGGGACCGTTGCCCTGGCGTTCGCCGCAGTTCTGGCTGCCGCTCGACTCGCTGGCTGCCGTCACCCGTCTGCTCACGGTCCGCCCTGGGCACGACTCTGGCGCCGCCGCCCTGCGCCGGCCGTGGCGTCTGGCGCGGCAGCTGGGCCTGCTGGCGCCCATCTACGTGGTGGCGCGGGCCCCCGGAGGGGAGGAGGACGGCGACCGCGCGGGTTCGGGGTCGGCGATGCTCCTCACCGGCGGCCATCGCAGCATCAACAAGGTCGTCGCGCTCGATTTCCAGCCAGGCAACCGCGGGCCGCGGGCGGCGAGCAAGTTCGCGCGAGTCGCCGAGGCCGAGCCGGGGCTGGAGCGCGAAGCCGATGTTCTCTCCCGCTTGGCAGAGGAAGGTCGATCGGTCGAAGGAGTGCCGGTCCTTCGAGGCCGGCAGCGTCGCTGCGGGCGCGTCGGCGTGGTCGAGGGCACGATCGAGGGTGACTCGCTGCTCGACCGTCTAACGCCGACGAGCTTCGCCGAGATGGCACGGCGAGTGAACGACCTGCTGATCGAGATCGCCGGGAAAGGGCCGGGAGCGGATCAGGGGACTGGAGTTCGGAAACATCTCGAGCTTTTCGAGCACCGGTTCGGCTTTGCCTTGACCGAGGACAATCTCGCCACTCTCCGCGCCGCGGTGGGGAGAGTGGCCGACCTGCCGGTCGTCTGCGAGCACCGCGATTGCTCCCCGTGGAACGTGATCCTGGCCGCCCGCGATCGCCCGGCGCTGCTCGACTGGGAGTCGGCGGCGCCCGACGGCCTACCGGGCCTCGACCTCGTCTACTTCCTTGCGAACAGTGCCTTCGTTCTCGACGGCGCCCTGGAGAGGGGGACGACCCGGGAGTCCTACCGGCGCCTGCTCGACTCCACGACCGCGTACGGGGAGATCGCCGCGGCCGAGACCGAGCGCTACTGCGAGGCGCTCGGCCTCGACCCCGCGATCCTGCCGTCCCTGCGCCTGCTCTGCTGGATGATCCACTGCCACTCCGACTACGAGCACCTGCGCCTCGCGGCCGCGGGGGAGCCTGCGCCCGAGGATCTGCGGCAGGCACCTTTCCTCGGGCTCGTGCTGGAGGAGCTCGAAGGCGCGCAGCTCTGAACCTCAGCGACGCAGGCGGAGCCAGACCCGCGGCAGCCCCTCGCCGGTAGTCACCTTCCAGATCGCAGCGAGCGCTCCGTCGGCGCCGTGGATGCTGACCCGCCGCAGCCGATAGAGGTCGGTCGCGGCGCCGTTGCGGCCCTTCTCGGTGGTGAAGCCGAGCTCGTAGCCGGCCGCTCGCGCCGCCGCGCAGACGGCGTCGTCGTGGTCGCCGTTGGGGTAGGCGATCACCGCCAGCGCCTGCGGCAGGCGCTGGCGGAGTTCCGCCAGCGACCCCGCCAGCTCGATCTCGCGCTCGGCTCCGGGCAGCTCGCTGAGGTGGCGGTGGTGGCGGGTGTGGGAGCCGATCGCCACCCCCGCCGCAGCCAGCTTCCCAACCTGTTCCCAACTGGCTACCGGCTCGCCATCGATCCAGTGGGCGCTGCCGCCGAGCTCGGCGGTCGGCACGAAGAGCTGCGGGCTCCAAGCGGCCGCGCGGCGCAGCGGCTCGATGCTGTCGGCGGTTGCGTCGTCGACGGTGAGGACGAAGGCGCGGCGTGGGATCTCGCCCTCGCCGCGGTGGAAGGAGAGGATCTGCTGGGGTTCGAGCGGGCGGAAGCCGAGCAGCCGAAGGGCTCGCAGCTGCCGCCGGAAACGTCGCGGCGAGATGTCGATCCGCTCCTGCCCAGGCTTCAGCTCCCCGGTGAAGCGGTGATAGACGAGGACGGAGTAGGAGGAGCTGAGGCGCCGCCACTCCGCCCCGGTCGCCTGGAGCCGGATCCCCCGCCAGTACGCAAGGTCTTCGGCCAGCTCAGACCAACGTGGCGAGCGGGCTGCCAGGGGTCGCAGGAGTCCCGGTGGCAACCGCAGCCGGCGCAAAAGGCGCATGCGCCAGGGAGCGTCGCACCAGTCCTTCATCGCAGCGCCGCCGAGCGATCCGGAATGATGCGGCGATGGGGGTGTTGAAGACGATCCGGGCGATCCTCGAGGAGCGCATCGCGCTGATGGCCCCCTCGCGGCGACTGCGACTCACCCTGGCCGACGAAGTGCTGAGCGAGGCGGCCGCTGGACGCCCGCTGCGCCTGCTCGACGCCGGCTGCGGCGACGGGCTGCTCTCGCTGGCGCTGGCCAAGCACCATCGCGACTGGAGCGTCGTCGGCGTCGACCTCCGCGCCGGCATGCTCGATGGCGCCAGGGCCCGAGCCAGGGGCCGCGGCATCGGCAACGTCAGCTTCGAAGCTGCCGACCTGACCGAGCCGCTGCCTAGCTCTGGGTTCGATGCGGTGGTTGCCCTCGAGTGCCTGCACGAGATTCCCGATGATCGCGCGGCTCTCACGGCGATGTCCGGAGCCCTGCGTCCGGGAGGGCTGTTGGCCCTTCAGGTGCCGGACCGCGACTGGCGCCCGGTCCTGCCCGGTAGCACCGGGATCTGGCGTGACCAGGTCCGCCACGGATACGGGGAGGAGGAGTTGTCGGCGCTGCTGCGTGAGGCGGGTCTGGAGCCGGTCGAGAGGCGGCCGACCTACCGCAGCCTCGTCGCCGCGGCCCAGGAGGTCCGCGACCGGATCAAAGCCTCGCCGCTGCCGATCCGCCTCTTCGCCTTCCCGTTTCTCGCTGCCGCCGTGCGGCTGGAGGAGTGGGGGCTTACCTGGGGCCGGCCCAGCGCGTTCCTCGTCCTCGCTCACCGTACGTAGGCTCCGTTCACCGCCGCGTCCCCAGTCGTCGCAGGATGCGGTCGCGCAGGCTGTCTGGCCATTCTGCGGTGGCGATCTTCACCTGGATCGTTTTCGGGGTGTCGCTGGCCAGCACCTCTATTCGCGGCAGGGCGAAACGGTCGCACCCCGGTCGCACCCGGCCCGGTTCGACCGTAAAAGCGGCGGCATATCCGGCGGCGGCGGCCTCCGCGGCCACTCGCCGGTCCCACTCGCCGTACGGATAGGCGAGGGCGCGGGGACGGGGAAGGCCGGCGGCCTCGATCCGCGCGGCCGAATCCTGCATCTCGGCGGGCACCTGCTCGGGCTCGATCTTGCTCAGCTGACGGTGGTTGTGGCTGTGGGAGCCGATCTCGATCCCGGCGCCGGCAAGCGTCTGCAGGCCCGTGGCGTCGAGCAGGGGCAAGGGGCTGGCGCCGAGCTGGCGGTCCCACTCGTTGCTGCCGCCGATCTGCCCGGCCACGGCAAAGGCAACCGCCGGGATCCCCCGGCTGGAGAGAATGTCGACCGCCGTGGGGACGAGGTCTCCGTAGGCGTCATCGAAGGTGACGAGGGTCGCACCCTCGGGAAGCGAAGCCCTTCCGTCGAGGGCGGCCAGGAGCAGGTCGAGGTCGACGAAGCGCCTGCCCCGACCGGCGAGCCCGTCCAACTGGCGGGCAAAGTCCGCCCCGGTGACGCCGTACTCCGCCAGCACGGGATCGGAGCGCAGGTCGGAAAGCGAGTGATAGGCGAGCACGACCGCCTCACCGTTGTCCTTTCCGGTTTCGCTCCGGCCCCTCAGGTATTCGAGCGTGCGAACGGAGAAGAAGAGGCGGCGCAGGCGCGGCGTGTTGCGGCCACTGCGGGCGACGGCGACCGCGAGCGCACGCAGCGGTGCCGACCACGCCATCGGCAGTCGCAGGAAGGGGGCGAGCAGGAGCCTGCTCCGGCGCGTGGTGAAGTTCGGACTTCCCTGCAGCCGCTGCGCGAGCTCGGGGTGCTTGGCCACGAGCTCGCGGTCGGAGCGCCCGGCCTCCCGCGCCCGCCGCAGGTAGCTGCCGGGGTCGACGTCGTAGTACTGACGGGAGATCGCTGCTGGTTCGAAGACGATCTCGTAACCCGCCGCCAACAGCCGGTACCCGAGGTCGAGATCCTCGCCGCCGAACAGCCCTTCGCGGGTGAAGCTGACGTCGAAGCCGCCGACGGATTCGTAGGCCGAGCGCGAGATCGAGATCTGCCCGGTCAGCAGGTCGCCGATCGTGATCTCGGCACTCGGCGCCGTGAGCCTCTCCCGCCGCGACTCCGCCCACCAGCCGACGCCCCAGCTCAGCAGGTTCGCCGGCGATCGCGGGTCGAGCGGCAGGTGCCCCATCACCACGTCGGCGCCCTCGCGCAGACGACGGTCGTGCGCGCCCAGCATCCCAGGGTCGGGATCCATGTCGTCGTCCATGAACAGGAGCACCTCGCCGCGGGAGGCGGCGGCTCCCTTCGCTCGCGCTTCCGCCCCGCCGCCGTTCGGCTGCTCGAGCACGGTGAGGGGGAAGGGGACGTCCAGGGTCCGCAGGGCCTCGCCGGTCCCGTCGGTGGAGCCGTCGACGACGACGATCGCCTCGAAATCGCGCAGGGTCTGTCGCTTGAGGGCGGTGACGTTCTGGACGACGCGCTCGCGCCGTTCGTAGGTGGGGATGACGACGCTGAAACGAGGAGTGCCGGCGTCTGCCGCCGTCATGCGGCCGCCCCCTCGAACCGGTCGTCCGCCGGGCGGTCGTCGGGCAGCATCCGTCGCGCCAGCGGCGGCGCGACCGCCGCGAGCAGCGCCTCGATCCGGGCGTGCGGCTCCAGTCGCGGCGCGGCTGGGAGGCGTCCCAGCCGCAGCCGGGGACCGCCGCGATAGAGGCTGGCGCGCACCTCCGCGGTGGCGGCGCGCGAGCGATTCATCCGCACCGACCGATTCAGCGACGGCCGCTCCTCCTCCCGCAGGTTCGGGTTGGTGGTCGCCTTTTCCAGCAGGCGGGCGCGCTCCCAGAGGCTCGCGACCCGGTTCGCGGAGAGGCTGCCGTCGTGCAGGACGTAGTCGTACAAGGGCCGATCGACGAAGCCGGCCTCGGCTCCGTCGAGGATTGCGCGCAGCCAGCAGTCCCAGTCGTAGGCGATCCGGAAGCTCTCGTCGAAGCCGCCGATCGACTCCAGCCGGCTCAGCCGCACCGCCGGCCAGCCACCGACGAAGCAGGTGTCGAAGATCGAGGTCCGCTGGTCGCGGGTGGCGAACGGAGTGGCGGTGGCGAAGGTCCCGACCTCCTCGCCGCCGAGGATCAGGCGGGCGTCGGTGGTCACGAGATCGAGCTCAGGACGCGCTCGGGCTAGCTCGGCGATCGCCTCAAGGCGGTGCGGGTGGTACGCGTCGTCGGCGTCGAGCACCGCCATGAAGTCGCCCCGCGCCGCCTCGGCGCCGGTGTTCCGCGCCGCCGCACCGCCGCCGTTCTCGCGCCGCACGACGCGGATCCTCTCCGCGTAAGGAAGCAGGGCGCCGGCCAGGTCGTCGGTCGAGCCGTCGTCGACGACCAGGACCTCGAGCGCCGGACGGGTCTGGGCAAGCGCCGAGTCGACCGCGGTCGCGATCGTCTCGGCAGCCTGGTAGGCGGTGATGACGATGGAAAAAGTCGGGGGCTCGGCCAGCGGCTTCACGTTCGCCTCGGGTGGGGGGCAAGGAGTCGCATCGACTCATCCTAGTGTCGCCACTCCGGCGCATTTTCCCTGCGATGACCGATACTTTTCACAAGATGGTCAGCCTCGTGATGCCGGTTTGGAAGCCTGACCCCACCTGGTTTCCGGCGGCGGTGCGCAGCGCCCTGTCGGAGGAGGGGTGCGAGCTCGAGCTGATCGTCGTCGACGACGGCAGCCCCAGGCCGGCGGCCGAGCTTCTTCGTGACCTCGATGACCCGCGCCTTACCGTGCTGCGCGTGCCCCACGGCGGAGTCGCCGCCGCCCGCAATGCTGGATTGACGCGAGTGAGCGGCGAGGCGATCCGTTTCATTGATGCGGACGATGTCGTCGAGCCGAGAAGCACCGCCAGGCTGCTGGAGCTGAGCCTTCCCGATGGCGCGATCGCCTACGGCGACACCCTCATCTGCGACATCGGCTTACGACCGGAAAAGAGCGTCGGCTCGACCGTGCAGGGAGAGGCGTTGGCGGAGTGCCTCCTCGGCAACTTCTTCGTCTACATCACCGGCATGCTCTTCCCGCGGCCGGTGGTCGAGGCGGTGGGGGGCTTCGACACCACCTTCCCCGCGAACGAGGACTACGACTACATCCTCCGCTCGCTCGAACACGCCCCCGTCCACGGCGGCGGCTTTGTCGCCTCGAGGTACCGGCGCCACCATGGCTCGATCACCGGCCGCCAGCACGTCGACGAGGTCAACAGCAGGCAGGCGCTCGACAAGCTTTTCGAGCGCCGCCCCGACCTGCAGGAATCGCGGCTGGAGCAAGAAGCGCTCGCGCACTTTCACCTGGACGCCGCCAGGCGGATGATGGCAGCCGGCCAGTTCGGGGCCTCGACCCACCACCTCGCCTCGGCGGTCCGTCTCGTCCCGGGTTCGGCAAGTGACGCGCTGAGGATCGCCGCCGGCATCCCCCGTCAGGCGGCGCGTCAGGTCGCAGCCGCGCGGCGCTGAGGCGAGGCTACGAAGGCAGGCGCCAGGTGTGAGGGACGACCACAGTCCCTTCGGCGCCGGAGATCGGGATCGGTCGCCCTTCCATTACCCCCGCCTCGACGTCGAAGAAGCCGGCCGCCTGCAACCCGTCCTGGATGTGGGCATTGCCCTTGAGGAGCACATCTAGCCGGTAGCGGCCCGGGAGCAGCGGCAGGGCGCCGATCTCGCACTCGATTCGGGGCCCGAGCCCGCCGTCGCGTATGTCCTGTTCAGAGGAGATCTCGCTGTCCATGGTCATCACCGGGTTCCCGAGGCTGTCGACGATCGTCAGTCGACACTCCATCGCCGGCAGCACCTCGGTGATGTGGACGACGACCGTAGCCGGCCGACCGCCCACGACCACGTCGGCGGTGCCGCCCTCGCGTTCCCGTACCTCGAGCCGCTTCACCATCGACTCCTCATAGCCCCTACCCTCGCGGTCGGTTCGCTGCAGGAGGTCGTCGGAGGCAGCCGACTCGAGCTGGCGGAGGTAGCTGTCGATCGTCGACCGCACCGGTCCGTCGGCAACCAACTGGCCGTGCTCGAGCAGCACCACCCGCTCGCAGAGTGCCTGGATGATCGCCAAGTTGTGGGACACGAAAATCACCGTCCTGCCCTGTTTGGCAACCTCGGTCATCTTCGCGAGCGACTTGCGCTGGAAGGACGCGTCGCCGACCGCGAGCACCTCGTCGACCAAGAGGATCTCCGGCTCAAGGTGTGCGGCAACGGCAAAGGCGAGCCGTACCGACATCCCGCTCGAGTACCGCTTCACCGGAGTGTCCAGGAAGCGCTCGATATCGGCGAACTCGACGATCTGGTCGAAGCAAGCCTCGATCTCGGCTTTCCGCATCCCCAGGATCGACCCGTTCAGGAAGATATTCTCGCGTCCGGTCAGCTCCGGATGGAAGCCGGTTCCGACCTCCAACAGCGAGCCGATTCGCCCAGTCACGTCGGCGTACCCTTCGGAAGGCTCGGTGATGCGCGAGAGCACCTTCAACAGCGTGCTCTTACCGGCCCCGTTGTGGCCGATCAGGCCGACTACCTCGCCGCTGTCGATCCCGATGTCGAGGTCGCGGAGCGCCCAGAGGAAGCGCTGTTCCCGGCTCGGCTGACCCCGCCGGGCTACCTTGCGCAGGGTCCCGCGGCTCATCTGCGTGATCCGCTCGCGCAAGGTGTCCTGGCCGTACCCCCCGTGGAGACCCAGCGCGTAACGCTTGCCGAGGCCGTGGATGTCGATCGCGTTGCCGGCCATGACTCAGACGAAGTCGGCGAAACCGCGCTCGACGCGGTCGAAGTAGGCGAGGCCGGCGAGGAAGAGAACGCAGGCGGAGACGAACGAAACGCCGATCAGAGCCCAAGGCGCATCGCCCGTGCCGAGGGTCGCCCAGCGAAAGCCTTCGACGACTCCGACCATCGGGTTGACGGCGGAGATCGTCCGCCAGGGCTCGCCGATGAGGCTGCTGGGATAAGCCACCGGAGTGGCGAAGAGCCACATCTGGATCGCGAACGGGACCACGTAGCGGACGTCCCGATACCGCACGTTGACCGCCGCCAGAGCTGAGCCTACCCCGAGGGCGGTCGCGATCGAGATCGCAATCAGCAGCGGCAGAACGAGGATCGCCACCGAAGGGACGAATCCCGAGGCGAGCACGATGACGATCAGGATGACCAGCGAGATCGCGAGGTCGGCCAAGCCCGCTGCCACCACTCCCGCCGGGACGAAGATCCGCGGGAAATAGACTTTGGAGACCAGCGCCGAGTTGCTGACCAAACTTTCGGAGCCGAGCAGCAGCACGCTGGCGAAGTAGGTCCAGGGCACCAGAGCCGAGAGGCTGAAGAGGGCGTAGGGGAGCCCGTTCGAGGAGACGCCTGCGAGATGCCCGAAGAAGAGCGTGAAGACGACCATGAAGCCGATCGGCTGCAGCACCGCCCAGGCAGCGCCGAGCGCAGTCTGCCGGTAGCGAACGGTGACGTCGCGGACGGCGATCTGTAGCGCCAGCTCCCGGTATCGCCACAGCTCGGGTGGCGAGAGGACGCGGCTGAAACCCGTCGTGGCTTGCAGACGGATCGTCTCGACCGTCGGCGACGGGGCGTTCTCCGGGGTGTGTTGATGGGCCTGGGTCTCCATGCTTTGAGCTTAGAAAGCATCGGCAGGCGCCGATGTCTCTACACCCTCGCAGCAAAGATTGCCGCGCGCCGCTGCTAGATTCGCCCCCGCCTTGGCCACCCCCTTCTTCAGCATCGTGGTGCCCACCTACAACCGGGAGCGGATCGTCTGCCGCTGCGTCGACAGCTGCCTGCGGCAGAGCTTCGAGGACTTCGAGCTGATCGTCGTCGACGACCATTCCACCGACGGCACGATCGCGGTCCTCGAGCGCTACGACGATCCCCGGCTGAAGGTCGTCAGGCACGAGTGCAACCGCGGCATCAGCCCATCCCGCCACACCGGCGTCGTCAACTCCACCGGCACCTGGGTGGTGATCGTCGACAGCGACTGGGAGCTGCTGCCCGAGGCGCTGGAGCGGATGCGGGAGATCGTCTCCGAGCTTCCCGACGACGTCCGGGTGATGCGCAGCCGCCTGATCTGGGACGACGGGCGGGTGACGCCGCTCTTCACGCCCCCGGAGCCGATCGGCTACGAGGGGCGGATCTCATGGGCGGAGGCGGAGGGCGGCAACGACGCGACCCACTGCATCCACCGCTCGGTCTTCGAGGCGACGCCGCTGTTCGGCGAGCGGCGCGGGGCGGTCGAGACGCTCTGGGAGCTCGAGCTGGCCAGCGAAGAGAAGGTGCTCTACGTCGACGACGTGCTCGGCCACGAGCACACCGACGCCGCCAACAGCTGGTTGCGCAGCGCTGCCGCCGAGGAACTGATGCCGCGCCTGTTCAGCGACGCGCCCGACATGCTGTGGATGGCGGAGACGGCGCTGCGCCGCCACGGCGAGGCGCTGCGCCGCCACGGGCCGCGCCAGTACATGACGATCCTCCGCGTCGCCTCGGTGCAGGCCTTCTTGCTCGGCCAGCGCCGCGCCGGGGTGCGCTACGCCGTCGCGGCTCTGCGCCGCCGCCCGCTGGAACCGCAGGCCTGGGTGACGCTGGCGCTGGGCCTGATCGGCCCCCGCGCCGTGGCGCACGGGACGCTGGCGTTGCGCCGTCTGATCGCCTGGCGGTCGCGTGCGCAGTTACTCGACGGCGACGCCGCGGCCGCCTCCTGAGAAGAGCACCGGCCGCAGGATCGTCGCCAGCAGGACGGCCGCCAGCAGGAACTGGCAGCCGGTCCAAGCGATACCGACGGCGGCGATCCCGACCCCGGGCAGCAGGGCGGCGCTGAGGGCGACGACGAAGACGAACTGGAATCCCTGGATCGCCGTGACGATCCAGCCGCGGTGCTCGATTCTCGCCACTCCGGCGCCGAGCGCGACGATCGCGTTGGGGATCGCGCCGAGGGCCAGCAGCCGCAGCAGCGTGGTGCCTTCGTCCGCGTACTCGGAGCCGAACACCAGCAGCCCGAGCGGGGCCAGGGCCACGGTCAGGGCCGCGACCGGCACCACCAGCCGCAGCGACTGCTTCAGGGCCCGCCGCGAGAGCTGGCGCAGGCGCGGGAGGTCGAGCGCCGCCTCGACGGTCAGCGAGGTCATCATGTTGAGCGCGACGAGCTCGACCGAGATCGAGATCATCCAGGGGACGTAGAAGTAGGCGGCCTCGGTGGCGCTGGTCTGGTTGGCGACGAGGATCGGCAGGTACATGTTGCCGAGCAGGCCGAAGAGGTTGCCGCCGTAGTTGCCGGCGGCCATCGAGATCACCTTGCGGCGGTCGAGCCCGCCGCTGCTCGACATCTTTGGGATCAGGCGGCGGAAGATCAGGTAGTTGACGAGGACGATCGCCGGCAGGAGCGGCAGGTTCCAGGCGACGAACGGTCCCGCGAACGGAAGCAGGCCGGCGAGGACAGCCAGCAGGACCAGCTTGGCCACCGCGTAGAGCGTGTTCTCCAGGGGGACCCAGGCGGCCGCGTGGAGCCCGGTGAGGACGCTGTCCTCGAGCGTGAACGTCGTCATCGCCGCGGTCGAGCAGGCGAAGGCGAGCGGCCAGAGGTCTTCGCCGAGGAACCCGAGGCTCGGGGCCCAGATGTCGGTGGTGAGGGCGACGAGGCCGCCGACCGCGAACGAGAGGGCGATCGTCAGGGCGTAGCTGCGGACGATCAGGGGGCGGCCGCTCGGCCCGGCGACGGGCAGGTAGCGGACCAGGACCGCCGAGAGCCCCAGCGAGCAGATGCCGGAGACGAGGGCCATCGCCGAGACGGCCGTGGCGCTGAGCCCGACGACGTGGGCGGAGTAGGAGCGCGCGGCCAGGGCCCAGAAGGCGACGCCGAGCAGACCCGAGGCACCGGTGCCGAGGATCAGGTAGTAACCGGTCCGGTACATGCGGTCGTCGAGGTGCGCCCGCAGCCAGCCCCTCGCGGGGGTCGTCGCGCTCGGTGAGGAAGACATTTTCGCTACTGAGCTTGACGATCAGGGAGGCGCCAGAGCGACTGGTCGCGTCCGGGCGCGGTCCAGAATTCGAGCGCGCCACTTCTCGGGTGCTCGTGTCGGTAGTCCTTGCCGGCGATGACCAGCTGTGCCGGCGCCGGTTCTCTGTCGCCGTGGAAGAGGATGAACCGGGAGTTCGGCAGGAACCACTGGAACACGTAGAGGCCGATCGTTTCGTAGTCGTCGAGGTCGTAGGCGATCCGCTCGCTGCCCGCCTCCGCCGCTTCCGCCGTCGTCTGCGGGCTTGACCAGCGGCTCGGGTAGATGGCGCGCTCGGAGCTGCGGACCGGGTTCCAGGCGCCGTAAAGCGCTACAGCGAGGAAGAGCGCGACTGCGGCCGCACCCAGCGCGGCGGTGTTGCGGCGGGCCGCCAGCCGTAGGAGCAGAGCACCAGCCGCGGCGATCAACGCGGCGCCGATCAGGACAGCCGGCCCGAGCTGCATCGTCACGAAGGGCAGGGCCGACGTGTTCCAGCGACCGGCGGTTTCGGGATCGGAGTCGAGCACCCGGATCAGCACCAGGACCACAGTCAGCGTCGCGAATCCGGCAGCCGGCCAGGCGATGCGGCGACTGACCCTGCCCCGAGCGAGCGCCGCGATGCCGAAGGCGATCAGGGCGGGGGAGGCGATCTCCGCGTAGCGCCCGTAGATCAGCATGTCGGGCCGGGTCCGTTCCGGGAAGGCCGCGGCCGAGATCAGCAGCAGCAGCCCCGTCAGAGCCAAGAGCACAGCGGCTAGCTCTCGGGGTGGGTCGGGCGCTCCGACCTCCTCGTTTTCCGCTCGCGGCCGCCCGCGAAGGAACTCGCCGAGGACCACGGCTGCCAGCCCGAAGGTCGCGACGAGCAAGTACCAGGCCTGGCCGAGCAGGTTGGCGAGGACGGTGCCGATCCCCCTCAGGTGGAGGATCTCGTGCATGCGCGAGGTGAGTTCGTCGGGAGCGCTGCCCCCGTAGTTATGGGTGACGACGAAGGAGTCGAGGAAGTGGACGCCGATCATGAAGAGGGCGATCGTGGCCACGCCGGCGAGGACGGCTGCCAGCCGGACGCGACGGCGGTAGAGGAGCCAGGCCATCCCCGCGACCGCGACGACGATCGCGACGATCAAGCGGTTGTGCACCGCCCAGAGGGCGCCGGTGCTGGCGCCGAGACCGACCGCCCAGAGGAGCTGCGAGCGGGAGGGGACGCTGGAGAGCAGGCCGGCGAAGCAGATCAGCCAGACGCAGATCAGCGGGAAGAGGACGTTCTCGGACATCGCCACCTGCGAGAGCACGGTGATCGCCGGGTAGACGCTGCCGGCGAGTGCGGCCCATAGCGCCACCCGGGTCGGGACCCCGGCGAATCGGGTCAGCAGCAGGTAGAGGAGCGGGAAGACCGCCGCCGCGAGGGCGGCGTTGAGGACGAGCACCAGGTGGTACTCGACCGAGACGTCGGTGGTGAGCTTCAGCAGCGGCGCGATCAGCAGCGAATAGCCGCTCCGGTAGAAGGGCGCCAGTTCCATCTGGGTGCCGACTTCGCCGACGATCGCCCGGGCGTTGCCGAGGTACCCCATCTCGTCGGCGACGAGGACCGGCCCGGACCGGATCAGGGAGAGCACGGCGCGGGCGAAGAAGAGCAGGAGGGTTCCCCCCAGGAGGGCCGGCCAGACGCGCCGTGGTTCCTCCGCGGCCTCCCCCGCGCTTGCTGACCGTCGCATCTCAACGGTCAACGCAGCTGGGAGCGATTTGTCAGCCGCCATCTCGAAGCCGGTGCTGGGAAAGGTCAGGGCACGGTCGTGGCAGAATCCGCGCGGTGCCAGGGGAAGCCGCCTCCAACCCGAAGCTGCCGACGATCTCGGTGGTCATCTGCGCCTTCACCGAGGAGCGTCTCGAGGTCATGACCGAAGCGCTTGACTCGCTGCGCCGGCAGACCCACGCGGCCCAGGAGGTCATCCTCGTCATCGACCACGCACCCGAGCTACTGGCCGAGGCGCGCCGGCGCTGGCCCGAGGTCACGGTCGTCCCCAACCGTGAGAAGCAGGGCCTCTCCGGCGCTCGCAACAGCGGCGTCGCCGAGGCCAGTGGCGAAGTCGTCGCCTTCCTCGACGACGACGCGATCGCCGCCGACGACTGGCTGGAGCACCTCGCCGCCGCCTACGCCGACCCGCAGGTGCTCGGGGCCGGCGGCTCGGTGCGGCCGCGCTGGGTCGAGGGCAAGCCGGGTTGGTTTCCGCCCGAGTTCGACTGGGTGGTCGGCTGCACTCACTCGGGCATGCCCCAGCACCTGGAGCCGGTGCGCAACCTGGTCGGCGCCAACATGTCCTTCCGCCGTCAACCCCTGCTGGACGTGGGCGGCTTCAGCCATGAGCTAGGCCGGGTCGGGAGCCTGCCGGTCGGCTGCGAGGAGACCGACCTCAGCATCCGCGTCCACCAGCGCTGGCCTGAGGCGGAGATCCTCTACGACCCCGCCGCCGCGGTCGAACACGTGGTGCCGCCCGCACGCGGACGGGTGAGCTACTTCATCGACCGCTGTCGTGCCGAGGGCCGCTCGAAGGCGGTGCTGAGCGGGATGGTCGGGACGGCGGACGGCCTCTCCTCCGAGCGCTCCTACGTGCGGCGGACGCTGCCGCTCGGCGTCCTCGGTGACCTCGGCGCCGTGTTCAAGGGCGACCCGAGCGGCCTTGGCCGGGCGGCGATGATCTTCCTCGGCCTCGCCGCGACGAGCGTCGACTACCTGCGGGTCCGCACCGGCGTCGCCAAGCCGGACGAGACCGTCTCCGCCCATCCGAGCGCCAACGGCACGGCGCCGCGGGTGCTGATGGTGACTCCCCGCAGCCCGCTGGAGCAGGGGGGAGTCGAGCGCCACGTGCTCGAGGTCAGCACGCGGATGGCCGCCGCCGGCGTCCACGTCGAGGTCATCTGCACCGACCCCGATGCCCCGGCCGCCACCGATCAGACCCACGAGGGCGTCCGCATCCGCACCTTGCGCGCCCGCCCGCGTGGTCGCGACTGGCTCTTCGCCCCGGGGATCTGGCGTGCGATGGGGAGAGAGAGGTGGGATCTCGTCCACGTCCAGAGCTACCACACGCTGGTCGCCCCGCTGGCGATGCTGCGCGCCCTCGTCCTCCGTGTCCCCTACGTCGTCACCTTCCACGGCGGCGGCCACTCGCTCGAGCATCGCAACCAGGCCCGCGGCCTGCAGATGCGGCTGCTGCGGCCGCTGCTGCGGCGGGCGAACCGCCTCGTCGCGATCGCCCGCTTCGAGGTCGAGCAGTACGGGGCGGCGCTGGGGATGCCGCCCGAGCGGTTCGCCTTCATCCCCAACGGGACCGACCTCAGCTTCTCCGACGGCGAGGTGACCGGCGGCGAGCCGGAGGTGCCGACGCTGGCCACGATCGGCCGCCTCGAGCGCTACAAGGGCCACCATCGCGCGCTCGATGCCTTTCCGCTCGTGCTGGAGCGCGAGCCGCAGGCGCGGCTGCTGATCGTCGGCAAGGGCCCCTACGAAGAGGAGCTGCGGCGCCAGGCGGAGGAGCTGGGAGTCGCCGACCGAGTTGAGGTCACCAGCGTCCCCCCCGGCGATCCCGAGGGCATGGCGACGCTCCTCGGCGGCGTCTCCCTGGTCGTCCTGATGAGCGAGTTCGAGAGCCATCCGCTGGTCGCCCTGGAGGCAGCCGCCGCCCGCCGCCGGCTGCTCGTCGCCGACGCCGGCGGGCTCTCGGAGATCGCCGCCGACGGCTTCGGCCGGGCGATCCCGCTCGACTCGACCACCGAGCAGATCGCCACCGCGGCGCTCGAGGAGCTCGCCAAGCCGCCGCCGCAGAGCTCACCCAGCCTCACCTCCTGGGACGAATGCGCGGCCGCCCTGCTCGACCTCTACGGGTCGATACTTAATAGTGAGGTGTTGGCAGGGGCGCTAATCGTCGGCGCTCACACTTCCGGAGGACAAACGTCCACACCACGGGGGTCACAGTAAGTCGCTAGGGAAGGGAAGTCGATGAGAGCTGGGCAATGGCTTCCACCCGACTTCTCACCAACGTCCTAGCCACCCTCTTCCTCCTCGTCGCGCTCCTTGCTCCGAGCGCGTCGGCAGCCGAAAGCGTCTCGCCCGCCAGGGCCCTCAACAGCGAAAAGCCGACCACCGGGACCAGCAGCCGTCCCAACACCAACCCGACTCCGGAACCCGAACCGTTGCCCGAAACCGGCCCCGGGGGCCCCGTCTACTGGGGCGCGACCATCGGCAACCAGCTGACCGGCACCCCCGCGCCCTGGGACATGACCGCGCTCTCCAAGTTCGAAGCGCTGGCCGGCCGCTCACCCTCGCTGGTGCACTTCTTCCAGCCCTGGTCGAACTGCAGCGGCGGCAGCTGCAGCTTCTACAACTTCCCCTGGACCCCGATGGAAAACGTCCGCAACAACGGGTCGATCCCGGTGATCAGCTGGGATTCGGAGTCGATCCCCTCCGCCGTCAGCGAGCCGGACTACCAGCTCTCCGACGTCATTTCCGGCCGCTACGACACCTACATCCGCGAATGGGCGAGCAAGGCGAAGCAATGGGGCCACCCGTTCTTCCTCCGCTTCAACTGGGAGATGAACGGCAACTGGTTCCCCTGGTCTGAGGCCGTCAACGGCAACGGCTCCGGCGAATACGTTGCCGCCTGGCGCCACGTCCACGACATCTTCACCGCGGTTGGCGCGACCAACGCCACCTGGGTCTGGTGCCCGAACGTCAACTGGAAGGGCGGGATCGAAAACTTCCGGGCGGTCAGCGGCCAGTACCCCGGCGACGCCTACGTCGACTGGACCGGCCTCGACGGCTACAACTGGGGCACCAACCCGAGCGGCTCCGGGCAATGGCAGACCTTCGACCAGCTCTACCGCGCCAGCTATCGCTACCTGGTCGAAACGGTCGCGCCGACCAAGCCGATGATGATCGGCGAGGTCGCCTCCAGCGAGTACGGCGGTTCGAAGGCGACCTGGATCAAAGAAATGCTGCGGGAGGTGCCGGGCGAATACACCAGGATCCGCGCCCTGCTCTGGTTCGACAAATTCGACAGCAGCATGGACTGGCCAATCGAGACCTCGACCTCCGCCACCAGCGCCTTCGCCGAAGGGGTCAAGAACCCCGCCTACGTGGGCAACGCCTTCGCAAACCTCGCGGCGACGGCGATCCAGCCCCTGAGCTGAGTCTTTCCGGATTGCAACCCACCTGGACATATGTCCAGGTGGGGCGCTACGGCTGAAACAGATGGCCAGGGCGCCGATGGGCTTGTATGGCCCGAAGCCTCTCGACCCGCACCGCCGTCCACATCCTCTGGCTGTCGTTGGCGATCCTCCTCCTCGGCGTCGGGGCAGCCTCTGCGGCCGGCCGGCTCGGCAGCGGTTCAGGGTCCGCCAAGCACTCGCGCGTGAGCACCGCCCTCGCTCTGGGTGGCAAGAGTTGTGTCGCCCGCACCGCCAAACGCCGCAACGTCACCCGCACCATCCGCCGTCGCTGCGGACGCAAGCCGGCGGTCGCCTCGCAGCCCCTCTACTGGGGCGCGACGATCGGCTCCCACCTGACCGGCGACCAGGCGCCGTGGGACATGAACGCGGTCTCCAGCTTCGAACGGGACGCGGGTAAGTCGGCCTCGATGGTGCAGTTCTTCCAGCCGTTCGCCGACTGCGGCGGCTCGGATTGCTCCTTCTACTCGTTCCCGACCACGCCGATGGACGAGATCCGCGGCCACGGCTCGATCCCGGTCCTCAGCTGGAGCTCGCAGGCGATCCCCTCAAGCCTCGACCAGCCCGACTTTCAGCTCTCCGACGTGATCTCCGGACGCTACGACGACTACATCGCCAAGTTCGCCGCCGAAGCCCGCGACTGGGGCCACCCGTTCTTCCTCCGCTTCAACTGGGAGATGAACGGCGACTGGTTCCCCTGGTCTGAGGCCGTCAACGGCAACGGCTCCGGCGAATACGTTGCCGCCTGGCGCCACGTCCACGACATCTTCGCCGCCGCCGGGGCCACCAATGTCTCCTGGGTCTGGTGCCCGTTCATCGATCCGGGTGGCTCCATGCAGGCTCTCAGCTCGCTCTACCCCGGCGACGGCTACGTCGACTGGACCGGCCTCGACGGCTACAACTGGGGCACCAACCCCGCCTCGCCGCGAGGCTGGCGGACCTTTGACCAGCTCTTCCGCCGCACCTACGACGAAATCGTCGAAGGCATCGCCCCCTCGAAGCCGATGATGCTGGCCGAGGTCGGCTCGAGCGAGCACGGTGGCTCCAAGGCGGAATGGATCAGCGACGCGCTGGCCGCGGTGCCGACCGAATACCCGCAGGTCCGCGCCCTGCTCTGGTTCGACAAATTCGACGACAGCATGGACTGGCCGATCGAGACCTCGGCGCCCGCGACCGCGGCTTTCGCCGAAGGAATCCAGCAACCGGTTTACGTTGGCGCCGGTTACAGCGGCCTCTCCGGGGTGCCGATTGCACCACCCAGCTGAGCCGGCGATGCCGGGAACCCCGTTCTCTACACTTGCCGATCTGCTCTCCTCGCTCCATCTGAGACGCCCCGGCAGGGTGCATCCGTTCGTTGGGCTGCTGCTCGCGCTGCTCTGCTTCTGCTTGGTCGGCGCGCCGGCGATGGGAGCACAATCCCAGCGGCCGGAACCGAAAGTTCCGAAGTCGCAGCCCCTCTACTGGGGCGCCTGGATCGGCGACCAGATCACCGGCACCGGGGCCCCCTGGGACATGGGCGGGGTCGCCTACCTCGAGCAGCTGCTCGGCCGAGGCATGTCGCTGATCGAGTTCTCCTCGCCGTGGCAGAGCTGCGACCGCAAGCCCTGCCACCTATATGAGTTCCCCAATGAAGCGATGGACAGCATCCGCGGCCACGGCTCGATCCCGGTCTACAGCTGGGGGTCGGAATCGAGCGCGGGCGGCGGGCCCGACCAGCCCGACTTCCGCCTCGCCGACATCGCCGCCGGCCGCTACGACGCCGACATCGCCGAGTTCGCCACCGAAGTCCGCGATTGGGGCCACCCCTTCTTTCTCCGCTTCGACTGGGAGATGAACGGCAACTGGTTCCCCTGGTCGGAGATCGCGAACGGCAACGGGCCGGGCCAGTACGTCGCCGCCTGGCGCCACGTCCACGACATCTTCACCACGGTCGGCGCGACCAACGCCACCTGGGTCTGGTGCCCCTACGCCGACACCGCGAAGCGCCTGAAAAAGACGCCGCTGAAGCCGCTCTACCCGGGCAACTCCTATGTCGACTGGACCTGTCTCGACGCTTACAACTGGGGTCGCAACCCGGTCAACCCTCGTCCCTGGCGCAGCTTCTCCGAACTCATCGACCCGGCTTACCGTGAAGTGGTGAAGGTCGCGCCGAAAAAGCCGATGATGCTGGGCGAGTTTGCCTCGAGCTCCTACGGCGGCCACAAGGGCGCCTGGGTCCGCGACCTGTTCGAACAGCTTCCGCGCAGATATCGTCGCGTCCGCGCCCTCGTTTACTTCGACGCCATCGATCGCGCCATCGACTGGCCGCTGGAGCTCTCGCCCTCCGCCGCGAAAGCATTCGCCAGGGGAATTCGCAAGGGTAAGTTCGGGACCAACCGGTTCGGTCAGCTTGGGGGCGGTCCGATACCGCCACTGCATTGAGCTCCAGCCCCCGGGCTGCGTGGCTCTGGATCGGCCTCCTGACGCTGACCCTGGCCCTGCTGGTCGCCCCCGGAGCTACCGCTGCGAAGAAGCCGGCGGGGGCCATCTATTGGGGCGCCCAGATCGGCGACCAGATGACCGGGGAAGCGGCTCCGTGGGACATGGCGCCGGTCGATCGCTTCCAGCAGATCGCCGGCAAGGGGCTTTCGCTGATCGAGTTCTCCTCTCCGTTCGCCGAATGCAGCGACTCCGGTTGTGCGATGACGCAGTTCCCCACCACACCGATGGACAACGTCCGCGCCTATGGAGCCATCCCCGTCTTCAGCTGGAACTCGACCTCGAGCCCTCCCAGCCTCGACCAGCCCGACTTCAGCCTCGGAGCCCTGCTCAGCGGCCGCTACGACACCTACATCCGCGAATGGGCGAGCAAGGCGAAGCAATGGGGCCACCCCTTCTTCCTCCGCTTCGACTGGGAGATGAACGGTTTCTGGTTCCCCTGGTCCGAAGGCGTCAACGGCAACACCACCGGACAGTACGTCGCCGCCTGGCGCCACGTCCACGACATCTTCACCGCGGTCGGCGCGACCAACGCCACCTGGGTCTGGTCCCCCATCATCGACCTCAAAGGTGCTCTGATCCCACTCGGCCGCGTCTATCCGGGCGACGCCTACGTCGACTGGACCGCCATCGACGGCTTCAACTGGGGCGAGCGCAACGGGTCGCTCGGCTGGCAGACCTTCGACCAGGTCTTCAATCGAAGCTACAAACGGATCATCACCAGGGTGGCGCCGGACAAGCCGATGATGCTGGCGGAGGTCGCCTCGACCGACAAAGGCGGCAACAAGGCGGCCTGGATCCGGGACATGTACGCCAGGATCCGCCACAGCTACCGCAAGATCCGCGCCGTCATCTGGTACGACGTCAACGACCGTGGCACCAACTGGCCGATCGAGCCCAGCAAGAAGGCAAGCAACGCCTTCCGCGCCGCAGTCAAGCCCGGCGTCTACCAGCCGAACATCTTCAGCACCATCACCCAAAGCCCGATCCAGCCGCCGTCGTTCTGAGCCGCAAATACGAGGCGGGGATGAGTAGGGCCAGTCGGGTGCCCCTCTCCCAAAGCCCGTCGCGCAGCTGGGGTGGACCTATGGGTGCCGACGTGACTCCTTGAGCCTTTGGGAGAGGGGCACCCGACTGGCCTGAATCGCGCCTTGCTTTGAGTTCTTTGGCGTCTTGATGCTAGATACGCTTGCTCTGAATGAAGGAAAGGATTCGACGCGGAATAGGGCGCGCCTGGGTTCTTGCCCTCGGCGACATTGAGAGGATCGAGCGGATCCCGCTCGTGCGGCGGACCCGGTTGCAGCAGGCGCGATTGGATGCGGGTCGCTGGGGGCAGGAGGGGGGTTGGTGGTTTGCCCTTTGTACGGGGGTAGTAATGGTCTTGACGGCTGGACTGGTCGGGGCTTTGAACGAGTGGTTTTACGGCGTTGGCGTGGTTGTCGTCAGTCTCGCTGCGCTATATGGGGGCGCGTTTGCGGTCTTCGCATGGCAAGCTCCAACGAAGGCTGGCAATACAGCTCGAAATGAAGCCGCCGCTCTTAGGGAGTTGAACCAAGAACTCATGGAGCGGGCGCCGAAGCTCGAACTGGGCCCGGTCCTCCTCCCTGAGACCAGCGCGAAATACCTTCTAAGCGAAAGTCCGCGTGACTATCTCTCGGGCCGTGTCCTTCGGGTTCCCGTACGGGCTTCTCGCGGTGGCGAAAACGCCGACTCGGTGCAAGCGCATCTCAATTTCCGTCCCGACGACAAAACCGGGTGGATGTCCCCCCGTGATCCCTTCTTCGCCGAGTGGGATATCGACGACGGATCGATGCCAACCATTGTCGATATCCCAAGTAATGGTCAGCCGATGTACTTCTATCTCGCGTTCGTCGCCGATGAAGGCCACCCGGCCGTTTTTGCCTGGACCAAAGAAAGCCGCGCATTGAGGTTGGCGCCGAGGGTTTTTGGCATCTCTGGCCGCGCAGAAATCCACGTGGAAGTTAGCGGGGCTGGTCACGGCACTGGAGCCCCCCATGTGGAGGACGATCTCGTGATTGAGGTGCACAACGGAATGTTGCATGCAAAGTGGGCAAGTGCCAGCCCAGATGAATACCACCCCGGAGTTCCGCGTCCAGAACGTAGCTTCTTTCCGCCTCTTGGCAGCTAAACCGATACACGTTTGGAGGGCTAATCAGCTTTCTCCAGAGTTGCCGCACCTCGGTCCTCCCGCTACTGCGTGTCGGAGAGAGGGTGGCACCCCCTCCCCCAAAGGCTCAAGAAGTAACGCTTGAACCCGGAAGTACGACCAGCTGCGCGACGGGCTTTGGGGGAGGGGGTGCCACCCTCTCCAGCCAACAACTCAGGAGAAGACCGGGTTACGCAGCGACGCGCTCGCGCTCACGCTCGACCTCGGCCGAGATGTTGTGGCGCGGGTGGTGGAGGCTGCGCCGGCGGCGGGCCTCTTTGAAGATCGTGCCGAGGACGCGGAAGCCGTCGCGGAAGGTCTTCAGGTTGCTGACGCCGGAGATCCGCTCTTTCTCGTAGCTCGGGACCTCGGTGATCTTCATCCCCGAGGACGCCATGCGGAGATTGATCAGGGTCTCGACCTCAAAGCCGGGGACGTCGAGTGAGATGAAGGGGAGGCAGCGGGCCCAGAAGGCGTTGTAGCCGTAGCAAAGGTCGGTGAAGTGGGTCCCGTGCATGACGTTGGCGGTGCCGCTGAGGACCGAGTTGCCGAGGCTGCGCAGGCGGGTGATGTCGGCGCTGCCGCCGCCCTCCATGTAGCGCGAGCCCTTGGCGAAGTCCGCGCCGGCCTCCAGGGCGGCGACGAAGCTGGGGATCTCGGCCGGATCGGCGGAGCCGTCGGCGTCGAGCATCACGACCAGGTTGCCGGTCACCGCGGCGAAGCCGGTGCGGAAGGCGTCTCCCTTGCCGCGACCGCTCTGGGTGGTGACGCGGATGCCGGGGTATGCCTGGCAGGCGACCTCGACCGTGCGGTCCTTGGAGTTGCCGTCGACGAGGATCACCTCGTGCAGGCCCCCGGGAAGTTCGGAGAGGACCTGGCCGATGTTGTGCTCCTCGTTCATCGCCGGGACGACGACGCTGACCTTGGTCGAGCGGATGGCGCGACGATCCGGGCCCTTGTAGGGGATGGCGCCACGGGCGGCCAGCGCCTCGACCTCGATCAGCGGCACGCCGCCGATTCGGTTCGGGGTCGCCGACTGTGCCTCGAGCAGATCGAGGGGGCGGGGCAGAAGGCTGACGGGGACGCCGATCGACTTGAAGGCGCGGACCAGTTCCAGCAGCCCTTCGTCGTCGGCGTTCTGGCTGGAGATGACGACCCGGTCGGCGTGGTAGCGCTCGACCACCTCGAGGGCGGCGACGCGACCGGCGGTCCCGGGGTCCTTCTCGGATGGCGGCACGGTGCCGACGACGTTGGCGTATTTCTTCAGCGGCGCGTAGGCACGAAGTCGCTCCGCGACTTCCTCGTCGCCGACCAGAACCCAGCGCTCCTGGGGGTTGAGGCGCTCGAGGACGGGGGCGAGGATCGTGCGGCAGCCGCTGTCCAAGACGATGAAGCCGACCCAGAGGCCGAGCTGGTCGAGGCTGCCGAGGGGAGTCAGCAGCGAGGCGATCCAGGCGAACACACCGGCGACCAGGTAGCGGATGATCGGCCAGCCGGAGCCGCTCTCAGCGGCCCGCGCGGACTGCGTGCCGTAGACCCCGAGCAGCATGTAGATGACCAGGAGCACGACCGGGGCGACCGGGAAAGCAGGGAGGAAGCCGACTCCCGCCACTGCCGCCACAGCCGCCAGCGCGACAGAGGAGGAAGCGAAGTCGACCATCGGCAGCAGCCAGACACTCGATCCGCGACGCGCAATCGGCATCGCGCCGAGGGTGGGCCGGTCCTGAACCAGGGCTTCGCGGACGCTCGCCTGGGGCTGGAACGGTGGGTCGAACGGGACGTCAGTGGAAGATTGCATAAGGGAAGGCGCTCGTCTGTCTGTAAGGCCGAAACGGAGTCGGGGTTGCGGTTGTCAACGCAGACTCCGTATCGGCAGCAACTTCGGATCACATGAGGGGCTGCAACGCGGGATTACTTCTCCCCCAGATTAGGGGATTGCCAATTGGAAAAACAGCCTTTATGCAAACACCTGTACGCCGTCCCGCTCGGACCTGAAAAGTGGGGCCCAGGCGTACCTAGGACCTGTACGCCTCGGCGAGCTCCGGGTCCTTCTCGGCCAACATTTCAGCCAGCTCGACCATCACCTTGCACTGCTTCCAGGTGGCGTCGTCCTGCATCTTGCCGTCGATCATGTGGACGCCGCGGCCGTCGGGGATCGCCTCGATCACCTTCTTGGCGAACTTGACCTCGTCCGGGGGCGGGCTGAAGACCTTCTTCGCGATCCCGATCTGGACCGGGTGCAGCGACCAGGCGCCGACGCAGCCCATCAGGAAGGCGGCGCGGAACTGCGTCTCGCAGCCGGCCGTGTCCTTGATGTCGCCGAACGGCCCGTAGAAGGGGAGGATTCCGGCCGAGGTGCAAGCGTCGACCATGCGGGCGATCGAGTAGTGCCAGAGGTCCTGCTGGGCGCTGACGCGGTCGGCCTCGGGGTTCTCGGGGTCGACGGGGTCTTCCATCACCCGGTAGCCGGGGTGGCCGCCGCCGACGCGGGTCGTCTTCATCCGCCGCGCCGCGGCGAGGTCGGCGGGGCCGAAGCTCATCCCCTGCATGCGAGGGCTGGCGTTGGCGATCTCCTCCAGGTTGACCACGCCCTGCGGGGTCTCGAGGATCGCGTGGACGAGGATCGGCCGCGACAGCCCGGCCTTGGCCTCCAGTTGGGCGAGCAGGCGGTCCACGTAATGAATGTCGTGGGCGCCCTCGACCTTGGGGACCATGATCGTCTCCAGCTGGTCGCCGATCTCGCTCACCAACTGGGTCAGGTCGTCGAGCACCCAGGGGCTCTCCAGCGAGTTGACCCGGGTCCAGAGCGAGGTCTGGCCGAAGTCGTTCTCCTTCGCGGCCTGGATCAGGCCGGCGCGGGCGGCCTCCTTGCGGTCGACCGGGACCGCGTCCTCGAGGTTGCCGAGGAGGATGTCGGTCTGTTCGGCGATCGCGCCGGCCTTGGCGACCATCTTCTCGTTCGAGAAGTCGAGGAAGTGGATCATCCGCGACGGCTTGACGGGGATCTCGCGGAGGGGCTCCGGGGCGCCGATCGCCTGCGGCAGGAAGAACTCTCTGGGGTGTCTCAACGTGCTCCTCGGGTCGTTTCGAAGTTCGGGGCGGCTAAATCTAATGAGCGTGCCGGTTTGCCGCCTGCCGCGGGCCTAAATTGCCTGCTATCGAGGCTTCCGAGCGCGACAACACCGAGGACTGGACCGTGCCCCGCACCGCGGTGCCGACCGTCGACGAGCTGGAGGCGCGGATCGACGAGGCGCTGGCGATCGCGCTTGCCTCCGAGGACGGGGTGCATGAGGTGGGAGAGATGGCGCTTGATGCGGCTCGGCAGGCTCGTAGGGCTGCTGAGGCTGCTGAGGAGAGCGCGCAGGCGGCGGCTGCTATTGGGTCGGCTACTCGGGCAGTTCTGACCGCGGCTGCTTCTGGGGCTCGGCCGGCGGCTGCCCGGGGGCTTGAGGCCGCGGGTCCTGTCTCCGATTCTGGGCTCCCCCTGCCGGGGGAGTCCTCAGAATCGTCGCCACCCGCGGGTGAGGGCGGCGTTGGGCAGCCGCCTCGGGAGGAAACGACCGTTGCCCGGGAAGTGGTTATCGATCCTCTACAGCGATTCAACGAGCGGGCTGATGCGATCGCCGCTCGGTTGAAGAAGCTGGTTCGGGTTCCGGCCTAGGTTCCAAGCCAGACGCAGGGCCGCGGCGAAGCGTTCCGTGAGGGGCTGGTCTCCGGTGAGGGTTACGCCGCCGACCGAGTCGACCGACTCGATGCCGCGGGTCGAGTTGGTGAGGAAGACCTCGTTGGCCTGTTTCAGCTCCCCGATGCTCAGCGGCCGCTCGGTCACTTCGATTTCCTGATCGCGCGCCAGCTCGATGATCGTGGCGCGGGTTACTCCGGGGAGGATCCTGCCGTCTAGCGGGGGTGTGAAGAGCGCTCCGTCGCGGGCCGCGAAAACGTTGGCCCAGGCCGCCTCGAGCACCTCGTCGCCGTCGAGGAGAAGCGGCGCCTCTCCCAGGGAAGCTGCGGGCAGCGCCGCTCGGTCGACCCACTTGTGGCAGCCGAGCCCGCCGCTGACCTGGTGGGGGACGAGGGCGATCGGCCGGGCGGGGAAGTGCAGCGAGCGGTCGAGCTCGGTGGCTTCGATACTGAGCCCGTCGGCGCCCGGCGTGAAGGTCAACCTCAGTCGTCCCAGCCCGAGGGCCTCGGCGCGATCGCGAGGCTGATCCTCGGTCGCCGCCGGCAGCCGGGCGCCGTAGACGGCCTCCATGCTTGCTGTGAGTCGCGCCAGGTGGTCCGCCAGGGCGACGGGCGCGCCGTCGACGACGAGCATCGTCGTGAAGACGCCGCGGGCGGGGTCGGGCTTCGGGCGAGACGTCACTAGGGCCATATTCTCCTCTCCGGCTCCGTCGGGCGATGCTCACCCTGCTGATCGACAACTACGACAGCTTCACCTACAACCTCTTCCAGTTGTTGGCGCTGGTCAACGGCCGCGAGCCGATCGTGGTCCGCAACGACGAGGCGAGCTGGGATGAGCTGGTGCGCCTCGAGTTCGACAACGTCGTCATCTCGCCGGGCCCGGGCCGCCCGGAACAGGCGCGCGACTTCGGCGTCTGCGCCGAAGCGATCCGCCGCTGCGAGCGACCCCTGCTCGGCGTCTGCCTCGGCCACCAGGGGATCGGCTGGCTGGAGGGAGGCCGGGTCGAACCCGCACCCGAGCCGCTCCACGGCCGCGTCGTCGCGGTCGAGCACGACGACTCACCACTCTTCGCCGGCATCCCCAGCCCCTTCGAGGCAGTCCGCTACCACTCGCTGGCGCTGGCCCATCCGCTGCCGCCCGCGCTGCGAGAGACAGCCACCTGCGCCGGTGTCCCGATGGCCCTCGAACACCGCGACCGCCCCCAATGGGGAGTCCAGTTCCACCCGGAGTCGATTGCCACGGAGCACGGCCAACAGCTGATCACCAACTTCAGGGAGCTGACCCGGCAATGGAGCTGAAGGTCCGCCACCTCAACGCCCATCCCGATCCAGAGACCACCTTCGTCTCCATATATAGAGAGAGCAAGCAAGCCTTCTGGCTCGACAGCTCCCGCCCTGAAGAGCGGGGTCGCTTCTCGTTTATGGGCGACGCTTCGGGACCCAATGCCGAGGTTCTGCAGCACCGAGCGGGGGAGGGCGAGCCGCTGCTCGACCGTCTCCAGCGGCGTCTCGAAGAGAGCCGGACCGATGCCCCAGACCTCCCCTTCGAGTTCGACTGCGGGTTCGTCGGCTACTTCGGCTACGAGCTCAAGTCTGAGTGCGGCTACGAATCCCTCCGCAGCTCCCCCCATCCGGACGCGTCTCTGATCTTCAGCGACCGCCTGATCGCCTTCGACCACGAGGAGAAGTGCACGTATCTCCTCTGCCTGCACAAGCTGGGTGAGGAGGAGGCAGCTGAGGAGTGGATTGCATCTACGGCCTCGCAGCTGACGAAGCTGAGCGCGGCCTCGGCTGGCCCGTCGGGGGAGTCTCGCCGGACCCTCCCCGCTGTTGTCCGCCGAGACTCCCCCGACGGGCCCCAAGCGGCCAGAAGTAGAGACCAGTATCTGGAAGACATAGAGACCTGCCTCCAGCATCTCCGCAGAGGCGACAGCTATGAGCTCTGTCTCACCAACCAGATCCAGATGGAGCTCGACGTAGACTCGCTCGACCTCTACCTGGCGCTTCGCCGAGCCAACCCCGCGCCGTTCGCCGCCTACCTCCGCTTCGGCAACCAAGCCATCCTCTGCTCGTCCCCCGAGCGCTTCCTCCGTGTCAGCAACGAAGGCGAAGCCGAAGCCCGCCCGATCAAGGGCACCAGCCGCCGCGGCTCGACCCCCCGGGAAGACGAAGCCCTCGCCGCTGCCCTGGCCGCCGACGAGAAGAACCGGGCCGAGAACCTGATGATCGTCGACCTCTTGCGCAACGACCTCGGAGCCGTCTGCGAGGTCGGCAGCGTTGCGGTGCCGCAGATGATGGAGGTCGAGACCTACGAGACCGTCCATCAATTGGTCTCCTCGGTGACCGGGCAGCTGCGCCTTGGCTCCACGGCAGGCGACGCCGTCCGCTCCTGCTTCCCGCCCGGCTCGATGACCGGCGCACCGAAGAAGCGCACGACGGAGATCCTCGACCGGCTCGAGGCCGCCCCCCGCGGCGTCTACTCGGGCGCGATCGGCTGGTTCGGCCTCGGCGGCGCAACCGACCTCGCGGTCGCGATCCGGACCATCGTCCTCAGCGGGGGCCGGGCGACGATCGGGGCCGGCGGGGCGATCGTCCTGCAGTCCGATCCCGAGCGCGAGTACGAGGAGATGCTGCTGAAGGCCGCCGCCGCCCTGCGGGCGATCGATTCCGACCTCGACCCGGCCTCTATATCCTTGGCTCTCCGTGGCGCTGCCGCAACCGCGCCGCCGCGCTAGTCGATCTTCCAACTACCGAAGCAGGAGCAATGGCTGTAGACACCGCCGCCCACCGCGAAATGACCGACGAGCAGCAGGCGATAATCGAAATGGTCCGCCAGTTCGCCGACGAGCAGATCATCCCCAACGCCGAGCACTACGACCACGAGGACTCCTTCCCGGAGCCGATCGTCGAGCAGATGAAAGAGCTCGGCCTCTTCGGGGTCACCATTCCCGAGGAGTACGGCGGCATGGGGCTCGACCTGACCACCTACGCGATGATCGTCGAAGAGCTCTCGCGCGGCTGGATCTCGATCTCCGGCGTCGTCAACACCCACTTCATCGGCTCCTACCTGCTGATGAAGTTCGGCACCGACGAGCAGAAGGAGTACTTCCTGCCGAAGATGGCGACCGGTGAGATCCGCGCCGCCTTCTCGCTCTCCGAGCCCGAGGTCGGCTCTGACGTTCAGGGCATCAAGGCCACCGCCAAGAAGGGCGACGATGGCAACTGGGAGCTGAACGGGCAGAAGATGTGGGTCACCAACGGCCTCGGCTCCAGCGTCGTCTTCGTCCTGATGAAGACCGACACCCAGGCCGATCCGCCTTACAAGGGGATGACCTGCTTCATCACCGAGAAGGAGCCCTGGAAGGAAACCAACGAGGGCGACTTCGCGGGCCTCAACGTTCCGCCCAAAATCAAGAAGATGGGCTACAAGGGCGTCGAGTCGACCGAGCTCGTCTACGACGGCTACAAGTGCCCGCCCGAGCGTGTGCTCGGCGGCGAGGAGGCGGGCGTCGGCCAGGGCTTCATCCAGATGATGGACGCGCTCGAGGTCGGCCGCGTCAACGTCGCCGCCCGCGGCGTCGGCATCGCCCAGCGGGCGCTGGAGCTGGCCCTCCGCTACAGCCAGGAACGGAAGACCTTCGGCAAGACGATCTCCAACCACCAGGCGATCCAGTTCAAGCTCGCCGACATGGCGACCCAGATCGAGGCCTCCCGCCTCGTCACCCGCAAAGCGGCACGGATGAAGGACGCCGGCGAGCGTTCCGACCTCGAGGCCGGGATGGCGAAGCTGATCGCCTCGGAGACGGGCAAGTTCTGCGTCGAGGAAAGCTTCCGCATCCACGGCGGCTACGGCTACTCGAAGGAGTACGAGATCGAGCGCCTCTACCGCGACGCGCCGCTGCTGCTGATCGGCGAGGGGACCTCGGAGATCCAGCGCATGGTTATCGGCAAGAAGCTATTGCAGAGGCACAAGATCTAGATGGGGCGCGGCTAACCAGATGGCAGCCTCGACTTCGGACCTGATCCGCACCGCTATCGAGCGGTTTCAGGCCGAAGTCCCCGCGCTGGCGAACCTGAAGCTGGTTTTCGGCCTCGAGCTGAAAGCCAAACACGACATCCAGCTCTACCGGGTCGAGCTGCCCGGTCCCCAGATCAGGAAGGATCTGGCCCAGGACGAGCGGATCCTGGTCGAAATCGATCGCCCGCAGTTCAACGAGCTGGCCGAGAAAGGGACGCTGAAAAGCTACCGGCGCGCGGCCGAGACCGGCCACATCAAGGCCAACGGCGACTCCAACGTGATTAAGCTGATCGCCCAGGTCGTCGAGAAGCAAGAGGCGCGGAACCGGCTTAAGAAAGTCCACTAGCTGGTTTTTGGCCGGCGGGTCCTGTCTCCGATCGGGGACTCCCCCTGTCGGGGGAGTCCTCCCGATCGTCGCCACCCGCCGGAGGTGCCGGTTTTGCTGAGTTCAGAGCCGGAGGAGGTTGTCCGAGTTGATTCCGCGGGTTACGCCGCGGAAGTCGATCGTGAGTGGTGCTGCTGCGACTACCTGCTCGTAGTCGACGTCGGGGTGGGCGGTGACTATTGCGACTAGGTCGGCCTCGCGCAGGCCCTGGTCGAGCTCGACTGAGGTGAGCTCGTGGCCGCGCAGCTCGGGCACGAAGGAGTCGTGGTAGGAGACGTCGGCGCCGAGGTCCTGGAGGCGGCCGATGATCTTCAGCGCCGGCGATTCTCGGGTATCGCCGACCCCGCCCTTGTAGGAGACGCCGAGGACGAGGACGCGGGAGCCGTTGACGGGCTTGCGGACGCCGTTCAGCGCCCGCTCGATCCGTTCGACGCAGAAGCCGGGCTGGGCCTGGTTGACTTTCCCGGCGAGCTCGATGAACTCCGGGTAGAAGTCGAACTGGCGGGCCTTGAAGGCGAGGTAGAAGGGGTCGACCGGCAGGCAGTGGCCGCCCATCCCCGGCCCCGGGTCGAAGCGCATGAACCCGAACGGCTTGCTGGAGGCGGCGTCGATCACCTCCCAGACGTCGATCTCGAGCCGGTCGCAGAGCTGGGCCAGCTCGTTGACGAGGGCGATGTTGACGGAGCGGAAGATGTTCTCCAGCAGCTTCGAGAGCTCGGCCGCCTCGGGGGTCGAGAGGACGATCACGGTCTCGCAGATCTGGGCGTAGAGCTCCCGCGCCCGCTCGGTGCAGGCGGGGGTGATGCCGCCGACCAGCTTCGGGGTCGTCTTCACCGTGAAGTCGGTGCGGCCGGGGTCGATCCGCTCGGGTGAGAAGGCGAGGTGGAAGTCGGTGCCGACGCTGAGGCCGGAGCTCTCGAGGATCGGCTGCAGGCGCTCGCGGGTGGTGCCCGGGTAGGTGGTCGACTCGAGGACCACGAGCTGGCCCGGGCGCAGCACCTTGGCCAGCGGCTCGGCCGACTCGATCAGGTAGGTGAGGTCCGGTTCGCGGGCGTCGCTGAGCGGGGTCGGCACGCAGATGATCACCGCGTCGCAGCCGGCCATCTCGTCGTAGTCGGTCGTCGCCCGCAGCTTGTCGGCGAGCGGCTCCAGGGCGGCGTCTGGGACGTCCTCGATGTAGCTGCGGCCGGCGTTCAGCGCCTCGACCTTGCTCTGGTCGACGTCAAGGCCGACGACCTCGCAGCCCACTTCGGCGAAGGCGACGGCGAGCGGCAGGCCGACATATCCCAAGCCGATGATCCCGATTTGCATCGCGCGCAGTCTATTAGGCGCATAATGTGACGTCTTGTCGAAGCGGGGGGCAATTCCGATGTTCCTGGTGGGGGCTCTGTTCCTCTGGCTCAGCTCTGCTGCCGGTGCGGTGAACCTGCCGCCCGGGTTCCAGGCCCGCACCCTGCCCTTCCCTGTGGCGACTTCGCCCACCTACACCAACGGGCTGCAGAAGCCATCGACGCTGGAGTTCGCGCCCGACGGCAAGATCTTCGTCGCTGAGCGCAACGGCCGGGTTATCGAGTTCGACTCGAAAGAAGATTCGACGCCGACCCTCGTCCTCAGCATCCTCGACAAGGTGATGGCGAAAGGCGACCGCGGCATCCTCGGGATGAAGCTCGACCCGGAATACCCGACCAAGCCCTACGTCTACCTCAGCTACACCTACGACGCGCCGATCGGCGGCGACTCCTCGCTTTCGACGCACACCCATTACTCCGACGGTGGGGACGAATGCGATGAGGCCACCAACAACGGCGTCGACTGCCTCGTCAGCGGCCGCCTGGCACGGATAAAAATCAACCCCGCAACCAGCGTGGCGGTAGACCCCACCTCCGAAGAAGTGCTGGTCAACAGCTGGTGTCAGCAGGTGTCAAGTCACTCGATCGGCGACATCGAGTTCGACAGCGAAGGGGCGCTGCTGATGAGCGGCGGCGACGGCGCCAGCTGGGGCACCCTCGACTACGGCCAGCTCGGCAATCCCTGCGGGGATCCCCCCTACGAAGGCGGCTCGCTGCGGGCGCAAGACCTGAAAACCCCGGCGACCAAAAACGACCCGACCAATTACAACGGCGCGATCATCCGGGTCAATCGCGAAACGGGCGCGGCGATGCCGAACAACCCGCTGGCGGAAAATCCGCTCTTCGCCGAAGGCAAAGAAGACGTCGCCGCGCGGCGGATCATCTCCCAGGGCAACCGCAATCCCTACCGCTTCACGATCCAGCCCGGCACCAGCAACGTCTACATCGGCGACGTCGGCCAGGACCTATGGGAGGAGATCGACAGGTTCACCTTGCCCCCGACGGGTCAGGGGCTAACCAATTTCGGCTGGCCGTGTTACGAGGGCGGGCCCTCCGGCAACCTCGTGCAGCAACGCTGGAAATCAGCCGAAGAAGAACAGGGAAAACCGTTCTGCGCGTTCCTCTACAACAACCCTTCTAGCGTGACGCCGCCGTTCTTCTCCTACCCGCATCCGCAGACGCCGGGATACGACGGCCACCTCTTCCCAGGCGATGCTTGCGCCCCGTATGCAGGCTCGGCGATCGCCGGCCTTGCCTTCTATGACCCGACCGGCGTGGCGACCGAAGACCTCTACCCGCCCGAATACCGCGGCGCGCTCTTCTTCTCCGACGCCGCCCGAGGCTGCATTTGGACGATGGAAAAAGGGGCAGGAGGTGCGCCCGATCCGGCCACCGTCGCCAACTTCGCGTACAGAGACGAAGGCGAGCTCTTCAATCCGGTGGACATCGTCCAGGGGCCCGACGGCGCCCTCTACATGCCCAACTTCTACGCCGACAGCATCGTCGAACTCCGCTACTTCCCCGGCAACCAGGCGCCGACCGCCCAGCTCGACGCCGACAAGACCTACGGGGCAGCGCCGCTGAAAGTGAACCTCGACGCCTCGGGCTCCACCGATCCCGACCTCGACGAAGGCGACGAACTCCACTACAGCTGGGACCTCAACGGCGACGGCACGTTTGGCGATGCGACCACGCCGACCGTCAGCCACGAATACACCGCGGCGACCAACGTCACCGTGAAAGTGCGGGTGAGCGACAACTTCAGCCACACCAACGTCGCCTCGGTGAATCTGTACCCCGGCGACAAAGGGCCGCCGCAGGTGACGATCAAAAAACCTTTGTCGACCCTTGAATGGGCGGTCGGCGAAACCGTCAACTACGAAGCGACGGCGACCGACCCCGACGGCGAGACCTTCGGGTCGGGGCTGACGCCGCACTGGGAGTTCCGGCTCGAGCACTGCCCGTCCGCCTGTCACGAGCACCCGATCACCAGCGCCGACACGGCGAGCGGCAGCTTCGTCGCCCCGTCGCATGAGTTCCCGTCCCACCTCAAACTGATTTTCACCGCGACCGACTCACGCGGGATGACCGACAGCAAGGAGGTCGAGATCTACCCTCGGCTGGTCGAAGTCGGGATCTCCTCTGACCCGGCCGGGATCCCGCTCGGGATCGAAGGCGTGATCTCGACCGAACCGGCCAAAGTGACGATGATGGCCGGCGCCACCACCACCGTCTCGGCGCCCGAAAAGGCAACGATCGGCGGTCAGGAATACGAATTCTCCAGCTGGTCGGACGGGAAGCCGCGGGTCCACGAAGTCACCAGCCTCAATGACCTCGCTCTAGTCGCCCATTTCGTGCCTGCCGCTCCGGAAGAACCGAGCGAAGAACCCGAAGAAGAACATCTGCCGAGTCCCGGTAGCGGAACGGGGAACGACTCGCCTCTCTTGACCCCCCCGGTTGTCCTCTCGACGCCAACGGTGGCCCATCTGCGAGTCGTCTCGAGGCCGCCAGGCGTGCCGCTGCGACTGAATGCGGTGCGCTCCGTCGCACCCTTCGGAGGCGAACTCGAGCTCGGCTCGGACGCCTTCCTGTCTGCTCCGGCCAAGATCCGTCGGCATGGGCGGACGCTGAGCTTCCGGCGTTGGCTAAAGGACAAAAGCAGCTTTGGCACCTCTCGCCGTCGTGAGCTGTCGATTGAAGGCGATGCCAGGTACACCGCGGTGTACGCGGCGGCCACGCGGTCTCCCGCGGGCGCCAGATAGCATCCGGCGCCGCCAACTTCGAAGGAGACGACACCTACCGTGACTGACCAGACGTACGAGCTGACGACCGACCAAGCCGAGCGCGAGGCGAGCGGCGCGCACAGCTATGGCCGCTACCTCGAGGAGTTCGAGGTCGGCGCCGTCTACAAGCACTGGCCGGCGAAGACCGTGACCGAGGCCGACGACCACCTCTTCTGCCTGATCACGATGAACCACCACCCGCTGCACATCAACGACGTCTACGCCAAGGGCTCCCAGCAGGGGCAGAACGTCGTCGTCGGGCCGCTGGTCTACTCGCTGGCGCTGGGCATGTCGGTCTCCGACATCTCGGGCAAGGCGATCGCCAATCTGGCGACTGAAGAACTCAGCCACCCGAACCCGGTCTTCCACGGCGACACCCTCTTCTGCGAGACCGAGGTCCTCGACGTCACGCCCTCGAAATCGAAGCCTGATCGCGGCATCGTCAAGGTCCACACCCGCGTCCTCAACCAGGACGGCACCCTGGTAGCCGAGTTCAAGCGCCTCGTCCTCGTTCCGAAGAAAAATCCGGGCCAGAGCCCCGAACCAGCCGCCGACAACGTCGAGTAGCGCCCGAGACGCGGCCCCCGGCGGGGCCGCATCCAGCCAACCGGGCGCCCAGCACGCCACGCTGAGCGAAGCGCGTCCCGAGCGCTGCGCCCAGCGAAACGCGTATCGGGGCGCTGCGCCACCGGAAGTCGCGGAAGCGCACGAAATCGGTCACAGAGCTGACCCAAACCGCGCACCACACGCGCGCCCAAGCCCGCCAGGGTTCCAGCCATGCCCGGAACTCCAGGCGACGAATCCGAACTGCATCAGATTCTCCCTCTGCTGGATGGAGAATCTGATGCAGTTCGGGTGGGGCGGGGTGCGTGGTGAGGGACCGGGAGGCGACCGCCGCGATCCGGGCGCTGGCGGAACGGCAGCACGGTGTCGTTGCGCATTGGCAGCTACTCGAGTTGGGGGTGAGCAAGGGGCTTGTCTATGGCCGACGCGACGGTGATCTTCTGGTCCCGCTGCACCAAGGTGTTTATTCCCTGGGTCATGGTCTCGTCAGTCGCGATGGGAGGTGGATGGGTGCCGTTCTTGCCTGCGGGCCAGGAGCAGTGCTCTCCCATTTCAATGCTGGCCACCTTTGGCATATGTGCGGTTCGTATGGGCCGATCGAAGTGCTGCGGCAATCCGGTGGATTCACGCTCGCTGGCCATCACCGCGGGATCCGCCTTCATCAGACGCGCCGACTTCGCGAGTACGAAGTCACCCTGGAGAGGGGGATCCCGGTGGCTGTCCGGGAGCGGGTGCTGCTTGACCTTGCAGCTCGGACGGATGCGAAACGGCTGGAGCGGGTTGTCGTCCAGGCCTACAAGAGTGGTCATTTGGACTGGCGGCGACTGGGCCAGATCACCAAACGCAGGCGGGGCTGCAAGGGCGTCGGTCGTTTGAGGCAGATCGCGCTGGAAGTGGATCCCGAGGCTTTGGAGACGAAATCGGTCTCGGAGGTCGACTTTCTCGCGCTCTGGCGTGAGATGGATACGCAGATCCCGGTCTGCAACGTTCTGGTCGAGGGCCACCTCGTCGATTTCCTCTGGCCTGTCCAGAAGGTCATCGTCGAAACCGACAGCTGGAGCCACCACGGCGACCGCCCCACCTTCGAGAGCGATCACCAACGGGATGTCGACCTGGTCGCCGCCGGCTACGACGTCCATCGCACCACCTACAAGATGCTCGAACGCAACCCGGGCCCCTTCCTCCGAAACGTCCGCCAAGCCCTCCTCGCCCGAACTGCATCAGATTCTCCACCCAGCAGAGGGAGAATCTGATGCAGTTCGGGAGGGGTGGGGCAGCAGCGCGGTGGCAGGTCCCGGCGCTCGCTTCGTGAGCTAGTGAGCCTCGCCTGAGGCGTGGGCTGGTGGCCTTGACTCCTCGGCCAGGGAGGTGATCTCCAGTTGGCCTTGGGCGGCGGCTTCTAGGACGTCGGTTGCCTCCTGGGCGCTGCGGGCGTATAGCTCCACCAGGAGGTGGACGACGATCTGCTCGTCGTCGTGCTTGTGGAAGCGGACGTGGGTGAAGAACTCGCGAACGCCGGCGTCGCCGAAGGCGCCGTAGGTGAGGAACTCGATCGCCTCCGGGCCCGAGCAGCTCTCGACCCGGTCCTGGTCCACCTGCACCGTGCAGGAGGCGACCCAGGGGGTGCCGGCGACCATCCGCTCCCAGCGGTCTTCGATCGGCACCACGCGGTCGCCTTCGAAGGTGAGGTGGGGCTGGTCGTGCATGCAGTCGAGGCACTGGACGACCGATTCCTGGACCTCGTCGACGCCGTCGGCCAGGGCGCCCGACTCGGGATCGACGCGGCGGATCGCGTCGTAGTGGATCTGGATCTCGAGGTTCTGGGACCAGCAGCGGTAGCACCGCAGCCAGGCCGTCCGGTCGCCGTTCAAGTCACTCACGCCTTCATTGTTGCGAGCGCAGCGGCTCGACGCGCGGAAGGTCCCTGCCGGCCCGACGGGCCGGCGCTTCTAGGCGGCCGCGCCGGCGCCGGCGCGCTGGCCGACCAGCTCGACGATCTCGCCCATGATCTTGTTCACGTCGAAGTCCTTTGGCGTGTAGACGCCGGCGACTCCCGCCTCGCGCAGCCGCTCGGCGTCGGCCACGGGAATAATGCCGCCGACCACGACTGGGACCTCGACGCCCTCGTCCCGCAGCAGCCGCACGACCTCGGGGATCAGCTCCAGGTGGGAGCCGGAGAGGATCGAGAGGCCGACGACGTCGACGTCCTCCTGCAGTGCCGACTCGGCGATCTCCTCCGGGGTCAGGCGGATGCCCTGGTAGATGACCTCCATGCCGACGTCGCGCGCCCGCAGCGCCACCTGCTCGGCGCCGTTGGAGTGGCCGTCGAGGCCGGGCTTGCCGACCAGGATCTTGATCCGGTGGCCGATCTTCTCCGAGGTCGCGTCGACCTGGCGGCGGATCGCCTCCATCTGCTCGCGCTCGCCCGGGGCCGAGGCTCCGTCGACGCCGGTCGGCGCCCGGTAGGGGCCGAAGACGTCGCGCATCGCCTGCGCCCACTCGCCCGTGGTCACACCCGCCTTGGCGGCGGCGATCGCCGCCGGCATGATGTTGACGCCGTCGTCCGCGGCGGCCTTCGCCAGGTCCTCCAGCGCCGCGCTCACCGCACCGGCATCGCGCTCGGCCTTCCACTGCTCCAGCGCCTCGACCCGTTCGCGCTCGACCTCGGGGTCGGGCGTCAGGATGCCGCCGTCGGCGCCCGCCGTCAGCGGCGATTCCTCGGTCTCGGTGAAGCTGTTCTGGCCGATCACCTTCTGCTCGCCGGCCTCGATCCGCGCCACCCGCTCGCGGTGGGACTCGACCAGGCGCGCCTTCATGTAGGGGACGGCGTTGACGGCGCCGCCGTGCTCGGCGACCACGGCCATCTCCGCCCGCGCGCCGGCGGTCAGCTCCTCGACCAGCCCATCCATCACGACCGAGCCCTCGAAGATGTCGGGGTACTCGAGCAGGTCGGTCTCGTTCGCCAGCACCTGCTGGATCCGCAGGCTCCACTGCTGGTCCCAGGGGCGGGGGAGGCCCATCGCCTCGTTCCAGGCCGGCAGCTGCAGCGCCCGCGCGCGGGCGTCGCGGCTGAGCGTCACCGCCAGCGCCTCGAGCACGATCCGCTGGATGTTGTTCTCCGGCTGGGCCTCGGTCAGGCCGAGCGAGTTGACCTGGACACCGTAGCGGAAGCGCAGCATCTTCTCGTCGGTCACGCCGTAGCGCTCGCGCCCGATCTCCTGCCAGAGCGCGCTCATCGTCCGCAGCTTGGCGATCTCCTCGACCAGCCGGATCCCGGCGTTGACGAAGAAGGAGATGCGGCCGAAGACCTTGGGGAAGTCGGCGTCGGCGACCTGGCCGCGCGCTTTCACCTCGTCGAGCACCGCGATCCCGGTCGAGAGCGCGTAGGCGATCTCCTGCACCGGCGTCGCCCCGGCCTCCTGCAGGTGGTAGCTGCAGATGTTGGTCGGGTTCCAGCTCGGCACCTCGTTGACGCTGAAGGCGACCATGTCGGCGATCAGCCGCATCGAGGGTTCCGGCGGGAAGGCGTAGGTCCCGCGCGAGAGGTACTCCTTGATGATGTCGTTCTGCGTCGTCCCCTTCAGCTGCGCGCGGTCGACCCCGTTCTCCTCGGCGACCGTGACGTAGAGGCCGAGCAGCCAGGCGGCAGTCGCGTTGATCGTCATCGAGGTGTTCATCTCGTCGAGGGGGATCCCGTCGAACAGCTGGTGCATGTCGCCCTTGTGGGCGACCGAGACGCCGACCTTGCCGACCTCGCCGCGGGCGAGGACGTGGTCGGGGTCATAGCCGGTCTGGGTCGGCAGGTCGAAGGCGACCGAGAGCCCCGTCTGGCCCTTGGCCAGGTTCTTGCGGTAGAGCTCGTTGGAGCGGCGGGCGTCGGAGTGGCCGGCGTAGGTGCGCATCACCCACGGGCGGTCGGGCTGGGGAAGTCGGTGGTCGCTCATGCTGCAGATGATATTCGGCGTTCGTCCTTTTCCGGGTAGATGTAGGGAAAAGGACGAACGCCGGGCGCACGGCGCCGAAATCCACCGTTCAAGCCACTCGCTGCCGCATCTTTCGGCCTCGCCTGTGTTTAGGCTGGCGATTCGATGAAGGGCAGATTCTCAACTGCGCTCCTCGCCGCGCTCGCCGTCGGCCTGCTCGTCTGCGCCGTTGCCGGCGCGGCGATGATCGGCGTCTACCGCAACAGCATGGAGACGCTCGCCCAGCGCAGCCAGCTGGTCAAGCTCTACGGCAGCAACTGCGCCCGCGCCGGGGTCAGCGGCGCAATGCGGATCACGCTCGGCAAGAAAACCGCCGCCTGCTCGTTCCGCACGCCGGTCCTAGGCCGCGACCTCGAGATCGCCGCCACCGAGCGCCTGCTCAGCGGCACCCCAGAAAACCTCCAGCGCAAGGCCTTCCTCGGCCTCGAGCTGCGGGCCGGGGGCGGGTCCAAGTACCAGCTGCTCGTCTTCCCGCGCCAGAAAAAGGCGCAGCTGGTCAAGGTCACCGCCGAAGGCAGCAAGTACCTGGCGATCGCCAAGAACGAGAAAGCCGTGATGGGGATCAACGAAGCCAACAACCTGCAGCTGCGTGCGGTCAACGTCACCAGTGGCCCCGAAAAGGGCCAGGCCAAGCTCTTCGCCTACGTCGGCACCATCCTGGTCGGCGAAGCGGTCGACCCCGGCGCCGGGGACCTCACCGGCCGCGCCTCCACGGTCATCGTCGGCACGATCAAGAACGGCAACGGCGTGATCGCCAGCGTCGACGACGTGGTCGTCCGCGTCCCGAGCCCTTACTAGCCTCTTCGTCCAGTTCCGTACGTTCCGCGATCCTCCGCCGTTGCTTCGGTGAGTCCTGAGGTCGCCCCCGGCGGCCTGGCTGCATAATCCGCTCGATGTCGACGAGCACGATTGAGCGGCCACGCGGCGCCGGCCCGAGTTCCGGGTTGGGCGGCGAGTGGAGAGTGATTGTCTGCAACGACAACCACAACACCTTCGACCACGTAGCCGCCACCTTGGCGCGGGTGCTGCCCGGCGTGGGCCTCGACCAAGGGCACCGGATCGCCGACCAGATCCACAACAGCGGTCAGGCGATCGTCTGGACCGGCCCACGCGAGCCGGCCGAGCACTACTGGGCCGAACTCGAGGCTGCCGGCCTCACCATGGCCCCTCTCGAGCGGGCCTGATACGCGGCACCCTGGCGTTCGCCCTTGCTCCTTCAGGCGACCACTACCGGTGTCGCGCCGAGCTGTCGCAGCGAGGACTGCATGCTGACCCGGCCGCGGTGCTGGAGGCCGTGGATCGAGCTTTCCGTCTTGTCCATCAACTGGGCAATCTCAAGCGGTGAGAGCCCGACGATGTGGCGCAGGACGAACACGTGCCGCTGCTCTACCGGCAGCTGATGCAGCGCCTGCTCGAGGTCGCGTCGCCGCTCACGCCGCATGCGCTCCCGGTCCTCGGTCTGGATGCGGATTTCTTCGCAAGGGACCGAATGACGCGTACGCAGGTGATCGATCGCGGCGTTGCGTGCCACCCGCATAACCCAGGCGGCAAATGGAACTTCGCGCGGCTCGTATTTGCCGATCGCGGTCATCAACTTCGCGAAGACGTCGTGGGTGATGTCTTCGGCCTCGTGGTCATCGCGGGTGATGCGGCGAACGTAGCGGCTGACCGCCGGGGCGTAATGGATGTAGAGGAAGCGCATCGCATCACTGCTGCCGGCCTGCGCTCTGCGGATGTAATCCCGCACCATCTCGCTGTCCTGCTCCTCCGCGTCGAGATCGGGAACGTCGTACTGCCGATCGCCGGAAAACCGGTTCGGAAAATCCTCCATCTCCCACTCCCATGCCTGTAGCTTGCCGGACCGCCCCTGCGGCGGTAATGCCCAACCGGATTTCTGTAATGGCCCTCCAGCACCCCTGCCGGGGACCACTGTGAAACATTCGTAAACAACCGGGTTCGCCACTTTCTCCTACAAAAGTCCAACTGTCAAGTACGAATTTCGGCTATTTCAAAAACTAAAACCCGCTATTTGCGAACTTCCACTCAGCAGCGATGAAACTTTTTTAATATGGCAAAACCCTCGTCCGGTCTTCTCAGAATTTTTTCGTCAGGCACGGAAGAAATCGATAATGGCGCCGTTGGGCCTGGTGATGAAAGCTCATGGGCGGATAACGATCGTGCTGCTGACCCTGGTGGCGCTGGCCGTCTTGCCGAGTGCCGCCGCGGCGGCGAGTCCGATCGAAGGGATTTGGTCCTTCAACGGCGGTCAGGTGGCGGTTCAGGCGCAGGACGACGGCACCTTCACCGGGACCGTCGTCGCGCCGACCAAATTCAGCGAATGCTTCCATCCGGCCGGTGAGGTGATGTGGACGGAAATCCGCTCCCAGCCCGACGGTTCCTACTTTGGGCTGCACAAGTGGTACTTCGCGGACTCCGACTGCGTTCCGAACCCCACCCGGGGTCTGACGGCCTGGCGGGTGCTCACAGCTGCGGACGGTTCCAAATTCCTCCGCGTCTGTTTCAGCGCCCCCGATAGCCCGTCGCAACCGACGATCTCCCCCGATGGGAAAAGCCAGGGGGCAACCTTCGGCTGCAGCGACTCGACCCGGATCTCGGCCCTGCCGAACGTCAAGCAGTCCGAAGCCGGCAAATATCTGCTGCTGCCCGACAATGCGAGCTGCATCGGGCGCAAGAGGATGAGGATCCGGATCAAGGACCCGGCCGGCGACCCGTTCAAGAAATTCTCGGTCAAGCTCCGCAGCGGCAAAGTCCGCCGGCGGGCGAAGTTGAGGAATCGCCCGAACGGCGCCGTCGCGATCCTCAACCTGCGTGGGTTGCCACGCGCCACCTTCACCGTCTCCGTCCGGGCGACGACGTTGCTCGGCTCCAGCATCACCAGCAAGCGCAGGTACCGTCTTTGCTCAGCGCCGGCCACGGTGCGAGCCCGTAGCGGCACCAGCGGTTGGTAGCGGCGGCGCGGTGCATGGTCAGAGGCTCAGCCCGGCCGCTGTGCTTCCCGGGACGGACTGGGCCGGATCCGCCTTCGGCCTGGCGCTGAGCGCGGACTTTCCGCTGCCGGGTGTCGCGCTCGGTGCCGGCGAAGAGCGCGGCCTTCCGCGTTGTGCGGTGCAGGTCGTCGGCGAGCCGGAGCTGATCGACGGATGGAGCGGGCCGCTCTCCGCCGGTGTTTGGCGGGGGAGTCTCAAGGACGGTTTCGAGCTGACCATCCAGTGGGGGGCCGCTGGAGACCTGCTCTGCCGCTATGGCTCCCGTGCTCTCTTCCACCTCAACCCGGAGGCGAGCCTGCTTCGCTGCGCCGCCGCCGACCCGGCCGCCGCCTGGCAACGCGTTCTCTGCAGCCGGGTGCTGCCTTTGGTCGCATTGGCTCACGGTCGTGAGGCGATACACGCGGGGGCGGTGGAGACGCCGGCCGGGGTGGTCGCGATCGCCGGACCCAGCGGAGCCGGGAAGTCGACCCTGACGGCGGCGCTGGTCGGGCGCGGCCACCGCCTGTTCAGCGACGACGTGCTGGTCCTCGCCGGCGGCGAGGAGGTTCTCGCCCACCCCGGGGGGCCATATCTCACCCTTGCCGCCGGGGCGGTCACGGCGCCGCCGGGCCATGTCCTGGACACCGTCGCCGACAAGCGCTGGATCGCCGTCTCGGAGGTCGGCCGCGAGCCCCGGCCGGTGGCGGCGGTGGTGCTGCTCGAGCGTGGGGTGGCGGATGGGTTGGAGATCTCCCGGCTCGCTCCCTCGCCTCTGCACCTCGCTCCCTTCATGCTCGGCCTGCCCGATCAACCCGAGCGCGACGGCGCTCGCTTCGCGCTCTACTCGGACCTGGTCGAAGGCGCCGCTCTGCTGCGCCTGCGCACGGCGGCGACCGACTCTGCGGCCGATGTCGCCGCGGCGCTCGAACGGGCGCTCGGGATCGGCAAGGTGGCCGGTTGAGCCGCAATGCCCTGCAACTGCCCGCACGCGGCGACGGCCTTGCGCAGGCGGTGCCGTCGACTCCTTCGAGTCCTTCCGCGGACGCGATGCCATTGGCCCTGCGCGGGGTCTCGAAACGCTGGCACAAGGACCAGGCGCCGGTCCTCGAGGACGTCGATCTCGACGTCGACATCGGCACCAGCACCTGGATCGGCGGTCGCAACGGGGTCGGCAAGACGACCCTGCTGCGGATCGCCGCCGGCCTGATCGACCCCGATCGGGGGCGCGCCCAGGCGTGGGGATTCACCGCCGGCGAGCGGCGGCAGCGCTACCAACAGCTGATCGCCCTGCTTCCCGCCGGCGATCGCGGCCTCTACGCGCGGCTCACGGTGCGCCGCCAGCTGACATTCTGGGCGCGGATCGCGATGGTCGACCGCGGCGCCGTGGCGGGCGCGGTCGAGGGGGCGATCGATGCATTCGCCCTGCGCGAGCTGGCGGAGCGCCGGGTCGACCGGATGTCGATGGGGCAGCGCCAGCGGGTGCGGATCGCGATGACCTTCCTGGCCGAGCCCGAAGTCGTCCTGCTCGACGAGCCGCTGACCAGCCTTGATTCCGAGGGGGCCGAGATCCTCGACCGTGCGATCGAGGCCCTGCTGGACCGCGGCGGCGCGCTGCTCTGGTGCTCGCCCGAGGGGGAGCGGCTGGAGCGCCGGTTCGACGCCAAGCTGATCCTCGAGCACGGGAGGCTGATCTCCGCATGAGCGAGCTTGCCCTGACCGGGAGCGCCTTCATGGCGGTCGTGCGCCGCGACCTGCATGTGTTCTTCTCGTACCGGACCCGCCTGGTCAGCCAGGTTCTGACCTCGGTCTTCAGTCTCACCCTCTTCTATTACGTCTCCAGGATGGTCACCGTCAACGGCTTCGGTTCCCCGGACGAGTACTTCGGCTTCGTCGTCGTCGGGATCGCCCTGGTCAGCGTCCTCTACTCCTGTTTCTCGATCTCCGAAACGGTGCGGGGAGAGCTGATCGCCGGAACCTTCGAACGGATGCTGCTCTCGCCCTTCGGCGGCGTCCGCGGAGTGTTGGCGATGACCGTCTTTCCGCTCGCCTACGCCTTCGTCCTTGCCGCGATCACCCTCGGCCTCGGCTGCGTCGTCTTCGGCCTGCAACTGCACTGGGCGACGGTGCCGTTCAGCATCCCGGCGATGGTGCTAGCGCTCCTCGCCTTCCTGCCGTTCGGCATCTTCTTCTCGGCGCTGACGATCGCGACCAAGCAGGGCAGCGTCGGCACCAGCTGGGTGATCGCGCTGATCTCGATCGTCGGCGGGCTCTACTTCCCGGTCTCGCTGCTTCCCGGCTGGGCGCAGGTGGCGGCGGAAGTGCAGCCGTTCACCCCGGCGACCGAAATGCTGCGGCACCTGCTGGTCGGCAGCCCGCTCTCGACCCCTCTCGCGGTGGCGGTCGCCAAGGTCGCCGCGTTTGCCGTCGTCCTGCTGCCCGCCTCCCTATACGTCCTCCACCGAGCGATCCGCTTCGGCCAGCGCCGCGGCACGATCATCGAGTACTGAGACAGGAGTCGAGATGCCCCAGGACGCCCCCCACGACTCCTCGCTGCCGATGACCGACTCGATAACCGTGCCGCAGAACGTCGTCTTCCGCCAGTTCCCTGCCGAGACGGTGGTGCTCAACCTCCAGACCGGCAAGTACCACGGGCTAAACCCGACCGCGGGCCGGATGCTCGAAGCTCTTGCCGAGGCGGACTCGATCGGCGAAGCGGTGGAGGTCATCGCCGCCGAGTACGACCGCTCGCCGGCGGGGGTGGAGCGGGACGTCCAGGACCTCTGCCGGGCCCTGCACGAGCGCGGCCTGATCGAGACCGAAGCAGAGCGCGAGGAGTGAGGCATGCGGCGGTTGCCGGCGAGCGAAGGTCTCGATTGGCGCCGGCGCGCTGAGCTCGCAAGCGAGATCGTCGTCGCCTACCTGAGGGCGCGCCGCGAGCTGCGGCGGGCGCCGATCGAGGAGGTGGTCGGGAGGCTGCGAGCGGGAACGGCCGCGGCCGGAGGGGAAGGCCCCGCGCCGCTGATGGAAGCCCAGCGCCTCGGCCACATCGTTGTGCGCACGCTGCGGTTTCTGCCCGGGGACACCCGCTGCCTGAGGCGCTCCCTGGTCCTGACCCAGCTGCTGGCGCGGCGGGGCATCTCGGCCCGTCTGGTGATCGGCGCCCGCACCGCCCCGGACTTCCTCGCCCACGCCTGGGTCGAGCACGCCGGGACGCCGGTGCTCTCGCCGGAAGGGGACTCCTTCGGCCGCCTCGTCGAGCTCTGAGGACGCCTTGACGGTCTCCACCGTCCTCGGCCTCGACGTCCGCTGCGACGTCGATCTGCCCTTTCTCGAGGGGGCCACGGCGGCGCCGACCGGGCGGGGGTTGCGGGTCGTCGTAGGAGCCCCGCCGGCCTGGCCGGCGGGGGCGCGGCTGATCTCCGACGAACGCGAGCGGGACGGCTCGGTCAACTTCCTGATCGAGGACGGCGGCGAAGCCGGTTACCGAATCGGCGGGTCCCGCTTCGGCGCCAGCACGATCTCCGCCGACGGCACTCGACTTTGGGGCGTGCCCGGGCGGGGAGGGACCGCGGCCTGGCAGCGGATGCTGGTCGCGCAGGCGCTGCCCTTCGTCGCGGTGATGCGGGGTCTCGAGGTCCTTCACGCAAGCGCGGTCGCCGGCGAGAAAGGGGCGGTGGCCTTCTCCGGCCCCTCCGGCACCGGTAAGACGTCGCTGGCGCTGGCGCTGGTGCGCCGGGGGGCGACTCTCCTGGCCGACGACGTGCTCGCGGTCGAGCAGGCCGGCGGTGAGTTACTGGCGCACCCCGGCACCCCGGTTGCCGGAGTCGAGGCGGGGGAGGCGGCGCGCCTCGACCGCGACGGTGGCGGCACCGGGACGGTGCTGGCCTCCGACCCTCGCGAGCGGATCGCGCGGACCCGGCTGGCCACCGAGCCGCTACCGCTGCGAGCGCTCTTCCTCTTGGAGCGCAGCTCCGACGGGGCAGAACCTCGGTTCGAACCGACCGCCGATCCGCAGCTCTTGTTGTCCTCGACCTTCAACCTGCTGCTGAACTCACCCGACCGCCTCAGCGGGCTGCTTGAGGTCACCGCGACGCTGGCTCGGCGCCGGGTTGAACGAGTCACGTTCGGCCCCGGGGTAGGGCCGGAGGAGCTCGCCGCGGCGATCGAGGCGCGACTCGGACGGGCGGCATGAGTCGCTGGTTGGCCGGCAGCTTCGACCCCGGGGGAGGCTCAGCCGAGACCCCCGTCGCGGCGCTTGCTCCCGAGTCGGCCGAAACCTTCTCCGGCGGAGGAATCGCCGTTGCCTACACCGGCCCCGCCGCCGCTACCGAGCCGATCTGCCTGTTCGACGGCTTCCTCGACAACGCCGCCGAGCTCGCCGCCGAGCTGGGCGAACCGAGCGCGGTCGGAGCAGAGCAGTTGCTCGCCACCGGATACCGGCGCTGGGGCCGCGGCTTGCCGGAGCGGCTGCGCGGCGATTTCGCCTTTCTCATCTGGGACTCCGGGCGCCGCGAGGGGATGCTGGCCCGCGATCAGCTCGGGGTGAGACCACTGTTCGTGCATCGCAGTGGGGCCGTGCTGCGCTTCGCCAGCGAGCTGCGTCACCTGCTGGCGATGCTGCCGGGCACTCCGGCTCCCGACCGGGCTGGGGTGGCGCACTGGATCGCGGTCAGCAACCGGCCCGGCACCGGCACCCTCTACGAGGGGGTCGAGCGCCTCGGGCCGGGTGAGGCGATCGCCCTCGGGCGCGACGGCGCCCGGCGCTGGCGCTACTGGGAGCCCCGATATCGGCAGCCGCTGCAGGAGGCGGGCCTGGCGGAGCGCGTGCGCGAGGGGCTCGACCTCGCCGTCGAGCGGCGCCTCGCCGGGCCGGGCGAGACCGGGGTGCTGATGAGCGGCGGTCTCGACTCGGCCACGGTGGCGGCGCTCGGGCGCGAGCGCCTGCTTGCCTGCTCGGCCATCTTCCCCGAGCACCCCGCGGCGGACGAGGCGCTGCTGATCGCCGAACTCCGGGGGCGGCTTAACCTGCCGGGGCTGCTCGCCCAAGTGCGGCCCGGCGGCCTCGTGGCAAGCGCCGTCGAGCATCTCCTGGCCTGGCGCACGCCGCTGCTCGGCTGGGGTGACTTCTGGGCCCTGCCGCTGATGCGCGCGGCGGCGGACCGTGGGGTGGTGATGATGCTGGACGGGGACGGCGGGGACGAGCTGTTCGGCCCCCGCTCGCAGGTCATCACCGACCGCCTGCTCGCCGCCCGACCGCGACAGGCGCTGGAGATGGCGCGACGGCTGCCGGGTGCCGATCGGGCCGGGCGCGGGCTGAAGGCGGCGACGGTCGCTCGCCTGCTCTACGACGGGGCGCTGCCGCACGGCCCACAGCTCGCCCTGCGCGGGCTCAGCACTCGCCGGCAGGCACCGGATTGGCTGCTGGGCCGGACCCGAGCCGAGCTGGCCGGCTCTGACGATCCCGCTCCCTGGAAGCTGCTGGACGGGCCGCGCTGGTGGGCCGCCGCCGCCCACGGCGTCGCCTACGGCATCGAGGGCGTCGGCGTCTTCGAGCACCAACGCCGCCGGGCCGCCCTGGCCGGGATCGAGGCGCGTCACCCTCTGCTCGACCTCGATCTGGTCGAGCTCTGCCTGCGCCTGCCGCCGGAGGCGACGCTCAACCCGAGCCTCAGCCGTCCTCTGCTGCGCGAGACGATGGCCGGTCTGCTTCCCGATTCGGTCCGGTTGCGGCCCGAGAAGGCCCTGTTCGAGTCGGTGATCGTCTCCTGCCTCAGTGGCCCCGAAGCCGGGGCGGCGCAGGCGCTGCTCGCCGACCCGGATGCCGAGCTCGGCGCCTACGTCGACCTCGGTCGCATGCGGGCCGAACTGTTCGACCGCGACGAGCTCAGCCGCGGCGATCCGTTCCGCTGGATGTGGCTCGTCTGGCGCCTGATCAACGCCGAGCTCTGGCTGCGTTCGCTTGCCGCCGGCGTAGCCCTGCCGGTGCCTTCGGACCTGGCTGGGGCGCGGGTGGAGGTCGGCTGAGTGGGGCCGCCGTCTACTACCTTTTTCCCACTTGAACATCGCGAAGCGCTCTCTAGGCTTTTGAGGGGAATCCAAGTCGAGTTCTGACCCATAAAGGCGAGGGACACGGGCTTGGTCTAGAAAGCAAGGAGCGACCCAGGAATGGATCAGAACAAGACCCATCAGGGTTACGAAGCACCTCGCGTCGTCGATTACGGCGACCTGCAGGAGCTGACTGCAGCTTGTCTCGGTGGTACGGGCGGCGACGCCGGCTACCCCGGTCAGGTTGGCGGCTACACCGTCGGGCCGAGCAATCCGGCCGCAGGGTGCACTTCGAACCCCTGATCGCAGCAGAAGCAAAAGGCAAGGGACTTACTCCGCGGTGACGCTGGAGGGTCGCTCGGGGTCGGCAACCAGCGTGTTGCCGACCCTTTCGCCTTGCCGTTTTCCACACCGTTTTCGGTTTCTTGGAAAAGTGACAGTAAGTATTTCGAGTACTTATTTTCATTGCTGAAGCCGAAAGCGAAAGTTCGACGGAAAAGCTCCGTTAGAGCTGCGTGACTCGGCATGGACACATCGTGGTCGTCGGATCTGAGCCGACTGTGCCTGCTGCTGCGGTACGGGAACTGGGGCTGGAGGTGTGGGCGGTCGACTCGAGCGCCGAGCTGGAGGAAACGTCGCCGGCGTTGGTCGTTCTGCTCGAGCCAGAGACTCTGGCCGCCGCGGTGGCAGGCGAGGTGGCTCAGCTGCGCAAGGCGCTGCCGGAGATCCCGCTGGCGGTCGTCTGCGCCGAGGTGCGACCCGGTGAGTTGAGAACCGCACTTGCCGCCGGAGTCAGCGGCATCGTCCTCGAGCAGCAACTCGACACACACTTGCTTCCCTGCCTGCGGGCGGTGCTCTCGGGTCAGGTGTGTGTTCCGCGCGCGCAGGGCCGCCAGGTCGAACCGGCGCGCCTAACGCCACGCGAGAAGCAGATCTTGGGCCTGGTGGTGATGGGTTACATGAACGGCGAGATCGGCAAGCGCCTTTTCGTCGCCGAAAGCACGGTCAAGAGCCACCTCTCCTCGGCCTTCGCGAAACTGGGAGTGAGCTCGCGCACCGAGGCGGTCGAGCTGATCCTCGACCCCGAGCGCGGGCTCGGCACCGGGATCCTCTCGCTCGGGGGCGAGCCGGTGGAGCCGGTGCCGAGCCGATGAGCGGCGGCGTCCGCACCGAGGCCGAGCCGCGGGCCGGGGCGACCGGCTCCGCTCATGAGGCGCGGTTGGAGGCGAGTGCCGGGCTTCGCGATGCCGACTGGGGCAAGGCGACCAGCGGCATGCGCCGGGATCAGCTCTTCCGCCGCTCCCTCTTCGCCGCCGACCTCGTCGCTTTCGGCCTCGCCCTGATCACGCTTTCGTTGCTCGCCTCGCGCTCGCTGCGCCTGACCTGGGTCGGCTTCGGCGGCGTGCTGGCGATCCTGATCGGCGGCAAGGTCGCCGGCCTCTACGACCGTGACGCCTCGCTGCTGCACAAGACCACGCTCGACGAGGCGCCGGCGTTGCTCCACGTGGCCACGCTCGGCGCGCTCTGCGCCTGGCTCGCCGGCGGTCTCCTGGTCGTCGGCGGGACGCTGACCAGGGCCGAGGTGCTGCTGCTGTGGGCTCTGCTCCTGGTTTTCCTCGTCTTCTCGCGCTGGGCTGCCCGCAACCTCGCGCTCAGCATCGCCCCGCCGGAGCGCTGCCTGTTCGTAGGCGATCGCCAGGCAGCGAAGATGATCCGCTCGAAGCTCGAGGGCAACCACGGGACGAAGGCCGAAGTCGTCGCCGACATCGACCTCGGTGACCATTCGGCCTGGGCGGCGTGGTCGGCGGACGCCTGCTCCGCCGCTCGGGTCGGCGAGATCCGCGACCTGGCGCGCTCGCTCGACGTTCAGCGGGCGATCATCGCCCCCGATCGGGTCGAGCCGGAGCGGATGCTCGACCTGGTCTGCACCCTGGAGGCGGTCGGCGTCAAGGTCAGCGTGCTGCCGCGCCTGCTCGAGGTCGTCGGTTCCTCGATCGAGTTCGACGACCTCCACGGCGTCACCGTGATGGGAATCAAAGGCTTCGTCCTCAGTCGCTCCTCGGCCACGGTGAAGCGGGCCTTCGACCTGGCCGGTGCGGCACTCGGCCTGCTGGCGCTGACCCCGGTGCTGATCGGGGTCGCGATTGCGATCAAGCTCGACAGCCGTGGGCCGGTCTTCTTCCGCCAGCGACGGGTCGGCCGCCACGGCGAGCACTTCGGCCTCTTCAAGTTCCGCACCATGGTCCAGGGGGCCGATGCGATGAAGGACTCGCTGCGCGACCGCAACGAAGCCCAGGAGGGCCTGTTCAAGATCGCCGACGATCCCCGCGTCACCCGGGTCGGGCGGCTGCTGCGCAAGACCTCGCTGGACGAGCTGCCGCAGCTGTTCAACGTCGTGCTGGGGGAGATGAGCCTGGTCGGGCCGCGGCCGCTGGTGGTCGACGAGGACTGCCACGTGACCGGCTGGTACCGGCGCCGGCTGGAGCTGATGCCCGGCATGACCGGCCCCTGGCAGATCCTCGGGCCGGCGCGGGTGCCGCTACGCGAGATGGGAGCGATCGACTACCTGTACGTGGCCAACTGGTCGCTCTGGGGCGATGTGAAGATCCTCCTGCGCACCGTTCGCCACGTACTCGCGCGGCGGGGTCTCTGAGATGAGTCGCAGATGGGTTCCGCTGGCCCCGGCGCAGTCGGCCGCCTCGGCGTCGGCGATCGCGGCGCTGCGACAGGCGGCGAGGACGACGAGCGAGATCGCCGCCCAGGCAAGCCCGAGAACGGCGACGATCGCAAGTAGTTGGGCGTCGGGGTGAGGCAAGTCATCTCCTCCGCGGGTAGACAGAATCCATCGCAGGGATCTATCGGCTCCTCGGTCAGTTTCCTTTATGGGGAGGACGACCAGGTTCGTCTCGGCTTCGGCTGCGCCAGCCTGATGCGGGTGCCGTCGCGGGGTGGGCGCCAAGCGCTGCTGGGCGAGGCGTTCGAGCGGGGGATCCGGCACTTCGACGTCGCCCGGATGTACGGCCTCGGCGCGGCGGAGGCCGAGCTGGGGCGGTTTGTCCAGGGACGGCGCGATCAGATCTCGATCGCGACCAAGTTCGGGATCGAGCCGGGGGCGGGAGCTGGGCGGCTGGCGGCGCTGCAGGCGCCGGCGCGGGCGGCGCTGAACCGCTTCCCGGCGCTGCGGGCGAGGGTCAAGCGCCGCCAGCAGGCCTTCCATCGCGCCGGTCGCCACGACGCGGCGGCGGCGCGGGCCAGCCTCGAGACGAGCTTGCGGGAGCTCGGCACCGATTACGTCGATGTCTTCTTCGTCCACGACCCCGCCGCGATTGGGCCGGGCGAACTGGACGAGCTGGTCGGGGCGCTGGAGGAGCTGCGCGAAGCCGGCCGGATCCGGGCCTGGGGCTTCTCCGGTGAGTCGGAGCCGTGCGAGAAGCTGGTGCGCGAGGCGGGGCACGAGGCGGTCGCGCAGATTCGCGACGACGTCTTCGATCCGCTGCCGGGCCTAGCCGAGCGGCCGCGGCCGGCGCTGACCTTCGGCGTGCTGGCACGGGCGCTGCCGGTCCTCCAGGAGTTGATCCGACGCGACCCGCAGCGGTGGCGGGCCTGGGGGAGGGCGATCGGGTTCGATTGCGACGACGCCGGCGCCCTTGCCGACCTGCTGCTGCGCGACGCCCTCGACCGCAACCCCCGCGGCGGGACGATCTTCGCCTCGACCCGGAGCGAGCGGATCGCGGCCGCTGCCGCGGCCGGACGTGGCGACGGCGACGCGGCGCCCCTGGCGCAGTTCCGCGCCGAGCTTTCCCGGATTCTCTCGCCGGAGGGCGGATGAGATGGCTGAGGCGCGGCAGATCGATGCCGAGGTCGCTGTCGTCGGCGCCGGCCCGGCGGGGATCGTCGTCGCGCTCGAGCTCGCCCGCGCGGGCCACCGCGTAGCCCTGGTTGAGAGCGGTGCCGAGCAGGCGGACGCCTGGACCCAGGCCCTCGGGGACACCGTCGGCGGCGACCCCCGGCACGTCGAGATGGCGCTGGCGACCCGCCGTCAGCTCGGCGGCGCCTCGAACATGTGGGGCGGGCGCTGCGTGCCCTTCGACCCGATCGACTTCGAGCCCCGCGCCGATCGCCGGCGGCGCCGCCTGGCCGCTCGCCCTACGAGGAAGTGTCGGCCTACTTCCAGCGCGCCTGCGAGTGGTGTCGCTGCGGAGACGCCAGTTTTGACGGCAGCCGAGGTTCCGGGCCTCGCAGGACGGCGCGATCGTGCCTGGCTTCCGTGACGGCGACGTCCGCGGCTCGACCCTGGAGCGCTGGTCCCTGCCGACCAACTTCGGACGCCGTCTACCGCGCAGGCGCTGGAGCGAGACGCCGAACCTGCTGCTGCTCGACCGGCCTCACCTGCACCGAGATCGTCCCCCGGTCCGGCGGCTCCGAGCGCGGCGGTCGCGCCGTCGACCACCTACTGCTGCACGACCGCGACGGCGGCAGCAAGGTGCTGCGGCGCGCGCCGCTACGTGATCGCCGCCGGCGGGCTCGAATCGACCCGGCTCCTGTTCGCCTCCACCCGGCATGACCACGATGGCATCGGCAACCATTCGGGCCACCTCGGACGCTGGTACATGGCCCACGTCGAGGCCCGGGTCGGGCGGGTGCGGTTCGCGACCGATCCGGCGCGGACGATCTACGGCCACGAGCGCGATCCCGAAGGGGTCTACCTGCGCCGCCGCTTCACCGTCGACCCCGCCGTGCAGGTCGCGGCCGAGCTGCCCAACGTGGCGCTCTGGACGGTCAACCCCGAAGTCGGCGACGCCGCTCACGGCAGCGGGGTCCTGTCCTTCGTCTACCTGATGCTGGTCTCGCCGCTCGGCGACCGCTTCGTCGCCGAGGGCATCCGCCAGGCCCACGTACACACCCGCCGGCCGACCACGGTCCGCGCCCACCTGCGCAACGTCGCCGCCGACCTCGGGCCGGCCGCTTGCCTTCGCCGTCACCTTCGGCTACCGCCGTTTCCTCCGCCGCGGGCGCAAGGTGCCGGGCTTCTATGTGCCAAGCGCCGATAACCGCTATCCGCTGCTGTACCACGGCGAGCACCTGCCCCATTTCGAGAGCAGGGTCGAGCCGACCGCCGTCCGCGACGGCCTCGGGATGCCACGTCTGCGGACCCACCTGCACTTCTCCGAGCACGACGTCGCGGCCGTGCGCGAGGCCCACGAGCTGCTCGACCGCTCGCTTCGCGACCAGGGGCTGGGCGAGGTCGAGATGCTCTACGACGACGTCGAGGCGGCCGTGCGCGAGCAGCTCTTCGGCGGCTACCACCAGGCCGGAACCACGCGAATGTCTGCCCGGCCCGAGGACGGGGTGCTCGACGCCGACCTTGCCGTGCACGGCTTCGACGACCTCTTCATCGCCAGCAGCTCGGCTTTCCCGACCTCTAGCCAGGCCAACTCCACCTTCACCCTCACCGCCTTCGCGGTGCGCCTCGCCGACCGCCTCGCGGCCGACCTCTCCCGGGCCGGCCGGCCCGCCCTGGAGCTGGCCTCGTGATCCGGGTCGGCGTCGTCGGCCTGGGCAAGATGGGGCTCTCCCATCACGCCCTGCTGGGCGCTCACCCCGACGTCGACCTGGTCGGCGTCTGCGACAGCGCCGGCTACGTGCTCGGGGTGCTGAAGAAGAACACCGGGGTGGCGACCTTCGGCGACTACGAGCAGATGCTGGAGCAGGCGAAGCCCGACGCGGTCCTGATCGCGACCCCGACCAGCTCCCACGTCGGCATGGTCCGCGCCGCGCTCGAACGCGACGTCCACGTCTTCTGCGAGAAGCCGCTGACCCTCGATCCCGACGACGCCGAGATGCTGGCGGCGCTCGCCGCCGAGCGCGGGCTGGTGACCCAGGTCGGCTACCACAACCGCTTCGTCGCGGCCTTCCGCGAGGTGCGGCGCTTGCTCGACGCTCGGCGCGATCGGCGAGGTCACCCACGTCCTCGGCGAGGCCTACGGGCCGGTCGTGCTCAAGGTCAAGGGCAAAACCTGGCGCAGCCAGTCAAAGCGAGGGCGGCGGCTGCCTCTACGACTACGCCGCCCACGTGATCAACCTGTGCAACTGGTACTGCGGCGAGCCGGCGGCGGGGGTTGGCGGCACGGTGCTGCCGCGGATCTTCTCGCGCCGAGACCGACGACGGCGCCTTCAGCACCCTCTACTTCCCGCAGGGACGGACGGGCCAGATCTCGGTCGACTGGTCCGATGAGTCCTACCGCAAGATGACGACCCGGATCACGATCTGGGGGACGGCGGGGCGGATCTTCGCCGACCGCCAGGAATGCCAGGTCTACCTGCGCGACACAGCGGCGATCCCGGACGGCTACGAGGAGGGCTGGAACGTTCGCTACACGACCGAGCTCACCGGCCCCGGTCTGGTTCTACCTGCGCGGCGAGGAGTACAGCGCCCAGCTCGAAGCGTTCCTCGGCCGGATCGGTCGCGGCGAGGTCGGCGGGATCAACGAGCTTCGCCAGCGCCGCGGCGATCGACCGCACGATCGCGATGATGGTCGCCGACGCCGGGCGCGGACGCCACGACCCGTGGCCGGCGAGGCCGAGGCGCCGCCGCGGCCGCCCGCCGCGCGGTCCCGCCGGCGGCTGCTGCGGAGGCGGGCGGCATGAGCGACTCGACCGGCTGCTGTTCGGCGACAACCAGTTCTTCGGCATCAACCACATGTCGGAGGAGAAAGCGCGGGCCCAGGCGATGCGCTTTCGCGAGATCGAGGCGGTGATCGACGTTCTCGACGCCGCCCTACGACGAGGGGGTGCAGCACCTTCATGTGCACCACCCACGATCGCATCGCCCTGGTCTGCGACCACATGCGCGCCGACCCCGAGCGCTACCGGGACTTCACCTTCTATCCCGGCATGCCCTACGCCCACAAGTACGCCAACGCGGTGACCGAGAACGGGATGCTGGGGGCGGTCAAACGGTTCCTGCCCGACGAGGGCCTGTTCGACGCGGCCCTGCGCGGCGGCGCCTCGCTGGCGAAGAAGGACGTCGAGGGGATGACGACGCTGCTGATCGACGCCGAGATGAAGATGTTCGCCGGGCTGCGGACCCCGGTCGTCTTCCTCCAGAACCTGGTCGTCGACCTGCTGCTGGGGCTGGGCTTCAAGAGCGCCTTCCCGGTCTTCGCCGAGCACGTGCGCGAGCGCTATGGGGCGGAGCCCGGTTTCATCACGATGAACCTGCCGCTGCTGCTCGGCGTCCTCGACGAGGTCGGTGATCGAGGACCCGATCGTCTGCGCCAACATCAACAAGATCGGCTTCCGCATGTGCGGCGGGATCGAGGCCTACGAAGCGGCCCTGAGCGAGCACCGCTGCCGGGCGATCGCGATGTCGGTCTTCGCTTCCGGGGCGATCCCGGCGCCGCGAGGCGATCGAGTGGGTCTGCGCCCAGCCCAACGTCGAGTCGATCGTCTTCGGCGCCTCCAGCCGGGCGCAACATCCGCAACACGCGCGAGCTGGTCGGCTCGCACTGGAGCCTGTGAGCGCCCTCCTCGTCGCCTCGACTGGTGGCCACCTGAAGGAGCTCCACCACCTGCGCGGGCGGCTCAAGGCGGCCTCGGGGGCCGGTCAGCTGGGTCACCTTCGACACCCCGCAGAGCCGCTCGCTGTTGGCCGGCGAGGAGGTCGACTTCGTCCCCTTCGTCGGCGGCCGCGACCCGCTCAACGTCGCCCGCAACTTCGGCAAGGCGCGTGAAATCTTCCGCCGCCGCCGGCCGCACATGGTGCTCAGCACCGGCTCGGCGGTGGCCCTTCCCTACTTCGTGCTGGGGCGGGCCCGCCGGCTGCCCTGTCATTTCGTCGAGAGCGCCGCTCGGATCGAGGGCCCCTCGCTGACCGGGAAGCTGATCGACCAGGGTGCCGGGGGTCGAGCTCTACGCCCAGTACCCGGCCTGGGCCGGCGGCCGCTGGCAATACCGCGGTTCGGTCTTCGACTCCTTCGCCGGGGAGGAGCGCCCGCAGGGGCCGCCGGCTCGGATCGCCCGGGTCGTGGTGACGCTCGGCACCTATCGCGGCTACGACTTCTCGCGCCTGGCCCGGCGCCTGCTCGAGGTCCTGCCAGCTGAGGCGGAGGTGCTCTGGCAGACCGGCGACACCGACGTCTCCGCGCTGGGGATCGAGGGCCACGAGGCGATCCCAGAAGCGGAGCTGAGCGCGGCGATGGCGGCGGCCGACGTAGTCGTCGCCCACTCCGGCGTCGGCACCGCCCTCGCCGCCTTCGAGGTCGGTGCCTGCCCGCTGCTGGTCCCGCGCCGCTTTGCCCTCGGCGAGCATGTCGACGACCACCAGCGCCAGATCGCCGCGGAACTCGCCGAGCGCGGCCTCGCCGTCTCGGTTGAGGCCGATGCGCTCGCCCCCGAGTACCTGCTGGCGGCGGCCGCGCGCAGGGTCGTGCGCCCGGCTCAGGCGCCGGTCTTCGAGATCGGGGGCTGCTAAGGCTGGGCTCTTTATGGATCAGAGCGATGGAAAACCGCTCTGGAAGGGGTATTCGGCCGTATTCCCCGAACTTGCAGTCATAAAGGCACCTTCTTTAGGATGGTCTATTCTTAAGGGACTCCTGTTATGACTCAAGTTTTAGGAAAGAACCCGTTTCGACCCGGAGTCGGGACTCGTCCGCTTCATTTGGCGGGCCGCGATCTTCCGATGCGACGCTTCGAATCAACGCTCCGAGCGGCACCGGAGCAACCGGCCAACATGCGCCTGACGGGTCTCCGTGGAGTCGGAAAGACGGTTCTCCTGCATGAGTTCCAAGCCATCGCAGAGAGGAACGGCTGGGCCAGTGCCGTTCTGGAGTTTCAGCCCGGTCACAACCGAGAGGACCAGATGGTCAGCGCCCTCCTGAACATCGCTCAGGATTCGAAGCTACGGCTATCGCGGGTCGAGCGGCTAAAGAAGGCCGTCGGCAACGCGGTCCGAAACGCAGGAACCCTCGGCGTCGGATGGGATGAATTTCAGGTCACCTACGACCCGATGGTCGAGCAGCAGCGTGAGGATGTCACCAAAGCACTCTTCGAAGTCGTTGAGATGGCCGTGCAAAAGGGACGAGCAGGGTTCGTCCTTCTGCTTGACGAGGCGCAGGTGGTTCGTGATGAGGCCAAGCGGACCGGTGAGCACCCACTCTCGCTCCTGATCTCTTCAATCGTGGCTTTGCAGCGCCGAGAGATTCCACTTGGACTTGTTCTCTGTGGCCTGCCGACGCTGACCGGAAACCTGCTCAAGGCCCGCTCCTATACGGAGCGAATGTTTCGCGGGGAGATAATTGGTGAGCTTGCCGAGGGAGACGCACGGGAAGCCTTTGAAAAGCCCCTTGCCGAGTCCGGCGCAGATGTCACTGCCGAGAAAGACCTAATCAGCAAAGTCATCGATGAGGTAGAGGGCTACCCCTACTTCATCCAACTCTGGGGCGCGGAGCTATGGGACGCAGCGGAGATCGCGGAGGTCGATCACCTGTCAAGTCAGTTGCTGGATGCAGCCCGACCCGAAATCTACCGACGCCTTGACCTTGACTTCTATAACCCGCGCGTAGAAACGCTCACGCCCGCAGAGCAGGACGTTCTGCTCAGTACGGCGGATTCCGAGTATCCGCCCTTGGTCGTCTCAAAACTGAATGACGCGATCAACAAGACGCCGACCAACATCAACGTCCTGCTTGGTCGGCTTGTGGATGCGGGAGTGCTGTATCGGCTCCGCAAAGGCGAGTACGACTACACCGCCCCTCGCTTCCGCGACTATTTAGTGCGGCGCGCGAAGGCAACTCAGGCTAGGGAAGTAACTCCTAGCGCAGCAGCGCCTCCAGGCAGCGAGCAGACCCTCTTCTAGGGCGCCGGCTCGCCCAGCATCTCGACCAGGAGGTCGCGCAGTTGCTCGGCCGATCGCTCGGCGTCGAACTCGGCCAGGACCTTCTCGCGCCCGTCTTGGGCCAGTCGGCGGTGCAGCTCGAGGTCGCTCAGCAGTTCGCTCAGGGCGGCGGTCAGCTGGTCGGCGCGGCCGGGGGCGACCAGGAGGCCGCCGCGCCCGTGCTCGATCAGCTCCGGGATGCCGGCGATGCGGGTGCTGAGCACCGGCACTTCCATCGCCATCGCCTCCATCAGCACGACCGGCACCCCCTCGCCGAAGCTGGGCAGGCAGAAAGCCGTCGCCGTTTCGTAGAGATCGCGCAGTTCTTCCTGGCCCACGGCTCCGGGGAACTCGACCCGGTCGGCGATCCCGAGGTCGGCCGCGAGCCGTTCCAACTGCGGCTTCAGGGCGCCGTCGCCGGCCAGCGTCAGCTCCACGTCGAGACCCTCGCCGACCAGCTCGGCGATCGCTTCCAGCAGCACCGTCTGGCCCTTCTCGGGCACCAGGCGGCCGATGTAGAGGACGCGGCCGCCGCCATCCGGGACCGGGGGCGGTGAGGAGCGGGTGAACTGCCCGACCGGAATGCCGACGTGGACCACCCGCAGCGAGGGCCAGCGATCGGGCTCGCAGAGCGCCATCAGCTGGCTGCGGGCGAAATCGCTGATGCAGACGACGAAGCTGGCGCTGGCGAGCTTCTCGGCCAGCCGGTAGTGGCGCAGGTCGAGGAACTCCGTCGGCCCGTGCATGGTGAAGCTCCACGACCAGGGACGTTCGCGGTCGAGGCCGGAGCCGAGGCGGGTGGCGAGCATGGCGACGTCGGCAGCGGCGTTGGCGAGGTGGACGTGGATGTGGCGGATCCCCTGCCGCTCGCACTCGCGCCAGAGGACGACCGCCTCGAGGAAGTAGAAGAACTGCCAGATGCGCCCGCGCAGCCCCGGTGGAGCCAGCGAAAGGGCGTGGGCGAGGGTGCCGAAGTAGGCGCGTGGCGATCGCAGCGCCAGCCCGAGGTGGGTGGCGAGCAGCCGGCCCCAGCTCGGCGGCAGGATCGCGAAGGTGGTCGCGGCCGCCTCGCGGTCGCGCTCGCTGAGCAGCTTCTCGGCCGGCGTCCGGCGCAGCGAGAAGGTCTCGATCTCGAGTCCCAGCCGGCGCAAGGCGGCGATCTCGCGCAGGACGAAGGTGTGCGAGATCGCCGGGTACTCCGAGCAGAGGAAGGCCAGCTTCACGGCTGTCGCTCGCGTTCGGTCCGGACCCAGCCGCTGGGGCCGCGGCCGATCATCAGCTGCGCGTAGAGCGCGAGCTTATTGGCGATCAGGAGCGGGGCGCCGAGCAGGGCTCGGTAGACGGCGGCCGGGGCGCGGACCAGGCGCAGGCCGCCGAGCACGAAGCAGGCCTGGCCGCCGAGGGTGAGCAGGGCCAGTGCGCGCAAGCGGCGCTGACCGCCGAGGATGCCGAGCACGAGGCCGGCGAGACCGCCGACCGCGATCACCGACTGCGGCGGCACCAGGGACTCGAGCCCGGCGTGGAGACGGACCGGGTCGCGGCGGGCAAGCCCGGCGCCGATCAGGCGTGGCGCCCAGGCCCGGGCCAGGTCCAGCCGCCCCTTTTCCCAGCGGGCCTGCTGCTCGTTGCTGGCGCTCATCGTCGTCGGCACCGCCTGGCTGACCCAGGCCTCGGAAGCGAACTCGGTGCGGACTCCGGCGAGGACGAGGCGCATGTGGTATTCGCCGTCCTCGACCAGGCCGGTCGTCGTCCACGGCGACTCGCGCAGGGCGGCGACGGTGAAGGCCATCCCGGTCCCGACCAGCCCGCAGGAGAGTCTGAGCCGCTCCTTGCCGTGGAAGCGGACGGTGTCGGCGAGGGCGAAGGCGGCGAAGCGCAGGGCCGAGGTGGCGGAGGCCTCGGGATTGCTGGCGAGATAGTCGACCTGGAGCGCCTCGGCACCGGCGCCGAGGTGCCGGTCGACCGCCTCCAGCAGGTTGACCGAGACGGTGCAGTCGGCGTCGACGAAGACGACGGCGTCGACCTCCGCCGGCGGCGCCAGCAGGCGCTCGAGGGCCCAGGCGACGGCGAAGCCCTTGCCGCGGCGGTCGGGATCGCGGCGCTCCCAGACCTCGGCCCCGGCGGCCCGCGCCACCTCGGCGGTGCGGTCGCTGCAGTTGTCGGCGACGACCACCGTCCGGCGCGACGCCTGCGGGTACTCGCAGCCGTCCAGCGATTCGAGCGTGGCGCCGATCCCGGCCTCCTCGTCGTGGGCGGGGACGAGGACGACGAGCCGCAGTCGCTTCGCAGCCGCCGGCGCTGGCGGCTGCGGGTGTCGGACCGCGTCGCGGGCGGCGAGCAGGAGCGCCAGCAGGTAGGCGGTGGCGAGGACCAGGGCACCCTGCAGTCCCAGCGCGGGTGCGGTGACCAGGCGGCCGGGCAAGGTTCGGCGCGGCCGGTTCACGTCGTGAACCTCGCGCGGGCCGCGAAGGGGACGCGGAGCAGGCGGGCGAAGGCCAGCGCGTAGCGGCCGAGCACGCGGATTCCGTAGGCGAGCGGACCACCCACCTTCTCGGCCTGCGCCTTCTCGGCGTGGTCCGCGATCACCTCGGTCGGCGGGGCGACCTGGCGGCGGAGGAAAGCCCGCAGCGTGCCGGGCGGGGCGAGCAGGCCGTCAATAAGGCCGATCTCGGCGAACAGCTGCGCGGCGCTGGCGTAGGGGCGGGGGTCGACGAAGCGGACCGCGATTCGCGCCCGCGGGCCGAGCCGCGCCTGCCGGCCCAAGGTCGCCGCGCTCGGCACCCCGATCATCCGCTCGGCGACCAGGGAAGCCGTTTCCAGCGCCGGGCGCAGGCGCGGGTAGACGGTGGCGACGCGGCCGAGCGCGCCGGTCTCGAAGTCGGCCCCGAAGCGGTCCCACCAGGCGCCGAGGTCGGCCGCCTGGCGCAGGCCGGTGAATCCGTCGCGGGCGTAGAAGAGCAGCAGCGAGGCCAGCTCGTCCTCCGGTCGCGGTTGCCACTCGTCCTCCGGCTGCGGCGGGAGCAGGCGCTCGGCGGCGAAGCGCTCCTCGTACCAGTGGACCCGCCAGTGCAGCTCGACCGGGGGCAGCTCCCCGCGTTCGTGGGCGAGGGCGAAGTGCAGCAGCGGCAGGCCGTCGCGGCCGACGTGGTCGCTCGGTTCGCCGTAGCCGAGCTCGCGCACCGTCGCGACCGCGCGCTGGAGGTCGGCGGGGGCGAGGAGGAGGTCGACGTCGCTGGAGAGCCGGCGCCCGGGCTCGCCGTAGAGGGCGCGTCCCAGAGCCGGGCCCTTGAGCCCCGAGTTTCGGAGTCCCGCTCCGCTCAGAGCCGCCTGCACGCGGACCCCGCTCAGCTCCAGCAGCGCTTCCTGTCGCTGGCCGGCGACGATCGACGTGGCGACCGCGTCGCGGAAGCGGACGGCCGCGCGATCCGCCGCCAGCTCGACGATTCTCGGGCCCAGCGTCGGCAGCAATCGCGCCCTGCCGAGCAGTTCTCCCAGGCGATCCCAGTCGATCGCGGCGAGCATCCGGCCGAGGTCCTCGGCGCGCTGCGCCCGGCGTGCTGCCGTGGCGGCCGCGAGGGACATGGCCAGGTACTCCCGGTCGCTTTCGCCGGCGGTCCCGCTCATGCGCCCGCCCCGCCATCGGTGCCAAGCCGGTCGACCCGCAAGAACGGACGCAGGCGCATCGGCAGCAGCTGCAGGTCGCTCCAGGGGAACGCCGCCAGCAGGGCGGCAGGCGTCTGCCCTTCGAAGTAGCCGGACGGTCCGGCGTAGGGGTCGCGGGCGGGTCCCGAAGGTGTCTGGGCGTAGAAGCAGACGGTGCGGGCCCGGTCGCGGACGTAGAACCCGTAGCGCTGCGCGGCCTCGGCGATCATCCGGGTCAGCGGTGGCAGCGGCAGCCGGTCGAGGTCCAGCCCCGGTCGCAGCCGCAGGTGCGCTCCCTCGGGCAGGGCAGCCGGGTCGCGGTCGACTCCGTCGGTGCGGCGGGCCGGCAGGGCGTAGACCCCGGCTCGCACCGCCGGCAGCGAGATCGCCAGCGCGTGGTTGATCCAGCCTCGCTGGAGGTCCTGCAGGGTGATCAGGCCGCCGGCGATCGAGAGCGAGGAGGCGGAGGCACCCCAGAGCGGGGTGGCGCCGGGCCAGGCGGAGCGGTCGTAGGCCCCGCGATCGCTGGAGACGCGGGCGATCGCCCCGCCCCAGGACGCCTGCCAGCCGCCGGGGCGGCGTCGCAGGCGCCAGAACTCCCAGAGCCGGTCGCGGCTCGGCTGCCAGACCACCAAATGGGCGTCGCTCCCCGCCGCTGGCCGGGCGCCGGCGGGGAGGGGAACGGCGGCGAACGCCCGCCGCAGGGCCGGCACCGCGTAGGGACTGGCCAGCCCGACGCGCACCGTGGGGGTCCGCCGCGGCACCCGCAGCACCGGGACGCTGTAGCTGTCGGTGTTGATCCAGGGCCCGGACTGGTCGTCCTGCTCTGAGGCGACCTCGGCGTCGAGGGCGGCGATCGCCGCCGGCGAGCGTCGGTCGATCGCGCCGTTGCGAGGTGCGGGCCGGTTCCAGAAGCTGGTCGGGGCGAAGAAGCGGAAGTGAGGGCTGGGCCGGATCGGCGCCGTGGTGGCCTCCGTCGCGGCGGGGGCCTGGGTGCCGCAGCCGACGCTCGCGAAGGCGATCGCCAGGAGGCCGAGCGGCGCCCGCCTCATCGACCTCAGACCGGCGCTCGGCGGCGCTCGCGCATGACCGCGGCGGCACAGCCGATCGCGAGCCCGGCGAGCAGCCCGAGCAAGGCCCAAAGCTCGATCTTCGCCTTGCGGTCGCTACTGGCGCTGGTGGCGGTGGCCAGCATCGAGACCAAGCCGCGCCGGGGGGCCTGGCTGGTCACGGCGGCCACGTAGGCGTTTTCGATCGCCTGCAGCTTCACCTTGGCGGCGCTGCGGGTCGCTTCGGCTCCGAGCCGTTCGGGGTCTTCGGCGGCGGCGGATTCCAGTTCCTCGACTTCGGCCTCGGCCTGGTGCAGCTGCAGCGAGGCCTGCTTGTATTCGCCGAACAGGGATCGGGCCTCGGGGTTGGAGCTGTTGGCCTGGCTCTCGTAGACGACGACCGCTTCGCCGGTGGCGTTCGCCAGCTGCATCGCGTCATCGGCGTTGGGTCCGGTGGCGATCACGCGAAAGGCCGGGCTGAGCGGGATCGGCTCGGAGGAGAGGCGCGAAATCGCTTCCGATCGCGGCAGTCCGGTCTCTTCTTCGACGGATTTCAACACCGGTCCCGCCGCTATCGAGCGGCTGAAGGCGGTCGCCAGGCCGCTGGCCGACTGCACGTAGCCGAAGAACCCGGGCGAATTCGGGTTGACCTGGCCGACCTGGAGCGTCGCCGAGGAGGTGTACTCCGGCTGGCGTTCGAGACCGATCGCCAGTCCGAGCACGCAGAAGACGACGGCGCAGAGTGCGACCAAAGCCCGGTGCTTGCCGATCGCCGAGAGCACGGCGCCGCGCGGCGGCTCGAAGATACGCCGCGGTTGCTGGTCGCCGGACTCGGCTGCGGGGGGTGGATCGAAGCTGCCCGGCTGAATGATCTCTTCAGCGTCGCGCTGGCCGTCCTGCTCTCCGCTGCGGGTCAATTTTTGTCGTCGTGAGCGCATATTCGGTCGATCTCGACCCCTTGTTCGGGGGCGGTTCAGGCATCCAACGAGGATCCCCCTCCGAACTTTTGCCGCGTTGCTGCCATATCTCGTGCAGGCGCAAAGTCACTTCTGAAACGAGTCGATAGCCGGGCACCGTGAAACGATTCGTCTACCTGGCGTTTCCTCTCCTCCTGCTCGCGATCGCAGCCGCGGTGCTAACCGCCTCCGCGGCCCCCGGAGCACAGCACGTGGACAGGTCGGTCACGGTCAAGCGTTGCGCGAAAACTCCGGTGGGCTCGCAGCGGCGCCCCCGCGGCGAGCGCCATCGGCGCTGCACTGCAGGGGCCCGGCCCGCGGCCCCCGGTTCGGCGGCGGCTGCGGTTCTGGATCCCGCCCCGGGCGTGGAACCTGCTCCGGCCCAGCCGCTCGGACCGGTCCAGGTGCAGAAGCCACCGGTGGCCCCCCCGCCACCGCCGCCGGTCGAAACTAACCCCGGGGAGGAACCGCAGGTCCCGGCGAGCGCGCAGGCGCCGGAGCGGTTCTTTGCGCCGACCAGCTTCTGGAACACGCCGGTGGAGGCGGCGGCGCCGCTTGACCCCGACTCGGATGAAATCGTCGCCGCCCTCGTCCGTCAGGTAACTCTCGAGCGGGCGGCCAAAAAGGGCCCGGCGATCACCACCAGCGAATACAGCGTCCCGATCTACACCGTCGCCGCCGAACAGCCCACGGTCCGCGTTCATCTCGACAGCCCGTACGTGGCGGCCTCGCTGCGAGCTGCCTGGAGCGCGGTGCCGCTGCCGGCCGGGGCAGTGCCGGCCGGCGGTCGCGATCGCCACCTGGTCGTCTGGCAGCCGAGCAGCGACCGGCTCTGGGAGTTCTGGCACCTGTCGGCCGGCGCGGAGGGCTGGCAGGCGGGATGGGGAGGGGCGATCCAGGGTGTTTCGGAAAGCTCCGGCGCCTATGGTCCCAGCGCCTGGCCAGGCGCCTCGCCGACCTGGGGAGCGACGGCCTCCTCACTTTCCCTCCCGGGCGGCCTGATCACCCTGCGCGATCTCGAACGCGGGCAGATCGACCACGCCCTGGCGATGTCCGTGCGCGACGTCCGCGCCCAGGCCTTCTTTGCCCCCGCCCTTCGCACCGACGGGGAATCCACCGACCCGCTGTCGCTGCCGGAGGGCGCGCACCTGCGGCTCGACCCCTCACTAGACCTGGCGACGCTGCAATTGCCGCCGCTGGTGCTGGAGATGGCCGAAGCGGCCCAGCGCTACGGCATCTTCATCCGCGACGTCGCAGCCAACGTCACCTTCTACGCGCAGGACCCCGTCAACGTCGGCTTCAACCCCTACCTGGGCGCAAGCGGATTCTTCGAAGGCAGCTACCCGCAGGCGCTCCTCGCCGACTTTCCCTGGTCGCGGCTGCAGCTGCTGGCCGCCGACGATTCGTAGTGTGATCGCGTAGCCGACATTTGACCCACCCAGGTGTGGCCAAAATCGGATGCGCCTTGTGTCCCGCTCCTAGCCCCGGGTCGGCGGCGCGGGACTAGTATCGCCGCGTGGTCGAGAACTCGCGGGCGCTGACGATCGCCGTCTGGGTGGTCAACTACGTCAAGTGGCGCCTGCTCGGCCTGCGGACCTCGCCGCCCGGTCGCGACATCCCGCGGATCTGGAAACGCGCCCGGATCGTCAATCCCCGCCACGTGCAGCTGCACCCTCTGGCGCAGCTGCGCCCCTACTGCGTCGTCCGTGCTCTCCCCGGGCGGATCGAGATCGGCGCTCACACCGGCATCGGCGAAAACACGATCGTCAACGCGGTCGAGTCGGTGAAGATCGGCGAGCGGGTGATGGTCGCCTCCGGCTGCCACATCACCGACGCCGACCACGAGATGAAGGGCCGGGGCCCGATGCAGACCCAGGGCCGCCGCGCGCAGCCGGTGGTGATCGAGGACGAGGCGTGGATCGGCACCGGGGTGACGATCACCGCCGGCGTGCGGATCGGCCGCGGCGCCGTGGTCGGCGCCGGCGCCGTCGTCACCCGCTCGGTCGAGCCCTTCCAGATCGTTGCCGGCGTCCCCGCCCGCGTGATCGGCAGCCGCTAGCCGATCAGCTGGCGGGCGGTCTCACTGCCTGGCCGCTCAGCTGCACGGCGATGTCGGGCTGGGCTTCGTCGGGCCGCGAGACGATCGCCGCGCCGGTCTTGTACCCGGGCGTGGCGGGCTGGAATTCGATTTCGAAGACCCGCAGTTCTTCCGGCCCGAGGGTGAATTCGACGCTGCCGCCGCCGGCGCCTTTGACCGCGAAGGGGGCGCCCGAGGTGCCGATCGTGGCCGTGACCGGCGCCGTTTTCGGCCCGCCGCTGTTGCGGACGACGACTTTGCGGACGGCGGTCTGCCCCAGGGGCACGAGGCCGAAGTAGCTGCCGGCACTGGTCCAGGCGTTGAGCTTGCCGGTTTTCGGCGCGACTTTGAAGCTGCCCGCTTTTTCGTAGCTGCGCTGGCCGATGTCGTCTTCGGCGTAGACGATCACCGAGTACTGGGCGAACTCCGCGCCGTTGTTTGGCGGCGCGATGAAGTGGCGCTGGAAATGTGAGGAGCTGGTCGCGTCGAGCGGAACTTCGTGCTGGGTTTCGTCTGGGTAGGTGACGATCGCGAAGACGGAGGAGACGCTGCGGTTGTCCGAGGCGTCGGCGGAGATTTTTACCCCGCCGCCGGTGGAGCCGACGATCGCGGGGGAGGCCGAGGCGTTGGCGACGATCGGCGCTTCGTCGAACTGCGGCGCGGCTTCGACTTCGATTTCCCCGGCGACCGCGTTGGCGGGGGCGCCGTTGGTGTCGAGGACCGAGATGCTGACGCCGTAGTAGACCGGCGATTCCAGGTGATTCGGAACGATCTGGAATTCACCGCGGTAGACGGCGGCGTAGGTGCTGACGATTTCCGAGGGGAGCAGCTGGAAGACCGTGAAGGGGAACCCTTCGGGGCCGTAGATTTCGGCGTAGACCTGCTGCACGCCGCAGTCGTCTTCGACTTCGACTTCGACCACGCCGGTCCCGCCTTCGAAGGGGACGGTCCCCGGGCTCGTTTTCGCCCACTTGATCAGCGGCGCGGTGTCCTCGGTGCCTTCTTCGCCGCAGGCGAGAGCGCTCGCCGGCGCCACCAGCAGTACCGCCGCCAAGATCGACAGCAGCCCGGCGGTCGACCTGTGCCGGCCCAAGAACATCCCTGCTCGTCGCGCCATGTTTCCCCTCGGTAGTGGACGTTGAGACACGCAGCTCCACCTCGAATATATGGGCGGGGTGGCCGGGATAACAGGACCTCCTACTTATCTCCAACCCTTGGAGGCGGGTTAGGCGGGATTCGACTGCGCGGCGGTGGAGGGCCGTGGGCGCACCTTCTGCATGAGTTGGCGCAGACGGTCGCGGTCCCGTCCGTTGAGTCCGCCGCAGATCGCGAAGACCGGCACGTAAACCACGGCGCCGGCGATCAGGGCGAGCAGGGTCCCGAAGGTGTTCGGGATCAGGTGCTCGACCGAGTGGGCAGCGAGAAAACCGGCGCCGTAGGCGACCAGCACCGCGAGCCGCTCGCGGATCGGCCAGGTCGCACGCAGGCGCCGGCTGAGGAACGGGCGCAGCGCGATCCCGCAGAAGACGACCCCGGCCGCATAGCCGGCCAGCAGGGCCACCGCCGGGCCGGTGATCCCGAGGCTCGGCGTCAGCACGACCAGCAGGCCGATCGTCAGCGCCATCCGGGCGAGCGAGATGACGCTGGTCGTGCCGGGCCGGTTGACCGCCCACAGGGCCTGGGTCTGACCGACCGTGATCGAGGCCAGGGCGGGGTAGACGGCGAGCAGCGCCAGGGCGGTGGTCGCTTGATCGAAGCCGGGCCCGAAGATCTGCAGGACCGAGTGGGCCGCGCCGCCGATCGCCGCCGCCAGCAGCAGCATCCCGATCACTTCGTAGCGGATCGAGTCGACCAGGGCGCGGTCGAAGCCGTGCCCGTCGCCCTGCGAGTGGCGCCCGACCAAGGTCGGATAGAGGACTTCGGTCACCCGCAGGCTCGCCTGCTGCAGGCGTTGTGGGATCGAGATCGCGCGGCTGTAGGCGCCGACCATGCTGGTCGAGCCGACCAGCCCCAGCGCCCAGACGCCGGCCTGCTGGCTGATCCCCTGCGCCATCTGGCCCGGCGTCGCCCGCAGGCCGAACGGCAGCAGCCCGGGAAGGTCGCCCAGGCCGATCCGGTATTCGCCCCAGCTGATGCGGGCGTGGACGAAGTGCCGCAGCATCGCCGCGCGCAGCAGCAATGCCACCAGCGAGGCGCCGATCGTGGCAATCACCAGGCTCCAGACCGACTTCGAATTGAGGCCGAGGCCGACGGCGATGACGATGAAGGCGCCCGCTTCGCAGAGGCGGACCCAGAAGAGCTGGCGACCCGCGACGAAGGCGGAAAAGATCGTGTCGAAGTTCCAGCCGGTGTTGGTTATGAGCACGTAGCCGAGTACGCTGACCGCGGCCGGCGCGAACAGGTCGGGCTGTTCGAGCGGTCCGTGGAAGAGGAACCAGCAGGCGACCACGTCGAGGCCGGCGACGAAGGCGGTCAGGCCCCAGGAGAAGGTGAAGACGGCGGCGAAGAGCTGCGTCACCCGCGGATGCTTGGGCGGCAGGTCGGCGATCTCGCGAATCAGTGCCTGCTGCTCCTTGACCGTGGAGAGGACGAAAAGGATGCTGGCGGGGGCGATGGCGAGGGTGAATTCGCCGATCACCTCGACCCCGTAGATGCGGGCGGTGACGATCGTCGAGACGAAGCCGAGCACGGCGGTGCCGAGGAAGCTGAGCGTGCCGAAGAAGAAGCCCGAGCGATAGCTGCCGCGCTTGCCGGCGCGCTGCTCGTCTGGTTTGCCCGGGGTAGGGGTCGGCATCGTCCCCGTCCAACGAGGAAGGGCCGCGAAGCTTGTGGTCGCGCGAAAGTTCCGTCGCCGCCGCTCGTTCGCAGGGCGGATTTGACGCTTCCGACCTTCTTCATCATCGGTGCCGCCAAGGCTGGGACGACCAGCCTTCACTTCTACCTGGACCAGCATCCGGAAATCCAGATGTCGGCGGTCAAGGAGACGAACTTCTTCGCCGGTCCGCCGGGGGAGTTCCCGTTCCCGGTCGAGCAGGTCGAGGACCGGAACGAGTACGAGGCGCTGTTCGACCCCGCCTTCGCGGTGCGGGGGGAGGCTTCGCCGAGCTACGCGAGCGCGCCCCGGCGGGGCGGGGTCCCGGAGCGGATCAAGCGCCTGGTGCCGGAGGCGAAGTTCGTGTACCTGGTCCGCGACCCGATCGCCCGCACCGTCTCTCAGTTCCAGATGCTCGTCGCCGAGGGGAAGGAGCGGACCTCGTTCGCCGATGCGATCGCACCGCTGGACACGACCGACCCGCACCGCTTCCACCTCACCTGTCAGAGCTTCTACGCGCACCAGATCGACCGCTACCTCGAGCACTTTCCCCGCGAGCGGCTGCTCGTCCTCGACCAGGCCGAGCTGCGCGCCGACCGGTCTCGCACCCTGTGCTCCGTCTTCTCGTTCCTCGGCGTCGACGCCGACTACAGCTCGGCCGGCTTCGAGGAAGAGCTGTTCAAGGGCAACGAGCACCGGCGCTACCCCGGCACGCTCACGCGCCTCAAACCGCTGCTGCGGGCGCCGTACAGAAGTCTGCCGGAGGGTTTGCGCGCGTCGCTGCGCGGCCGCTTCGAGCGCACCTTCCTCGAGAGCGTGCCGAAGCCCGAGGTCGGGCCGGCGGAGCGCGCCCGCCTGGCGGAGCTCTACGCCGCCGACGCATCCCGTCTGCGGGAGCTGACCGGCCTGCCGCTCGCCAGCTGGAGCGTCTGAGGTGGCGGCTCGCGGCGCCTGGCGACCGCCCGCCTACGCCTGGGGTCTGCTCGGGCTGCTGGCGCTGGTAGCCCTGCACCGGGTCTCTCCCGAGCGCTTCGTGGGCAGATGGCTGCTGCTGACGCCGATCCTGGTGGCCGGCGGCGTCCTCCTCCTCTGGCGCCTCTGGGAGTCGCCGCCGGCGGTCACCGTCTGCGCCGCGATCGCCCTGCGGATCTTCTCCGGCGCCTGGTCTGAGATCGGCCTCGGCGGCCTGCCGCTCGACCGCCTGATGATCCTCTTCGCCCTGGCCCAGGTATTCCTCCGCTCGCCCGGCGCCGCGAGCCTGCCGCCGCTGCGCCTGCGCAACGTCCACCTGCTGATGGCGGCGATGCTGCTCTACCTGGTGGTCTCGGCTGCGGTGGCGGGAACCGCGAGCAACGCCTTCTCGGTCCAGGCGGTGATCGACGAATTCGGGCTCGCGCCCTACCTGGGCTTCCTGATCGCCCCGGCGGTCTTCGCCGGCGAGCGCCAGCGCGACTGGCTGCTGGCGACGCTGGTCGGCGTCGGCCTCTACCTCGGGATCACCGCCGTCTTCGAGGCCCTCGGGCCGCACAGCCTCGTCTTCCCCTCCTACATCCATCAAATCGACGCCGCCGACCCGTCCGGTCGCGTCAACGGCCCCTTCCAGGGGTCGGTGGCCGAGGGTTGCGCCGCTTTCGCCTGCGTGGTCGCCGCCGCGATCGCCTTCCAGCGCTGGCGCGGTCTCGACCGGCGCTACCTGGCCCTGGCGGCGGGGGCCCTCTGCCTCTTCACCTGCTTCGCGACCCTCGAGCGCGGGGTCTGGATCGCGACCGTGGCGGCGGCCCTCGTAGCCGCCCTCAGCTCGCGGCAGATGCGGCGCTGGATCCTCCCCGGCGCCGCGATCGGCGCTGTGCTCCTCGGCGTCGTCCTCGTCGGCTCCTCGACCCTTTCGGACAAGGCGAGCACCCGGGTCAACGACGAACGCAGCATCTGGGATCGCAAGAACCAGACCGCCGCCGGCATCCGGATGATCGAAGCCCGGCCGTTGCTGGGCTTCGGCCTCGACCGCTACCGCGAGGACAGCCTCGGGTACTTCCGCCAGGCCGACGACTACCCGATGACCGGGCGGGTGGCGCTGGACCTGCTCGGCGAACCGGAAACCGTGCAGCCGCTGCACAACCTCTACCTCTCCTACGCGGTCGAGCTCGGGCTGCTCGGGCTGCTGCTGTGGCTGGCGACGCTCGTCTGCGGCGTCGGGGCGGCCATCGCCGGCCCGGGTCCGCCCGCCCTGCACCCGTGGAAACGTGGTCTGCTGGCGATCGCCGTCTTCTTCCTCGTCGTCACCTTCGTCAATCCCCAGCAGCCGCCGTTCGCGGCGTTGCTGCTCTGGACCTGGGCGGGGGTGGCGATGGTCGGCGCGCCGCCGCCCCGCCCGGCCCGCGCACGCATGCCGGCGAGAGCAGCGCCGGCGCCGAGCCCCGGTTAGGGGGTCTGGCTCCGCAGCAGCTCGCGCACGACGTTCGGCGTGCCGAGTCGGCGGTTGCGGGTCCGCACCCGCAACGGCTCCTTGGCGACATCGGCCAGCGCCCGCATCGCGTCGGGCAGCGCCGACTCGTAGCTCGGCGGCAGCTCGTCGAGCTGACCGAGGAGCGCTGCCTGGTCGTATCCCATCAGCGCCAACCGCTCGGGACCGAGGAAGTGCAGGTAGCGCCGTGCCCACTGCCGTCGCAGCGGGTTGGCCAGGGTCTTGCGCCACTTTTCCCCGGGCTCGGGGCTGAGCGCCGAGTACTGGCGGGGTCCGGTCGGGTCGCCCATGCGGCCGTTCATCTCGACCTCGGCGAAGCGGCTCAGCGCGCTGGGGTCGAAATCCATCTCCAGGTAGCCCATCAGCTCTCGCCAGGGACCCTCGCCGCCTCCGACCAGGTCCTCGAAGCGGGCTGCGTGGGCGCGCTCGCGGTTGGCGTCGTAGGCGGCGATCAACCGCGGCAGCCCGGTGAAGAGGTCGGCGCTCATGAAGGTCGGGTGCCACGGCCCCCAGGTGCGGACCAGCGAGGCGAGGACGCTGAGCGGGTTGCGCCAGAGGAAGACGAACTTCGCTTCCGGGAAGAGCCTGATGATCTCCGCGGCGATCAGGGAGTAGGGGGGCGTCTTGTCGAGGAAGTAGGGATCCCCGCCCGCGGCCTTCTCGTAGAGGCGCAGCGCGAACGTCCGCAGCTCCTCCAGGTAGTCGTCCTCGCCCGCGGGGAGCCGCTCGGCGAAGTCCTCGAGCGCCTCGACCAGCAGCGGGTGCACGTACTCGGCGTCGACCCCGTGCGGGCGCAGGGTGTAGGCGTGGGGTAGAAGGAGCCACGGCTCCGAAGCGGTCGCGATGCCCTCGTGGGCGGCGAGGATGCGCTGGATCAGGGTCGAGCCGCTGCGCGAGATCGAGAGCAGGAAGATCGGTCGGACGTTCATCGTGCCCGTGCAACGGCCCTGGTCCGCCAATCTTGTGCCGTCGCCGGGAAAACATACGGTTCTCCGCCTGTGAGCGAACGTGTGAAACGGCCGATCGCGGCCTCCCTCGGCTGTCTTCTGGCGCTGGCGCTGGTCGCCTCGCTGGCCTTCGGCAGCGACTCGCTGCAGCGCTTGGACGCGCGGGTCCTGCGCCGGCTCGCGATGCATCGCGACGGGGGGCTCGGCGATGTCGCGACCGCGATCGGGCACCTCGGGGATCCCCTGCCGCAACTACTGCTGCTGGCCGTTGCCGGTCTACTGGCTCTGCACCTTTACGGGCGGGATCGAGCCCTGGCCGTCATGGCCCTGGTCGCGGGGGCGAACCTGACCACCCAACTGCTCAAGCTGGCCCTGGCGCAGCCGCGGTTGCAGCCGATCCTCGGCTACTACCAGGTTGGCGAAACGGCCTTTCCCAGCGGCCACACGACTGCCGCTGCGGCGATGGCCTACGCCTATGTCCTCGCCGTTCCTCGCCGGATGCGGCTGCTCACTGGTGCGGTTGGTGCAGTTCTCGCCGTCGCCGTCGGCGCCTCGGTGGTCGTCCTGCACCGTCATTACCCGAGCGACGCACTCGGCGGGCTGCTGGTCGCCTCGGCCTGGTTCTTCGCGACGGTCGCGGCGCTGCGGGCGCGAGCCGAATCAGGCCCCGAGTGAGCTATTCGGCGGCGACGAGGGTGTGCCAGGCGGGCAGCAGCGGGATGTCGTAGATGTCGATGATCGCCGCGCGGGCCTCGGCGATCTCCTCCGCGAACCAAAAGCGTTCGAAGTCCGAGCGCTGCTCCCAGACCATCGTCTGGCGGAACGACTGCGGATCGTCGATCGAACGGATCAGCGACCAGCTCTTGGCCCCGTAGGCGGGGGCTTTGGCGGCGACCGGTTCCCAGAGGTCGAGGAAGCGGTCAGACCGGAAGGGGACGATGTGCCAGTCGAGCGTGCAGACCTCTGCCATCAGATTCGCCTTTCGGGTCGGGTGCGGTCGACGCTCATGCGCCGACCTCGGCCCGGATCGCGCCGGGGCCGTCCTCGTACTTGCCCTCGTCCTCGGTCTCGGCGCCGACGAGGATCGAGATCTTGCCGAGGTGCTTGTTTTCGTGCATCAGCTGGTGGGCGGCGGGGACGCCCTCGAAGCCCATAGTTTCCGAGAGCACCGGTCGCACCTTGCCCTCGGCCATCAGCTGGTTCGCCTTCATGCACTCATACGCGTTGGCGAAGTGGGAGCCGATGATCTGCTTCTGCTTCATCCACAGGTAGCGGACGTCGAAGTCGAGCTGGTAGCCGGAGGTGGCGCCGCAGATCACGACTTTGCCGAACGGTTTGACCGTGTAGACCGAGGTCGGGAAGGTCGCCCGGCCGACGTGCTCGAAGACGAAGTCGGGAGCGTCGCCGAGGATCTCCTTGACCCGCTTGGCGAAGCCGCGCGAGGCGAGGAAGCGCTCCTTGTCGGCGGCCGGGTCGGTGAGGTTGGCGTCGGTCCGCATCATCTCGCCGAACTCGTTGCGGTTGATGTAGTCGACCGCGCCGAGCTGCGTGACCAGCTCGCCCTTGTCGTCGGAGGAGACGACGCCGACCGCGTTGGCGCCGGCCGCTTTGCAGAGCTGGACGGCGAAGACGCCGAGCCCGCCCGCCGCGCCCCAGATGAGGACGTTGTGGCCGGCCTGCAGCTTGCACTGGTCCATCAGCATCCGGTAGGCGGTGAAGTAGGTCAGCCCGTAGGAGGAGGAGTCGACCCAGGAGAGGTTGCGCGGCTTTGGCAGCAGCTGCTGCGCCTGGACCTTGGTGAACTGGGCGAAGGAGCCCCAGGTGGTCTCGTAGCCCCAGATCCGCTGGCTCGGCGCCGCCATCGGGTCGAGGCCGTGGACCTCGACGTCCTCGTAGGAGGCCTGGTTGCAGTGGATCACGACCTCGTCGCCGACCTTCCAGCGGGTGACGCCCTCGCCGACCTTCCAGACGATGCCGGAGGCGTCGGAGCCGCCGATGTGGTGGCCGAACTCGGGGTGGTCGCCGTAGCCGAAGACCGAGACCGGTTTGCCGAGCGAGGCCCAGACGTTGTTGAAGTTGACGCCGGCCGCCATCACCCGGACGATCACCTCGAAGGCGCCAGGCTCGGGAACCTCGATCTGCTCTAGCTGGAAGGCGTCTTTGGGCTCGCCCTCGCGCTCCTTGCGGATCACCCACGCCGCCATCGTCTCCGGCAGCGTGCCGGGCTCCACGTCCAAGTTCGCAACTGCACTGGTGTCAACGGCCAAGACTCGGCTCCTCCGCAGGTCGTTCAAATAAGGGCCGCGAATCCTAGTTCAGTCACCGCGAGCGCGGATCGAACCTGCGATTGAGCACCTCTGAGGTGGCGAATTGCAGGTTCGTTACTAGGCGGCTTCGGAGGAGCGACGCATCTCGTCGCTGGTGGTGCGGTATCGCTCGGCAAGGTCGACGATGTCGTCGCGAGGCGGCTCGAGCTCTTTGAGCTTGGGCTCGATCGACTTGCTCGGGGCGAGTTCGCTCAGGGGCTTCACCACCTGCTGCCAGACTTGGCCATGGGTCGTGACCATTGCCGCCCCGCCATTGAAGGCACTCACCGACTCACCGAGCTTCTTGCCGAGCTTCGCGTAGTTGTCGAGGAAGTTCGACATCGCCTCGGCCATCGTGTATCCCCGGCTGAGGAGCTCTTCGATGTGCTCCTCTTTTCGCTCCGCGAGGCTGACCTCGGCCACGAGGATCATCGAGATCGCAAGCTGGGAGGGCGTGATCACGCAGACCCGATGAGTGTTGAAGAACTTGGTCGCGTCGAAGTCTTCGAGGGCGCCTAGGGCATGCATCGCCCCTTCGATCGGGACATACATGAACGTCAGGCTCGGGCTCTTCTCAAGGCCCTTCCAGTAGTCCTTCTGAGCTAGGGCCTTTGCGTGGTCCCGCAGTTTGCGTCCGAACTCCTTCAGGCGCTCTGGGTCGCCCGCTGCCAATGCCTCGGACAGACCGCTGATGCCTGGGTCGTTGGCGAGTTTTGAGTCGATGGCGACGAGTGAGTCACCGAGGTTGACCACGAAATCGATCCGCTGCCGCCCATTGACTTCCTGGGTTACCTGTTTGAAGAAGTCGCGACCCTCCTCCAAGCCGAGCGATACGAGTTGATTCTTCAGCGCCTGCTCGCCGAATGCACCTCGGCCTTGAGGGCTGACGATCTGTCGGGTCCAGTCGAGCAGGGTCGTCTCGATGCGTTGATTGCTCTCGGCGGCACCAAGGGTGCTTTTCGCCAACTCCTCCTGCTTGCTGTAGAAGCGCTCGACGATCTCTTTGAGGCGTTTGATCTCGTCGCTCTGGTTGGTCACCACCGTGCGGTCCTGTTTGTGCTCATCCCGCAGGCGGCTGAGCTCCTCGTCACGTTCTCCGGCGATCCTCCGCTCTGCGGCGAGCTGCTCCTCGCGCCCGCGCATCTCCAGCTTCATCTCAGCCAGCTGGGCTTCAGCTGCGCGGGACTCCGCCAGTTCGGACCCCAAAACTTCCGCTTCAGCAGCTGCGGATTTTGCGGCTGCCGTCTTTTGAGTGGCGATGACGGTGGCGGCGAGCAGTCCAATCAAGCTCGCAATGGCGATAAAGATCATGGGAGCCATCCTGGCGACAGCCTCAGACGCCACAACGATCCTGAAATGCCGCTTGCAGCGGCTTCCCGGGAGGTGCTTTCGCTGTTTGTCGGCGAACCGCTTTGTTTTTCCTAAAAAATCCCTTACCAATAGGTGCCGCCCAATAAAGGGTGGCAACTCAGAAAGGGAGAGTCAGATGACTCGCATGTTCAAAGCTCTCGGCCTGGCGGTCGCCGCGACGGCGGCGCTGGTCGCGATGATGGCACCGGCGGCGCAGGCCGAAACAGGGGCGCTGACAGCCGTGGAATACCCGACGATCATCACAGGCGAACAGGGTCTGGGGAACACGTTCGACATCGGTGTGCGCAGCGTCGAATGCGCTACATCGGACCTAACGTCGACACTGGTCGGCCCGACCGATCCGGTGACACTGAAGCCGATTTACGCCGGCTGCATCTCGAATCCGGGAGCCCTGCCGACGACAATCACAACCAACGGCTGCGACTACCAGCTCGGGGTCAGCAAACCAGGCACCACAGGGACACCAATGACGACAGGGAAAATGCAGGCGTCGCTCAACTGTTCCGGCGGGCAGCAGCTTGAAATCCACATCTACGAAACCGCCGCCAAACACGCGGCAAACGTCTCGACATGCACATATGACGTCCCGTCACAGGGACCCGCTCCGGCTGGGATCTACCACAACACACCCGGAGCGCCCGCTGACGTCCTTGCCACAGTCAACGCCACCTTCAACGGTCTGAGCACAATCGGCCCGGCGTTCATCTGCGGCGGGAACGCCTTCGAATTCATTCCGGTGACCCTCACAGGCAACTACACATTGAGGGGCTACCAGGACTTCGGCGGAGTCGAGAGAGCCCAGATCCCGATCGACGTCGGCTAGGGCTAGGGCAGCAGAACGTCGTTCTGCGAGGAGGCGCGGAAGCGGCCCACCGTCAGGTGGGCCGGCTGCACCTCCGGCATTCCGGCGACCGCGATCGTGTAGCTGCCGGTGGGGAGGCTGACGTGGAAGGTGCCGGGGCTGCGGGCGAAGATCGTTTCCGATTCCTCGGACTTGGTGCCGCGGATCATCAGTTTGGTGTCGGTCGGCGTCTGGTTGGCGGTGACGAAGGTGACGTTGAGCGGCACTTTGGTCTTGATCGGCGGCTGCGGAGAGTTCTGGTTCTGCGGGATCTGCTGCGTCTTTTCCGGCCCCTCGGCGATCGAGGTCGGCTGGACGATCACCTGTTTCGGGCTGATCGTGATGCTGACCCGGGTCGAGCCGGAGGGCCGCTGTTCGTTCGGATGCCGCGATTCGCCGCAGCCCGCCGCGAGCAGGGAAATCGCGCCGATCACGGTCGCAAGCGTCGCGGTTCTCGCTCTCCCGGGGCCCATCGAGGCTGAATCTAACCGAAGGGGAGGGCGACAACTTCAGCCGTAACGCCATCTTCACCTACGGCGACGGTCGTGCCGGGCTCCGCCTCGCGCCGCAGGATCGCCAGCCCGACCGGGCCGAGGGCGGGGGAGACGGCGGCGCTGCCGACCGTCCCGACCTCCTTCTCACCCACGTGTAGGGTGTCGCCGGGGGCGGCCGGGGCGCTGAAACGCAGCCCCCGCAAATGGCGGTTCGGCTTGCCCTTGTAGTGAAGGCGGGCGACCGTCTCCTGGCCGATGTAACAGCCCTTGGTGAAGCTGACCGCCTGCTCGACGATCCCGGCCTCGGCGGGCATCGTCTCGGTCCCCATCTCGGCGCCGAAACGCGGCCGACCGGCCTCGATGCGGAGGATCTCAGCGGCTGCGGGGGAGACCTCGACCGCGCCGGCGGTGAGCAGGGCGTCGCGGACCCGCTCGAGCTCGGCGGCGGGGACGATCAGGTCGACGCCGGCCTCGGTGCGGAGGGAGGCGCCGTCGACCGCGCGGGCGATCTCGGTCGCCCGCGGGCCGATGAGCGAGAGGAGCGTGTGTCCGTCGCTTGCGTCCGTCACCTCCACCTCGCGGCCGATCTTGTACATCTGCAGGTGCCGGTTCGCGGCCGCCATTCCCTCCGGCTCGAGGTCGAGCCACAGCTCCGGCCCCTCACCAGGCCGCAGCACCCGCATGTCGGCCTGCATATGCCCCTTGCGGTCGAGGAGCGCTGCGTAGATCCACCCGCCCGGCTCGATCGCCTCGGTGTCGTTGGTCAGTTGCCCCTGCAGGTACTCGGCCGCATCGGGACCGCTGACAATCAGCAACCCACGCTCCGGTCGCTCGACCAGCCCGCATTCCTCCCGCAGCTGCCGGTACTGCGCATCGATCTCGACGGTGATGGTCATCTCTCCGCAGTTTAGGAACCCGGTTCGTCGTTCCGTTTTTAGATCTGTCTAAACTATTTCGACGTGTCTAACTCCCAGGCCATAGAGGACTACGCGAAGACGATCTACGCGATCTCCCAGGAGCGCGACGGCCTCGTCCTCAACGGCGAGGTGGCCGACCGCCTGCAGGTCACCCCGGCGACCGCGACCTCGATGCTGAAGCGGCTCGCCGACCTCGGCCTGGTCGAGTACTTCCCCTACCGCGGCGTCAGCCTCACCCCGGCCGGGGAGAAGGTGGCGCTCGAGGTGATCCGCCACCACCGCCTGATCGAGGCCTACCTCTCCGAGGCGTTGGGGATGCCCGAGGACCGCGTCCACGAGGAGGCGGAGGTGCTCGAGCACTACATCTCCGAGGAGCTCGAGGCTCTGATCGCGGCGAAGCTCGGCGAACCGCGCCACGACCCGCACGGCACCCCGATCCCCGGCCCCGACCTGGTGCCGCCGACCTGGGGGGCGCGTTGACGCCGGGGCAGGAGGTGGCCGAGGAGGAGCGCCACGGGGCCGAAGTCGAGGACGTCCTCCCCGGCGAGGCCGCGGTCGCCCGCGCCGCCCGTCAATCGCTCGAGGGGCACCGCACCGGCATCAGCCGCTTCTGGCCCTTCCTCGGCCCCGCCTTCGTCGCCGCCGTCGCTTACATCGACCCCGGCAACTTCGCGACCAACATCGCCGGCGGCGCCAAGTTCGGCTATTTGCTGCTCTGGGTCGTGCTCGGGGCCAACCTGATCGCGATGCTGGTCCAGACCCAGTCGGCGAAGCTGGGGATCGCGACCGGCAAGAACCTCGCCGAGCTCTGCCGCGAACGCTTCTCCCGCCGCACCTCGATCGGTCTCTGGCTGCAGGCCGAGGTGGTGGCGATGGCCTGCGACATCGCCGAGGTGGTCGGCGCCGCGCTGGGCCTCAACCTCCTCTTCGGAATTCCGCTCTTCCCGGCCGGGCTGATCGCCGGCGCCGGCGCCTTCGCGCTCCTCAGCCTGCAGCAGCGCGGCTTCCGCCGCCTCGAGGCCGGGATCACCGTCCTGGTCGGCGTCGTCGTCGCCTCCTTCGCCTTCGAGCTCTTCGACTCCAGCCCTGACGGCGGTGAAATCGCCAAGCACCTCTTCGTCCCCGGCTTCGCCGGCACCGAGAGCATCCTCCTGGCGACCGGGATCATCGGCGCGACGGTGATGCCCCACGTCATCTACCTGCACTCGGCGCTGACCCAGCGGCGGATCGTCGGCCGCAACCCGGCCGAGCGCAAGAAGATCCTCGGCTTCGAGAAAGTCGACGTCGTCATCGCCCTCTCGCTGGCGGGCATGGTCAACCTCTCGATGATGATCGTCGCTGCTGCCCTGTTCCACACCAGCGGCCTGACCGGCGTCGACTCGATCGACGGCGCCTATGAAGCGCTGGGGACGCTGGTCTCCGACCGCGCGGCGACGATCTTCGGCATCGCCCTGCTCGCCTCCGGCTTCGCCTCCTCCTCGGTCGGGACGATGGCGGGGCAGGTGGTGATGCAGGGCTTCATCCGCCGCCGCATTCCCCTCTTCATTCGCCGCGCGCTGACCCTGACCCCGGCGCTGGTCGTGCTGGCGATCGGCGTCGACCCCACCGACGCCCTCGTCGCCAGCCAGGTCGTCCTCTCCTTCGGCATCCCCTTCGCGCTGGTGCCGCTTCTGATGATCGCCGCCGACCGCAAGGTGATGGGGGACCTCGTCAACCCGCATTGGCTGAGCGCCCTGGCGGGAGTGCTGGCGGCGATGATCATCGCCCTCAACGCCTTCCTCATCTACCAGGTCTTCTTCGCCTGATGCCGCGGCGGGCCGAGGTAACGGTTTCCTCGGAGCTGGAGGCGGGAACCGAGGCGGTTTGGGCGCGGGCGATCGACCCGGCGGGAATCAACGACGAGCTGCGACCGCTGATGCGGATGACTGTCCCGGCCGGCGCGGAGGACTTCGGCCTCGACGATCCGGAGCCGGGCTACATCGGCCGCAGCTGGGTCCTCCTCTTCGGCCTCATCCCCTTCGACTACGACGACATCACCGTCGTCCGGGTCGAACCGGGCCGCGGCTTCCTCGAGCGTTCTTCGATGCTCTCGATGCGGCTCTGGGAACACGAGCGGACGCTGGAGCCGCTTGACGAGGATCGCTGCCGGGTCACCGATCGTCTTGTCTGGGAGCCGCGGCTGCCGTTGCCGGGGGTGCTACTGCGGCCGCTGATTCGTTTTTTCTTCAATCACCGCCATAGACGATTGCGAGCCGCTTGGGGAGGGGTGGGGTAACCCCCTCCAGACACATCTCGCCTATGGCTCATGTTAAGCGTCTGGAGGGGGTTACCCCACCCCTCCATTACGCTTCGTCCTATGCCGCTCGCTACTGACTTTCAGCAGATCCTCAACACGTTGCCGACCGACTGGACCGATCTCGAGGTCGATGTGCGGATCGAGGACGAGGCGCACTACGTCGACAGCGCTGTGGCGCTGAGCCAGGTCAATGCGCAGGTTTACCAGCACCCCCGCGAGGAGGGCTGGCACTGGCGGCTATTGGTGGCGAAGAGCTTCGGGCACGCTGCGGCACCCGAGAGCGTCATGGGGGTGCTGCAGAAGCTGGACGGCGAAGGTGTCGCCGGCGAGCTGCGGATTGCTGAGGTGCGGGAGGGTCGTTCCGAGGCCGTGCAGATGTGGGGCCGGCCGGAGAGCGTCCGCGAAGAGTTCCGCCAGCGCCGGTCGATCTAGCTTGGCCCGCGTCCTCAGCATCAGCAACGACCTGATGCTGGGCAGCAAGGTCAGCGAGACGCTGAAAGCTGCCGGACACGAGGTGGTCTCCTCGCCATCGATCGCGAACAGCACCTGGGACGGAGTCGACCTGATCGTCGCCGACCTCGACGCCGAGAACCCGCAGGCCCTGGTAGGCCTCGGAATCCCGGTCCTCGGCTACTACTCCCACGTCGACGTCGAGACCAAAAAAGCCGCAGACGCCGCCGGCATCGACCAAGCCGTCCCACGCTCCCGAATGGCCCGCGAACTACCGGAACTAGTGCAGCGTCTGCTCGAGAGGTGAGAGGGAGCCCCTCTCCAGACACTTAACATCGAGCCATAGGCGAGATGTGTCTGGCGAGGGGCTCCCTCTCACCTCTCCCGAAAAGCCTCCGAAACGTCAAGCGGCTGTTCCAGCAGCCCGTGCTTCAAATCCCAATCGGCCCATTCCTGTAGCACCGCCGTGTCGAACGGGTGTGGGTGGAGGATCGGCAGCAGCACCTTCAGCTGAGCCTGCTGTTCGGCCCGTTCCAACTCGGGGTTGGCATCGAGCAGGTCGCCGAGCGCCGCTCCCGGATCCTTCTCGATGAATTCGTAGCCCCGTTCGGTCGCCGCGATGACCGAGTCCACCAGCTCGGGATCGTCTTCAAGCGTCTTCTGCGAAGTGGTGAGGATCAGCTCGGGGTAGGGCGGGGCGCCGAATTCGTTGACCTTGAAGATCCGCAGCGGAACCCCCTGGCGCTGCAGCGCCACCCCCTCGGCGTTCCAGAAGCCGGTCGCAGCGTCGACCTTGCCGGCGGCGAGTGAGCCGACCGCGTTGAAGCCGATCGTCACCCGATCGACCTTGGTCGGGTCGCCGCCGTCGGCTTCGACCTCGGAGTCGACCACGGCTTCGTCGGAGGGCAGGCCGGTGACGCCTACCTGGTGACCTTCCATGTCTCGCGGGCGGTGGACCGGGCCGTCGCCGCGAGCGAGGACCGCCGCCAGCGGGCGCTGGACCAGCGGCATCACGCCAACCAGGTCGATCCCCCGCTCGCGGGCGATGCCGAGGTCGTGGATGTCGAGGATCGCGAACTCGACCTTGCCGGCGCCGAGCAGCTTCGGCGCGTCGGTCGATTCGCCCGGCGCCTGCACCTTCAGGGCCACGCCTTCGTCTTCGTAATAGCCGCGGGAGAGCGCCGCGTAGATGCCGCTGTGGACGGCGTTGGGGACAAAATCGAGCACCAGCGTCGCGCCTTTCGGCACGCCCGGTTCCGCACCATCCTCGCCGCAGCCGGCCAAGCCGGCGAGCGCGAAGACGGTCGCCAGCAGCGCGACAGTCGATCTCATGCGGCGGGGAACCTAGTCGATTTAGCGAATGTGGGTAGACTGCCGCCGCTGACTGATCACGGGAATCGAGGAGGAAAAAAGGTGCAGGAGAGAGGTGTATCCGCTTATCTCGCGGAGCTGATCGGCACGTTGCTGCTGGTCTTCTTCATCACGAGTGTCGTAACCCTGTACGTATCGACCGGAGGCCAGGCCCAGTTCGGCTCGGACTTTGCGGTTGTCGGCCTCGTCCACGCTTTCTTGCTCTTCGGCCTGATCGTCATGTTCGGCGTAGTCAGCGGCGGGCATTTCAATCCGGTTGTCACCCTGGCGGCGATTGTCATCCGCCGCATCAGGCCCATGGATGGAGCCATCTACGTGCTGGCCCAGTTCATCGGCGGCATCGCCGGCGCCTTCCTGACCAAGGGGTTGTTGCTCGACGAGGGACGTGCCGGCAACTACGGCGCAACCCAAGTCAGCAGCCTCCTGGGCGGCAACTTCCCCGGCATGATCGTCGAGGGAATCGGCACCTTCGTCCTCGTCCTGGTGATCCTCACCGCGGTCTACTCCGAGAAGAGCTTCAAGGAGTGGGCGCCGCTGGCGATCGGCACGACCCTGGGCTTCGCGGTGATGTTCGCCGGCCCGCTGACCGGTGCCGGTTTCAACCCGGCCCGCTGGTTCGGCCCCGCCCTCGTCAGTGGCGAGTACGGCGGCGTCTGGCCCTACCTGGTCGGTCCGATCCTCGGCTCGCTGCTGGCCGCCACCGTCTACCGGTTCATCCTCGAGCCGGGTGGCCTGCCGCCGACCGAACCGCCGGAGCACGTGCGGCCGCCGGTCCCGAAACGCTCGACCCCGAGCAGCGACAAACCGGCCAGCTAGGCCGCAGCACCTTCAAAGGCGCCATCCCATCCGGGGTGGCGCCTTTTTTATGCCCGTGCCCGAGCGGCGCTTGCAGTAGCTTGAGCGGCGTGCGCCGGGTCACCTTCTCCCGCAATTTCACGCTCTCGCTGAGCCGGACTTGCCAGTGCTACTGCAAGTACTGCGCCTTCGCGACTCATCAGGCGCATGTTCATGCGCCGGAGGACGTCGAACGGATCCTTGACGAAGCGCTGAAACGGAATGCCAAGGAGTTGCTGGTTCTTACCGGCGAGCGGCCTGAGGTCAATCCCGTTGTCGCCGAACGCTTGAAGGCTTGGGGACATGAGGACTTCACCAGCTACGTGGTCTGGGCCTGCGAACGGGCGCTCGAGCGCGGCATGCTCCCGCACACCAACATTGGCGTATTGGGCAAGCGGGATCTGGCTCGGCTGCGGGAGGTCACCGCGTCTCAGGGGTTGATGCTTGAGAGCACCTCGGAGCGGCTGATGGAGACGGTCCATGCCGGCAGCCCGACCAAGCATCCAGCAGCTCGGCTGGCGACGATCGAAGCTGCCGGGGAACTGAAGATTCCGTTCACTTCGGGAATCCTCGTTGGTATTGGCGAGACCGCTGAGGAGCGGGTCGAGTCGCTGGAAGCTCTCGCTGCTAGTCACGCTCGGCACGGTCACTTACAGGAGGTCATCCTCCAGAACTTCGTTTCGCACCCTCGGTACTACGGGGCTGAGGTGGCTGAGATTGCTGATGAGGCTTCTCGTGAGCGTTGGGGGGAGGGCGGGGGTGCCTCCTCCAGGCACATCTCGCCTATGGCTCATGTCAAGCGTCTGGAGGAGGCACCCCCGCCCTCCCTGCAGGAGTGGGCCAGTCCTGTGGGCATCGACGAGATCGAGCGCCTGATCCAGGAGTGCCAGCGGCTTATGCCCGACGTCGGGGTGCAGGTGCCGCCGAATCTCAGTGAGTTTTGGCCTGAGTTGGTTGAGGCGGGTGCGACGGACCTTGGTGGGCTGTCTGCCAACGGGGATCACATCTCTCCGGAGGAGCCGTTCCCGTCGCCGCATCAGGTGCGGAAGGAGTTGGCCCCCAAGGGCTATGCGCTGACTGAGCGCCTCTGCGTCTATCCGCAGTACATGGATCCGGAGTGGATGGAGCAGGGCGTCCTTGATGTGATCAAGCTGAAGTATTGGTCGTTCATTCCGCGGAGAGGGTCGGGGCGCAGGTCCGAGGAGGTCATCTCTCCTGAGCTGGCTCCCAAGGCGATTGCCAAGGGTCGCGCGGGGGTGGAGCTGACGGAGGATGAGTTGACGGCTTTGTTTGCTGAGACGCGGCCTGAGGTGATCGAGGAGATGCGGGTTGCTGCCGATGAGCTGCGGGCGGAGTTGGCTGGGGATCGGGTCACGTTCGTCGTCAATCGGAACATCAACTTCACCAACGTCTGTGTCGTCGGTTGTGCTTTTTGTGGCTTCGGGCAGGGGAAGCGGTCGCCCGATGCCTATGAAGTCTCTGAGGAGGATTTCGCGGCTCGGATCGGCGAAGCGGTTGAGTTCGGCGCTACCGAGCTGTGCATGCAGGGTGGGATTCATCCCGACCTGACCCTGGAGGAGTACGGGCGTTGGTTGAAGCTGGCGAAGGAGACGGCGCCGCAGTTGCACCTGCACGCCTACTCGCCGATGGAGATCAACTGGGCCTGCGAGCGTTCCGGCAAGGAGCCGTTGGCGGTCTTCGAGTACCTGCTCGAGTGCGGTCTTGGCTCTACCCCGGGGACCGCCGCCGAGGTGCTCGACGACGGCGTCCGCCAGCGGATCTCGCCGAACAAGCTGCCGGTCGCCCGCTGGGTGGAGATCATCGAAGCCTCGCATCGCGCCGGCCTGCACTCGACCTCGACGGTGATGTTCGGCCACATCGAGGAGCCGCGCGAGCTGGCCCGCCACATGCGCGTGATCCGCGCCCTGCAGGAGCGGACCGGTGGGATCACCGAGTTCGTCCCGCTCAGCTTCATCCCCTTCAACACGATGTTGGGTCGGACCCACGGGATCGAGGAGATCTCGATGGCCGAGAACCTCAAGCACACCGCCGCCTTCCGCCTGGCGCTGGGGCACTCGATCCCGAACCTGCAGGCGAGCTGGGTGAAGATGGGCCTGGAGGGGGCGACCGAGGCGCTGCGCTGGGGAGTCAACGACCTCGGCGGGACGCTGATGGAGGAGAACATCTCCCGGATGGCGGGCTCCCAGCACGGGGTGCGGCTCGAGCCCGAGCAGCTGATTGCCGCCGCCAGGGCGGCGGGGCGCGAACCGGCGCAGCGGACGACGCTCTACGAGGTGGTCGAGACCTACGCGGGCGACGGTCCTCGCGAGGCAGCTGCAGCCGCACCAGCCGGCTGAGCCACCCGGGCCCGCGGTTCCCATTTCGCCCTGCGGGTAGTTGAGGGAGACAACTAGCCAGGAGGAATGGATGAGCGACGAGATTCGCAACAAGGACGACGCCAAAGGGCGCGTGAAGGAGGCCGCCGGAGCGCTGACCGGCGATGACGACCTGAAGCGTGAAGGAAAGGTCGACAGGGGGTCAGGCGCCGTAAAGGACGGCCTCGACAAGGCGGCCGACAAGGTCAAGGACGTGCTCGGCAAAGACCGGGACCGGGACTAGCGGAACAGGTCCTCGCGGCGGGGGCGACGGAGGGCGGCAGCGCCGGGGCCGTCCCCTGTCGTGACGTGGCGGTCGAGGCCGCGGACGACAACTGCCGGGACGCCTGAGTCCTTGTTTCGAACCAGGTCGGCCGCGGCGGCGACTTGGTCAGCGATGGCTATCGCGGTCGCGGTCAGCTCCCGGCCGCTCGAGTCCACGCGCCCGCGCCAGTCATCCAGCGGCGCCAGGCCGGCGCAGCCGATCGCGACCTCGGCCTGACCCAACCGCCATGCTCGGCCGAAGCTGTCGGCGATGACGACGGCGGGGGGGAGGGACCGGCGGTGGGGGTCGGCGGACAACAGCGGGGAGGGTCCGGCGACCCCCACCGCCGGTCCCTCGATCGCGGTCTCTAGTTCTTTCCTGATGGCGCGGGCGGAGGCGTCGGGGTCGGTGGGAAGCAGGCAGACGGTGTCGTCTTCGAAGAGGTTCGAGCTGTCGATCCCCGCGTTGGCGCAGACGAAGCCGTGGTGGGTTTCCGTGATCAGGAATCGATCGTCGCGCAGGATCTCGCGGCTCTCGGAGAGCACAAGCTCGACGATCTCCGCCTCCTTACCCAGCTTCTTTGCCAACTCAATCGCCCGCTCGGACGGCTCCACCTCCGACAGCCGCCGCACCATCCCCTCGGCCTTGGAGACGATCTTTTGCGAGATGACGACGACATCGCCGTCCTCAAGCTCCGCTCGCTCGGCAATCAACTCGCCGACCCTGTCGCCCTCGCTGATCTCGGGCAGCCCCTCGATGGGCAGCACCCGAAGCTCGCTCATATCCCCAGCGCCTTCGCCGTGCGGCGGGCGCGCTTCGGCTGGCGCTCCAGCTCGCGCTGCAGCGCGATCACGTCGCCTGGGGTGTCGAGGTCGAGTTCGATCGACGGCAGCTCCTCGATCCCGAACGGGATTCCGGCAACGCGGGCGGCCTCGACGTGGCGCTGGCGGCTGCCCTCGCCGAAGGCCGGGACGATCGCGCTCGGCGGGCGTAGGACGAGGGCGTTGGTGCCGCTGCCGTGGCGGTCGGGGACGATCCCGACGTAGGTTCCCGGAATGCCGGTCAGCAGTCGGTCGAGCTCGCGCGGGTCGAGTAGCGGGCAGTCGCCGGCGAGCAGCGCGACCAGCTCGGCGCCCTCGGCTTCGGCGCGGGCGATCCCGGCCTGGGCGGCCTGGATGTGGCCGGCGTCCTCGGGGTCGGGGACGACCTCGGCTCCCACGTCGGCCGCCAGCTCCTGGGCGATCGGATCGCCCGTGACGACGATCAGCCGCTCGATCGTGCGGGCTTCGCCGATCGCCTCGAGCACGTCGGCGACCATCGCCGCGGCCAGCGCCCGTCGCCGCTCCTCGTCGATTCCGCCGGCCAGCCGCTGCTTGGCCGCTTCGAAGCGCTTGACGGGTAGGACTGCGGTCGCTTTCAAGCCGATGCGAGCGTAGCGGCGTAGTCGAGCACGATCCGGCCCAGGCGCACCCGGCCGGCGGCACCCTCCATCAGCGTCTGCGTCGCCAGGGTCGGGATCTCGGCCGGCGGTGGATCGGGATCGCCCTCGTCGACGACCATCGCGTCGATCAGCCCGGCGTAGAGCGAGGCGACGCCGGCGGCGGTGGCCGGCCGGCTGATCCCTTCCATGAAGCGGTCGGTCGGCCCCTTGACCACGGCGCCGGCGACGTAGGGGCTGACGGCGACGACCGGGGCGGGGGAGGCGGCGATCGCCTCCCGCATTCCAGGGACGGCGAGGATCGGGCCGATGCTGATCACCGGGTTGGAGGGGCCGAGGACGATCGCCTCGGCGTCGCGGATCGCCGCTAGCACCTCCGGGGTCGGCTCGGCCGCCTCGATCCCTTCCAGCTGCACCCCCTCGACCGGCGGCTGGCCGCCGTCGAGGATCAGGTACTCCTGCAGGGCGCGCGGGCCGGCGGGGGTGATCACCCGGGTGCGGACCGGCGTGTCGGCCATCGGGAGCACCCGCGCCTCGACCCCGAGGCCGCGGGCGATCTGTGCCTGCGCGTCAGTCGGGCGGCCGCCCTCGTCGATGAACTCGCGCCGGTAGAGGCAGGCGGCGAGGTCGCGGTCGGAGAGGCCGAACCAGCTGGGGGCGCCGAGCTGCTTCAGGCGCTCGAAGGTGGTGAAGCCGTCGTCTTTGATCCCCCAGCCGCGGGCCTCGTCGATTTCGCCGCTGAGCCAGTAGGTGACGAGGTCGGGGTCGGGGGAGACGTGGACGCCGAGCGCCTCGATGTCGTCGCCGGTGTTGGCGATCACCGCCAGGTCGGAGCCGAGCTCCTCCTGCATCCCGGCCGCCAGTTTGGCGCCGCCGGTGCCGCCGGCGAGAAGCGCGACGCGCATCGCCACTAGGCCCAGTGGTCGGTCTCGGGGAGGCCGGTGAGGTGGATCCCGGCGTGCACCTTGTAGCGGGTGTTGACCGAGATCAGCATCGGGGTCAGTTGCTCGACGATGCGGGCCATCTCCAGGGCGCCGGCGTTGACCGGCCGCAGTCCCGGGATCAGCTCGATCAGCCGCGCGACCCGCGTCTTGTCCGCCTTTTTGTCGCCGCAGACGAGGATGTCCTCGCCGAGCTGCTCGTCGAGGTCGGCCAGGTTCGGGGCGCCGACGGTGTGCAGGGCGGAGACGACGGTGACTCCGTCGGGGACCATCTCCTGCGCTTGCTGGGCGGCCGAGCCCTGCCAGACGCCGAGTGAGCGGGTCGCTTTGCCGCTGACCGCGGCGGCGAGGGGGACGGTGCAGTCGACCAGGATCTGGCCCGGGCGCAGCGCCTCCCGCAGGTTGTTGAGGTTCTCCGACTGGGCGCGGAAGGGGACGGTGAGGAAGACGATCTCGCCCTTGGTCGCGGCCTCGCCGTTCTCGAGGCCGGTGACGTCGGCGTCGGGGAGGTCGGCACGGATCTTCGTCGCCGCCTCATCGGCCCGCTCGGCCGATCGGGAGCCGAGCACGACCGGCACGCCGACCGCGGCCCAACGCCGCGCGAGGCCAGCGCCAAGGGCGCCCGTACCGCCGATGATCGGGATCGGTTCCAAGGTCGCGCAGTCTAAGTGGCCACTATGCTCCGGCGGCATGAGGCTAGAGGGACGTAAGGCGTTGGTCACCGGGGGGGCGAGCGGCATCGGCGCCGCTGTCGCCGCCCGCCTCGCCGCCGAGGGGTCCGAGGTCTGGATCGGCGACCTCAACGTCGAGGGCGCCGAGCAGGTCGCGGCCGAGATCGCCGGCCACGCGGTCGAGCTCGACGTCACCGACCTCGAGGCGGCCCGCGCCGCCGTAGCCGCCGTCGGCGAGCTCGACGTCCTCGTCAACAACGCCGGCATGGACAACTTCGGGTTCTTCGTCTACGTCACCCAGGACCAGTGGCGGCAGGTGCTGGACATCAACCTCGGCGGGACGATGAACTGCACCCACGCGGCCCTGGCCGGGATGCAAGAGCGCGGCTACGGCCGCATCGTCAACATCTCCTCCGAGGCGGGCCGCGTCGGCTCCAAGGGCTCGGCCGCCTACAGCGCCGCCAAGGCCGGCGTGATCGGCTTCACCAAGGCGATCGCCCGCGAGGCCGCCCGCTACGGCGTTACCGCCAACGCAATCGCCCCCGGCCCGATCGAGACGCCGCTGCTGATGGGCGCCAAAGAGTTCGGCGAGATCGGCGAGAAGGTGATCGAGACGATGCGAGCCTCCACCCAGATGGGCCGCCTCGGCCAGCCCGAGGAGGTCGCGGCCGCCGTCGCCTTCCTGGCCTCGGACGACGCCTCGTACGTGACCGGCGAGACGCTAGGCGTAAGCGGCGGCCTCGGCATGGTCTGATTCGGCGTCCCCTTTGGGGCCGGGAGGGAGACCCTCGGCGGACAACAGCGGGGAGGGTCCGGCGAGGGTCTCCCTCCCGGCCTGTGAGCGGGGGGAGAGATTCGGACAGCTGGCGACTTGTAGGCGCTATGACGCCCAAAACTCGCCAGGTGTGGGAGCTGGTCCGGCAACAGCACGGGGTGATCTCGCGTGAGCAGCTCCGGCGCCTTGGTTTCACTGATGACGGAATCAAGCACCGGATTGCGATTGGGCGGCTTTACCGAGTGCGACGCGGTGTGTTCGCTGTGGGCCGTCCAGACCTGACGCCGCACGGTCGCTGGATGGCTGCGGTGCTCGTCTGTGGCGACGGGGCGGTGCTCAGCCACTCCAGCGCCGCTGCGCTATTGCGGATCGGATTTGAGCAGCGCTCGGTGATTGAGCTTTCCCTACCCAGCCTGTCCCATAGAGAAGGTCCCGAACTTCGGATCCATCGCCGCCCGTCCCTTCGACCTCGCGACATCACCACCGAGTATGGGATCCCCGTCACGACTCCCGTCCAGACGCTGATCGACCTTTCCCTCCGCCTCGAGCGGCACGGAATCGAGCGGGCGATCAATGAGGCAGACAAATACGACCTTGTGTGCATCCACCGGAACTACGCAGGGCGCTCGAGGGACGAGCCGGCGAGCCCGGCGTCGGCACCCTCCGCCAGATCCTCGACCGGCGTACCTTTCGCCTCACCAAGGAGGAGCTGGAACGGCGCTTTCTCCCGCTCGTCGCCAAGGTCGGCCTGCCGGTCCCACTCACTGGCCAGATCGTCAGCAAGTTCGAAGTCGACTTCTACTGGCCGGACCTCGGGCTGGTCGTCGAGACCGACGGCCTCCGCTATCACCGCACGCCCGCCGAGCAGGCGCGGGATCGCCTCCGCGACCAGGCGCACACCGCCGCGGGTCTGGCCCAGCTTCGCTTCACCCACGAGCAGGTCCGCTACGAACCCGAGTACGTCGGGCGGATCCTCGCTCAGACGGCGAGCCGCTTCGCCATCTCGACGAAGTAGTCGAGCGCGGCCGGGTTGGCCAGCGAGTCGCGGCTTGCCGCCTTCTCCACCGGCATCCCCATCAGGATCTTCTTCACCGGCACCTCCAAGACCTTGCCGCTGAGGGTGCGAGGGACCTCCTCGATCGCGAAAACCTCGTCGGGGACGTGGCGGGGGGAGCATTGTTCGCGCACCCGGCGGGCGATCTCCCGCGGCAGCTCTTCGTCCAGCTCGGTGCCCTCGCGCAGGACCACGAACAGCGGCATCCAGCCGTCGGTCCCCGGTCGCGGCAGGTCCACCACCAGCGCGTCGACGATCTCCTCGATGCCGAGCACCGCCCGGTAGATCTCGCTCGTCCCCATGCGGATGCCGCCGCGGTTGATCGTCGAGTCCGAGCGGCCGTAGATCACCGCCGTCCGGCGCCGGGTCAGCTCCAGCCAGTCGCCGTGGCGCCAGATGCCGGGGAACATCTCGAAGTAGCTCTCGCGGTAGCGGCTGCCGCCATCGTCGCCCCAGAAGTAGATCGGCATCGAGGGCATCGGCTCGGTCACGACCAGCTCGCCGACCTCCTCGATTACCGGCTCGCCGTCTTCGTTCCAGGCCTCGACCGCCGCCCCCAGCGCCCGTGCCTGCAGCTCGCCGCGGTAGACCGGCAGGGTGGCGACGCCGCCGACGAAGGCGGTGCAGAGGTCGGTCCCGCCGCTGGTCGAGAAGAGCCAGGTGTCAGCGCCGAGGTGCTCGTAGATCCAGTCGAAGCTCTCGGGCGAGAGGGGTGAGCCGGTCGAGCCGATCGCCTTCAGGGCGCTGAGGTCGCGGCCGGCGCCGGGCTCGAGCCCGGCCTTCATGCAGGCGCCGATGTAGGCGGCGCTGGTCCCGAACATCGTCACCCCAGCCCGCTCGGCCAGGTCCCAGAGCACCCCCATATCCGGGTGGCCGGGGTTGCCGTCGTAGAGGACAATCGCTGCCTTCGTCAGCAGGCCGGAGACGATGAAGTTCCACATCATCCAGCCGGTCGTCGTGAACCAGAAGAGGCGGTCGCCGGGGTGGGCGTCGACGTGGAGGTTCAGCTTCTTCAGGTGCTCGAGCAGGATCCCGCCCTGGCCCTGGACGATCGCCTTCGGCAGCCCGGTCGTTCCGGATGAGTAGAGGACCCAGAGCGGGTGGTCGAAGGGGACGCGGTCGAAGCGCAGCGGGGCGCCCGAGCCTGAGGCGAGCAGTTCGTCCCAGGTCATCGCGTCGCGCAGCGGCGAGAGGTCGGGGTCCGCGTCGAGGTATGGGACGACGACGGTGCGCTCCAGGCTCGGCATCGCCTCCTGCAGCTGGGCGACGACCTCGCGGCGGTCGAAGTCCTTGCCGCCGTAGCGGTAGCCGTCGACCGCGAAGAGGACCTTCGGCTCGATCTGGGCGAAGCGGTCGATGACGCTGGCCGGGCCGAAGTCCGGCGAGCAGCTCGACCAGACCGCGCCGATCGAGGCGGTGGCAAGGAAGGCGACGATCGCCTCGGGGATGTTCGGCACATACGCCACGACCCGGTCGCCGCGCCCGACCCCGAGGCCGCGCAGCCCCGCCGCGGTTGCCGCGACCTGGCGGCGCAGCTTGCCCCATCTCAGCTCGCTTAGCTCGCGCAGCTCGGAGGCGTGGAGGATCGCCGTCGCCTCGTCGTCTTTCCCGGCGAAGACGTGCTCGGCATAGTTGAGGGCGGTGTTCGGGAACCACTTGGCTCCAGGCATCTCCCGCGAGCCGAGAACGGGGGAGGGGTCGCCATCGGCCTGCACGTCGAAGAACTCCCAGATCGCCGACCAGAAACCGTCGAGATCGTCGACCGACCATTGCCACAGCTCGGCGTAGCCGGCGAAGGAGAGGCCGCGCTCGCGCTCCAGCCAGCGGATGAATTCGGTCATCCGCGAGCGCTCGACCAGCTCGGCCGACGGCTCCCAGAGCAGCTCCCCACCCGTCGCGTTCACGGCGTCACCCTATTGATGCCGGAGGGGGGATTCGAACCCCCAAGCCCGCAAGGGCAATCGATTTTGAGTCGATCGCGTATGCCAGTTCCGCCACTCCGGCCCAGGCCGGAACGATAGAGCTAGGCGGGTTGAGGAGTAGCCCCGGCGCCGTAATCCTCGCCGGAGCCGATCGGGCGCTCCTCCTCCACGTGCCACTCCTGATTGAAGGCGTAGAGGGCGGCGGCGATGGTGACGATCTGCAGCAGGCCGAGGACGATCACCAGCACCCCGATGACCGAGGAGCTGAGGGCGGCTTCGTCGAAGCCGGCGCGGTCGCGGTTGAACCAGCTTTCGGCGCCGACCGCGCAGAAGATCGCGAGGATCATCGAGAGCGCTGCCACCACCGGCAGGATGCCGCGGTTCCAGCGCGCGACCAGGAAGGCGAAGAAGGCGTAGAGGATGGCGAAGATCGCGCAGACGATTCCCATCCCGCCGCCGCCCTTCAGCAGCGACCAGCCGCCGAGCGTGATCACCGCCGCAACGACCGCCGTCGCCACGAGCAGCAGGACGACGACGAACTTGGTCGTAACCGAGCTCGCCTTTTCCCGATTTGGCCGCCACAGTTCGTAGCCGGGCCTCAGCTCTCCTACCGCCACGCCACGATCATAGAATCTGTCAGCGACGCAGCGGCGTTGGCCGCGCGTTAAGGCCCAAAAGGGCCGGCCACGCGGGCGTGGCGGAATTTGGCAGACGCGCCAGGTTTAGGTCCTGGTGATCGAAAGATCGTGGGGGTTCAAGTCCCTCCGCCCGCATCGCGACGGCTCGGCTCCAGCCCGGGCCGTCGCTCGTTACGATCTCCCCCTCTGGGGCAGTGGCCCAACTGGCTAAGGCACCGGTCTCCAAAACCGGCGATTCCAGGTTCGAGTCCTGGCTGCCCCGCTCAACTCCGCTTGTAGAGCCAAAAAGCGAAGGTGCTTGCCGACTTAAGGCACCGGTCTAATCTTGAGAAGTGCGTCCGCAATTTGCGGGTTTTTAGCTCCAAAATCGGCCCGTTTTGAACCTCTCGTTCCCCCGCCGTTCCCTCGGGGGCATCCTCCTGAGTGTCTCGATGTGGCACCTGTGTCCGCGACATGGCAGGTCTGACGTAAGCTTGAAAGGAGCGACATGGCAGATCGCACTCAGGAAATCGAGTTGGTCTTCGAGCCCCAGGACGAGGGCGGTTATCACGTCTACGCCCCGGACCTCCCGGGTCTCCACACTCAGGGCGACGACCTCGACGACGCATTTGAGAACGCCAGTGAGGCGGTTGCCCTCTACGTCGAGGGACTGCGCGAAGACGGCGAGCCGCTCGACAGCGGCGTGATCCGCCGCTCGATTCCCCTGCCGGCGTGAGCCCGCGCCAGCCGGTCGTCTCCGGCGAGCGCCTGATCAAGGCGCTGCGTAAGGAGGGCTGGGAGATCGTCCGTCAACGTGGTAGCCACATCCGCTTGAAGAAGCCGGGACGCAGGCACGCGCTCGTCGTCCCCCTGCACCGGGAACTTCGTCGAGGCACCCTCGCCGGCATCCTGCGCGATGCTGGCCTTGGCGTGGATGATCTGCGCCGCCTTCTTGACTGACCGGCTGAATCGGAAGGCCGGGGCTCCCGTATTGCATCGCCATCGCGGCGCCTCCGATGGCCTATTCGACATTTTCCCGGCTCTGGATCTGATTTGATCCGCTGTGCTCGCGAGGGAACAGGGGAATGCCGATTATTGGGAGATCCCGGCCTGCGCAATGGTGCCGGTCGGTCAAGAGGGAGGTTCGGGCATGAAGCTCACCGCCTTGAAGGCGAGTGGTTACCGCAACCTCGACGGCATCTATGTGCTGCCGGCGCCATTGGCCGTGCTGGTTGGCGAGAACAATGCCGGCAAGAGCAACGTGATCGACGCGCTCAGAATTGTGCTCGAGCCGGAGAACGAACCCGGCCCTGGGGGACGGCTATGGCCCGAGGATTTCGCCCACGACGGCCGGGGAGCATCGCCCGCGACCGAGCTCGAACTTGAGGTGCAGCTTGCCGATCTGAGCGAAGCCGAGCAGGCGCGGATGGTCACCTGTCTGGCGCCTTCGCTCGGTGCGGGGTGCGCGCGCCTGCGCCTTCACGCACGCCTTCGGCCCGACAACAGGGTTGTGGTGCAATGGTTCGGCGGGGACTCCGCGCACCCCGAGGTCGAGCGTCACGCCCGCGAAGGCGTCCGCTTTGCATATCTCCATCCGCTCCGCGACGCCGCCGCTGACCTGCGCCCCGGCCGCCAGAACCGCCTCGTCGACCTGCTCGCCGCCTTGGCCACCGAAGGCGACCGCGACAGGATCGTCGCCGAGGCAGAGAATGCCAAACGAGGCCATCGGCAAGATCCCCGCCGTCGAAGTGGCGAAGGGGAAGATCGCCGAGCGCCTATTGGCGATGACCGGCTCCGGGCGCTTTCGCCAACAGACGGACCTGGCCTTCGCCGACCCCCGCTTCGAACGAGTGGTCAGCGCCCTGCGAGCACGAATCGGCCAGTTCGAGGCTCTCGAGATGGCCGAAAACGGACTCGGCTTCAACAACCTCCTCTACATGGCAGTGCTTCTGGCGGCGATTGCAGACGCCCCCGAAGACGGCGCGCTTCGAGTCCTCTTGGTCGAGGAGCCGGAGGCGCATCTGCACCCGCAGCTCCAGGACCTCCTGATGCGCTTCCTCGAAGACCAGGCCGGCGGCCCGACCCAGGTTCTCGTTACCTCGCACTCACCGAACTTCGCTTCTTCGGCTCGGGTCGAGCGCCTCGTCGTCATCGCCCGCGCTCCCGGGGATCTCACTCCCGTCGCCCGGGCGCCCCGTGATTTCGGTCTCAGCGAAAAACAGCTCGGCCACCTGCGTCGTTTCCTCGACGTGACCAAGGCCTCGCTCTTCTTCGCGCGGGCGGTGGTCTTGGTCGAGGGCGTCTCCGAGCAGCTACTGCTGCCCGCGATCGCCCACCGCCTTGAACTCTCGCTGGTGGAGAACGGCGTCAGCGTGATCGACATCGGCGGGGTTGCCTTTCCCCCCTTCACCGACCTCTTCGGTCCCGAGAAACTTCCCTACCGCCTCGCGGTGATCTCCGATGCCGACGGCCAGCCGTCCGCCGAGGATCTGGCCGGCGCCGAAGACGCACTCTCATCCCGGGCCGAGGCACTGGCCGCTCGCGCAGGAGACAGCATTCGGGTCCGGCTTGCGCCCAATACCTTGGAGTGGGCCCTAGTCGCCGCGGGCAACGTCGAGATCGCGCTCGACGCCCTTGCGGCGGTCAAGCCACGGGTCGCCGGGCGCCTTCGCGCAGAGGTCGACCCCCTTGAGCCCGAGACCGCGGCGGCGCCGATCCTGGAGGCAATCAAGGACGTGAAGGGTCGCTTCGCCCAGGAGCTGGCCGAGCTCCTCGCCGACGAGGAGCGCGAGTTCATTGTGCCCGATTTCCTGCGCGAGTCGATCGAGTGGGTGACTGAGGCCCCGCCCACCGGCGTCGAGGATCCCCCAGGGGAGGGGTGATGTGCCCGAGCTGACGCAGGCCCAGCAGGATGTGGTCGACCACGACGGCGCCTTCCTCCTTCTGGCCTGCCCGGGCTCGGGTAAGACCCGTGCCGCCGCAGCGCGGGTCGAGCGCTTGGCGCCAGCGCGCCGCTTGGCTGTTTGCTCCTACACCAACGTCGGCGCCGACCGCATCGCCGCCGTGCTCCGCGACGATTTCGCCACTGTCCTCGGCCCCGAGCACTTCATCGGGACCCTCCATCGTTTCCTCTTGCGTTACGTCCTCTACCCCTTCGCGGGCCTGGCCGGAGTAAAGGCTGGTCCTTGGGTGCGCGAGCGAAGCTGGCCCGACGTCGTGGTCGGTGGCAACAATCAGAAGCGAATCGGCATCGACGCCTTTCGCTGTGACCCTGCCGGCAACCTCGTGGTCAAGCACAAGCCTCACACCATCCACGAGCCCGATGACGAGCTGATCGCCTCGGTCGAGCAAGCCGTCAGGAGGGAAAAGAAGCGCCTTGCGGCTGCCGGCTTCGTCAGCTTCGACGACGCCATCTGGCTCTCGCTGAAGATCCTCGACCGCCATCCCGAGATCGCCAGCGCAGTCGCCGGGCGTTTCGAGGAGTTGCTGCTCGACGAGGCGCAGGACACCTCGGAGCTGCAGCTCGCCGCGCTAGGCAAGCTCCGCGAGACGGGGGCACTCGGCTCGCTCGTCCTCGTCGGCGACGTCGAACAGTCGATCTACTCGTTCCAGGGAGCCAGCGCCGAGGGCTGCCTTCGCCTTGCCAACCAGGCAGGGCTGGAGACGTTGCCGCTGAAGCAGAACCACCGCTGCTCGCAGCGGATCTGTGACGTCGCCGCCCACTTCTGCGATCGGGCCGAACCCGACGAGGCCGTCGGCATCCACGCCGCCAGTCCGATCGAGCCGGAGGTCATTCACTATCCGGCCGCTGAGCCGACAACCGCCGTCGCCCTCTACCGCGAACGGCTGGACTGCCACGGCATCGACGTCGGCCAGGCCGCCATTCTGGCCCGGGGCGGCAGGCTGGTCGAAGAGCTGAACGGCGACCGTCCGTCGATCAAAAAATCCGCTCGCCTCATCTCCCTGGGGGCGGCATGCGCAACGATGCGAAATGCCACCCTCGCCAGCGAGCAGGTCCGAAGCAGCGAAGCGATACTCGCCTACTGCGCGTGGAAGGTCGAAAGCCTCGAGGAGCTCGACGAAGAGCAACGCGAAGCGGTGCGCTCATCCACCTTTCGCCTCTTGCAGAACCTGGCCGGCCTAGACCAAGACCTGGTTGCCTGGAACAAAGGTGCCGCCACTGTCCTTTACGAGGCCGCGAAGGAGCTGACGCCAAAGCCGTTGCGGACCGGTCCTCAGACCCTGCCCGCCGCCGCCGAACACGAGGGCTTGACCGCATCCGACGTCTTCGTCCAGCCGCCGCGGGAGCTCGTCGCGCAGACCGTCCACGACATAAAGGGAGAAGACCGCGAGGCGGTGATGATCGTCATCGACCGGCCCGCTCGAAAAAGCACACTGCCCAGGCCGAACTGTGGGGCACGGCCCTTTCGGGCGGAGAGATCGACGCCCGCGAAGCCGAGGAGAAGCGGATCGCCTTCGTTGCTCTAACCCGGGCCCAGCGCTACTGCGTGGTCGCCCTCCCCGACGACCAACACGGCCTCGCCGCCGCGGCTGTCTTTGCCGACCGCGGGTTCACAAGAATCAGTTAGCGACCAAGGCGGCCTGCGGGTACCAAGCGGGTACCAATTTGAGCGAAACTAGGTCCAACTCGGACCAGCCCGAACAGCTTGAACAAGCCAAAAACCAGCCTGGTCAACCCCGCCTAGAAATCTCATAACCCGAAGGTCGCAGGTTCGAATCCTGCCCCCGCTATAGAAGAAAGGCCCACAATTGCGGGCCTTTTAGTTTTGTTGTCTTACAGACAACAGGGTGCAAAATTAGCCGTGGGGCAACGCCTGGGGCAACATGAGCTCGAGAGAGCTCGATTTGGGTCTTGGCTGGCGAGCGCTGACCGCAGCCGCCGCTACGATCAAAGGCAGTAGAAATCCGGAGTTCCGAAGGAAGGCTCAGATCAAGACTCGCGCGGAACAGAACGCCCAATTGGGGGCAGACGATCCCAGGCTTGCACGCGCCATTTTCACGCTGCACGAGACCGCTGGATATCTCGACGTGCCAAAGTCGAACATCCAGCGCTGGGCGCGGCCTCCGGAAGCCAAGCACCCGCTGATCACCTGCTTTCCGCCACACGGCCGGGAGGCGACGGTGCCTTTCATCGGCTTCGCTGAGGCCTTCGTGCTGTCGAGCTTCAGGCGGGCCGGGGTGCCGCTGCAGCGCATTCGACCCGCCGTGGAGGTTCTGGAAAAGGAGATCGGCGTTGATCACGCGCTTGCCTCCAAGCGCCTCTACACCGACGGGGCCGAGGTTCTTTTCGACTACGCAAACAAGCGTGGTGAGCGCGAGGTGATGGATTTGGTCGTTGTCCGGACCCAGCAGCGCCAGTTCTCCGGTGTCGTCAAGGACTATCTCAAGCGCATCCACTACGGGGGGGACGGCTGGGCGGACTCGGTGCGGCTGCCGACTTACGGCAACGCGAAAGTGATCGTCGACCCGAAGGTCGCATTTGGCCTTCCGATCGTCTCCCACGGCGGCGCTCGCGTGGAGGATCTCGTCGACCGTTTCCAGGCGGGCGACTCCGTGGCTGAGATCGCAGCGGATTTCAGTGTTCCTCCCGATGAGGTCGAGGACGTGATCCGCCTCGCAACCCGGACGGCAGCCTGAATCGTGGGGCCAGGGCGCCGCGCCGGATAGCTCGCGGCGATGTCTCGTCCCAAGGAGAAGTCTGCCGAGTTCTTCGTTGATCGCAGTCTCGGCAAGAGCATCGTCGAGGGCCTTCGTGAAGCCGGCCTTTCTGTCCGGTCGATGGCCGAGGTCTACGGCGAGGAACCCGGCCAGCTACTCGCCGACGAGGTCTGGCTCCGGGATGCCGGTGAATACGACTGGATCGTCCTCACCAAGGACGACGCGATCCGCCGTCGACCTGCCGAGCGCGACGCGCTGACCGAAGCTGCCGTTCGCGTCTTCTGTCTGACCAACCGCAACATGCGTGGTGCGGAACAGACTGAGCGATTCGTGTCGAACCGCCACCGAATCCTCCGCCAAGCCCGCAGGCCAGGCCCGTATATCTACGGCGTCTATGCGGAGGGCCTCAGGCGTCTCTGGCCTTAATCCACGGCGATCCCGATCAACTCGCGCCCTTGGCCGTGCAAGTGCGGTAGCCCGCAATCGGTTGGGAAAGCAAGGTTTGTAGACCAAGAGATACCCTTACGGCACCGCATACAGACCAGTTCAACCGAGCAGGGGAGGTATCAGCTGTGTCACAACAAGTGACCTGCATCAACAAGCGCGGCAACCACTACGACCCCCACGAACGGATTAGCCATATTGGCGGCAGCGGCTGGAAAGTCACCCAGGCCGAAGGCATCGCCAACGTCAAGTCTGACCCGACCGCCTACTACGTTTCCTCTGCCGCCGGCAGCGTCTACCTGATCGTCCGCCAGCACAACGGCAACGACTACCTGACCACTGAAGTCGACGGCTCGACTCAGAACAATCTCCTCTCTCTGCCCGAGTGCTAGCTCCGCCCCCCTGTCCTGGACGCTGAGAGTTGGCACGCAAGCCTCGACGCGAAAAGCTCACCGTTTCGCTGCTGAAAGAAGAGTTGGGGCGCGACGAAGCATTGCGCGACCGGGATGCCTTGACCGGCTACCGGGTCCCCGGAATCGACAAACGCCGCCACAGCCTCTTTGCGGCCTCGAAGCCACCGCACCCGCCACCTTGGGCGAAATATCTCTCCCCCCATGTCAGCGGCGATCTCGCTGGGCTGAACACCTCATCCGCCGCTGCGGTCCTTCTCCTCGCAGCCGCCGGGCGGATCTTCGCCATTACTTTCGGCGGCGGCCGTCACCTCATCGAACCCGATTCCTACGTGCAGGACTTCGGCCTCAAGGTCGTCCTCAACACGGTCGCCCCAGATCAGCTGAAGAGTGTCGACGCGAAGACGATCGACGACACTACTGTCCACTCACGCCTCGACCTCAGCCATGAGTCTTCTTTCGGTGCCTTCGGCCTCGACGTGAGCCGCGACCTGCTCCGGGCGGTGACCGGCAAGCCAAAAGACGAGACCCTGGCCCACCGCTTGACCGGCGCCGACTCGCTTGGAATCCACACCCGCGACCAAGTGCCCGACTTGCCGACGCTCTGCGAGCGCCTGCTCGGCGCCTACGAGGATGACGCCTACAAGGAGAACTTCGACTTCATCGATCACCTGCGCCCGGTTAAGAGCAAGGCGCGCAAGGAAGAATTGAATGAGCTGTTGGTCGAGGCACTCGAAGATCGCGAGATCGACGACGTCCACTTGGCGGCACCCGAAACGCTCGATTGGCAGGACATCGACGGTTTCCGCTTCAACCGCAGCGATTCAGAGGCCGAGCTCGATGCCGACCCGCGCATCTCGGCATACCTCGACGCCCGCGAGGACGAGGAGATCGACCTGCAGCTGCTCAAGGATGACCGTCTTATTGCGATTCGCGCCTCTGACGGCGCACCGGCGAACGACTGGCCGATTCGCAGCTGCCTCGTTTACCAAGTTGAGCTCGAGAATGGCCTCTATGTTCTATCGACCGGGGACTGGTTCCGGGTCGAGAACGACTACCGCAAGCGAGTCGAAGCTGAAGTCGAAAAGCTACCCCGCTTCAAGGGCCTGCCCGATGCCGATGCTGGCACTGATGAGGACGACTACAACCTGAAGGCCGCGAAGGCCATCGGCGGTCTCTGCCTGGATAAGAAGTTCGTTTTCGAGCGGGGGCACGACAAGATGGAGGTCTGCGATGTCCTCACTGCCGATGGCGGCCTGATCCACGTCAAGCAACGTGGCAGCTCTTCGACCCTCAGCCATCTCTTCGCTCAAGGTGTCAACAGCGCCGAGCGACTACTGCTCGACGACGAGTTTCGCGAAAAGGCTCGCAAGGTTGTTAAAAAAGTCGACACCAGCTGGGTAGGTAAGTTGCCGGCTACCGGCACGGACGCCCGCGACCACGAGATCACGTTCGCCGTGATCACCCGCAGCGACCGCAAGACGCCGCTCACTCTGCCCTTCTTCAGCGTCGTCGGCCTCAGGGCTGCCGCCGAGCGTCTTCGAGCCTTTGGCTTCGCGGTCTCAGTCGCCGAGGTTCACGAGAGCTAGGGCTTGACCGTGGCGCGCCGATCGGTCAGCTAATGGCCTACTGGCTGAAGATCGGTTACTTCACCGACTCCCAGGAGGCTGCACCCAACTACTGGCTGGAGCGGACGTGGGTCAGCGATAGCCCTGGACGCGTTTCTCCTTGGTGGAAGAAGTACGAGAGACCGCGCAAGGGAACGGTCTACCCGCCTCACGGGCCGCGGTACCGGATCGGTGATCGGCTCGTCATCTACATCACGGAGAAGGGGGTCTGCCCGGCGATTCTCGAGGTGCTTGCAGAGCCTCGGTGGGACCCAGGTTGGGTAGACGTACAGTCGGGCAGGGGAGAGGGCAGGGAATGGGGCGTAGTCACCGATGTGCGCGGCCTCTGGAGCCTGAGCCTTGCTGACGCTCCGCCGATAGAGGACATTGGAGTCGCCAGAGCACGGGTACAGCGGCACGGGCATATCTCGCTCGGCGACTTGGAGTACGAGGCTGCCGAGAGGTCTATCGCCAAGCATCGCCCCAGCAGACGGCGTAGCGACCAGTCGGAGAATGCGCTGGTGCCTATAGAGGACAGCAACGCCGAGGAATACGAGATCACGCGGCCCGAGTCAGGGAAGCGCGCGGTGCGTCGAGAGGCGAGGCTGGTGCGCGACTACGCTGCCATCCTTGAGGCGGGTGGCGACGAGGGTCCGTAACAAGCTCTTGCCTTCTGGCTCGTCGCACGTGCTCTACAGCGATGTCTACAACGCGACCCGGAAGCACTTGGTTGAGGCCAAGGGGGGAACTGGTCGGGGCGACGTTCGGATGGCGATTCGGCAGCTGGCCGACTACGGACGGTTCGTTCCCAAAGGCACGGAACGGGCGGTTCTTCTCGATGCTAAGCCACAGCCGGACCTACTTGTTCTCCTCGACTCGCAGGGAATCGCCGCGATCTGGCGCAACGGCGACGGTTTTGTAGACAACGCGGGAGGACGATTTGTATGACGGAAATGACTGAAGCCGAAGCTGCTGAGCAGGAAGACCTCTGGGCGAGAGAGATGCTCCAGATCTATGACGACGCCGCCGCGATTGGATACGAAGCGAGCGGCTTCAAGGGGCTCGTGGCGAGCCACGGCCCGCTGAGGGCAGCCAGGATGCTCATCAACATGGATGAGCCGAGCGATGGCTTCACTGAGCTCTGGGAACTCAAACGGCTTGACATTTCGGTCGAGGCCCGTGCCATGAAGCCGGAGTTTCGGAGCCTTTTCTCGGATTCGGAGCTCGCGGTCTGTCGCCGATGGTTGGCCGGGTACGAGTGGACGCAGTATCCGCCGTGGCGGCCGCCAGGTGCCTAGCTTTACAGCGGGCCGGGTGTACCGAGCGACTTCGCTGGGCAACAAATGGGGCAACATGCCCCACAGATTCCAGCCGATCTCCACGTAGTTCGATCTCGCGAATTCGGCTTGAAACCTAGCCCCACGTAGTCCAGCCGAGTGCAAGGTTCGGGCTCATAACCCGAAGGTCGCGGGTTCGATCCCGCCCGACTGAATACGAAACCTTGAGATGCCCCGAGTTCTGTGGGAGCGGGAAGAATTGATGCCTGCACCGACCAAGGCGACGCCGGTCTTTCTTGTTGTCACGGAGCCTGCGATCGCCGTTCGGTGTTCACCGCGATTCATCGTTCCGCGAGAGGAGATCCAAGTAAGCACACCCAGGCGGGCAGGGCAACAGGATTATTGGGGCGGGTCGGCACGACACGAGTCCGAATCCCGTTCCAGGGACCGATCGAGCCTCGCCGAGGTTTCGAGGCTCCTCCTCACGCGAGCGGAATCGGCGCGTGCGTTGAGCATGAGCCTCAGTCACTTCCAGCGGCATGTTCAGCCTCAGCTTCGATGCGTCCGCTCAGGGCAGCTGCGGCTGTATCGCCCACGGGATTTAGAGCGCTGGTTGGAGAGCGCCTTTCCTGGGGTGCTCGACCAGGAGCCGCCCGAGCCGCGCAACGGCGTCACGCTCGATGAAGCCAAGGATCGCTTCATCAGGGAGGCGCGGCAGGGTGTCGCGCTCAACAAATGGCGGCGCCCCTACCGGCCTCGCTCGGTTGAGGACCTGGAATCACTCAACCAGCTGCCGCTTGAGATGCGCTGGCGCGATCTCGATGCGGTAAGTCCAGGCGATGTTCAGGAGTTGATCGACGGGCTGGTCCGCAGGCATCTGTCCGCTTCGCGGATCGGCTCCGTCGTGAGTGCGCTTCGAGCGCTCTACCGGTTCGCCCGGGAGCGGGAGCTCACCTCCCACGATCCGGCTCGCGAGGTGAGGTTGCCGCTCGATCAACGGACCATTGAGCACCGGGTCGTTACTCCCGCTGAGTTTGCCCGCCTACTCGAGGCCCTTTGGTGGCAGGCGCCCGAGGAGATCGAAGTCGGTGTGAAACGAGCCCCGCGCGATGCGCTACAAGACGCGCTCCCGTACGCGCTTGCCGCCTACGGAACCGCCCGCTCGCAGGAGATCGAAGTCCTCGACTGGCGCCACGTGGATCTCTGCCTCGGCGCCGCCGAGCTGGCTGGCGACGAGGAGGGGCGTAAACCAGGGGGCTCGTGGAGGGTCATTCCCTTGGTGGCTCCGCTCCGTGCGTTGCTCCACGAGGAGTGGGTGGCGCAGGGCGAGCCCAAGAGGGGCAGGGTCTGTCCGCCCCAGCGCATCCGCAAGAGCGGCAGGAGGTCGATGCGGGGCGTGCAGAGAAGGGTCCGACAACGCTGGCAGGCCCACGGCCTAGAGCCGATCAGACTCCAAGAGGCACGGCACACCGCAGCCACCTGGCTCGACCATGCCGGAGTCTCGCCGAAGGTCTGCTCGCAGATCATGGGCCACAAGACGCCCGAGTATCAGCCCGGGGCCGCCCGGATCACCCTCCAGCGCTACACCCACGTCCTGCCAGGAGAGCTGGAGCATGCCCGGGAGCGGCTCGACAGGTTCATCGATGAGCGGAGCCCAGATTTTCGTTGCTCTCCCGTTCCCTCAGGCGTTCCCTCGAGCCGAAATCAAGGCCGCAAATGGCTTTACCAAGAGGTTCCCTGAGTTAAGGCACCGGTCTCCAAAACCGGCGATTCCAGGTTCGAGTCCTGGCTGCCCCGTCTCGCATTCCTAGCTGTAGAGCTAAATCTCTCTGCAAATTGCAGGAGCTAGGCAGTTCCTGGGTGCGCTGCGGGCGGCCACGGCGCCGAGGTGGCCAGGCCGGGTTTCCAAAGGGCGCTTATCGGTTGACCATCAATGGCCTTAGGTGGCGATTTGCTGCCGAGAATTCCTCGAGAGCCGTGGGCTAAACGCCCTGGCTCTGAGATGCGCGCCGTTTATTTACATGCAAGTATTTAGATAAATCTATATAAAGTATTTAAGGAAACCAAAGCAATATTTGTTTGCTTGAGTGGAGGTGTAAGCAATGGGCTTGCCGAACCTCACCACTCATATGTACCGCATTTGCAATCAAGACAGAGGTAGAGAGAGCATGTTGTTCGAACCGCAGACGGCCGACAGCTACAGGCCTGAGTACACCGTCATGATTCGACGGTTTACCGACCTTCTTGAAAGAACCGGCCCGAAGGCCACCAAGCTGGGCTCGGCGGTGTCGCTCATCCATCCAGGCGAAGGAATCAAGAGGCACAAGCATCCTGTAACCGAGTTTCTGTATCTCATCAACGGCGAGGCTGAGGTCTGGGTTGAAGGGGAGCGGCAGCGAATGCGCGAGGGCGACGTCGTTGTGCTCGAACCAGAACGACTCCACGAAGTCAGGAATGTGGGCGTCGAGTCATTTCGGCTCTTCAGCTTCTGGTGGAGCGAAGCGTGAGCCGAGTCCGCAGACCGACAACTGTCATCTTCACGCCTCCTCCTACCCCCAATGGGGGTCTGCACCTTGGCCACGCTGCCGGGCCGTATCTGCGCGCTGACCTGCACCGTCGCCTCGTCGGCTTCATCGGCGGCGAGTGCGCGCATCTCTCGCATATCGACACCTTCCAGACCTATGTCGCGAGGAAGGCTGCCGAGATGGACCGCGACGTCGAGGAGTTCCGCGCCGACATGGCAGCAAGGATTCGCACGGACTTCGAGTCGATCGGAGTGCTTTTCGACGGCGGAGTCGACAACACCAGTGAAACGTATGCGCGATATCTCGAGTCGTGCTTGGACGCGCTGTTTGGAAGCGCAGCAATCCGGATCGGTCCCGAGTACATAGGAGGAGACAGCCGGTACTCGGCAGTGGAGGCTTTTGTATCCGGGACGTGTCCCCATTGTCTCCAGCGCGCCGCAGCAAATGTCTGCGAGGCTTGCGGAGCTCCTTTGCTGCTCGACGACCTCCTGCGACCCTTCGATGAGATCGCCGGAGGCTCCTCGTTCAGCGAGATTTCAGATGGCCAACCGAACCAACTGTCCGTTGGTCAGCTCGACGTCGAATGGCTCCAGTCCTGGATCGCCGAGGTGGCGTGCGATAGCCCATTCGTTCGCACTCTCGTTCAGAACCTCCGCCCGCATTGCGTGACGGTGACGTTCCGCAGCAGCTATGGATATCCGGTGTCTCCTGGACGCGTCCTTAATCCATGGATCGAGATCTTTTTCGCGCATCTGTATTCACTCGGTCGGCTCATCGGGGTGCCGGAGGGGGCGATGATCGATCAGGTGAGAGGGGCGCTCGAAGAGCAAGAGGGTGATCTAGCTGTTGTCTACTACTTCGGAGTAGACAACAGCTACTACTACGCCACCTTGTTTCCGCTGCTGTCCCGGATTCTCGGACTGGACGCGCTGCTTCCGGTGGCTTTGAAGGGGAATCGCTTCCTTCGTGTTCGTGGTCGCAAGATGTCATCGAGCCGAGACAACGCACTCTGGGCTGCGGATCTCAACGGCGATCAGCCGGTCCCCGTCGTAAGGGCCGGTCTCGCTCGGCAGTCGCCGGAGCTCAGCGAGGTCGACTTCCGCATGGACGACATCGGCGTCCCCGAGCAGTGGTCGGCAGACGCCCGTGACGCACCGGTGGGTGTTTGCGTGCCTGATACGCGGGCAGGTGAGATCTTCTCAGGTGTTCTCACCGCGCTTGCTCGTCCTGGCGAGTTCTCAATTGCGGAGTTGCTGGCTGCGCTCGACCGAGCGGCTGACCATCGGAATTCCGGACGCGCCACGGAGGAGGAGGAGGAGGAGCTGGGCGAGCTGATGGCTCGGGCTCGCGAGGCGCTGCTCCTATAGAAGCGAGATGAGGGAACTGTGAACCAGAGAACGATCGGCGTGATCGGCGCCGGCGCAGCGAGCACGGCACTGCTGTACGAGCTGCTCGCGCGCGTCGGCCACGCCCGCGTGCGAATTGTTGTGTTCGAGGGGGCAGGAAGCCGTGGAGCAGGCACCGTCTACGACGACGACCTCGATTGTGCGCTCGTGAACCGACAGGCCAAGTACATGTCGGTGCTCAACAGCGATGCAGACGATTTCGTCCGCTGGGCGCAGGCGAATTGGCGTCCATCGACGGGCGACTCTCAGACCATCTACTACCCGCGCTCGTTTTACCGGAGGTACCTAGAGGAGCGCTTCAAGGAAGTCTGCGACAGGTGGCGCGGGCAGGCCGGGAAACCCGTCGAGATGGTCGCGGCTCATGTCCGCTCTGTCCGGCAGGATGCGGAGCAGGTCGTGCTCGCGACCGCGCATGGCGAGATCACCGTTGACTTTGCGATTCTCTGTACCGGACACGGTCTGCCGAGGGCAGAGCAGTACGAGCGTGAGACCGGAATGCTGACGCCGTATCCACTTCGAGAGCTGGTCGGGCGAGTCAGCGGATGTGGCCGCGTGGCCATTCGCGGCGCCGGCTTGACGGCGATCGACAGTGCGCTGGCGATTATCGAATCATGTCCAACCACGGCCGTCGAGCTGGTGTCTCGCACCGGCATTCTGCCCGACACGCGCAGCGATCTCGCTGAGGACCTAGAGCTGACCTTGCCGCCCCGGTGCAGCCCGGAAGGGGCCACTCTGGTCGAGTTGCGTCAAAGGTTTGATGCCGAGTTGGATGCGTACGGCGTGTCCAAGAACGACTTGGCGCAGTATGTCGCGCGCATTCGAAGCGGCGCGGACCCCATTCGGAATAACTCTCCGCACGGCCAGGCAGACGCCCGCATCCAGGGCCTGTCGGTTTCGATCGCAAACCGCGACCTCCCGATTCATTGGTTCGGGTTCTCGCGCCAGGACCGAAAGGCGTTTCATTGGCGCTATTTCCGGCTCATGCAGGCGGTTACCGCTCCGATCCCGCAGTCAATGGCTGGGCGCTTACGACTCGCTTTCACTGAAGGACAGCTCGCTTCGAAGAAAGGGACGTTGGCGCGCGCTGGTGGGCGCTGGTGCCTGGCCGGCCAACAAGAGACGTACGACATGGTCATCGACGGCACCGGTGGTGCGACCAACGCCAGCCAGAGTGCCTTTGAGGCGCAGCTCGGCCGATCAGGAACCGCAATGTCTGGGGAGTTCGGCGGGGTTGAAGTGACCACGACCTGCCAGGTGCTCGCCCGCACTGGCACCCTCACACGCTTGTATGCGATCGGCTACGCGACCCGCGGTTCGTTCCTGTACTCCTCCTCCCTCTACCAATCCGCTCTGCAGGCTCGCGTCGTGGCGCGGGACCTTGCAGCTCGTCTGCGGCTGAATGGAGGCGGGAACGTCACGCACCACAGTTCGCTCGTGGAGGTTCCTTCATGAACGAGACCGGTCGGCTGAGCCCACCGACACTCAGGGGTCACCGGGTCTTACTACGGCCGCTGATGTCGTCAGATGTCAACGGGCTGATTGCGGCCCATGATGACGACGAGACGCTGCGCTACTTCCCGCATGGGATCGAGTCCGAGCCGCCGTCAGAGCGGACGGTCGCTCATGACCTTGCATCTGGGCGTCGAGTCCTAACGCAGATCGACACGCTGGCCGATCGCATCGTCGGAACGACGTCGCTTTACAACATGGATCAAGCCCATGCACGAGTGACCGTCGGCTACACCTGGCTGGCGGCGTCTGTGCGCGGCTCCGGCTTCAACCGTGAGTCGAAGCTTCTGCTGCTTGACTACGTATTCAATGACCTTGGTGCGAAACGCGCCGAATTCAACGTTGACAACGAGAACATCCGATCTCGGCGAGCCGTTCTTGCACTTGGTGCAACGGAGGAAGGCTCGCTGAGGGAGCACGCTCGGCGGCGGGACGGCTCCTGGAGAACTACGGTCGTCTACGCCATCTTGGCCGAGGAATGGCCCCAGGTGCGGCAGAGGCTGCAGGCGGGCGCTGGGCCCCGAGAGCTAGTCCGGAGCGCTTCTTGATGGCGCTTCAGCAGGGCAACCAACCGACTGCTGATGACCTCAGTCGGCCGTTCTATGCGAAGGCGGGCGAGTCTGATGCGATCATGCGAGCCGCCAATTTTCCGAACGAGCTTCTGTGTTTTCTCCAGCAGGAGGCTCTGGTGGTCTCCCAAGCACTCCGGCAATTCGAATGCGACTCGCTCGTTGAGCTGGGTTGCTATGACGGACGTCTGCTTCAGGTTGCGCGCATGTCGCAGGTCTTGTACTTCGGCGTGGATCTAAGCTCGACTGCAGTTGCGGCGCTGCGGGATAAGATCGCGCGAGAAGGAATAGCAGGGCAGGCGACCGCATTCGTCGGAGACGTCACCAGCCCGCGCACCTGGTTTCACGAGGTGTCCGGCCTCAGGCCACTGTTCGTCTTTCCGTTCAACTTGTTCGGGAATCTGAGTGATCCCTCGGCCGTCGTCAGCGAGCTTCGTGGCGACAACCGGTTCGGGGTCATCTCGGTGTTCAACTCCGAGGACGCGACGACGATGATGCGCGATGAGTACTACGCCGCATGCGGCATCGAGGGACTGAGCTGGGAGACCGCCCCCTACGGAGGCGTCAGGTTCCGCGGCGACTGCGGTTTCGTATCCCAGTCATTTGGTCAAGGCCAGGTGAACAAGTTGATGGCGGATTGTGGGTTCCGCGTTCTGGGTTCGCGGCAGAACCGCTTGGGCCAATGTCTCGTCTTCGCCCTCTAATGGACTGGAAACGAGCCTGATTGTGAACCACAAGAGGGTCGCCATTATCGGATGCGGGCCACGCGGTGCTGCTGTTCTCGAGCGCCTTTGCACGGGCGCCAGACGGTCTGCGAATCTCGAGCTGACGGTCTACCTAGTGGACCCGTTCGAGCCTGGTTCCGGTCGAGTGTGGACGCGCGAGCAGCCCGCCGTGCTTCTCATGAACAGCACTGCATCGGATGTGACGGCGTTCCCGGACGCGGCACTCGAGTGCCTCGGGGCCGGCAGCGGCGGAGGGCCGACGCACTACGCGTGGTCCCGTGATCTGGGGACATACGGTTGCGATGACCTGCCGGCGGGCATCCGCCTCGAGGCGCAGGCGAGCCAGCCGTGGTCGTACCCGAGCCGAGCATTGCACGGGCACTACCTTCGCTGGGCCTTCGAGCAGACGATTTCTCAGGCTCCGCCAAACGTGCACCTTGAGGAGTTCCGGACCAAGGCGGTCGGGGTCAGGCCGGTCGGGGCCAGTCAGTACGAGGTCGAGCTTGAGGGCGGGGAGAGTCTTGAATCGGACTCTGTCGTGTTGTCGATGGGGCACTACGACGGGGTGCCCAGCGCGGAGTCGAAGGCGCTCTCCGCTGTCGCCAATCGAGCCGGACTGAAGTACTTTCGGTCGATGCCGGCGGCGGAGGCCCGCCTGTCGGAGATCGCGCCGGATGAGAGCGTGATCCTGGTCGGGATGGGGCTCACCTTCTTCGACTATGTCGCGCTCCTGACTTCGGATCGGGGTGGTTGGTTCGGGCGTGAGCGGGGCGAATTGGTCTATCGGCCCTCCGGGCGTGAGCCGCGTCTGCTGGCCGCGTCGAGGGCCGGCGTCCCTTTTCGGGCTGGCGTGGCGGGGCGGTCGGATGCCGCGCCCCGGCATGACCTGCGGTATGTCGACCGGGCGTATGCGCGCCGCCTGTGGCGGAAGAAGAAGCCGTCGGGGATCGACTTCCGCGCGGATCTCTGGCCGCGGCTGCGCAAGGAGTTCGCGTGGGCATTCTACTCGGCTCAAGCCGTCACGGCTGACGACCGAGCTGTCCTCGCGAAGCTCTTCGATGCCTCCGGCTTTGACGATTCGAGGGTCGGGGCTCAGGTTGCCGAGCGATGGAACCGAACGATCGAGGTTCTCGACTGGACCAAGCTGCTCGAACCGGCGCGAGGCGCCGTGTTCGCGTCGCGGATGGAATTCAGCGCATGGATCCGAGGATTCCTCGAAGACGACCTCGCCCGGTCATGCGCCAGCGTGGCAGACCCGATGAAGGCGCTTGCGGTCGCTGTGCGGGAGGCCCGTTCGGTTGTCCGCGAGATCGTCTCGTTTGGCGGAATCGATGGGGCTTCGTACGAGCGGGACGTGGTCCGCTGGTACAACGGGATCAACAACATGCTCGGCTCTGGTCCGCCGGCCGAACGCGTCGAAGAGGCGCTCGCGCTCGCTCGAGCTGGCGTCGTTGAATTTGTCGGACCCGGCTCCGGCGCGAGCTTCGATCCGCAGCACAGCACCTTTGTCACGGAGTCCGCCGCCGTGGCGAACTCGCGTCGACACGCTACGACGCTCGTCGAGTGTTACCTGCCGAACCCTGACGTCCGCCGTAGCGCTGACCCTCTGCTCGCCGACCTTCTGCGCGCCGGTATCTGCCGCCCCTATCGGATGACTTCGTCTGATCCGCGGGTCAGCGAGACCGGCGCCATCGAGGTCGATCCCGGCAGCTTTCGCGTGGTGGCATCGGACGGAACCGCTTCTGCCGGTATCTACTGCTTCGGGCCGCCACTCGAGGGACTCGAGTGGTTGACGGCCTCGTCGGCAAGGCCGGGCCCCGACGCGCCGCTTTCGGTGCAGGCAAACCGCATCGCGTCGGAGATCCTCGGTGAGTTCGAGGGCTCGGGACGGGAGGCCGAGCTGTGGAACGGACAGTCGGTGGGGGCGAGATGACGAAGTCGGCCCAAGAGTCGATGTCCCGACGCCTGTCGCTGCCTATGCGGCGCCCACGGATGGTGCTCGCCATCGGATTGCTGGTGTTGGCGGTGTGCGCCGTCATCGGCGCACCGGTCGAATCGAAGCTTAAGTCGGGCGGCTATGCGTCCGCACAGGTCGAAGCGGCGAATAGTTACGTCCACGAGCACTTTCCGGGGGCGAGCCCCAACTTCTTGGTCGTGGTGACGGCGCCGAAGGGAGATCTCGGCAATCGGGCGAACATGTATCGCGTCCGATCGCTCTTGGCCGAGATCCGCCGGCGTCCAGACGTCGGCGCCGCTCGGTCGTGGCTCGACGGCCCCGACGCGAGCCAACTTCGCTCGGCCGACGGTCAAGTTGGAATCGTCGCCGTCGACCTCCGCGGCGACGACACCGCGATCCAAGATTCGGCGGCCTCGATTCGAAAGTCACTGCCGGACGAAACGGGCGACCTAAAGATCGCGGTCGGTGGTCCTGCCGCGGAATTTGAGGACATTGCAACCCAGATCGCGCATGACCTCAAAATCGCCGAGGCAATTGTGCTTCCGATCACGCTCCTCCTCCTGCTGCTGGTGTTCCGCAACCTGATCTCGGCCCTGCTTCCGGTCGTGATCGGAGCGTTCTCGCTTGTGGTGACGCTCGCAGTCCTGCAGCTGGTCACGATCTTCACCAACGTTTCGATCTTCGCTCTGAGCATGACGACTGGGTTGGGACTCGCGTTAGCGATCGACTACAGCCTCTTCATCGTGGCTCGCTATCGCGAGGAGCTCGGCAACGGCAGAAGCGTTGAGGAGGCCATTCGCATCACGATGGCGACTGCGGGCAGAACGGTGCTCTTTTCGGCTCTCATTGTCGCCAGCGCTTTGGCTGCCCTGGTCGTCTTCCGACCCTACTTCCTGCGGTCCTTCGCCTACGCTGGCGTCGCAGTCGTCTTCGCCTCGGCGCTTGCCGCCGTCCTGCTCTTGCCTGCGGCATTCAAGCTCCTCGGCAAGCGGCTCGACGTGCCGCTGCGTCTGTGGTCACGTGGCAGCAACAGACCGCGCGTCGGGATCGCCGAGGCCACGAGGAGGAAAGAGGAGTTCTGGTTCCGCCTGGAGATGGTCGTGATGCGCCGGCCGATACCGGCCGCCACGCTCAGCATGCTGTTCCTTGGAATCCTCCTCCTGCCGTTCCTGCACGCGAAGTTCGCGTATCCGGACTATCGCGTCCTGCCAGAGAGCGCGCCTAGCTACTCGGTGGGGCAGTCGCTCGAACGCGAGTTCGGTCCTGGTCTCATGGGCGGAACCACGATCGCACTCCCCGGCTATCACGGGTCCACTGCCGCCTATGCGAGGGACCTCTCCTCCGTACCCGGGGTCTCGTCCGTCACCGCATCAAACGGTATCTACGCGGACAGTCGCTTGGCCATCCGCCATGTGAAACCGATGTCGACCGAGTCAGGCACGTACGTAATCGTGAACACTCGCGTTGGTCCGATGTCCGACAAGGCCGGCGAGATAGTCTCGGCGCTGAAGGGAGTGCCGGCGCCTTCGCCCGCCGTGTTCGGAGGGACGGCGTCCGTCTACGAGGACGCTCTCGGCGAGTTGAAAGCCCGCACGCCAATTGCATTGGGTCTCGTCGTGGGCGCTGCCTTGATACTGCTGTTCATCTTCACCGGAAGCGTCGTGCTGCCGATCAAGGCGGTTGTCCTGAACCTGTTTTCCCTGACCGCGACCTTCGGGGCAATGGTGTGGCTGTTTCAGGACGGCTACTTTTCCGGACTCCTGGGGGTGACGCCAACCGGGACGATTAACGCGAACATGCCTCCCCTGATGTTCTGTCTGGCGTTCGGCATCTCGATGGACTATGAGGTGTTCTTGCTGTCACGCGTCCGCGAGCAGTGGTTGGCGTCGGCGAAGGGCCCCGAAGACACCACTCACGCGATCGCCCGAGGCGTCGCGAAAAGCGCTGGGATATTCACTGCTGCGGCGTTGCTGATGGCTGTCGTCTTCCTCGCGATTTCGACCTCCGGGGTTTCGTCAATGAAGATGTTCGGTCTCGGGCTGGCATTGGTCGCCATTGTCGACGCGACCGTGGTTCGCATCTTCCTCGCGCCAGCACTGATGCAATTTATGGGTAAGTACAACTGGTGGGCACCCAAGCCCCTGGCAAAACTTCACACGAGGTTCGATTTTGGTCGGCGTCGTGAGGTCAGCTTCGAGTAACACGGCGACAAATATTCATGAAAATGCACAAGGAGAGCAGCCAATGATGAACCCAAGCGCCAGCCGCCAGCAGCTGCCGGCCGTCGAGACGCTTGACCTCACGTACAAGGAGGATGTGCGCCGTTACGGAGTTGACCAGGATTGCGAGCTTTACTTCGAATTGGAGGGCGAGGGGACGTCGGTCACGTTCGTCTCTTCGATCTACGTGGTGAGCACCGCCTGGCGGAACTTCACGCGACGACTGGGGGGCCGCCATCGTCTCCTCACCTATGACCTGCGCAACCAAGGGGCGTCGTCGGGCGCGGCATCGGGATTCGCGCAGCATGCCGACGACCTCAAATCCCTCCTCGACGGGCTTGGGATCGCCCGCACGCACCTCGTGGGCACCTCGATTTCTACTGTCATCTGCCGCGATTTCGCAGCTCGCTACCCAGAGCGCGTCTCAAGCCTCGTTTTGATCGGACCGCCGTTCAGCCCTCTGGGCTCGAACCGGCGGGACATGATCACCAAGTCGTGGCTAAAAGCGCTGGAGCTTGGCGGCCCGCAGAACCTGTTCGACACGATGTACCCGCTTGTGTTCGGGGACCGCGCTCAGGCGCTGGGCGGGACCAGCGCCTATGTGGCCTTGCGGGAGCGCTTCCTGGCGGTCAATTCCCCGGCACAGCTAAAAGCGAACCTGGGCGAGTCGCTGAATAGCGGCTCCGATCCGGAGATGCTCAGAGCGATCAGCGCGCCGACGCTGCTGCTGGCGGGGGACGACGACTTCTCCATCGGTCCCGTGTCACTTCGTGCGCTGGCGGAATTAATGCCGAACGGACGCGCCGAGGTGTTTGCGGATTGTGGGCATCTGCCGTTCTTCGAGGCGACGGATCAGTTCGAAGAACTGTTACTTGAATTCTTCGCCCACCATGACCAGTACTCCGAAAGGAGTGTGGCATCATGAGATTTCCGGGTGACCAGCGCGATATCACGGCGCGATACCTGATTGCAGCTGTCGAACGGCCAGATGCAGATGCGCTTGTCTTCGAGCGAGGCGACCTATCCGGGGCCCGGCTGACGTGGTCGGATCTCGCGAATCGCAGTGATGATCTCGCGAGGCTTTATCAGGCCGCCGGTATCGGACCAGGGTGCCGATGTGCCGTCACTCTCCACGACCATGCAGACTTCGTGCCCGGGCTGCTCGCGTTGTGGCGGCTGGACTGCACTGCTGTACTGGTCGACCCGATGTGGGGACGAACGCTTGCGCAGAACGTAGTGACCCATTCCGAGGCAGACTTCGGCATCGACTTTCAGGACGCAGCGGAGGTCACGATTCTCTCGCGCTCTGGGCCGTTCGTCCGCGAGCTGCCGGAAGGCACGGCGATGCTCGGCTACACGTCGGGGAGTACTGGAGATCCAAAGGGAATTCCCTTCACCCATGACAAGCTGGCGCTGACGATGCATGCATCGGTGGCGGCCGCCACCGCTCTCCACGGGATTGCGCCGCAGCGGATCGCCTGCAGCGCGCGGCTGTCCGGTTCCGGAACTCTGAACATGCACTACACGTGGGCGCTCTTCGCCGATGCTGCCGTCGTAGTCCTTCCCGAGTTGACGATGGGTACGGCAAAGGACTATTGGCGCCGCATCGAGGCGCACGCGATTGATCAGACGTACCTTGTTCCCGCCCTCGTCGAGCTGGTGAACCAGCTTGCGGCTGATCGCAGCGGAAACGGGGACGGGCCCCTCTGCCTGACGGGCAGCGCCCCCGTGTCGAGCCGGCTTCAACAGCGGTTCCATGAGCGTTTCGGGCTTCCGCTCGTCAATTGCTACGGAATTTCAGAGGCGATGTGCGCCGTCTTCTTCGGGCACCTCGATCATGAAGGTGCTGCTACGAACCAAATCGGGGTGCCGGCACTGCTACAGGCGCGTCTCGTCGACAGTGCCGGTTCGGTCGTTGAGGGCGCGGGCGAGGGCGAGCTGGAGCTCGCTGGGCCCACGGTTTTCGACTACTACTTCGGCAATGCGGACGCGACCCGCGCCGCCTTCCGCGGCCGGTGGCTTCGCACCGGCGACATCGTCCGCCGGGACTCCCGCGGCATCTACTCAATCGCGGGTCGCAGCAAGGACGTCGTGATGAAGGGTGGCTTCGCGATCTACCTGAACGAGGTCGAGGACGCCGCGTTGGGGATACCGGAGGTGGTGGAGGCCGCGGGCGTCCCGCTCACGGAGGGCGACCACGAGGACATTGGAGCGTTGGTCCGCGTTGACTCGGCGGGAGAGGGCGATCCGCAGCAGATCCGGCGGCTGCTCGTCGACCACCTCGGGTCGCAGCGTGCACCGAGTCGGGTGATCATCACCCGCGAGCCGCTTCCGCGTACTGGCCAGGACAAGCTAGATCGGCGTGCGGTCTTCGAGCGCTGGAACTCCGAGTCACGGCCGGTCAGCCGGTCGGGAGTGTAGGAGGTGGCGACGGTGCTCACGGAGGACGCGTTTGCGGCGGAGATTTGGCGGTTTCTGGAGGAGGTTCTCGGCATCGATGCTTCGGGACTCGCAGCCGACGTCAACTTCGCCACCGATGTGGCGCTGGACTCGATCCAGATGATCGCGCTGCTCCGCCACATTGAGGACTTGCGTCAGGCGCCATTCGACGAGGTCCCTGAATTCGATGCGCTGACCCTTCACGCCTTGTACTTCCAGATGTACCTGCCGAGATCCACCGTCACTCAAATGCCCAGGGGGATTCAATGAATCAATCGTCGCGCACAGTCCTTTTGACCGGAGTCACGGGATTCATCGGTGGAGCGATTGCCATCGAGTTGCTCTCCACCACCGATGTTGAAATTCTCTGCCTGGTCCGAGAAGCCGAGGGCGTGCCTGCCGACGCTCGCCTGGAGGTGGCGCTGCGGGCGAGCGCCGAGATGTACGGGCTGGAGATCAGCGACGAGCAGTTGCGCCGTTGTCATCCGGTTGTCGGCGACATTACCGAACCCTTTGCCGGCGTCCAAGCGGAGGCCATCTCCCCGCTGGCGTCGGTGTGGCATGTGGCGGCGTCCCTGGCGTTTGAGGACAAGCGCGCTGACGAGATCTTCAGCCACAACGTCGGGGGGACGCAGAATGTCGTCGACCTCGCGGCAGCGGCGAGGTGTGGGGAGTTCAACTACGTGAGCACCGCCTATGTGGCAGGTGACCGCCGTGGGGTGATCGCTGAGGAGCACCTCCCGGCCGATGCCGAGACGACGGCCAACAACCACTACGAGCGAACGAAGATGCAAGCCGAGCGCGTCGTGGAGGATGCCGGCTTCGACGTCACGAGGATTTTCCGGCCGAGCATCGTGATTGGACACAGCACGACGTTGCGGGCGACGACGTTCAGCGGCTTGTACGGATTCATTCGGAACCTCCAGCGCGCCCGCGAGCTGGTGCGTCAGTCGTTGGGCGATCTGCTCAAATACCGTCCGCTCCGTTTGCTCGCTGATGGCGACACGCCGGTCAACTTTGTTCCGGTTGACTATGTCGCCAAAGCGGCGGTGCGGATCTCCGAGTCCAGCGCGGAAGGCGTGTTCCATCTGGCGAACAGCACTCCTCCGCGGCTCGAAGACTGCTGGGTCGGTGCCATGGATGTCCTCGGTATGGTTCAGCCGCTGTTCGTCACGAACAGCGAAGAGTTCACGCTTATCGATCAGAAGGTCGACGACCAGATGGCGTTCTACGGCTCCTACATGGCTGACGAGAAGTACTTTTCTACCACCCGCGTCGAGGAGGTATTGGGTGATAGTGCGATGGCCTGTGCGCTGCCGCGTGGGTCGATTGCCAGATATGTCGGTTGGTATCTGACGCATCGCAGTGAGAAGCAGCGACTTGCGGCCGCGGAGGGAGTCGCATGAGCCAAGGCAATCCGGTGGAGTCGTCCTTGCCTGCGCAGAAACAAAAGGTGACGTTCGGCAAGTTCCAGAACATCGACCTTCGCGTGGGCCGTGTGCTTGCGGCACCCCTGGTGGAGGGGAGCGTCCCGCCGGTGCGGCAGATGTCGATCGACGTCGGCCCTTTGGGTAGGCGCATGTCGGTGGGTCAGTTTGCTCTCCTCTCGGAGCAGGAACTCGTTGACTGCAACCTCGCCGTCTGTGTGAACCTTGGGTGCAAAGAAGTCGCTGGCGTGCCGTCAGACGCCCTGGTGTTGGGCGCCAGGCATCCAGAGTCTCCGTCAGGCGAGGCGCAAGCACTGCCGCTGAAACTTTCCGCCGATGCAACGCCAGGTTCGTCGATTTACTAAGTGGCAGCATGCCTGGTCGGCGCGCGCTGGACGGCGTGTCGGCTTGGTATCTGCTGTATCGCTTCAGCGGAGTCCACACTCCTACGCGCGAGGTGAGGTGGAGGGACTTGAGATCCCGTGGCTCGAACCTGGCATGGTCGAACTCCGTGGGGCGCGCGCGGTCGACGTGCCACTTGTCCTCACGGCCAGAGTCGGGTCAGGGCGGGACTTTTCCTGCCTGAGTCCCGAGGAGACGAGTCGCATGGACTCCATTCGACTGGCCGATCGGGCGCACGTCTACGGTGCGGCGCATGTTTTGCTGCGCCAGGTTTTGGCGTGGGTCACGGGATTCGAGACTTCAGCAATCGAGTACCGGCGTCGACCGTGCCCGGCGTGCGGCGGTCCTCACGGCCGGCCGGTTCTTGCACAGGCACCGGATTGGCATTTTTCGTTGGCCCATTCTCGTGACGCCGTGGCCTTGGCGGTCGGACGTCATCCCATCGGTGTGGACATCGAGTTTGAAGCTCCGAAGACGCTGTGCTCCTACGTCACGCATATGCTTAATCCTGTCGAGCGACGGCTTATCCAAGAGGCGGCAGAGTCGGCCCGCGGTGGACTTTTAGCCGCTGCCTGGACCAGGAAAGAGGCGCTCCTGAAGGGGCGGGGGAGCGGCTTCTGCGGCTGGCTCGGCACTGACGACATGACTGAGGATATCGGCGGCTGGTCTCTGTGCGCTCTGCCTGCTCCTAAGGGCTATTTCGCCTCCTTGGCGCTTCCTCCTGACGTTTCCGTGGGTCAAGTGTCTTCGTGTACGCCGAGGGATTCGTGACCGTGGGGCATCAGCTGCCGGTCGAATGGCGGTCAGCTTGAAACGCGCCGGCAAGTCGGCTCGTCGGGCCTACGAGCGGATTCTGGAGTTGGGCGCCGCCGGCCTGGTTGTGTTCTTGGTGGGCGTTGTCGTCGGAGCCATCGTTGTCTTCGGCCTGCACCAGGGGCATTACCTCTCCGGCGGCGACACCCGGCAGGCGGAGGCGTTCTCGGGGGTCGAAGAGCCGCTCGCCGGCGAACTCGCCGAGCGCTTTCGTCCCTGGCTCCAGTTCGACAGCGATGAGCTGTGGCGGCCGCTGGATATTTCCGCTCTGATGGACGAAGGCGATCATCGTTTCTGCACCCGGCGAGCGAGTGGCGCGGAATGCGTTCCGATCCAAAGCGCGAGCGAATTCGACAGCCTGACCAAGGCGGCGGGAGCCCTGGGCCCTGCGACCTACGTCGACCTGGCGGGCGGCGGCGTGAAGGACCACCGGGGACCGGAAGATTGCCCACCGCCGCTTCAGGATTGCGGCACCGGCTCGCGCTCGGCGATCTACTACCACGTCGTCCAGTCCAACGACCGTTTCTACATCGACTACTGGTGGTTCCTTCGCTTCAACCATTTCCCACGTTCGCTGCCAGGGCTGAGTTGTCACAGTCGAGAAGCGCAGAAAATCGGCATCTGCGACGAGCACGAGGGCGATTGGGAGGGGGTGACGGTCGTCACGCCCCCTGACGAAAGCGACAAGATCGACTACCTGGTCTACGCCGCCCATAAGGGCACCTTCCGTTACACGGCCTCCCAACTCCAGATGAAGGAAGGGACGAGGCCTTACGTGTACGTTGCGCAGGGCAGCCACGCCTCCTATCCGGCTCGGTGTCCGCACGACTGCCACCAGCCCACCGCCCTAGCGGTGGACGGGCTCGTCGACCTTCCCGAGTCGAACTTCGACGGAGAGCGCGACTGGTCTCGCAACGGCGATGACTGCGAACCGAACGCCCCCGGCAGCTGCCTGAGGTCGCTCGACCTGCAGGCGTGGACGAGGTGGCCGGGACAGTGGGGGGAGGGTTGCGGCGACGCCTGCGGAGCAAGCGAAGACGCGAACTCGCCGCGATCGCCGGGCCTGCAGTCCCGCTTTCAGACGCCGTGGTGCTCGAGCCAGGCTGGTGCGTTTACCTGCGACGGCCGTGCCCTTCGCTGCAGCGACTGGCTGGGCCCACTCGTCGTCGCCGTTGCCTGTGATCCGCAGTCGCTGGCGACGAGCGCGAGCGCAAACGACGCGGTCGACCCAGGCAGGCTCGCAATCATCGTCAACGGCAGTGAAAAGTCGCAGGCCACGACGCCCGGCGTGGTGCAGGTGCTGGGCAAGCCGCTTCACCCGCCGGAAGAAGCCACGGTCATCGCGGATGGTCCCGCGACTCAGATTCTGGTGCGGGCGGAACAGGAAGGCGTGATCGTCGAGGATCGCTTCGCGGGGTTTGCGGCGGCACCCGGGCAGCGGATCACGATCACCGTGTCCGAGGGCTCTGAAGGACCGACGGTGCTGGCTGACGGACATCATCCGGTCGAGCGCCGGATCCTGGAGGAAGGGCTCTAGCCCGCTCGGCGGGTCAGCGCGGTTCGAGCCCGATCACGTCGTAGTAGCCGACCAGGTAGAGGCGTTTGCCGTCGGAGACCATCGGCGTGTAGCCGGCCTGCTTGATGTGGAAGGTGCGCTTGTGGGAGTAGACGTCGAGGCCGGTGGTTTCCTGGGTCTTGAAGCTGGAGGTGTAGACGGTGCGGCCGATGACCGTGGCGGTGCCGGGGATCGGGCCGCCGACGTCGTAGTGCCAGTGCTGCTTGCCGGTGCGAGCGTCGAGGGCGAAGAAGCGGCCGTTTTCGGCGCCGATGTAGACGGTCGGCGGGGTGCCGGGGACCTGGGCGACGGCGGGAGAGCCGTAGACGGCGGCGCCGGTGTCGAAGTGCCAGGCGACCTTGCCGGTCTTTTCGTCGAAGGCATAGACGGTCCCATCGTCGCGGGCGGCGTAGATGTTGCCGAAGGCGACGGCGGGGGAGGAGAAGAAGCCGCCGCGGCCGTAGGGCGGCACCTTGCTCGTATTGCTCCGCCAGACCAGCTTGCCGCTCCTGGCGTCGAGGGCGAACATGCTGCTCTGGTAATCGGCGAAGAAGACCTTGCCGGCGTGGTAGCTGGGGCTGGCTTTGATCGCACCGGGGGCGTTGTACTGCCACAGCGTCTTGCCGTCGGAGGCGCGCAGGGCGACGAGGTTGGTGGTGTCGGTGCCGAGGTAGAGCGTCCCGTCGACCGCCAGCGGCGAGGATTCGAGGTGCGCGTCGAGCTTCCGAACCCAGACTTTCTTGCCGGTCCTTGCGTCGCCCGCGGCCACATGGCCGGTGAGGAAGGCGCCGAAGACCTTGCCTTCGTAATAGACCGGGGCGGTGACGAAGTTCGGCTTGCCCTTGTCGCTGGGCCGGACGTTCAGTTCCCACAGCACCTTGCGATCGCTCAGCCGCACCGCTTTGCCGTTGCCGTACTTGTTGATCACGTAGGCGACCCCGTCGTGGACCGCGGGCGGGAACTCGATCAGCGCGTGCGTATTTACCGACCAGGCCTGCTTCAGCGGCGGATCCAAAGCCTTCTTCTCGGCAGCGAGGTAGTGCGTGCGCTCCGGCACCCGCCCGAACTGCGGCCAGTCGATGTAGGCGGAGCCCGAGGCGACTTCCGAAGCCGAAGCCCCAGCTTCGCCCTCGTCGGAGCTGCCGCAGCCGGCAACGAGGAGGGTGAGGACCAGAGCAAGCGAAGCCGCGAGGCGCATCCAGGCTCTCATCGGCAGGCAGATACCTGCCCTTGAAAGAGAGCGGCGGACGAGACTTGAACTCGCGTCACCAGCTTGGAAGGCTGGGGCTCTACCGTTGAGCTACCGCCGCGCGGATGAAGCCACCCCGTATTGCGGTGCGGCGTCGATGACAGTTTGCACAAACCACGTCGCACTTTGCAATCTCGTCGAGCACGTCGCTCCAGTTGCGGTTCCGGATGCCGGTCGCGATCCCGAATTTCTTGTCCCGCAGATGGTCGAACTCAAGGACGACGGGGTCGGTCTCGCCGCAATCAACGCAGGGGTGGTCGCGGAAGTAGGCGATGAGAAAGATGAATCGCTCTTCGAGCAGAGCTTTCTTCCGCCTCGCGGTGGCGTCGATATAGCGCTGTTTGTTGGCCCGATAGTGCTCCTGCTTATAGTCGGCACGGCAGGGCCGGCAATAGGTGTCCCGCTGCCCTCGGGCCCGTCGGCGCCAGGCGAATTCCTCGTCCGGTTTCTCCCCCTTGCAGCGCGAACATCTCCCCCATCCCTGGAATATATGAAGTCGAACAGACGTTCGCATCGGCACCGCGCCCGCCAATCCGTCAAAATGAAGACCCCACGGGGAGTGGCGCAGTCTGGTAGCGCACTCGGCTGGGGGCCGAGCGGTCGCAGGTTCAAATCCTGTCTCCCCGATATTCGAGAGCCCACCTGGGAAACGGGCTCGCGCCCCCTCAACTACTGGGGACCGGTCCTTTAGGCGCTCCAGGTACCAGCTTTGGTACCTGGGGATGTCGGCACCCCATGCTGGCGCCCCCGGAGCCGAGACCATCGCGGGCTCATCGCTATTGCTACTCATCTCCAAGCTCAGCAGGCGTTCGAGCGCCTCTCCCCAACGCGTCCAGAACGCCAGGGCGTCGACTCGCGCTCGCAAAAAGGGCCTTTGTGTCCTGTGGCGAAAGGGCTTTGAACTAGTGTGGGCCACCGCCGAGCGTGCACTCGACGGCGGCCCTTTGTTGGAGGCAATCAGGCCTTACCTACTTGCTCTCCCGCACGGTTGTCCTCGGGTGCCGCTTGGCATATCCGGCCGTGGTGTAGCGCCCAGTGTCAGCCCGCCGATACTTTGGGGCGGTGGCGCTGCGCGCAGCTGAGGTGCTTCGTCTTCTTGTTGGCATTTCTCACCTCCTCGTTGCCTGTCATTTGCAAATTCTCGGAGGCCGCCGCCGCTAGGCGGCTGCCGCCTCTCCGGTCTCCGCCGGGATCTGCCGCTGCGGCTCGACCGCCAACGTCCGGACGAACGTGGCCAGGCGCTCCGCGTCCGGCTTGCTGATCCGCGTTGGCAGGTTCAGCTCGGCCAGCGTGCCGTCCGTCATCGGGAAGGGGAACTTGACTAGCGCCGGATCGGCCGGGGTGCCAGATGCCCTTTTGGGCGTGCCGATAGACCGCACATTGTTCTTCGTCTCGTCCTTCGGCGACGACGCCTGTCGCCCTTTGCGCAACTGCGGCGGCTTACCGGTCTCGACGAACGACAAGTACGCGGTCACCGCGTTTCGGAGTCGCTTGCCGTAGGTGACCTGGGACTCGTGTTTGTAGTCGCTGAGAGTCAGCGTCTCGAACCGCGACTGGATGTCGTCCAGGTCGGCGGTGCTGAGATCAATCTGCTCGTACCCCTCGGGGTCGACGGAGCTGAGAATCTTCTTGGCGGCCGTTTTCCAAGGTTCCGGCGCCCCCCGGGGCGCCGGCTTCTAAAGGGGCGCTGCCCAGTTAGGGGGCCAATGTCGAAAACCCTCATTCGCTGGTTCCGACCTGATACCCGCGGCGGCATCGAGCGGCGCAATCTGATGCTCCGGCTACGATCTTCGCATGACCAAGTCGGAGTTGATCGAGCAGATAAGGGCGATGACCGAGGAGGAAGCGGCGCAGGCGAAGCTCATTTACGCGCCGGATTGGCCCTCGAAAGCGACCTCTATTGAGGAGATCCGCAAGCGGACTGGGACCAGGGCGATGAACGCCGAGGACTTCGATCGGCACTTCGGCTCGATTCCAACCGACGGCGAGGGCTAGTTGGGTGAGCGGGGGGGTCCCGCGTTTCGAGGTTCGGGTCGACGAGACCCTTCTCGCTGAGGATTTAGCGCGCTGCACGCAGGCGGCCAGAGCTGCGATCGAGCCGGTGATCGCCGAGCTTGGGGACGCCGGGGTTCCTCTCAGATGGCTGCGCCGGTGCGAAGAGGAAGGTCGAGACGGCACGCGACTTGGTGGTTGCGTCAAGTTCTATATCCCGCAGCCGGCGGGTCGCTGGGGTGCGGTGCTCGCGGCTGACGAAGACGCATCGAAGCCCGCCTCGGTATTGCTCGCCGTGGGTGAGCGCCATCCTGATCGACCTTGGCGTCCGAGCGTGTACGAGATCGCTCACCGCCGATACAACCGCTGAAAGCGATCCCAGGCGGGATACGCGAGTGATATCGCTGGCTCGCGACACCGCTCTGGTCGGCGGTGTTGATCCTGTCTCCCTGATTAGCCGGTAAGCCAGAGACCCGGTCGGCCTCGATGCGGGTCTCTGAATTTGGAGGACTCAGCGCAATACCTAGGCGTTCTCGGTGGATCTAGTGTTTGGTCTTCTTTTTCTTCTTCTTGACCTTCACGTACTTCGCCTTGCCCTTGATGACCTTCTTCTTTTGTCCTTCTTTGCAGAGGCCCCGGCGTGCTTGCCCGGTCAGCTCGGGAGCCCCTGGAAACCTGCGCAAGCAGATGGCGCCTAAGGAACTCGAGTTGGTCAGCGACGAGCGCCTCATGCTCGGGGCCGTCGTAGACGTCGAAGTGGTCGACGCCCGGGTAGGTCCGCAGCTCTCCCAGCGGCGCTCGTCGCGCGGCTGCGATCGCCGGACCGGGCTTGGCGACCCGGTCGGCCTCGCCGACGCAGACGAGCCAGGGACAGTGCAGGCGGGAGGCCAAGCGGGCGGGTTTGTAGGGACGACCGAGCAGCCAGCGGGCGGAGACGCGGTTGCGCCAGCGCGAGTCCTCGCCGATCGCGACGACGTGGCGCCAGCCGGCCTCGCCGCCAGGGGCGTTGATGAAGGCCGCCTCGTCTGGGCATCCGATCGCCGGGAGGTACTCGCCGCGGGCCGCGGCAAGCATCATCCGGGCCGCTACCCGCGGACCGGAGCGATGGGACTGACGCACGAGGTCGAGGAACGGCACCTGGCTGATCACCGCCGCGACCCGCTGATCCCCGGCCGCCGCCGCCAGGGCGTTGCCGCCTCCCATCGAGGAGCCGAAGGTGACCACGCGCTCGGGGTCGACGCCGGAGAGCGTGCGAGCGAAGTCGATCGCGGCTTGCCAGTCCTCCAGCTGCAGGGCCGGGTCAAACAGGTCCGGCTCCCCATCGCTCTCGCCGAAGCCGCGATGGTCGAAGACCATGGCGAAGAAGCCCGCTGCGGCGAATCGCTCCGCGAACGCTCCCAGCCTGTCCCGGCGGGTTCCCGATAGCCCATGTGCCATGACCACGATCGGAACCGAGCCGGGGTCGGATTCCGGCGGCCGGTAGAGCCAGGCGGCGCAGGTCGCCGCACCCGACGTGAAGCGAAGGTCTTCGCGGTGCATGCAATGGACAACGAGTCGCCGCGCCGAAACGTGAGATCGGAATCTGGCCTTGCGAAACAATCTCGCGATCAGCGAGCAAGAGGCGAGGACGACCGATGGGGATGCCGCCGTGATCGCGGCGGCCAAGGTGGCCGCGGTCCGCGACGACCCCGAGGGGCGCCTGGCGCTCGCCAGTGCGACCTACAGGGGACCGACGGGAGACGCACCTCGCCACCTCCCGTTCCGCCGGGCGGCGATGTCCTTCATGCGCTGGGAGGTCAAGCGGGGCGTGCTCAACCCGCTCGACGCCGGCCCGCCGGGGAGCAGGTGGTGGCGGGCGTTGAACGAGCGTCTGTTGCGGGACGGGTGCGAGGCGGTTGCGCGCGCCGGCGGGGGTGGCGGCCCCGCTTCGACGCCGACGATCGCGCTCTGGGACGCCTTCGTCGCGAGGCCGACGGCCACGACCTGGTACCGGGCTCACAACGCCAGCATCGTCGCCGCCTACCTGGACCATCGCGATCTCGCCGAGATGGAGAGCCGGACGGAGCGGTTCTTCCTCAACGTGGTCCTCCTCCGCGTGCTCTATGCGCACGCCCTCGTCGCCACACCGCGGCTCGCACTCGGCCGCTTTGCCCCGCTGGGCCGACCCCTCGGCGACCCGCGCCTGGGGATGGCCGGCGTTTTCCTCTCGCTGGGCCGGGTCCTGCCGGATCGGTACCCGGTCGACGACGATCTCGAGGTCTACCTTCGAGCCGAGAACGGCTTCGGTCGTCTGCTCGACTACGCGGTGATCCTGCCGCGCCTTCGCCGCCTCTATGACTGGTCCGCGCGCGAGCTCGAGCGGCCGGAGATCTCGGAGCTCGTTGTCGACGGCACGCCGGCCTACGTCTGGTCGCCAGAAGATCGGCAGGAGTGGGCGCCCCCACCGCCATCGGCCACGGCAAGGGCGATGAAGATCGCCACCGCTCCGCTTGACTTCGCCACGGGACGGGCGGAGGGTTGATGGACCCAACCCGAGGGAGTGCGAGATGAGCAACGAGGACGCGGGCGCCCCGCCGGTGCAGCCCGGGGAGATGAAACTCGAGGTCGTGGTCGTGCCGGTCTCCGACGTCGACCGGGCGAAGGGCTTCTACCTGGGGTTGGGGTGGCGCCTCGATGCCGACCTGCCGGTCGAGGACGGCTACCGGGTCGTGCAGCTGACGCCGCCGGGATCGGCCTGTTCGATCATCTTCGGCGAGGGGGTGACCTCGGCCCGGCCGGGCTCCTCGGAGGGATTGCAGCTGGCGGTCTACGACATCGACGCCGCCCGCGAGGAGCTGCTCGAACGCGGGGTCGAGGTCGGCGAGGTGTTCCACGACGCGACCGGGATCTTCCACCACGCCGGCAGCGAGGGACGCGTCGACGGACCGGCGCCCGAGCACGCCGACTACGGCTCCTTCCTTGCCTTCAGCGATCCCGACGGTAACGGCTGGCTGCTGCAGGAGATCAAGACGCGGCTCCCGGGTCGCTGAAAGGAGGACCGATGGCGACGACCTACGAATCAGTGGAGGACCTCGCCGAGGCGCTGCGGCGGGCGGCCGCGGCGCACGGCAAGCACGAGGAGCGCACTGGCGAAGAGGACGCCAACTGGCCCGACTGGTACGCCCTGTACATGGTGCGCGAGCGCGGCGGCGAAGAGCTGCCGACCTGACCGGCGACTAACCGGGCGCCGTACCCGTTGCCGACCCGTCGAGGAAGACGAACGGCCGGGCGAAGACGACCTCGAACGGCGCTTCGGGTCCGTACTCCGCGGCGATCAGGCGGCGGACCCGGGCAACGTGCTCGGTCCCGACTTCGATCTTGTTCGCGAGATAGTCGATGGTGGTCATGTTCACCAGACCCCGGAGCGGGCCCTTCGGCGGCCCGAAGTTTTCCCAGAGCTCTTCCAGTTCGGCCTCGGTGTATTTCGGCTGGACCGGGAAGAGCTGGAATCGCTCGGGGGCGATCAGGTGTCGCCGCAGCTTCTCCAGCATCGCCTCCGGTTCCTCGGTGAAACCGACGTAGATGATCCCGCCGGCGGCTTCGTCAATCTCGTAGCCGGCCCAGGTCGAAGCGGCGTTCTTCCTCACCCAGTCGCCTTCGACCATGTCCTGGAAGTGTTCGCGGTAGGTGTCGCGGTATTCGAGCTCGACCTGCTCGAAGGCGCGCAGCGGCATCCCGAACGCTTCCTCTTCGTAGGTCCAGCGGGCAACGGGATCGCCGCGTCGCCAGGCGGCGAGCAGGCCCTCGGCACGGTGGACGATCGCCGCGTGGTCTCCGTCGAGGTCGCGGTCGAGGCCGTAGTAGGCGCGGTTTTCGACGATTTCGGGGATGCGCCGTTCCCGCTCCGCGTAGGCCCGCGGGCAGCCGCTCGGGAAATCGAGCGAGTCGCCGGTCCACCTCCAGACGTTAAGGCTCAGCTTCGCCGCGCAACGCGTCCTGGGTGCGACGGTGACGCTGCCCCGGAACGTCACAGCGCCGCTCTTGTGGCCGGAGCAAAAGACCCGACCGCCGCGATGCGCTCGGCAGCGCAGGGCTCCGGATGCGCCCGGCCCACTCGCTCGCGCAACGGGACTGAAGCCAGTCAGCGCCGGGCCCTTGGAGCGGTGGATCCGCAGCGTCACCCGACCACGCTGTGCGCCGCACCAGACGACGTAGTGGATGACAGTCCGGCTCTCAGGTGAGAGCCTGGCCTCGGTCGTGCAGTCGCGCGTCCGCCCGCCCGGGTCCGGGGGAGGGGACGTCTGCGGCCGGGCCGCTGCGGACAGAGCCGCAGCCATGCAGACCAGGCCCGCCACCAGAGTCGAGACAGCGAATCGCATTCTTCTTCCCGCCACGTCGATGCGAACACTACGGCCAGCCGAAAGGTTCGTCACAGATTTCGATGCGGCGGGCGTGCGATGCTCTGGGCGATGTGGGTTCAGCGGACGATCCGGCTCTCGGCGCGGCCGCGTGGGTTCCACCTCGTCACCGGCGAGGTACTCGGGGAGTTGCCGGAGCTGGAGCGGATCTCGGTCGGGCTGCTGCACCTGCTGATCCAGCACACCTCCGCCTCGTTGACTCTGAGCGAGAACGCCTCGCCGGAAGTGCGCCATGACTTCGAGAGCTGGTTCGATCGCGCCGTGCCGGAAGGGGCGCGGTACTGGACCCACACCCTCGAGGGCGCCGACGACATGCCCGCCCACGTTAAGGCGGCGCTGCTCGGTCCCTCGCTGACGTTGCCGGTCTCCGACGGCCGCCTCGCCCTTGGGACCTGGCAGGGCATCTACCTCTGCGAGCACCGCGACCACGCCGGCCCGCGCTCGCTGGTCGCCACCGTCTGGGGCGAGGCCGCCGACGGGTAGCGGATCGGGGGCCTGCCTTTATGGTTGCCGCATGGACGACGCGATCGCGCGCTATCGCAGCGCCTCGGAGGCCGGCGACATCGACGGGATCATGGCGACGCTCGCCCCCGACGTCGAACTCGTCTCGCCGATCTCCGGGAGGATGGTTTTCCGCGGCAGCGACGACGTCGGGATCCTCGTCGCCGGCGTTTACAACAACCTCAGAAGACTGCGTTGGACCGACGCGCTCGGCGAAGGAGAGCGCCGTGTGCTCGTCGGCGAAGCAAAGCTATTTGGCGTGCGGCTGACCGACGCGATGGTCCTCGATCTCGCCTCCGACGGCCGCATCCGCCGGATCGGCCCGCACCTGCGGCCCTGGCTGGCGCTTTCGCTGTTCGCGGTCCTCCTCGGCCCGAAGCTGGCTTTGCACCCTGGTGCGATTCGCCGTGCGCTCGCTGGCTGAGCCAAGGCGCCTTTCCACACCAGGAGGCCACAAAGGCGCCTCGAAAGGCTGATCTGCCCTATCGTCCCGCCGAGGCGTATGCGAACATACGTTCGTGTCCGACACGGCGAGAGACCGCCCCCCTGAAACGGGTCCTCGCCTGCGGAATTCCTGGGGATTTCTGCGTACCGAAAGAACGCCGTCGGTGGGCGGTTCCAGGGATCGGTTGAGGTCGCCTCTATGGACGCGGGGGCGGGAGGCGCATTCCCTTCCGTAGATGCCCCGCCGCGAAGAACCCCAGATCGGCCTGAGTAAGGCAATTCGTCAACTCCGCAGGGAGATCCACCTAAGTCAGGAAGCGCTCGGACTGCGCGCCAACATCCACCCGACCTGGATCTCTCACATGGAGTCCGGCAGGGTGAATCCGACCTGGGGCAACGTCCGCCGGATCGCGGTCGGCCTGCGGGTCCCCCTGCACGTCCTCGCCGCGCTCGCCGAAGACCTCGAGGCCAAGCACGCAGCCACGCCCTCCGAGCCCAGCTGACGACCTCGCTTTCGGATAGGGTCGCGCCGTGCGTTTACCTCTTGGTGCACTCGCCGTCCTGGCCACCCTCGTGCTCGTCGCCGGCTGCGGCAGCAGCTCGGACGACTCCACGGACACCTCCGCGACGGCTGCCACCTGCAAGCCGGGCCAGCTGCCGACCGCCGAGCAGGGCGTGCTGACGATCGCCACCGACAAGCCGGCCTACCCGCCCTACTTCGAAGACGACAATCCATCCAACGGCGGTGGGTTTGAGAGCGCCGTCGCCTACGCGCTCGCCGACCAGCTCGGCTACCCGAAGGCCAAGGTGAAGTGGACGGTCGAGGCCTTCAACTCGTCCTTTGCGCCGGGCCCGAAAGACTTCGACTTCGACGTCAACCAGATCTCGATCACGCCGGTGCGCGAAAAAGCGGTCGACTTCTCGGCCCCGTACTACACCGCCAACCAGGCGGTGGTGGCGCTTAAGGACTCCGACGCCGCCGCGGCCGAATCGCTGGAAGAACTGCAGGACGCCAAGCTTGGCGTCCAGATTGGGACCACCAGCCTCGAAGCCGCCGAAGCGGCGATCGAACCGAGCAGCCGCCCGGAAGTCTTCAACACCTCCAACGACGTCGTCCAGGCGCTGAAGAACGAACAGATCGACGCGGTCGTCGTCGACCTGCCGACCGCTCTCTACCTGACCGCGGTTCAGGTCTCCGAGGCCACCGTCGTCGGCCAGTTCAGCGCCCCCGGCGGCGACCAGTGGGGCGCTCTGCTGGAAAAGGATTCGAAGCTGACCGCCTGCGTCTCCGCAGCGGTCGAAGCGCTGGAAAGCTCCGGCGAGCTGGAAAAGATCACCCAGCGCTGGATGAGCCAGGCCGCCGGCGCTCCTGAATTGAGCTGATGCCCAGCAGCCGTCGCCTCGAACGGGAGGCGGCGAGGCGCCGCAAGCAGCGGCGCGGCCAGGCGATCGCCGCACTCTCCAGCGTCGTCATTCTCGGCGGCCTCGCGGCCCTGATCCTCACCAGCCCCGGCTGGCCGGAAGTCAAGGAGACGTTCTTCAACTGGGAAGTCTTCAAGGACTCCTTCCCGGACGTGCTCAGGGCCTTCTGGCTCGACGTCAAGCTCTTCGTCACGATCGAGGCGGCTGTCCTCGTGGCCGGCCTGGTGATCGCCCTGGTGCGGATCGCCCGCTCGCCGGCGTTCTTTCCGCTGCGGTTGCTCTCGGTAGCCTTCGTCGACCTCTTCCGCGGCATCCCGACGATCCTGCTGATCTTCCTGATCGGCTTCGGCGTCCCGGCCCTGCGCCTGGAGGGAGTGCCGAGCGACCCGATCGTCCTCGGCGCGATCGCCCTCGGGCTCTCCTACAGCGCTTACGTCGCCGAGGTCTACCGTGCCGGGGTCAACTCGGTCCATCGCGGCCAGCGCGACGCGGCCCTGGCGGTCGGGCTGACCGAGACGCAGGCGATGCGCCACGTGATCCTGCCGCAGGCGGTGCGGCGGGTGGCGCCGCCGCTGCTGAACGACTTCGTCGCCCTGCAGAAGGACGTCGCCCTGATCTCGATCCTCGGCCCGCTGGAGGCGTTCCGCGAAGCCCAGATCATCGAGTCCCAGCTCTTCAACTTCACGCCGCTGGTCGCGGCGGCGCTGCTGTACCTGGCGGTGACGATCCCGACCGCCCGGATCGTCGACCGCATGGGTGGGCCCGAGGGGGCGGTGCGATGAGACTTCCTGTGTCAACCCCCAACAGGTTGAAGCCGTCGCAAGTTGCCATGTTTGGCGGGGTCGTAAGGGACTCCGTCCTGCCAGCAGCGCCAGAGAACTCGCAGCCAGGCCCTGCCGAGAACCCTGATCGCGTGGGCGTGCTCGAGGCCGCGTGCACGGGCATCGAGGTAGACGCTCCGCGCCCACGGATGGGTGTGCCTGGTGGAGTTGGCCAGGCAAGCGACGGCGTCCCTGAGACGCTTGTCGCAGGCCCAGCGGAAAGCAGCGACCTTGCGCTTGCCCGACTCCCTCGCCACCGGCGCCATGCCGGCGTCGGCGGCAAGCGACTCGCGGGTCGGATAGCGGGAGCGGTCGTCGCCGATCTCGGCGACCAGGCGGGCTGCCGTCACCACCGATTTGGGGTCCTTGAACAGCGGCAGGAACACCTGCCCGTCGGGATGGGCGCGCACCGCCCCGGCGATCTGGGAGGTCAGCTCGCGGATCTGGGCGACGATCGGCCGAAGCGCGGCGACCAGGCCGAGCACCGCCCCTCTCCGGGCCTCGGCCTCAAGAGCGCCGGCGCGGCCCTCGGGTGCCGAGCGCAGGCGCTCCAGCAGCAGGGCGGGGCTGCGCCGGCCGCAGTAGCTGTGGCGGGCGAGGAACCCGGCGAGCCGTTTCTCGCCCAGCCCTCGCGCATCGGAGGGGGCCGGGTAGCGCTCCAGGAAGGCCAGCGCGATCGGACTGTGGATGTCGCCGAAGATCCGCGCCGCGCCTGGCCAAAAGCCGTCCAGCTGCGCCCGCAGCTCGTTTGCCAGACGAACCCTGGCCCCGACGAGGTCCTCGCGTGTGCGGGTCAGGGCCCGCAGGCGGTGGGAGTCCGTTCGCGCCAGCTCGGCCAAGACGAAGGCGTCGAAGCCGTCGGACTTGCCGCCGGAGGCCTCAAAGCGTGGTCGCGTCGCCTTCAGCTTGTTGGGATGGACCGGCAAGACGGTGAAGCCGGCCTCCAGCAGGCGGTCGACCAGCAGGCCGTCAGGTCGCTCGATCGCCACCCGGCCGACGCCCAGGGTGCGCATCTGGGCGACCAACTGCCTGAGCCCTGCCTCATCGTGGGCGAAGAGCTCGTCCGCCAGCTTCTTCCCCTCCGCGTCGACCACGCAGAGGGCATGCTCCTCGCTGGCCCAGTCGATTCCGCCGCACCTCTCCATCGCAAACCTCCCTTTCTCGCTTTGCCTTGTGCCGGCCGGGAGGTACCGTTGCGGTTGCTCATAGTGCGGCGCTCTGGGGCGCCACTTCCTGTGGCCGCTTCAGGTGCCTCCGACCGCCGGGAGACGCTGGTCTCATCGTGGCCCTCCAAGGGGCAAGCGCCGAGGGCGTTCTCCCGACGGCGGTCGGCTCTATGCGTTCCTCGGGGATCTTCGACGGCCTCGCTTCGCTCGGCCTCTCAATCTCAGGGGAACAAGGGAGAGGTTGTCCTATGAGCGCGACCGGCGCAGCCGTGCTCGAGATCCGCGGCGTGACCAAAGCCTTCGGCGAGCGCGAGGTGCTGCGGGGGATCGACCTGACCGTGCGCGAGCACGAAGCGGTGGCGCTGATCGGCGCCTCCGGCTCGGGCAAGTCGACCCTGTTGCGCTGCATCGACCTGCTCGAGGACGTCGACGACGGCGACGTCTTCCTCGACGGCAAGACGATCACCGACCCCGCCGTCGACACGGTCGCGGTCCGCCGCCGCCTCGGGCTCGTCTTCCAGGCCTACAACCTCTTCCCCCACATGACCGCGCTGGAGAACGTGGTCCTGGGCGAGCGCCGCGCCCACGGCAAAGCGCGGGCCGAGGCCGAGGAGCGGGGGAGGGCGATGCTTGCCCGCTTCGGCCTCGCCGGCCGCGAGGACGACCGCCCCGACAACCTCTCCGGCGGCCAGCAGCAGCGGGTCGCGATCGCCCGCGCCTTCGCCGGCCGGCCGCGCGCGATGCTGCTCGACGAGGTCACCAGCGCCCTCGACCCCGAGCTGGTCGGCGAGGTGCTGGAAGCGGTGCGGGATCTGAAGGGGGAGGGGATGACGATGCTGATCGCCACCCACGAGATGAGCTTCGCCCGCGAAGTGGCCGACGAGGTTGCCTTCCTCCACGAGGGGCGAATAGTCGAGCAGGCCCCACCCGCGCAGCTGCTCGAGGCCCCCCAGCGCCCCGAGACCCGCCAGTTCCTCAGCCGCCTCTTGCAGGCCGGCCGCGCCTAAACGCCGAGACCGCAAAAACGGTTCCTCAAGAGCCATTTTTGCGGTCTCGGCATAGTGAATCCGCAAGATTGATCAAATTATTTGACGCGAGCGGGGGATGCCGTTATGCTCGCGCCGCGCTTGAGCAATCAGGGTTTGCTCTCGGGCAGGGAAACATAGCTAGCACCTGTGCCTTAATCGGTTAAAGGGTCGGCGTTGTAAGCCGAAGATCCGGGTTCGAGCCCCGGCGGGTGCATTTCGAACAACCAATTCGAGGCAAGCAAGTTCGAAAGCAAAGGCTATGGGCGAGAACATCTTCACCACCTTCGATCGGGTCGCAGTAGGCGACGGCGGCAGGGCGCCGTGGGCGGCGCGGGCGCCGTACCGCCCGGAGGCCGAGTTCGACCTGATGCTGATCCCGCGGCTGCCCAAGGGCGCCGACTGGCGGGAGGACGCCGAGGCGATGGCCGCCCTCGACCGGCTCGAGGCCGAGCCCTGGGTCGCCGCGCTCGACCGCGAGCGCAAGCAGCCGGTGCTGAAGCTCGCCGACGAGTGGATCGAAGCGCAGGGAGACGCGGTCCGCTCCGGCGCCGGCCTCGAGTTCGGCGAGATGGCCGCCGAAGACCGCTACGCCGTCTACTTCTGGGGCGCCAACACGACCAAGGCGCTGCACATCGGCCACCTCCGCAACCTCGCCGTCGGCGCCGCGATCGCCGGCTCGCTGAAGCAGGCGGGGGCCAGGGTCGACAACCGCAGCCTGATCTGCGACGTCGGCCGCAGCATGGGCGAGGCGATGGCCGGGGTCGCGACCCGGGCCGGCGAGGACTCCGGCCCCGACGCTGACGAGAAGTCAGATCACTTCGTCGGCTTCTGTTATGCCGACTACGTCACCGCCAGCAAGGACGGCGGCCTCGGCGACGACGGCGCCGAGGACTCGGTCGCCCGCGAGTCGACCCAGTACGAAGACAAAGCCGACGAGTTGATGATGCGCGTCCTCGCCGGCGACCAGAAGGCGCTGGAACTGTGGTCGCGGACCCGCTCCTGGGTGGTCTCCGGCCAGCGCAAGACGCTCGCCAGCCTCGGCATCGCCTTCGACAAGGTGATCTACGAGTCCGACTACCTGCCCGAGGTCGCCGAGTACATGAACCAGGGCCTCGCCGCCGGCACCCTGACCAAACGCTGGGGCGACGAGATGGTGATGTACGAGACCGAACGCGAGGAGCTGGAAGAGATGCCGCTGGTCCGCTCCGACGGCCTCCCGACCCAGCACATGCGGGCGCTCGCCTACTGGGCCGCGGCCGACGAACTCGACGACGTCGTCTCGATGCAGGTCTGCGGCAACGAGTGGGTCGCCCACGTCACCTGCCGCCGCAAGCTGATCGACGAGATGGGGCTGCAGAACGGCAACGGCAACGGCTCGGCCCGCGGCGGCGGCCCGCCGACCCACGACATCTTCCACGGCATGGTCGCCCGCGAGAACGAATCGATCAGCTCCTCGAAGAAAGGGGCGCTGTTGATCGACGACCTGGTCGAGTGGATCGAGGACGAACTCGCCCAGAATCCCGGCTTCGCGGCCGAGATGGAGCGCCACCCGAACCCCGAATCGGTGCCGGCCCAGGTCGCCCTCGGCTACTTCCTCCTGCAGCCGACGACCAAGCAGGTCCGGTTCGGCAAGGACAAACTTCTGGTCGAGGGGAAGGGGAGCCTCGGCTGGGACCTGGCGCGCGCCCAGGCCCATCACGCCTCCGCGGAGATCCAGGGCGAGCGTCCGGCCTCCGATCCGGACTACCGCTTCGCCGTGGTCCAGTCGGAGCACTACCGGGTGCACCTGGGTAGCGCCGTCGAGGACTTCGACGTCGCGCCGCTCTCCAAGTACCTCTCCCATTTCGCGCGCTGGTACCGAGAAGACGAGCGCGCACCGGAGGTCGAGGCGGTCGTGCAGCCGGTGCTCGAGCAGGGCCTGCGTGGCCTGGGACTAGAAGGAGCCTGACGTGAAAACGCTGCTGGTCGACAACCACGATTCCTACACCTACAACGTCTTTCACCTGCTGGCTGCGGCCTCGGGCGAAGAGCCGATGGTCGTCAACAACGACGCCGTCTCCTGGCGGGTGCTGACAAGGATGGACTTCGACGCGATCGTGCTCTCGCCGGGTCCCGGCCACCCGTCGCGCTGGCACGACTTCGGCGTCTGCAGCGACATCCTCCGCCACAGCGAAGTCCCCGTCTTCGGCATCTGCCTCGGCCACCAGGGGATCGGCAACCTGCTCGAGGGCGACGTCAAACGCGCCCCGATGGCGATGCACGGCCGCCTCAGCCGCGTCAACCACGAAGGCAAGGGCCTGTTCAAGGACGTGCCGCAGGGCTTCTCGGTGGTCCGCTACCACTCGCTGGCGATCACCACCCCGCCTGGGCCCGAAGGCAGCATCGTCGCCTGGTCCGACGACGGCGTGGTGATGGGGGTCGAGCACACGAGGCGGCCGATCTGGGGCGTCCAGTTCCACCCCGAGTCGATCTCGACCGAGTACGGGCTGAAGATCGCCGAGAACTTCTTCGACATGGCCGCCCGCCACCAGCGCTCGGCGACGCGGCCCGCCGGCCGGGCGACGATCGCTCCCCGCAGCGGTAAGCCGGCGCCACCCGCCGTCGCCGAGAGGACCGGCGGCGAGCTGGAGCTGCGGATGCGGACCCTCGAGGGGCAGGCGCCGACCGAGCAGGTCTACGAACGGCTCTTCGCCGAACACGACCCGTCCTTCTGGCTCGACAGCACCGATGCGCCGACCTGGCTCGCCCAGTGCTCCTACATGGGGACGACCGCCGGCCCGGACCGCTGCTTCGTCAGCTACGACGTCGACAGCGGCGAGGTCTCGGTCAACCGCGGCGGCGTCGAGATCGTCGAGCACAAGTCGATCTTCGACTACCTGCACAAGGAGATGAAGCGGATCGCGGTCGACCCCCCGGCGGGCATCGATCGCGGCCTCGTCGGCGGTTATGTCGGCTACCTCGGCTACGAGCTGAAGGCCGACTGCGGCTCCCCCAACGTGCACAGCTCCGACCTGCCCGACGCGGCGCTGATGCTGGCCAACCGCGTCGTCGCCGTCGACCATACAAACGACAAGACCCACGTCTTCGCTCTCTGCCGCGGCGAGGACCCCGAGGCCGAGCTCTGGCTCGACGCAGCCGCGGAGCTGGTCGCCGAAGCAATTGCCAACCCGCCGGCGGAGCGGCCGCTGGCGCCGCCCAGCGACCCGGGCGCCCACGTCAGCTTCCAGTCCGGCCGCGGCCGCAGCCGCTACCTCGCCGACATCGCCAAATCCCAGGCCGAACTGCTGGCCGGCGAGTCGTATGAGGTCTGCCTCACCGACCAGTTCTCGACCGAGGCCAGCCCGGAGCCGTTCGAGCTCTACCGGCATCTGCGCCGCAGCAACGCCTCGCCCTTCTCGGTCTTCCTCCAGTTCGGCGAGAACGCGATCGTCAGCTCCTCGCCGGAGCGCTTCATCTCGGTCGACCGCCAACGCCAGGTGATGGCGCGGCCGATCAAGGGAACCGTCCAGCGGGTTGCCGACCCGGCCCAGGACGCAGCCGTCCGCACGGAGCTGGAAGAAGACGAAAAGACCTACGCCGAGCACCTGATGATCGTCGACCTGCTGCGCAACGACCTCGGCGTCGTCTGCGACGTCGACAGCGTCGAGGTTCCCGACCTGATGGTGGTCGAGCCCTACGCGACCGTGCACCAGATGGTCTCGACCATCGTCGGCCGGCTCGAGGACGGCCGCACCCCGGTCGACTGCGTCCGCGCCACTTTTCCCGGCGGCTCGATGACCGGCGCCCCGAAGGAGCGGACGATGGAGATCATCGACGACCTCGAGGAAGAGGCGCGCGGCGTCTACTCGGGCTCGATCGGATACTTCGGCGCTGACGGCCACACCGACCTCAACATCGTCATCCGCACGATCGTGATGCGACCGGGGCGGACGACGATCGGCGCCGGCGGCGCGATCGTCATGCAGTCGGACCCCGAGGAGGAGTTCGACGAGATCTTGCTCAAGGCGCGGGCGCCGATGGCGGCGATCGCGCGGACCGTCACCGGCTCGGATGCTCCCGGCGAGGCCTGGAGTGTCGAGCTGGAGCCGGTCGCCAGGCAGGCGGAGGCCGCGTGAGCGAGCCGGCGGCGACGGAGGCGGCTGTGCGCGAGGCCGGCGCCGGGGACGTCGAGGGGGTTGCGACCGCGGCCGCAAGTCTTCTCGCCGAGGTCGGCGGCCGGATTCCGGCACGGGCCGAGATGGAGGCGGAGGTACAAGCTTTGCTCGACGACCCGCAGGGCGGGTCGGTGCTGATCGCGGAGGCCGACGGAGCGATCGTCGGCGTTGTCACCGCCAGCTGGCAGCGGGCAATCCACGTTCCCGGCATCTACGCGACGATCCAAGACCTCTGGGTCGATGGGGCTTGGCGCAGTCGCGGCGTCGGGGCGGAACTGGTCGAGGCGATCGCGTCCCAGGCGCGAACGCGCGGCGTCAGCCGGCTGGAGGTCGGTCTCCCGCGCGAGACCTTCGCGGCGATCGCTTCGACCGAGTCCTTCTACAAGCGCAACGGGTTCGAGCACCTCGGGCCGCGGATGCGGAGGCTGCTCGATGAGCCTTGAGCTGCTGATGATCGAGCAGCGCCAGGGGAGCGGCGACGCCGCCTTCTGGGTGCGCGAAGGGGAACGCCTGATCGAAGGCCAGGACTCCAACCAGCGCCTGGTCGAGCTGCGGGCCGGCCTGGTCCGCCATTCGCGGGTGCGGGCGGTCGCTGCCGACGCTGCCGACGAGCAGGTCGAGCTGACCCTCTCGCGGCTGCACGAGGCCGAGTACCTGAAGGTGCTGGGCGAGGTCTCCTCGAGCGAGCCGGTGGTGATGCCGGACTTCGCCCCGCCCGGCCTCGAGCCCGATATCCCCGTCAACAAGGCACTGGTCGCCGCCGCCCTGGAGGGAATCCGGACCTCGATCACCGCCGCCGAGGAGTTGCTGGCGGGCGCCCGCTTCACCTACGCCGTCTGCCGCCCGCCCGGCCACCACGCCGGGCCCGCCTTCCACGCCGGCTACTGCTACCTCAACAACGCCGCCGCGGCGGTCCGGCGCCTCTGCGACGGCGGCCTGAAGCCGGTCGGGATCGTCGACCTCGACCTCCACTACCCGAACGGGACCTCGGCCCTGGTCGAGCGGATGGGGCCGATCGCCGCTCTGCACTCGCTGCACGCGGCGCCGGTCACCAACCTGCCGCCGGGGACCGCGCTGCCGCAGATGGCCGGCGAACGCGCCGTCTCCTTCGCCGAGAGCCCCGACGAAGACACCTACCTGCGCGAGGTGGCGCACTCGATCCATGACCTCTCGGAGATCGCCCGCGCCCTGGTCGTCTCGCTCGGCTACGACACGGTGGCCGGCGACCCGCACGGCGGCTGGAGCTTCCGTCCCGAGATCTTCGCCGAGATCGGGCGCCTGCTGGCCCGCTCGGGGCTGCCGGTCTGCGTGATCCAGGAGGGGGGCTACGCGCTCGACGAGCTCGCCGCCTGCAGCTACGCCTTCGCCAACGGCCTGCTGGGAGGAGAGGGGCGATGAGCGCCGACGGGCTCAAGCCGTTCCGCCGCCGCCTCGACGAGATCGACGACGAGATCGCCAGGCTCTTCGGCGAGCGCCTGCAGATCTGCCGCGAAGTCGCCGCTTACAAGAGTGAGCACGAGATCCCGATGATGCAGCCCGACCGGGTGAAGGTCGTCCGTGAGCGCTACCTCGCCCGCGGCGCCGAGCACGATCTGCCGGCGCAGTTCTCCGCCGCGCTCTTCGAGCTGTTGATCGGCACCACCTGCCGGCTCGAGGACGAGCTGATGGACGAGCTGGCGGCCCAGAACGGAAGGGATGCGGCATGAGCCCGCTGCCGCCCGGACCGCGCCTGCCGCGCGCCCTGCAGGCCGTCGGCTGGACCCAGCGGCCGCTGCCCTGGCTGGAAAAGTGCCAGCGCCGCTACGGCGACATCTTCACCCTGCGGATCCGCCACTACGGCGACTGGGTGATCCTCAGCGACCCCGACGACGTGAAAAGGGTCTTCACCGCCGGCTCCGCGGTCGGCGTCGACACCGCCAACCCGCTGCTGGGGCCGCTGCTCGGACCGCGCTCGGTGATGCTGCTCGAAGAACCTGAGCACATGACCCGACGCAAACTGATGCTGCCCTCCTTCCACGGCCAGGCGGTGCAGGCCGACGCGGAGATGATGGCCAAGGTCGCCGGGCAGGAGATATCCCGCTGGCCGGTCGGCGAGCCGTTCGCGCTCTGGCCGCGGATGCAGGACATCACCCTCGACGTGGTGATGCGGGCGGTCTTCGGGCCCGACTCGGAGACGCCGCGCCTGGCGCCGCTGCGCGACAGCCTGCGCGAGCTGACCACCTGGATGAACGAACCGGATTTGATCGCGGCATGGACTCGAAGCTACCTCACAAATGGCAGCGCTCGCCTCGCCGTGTCTCGGCTCACTTCTTCAGGAGAGCCGTCCAGTTCAGCACGACGCTGATAGGCGGCTGTGGAGGGTGCTCCTGGGTGGCAACCGTCGGGAGCAGAAATTTCTGGCCGTCCGCCGTGACGTCCCAGTTGAAGCTGTCCGGACCGCCGCCGCCCGTGGCCGCGTTGTTCTGAATCGACGCGCTGAAGGCAGGGACCGGAACGGTGGTTGTGAACGTCGGCGTATAGCTCACCTTCGCCACCATTACGGTATGAACTTTGGTTGTCAGAAAAAACAATTCCTTGCCGTCGCGTCGCCACCGCGGCGTGACGCCGCCGCCGCTCGAGACCGTCCATTTGCCGCTGTCTGCCGTAAGTGGGAACGGACGGACGTAAATCTCCGGGCGGCCGGATTCATCCGACGCGTACGCGATCCAGTGGCCATCGGGAGAGAACTGCCCGTGCGTCTCGTTGAACTCGGAGTTGACGTACACCGTGGGCTTACGGTCGCCGGCGAGCGGCATCAACCACAGGTCCGACCTGGTCTTGGAGTCGACTTGGGAGTACAGCAGAAAACGGCCGTCCCTCGACCAGTCGTCGAGATTTCTGCTGCCGCTCGGTTCGAGCAGCAATTGCTCGCCACCCGCGCCGTTCGCCGCCTTTTGATAGAGACCGGTGCGGCCTGAACGGTCCGAGGCATAGGCCACGTGCGCGCCGTCTGGCGACCAGACAGGATCGGCGTCCCCGACCCTGGCCGATGTTAATGGGGTGAGCGTATTCCGTGCGAGCTCGTCCAGCCAGATGCTCGAGCTGACGCTCGAAAGATCCATCCGCGTGACTGCCAAGCGTGAAGCATCGGGGGACAGCCGAAGAGAGCCATCGTACCCTGGCCCCGCAGCCGCGCCGAGGTTCGCGCCCCGCCGGTCGAACCACGTCAATTGCAGCAGGTTCGGTCTGATCGCGTCGCCGGTCTGGTACGCGAGGATGCCGTTGTCGGAGACGCCGAAGAACCCGAACTCGAAGATGCTCCTCACGTGGTCGGCGATGCGTACTGGCTCTCCGGCCATTTGCAGTCTCGCCAAATCGAAAGGCTGAGCCTGCAGCGCGCTGTCTCGAAGGAACAGCACGTACCCGATATTCGGATCTGGCGAGGGTGCATAAACCGGGCTGAAGCCCGTCGCGACTAGGCGCGTTGACGCCTGCTGCTCGGGTGTCGCGTCCAGCGCGCCGAGATAGATCCCCATGTTCTCGGAGAGGCCCGATTCGCGCAAGTACAGAAAGTGCTTTCCATCCGGCAGAAAGACTGGCGTGGAGTGTCCCGTCTCCTGGCGGGACACGCTGATCGCCGTCACTGGCGAGGCTGCGCCGCCGGCAGCAGACACGCGCCATGTACCGCCGCCAAAACTGCCGAAGATGATGACGCCGTCACGGTTCCACGATCCACCCGTGATGATGCCCTTGATCTCGCAGATAGTCTGCGGAGGCCCGCCCGACACCTCCACTTTCATCAGCTTGTTCAGCGCTTCCCCACCTGGAAACGCGACGAATCGGCTGTCCGGCGACCACGTGATGGACGGTGAAGGTCCTGTTTCGGCCAGGCGCCGCGATTCACCCGAGTCGAACGATCGGACCCACACGCTTCCGGCACCGTCGGCTCCGACCGCATAGAACGCGATCTTGCGACCGTCCGGCGAGACGGCAAACTTCTGGAGCATCGTCTTGTCTGGCGGCAGAACCTCGAGTCGCATCAGTTCGGGCGACGCAGGCGCCTTCTCGCGGAAGTGAATGAATGCCACGCCCGCGAGCGCCAGCATCGTCGCCGCCGCCACGACGGACGCGGCCTTCCACTGGACTGCGCGTCGCCGCGATATCGCGACAACGGCCGCCGGCGCGGCGAGGAAACCAGACGCCTCGTCCATCAAAAAACGCGCAGCCGAGATATCGGGGATCCTCGCCTTACGATCTTTCTGAAGACAGCGCCGGACGACCATCGCAATGTGCTGAGGAATTCCTGAAGGCAGCGCGGTCCAGTCGGGCTCGCGCATCAGGATGGCCGCCAACGTCTCGCTGACATTGTCGCCCGCGAACGCACGCCGCCCCGTCAGCATCTCGAACAGCACGCACCCGAACGCCCACACGTCGCTGCGTTTGTCAGCCGATCGGCCCTTGGCCTGCTCGGGGCTCATGTACGCCGCCGTCCCGAGAATCATCCCCACTTGTGTCATCGCGGGTGTCGTGATTGTTGGCGAGTTCGTCAGATCCGCGCTCGCATTCCCCGCAGGGTCTAGCGCCTTGGCCAGTCCAAAGTCCAGCACCTTCACCGTGCCGTCGGGCCGCACCTTGATGTTCGCGGGCTTCAGATCGCGATGGATAATGCCCTGCTCGTGCGCCGCCTCCACGGCGTCGGCGATCTGTCTCGCGATCGGGAGCGCCTCATCGACCGGAATGGCTCCGCGCGCGAGGCGCTGGGACAGATCGTCGCCCTCGACCAATTCCATCACGAGGGCGGTCATGCCCCCGCTCTCCTCGAGGCCGTAGATGCCGGCAATGTTGGGATGGTTCAGCGAAGCGAGCACTTCCGCTTCGCGCTGGAAACGCGCGAGCCGATCCGGGTCAGCTGCGAGCGAGGGCGGCAGGATCTTGATCGCGACCTGGCGCTTGAGCCTGGTGTCGGTCGCCCGATACACCTGGCCCATCCCGCCTTCGCCGATCTGTGCCGTGACTTCGTAGGCGCCGAGACGGGTGCCGGGGGTGAGAGCCAAAGATAGCGTGATTATAGGGCCGGACAGTCGTCGGGACGCGATTCGCAAACTCGAGGCTTAAGCAATAACCAGCAGTTAGCCTCGAGCAGCGAGCCGCCAACAGCCAACCGCCCCCACCACCTGTTCCTCCATCACTCCCCGCCGCAGGGTGAGCACTTTCCCACTGGAAAAGACCACTACAGCATCCGAGAATGCGCCATGCCTCGCCATGCCTTCGCCGCCGGACTTGTGATGTTGTTTGCCTCCGCAGCAACCGGGCAGGAGATCCAAGTTCTTCTATCCAGCGCCCCCAGCAGCTGCGGTCGAGACGCTGAAGGACCAGCCTTACGGCGCATTGCAGATGGACGTCTATCGGCCGCCGAATGCCGCGGGCCAGAGTCTTCCCGCGCTCATCTTCTCCAACCTCGCAACGGGCGCGCAGCGCAGCAACGCTTTCTACAAGGCGTGGGCCGAGATTGCGGCATCGAAGGGTCTCGTCGCGATCCTGCCCGATCTGCGCGAGGAGAGCTTCCCTCAGGACTTCGCCGCGTTGCTCGCGCACCTTGCGGCGGAACGCATCGAGCCTGGGCATGGATCGCGAGCGTATCGCCGTCTACGCTGGTTCTGGGAATGCCTACCGGACGCTGCCGCTCGTCCAGGACGCGAAGCTGACGGCCATCAAGGCCGCCGTCATGTCCTACGGCGGGGGTCGAGTCGCGACGTTCCGCCGCGACCTGCCAGTGCTGCTGGTTCGCGCCGGCCTCGATCGTCCGGGGGTCAATCGAACCATTACCGAACTGGCGACGCTGGCACAGACGCAGAACGCGCCTGTGACGTTGCTGAACTACCCCGGCGGCCACCACGCATTCGAGATCGTCGACGACGAGGATGCGACGCGGGACGTGATTGACACCACCCTCGAGTTCGTCAAGCGCGCGACGTCGTCGGCCTTCCAGGCCTCGATGCGGCGAGGCCTCCCGGAGGCGGCTGCTGCGGCGCAGTCGCGGGCGGCGATTTCGCGACCCCCGCCGCACTACGCCGAACTCGTGAAGCGAAGCCTGAGATGCCCGGTTGCGGCTGTCGTATGGGGAGGCGTTGCTCGGCGCATCGCAGTTCGCTGAAGCCTGCGCCGAGCTCGAGCAGCTGAAAGGCAAAGGACTGGGACCTCGGGACCTGGGCCTGCCGGCGGCCCGCGCCTGCATGCAGAAAGGCGATGGGGACGCCGCGATCGCCTGGCTGAAGTCTATCCCGCAGCGCTTTCTGCCGCGGAGATCGAGAAAGATCCGGCCTTCGCTCCGGTTCAGGACCGCGACGATTCAAGGCTCTGTTCCGGACCGGCGGATAAACGCCGACGAAAATGGTACCGGGCTGCCCCGGATAGGCAAGCTGCCACGGATCACCATCACCAGCACGAAGCCGGTCAGGAGAAACAGTTGACGTTCAGAGAGGGGTAGATACCTCCGGGGCGCGTTGGCAGCGGGGTGGGCGCTCTTCCGGCATCAGGCGGCTTCAGCGTGTAGCGGTACCTCGATAAGCCATGCTCCGCCGTAGCGCCCCACGACGAGAGAGCCTGTCCCTCCATGTTTGGCAGGGACTTCCCAGTCCCATCGCGCACGCCGAGTAATTGCCAGTTGCCATCGGCAACGGCAACGTCCTCGCTGACGCATCGCACCATGGTCAGGTTAAGCGGGTCCTGGAGCCGAGCGGTATCCAGGCGGGCGAAGAGCCGCCTGCGGTTGAAGAAGATGGCCTCGGGTCCGCGTTCAACGGCGCCATCAGGATGAATGATGTCGCCGTTTTTCGCCCACATCTTGCTGAGCGCGTCGAGACGGCCGGTTGCAGCGCGCGCACGGTGGACACGCCGGTATTGAGGATGTAGAACCGCTCCTCGCGCGATGATTTGTGGGACTGTCCACTTACCTGGAACCTGGAACCCTCAACCAACGTGCCCCGTCCCGTTCCCTACGCCGAGAATGCAGCGCGTCATGCCGCCGATCGCGACACGGACGCGGCGCTTTCGAAGCGCATCGCCCGTCTGCGACTCACGATTTCCTCGTTGGCGCTGCAGGCGTCGTGTGGATGATCTCGCGCGGCGTGCGGCCACTGCCGCTCGCGCTGACCTTGCTGCTATTCGCCCTGTTCGGCGCCCTGGTGGTCTGGCACGCGCGCGTCGATGTGCGTGTGGCGTGGTTCGATGCGTTGCGCCTCGTGAATCTTCGCGCGATGTCGCGCCGCGCGCGCGACTGGCACGCGCTGCCGGACGCGGCTGCGCCCGCGACTGTGGACCTAGCCGATCATCCGTACACCGTCAATCTCGATCTCTTCGGCCACGCCTCGGTCTTTCAGTGGCTCGGGCCAGCCGCAACGCCGCGCGGCGAACGACTCTCGCGGACTGGTTGTTGCGGCCGGCGTCCCGCTCCGAGATCGTCGAACGCCAGGCCGCGACGTCCGTCCTCGCGGCGGAAGACGACTGGCGGCTCAGGCTCGAAGCGCATGGTGTCCTCGCCGGCGGCGCGCGGCAGGCCGAGATCGATCATTTCCTCATGTGGGCGGAAGGTCCGGACGCCTTCGGCCGGCATGCAGGCCTCTTGCGCGTTGTCGTGTTTACCCTCGTCGCAGCACTCTGGATCCCTGATCGCGCTGCATGCTCCCACGGGCCTCAATCTGGTGGCCCTAGGCCGATCCCGCTGAGTTGCCCGGGATCATCCTGTCGTTTGCGACCGCGGAGCGCCTTCAGAGCGCATTCGATCGCGCCGGCGGGGGACAGGATGCGCTCGCACGATATGCCGCGCTCTTCGAGCATGCGGTGACCTCTCCGCGCACGGCGCCGAGGCTGGTCGAGCTCCTCGACCGTCTGTCGGCCGATGGCCACACGGCGCCCGTGTCGATGCGCCGGCTCAATCGCATCCTGGGCTTCGGCGAACTGCGCCGCGGCGCGGCGATGCTGCACTTCCCGGTGCAGGCCTTCACACTCTGGGATTTCCACGTCCTCTTCACGCTCGAACGGTGGCGCGTGTGAGCGGGCGCCGCGTGAGAGGCTGGCTCGAGGCCCTCGGTGAGCTCGAAGCGCTGACGCTGCTCGCAACCGCCCGGCGCGACAACCCGGGATGGGCAGCGCCAGAGTTCGGGAACGCCCGCGAAGTCGCCGCCGAAGATATTGGCCATCCGCTTATCGCCGACGCGCGTCGGATCGCCAACAGCGTCAGGATGGGGCCGCCCGGGTCGGTGCTGCTCATCACCGGTTCCAACATGTCCGGCAAGAGCACCCTCTTGCGGTCGATTGGTCTCAACATCGTTCTCGCCCATGCCGGGAGCTGCGTCTGCGCGCGCCACATGTCGTTGCCCGACTGTGACTTGCAGACCAGTATCCGTGTGACGGATTCGCTCGACGCCGTCTACTCCTACTTCATGGCCGCGCTGGCGCAGCTCAAGGGCGTCGTCGACGCGGCGCAACACGAGCGCAAGGATCGTGTGCTCGTGTATCTTCTGGACGAGATCCTTCAGGGCACGAACAGTGTCGAGCGCAGCCTCGCCGTCCGCGCGGTCACACGCCATCTTCTTGACGCCGGCGCCATCGGCGCGATGACGACGCACGACCTCGGGCTGGCGGACGAGGAGCCCTTGAAAAGTGCAGCACAGTTGATGCACTTCTCCGAGACACTCGATGCGGATGGAACGATGGGCTTTGATTACATCCTCAAGCCTGGCATCGCGACGTCTCGCAACGCCCTGCGGCTGATGCAGATGATTGGAATCGACGTCTGATGCCCATCCTGAACGGTGTTCGAATTTTTCTTGCCGCGCTGGTCCTGGTCCTTGCCGGGCAGCCATCAATCGGCCAGGCCCCGCCACGATTCGACCTGCTGATTTCTGGAGGCCAGGTCGTCGATGGCACCGGCGCGGCCGCCAGGCGGGCGGACGTCGCAATCAAGGACGGCCGGATCGCCGCCATCGGCACGATCCCTCGAAGCGATGCCGGCGACGTCATCGAGGCGGCCGGTTTGATCGTGGCGCCCGGATTCATCGATGTGCACACGCACGCCGACGATCTGGCTGATGAAC
>CAWAUA010000009.1:0-260613 GCA_963785175.1 uncultured Actinomycetes bacterium | reverse complement strand
CCACCCCGGCGCGGATGCCGGATTGGAAATCGCGCTTGATCCGGGCCTCGGTCTCCTCCATGCGGCGATCTGCCTGGAAGCGGTCGAGATCGAGCCCGAATCGCTCCGCCCGCTGCCACAGGTGGGGGTCGTCGACGCGGCCGCGATCGGCGTATAGCGAGTCGACCATCGCGAAGAAACTGCCTTGGAAGCCCGCGGCCTCGGCGGCGGCGTGCAGGTCCGGGGAGCGCGGATGCTTGCTCTTGACCGGGAAGTGTCGGAAGACGAGGCGGCCCGACTCTTCGGTCAGTCGTTGCCAGGACCCCGCGCAGCGGGGGCAGCCGAGGTCGGCGTAAACGATCAAGCCCTCCTCCCCTGCGCCACGGACGTGATCGTCGGACCCGACGGGCGGGATCGGGGCGCTGCCGAGGTCGGCCACCGGCCTAGGCGAGCGCGTCGAAGATGACGTTGGCGCCGGGGAACTCGCCCGGGTTGGGCGATTCGTAGGTCCAGGCGACCGTGCCCTCCTCGTCGACGAGGACGAGGGTGCGGTTGGCGAAGCCGAACTTCTCGACATAGGAGTCATAGGCGCGGGCGACCTCGCCCTTCGGCTCGAAGTCAGAGAGCAGCGTGGTGTCGAACCCGAGCTTTTCCTGGAAGGCCTTGTGGGCGAAGAAGCCGTCGACGCTGATCCCGACCAGCTCGACGCCCTTCTCTTCGATCTCCGGCTTGACCTCCTGGTAGATCGAGAACTGGTCGCCGCAGACGGGGCTGAAATCGCCCGGGTAGAAGACCAGCATCACCTTGCGGCCGCGGTAGTCGGAGAGCGAGACTTTCTCGCCGTCCTGGTTGCGAAGAGTGAAGTCGGGGGCTTGTTCCCCGACGGCGATCATCGCCGCAGGCCGAGTTCTTTGACCAGGGCGCGATAGCGCTCGAGGTCATTCTTTTCGAGGTAGCGGAGCATGCGGCGACGCTTGCCGACCAGCATCAGCAGTCCGCGGCGCGAGTGGTGGTCCTTGACATGCGCGCGCAGGTGCTCGGTGAGTTCGTTGATCCGCTCGGTCAGCAGCGCCACCTGGACCTCGGCCGAACCGGTGTCCTGGTCGCCGCGGCCGTACTTGCCGATCAGCTCGCTCTTTTTATCTTTGGTCAGGCTCATCTCGTATATCCCTCAAAAAAACCGTGCACCCCGGGGGTCACGGCCGCTGGAAAGTAGCACAGACGCGCCTGGCGTCATCGACGTCCCGGTGCATCTGGGCTACCAGCTCGTCGACCTCGTGGTAGGCGCGCTCGCCGCGCAGGCGCTCGACGAAGGCGACCCGAAGGGTCTTGCCGTAGAGGTCTTCCTCGCGGTCGATCAGGTAGGTCTCGATCAGGACTCCCCTCCCGCTCTCGAAGGTCGGCCGCACGCCAACGTTGACAGCGGCCGGGACGCCGTCGGCGAAGGCCGCGTAGACGCCGTGACCGGGGATCGCGAGGCTGTCGTCGGGGACGATGTTGGCGGTCGGGAAACCGAGCTCGCGCCCGCGCTGGTCCCCCTGGACGACTGTGCCCTCGACCATGAACGGCGCCCCGAGGCAGCGCCGCGCCTGCTCCATGTCGCCGGCCGCGACCAGCGCTCGGATCCGGGTCGAGGAGACGGTCTCACCGTCGATTTCGACCAGCGGCACCACCCGGGTCTCGAACTCGGAGTGCGCTTCCAGCATCGCCGGATCGCCTTTGGCTTTGGCGCCGAAGCGGAAGTTCTCGCCGACCGAGACCCGCTTGGCGTCGAGCTTCTCGAGCAGGACGTGGGCGATGAAGTCCTCGGCACTGCGCTGGGCGAAGTCTTTGTCGAAGGGAATCACCACCAGCTCCTGCACACCCAGCCCCTCGATCACGTCGCGCTTGACTCCGAAGGGCATGATCAGTTTCGGCGTCGCCGCCGGGTGCAGGACTTCGAGCGGGTGCGGATCGAAGGTAAGGACCGTGTCGGCACCGTCGATCACCGCCTGGTGGCCGAGGTGGACACCGTCGAAGGTGCCGATCGCGACGTTGCGGGGGCGCGGCTCGGCGTCGGGCAGGGAGGTGACCGCAATGCTCATCGCATCGCCTCCGCAACCGCCGGGACCAATTCCGCCACCCGCTCGGCCGGGACCTCTTCGCCGGCGTTCTCGACCCGGAAGGGCCCGATCGCGGTGCGGCGCAGGTCGGAGCAGTAGGCGTCGCCGAGAGTCTCGACCAGGGTGCGGACGTAGGTCCCGGCCGAGCACTCGATCTCATAGTGGGCGTAGCCACCCTCGCTGGAGAGCAACTGGGCACGGTGGACCTCGACGTCGCGCACCGGCGTCTCAACCACCTCGCCGCGGTGGGCCTTCTTGTAGAGCCTCTCCCCTCCGACCCGCACCGCCGAGGTCATCGGTACCCGCTGGCGGACGGTGCCGGTCGGCAGCTCCAGCGCGGTGGGGAGATTCCCGGTCTCGGTCAGCTCACCATCGGAATCGCCGGTGCTGGATATCCAGCCGAGGCGTGCGGTCGCCAGGTAGGTCTTCGGCAGGCCGACGAGGAAGCGCTGCAGGCGCGTTGCCCGGCCGAGCAGGATCAGCAACAGGCCGGTGGCGAACGGGTCGAGGGTGCCCGCGTGGCCGGCTTTGGCGCCGCGCTCACGGCGGACCTTGGCGACGACGTCGTGGGAGGTCACGCCGGCGGGCTTGTCGTAGAGCAGCACGGTGCCGGCATCCCCAGCCATCGTCAGGAATCGAGCTGCGCCGAGACCTCTGCAGCCAGGAACTCGACCAACTGTGCGTGCTCGAGGTCGGTCGAGAACCCGGCGGCGCGTTTGTGGCCGCCGCCGCCGTTGACGCGGGCGATCGCCGAGACGTCGACGTCGCCGGCGCTGGAGCGCAGGCTCACCTTGCGGGCCGCCCTCCCACGGTTGCCGAGATCGCGGATCACGGCCGCGACTTTGACCCCGTCGATCGAGCGCAGGTGGTCGATCAGGCCCTCGGTCATCTCCTCGCTGGCCCCGGTCGCCTCGTAGTCGGCGGTGGTGATGTAGCTGATTGCCAGACGTCCGTCGCAATGACTGGTGATCCCGTCGAGGGCGCGCGAGACGAGGCGCAGCTTCTCCAGCGGCACGTTCTCGTAGAGGCGGCGATAGGTGTCGTCAACGTCGACACCGGCTTCGATCAGGTCGGCGGCGACCCGATGAGTGTGGGCGTTGGTGTTCTCGTACATGAATTTGCCGCTGTCGGTGATTAGGCCGACGTAGAGGGCCGAGGCGATCTCCGGGGTGATCTTCGCCCCGAGCAGCGTCGCCAGGTCGTAGACGATCTCGGCGGTGCAGGAGGCGCCGACCTCGACCAGGTTGATGTCGCCGAAGCAGGTGTTGTCGTGGTGGTGATCGATGTTGATCACGTCGTTGCCGCCCGCAGTCAGCCACTCGACCGGCATCCGGTCGATGTTGCCGCAGTCAAGGAAGATCACGGTGCGGTCGGCCATGTCCGCCGGCGGCTCGTGGAAGACCTCCTCGAGCGGCAAGAAGCGATACTCGATCGGCAGCGGGAACTCCTTCGCCGCCATGAACATCACCGAGTCCTTGCCGAGCTGGGTGAGGACGTTATGGAGGCCGAGCAGCGAGCCGAGGGCGTCGCCGTCGGGTCCCTCGTGGGCGGTCAGCAGGAAGCGGTCGCGGGCGCGCAGCTCGGCGCCGACGCGCTCAAGGTCCGAGGTCGCGACCTCAGGGCTGGCGCTCACTCTTCCTCCTCCAGCAGTTCGGAGATCCGCACGCCCTGCTCGATCGTCTCGTCGTAGTGGAAGGTCAGGGTGGGCGTCCGCTTCATCCGCGTCTCGGCGGCGATCCGTGACTGGATCACGCCGTGGGAGGAGCGCAGGCCCTCAAGCGTCGCCGCCCGCTCGTCCTCGTCGCCGAGCACGCTGACGTACACCTTGGCGGTGCGCAGATCGGGGCTGGTCTCGACAGAGGTCACGGTCACGAAGCCGATACGAGGATCGCTCAATTCGGTTGAAACTGCCGCCCCCACGACCTCGCGGAGCACCTCGTTGATGCGCCGCATGCGGGAGCTGGCCATGCTACTCCAGGGTCTGCTCGACCTGTTTGGTCTGGAAGAACTCGAGCACGTCGTCCTCCTTGACGTCGGCGTACCCGTCGAGGACGATGCCGCACTCCTGGCCCTCCTCGACTTCCTGGACGTTGTCTTTGAAGCGCCGCAGCGACCCGAGCGAGCCGGTCCAGATGACCGTGCCCTCGCGGATCAGGCGGACGCTGGCAGTGCGAACCGCCTTGCCCTCGGCGACGACGCAGCCGGCGATGCGGCCGACCTTCGAGGCTTTGAAGGTCTGTTTGACCAGCGCCTCGCCGATCGTCTCCTCGACCTCAAGCGCATCGAGCAGGCCCTCCATCGCGTTGCGCAGGTCTTCGGTGATTTTGTAGATGACCGAGTAGGTGCGGACGTCGACGCCCTCGCGCGCGGCGGCGCGTTTGGCGTCGAGCAGAGGCCGCACGTTGAAGCCGATGATGATCGCGTCGGAGGCCGAGGCGAGCATCACGTCGGACTCGTTGATGCCGCCGGTCTGCGAGTGGATGATGTTCATCGCCACCCGTTCCTGCGGCACCTTCGCGAGCTCGTCCTGGAGCGCCTCCAGGGAGCCGGCGACGTCGGCCTTGAGGACGATGTTGAGCTCCTTGATTTCGCCCTCCTGGGCGCGGGCGAAGACCTCGTCGAGGCTGACCTTGCGGCCCTGGCGGCGGGCTAGCGCCTCGGTTTTGAGCCGGTGGGCGCGCTCCCCCGCCATCTGGCGGGCCTGGCGGTCGCCGTCGACCGTCTGCACGAACTCGCCGGCGTCCGCGACGCCGTCGAAGCCGAGCACCTCGACCGGCATCCCCGGCCCCGCCTCCTCGACGGCCTTGCCGGTGAAGTCCTGCATTGCCCGCACCCGTCCCCACTGGGGGCCGGCGACGAGCGAGTCGCCGACGCGCAGGGTGCCGCGGGCGACGAGGACGGTGACGACCGGACCGCGGCCCGGGTCGAGCTGGGACTCGATCACGTGCCCGGAGGCGGTCGTGTTCGGGTTGGCGGCGAGCTCCTCGAGCTCGGTGACGAGCAGGATCATGTCGAGCAGGTTGTCGAGGCCGTCGTGGGTCTTGGCCGAGACCTCGCAGAAGACAGTGTCGCCGCCCCACTCCTCAGGGCTGATGCCCTCCTGGGCGAGCTCGCTGCGGACCTTTTCCGGGTTGGCACCCTCTTTGTCGATCTTGTTGACGGCGATCAGCATCGGCACGTCGGCGGCGCGGGCGTGGTCGATCGCCTCTTTGGTCTGCGGCATCACCCCGTCGTCGGCGGCGACGACCACGACGACGACGTCGGTGACCTTGGCGCCGCGGGCGCGCATCGCCGTGAAGGCGGCGTGGCCGGGGGTGTCGAGGAAGGTGATCGTCTTCTCGTCGTGATGGACCTGGTAGGCGCCGATGTGCTGGGTGATGCCACCGGCCTCGCCGGCGGCGACCTCGGTCTCGCGGATCGCGTCCAGGAGCGAGGTCTTGCCGTGGTCGACGTGACCCATGATCGTGACCACCGGTGGGCGGTCGACCAGGTCCTCGTCGGCGTCGGAGAACTCCGGCTCCTCGGGCTCCTCGTCGGCGGCGTGGACGATCTCGACCTTGCGGTCGTACTCGTCGGCGATCGCCTTCACCGAGTCGTCGGTGAGGGTCTGCGTCAGGGTCGCCATCTCGCCCATCATCATCAATTTTTTGATCACCTCGGCCGGGGCCAGGCCCAGCGATTCAGCGACTTCGCGGACGGTCGCTCCCGAGTTGACCTTGGTCGCCGCGAGCACCTCCGGCGTGTCCGACTGGGCTGGCGGCTCCTCGAGCAGCGGCCGGCGACGGCGGCCACCACGGCGGCGCGGCGGGCGCTGCGGCGGCGGGCCGCCGCCCTGCTCGCGGCGCGAGGCCTGCGAGTCGATCACGACCCGGCGTTTTTTCGAGGAGGCACCGCCTCCGCCGCCGCCGCCCTGCTGGGCGCCGGCCGGACGCACGGGTTTGGTCGACGTGTTGGCTTTTTTGGGTGGTGCGGCGGGTTTCGCGGCCTGAGCCGGAGCGGCCGCGGGTGCCGCAGGCGCTTGCGGTGCTGCCGGTTTGGCAGCCTGCGGCGCAGGGGCTTTTTTCGCCTCGGCGCCGCCGTTGCCTTTAGCCGCCGAGATCGCCTTCAGCGCATCGGCCTCCTCGACGCTCGAGGCGGCGGCTTTCGCCTCCACTCCGGCAGCCTTGAGGGCGGCGAGCAGCTCTTTGGAGCTGACGCCCTGCGCTTTCGCGATCTCGTGAACCCGTTTCTTTGCCACTAAGCCTGCTCCGCCTCCTCGGCGACCGGCTCCGCCGCTTCGTCATCCTCACCAAGCGTCTCACCAGCCACATCCTCAGCTTCCGTCGCCTCCTGAGCAATGTCCTCTTCAATTGCCTCCTCAGTGGCTACCTCATCAGCCGACGCCGCCTCTCCGGCGGGTGGCGACGATTCCGAGGACTCCCCCGACAGGGGGAGCCCGGAATCGGAGACAGGACCCGCCGGCTCGGCGGCCTCGTCCTGCCCAGGAGTCTCCTCAGCGACCTCAGCCTCCTCTACCGGCTCGACGAATTCGGACTCCGCCCGGGTAACGATCTCGTCGACCTGGCCCTGATCGGCATCGGGGTCGGCAAGGATCGCGACCTCGGTCTCAGAGACGCTGGCCAGGATCGCCGTCTGACTGGTCGCGAAGCGCGACAGCGCTTGATGCGGCTCGAGGCCGCAGTAGGTCGATCCGGGGATCGCCGCGTTCGGGCAGCGGCGCCCGTTCGAGAGGACCGCCATGCAGCGGCCGTCGAACTGTTCTTCGCCCTCGATCTCGATCTCGGTTTCGTCGGAGGCGAACTCGGTCTCGGACTTGATGTCGACGCGCCAGCCGGTGAGGCGGGCGGCAAGGCGGGCGTTCTGGCCGTCGCGGCCAATCGCCAGCGAGAGCTGATCGTCGGGGACGATCACGGTCGCCTGGCGCTCGTCGTCGTCGACGATCACCTCGCGAACGCGCGCCGGAGAGAGCGCTTTGGCGACGAAGCGGGCGGGCTCGTCGTTGTGGGGAATGATGTCGATCTTCTCGCCGCGCAGCTCGGAGACGACCATCCGCACCCGCGAACCGCGCGGGCCGACGCAGGCGCCGACCGGATCGACTCCGTCGGCGTGCGAGACGACGGCGATCTTCGAGCGGTAGCCGGGCTCGCGGGCGACGCCGACGATCTCGACCAGCTTGTCGGCGATCTCCGGCACCTCGAGCTCAAACAGGCTTTTGATCAGCTCCGGGCTGCGCCTGGAGACGACGATTGCCGGCCCTTTGGTCGAGTCGGAGACATCGGTGATCACAGCCTTGACCCGCATCCCGTGGTCGTAGCGCTCGTTGTAGACCTGCTCGGACTTCGGCAGCAGCGCCTCGACCCGCTCGCGCAGTTGGACCAGCGTGTAGCGCTTGTCCGACTGCTGGATGATCCCGGTGATCAGCTCGCCGACCCGGTCCTGGTACTCGTCGTACATCATCTGCCGCTCGGCCTCGCGGATCCGCTGCAGGATCACCTGCTTGGCGGTCTGGGCGGCTATCCGGCCGAAGTCTTCGGGGGTGACGTCTTTGGTCGCGATCTGATCCTCGTAGGGAGCGATCATCTCCGGGTCGAGCTCGGGGTCCTCCGGCTCTTTCATCTCCCCCGTCTCGGGATCGATTTCCGGCTCCTCCTGCAGCTCGGCCGCCTCGGCCAAGAGCTTCTCCTCCAGCTCGGGAGGCAGGATCAGCTCGAAGACGCGGAAGTCTCCGGTTTCGTGGTCAAGATCGACGCGCGCGTATTTCGCAGCCCCGGGGGTCTTCTTGTAGGCCGAGAGGAGGGCGTCCTCGAGGGCGTCCATCAGCTTGTCGGCCGAGATTCCCTTCTCCTGCTCGAGCGCTTTGACTGCGTCGACGATCTCTTTGGTCACTGCGGGGACTCCTTGCTTTCGGAAGCGGTGGCGGTGCGGCTGTATTTGGGTCCAGGCGAGGAGACCTCGAGCGAATAATCGGCCAGCAGGTGGCCCAGGTGCTTGGTCACTCTTTCGCAAAGCGCGAGGTCGACCCCGCCCGGGTGGTCGATGAAGAGGCGCAGCGAGTCGTTTCCGGGCTTCTCGAGCGCGACGAGCTCAACCTCGTCGTCGAGGTCGGACAACTGCTGCTGAATGTTCTGCTGGAGGTCGGTCATGCCTGGGATGTTGCGGGTGGAGGCGTAAAAAAAGTGGGCCAGGCCCACTTCTCAACACGCACATGGAACAGAAAAGCTTGTCGCCAGTATAGCCCGCTCAGCCACTCGGCCGGCTTGCATTTGCCCGCAAGCGGTCGACCTCACCCAGGATCGACTCGGCGACGGCGTCCTTGGAGTCGATCGGCACCTCGGTCTCGCTGTCGGCGGCAATCAGGGTGACCGCGTTGCGATCGCTCTCGAATCCGATCTCGGGATCGGAGACGTCGTTGAGGACGATCAGGTCGGCGCCCTTGCGCTCGAGCTTGCCGCGGGCGCGCTCGGCCGCCTCTCCCCCGTGCTCGGCCGCGAAGCCGACGATCGTCTGTCCCTCCCGGCGCTGCGAGGCGAGTGAGGCGAGGATGTCTTCGGTCGGCTCCAGCGCGAGGTCGAGCGAGCCTGACCGCTGCAGCTTGCCCGCCGACGGATCGGCGGCGCGGAAGTCGGCGGGCGCGGCGGCCATCAGCAGCACGTGAGTCGCCGGGAACTCCTCCGCGGCGGCGGCCGCGAGTTGCTCCGTGGTCTCGACGTCGATGCGGCGGAGGCCGGCTGGCGCCGACAGGGCGACGTTGGCGGCGATCAAGGTCACCTCGGCCCCGCGCTTGGCGGCCGCAGCGGCAAGGGCGATCCCCATCCTGCCGCTGGAGCGGTTGCCGATGAAGCGAACCGGATCGATCGGCTCGCGGGTCCCGCCGGCGGTGACCAGCACCCGCAGCCCGTCCCACGGTCGATTGCCCGCCGGCAGCGAGGCTTCCACCCGGGCCAGCAGCTGCTCGGGATCTGGCAGGCGGCCGCGGCCGAACTCGCCGCGGGAGGCGAGCTTGCCCTCCTCGGGCTCGATCACCTCGATGCCGCGGCTGCGGAGCGTCGCCAGGTTCGCCTGGGTCGCGGCGTCGGCGTACATGCGGTCGTTCATCGCCGGGGCGACGAGCCGCGGTGCGGTGCAGGCAAGAAAGGAGGTGGTCAGCATCGAGTCGGCGGCGCCGGCGGCGAGCTTGGCGATCGTGTTGGCCGAGGCGGGGGCGACGAGGTAGGCATCGCAGCGTCCGGCCAGCTCGAGGTGGCCGATCGGGTCGTGGCCCTCGGAGGCTTCGCCCGGAAAGGTGCCGCGCAGCGGGTCGCGCTCGAACTCGGAGGTCAGGACCGGCGCCCCGACGATGCCCTCGAACGAGGCAGCGCCGACGAAGCGGGTCGCGGTCTCGGTCATGACCACGCGCACGCCGTGCCCGGCCAGAGTCGCCAGCCGGGCAAGCTCAAGCGCCTTGTATGCGGCAATTCCGCCGCTGACGCCTAGGAGAAGTCGGGCCATGGCCCTAATGAAAGCGCCCCGCGGTCGGCGGGGCGCGAGACCGCTAGGTCCGGTACTCGTATTTCAGCTTGCCCTCGGCGAGCTCTTCGAGCGACATCGAGAGGTAATTCCTCTCGGCGTTGGTCTCGACCATAGGCGGCGGGTACTCACCGAAGCCGCCCTCTCCGAGGTTGTGGAAGTAACTGTTGATCTGGCGAGCGCGCTTGGCCGACACGACAACGGCGGCGTAATGCGAATCAGCGTGCTCCAGAAGCTTGTCTACGCGTGGTTTGATCATCTGGTTGGCGAGTCTAGCTCACGGCAGACGATGCCAACCAACTGCGCGGCGGCGCGTCCGATCTCGTCGTTGACCACGCAGTGGTCGAAGTCCCCCTGCACGGCAAGCTCCTGCTCGGCGACCTTCAGCCGCTCGTCGATCGCCTCGGCGGAGTCGGTACCGCGACCGGCCAAACGCTCTCGCAGCACCGCCGGGTCAGGCGGGGCGATGAATATCTGGACCGACTCCAGCTCGGCCGCTCGCACCTGCTGTGCCCCCTGCACCTCTATCTCCAAGACCACCGAGTGACCCGCCTCCAGTCGCCGTTCGACCTCGCTGCGCAGAGTTCCGTAGCGGTTGCCGCTGTAGGTGGCGAACTCGAGGAAGTCGCCTTCCTCTTTGCGCTGGTCGAACTGCTCGGGCGTGAGGAAGTGGTAATCGCGCCCGTTCTCCTCGCCCTGGCGGGGCGAGCGGGTCGTCGCCGAAACCGACAGCTCGAGGCTGGGAACCGCCTTCAGCAGCTCCTTGATCAGGGTCCCCTTGCCGACCCCGGAGGGTCCGGTGATGACGAAGACTTTGGCCATGCGGGCGCGGATATTGACCGCTGCGGCGGTCGCTACCGACGAAGCTGAGAGATCAGCTCGGCGCGCTGACGCTCGGAGAGGCCGCCGATCGTCTTCGACGGCGAGATCCGGCACTGGTTGAGAATCCGGTTCGTCTTCACCCGGCCGTACTTCGGGACCGCGAGCAGCATGTCGAAGACCTTGGCGGTGAGGACGTACTCGGGCGGGTCCATCAGGATCGCCTGGATGCTCGCCCGGTTGGCCTTCAGGTCCTTCTTCAGTTTCGCCCGGGCGGTGCGGATGTCGTTGGCTCGCTTGAGGGCCTCCATCCGTTGGTCGAGAGACCGCTCGGGAGCCGCGAGCGAAGTTTTGACTTGGGAGGCCGTCATGTGGGCGGCGAGTATAGCCGCGCTTCGGGGCCGTGCAAGCCGACCGGGGCCAATTGCCCCCAAATTCACCTCAACCTCAACTACAGGTCTAGTGCCTCGACGCGCGAAGGCCGTCCCGACACGCCGGTTTCCAGCTCATTTGCTATCCGCGACCCTGCCCGCGGATCGCGAAAGCTCTCGGTTCCGACCGCTACAAGCGTTGCTCCGGCCGCAATGAACTCAGCGGCATCGGCCCCACTGGAGATCCCACCCATACCGATCAAGGGCAGCTCGACTGCGGCTCTAACCGCTCTCAGCTGCTGCAGCGCAATCGGCCGGACGGCCGGACCAGAAAGTCCGCCGTGACCTGCCGCGAGGGCGGGTTGCTGCGTCATCGGATCGATGGCACTTGCCTTCAGCGTGTTGATCAGCGAGACCGCATCAGCTCCTCCCTCTTCGGCAGCTATTGCAACCGACTCGGGGCTGGCAACGTTAGGAGTCAGCTTCACGATCAAGGGCTTCTCCGTCAGCGGTCGCAGCGCCTCCATCAGCGCCATGGTCTCCGAAGGCTGCTCGCCGACGATCAGTCCCGAGTGCACGTTGGGGCAGGAAACATTCAGCTCGACTGCGGCTACCTCGTCTCGCTCGGCTACCTCGCGAACGAGCCTTGAAAAGTCCTCCCGGTTCGTTGCCATCACCGAAACGATCAGCGGGACCGGCAATTCGGCCAACTGAGGTAGATCCTCGGCCAGGAAACCCTCCAAGCCCTTGTTGGGAAGCCCGATTGAGTTGATCATCCCGGCCGGGGTCTCCCAAATCCGCTGAGGGTCGTTCCCCGCTCTCGGCTCCGGAGTAATCGTCTTCGACACAAACGCCGCGAATGGGAAATCCGCCAGCAGCTCATCCCCGAACACCTTCCTCGCTGCGATCGCGTCATAAGTGCCGGAAGCGTTGATCACCGGGTGCTCAAGCTCGATGCCGCAGAAGTCGACGCTGGCCGCTCGACCGGCGGGTCCTGTCTCCGATCGGGGGCTCCCCCTGCCGGGGGAGTCCTCCCGATCGTCGCCACCCACCGGAAGGGTGCCGGTTATGGGTCCGTCTACGCAGAGGCGGAGGTAACCGCCGCCTGGTTTGGGGACTGCGCAGCCGAAACAGGCTCCGTAACCGCAGGCCATAGGTGACTCCTCGGCTAGCTGATAGCTGACGTTGTGGTCCTCGCAGAGGGCGCTGACCGCATCGAGCATCGCTGGTGGGCCGCAGGAGTAGACGACGGCCGAGGTGGCGTCGTCTCCGGCAAACATCGTGCTCAGGAGATCGGTTACGTAGCCCTGGTGGCCCGCGTGGCCATCCTCGCTGGCCAGGCGGATGTCTGGACAGAGGGCACCGCCGGAGCAAAAGAGCTCATTGAGACCGCCTGCGTGGGCTTCGTTGCGGAATCCGAGAAGGACGCGAAGGGGAATGCCCTGCTCGACCAGATAGTGGCGCCAGATGGCCATTGGGGCGATGCCGATGCCGCCACCAACGAGGATTGCTCCAGCGGCGTCCGCATTGACTTCCTTCGGCGTTGAGAAGGCGTTGCCAAGCGGGCCGGTGACCCAGACGTTCTCGCCGGCCTGAAGCTCACAGAGGCGACCGGTTCCCGGGCCAACTCCCTCGACGAGAAAATCGAGGCGGACTCCACCTTTTGAGGCCGCAGTCTCGGCTACCGAGATAGCGCGCGGAAGGTAGGGCCGTCCTCCGTCCTCCCCCCAGCTGCGCTCGGTGGCGAGCATGTAGAACTGGCCTGGTTCGGGTGCCGGTCCCTCGGTGTCTAAGAGAGAAAAGATCCGGTAGCCGCCGGAGATCTTGTTCTCCGCTACTTCGCAGAGTCGGCGGCCGAAGGGGGCGGTCATTGCCCCAGGGCGGCCTGGACGGCGCCGTCGTGGATCTCCTGCAGGGAGCGGACTTCGGCGTCGCCTTGTTTGCCGGCGGCGATTGCGCGGGCTGCTGCGGTGGCTCCGGTCATCGTCGTTACGCATGGGATGCCGTGGCGGACGGCGGCGGTGCGGATCTCGTAGCCGTCGGCGCGGGCGCCGGAGCCGGTTGGAGTGTTGATCACCAAGTCGCATTCGGACTTGCCGATCAGGTCGAGGACGTGGGGCGAGCCCTCGTGCAGCTTGTTGATCCTCCGCACCGGCACCCCCATCCGCTCGATCGCCTGGGCGGTGCCGCCGGTGGCGATCACCTCGAAGCCGAGGTCGTGGAAGCGGGTCGCGAGCTGGGTCGCGGCGGGCTTGTCGGTGTCGGTGACGGTGATGAAAACCGAGCCCGATTCCGGCAGCCGTACCCCGGCCGCCGCCTGCGCCTTGCCGAATGCCGTCGGGAAGTCCTCGGCGATGCCCATCACCTCGCCGGTGCTCTTCATCTCCGGACCCAACACCGAGTCGGCGCCGGAGAAGCGGGCGAAGGGCAGAACCGCCTCCTTGACGCTGACGTGCTCGGGCAGCCCCTCGGGCAGGTCCTGGTCGGCCAGCTTCTCGCCCAGCATCAAGCGGCAGGCGAGTTTGGCCAGCGGGACGCCGATCGCCTTCGAGACGAAGGGCACGGTGCGCGAGGCCCGCGGGTTGGCCTCGATCACGTAGAGCTTGCCGCCGGCGACCCCGTATTGGATGTTGATCAGCCCGATCACGCCGAGCTCGAGGGCGATCTGCTCGGTGGTGGCGCGGATCTGCTCCAGCATCTCCTCGCCGAGGCTGAGCGGCGGGATCACGCAGGCCGAATCGCCCGAGTGAACGCCGGCCTCCTCGACGTGCTGCATGATCCCGGCGACGTAGACCTCTTCGCCGTCGCCGAGCGCGTCGACGTCGACCTCGATCGCGTTCTCGAGGAAGCGGTCGAGCAGCAGTGGGTGCTCCTGGTCGGCCTTGACGTGCTGCTTCAGGTATGAGGAGAGGTCGTCGGTCGAGTAACAGATCTCCATCGCCCGGCCGCCGAGGACGTAGGACGGGCGGACCAGCAGCGGGAAGCCGACCCGTTCGGCGACCGCGGTCGCTTCCTCGGCCGAGAAGGCGGTGCCGTAGGGCGGCGCCTCGACTCCGAGGCGGTCGAGCAGCTCGCCGAACTGGCCGCGATCCTCCGCCAGGTCGATCGCGTCGACCGGCGTTCCCAGCAGCGTCACGCCCGCCTCTTCGAGGGTGCGAGCGAGCTTCAGCGGCGTCTGGCCGCCGAACTGGACGATCACTCCCTCCGGCCGCTCCTGCTCGCAGACCGCGAGCACGTCCTCGGCGGTCAGGGGCTCGAAGTAGAGCCTGTCAGAGGTGTCGTAATCGGTAGAGACCGTCTCCGGGTTGCAGTTGATCATCACCGCGTCGCGGCCCAGCTCGCGGGCGGTCATCGCGGCATGGACGCAGCAGTAGTCGAACTCGATTCCCTGGCCGATCCGATTGGGGCCGGCGCCGAGAATGACGACCGAGTCGTTGTCGCCGCGCCGGATCTCGTTCGCGGGCGGCGAGCCGTCGTGGCGAGGTCGCTCGTGGGCGGAGTAGTAGTAGGGCGTCGCGGCCTCGAACTCGGCGGCGCAGGTGTCGACCGCCTTGTAGGTGCGGACGAGGCCCTCGGTGCCGTCGCCTTCGGTGGCGAGGGCCTGCAGCTCGCGCAGGAACCAGGGGTCGACCAGACAGGCCTCGTGGACCGCCTCGACCGAGAGGCCGCGCTCGAAGGCGGCGTGGATCAGGTCGAAGCGCTCGGCGCAGGGGACCTCGATCGCGGTCAGCAGGTCCGCGTCGGACTCCGGGATCTCGGCCGGGCTGTCGAGCTCGCGCGAGCGCATCGCCTTGGCGAAGGACTCGCGGAAGGTGCGGCCGATCGCCATCGCCTCGCCGACGCTCTGCATGTAGGTCGAGAGGCGGCCCTCGGAGCCGGGGAACTTCTCGAAGGCGAAGCGCGGGATCTTGGTGACGACATAGTCGATCGTCGGCTCGAAGGAAGCCGGCGTGGCGCGGGTGATGTCGTTGGGAATCTCCTCCAGCGCGTAGCCGACCGCCAGCTTCGCCGCCATCTTCGCGATCGGGAACCCGGTCGCCTTCGAGGCCAGCGCTGAGGAGCGCGAGACGCGCGGGTTCATCTCGATCACCGCGATCTCGCCGTTCTCGGGGTTGACCGCGAACTGAACGTTGGAGCCGCCGGTCTCGACCCCGATCGCCCGGATCACCTTGATCGCCTGGTCGCGCAGGTCCTGGTAGAGCGGGTCGGTCAGCGTCTGGGCCGGGGCGACGGTGACCGAATCGCCGGTGTGGACGCCCATCGGGTCGACGTTCTCGATCGAGCAGATGATCACCACGTTGTCGTTGCGGTCGCGCATCACCTCGAGCTCGAACTCGCCCCAGCCGATCACCGACTCCTCGACCAGCACCTGGTTGATCGGGCTGGCGGCGAGGCCCTCGGTGACGACCTGGCGAAGTTCCGTCTCGGAGCGGCCGATACCGCCGCCTTGGCCGCCCATCGTGAAGGCGGGCCGGACGATCGCCGGCAGGGAGATGCGGCCGTCGGCCAGCGCCTCCTCGACCTGGGAGAGGCTTTCCACCGTCATCGACCACGGGATCCGCAGCCCTGCCTCGTTCATCGTCTGGCGGAACTCCTCGCGGTCCTCGGCGCGCCTGATCGCCGCTGCGTCGGCGCCGATCAGCTCGACCCCGAACCGCTCCAGGGTCCCGTCCTCGAACAGGGTCATCGCGATGTTGAGCGCGGTCTGGCCGCCGAGCGTCGGCAGCAGCGCGTCGGGGCGCTCCTTTTCGATGATCTTCGTCACCGGCCCGGGCAGCAGCGGCTCGATGTAGGTGGCGGTGGCGAACTCCGGGTCGGTCATGATCGTCGCCGGGTTCGAGTTGACGAGGACGACTTCGTAGCCCTCCTCGAGCAGCACCTTGCAGGCCTGCACGCCGGAGTAGTCGAACTCGGCCGCCTGGCCGATCACGATCGGCCCCGAGCCGATCAGGAGGATCTTCTGGATGTCCTCGCGTTTAGGCACTGCGCACCTCCCGCGCCCCTGCCAGGCGCTGATCCAGGTTTTGCCGAACCGCCGGCCACTCGTCGTCGACGATCGAGTAATAGGCCGAGTCGCGGACGCCGGTGACCGGCATCAGCATGTACTTGCGGCCGCGCGCGCGCCTGGCGGCGCCGGACACACTTCGCCGGGCGTCGTCCTCAGTCGCCCGAATAGCGCTGCTATTCGGGCTCCCTGCGTCCTAGCCCCACTCGGTCCGGCATCCGCCAGCCGCACACGCGGATTCCGAGAAGTCCTCAACCCCGCGTTTATCAGGCTCTTTCCGGGGGCGCGAAAACCGAGCCTGCCAAGGACGCAGGGAGCGTGGCGTGCTCTGCACGCGAGCGACCGAGGACGCCGGCAGGCGACGGTTTGCAGCGTCATCCGGCAGATCTCGGGATGGCCGGCGACCGAGCGCAGCGGCTCGCGGTGCGCCTCGATCAATGGCTCAAGGCGGACCAGGCTTCCCTCGAGTGGGCGGTCGGGCGGCGGCCAGATCACGCTGCGAGCTCCAGGAAGCGGTCGAAGAGGTGGCGGGCGTCATGGGGTCCCGGACCCGCCTCCGGGTGGTACTGGACGGTGGCGCCGGCGACATCACGGAGGACGAGGCCCTCGACCGTGCGGTCGTAGAGGTTCAGCTGCGAGAGCTCGGCGACGCCGAAGTCGGTGTCCCAGCGGATCGGCTCGTCGCCTTCGATCTTCGGCTCTCCCCCCGGGCCGACGACGGCGAAGCCGTGGTTCTGGGAGGTGATGTCGATCCGTCCCGTCTCCAGATCCTTGACCGGGTGGTTGGCGCCGCGATGGCCGAAGGGAAGCTTGTAGGTCTCGAGGCCAACCGCCCGGCAGAGCAGCTGGTGGCCGAGGCAGATGCCGAAGACCGGCTTCTTGCCGATCACGCCCCGGACCGTGTCGACCACGTAGTCGAGGGCGGCGGGGTCGCCGGGGCCGTTGGCGAGGAAGACGACGTCGGGGTCCTCGGCTAGCACCTCCTCGGGGCTGCTGGTGCAGGGCAGGAGCGTCAGCCGGCAGCCGTGCTCGCGCAGCTGGCGGACGATGCTGAGCTTGACCCCGGTGTCGATCCCGACCACGTGCGGCCCGTCGCCCTCGAAGCGGACCGCTTCGGACGGGGTGACAGTGCGGGCGAAGTCGGCGCCGTCCATCGAGGGCTCGGCGGCGACTTGTTCGCGGGCCTCGACTTCGGCGGTCTCGGCCGGGAAGATGCCGCCGCGCATCGCTCCCTTGTCGCGCAGGTGGCGGACCAGCGCCCGGGTGTCGACACCGCTGACGGCGGGAATGCCGCAGTCGTCGAGCCAGTCGAGCCAACCCCCCTCGGCGGTGGCGACGTCTTCGCCGTTCTTGGCGTCGCGCATGACGACGCCGCGGGCGTGGACGCCGTCGGACTCCATCGCCGCGCCGGAGACTCCGTAGTTGCCGATCAACGGGTAGGTGAAGACGATGATCTGGCCCGCGTAGGAGGGGTCGGTGACCGACTCCTGGTAGCCGGTCATCCCGGTGTTGAAGACAACCTCGCCAGTCACCGCGCCGGCGTGGCCGCAGGCGAGCCCGTCGAGCCGCGTCCCGTCCTCAAGCAGCAGATAGGCGCTCATTCGCCTGTTCCTTTCTGGTGCATGGCAAGGAAAAGGAACAGACGAATGGTCACGAGGCGACCCCTAGGGAGAAGGACCGGAGGCGGAAGGCGACCTGGCCGGCGGCGACGGTCATCAACACCCGGCCGGTGAGGGTCTGGCCGGCGCACCAGGAGTTGGCCGATCGGCTCTCGTAGCCGTCCTCTCCCACCGTCCACTCGGCGCCGAGGTCGCAGAGGACGACGTTGGCCTCCGAGCCCGGCGCCATGGTCGGCCGCTCGAGGTCGAAGGGCGCGGCGCCGCCGGCCATCCGCTCGACCAGCAGCGCGAGATCGATAGTGCCCGGCAGGACCAGCTCGGTGTGAAGCGCGGCGAACGCGGTCTCGAGGCCGGTCACCCCCATCGCCGCCTGCTCGAAGGGGACGTCCTTTTCCTCCGGCTGGTGCGGAGCGTGGTCGGTGGCGATGCACTCGATCGTGCCGTCGCGCAGCCCCTCGATCAGCGCCTGGCGGTCGCTCTCTTCGCGCAGCGGCGGGTTCATCTTCGCCCGGTGCGGGTCGAGGCCGCGGACCGCCTCGTCGGTGAGGCAGAGGTGGTGCGGGCTGGCCTCGGCGCTGATCTGGACCCCGGCGGCCTTGGCGGCGCGGACGACCTCGACCGACTCGGCGGCGGAGAGGTGCTGGACGTGGATGCGGGCCTGCTCGTAGCCGGCGAGGGCGGCGTCACGGGCGACCATCGTCGACTCTGAGACCGAAGGGATACCGACGACGCCGAGCGCGGCGGAGACCGGCCCCTCGTGCATCGCTCCGTCGCGGGAGAGCGCCGGGTCCTCCTCGTGCAGGGCAATGTTGCCGCCGCAGAGGCGCTGGTACTGCAGAGCGCGACGCATCACCCCGGCGTCGGTAATCGGCAGGCCGTCATCGGAAAATCCGATCGCCCCGGCTTCGCGCAGTTCGACCATCTCGGTCAGCTCGACACCCTCCATCGCCTTGGTCGCGGTGGCGAGGAAGCCAACCGGGACCGAGGCGCTGGCCCGGGCCTGCTCGCGCAGGGACGAGATGTCGGCCGCGGTCGAGATCGGCGGTTGAGTGTTGGCCATCGCCAGGATCCCGCAGTAGCCGCCGGCCGCGGCGGCGCGGGTCCCCGTCTCGACGTCCTCTTTGTGCTCGTGGCCGGGGGTGCGCAGATGGACGTGGGGGTCGAAGAAGGCCGGGAAGGCGTGCAGGCCCTCGGCCTCGACCACCTCGGCACCGTCGACCTCGGCCTCGCCGGGGGCGGCGAGCGCGGCGATCGACCCATCGCGGACGACGACGTCGTGGACGGCGTCGATGCCGGCGACCGGGTCGAGGACGGTTGCCCGCCGCAGGACCACGTGCGCGGCCTCGCCGGACCGGACGTCGAGTGCGTCGGTGAGGCTCATGCCGGGGTTCCGATCGGGGTCGGACGGCTGCCCTCGCCCTGGTCGGCGGTGTTGCCGCCCTCGGACCCGGCGAGCAGCTCGTAGAGGATCGCCATCCGCACCACCAGGCCGGCAGCAACCTGCTCGGCAATCAGCGACTGGGGCGAGTCGATCGCCTCGCCGGAGAGCTCAACCCCGCGATTGACCGGGCCGGGGTGCATCAGCAGCTGGCGCGGGTTGAGGCGGCGGGTGTCGATCTGGAAGTTGGCGGCGTACTCGCGCAGGGAGGGGACGAAGCTCTCGCTCATCCGCTCCTTCTGCATCCGCAGGGCGTAGACGACCTCGGCCTCCTCGATCCCGTCGAGGCTGTAGGAGACCTCGCAGCCGAGTGCCTCGATCCCGCGCGGGATCAGGGTCGGCGGGCCGCAGACGGTGACCTCGGCGCCCATCCGCGCGAAGGCGAGCAGGTTGGAGCGGGCGACGCGGCTGTGAAGGACGTCGCCGACGATCCAGATCCGGGTCCCCTCCAGCGAGCCGAGCCGGCGGCGCAGCGTGTAGACGTCGAGCAGCGCCTGGCTCGGGTGCTCGTGCTTGCCGTCGCCGGCGTTGACGACCGCGGCCGAGGTCCAGCCGGCGACCATCTGGGCGGCGCCCGCGTAGGGGTGGCGGATGACGATCGCGGCCGGGTCGTAAGCGGAGAGGGTGGCGACGGTGTCCTTCAGCGACTCGCCCTTCTCGACCGAGGAGCCGGCGGCCTTGACCGAGACGAGGTCGGCCGAGAGGCGCTTGGCGGCGAGGTCGAAGGAGCTGGAGGTGCGGGTGCTCGACTCGTAGAAGAGCGAGACGACGGTGCGGCCGCGCAGGGTCGGCACCTTCTTGATGTCGCGGCGGCCGACCTCGGCGAAGCTCTCGGCGCGGTCGAGGATCGCCTCGATTTCCTCACGCGAGAGCTGCTCGATCGAGAGCAGGTGCTTCATCGGCTCACCTCCACTGGGCTGGGCTCGGAGATCGTCACTTCGTCAGCGCCGTCGATCTCCTCGAGGCGGACGTTGACCCGCTCCTCGCGCGCCGTCGGCAGGTTTTTGCCGACGTAGTCGGGGCGGAAGGGCAGCTCGCGATGGCCGCGGTCGCAGAGAACCGCCAGCTGCACCCGCCGCGGGCGACCGTAGTCGAAGAGGGCCTCGATCGCGGCGCGGACCGTGCGGCCGGTGTAGAGGACGTCGTCGACGAGGATCACCGTGCGGTCGGAAAGGTCGAAGTCGATGTGGGAGGCGTGGACGACCGGCTGCTCGGAGGGCGCCTTGGCGCCGACGTCGTCGCGGTAGAAGGAGATGTCGAGGTCGCCGATCGGCAGCTCTGTGCCGGTCAGCTCACCGAGGAAGACATGGAGGCGGCGGGCCAGGACGGCGCCGCGGGTGTGAATGCCGACGATCGCGAGGCGGTCCGAATCCGGATTCTTCTCGGCGATCTCGTGGGCGATCCGCCGCAGCGTCCGCCTCAAATCGTCGTGCTCCAGCACGACCTTCTCACTCACTTCAGTTGCTTCCTTCCTGGCCTCTCGGGACCTGGTTAAAGGACGGGGGCAGCGTAGCAGCGGCCCAGGCGGCGAGGGGTAGGGGTCCTCGACGGATAACAGCGGGGAGGGTCCGTCGAGGACCCCTACCCCTCGCCGTTCGGCTCCCGGGCTCCGTTTGGGATTAGCTGGGGTGATCCTCGCTCCGGAAATGGCAGTTCTATGACGTCGAAGTCTTTGGGGGCGACGGTTGGCTCGAAGATGTCGCGGGCCTCCTCGATCACCTTGCCGACGTGGTAGCGGGAGGAGATGTGGACGAGGGCGAGCATCTTCACGTGAGCCTCGTCGGCGACGGCTGCCGCCTGGCCGACGGTCGAGTGGCCGGTCTCGGCGGCGCGCTGCACCTCTTCCTCGGCGAAGGAGGCGTCGTGGATCAAGAGGTCGGCGTCGGCTGCGGCGGAAACGGTGGCGGGGCTGGGAGCGGTGTCGCCGGTGATGACGAGGGTTCGCCCCTCGCGGCTTGGCCCCATCACCTGATCGGGGGTGACGGTCCCGGCGTCGCCCTCGACCTCCTCCCCGCGCTGGAGCGCCGCGTAGGCGGGGCCTTCGGCGACGCCGGCTGCGGCCGCGGCGGCGGGGTCGAAACGACCGGGCCGGTCGGCCTCGACCAGCGCGTAGCCGTTGGCGCGCGTGTTGCGGTGGGAGGCTTCGAAGGGGCGGACCTCATAGCCGTCGTGCTCAACGACGTCGCTCGGCCCCAGTTCCGCCAGCTCCAAGCCGAACCCCAGCCGGCCGACAAGCGGCGAGAAGACCTGGAAGAGCTCCGTCAGCCCCGGCGGCCCGTAGATCTTCAAGGGCACCTGCCGGTCGGTCAGGTCATAGGTCTTCAGTAGCCCGGGAATCCCCAGCACATGGTCAGCGTGGAAGTGCGTGAGGTAGATCTCGTCCGCCTGCACCAGGCCCAGGGACCGCTGCATCTGCCGCTGCGTCCCTTCCCCGCAGTCGAAAAGCAACCGCTCTCCCCCACGCGCCACCAACACGCTCGCCGTGGAGCGCCGCGCCGAGGGCACCGACCCCCCGGTTCCAAGAAAAGTCACCGCCAAATCCATCGGCGGCGAGCCTACGCAAGTTATGGCTAAGCTGCGGTCGAGCGCCCGTAGCTCAGCTGGATAGAGCGACAGCCTCCGGAGCTGTAGGCCACAGGTTCGAATCCTGTCGGGCGCGTCCTTGGCGTGTCGACTTCGTCCTCCACTTGGGGGACAAACTCGACACTCCTAACTCTCGGCCGCCTTGAACCTCGCTCGCCACTCGTCGCGGTCGAACTCTGCCGGCTCGGTTTCGGCGAGGAAGCGTTCGAGGACGGCGATGAAGCGGCCGGGGCGCTCCAGCTGGGGGACGTGGCCGGTGTCCTCGAAGATCTCGAGGCGGCTGTTGGGCAGCTGGGCGTGGGCCTCGCGGGCGTGGTCGACCGGGATGATCGGGTCGTTCTCGCCCCAGACGATCAGCAGCGGCAGGTCGTCGGCGAGATAGAGCTTGTCGAGAGCCGCGACACGCTGGCCCTGGGTGCCGACCACCGAGCGCAGGGTGGCGACGAAAGCCTTGCGGCGCGCGGGGTCTGTGAGGGTCGCGTAGCCACGGGTCACTTCGGCGAGATCGGCGTTGGGGCGCAGGCCGACCAGGCCGAGGCCGCGACCGACGACCGAACCGACCCGGCTCCCGACCCCCGCGGTGGCGGAGATGAAGAGCTCCGCTCCCGGCAGCGCCGCCGCCCGCAGGATCGGGCTGACGTCGGGGCCGAGGCCGCCGCTGGAGACCAGCGCCAGGCGCTCGACCATCTCCGGGAACTGGTAGGTGAACTGCAGGGCGACGCCGCCGCCGAGCGAGTGCCCGACCAGGGTCGCGCGCTCGTGCCCCAGCGCCAGCATCAGGTCGCGAAGGCCGCTGGCGAGGCTACCGAGCGAGTAGTCGCCGCCGCCCGGCGCCGAGGCGCCGTGGCCGGGGAAGTCGGGGGCGATCACGGTGTGGTTGATCGCCAGCGGCTCGATCACCGCTTCCCAGTTGACGCAGGTCCCGGCCATCCCGTGGATCAGCAGCAGAACCGGCCCGGAGCCGGCTTCGATGAAGCTGACCGGGTGGCCGTGGACATCGACCGTGCGCGGTCGCGCCTCGGCCATGCTCAGACGAGTCACTTTGCCTGCCACGGGGAGAACCTACCCGCGCGGGCGGCCGAGGTATCCCAGCGCCGCGATTCTGTGACCGATTCCAATACCGTGGCGCTGTGAACGACGCCCCCCAAGGCAGCGCCGCGCCGGACCGGCGCCCCCCCCGCGGCGCCCTGATCGTCGTCGCGGTCGGCCTCATCGCCTGCGTCGTCGCCGCGCTCGCCAGCACCGGCAAGGGCGAGGGCGAAGCGGCGAACCTGGAATGGGTGCAGTCGACCGACGGCCCCGACTCGAAGGTCGTCGCCGTCCCCGGCGGCAAGGGCCGGATGCAGCTGACCGATACGCGGATCCGCTCGACCGGTACCAACGTCAGCGGCTACTCGCTCTACATCGCCAGCTCGAAGCTGACCATCTCCGCCGGCTCGCCGATCGGCGGCGGCAAGGTCCTCTGCGCGGTCAAGGCTCCGAAAGGCACCGAAGTCGCCCAAAGCTCGGGTGGCCTGCGCGGTACCTACCCGCGCTCCTCCGAAGCCGGCATCTACAACCAGGAAGTGCCGGAAACGGTGCTGATGGACTTCAGCTCGAAAAGCAGCGAATTGGCCGTCCTCGAATTCCCCGACCGGCCGCCACGCTTCACCAGCGAACGCGGGGTCAAGGTCGAATGGCCGACCTACAAGGTCGGCGAAGAGCGGATCGAATACACCGTCGTCGGAAACCCGAAGCATGACCTCGAACTCCCGTTCTTCACGATCTGGCGCAGCCAGGACATCCCCTCGGCAAAGTTCGCCTGCACGCTGAAGACGAGCGCCGGCGAAGCGACCGCGAGCACCCAGGCCGCCTTCTCGAAACACACGCCGCCGATCGACGAAGAAGCCGAAGAACTGAAAGCCGAACAGCGCGAAGAAGCCGAAGAAGAAAGCGAAGGCAGTTAGGCGTCGAGCGTCGTCTGCGGGGCGACCAGCAGCTCCGGTCCCTCCCCCATCCCTTTGCCGACCTTGTTCAGCGCCGGGTTGGCCGGCGCGCTCGACATCCGCTGCGGATCGAGCGGACCGCACATCGCCACCGCGTCCTCGACGCTGAGGTCCGGCCGCAGCCAGGCCGCCTCGGCCTCCTGGCTGGGCAGGATCGCCGGCATCCGATCGTGGACCGGCGCGACAACCTCGTTCGGGGTCGTCGTCACCAGGGTGCAGGTGTAGAGGTAGCCGTCGTCGTAGCCGCGCTCGTCGGGGTTCGACCACTCCTTACGGGTGCAGAGGCCGGCGAAGGCAAACGGCTCTCCGCCGTCGACCTCGAAGCGCCACGGCTGGCGCGGCTGCTTCGGATCCTCGGCCTTCATCCACTCGTAGAAGCCGTCGGCGACAATTAGGCAGCGGTGGCGGTACTTGCCGAGCAAGGGACTGTAGGCGCGGCTTTTCTGCAGGTTCTCTTTTTTCGCGTTGATCATCCGGTATCCGACTTTGAGGTCCTTGGCCCAAACGGGGACCAGACCCCAGCGCATCAGCCGCGCCTCCCGCTCGCCTTGTTCAGCCTCCTCGGGCTCAGGCGAGGCGCGGACGACCAGCACCTCCTGGGTCGGGGCGACGTTGAAGCGCCCGAAGCCCGGCGGCGCTTTCTCTTTCGCCTCGGCGCCGTCCTTGGCGGACTCTTTCGCCGGGGCGCCCTTCCGTTCCAGCGCCTTCTCGAGCTCGACCTGAAAGCGGTCGGCGACCTTCTTCGTGTCCTTGGTCATATTGGTAAAGCGCCCGCACATGCGAGGCAGACTAGCCGGACACGAAGCTCATCCGGGGACGACCAGCCCAACCGTCGGAAAATAGGTTTCGTAGCGAGACGCATCGCGGGTCAACAACCGCAGACCACGCACGGCGGCGTGGGCACCGATGAAGAAATCGGGCAGCGGGGAGCGCCTTAGCCCGCCGTGACGGCGGTAGTCGAGGAACGCCTTGCCGGCAAGAAACGCAGCGGACCAGGGGATCTCCTCGCGAATGAACACATCGTCGGGCAGCTCGTGATCGAGGAGCTCTTTTCGCGAGTATCGCTGCGAGACCTCGGCGTAGATCACGGCGTTGATAACCAGCGGCCCCTCCGAGCCAAGTCTGGCCAGCGCCTCGCTCGACCATTCCCCCCAGGCGAAGTCACCCGATAGGACGTCGATCAGGACATTGGAGTCAACGAGGGTCCCCGTCACCCTGATCCAAGTGTCCGGAGCCCCAATTCTCTCCCCTGGTCAGACGCATGATCTCCTCAGTGGACATATCGATGTCGCCGCCCGTCGCGTTCTTGAGGCGCTCGACGATTTCTCGCCCTCGCGTACGGTCGCCCTCGAGCTTGCGGACTTTCACTTGTCCTCCCTCCGCCACGAACTCGACCTCGGTTCCGGGCATTAGCCCGAACTGATCCCGGATCCCCTTCGGAATCGTCACCTGACCTTTGCTGGTGATCCTCATGAAGTAAGAGTACTACAGGTATTACTCTTACACCGAGGCAGCCTCAGGCCGCAGCTCAGCGTGGTCGCGGTACCAGTCCAGGGTGCGGATCAGGCCGTCGCGCAGCTCTACCTCGGGGCGCCAGGCCGTCATCTCGCGCAGCTTGGTCGAGTCGACGTACTGGCGGTCGATCTCGCCGTCGGGGTTGCCAGTGCCAAGGTATTCGGGGTCGAGGTCGGCTCCCGAGACGGCGACGATCGTCTCCAGCACGTCCTTGACCGAGTGCGGGGTCTCGCCGCCAGCGTTGAACGCCTCCCCCGCTCCTGGCCCGCCGGCGCCAACCGCGCTCTCGACCGCCAGGTAGGCGGAGACCGCGTCGTTGACGTAGAGGAAGTCGCGTTCGGGGCTGCCGTCAGAGCGGATCAGCGGCCGTCGGCCGTCGAGGACCGCCGCGATCGCCTCCGGGATCAGGCGCGAGAAGTTGGGGTCGCCGCCGCCGTAGATGTTGGCGAAGCGGGTCACCGCGACCGGTAGGCCGTAGGCGGGACGGTAGCTGAGTGCGATCGCGTCGGCCGCAGCCTTGCTCGCCTCATACGGCGAGGCTGGCTGCAATCGCATGTCCTCGCGGTAGGGCAGCTCGTCGCTGGGGCCGTAGGCCTTGTCGGAGGAGGCGACGACCACCGCCGGGACGTCGGCGTGGCGGCAGGACTCGAGCAGGCTCCAGGTGCCGCGGACGTTGATCTCGAAGGTCTGGGTCGGATCGGCCATCGCCGGGCCAACGAGGGTCTGGGCGGCGAGATGGAAGACGACGTCGAACTCGCCCGCGGCGATCACCGCCTCCACGGCCTCGGCGTTCCGGAGGTCGACCTCGAGCAGCTCAACGTCGGCAACGATTCCCTGCAGCGCGAGACCGGAGCGCGGCGGCGGGGCCAGGTCGAGGACGCTGACCGCGTCGCCGCGTTCGAGCAGCGCTCGTGCCAGGTTGGAGGCGACGAAGCCGTGGCCGCCGGTTACGAGCGAGCGCTTCACCCCGCCTCCACCGCCGCCTTGTCCCAGATCCGCCAGGGCGCGCGGTCCGCTGCCCAGAGGTCGTTGAGGACGACCGCGTCCTTGTAGGTGTCCATGCAGTCCCAGAAACCCTCGTGACGGTAGGCCCGCAGCTGGTCGTCGGCGGCAAGACGTGAGAGCGGCTCGCGCTCGAGCACGCTGTCGGCATCGAGATACTCGAGCACGCCCGGCTCGAAGCAGAAGAAGCCGCCGTTGATCCAGTGCTCGCTGCGCGGCTTCTCGACGAACCCGGTTACCCGGTCGCCCTCGAGCTCGGCCACGCCCCACTGGATGTTCGGCTGGGCGACGGTGACCGTCGCCAGCGCGCCGTGTGCCTGATGGTGCTCGAGCAGCGCATCGAGGTCGACGTCGGCGACCCCGTCGGCATAGGTCGCGCAGAACCGCTCGCCGCCGAGCTGCTCGACCAGAGCCGCGATCCGCCCCCCGGTCGGCGTGTCGAGCCCGGTGTCGATCGCCTCGACCAGCACCCCCTCCGGCCAACGCTCACCGGCAACGAACTCCGCCACCGCCGCGCCCATGTAGCCAGTCGCCAGCAGAAATCGATCGAATCCCTGGGCGGCATAGATCTGAATCACATGCCAAAGAATCGGCCGACCCCCGATCTCGACCAGCGCCTTAGGCACCGACTCAGTCCTCTCTCGCAACCTGGTCCCACGACCTCCGCAGAGAACTACAACTGGCGGACGTCTTGAGGTCATCCGGCAGGGGTTGAACGGCTTGTACTTTCGCGAGCACTCGCCCGCGGCGTCAGCATTCCGAGGTTTCACGAAAAAGTTGAGAGAAACCCCTGCCGGATGACCTCAACCACCTGCAACCGCCGGCAAAATGGTGACCTCGGCGCCATCGTCGATGGACGTCTCCAGGCCCTGCTGGAAGCGGATGTCCTCGCCGGAGACGTAGACGTTGACGAAGCGGCGCAGGTCGCCGTCCTGGGTGATCCTGTCCCGGAGGCCGCCGTGGGCGTCGAAGACGGCGTCGAGCACCTCGCCGACGGTCCCACCCTCTACCTCCAGCTCGGCTTCCCCGCCGGTGGCGGCGCGCAACTGGGTCGGGATCTTCACGGTGACTGACATCTAGACGGCTACCTCCTGCGGGAACTCGCTCTCGAAGCTCTCGAGGGCTGGGTCGATCTCGTGCATCTGGAACGTATCGCGGGTCGCGTCGAGCGTCTTCAGACCCTCGCCGGTGATGTAGACGACGACCCTCTCGCCTGACGCCAGCTCGCCGCGTTCGGCCAGCTTGCGAAGGACCCCGACGGTGACGCCGCCGGCGGTCTCGGTGAAGATCCCGGTCGTTTCCGCCAGCAGCTTGATCCCGTCGCGGATCTCCTGGTCGCTGACCGAGTCGACGCCCCCACCGGTGCGGCGCGCGTGCTCGACCGCGTAGGGGCCGTCGGCGGGGTCGCCGATCGCCAGGCTCTTGGCGATCGTCTCCGGCCGCTGCGGCTTGCAGACGTCCCAGCCTTCGGCGAAGGCGGTTGCGACCGGGCTGCATCCCTCCGCCTGAGCTCCGTTGAAAATCGGCTGCTTCCCCTCGACGAGGCCGAGGTCGAGCCACTCCTGGAAGCCGCGCCCCAGTTTGGTGAAGAGCGAGCCGGAGGCGATCGGGCTGACGATGCGGTCCGGCAGCTCCCAGCCGAGCTGCTCGACGGTCTCGTAGGCGAGCGTCTTCGAGCCCTCGGCGTAGTACGGCCGCAGGTTGACGTTGACGAAGGCCCACGGCCGCGTCTCTGCCAGCTGGGTGCAGAGCCGGTTGACGTCGTCGTAGTTGCCGCGGACGCCGACCAGGTTGGTCCCGTAGACGCCGGTCGCGAGCAGCTTCTGCTCCTCGAGGTTGGCGGGAACGAAGACGTAGGAGTCGAGGCCGGCCGCGGCGGCGTGGGCGGCGACGGCGTTGGCGAGGTTCCCGGTCGAGGCGCAGGCGACGGTGGTGAAACCGAGCTCCTGGGCTTTGGCGACGGCGACAGCGACGACCCGGTCCTTGAACGAGTGGGTCGGGTTGGCGGCGTCGTTCTTGATCCAGATCTCGGCGTCGGTGCCGATCCGCTCGGCGAGACGGTCGGCGCGCAGCAGCGGCGTCAACCCCGGCTCCAGCGGGTCGCCGGGTCGCCCGGCGAAGGGGAGGAAGTCGGCGTAGCGCCAGATCCCCTGGGATCCGGCCTGGATCCGCCTTTTCACCTCAGCCGCGTCCAGGCCGCTGAAGTCGTAGGTCACCTCCAGCGGGCCGAAACAGTTTTCGCAGACGTAGCTGGCGTCCAGCTCGTAGGTCGTCCCGCACTCCTTGCACTTCAAGCTCTCGACTGACATCCGATCCTCTTTTCCGTACTGATGAAAAAACCTCGCCATTTGTGGGGCGAGGTCCAGATCGGACATCCCCCACATCTTCCAGGTCTTCAACTGCAACCTGCTGGAGTTGGCACCTGCCTCGGACTTGCGTCCGAGATGGTTGCCGGGGCTTCAATGGGCCAGTCCCTCCACCCCTCTAGATGTGGCGCTTATGTGGGAGAAACCTTACCAGGCACCCTCCCGGCCTTCCAGCGGGCGCCGGGCGGCTAACCTAGGCGACGATCATGACGCCGCTGCACGAAGAGACGACGGGCCGAAACGATGCCGAACCTTCCGAAACCGAGGCTGCCACGGCGGCCCGGCCGGCGCGGCGAGCTCGTCTCTCAGCCTGCGGCGCCTGAGCCTCAGCAGCCGAACGTCGAGCAGATCGACTCCAACGGCCTGCGCTGGGTCAACATCGAGTGGCCGGGATCGCTGGAGCGCAGCTGGCTCGAGGAGCACTTCGAGTTCCACCCCCTCGACCTCGAGGACGTCCTCTCGCGCAACCAGCGGCCGAAGATCGACGTCTACGACGACTACCTCTTCATCGTCCTCCACCTGCCGATCTTCGACCCTGCCGCCGGCCGGCTCGGCGCCGGCGAGCTCGACCTCTTCGTCGGCCCCGACTACGTGGTCACGATCCCTAACCTGCCGCTACAGCCGGTCGAGTACCTGTTCGAGCGTTGCCGGGCCAAAGAGGAGCTGCGCGAACAGCTCTTCTCGCGCGGCAGTGGCTACCTCCTGTATCGGCTGGTCGACGACGCCTTCGACTATTGCTTCCCGATGCTGCGCAAGATCGGCAACAAGCTCGACGCGCTCGAGGACCAGATCTTCGAAGAGCGGGCCGAGGAGGTCGTGCGCGACATCTCCAACGTCAAGCAGGAGATCATCAACTTCCGCAAGGTGATCCGACCGCAGCGGCCGGTGCTGCGCGACCTGGAGAAAGTCAAACAGCGCTACCTGGCGACCGACTTCGACCTCGAGATCTACTTCGACGACATCGTCGACGCCCACGAGCGGATCTGGGACATGCTGGAGAACTACAAGGAGGTGGCCGAGGCACTGGAGGAGACCAACGAGTCGGTGATCTCCCACCGCCTCAACGACATCCTCCGGGTGCTTACCTCGATCAGCGTCGTGATCCTGCCGCTGACCCTGATTGCCAGCGTGATGGGGATGAACACCTGGGTGCCCGACCAGGGCGACGCGGGCGGCTTCTTCGTCGTCCTCGGGGTGATGGCCCTGGTCCTGATCGGCCTCGTCGCCTACTTCCGGCGACGCAAGTGGCTCTGAGCGCGCGTCGGCTTCCATAGGATGAGTCGCCCGTGGCAAATTTCCGCATCTGGGCGCCCTGGCGCCTCGCTTACGTGAAGGACGCGTCCAAGGACATCGAGGAGGAGTGCATCTTCTGCGCCAAGCCGGCGGCGGGAGATGACGAGGCGAGCCTGATCGTGCACCGCGGCGAGCACAGCTTCGTGATCCTCAACCTCTTCCCGTACACCAACGGGCACCTGATGGTGGCCCCTTACGAGCACGTCGGCCGCCTGCAGGAGATGCCGGCCGAGACGCTGGCGGAGATGATGGCGCTGGCGCAGCGGGCGATGGACCGGCTCGAGGCGGTCTACGAGCCGCATGGCTACAACGTCGGTTTCAACCAGGGACGGGTCGCCGGCGCCGGGGTCGAGCACCACATCCACCTCCACGTGGTCCCCCGCTGGGCCGGCGACAACAACTTCATGCCGGTGATTGCCGACACGAAAGTGATGCCGCAGTCGATCGAGCAGAGCTACGAGGCTCTGAAAGGAGCGTTCTGATGACACGATTTACGCCCGGACGCGAAGCGGAGGACGTAAATCTTGATCCGGGAATCTTCAAGGCCTACGACATCCGCGGGCTCTACGGCTCGGAGATGGACGAGACCACCGCGGAGGCGATCGGCCGCGCCTTCGCCCGGGTGCTGGGACGGCTGCGCGGCAAGCAACCAAGCGAATTGAAGGTGGGCCTTGGGCGCGACATGCGGCTGACGGCGCCGGCGATGGCGGGCGCGGTCCGAGACGGCCTCGTCGCCGAGGGCGCAACCGTCCTCGACGCCGGCCAGGTCGGGACCGAGATGCTCTATTACCTGGTCGGCTCGCGCGAGCTCGACGGTGGCGCGATGGTCACCGCCTCGCACAACCCGAAGGCCTACACCGGGGTCAAGCTCGTCCGCGAGGGGGCGCTGCCGCTCTCCGGCGACGCCGGGATCGGCGACGTCAAGGCGGAGATCGCGGCAGGGCTGGGTGAAGCGCCCGGAGGCGGTTCGACCGAAGACGTCGACGTCTGGGACGCATTCCACGCCCACGCGATCTCCTTCATCGACCCCGCCAACATCAAGCTGATGAAGGTGGTCGTCGACGGCGGCAACGGGATGGGCGGCCCGATGGTTGGACCGATCCTCGAGCAGCTGCCGCTGGAGCTGGAGGAGATGTACTTCGTCCCCAACGGCGAGTTCCCCGACCACGAGCCGAACCCGCTGCTGGAGGAGAACCGGCGGATGATCATCGCGCGGGTCCAGGAATCCGGCGCCGACCTCGGAATCGCCTGGGACGGCGACGCCGACCGCTGCTTCTTCATCGACGGTAACGGCAGCTTCTGCGACGGCGACTTCGTCTGCGCCCTGCTGGCGCGCTCGGTCCTGCAGAAGAACCCCGGCGCGATGATCCTCTACGACCCGCGCTCGAGCCGCGCGGTGCCAGACCTGGTCGCCGCCGAGGGCGGCCGCTCCGACCTCTCGCGCGTCGGCCACGCCTTCTTCAAGGCGCGGATGCGCGAGGAGAAGGCGGCCTTCGGCGGTGAGGTGTCCGGCCACTACTACTTCCGCGACTTCTGGAACGCCGACTCGGGGACGATTCCGGCGCTACTGGTGCTGGAGCTGCTCTCGCTCGACGGGCGCACCCTGGCCGAGCTGATGGAGGAGTTCCGCTCCAAGTACTTCATCTCCGGCGAGATCAACTCCACGGTCGACGACGCTCAGGCGAAGATGGAGGAGATCGCCGAGCGCTATTCCGACGGTGCGCAGACCCACCTCGACGGGATCTCCGTCGACTACGACGAGTGGCATTTCAACGTCCGCCCCTCCAATACCGAGCCACTGCTGCGACTGAACCTCGAGTCGCTGGTCTCGCGTGAGGACATGGAGCGCCGCCGCGACGAGGTCCTGGGCCTGATCCGGGCGTGACGGCGACGCCGGAGCAAGCGCTCGAGCAGGCGGCGCTAGCCGGGATACACCGCTTCGCGATCCCGACCCCGTTCGCGGTCGGGCGGGTCAACTGCTACCTGATCGAGGACGAGCCGCTGACGCTGGTCGATACCGGGCCCAACTCCGGCAAAGCGCTCGACGAGCTGACCGCACGGCTGGCCGAGCACGGCCACGCGCTGGCCGACCTCGAGCTGATCGTCGTCACCCACCAGCACATCGACCATCTCGGCCTGGTCGAGATCCTGGTCGAGCACTCGGGCGCCGAGGTGGCGGCTTTGGGCGCGGCGGCGCGGCGGCTCGGCGACTTCGAGGAGGACGCTGAGCTGGAGGACCAGTTCGCGGTCGAGGTGATGCTCCGCAACGGCATTCCCGAGGACGTGACCGTGGCCCTGCGCAGCGTCTCGCGCAGCTTCCGCGGCTGGGGCTCGCACGTGACGGTAACCAAGCCACTCGATGACGGCGGCGCACTGGAGCCGGCCGGCCGGCGCCTGGAGGTCTTCCACCGCCCCGGGCACAGCCCCTCCGACACCGTCTTCTGGGACGCCGAGCGGCAGATCCTGATCGCTGCCGACCACCTGCTGCCGAAGATCTCCTCCAACCCGCTGATCAGCCGCCCGCTCGACGGCTCCTCACAGCGCACGCAGGCGCTGGTCACCTACATCGAGTCGCTGCGCAAGACGCGGGAGATGCCGGCCGAGATCGTCCTGCCCGGGCACGGCGAGCCGATCACCAACCACGCCGAGCTGATCGATGCCCGCTTCGCTGGCTACGAGCGGCGCAAGGAGAAGATCCACCGCCTGATCGCCGAGCGCTCGCGGACCGGGTACGAGATCGCCCAGGCGCTGTGGGGCAACGTCGCCGTCACCCAGGCCTTTCTCACCCTCTCCGAGGTAATCGGCCACGCCGACCTGCTGGTCAACGAAGGCCGGGTGCGAGAAGCCGACGACGGCAACGTGATCCGCTACGAGGCGACCTAATGTCGACTTTGTCTGGGATATCCGTACAAACTCGACACGCCTAGAGCTGCTGGCCGAGGGTGCGGCCGAGGGCGGCGGCGGCCAATCCCAAGGCGATGCTGAGCACGACGTTGGCGACCGCGATACGCCGTTTGCCCGCCTCCTCGATCCGTTGGGTCTCCAGCATCCAGGTCGAGAAGGTCGTGTAGGAGCCGATCGCCCCGGCGCCGAGCAGCAGGCGCGCGTCGCCCTCGACCGCGGCTCCCGCCAGCAGGCCGAGCAGAAAGGCGCCGCTGAGGTTGACGGCGAGGGTGCCAACGGGGAGGTGCGGATGAAGGCGATCGGCGACGAGCAGGGTCAGCCCGAAGCGGGCCAGCGCTCCGCAACCGCCGAGGAGAGCGACGCCGATCCAGACCGGCCAGCTCATGCCGGCGTCCCGGCCCGGCGGGTAGCGCCGGTCGCCAGCTGCACACCGACTAGTCCCGCGGCGACGCTGGCTACGAGGTAGGCGACCGCCAGTCCCACCCTGCCGCCGTCGATCATCTCCACCAGCTCCAACTGGACGGTCGAGAAGGTCGTCAGGGCGCCGCAGAAGCCGGTGGTCAACAGCGGTCGGCGATAGCTGCTGTGCGGCAGGGTCGTGAACCAGTAGCCGAGCAGGGTGGCGCCGGCGACGTTGACGAGGAAGGTCGCCCACGGCCACTCGGCTCCGCCAACCGGAAGCGCTTCCGCCAGCCCCGCCCGCACCAGAGCCCCGAGAGCGCCGCCGACGAAGATCGCCCCCAGCTCGCGTCGGTCGATCATCGGCGGCAGGGTAGTCGCAGCCTGGGCGGCATTAGGGTGCAACGTCCGTGACTGCGCAGCTCAGGTCCCTCCGCCGCCGCAAAACCGCGAAGAAGCGGATGCTGCTGATCGTCAACCCCTACGCGACGACGGTCTCCGACCGGCTGAAGAACCTGGTGATCTACGCGCTGCAGGGGCGCTTCGACGTCGAAGCGGTCTCGACCCAGGCGCAGAACCACGCGACCGAGATCGGGCGCGAGGCCCACGAAGGCGATTACGACGTGGTCGTCGCCTTCGGCGGCGACGGGACGCTGAACGAGGTCGCCAACGGGCTGGCCGGAACGGATTTGCCAGTGGCGGTCCTGCCGGGGGGCTCGACCAACGTCGTCTCCCGCACGCTGGGGATTCCCAACGACGTGGTCGACGCGACCGAGCACCTGCTCTCGCTCGCAGACGACTGGCAGCCGCGCAAGATCGACCTCGGGATGGTCGACGAGCGCTACTTCGTCTTCGCCTGCGGGGTCGGGATCGACGCGACCGTGGTGCGGCGGGTCGACTCCAACCCGAAACTGAAGTCGACCGCTGGTCCCTACTACTACAGCTGGGCCGGGATCTCGGGCTTCTACCGCAAATACCTGGTCAATCCCGTCCGGGTGCGGACGACGGTGGACGGCCACGCGCCGGTCGAGGGAGTGACGACGATCGTCCAGAACTCCGACCCCCTGACCTACTTCGCCAGCCGCCCGATCCGCGTCTGCGAGGGGATCGCGATCGACGACGGCACCCTCTCGCTGGCGGTCTTGAAGCGGGCCACCCAGCGCGACATGCCGACCCTGATCAGTCGCCTGTTCAGCGAGACCAAGCCGGCGGCCCACCACAAGCAGGTCGTCCATTTCGACGACGTCGCCCAAGCGGTGGTCGAGACGGTCTCGACCGCCAAGGACGGGACGGTGCGACCGTTTCCGCTGCAGGTCGACGGCGACTACATCGGCGAGCGCGAGCGCGTCGAGCTGAGGGCGGCGCCGGGGGCGCTGACCATCGTCGCCTGAACCGGCGGCTCCGGTGACGGAGCGGCGATCGGCGGCTCGTCTTTGAGCACGGTCTCCAGGGCGGCGCGCGCGGCCTCACGGCGGGCTCGCAGTCCGTAGCGAAGAACCATCGCCAGGCGGTACGGGGAGACCCGGGCGAGGTGCTTGCGGGCGAGCTGGAGGCGGGCGTAGGCGCCCTGCGCTTCCATCAACGGGGTCGCCGAGCGCTCGCTCTCGAAGTGGTGGATCGTCACCAGCGGCAGGTGGACGACCTCCCAGCCGGCCTCCTTCACGCACCAGCAGAGGTCGGTCTCCTCGGAGAAGAGGAAGAAGCGCTCGTCGAAGCCGCCGGTTGCCTCGATGGCCTCGCGGCGGGCGAGCATGAACGAGCCGGAGGTCCAGTCGCAGCGCGTTTCGCGGTCGTAGGCGGCCGGGGCCAGGACCCGCTCGCCGAGGAAGCGCCGAAGGGTCGGGATTCGCTCAATCGCCAGGGCTTCGGCCAGCATGTTTAGGGTCGACGGGAAACGCCTGATGCTCGGCGCCAGCGCCCCCCCGCCACCAACCTGTCGCACCCCGGCGACGCCGATGTGGGGCCGGCGGTTCATCGCGGCAACCAGATCTTCGAGCGTGCCGTCGAGGAATTCCGTGTCGGGGTTGAGGAAGAGAACGTAGCGAGCGTCGGCCGTCTCCAGACCGACGTTGTTGGCCGCGCCGAAGCCGCGATTGGCGCAGCTGATCGTCCGGGCGCGGGGAAAGTGCTCTCCCACGTATGCAGACGAACCATCGCTGCCGTTGTCGACGACCACCACATCAAGGTCCAAATCGCCCGCGCTCGCGTAAAGCGTCCCCAGCGCGCCGTCGAGCCAGCGCTTCCCGTTGTGCGAGACGATGATCACGCAGACGTCGTCCATACGAGGAATCAACGCCCCACCCCGCCCCCAGCTTGCGGCTTCCACCTCAAACGAGGGGGGCGAGTCAAGGTCGTTTTCACCCTTTGAGCCCCTATGGGGGCCAAAAAGGTGGAAACGACCAGCCAGAGGGCCTGGGATTTGGTGCGGCGACAGCATGGGGTTGTTGCCCGCCCCTGGGATCCGCACTCATGACCGTCCGGGACTCTGGAACCGCGACGTCGGGATACGCCTCGGCATTCCGGTGACCACGCCCGTGCGCACCTTCCTCGACTTGGCGACCGTCACCGGGCCGAAGACGCTGGAGCGGGCAATCAACGAGGCCGACAAGCACGACGTGATCGACGCCGACTCGCTTCGCAAGGCTCTGGAAGAGCACCCGGGGGAGCCCGGGATCCGGCTCCTGCGCCACGTCCTCGACCAGCACACCTTCCGCCTCTCCGACGTTGAGCTGGAACGGCTCTTTCGCCCGCTCGCCTCAGCGGCTGGGCTCCCGACCCCGCTCACCAAACACATGGTCAACAAGTTCGAGGTCGATTTCTTCTGGCCCGAACTCGGTCTCGTAGTCGAGACCGACGGCTGGCGCTACCACCGCACCCCGTCAGCCCAGACCCGAGACGCCCTCCGCTTCCAAGTCCACGTGGCGAACGGCCTAACCCCGCTCCGTTTCTCCCACCACCAAATCAAGTACGAACCCCGCCACGTACAAGCCATCCTCAGAAAGACCGTTGCGAACTTACGCGGCCACCCTGCACCCTTACCCGCCCAGTGAGGGTGCAGGGGAGCCGCGCCTCGCCCCCGCGCCGCTACGATCCCGCCTCGATGACCACCCCCGCCCTTCTCCCTTCCGACCTCGCGCCTGGTCTCTTGATCGGGGACAAGGCGTCGATCGGCGAGGGGGCCTTGATTGGCGGGCACGTCGTTATCCACGCCGGAGTTGAGATCGGTCCCGGTGCCCGGATCGGCGATCACGCCCAGATCCGCGACGGTGCCGTGATCGGGGCCGGCTCCACTGTCGGCAGCTACGTCTGCGTCGACCCCGGGGTCGTGGTCGGCGAGCGGGTCAGCATCCAGACGCGCTGCTACGTCACCGGCGGCGCCAGGATCGAGGACGACGTTTTCGTCGGGCCCGGTGTCCTGATGACGAACGACAACACGATGAACCGCCACGACGGCGAGTTCGAGTTCGAAGGTCCGCTGCTGCGCCGCGCTTGCCGGGTCGGCGGCGGCTCGACTCTCTGCCCCGGGGTCGAGATCGGCGAGGAGGCGTTCGTCGCCGCCGGCGCCGTCGTCGCCGCCGACGTTCCAGCCCGCACTGTCGTGATGGGAGTACCGGCGCGAGCGGTCCGCGAGGTCTCCGAGGGGGACCTACTGCAGCACTGGCGCTGAGTCGGACGCCTTTGCGGGCAGCACCCGGGTGGGATTGCCGACCACGGTGGCGCCCGCGGGAACGTCCTTGACGACGACCGCCCCGGCCCCGACCGTCGCTCCGGCGCCGATCTGCACGCCACCGAGGATCGTCGCGCCCGAGCCGATGCTGGCGCCGCGCTCTACGAGAGTCGGGACCAGATCCCAGTCGTCCTCGCTCTGCAGGCCGCCGTCGCCGTTGGTCGCCCGCGGGTGCATGTCGTTGACGAAGACCACCCCGTGGCCGACAAAGACCTCGTCCTCGATCCTCACCCCGTCGCAGATGAAGGTATGGCTCTGGATCTTGCAGGCGGCTCCGATCACGGCGCCGCGCTGGATCTCGACGAAGGTCCCGACCCGGGTCCCGGCGCCGATTCGGCAGCCGTAGAGGTTGGCGAAGGAGTAGACGAAGGCGCCCTTGCCGAAGGAGACGTCGTCGATCAGGCGGTGCGGCGCGTCGTTCGCCGGGGAGGTCAGGTTCTGTTCGCCCATCCGCTGTTTCAACGGCCCTGCGGCGCGCAAGCTTTCGGCCGCTTCGCCCGTTGATGATCCGTGGCCGTCCTCAGCGAACCTATTGCCAACCTTCAAACCGCCTCCGACCACTCGTGCGTGGTCCTCGCGCAGTCGAAGAAGATCCGCCGCCGCATCGCCTCGGTGCTGGAGGGCGACGCGCAGGACTCGTCCCTGATCTTCGTCGACGACGCCGAAGAGCTGGTCGGCCTCGGCGCCAAGGCGCCGGAAATCGCGGTCCTGGTCTGCGACTTCGATCAGCCGGCGGAGATGGCGATGCTGCGCCGCATCCGCCGCGAGCTGCGGCTGGCCATCGTCGTCGTCTCGCCGCCGGCGACCGCGACCGGCGTCCGCCGCGGCCTCGACGCCGGCGCCGACGCAATCGTCTTCGAGCCGATGATCGAGTCGACCCTGGCGGTCACCGTCAGCGCCGTCGGCTCCGGCCAGGCCGTGGTCCCCCGCGAGCTGCGGGCCAGCGTCCAGCGCCCGACCCTCTCGCACCGCGAGCGCCAGGTCCTCACCTTCGTCTGCGACGGGCTGACCAACTCGCAGATCGCCGAGCAGCTCTTCCTCTCCGAAAGCACCGTCAAGAGCCACCTCTCTTCCGCCTTCGCCAAGTTCGGCGTCCGTTCCCGCCGCGAGGCGGCGGCCCTGTTTCTCGAGTTCGACCAGTCCACTCCCAGCGAGGTAACCACTTGAGCACCGCCACTGCATCGAATCCCGTCCTGCCGCTCGCCGCGACCGAGGGGACCAGCGTCCCCTTCATCCGCCTCGACAGTGCCTTCCCCGAGCTCTTCGCCGAGCTGATGGAGACCGTCGAGCGGATCGCGAGCAAGTCCGCCTTCACCCTCGGCCCCGAACTGGAGCGCTTCGAGGAGGCCTTCGCCGACTTCTGCGGCACCACGTATGCGGCCGGCGTCTCCTCCGGCACCGCGGCGCTGGAGATCGCCCTGCGGGCGCTCGACATCGGTCCTGGCGACGAGGTGATCGTCCCCACCTACAGCTTCATCGCCACCGCCGAGGCGGTCAGCACCGTCGGCGCCACCCCGGTGATCGTCGACGTCGACCCGGAGACCGCGCTGATCACGGCTGAGATCGTCGAGCGCGCACTCACCCCGAACACCCGCTGCGTGATCCCCGTCCACCTCTTCGGCCGCCCGGTCGAGATGGACCCGCTGATGGCCCTCTGCCGCGAGCGCGGCATCGCCGTGGTCGAGGACGCCTGCCAGGCGCACGGTGCCCTCTACCGCGGCCGCCCGGTCGGCTCGCTCGGCGACGCCGGCTGTTTCAGCTTCTATCCGACCAAGAACCTCGGCGGTTGGGGCGACGGCGGCGCGCTGGTCACCAGCGACCCCGAGCTCGACCACAAGGTGCGCCTGCTGCGCTCCCACGGTGAGGGAACTCGCCACCACCACGAGCTGGCGACCGGCACCCACCGCCTCGACACCCTGCAGGCGGCGATCCTCGAGGTCAAGTTGCGCCACCTCCCCGACTGGAACCAGCGCCGCCGCGACGCCGCCGCCGCGCTGCGCGAGGGGCTGGCGGGCAGCAGCGTTATCTCCCCCACCCCCGCGGCCGTCAACAGCGACCACGTCTACCACCTCTTCGTCGTTCGCTGTGCGCATCGCGATGCGCTGCGCGATCACCTCGACAGCCGTGGGATCGCCAGCGCGATCCACTACCCGACCCCGATCCACCTGCAGCCGGCCTACGCCGAGCTGGGGCTCAGGCCCGGCAGTCTGCCGGTGGCGGAGCGGCTGGCATCCGAAAACTGCTCCCTGCCGATCTTCCCGGCAATCGAGGACTCGCAGATTGCGGAGATCGTCGCGGCGGTAAAGGACTTTGAAGTCCCGGCAGATAACTGAGGCGCCGGCGGCGCTCGAACGCCGCGGCGGGCTGCGCATCTGCATGGTCCACTACTCGGACTTCGTCGTCGACTCGCGCATCCAGCGGCAGGCCCGCGCCCTCGCCGAACGCGGCGACCGGGTCGACTGCGTCTGCCTCAACGACGACGAGGAGATCGCGGTCGGATCCGGGACGATCGGCCTGCACCGGGCCTCGGCCGAGAAGCCGCGCGGCGGCGCCCGCGCCTACCTCAGCGGCAACGCCCGTTTCCTCACAGGCGCAGCGCGCAAGGTCAGCGAGCTGGATCGGGAAGAGCCCTTCGACCTGATCGAGATCCACAACATGCCCGACGCCCTCATCTTCGCCGCCTGGCGGCCGAAACTACGGGGGACGCCGCTGATCCTCAACTTCCACGACACCTTCCCGGAGCTGTTCGCGACCCTCTTCGATCGCTCGCCGGGGCACCCGCTGGTGCGGCTGGTCCGGGTCGAGGAGCGGATCAGCGCCGCTCTCGCCGACGGCCTCATCTTCGTCACCCCCGAGGCCCGCGACCTGTTGGCCGCACGCAAGGTCACCGCGAAGCGCACCCAGGTTGTGATGAACACCCCCGACGAGCGGGTCTTCGGCGAGCGCCGCACGCCCCCGGCGCCGCCGAGCGACGGCGAGTTGCGGATCGTCTACCACGGCGGCCTCGCCGATCGCTTCGGGGTCGAGACCCTCGTCCACGCGGTGGCGATGCTGCGGGGGCGCGGCACGCCGGTGCACCTCGACGTCTACGGCTCCGACGCCGAGGCCGCCGCCCGACTCGCGGCCGTGGCTGCCGAGCATGCCCCCGAGGAGGTGACCGTCGCCCCGCAGCCGACTCCCGTCGAGGAGATCCCGGCGCGGCTCGAAGCCGCCGACCTCGGCGTCGTGCCGACCCTCTGCGACGACTTCACCGAGATGCTGCTGCCGGTCAAGCTGCTCGAGTACGTGCACATGGGCCTGCCGGTGGTCGCCTCGCGGCTGCCGGTGATCGAGCGCTACTTCGGCGACGACGTCCTGCTTGCCGAACCGGGCGACGCGGCCTCGTTCGCCGCCGCGATCGAAGGCGTCCGCTCCGCTCCCGACAGCGCCCTCGAGCGCGCCCGCGGTGCCTCCGAGCGGCTCGCCCAGATCGAGTGGCGGCGCCAGCGGGAGCAGTACCTGCAGCTGGTCGACGGACTGGTCGAGCACGCGAGGAGCAACTGAGGTGGACCGCCTGCTGCTGATCACCCCGGCCCGAGACGAGGCCGCCCACCTGCTCGGCACGATCCGGGCGGTCGCCGCCCAGACCCGCACGCCGGACCTCTGGCTGATCATCGACGACGGCTCCACCGACGGAACCGCGGAGATCCTCGACCGGATGGCCGCCGAGGTCCCGTTCATGCGCGTGCTCCAAGCTCCGCAGCACGGGAGCGATCCCGAGGCGGACCGGCTGACCCTCGCTGCCGAGGCGCGCGCCTTCAACGCCGCCCTCGCAACGGTCGACCTCGTCGAGTTCACCCACCTCGGCAAGCTCGACGCCGACGTCGAGCTTCCGCCCGAGTACTTCGAGCGCCTGCTCACCCACTTCGACGCCGACCCCGAACTGGGGATCGCCGGCGGGGTGCTGCTCGAGCGGACCGGCAGGGACTGGGAGCCGACCAAGATCCCGGACTACCACGTGCGCGGTGCCCTCAAGCTCTACAGCCGCGAGTGCTTCGAGGCGATCGGCGGCGTCGAGGAGCGGCTCGGCTGGGACACGATCGACGAGACCTACGCCCGGATGCGTGGCTACTCGACCCGTTCGGTCCCGGAGATCACCGCCCGCCACCACCGCCCGGTCGCGACCCGCGGCGGCGCCCTGCGCGGCCGCGCCCGCCATGGACAGTGCGCCTACATCCTTCGCTACGGCGCCTGGTGGGTGATCCTGCGCTCGTTCAAGGTCGGGATGAGCCGCCCCTATGGGCTGACCGGACTCGCCTTCGCTTACGGCTACTTCCAGGCCCTCCTTAAGGCTCAACCTAAGGTTGAGGATGAGCGGTTCAAGCGGTTCGTCCGCGGAGAGCTGCGAGGGCGGCTTTTGGGCGGATCGTCCTTTTTTCGTCCCTCGCAGGCGGACTAAATCGCGTTTGATGCACGTTGACGTATTGGGACCCCGCTCGACGCGCTGCGGGCGTCCCGCTAACTTCAGATGACCTACTCCCCTGTCAAGACCCTGACGACCGCGGCCCTTGCCGCGCTCGCTGCCCTCGCCGTCCTGCTGCTGCTCCCGCACGGCGCCCGCGCCGACGTCAGCTGCCCCAGCGACATCCCGGTCGTCCAGGAGAACAACTGCATGGGACCCGGCTCCGACGGCTGGCGGCTGATCGAATACAGCCCCGACGTCGCCGGCTTCACCACCAAGACCAGCGTCAACCTCGGCGAAAGCGTCACCCTCAAACTCGGCCGGGTCAACACCTCGGCTGCCGCCAACGTCAAAGTCGACGTCTACCGGATGGGCTACTACGGCAACAACGGCGGTCGCCTGATCACCGCCGCCTCGAGCGCCAGCGTCGCCGTCAACAACCTCTTCGCCAACTGCGGCGCCACCAACACCACCACCGGCCTCAAGAGCTGCGCCGGCTGGGCCAACAGCTACACGATCCCCGGCGCCGCACTGCCAGCCTCCGGCGTGTACACGGTCAAGCTGACGACGCCGGCCGGGCTGGAAAACACGATCACCTTCGTCGTCCGCGACGACTCGCGCGTCCCCAACGCGGAAATCCTCTTCGCTCTGCCGACGGCCACCTACCAGGCCTACAACGACTGGGGCGGTGCCAACGGCGGCAAGTCGCTCTACTTCGACACCGGCGGCGGCGAAGACACGATCTCCGGTACCCAGCGCGCGGTCAAGGTCTCCTTCGACCGGCCGATGACCGACCCGCGCCAGGGCAACCGCTTTATCGGTCCCGACTTCTACCTGATCCAGTGGCTCGAGAAGCAGGGCTACGACGTCGCCTACACCGACGACGTCGCGATCACCCAGAACCCGGCGCAGCTGAAAAAAGCCAAGGTCGACATGATCTCCGGGCACAGCGAGTACTGGTCGCTGGAGCAGATGAACGGTTACTTCGCCGCCCGCGACGCCGGCGTCAACATCGCTTCCTTCAGCGGCAACACGGCCTACTGGAAGGTCCGCTACGAGGACGGCGGCCGCACCCTCGTCTGTTACAAGACGGTCGAGGGCTCCGGCTCCACCGGCAGCGGCGAAGACGGCGCCAACGATTGGGGCCCCGACGGCAAACTGGGGACCGCCGACGACGCCCTCGGCCTCGACGGGAAAGCCGGCACCACCGACGACCACCCTGAGAACTCGACTACTACCTGGCGGGACGACGGCGCGCCCCCCGGCGATCCAAATGCCCCGCCGGGGGGACGCGTCGGCCCCAACATGCCGGAGAACGCGCTGCTGGGGAACATGTACTACGGAGCCGAGCTGCAGGCCGGCGCCTTCCCGCTGCAGATTCCGGCGGCCAGCGGCGGCAACTATGCCGGCGACCGGATCTGGCGCAACACTGGCATCCCGACCGGCTCGACGACGACGATCGGCAGCAACCTGCTCGGCTGGGAGTGGGATGCGATCCCGACGCAAGCCCAGTACCTGTCGAAAGAGCCAGCTGGGGTCAAGCCGCTGACCAGCTCGCCCGCGACGCTCGGCCAGAACGTCGACTGGATCCAGGACGAGGGTCGGATCTACGCCAAAACGCCGCCCCCGGGCCAGTGCGCCTGCGGCCAGGCGGTCAAGTACACGGCGAAAAGCGGGGCGCTGGTCTTCTCCGCGGGTACCAACGACTGGGCCAACGCCCTGGCCCCGTACGCCGACAGCCGGATCATCCAGGCGACCTACAACATCCTCTCTGACATGACCGTGCAGCCCTGGACGCCGGTCGAACTGACGCTCGACCCGCCGTCGGGCCCGCAGCCGCCGGTCGCCTCCTTCTCGATCTCGCCCAACCCGGCGCAGACCAACCAGACCGTGACCTTCGACGGCAGTACCTCTTCTGACCTCGACGGCGGCATCGCCAAATATGAATGGGATCTGAACGGCGACGGCACCTACGAGAAAGACTCGGGCACGAATCCGGTCGTCACCACCACCTACGCGACGACCGGTGTCTACACCGTACGCCTACGGGTGACCGACGAACAGGGTGTCCGCAGCACCACCAACCGGGCGCTCTCGATCGACAACAGCGGCAGCGGCAGCTACCCCTCGCGGGTGCTGGGGACGACCGGGCTGCTCAGCTACTGGCGCTTCGGCGACCCGGGCGGCTCGAGCACCCTGGTCGACTCCTACGGGACCTCCAACGCGACCGTCGTCGGCTCCCCCACGCTCGGCGTCGGCGGCGCGATCAACGGCGACAGCGACACCGCAGCCGGCTTCGACGGCCTCGAAGACGCGGCCACGGCGAACCTCTCGCTCTCGGGGACGAGCAAGGTCACGGTCGAGTTCTGGATGAAGTGGAACGGCTTCGCCAATGACGACGACCTGGCGATGGAGTACACGCCCAACTTCAACTCGATCGCCGGCGGCTTCCTGATCGACCCGAACGCCCCCCAGGAAGAAGGCAAATTCGGGGTCGCGATCGGCAACGGTTCCGCCCGCAACAACGTCTTCTTCATCCGGCCCAGCGCCGGCCAGTGGCACCACTACGCCTTCGTCATGGACAGCGCCGCGGCGGCCGCCGAAGAGATCAAGCCCTACGTCGACGGCAAAGCCGTCGCCTTCACCAAGACCGCCTCCGGCACCGGCGCGGGCAACTTCGCCAACTCCTCGCTCAACTTCATGTCGCGCGGCGGCAGCTCGCTCTTCGGCGCCGGCTCGCTCGACGAGGTCGCGATCTACAACCGCGCCCTCGACGCAGCGACGATCGCCGCCCACTACGCCGGCAACCCGCTGTCGCCGACGGCATCCTTCAGCAGTACCCCCAACCCCGCGGACATCGGCGAGACCGTCAACTTCAATGCCTCTTCGTCGACCTCGCCGAACGGGGCAATCACGAAATACGAATGGGACCTCGACGGCAACGGCAGCTACGAGACGAACACCGGCGCCAGCCCGAACGCCAGCACGAGCTATGCGACCGCAGGCACGGTCACCGTTGGCTTGCGCGTAACCGATGCGGCCGGCAAAACCGCCACTACCGCGGAGACTGTCAGCGTCGACGGATCGGGTAGCGGAAGCTACTCCGGCCGGGTGCTTGCCACGGCGGGGCTGACCAACTACTGGCGGATGGGCGAGGCCTCGGGCACGTCGCTCGCCGACAGCAAAGGCACGGCTCCGGCGACGCTCAGCGGCGGTCCCTCCCTGGGAGTGGGCGGCGCCGTCGCCGGCGACCCCGACACCGCGGTCAGCTTCAACGGCACCACCAGCGCCGCCCAAGCCGCCCTCAACCTCTCCACCACCAGCAAGCTGACGCTCGAGTTCTGGATGAAGTGGGACAACTACGCCAACGACGACGACCTTGCCTTCGAGCTGACGCCGAACTTCAACTCCAACCCCGGCGGCTTCCTCGTCGACCCCAACGCGCCCGAGGAAGGCGGCAAATTCGCGGTCGGGATTGGCAGCGGCGAAAGCCGCAACACCGCCTACTTCGCCCGGCCCAGCGCCGGCCAGTGGCACCACTACGCGCTGGTCATGGACACGACCGCTCCCGCCGCCGAAGAGATCATTCCCTACGTCGACGGCCAGCCGGTCCCATACGTCAAGACCCGCAGCGGCACCGGCGCGGGCAACTTCGCCAGCTCGAGCCTCTATTTCATGTCGCGCGCCGCCGGCGCCCTCTTCGGCTCCGGTGACCTCGACGAGGTGGCGATCTACAACCGGGCTCTGCCGGCGACCACGATCGGGCACCACTTCGGCGGCAACAGCCAGGCACCGAATGCCTCATTCAGCGCCTCGCCGAACCCGGCCCAGGCCGGTCAGCTGGTCAACTTCGACGGCTCCGCCTCCACCGACCTCGACGGCAGCATCGTCAAATACGAATGGGACCTCGACGGCAATGGGACCTACGAGGCCAACACCGGCGCCACGCCGACCGCCAGCACCACCTTCGCCACCGCAGGCTCCTACGAAGTCAAGCTACGGGTCACCGACAACAGCGGCAACAGCGGCCAGACCACCCGCGCGGTCACGGTCGAGCAGTCGGGCGCCGGCTCCTATTCCAGTCGCGTCCTGGCCACCGCCGGGCTGATCGACTACTGGCGCTTGGGCGAGTCCGGCGGACCGACCCTGGCCGACAGCAAGGGCACGGCCAACGCGACCGTCACCGGGGAACCGGGCTTCGGCATTGTCAGCGCCCTGCCCGGAGACACCAACACCTCCCTCAGCTTCAACGGCAACGCCGACGCCGCCCAGGCCGCGGTCGACCTCTCGGGGACGAGCAAGCTGACGCTCGAGTTCTGGATGAAGTGGGACAACTTCGCCAACGATGACGATCTCGCTTTCGAGTTCACCCCGAACTTCAACTCCAATCCCGGCGGTTTCCTCGTCGACCCCAACGCGCCCGAGGAAGGCGGCCAGTTCGGAGTCGGGATCGGCAGCGGCGAAAGCCGCAACACCGCCTATTTCGCCCGGCCCAGCGCCGGCGCCTGGCACCACTACGCGCTGGTCCTGGACAGCACCGCCCCCGCCGCCGAACAGGTCATCCCCTACGTCGACGGCAAACCGGTCTCCTACGTGAAGACCAAAAGCGGCACCGGCGCGGGCAACTTCGCCAACTCGAACCTCTACTTCATGTCGCGCGCTGCCGGCGCCCTGTTTGCCGCCGGCGATCTCGACGAGGTGGCGCTCTACAACAAAGCGCTCTCCGCGGCGACGATCGAAGACCACTACGCGGGCACCGCCGGTGGCGGCGAACCGCCGCTTGCCACCTTCACGGCGGCGCCGAACCCAGCTCAGACCGGCGAAATCGTTAACTTCGACGGCTCGAACTCCAGCGACCCCGACGGCAGCATCGTCAAGTACGAATGGGACCTAGACGGCAACGGAACCTTCGAGACCGAAACTGGGACCGAAGCGGTCGCTGTCCACAGCTTCCCCGCCGCTGGCAGCTACGACGTGCGGATGCGGGTCACCGACTCGAGTGGAAACAAATCGACCGCGCTGCGGACCGTCACCGTGACCAACCGGGCGCCAACCTCCTCCTTCACCGCCACCCCGAGCTCGGTAAACAAAGGCCAATTGGTCAGCTTTAACGGCTCCGGCTCGAGCGACCCCGACGGGACGATCGCCAAATACGAATGGGACCTTGACGGCAATGGCACCTTCGAGACGAATACCGGCACGACGCCGACCGCCAGCACCTCCTACAGCGCGGCGGGCAGCTTCGAAACGAAGCTGCGGGTAACCGACGACAAAGGCGCGACCGCGGTCTCGAGCAAAAACGTGACCGTCACCCTGGTGCCCCCGACCGCCTCCTTTACCGCGACGCCGAACCCGACTGAAACCGGCGCCACCGTGACCTTCAACGGCTCGGGCTCGAAAGACACCGACGGCACGATCGCCAAATACGAATGGGACCTCGACGGCAATGGCACGTTCGAGACGAACACCGGCACGACGGCGACGACCAGCCGCTCCTACGCCACCCCCGGCACGATCGCGGTGAAACTGCGGATAACCGACAACGACGGGCAAACGGCCACCTCCGGAGTCACGGTGACGGTCAACAACCGCCCGCCGGTTCCGTCATTCACCGTCACTCCCAGCCCCGTCAACACCCGCCAGACGGTGACCTTCAACGGCTCGGGATCGACCGACCCCGACGGGGCGATCGCCAAATACGAATGGGACCTCGACGGCAACGGGACCTACGAGACCAGCACCGGGACCACCGCCACGACGACCAAATCCTTCACCGCCACCGCGACGCTGACCATCGGCCTGCGGGTCACCGACAACAGCGGCGCCACCGCGACGACGACCCGCTCGCTGACCGTCAACAGCGCCTACCGGGCGGCGGTCCTCGCGACCAGCGGAATCAGCGACTTCTGGCGCCTCGACGAGACCACGGGCACGACCGCGACCGACGCCAATGGCGCCAACAACAACGGCACCTACACCGCCAGCCCGACCTCGGTTGCGCCGTTGATCGGCGGCGAGACCAACAGCTTCGCCCGCGCCTTCAACGGCACCAGCCAGTACATCGACATGTCGCCGACGCCGTTCGGCACCCCCTCGAGCTTCTCGGTCGAGGCCTGGGTGAGGACCAGTGCCGCGAAAGCCTCGGGCGGCTACCACTTCCTCGTCAGCGACTCGAGCAACGACTTCGAAAACGGCTTCTCGCTGGTGATCGACTCCAGCAACCGGCCGATCTTCGTCGCCGCCCGCGAAACGATCCTCGGGACGTCGCGCGGCCAGGCGACGAGCGCGACCACGGTCGCCCCCAACACGACCCACCAGCTGGTCGGCACCTACGACGGCACCCGCGTCCGCATCTACGTCGACGGCGTCGAACGCGCCAACGCCACCTTCGCCACCGGCCCGACCTGGGCCAGCAGCCGCGACCTGCGGATCGGACGACCGATCTCCGCGACCAGCCTCGCCCAGCGCTACCTACAGGGCTCGATCGACGAGCCGGCGCTCTACACGACGGCGCTCTCCGCGGCCACCGTGCTGGCGCACTACGAAGCCGGCAAACCGTAAGTACCGCGGCGTTACGGCCGCAAGCAAAGCGGGGGTCCGTTCGTTGATTCCCCGTGAGCGCCAACGATGCGATCGCCACTGAAAGGCTGCGCGGCAGTAGCCGCGACACCAGGACTGCACGCCTGCTGGAGCTGGCGCGCTCCGCCGACGCCATCGCGCTGGCCGGCCTCAGCCTGTTCATCCTCGTCTTGACGGCGATCAGCTGGCGCAAGTGGGGCACGCCGGAGATCGACGCCGGGGCAGAGCTGACGACCGCGGCGCAGGCCGTCCACGGCCACCTCCCCTACCAGGACACCCGCTACTTCTACGGCCCGCTCGGCGTCTACACGCTGACGGGGGCCTTCAAGCTGTTCGGCACCAGCCTCGCAACCGCCTACGCGCTCGGCCTGGTGATGACCGTGGCGATCGCGGGATCGTTCTTCGCCCTCGCCCGGCAACTGTTGCGGCCGCTTGCGGCGGCGCTCTGCACCGCGGTGCTGATCGCGATCGGCTTTTCCGGCACCCAGTTCAACTTCGTCCTCCCCCACACCAACTCGGCCACCTTCGGCCTCCTGCTCTGCATCCTTACCCTGCTGGCGCTGACCCGTGGCCATTTCCTGCTCGCCGGCACGGCGATCGGAATGACGGCACTGACCCGGGTCGAGTTCGCCGCCGCCGGTGCCGTCGCGGCGCTCGCCTGGGCGGTCGGGGTCTGGCGCGAAGAGGACCTCCGCGCGGCGCTGCGGGCACTGGCCTGGATCGTGGGACCGGCGATCGCGATCCCGGTTGCGGTGCTCGGCACGCTCGCCTCCAGCGTCGGCGCCGACCGTCTCTTCTGGCAGAACCTCTGGCCGATCGACTTTCTCCGCGCCGCCGGCTTCAACGCCTACCGCGAATGGACTCCCTTTGACGCCGCCAGCGTCGCCTCCTCGATCGCCCGCGGCGCGATCTACCTGGGCCTGTTGGCCGGCCTGACCGCGACCGCGGTCAAGTTCCACGGCGCCCGCGGGATCGAGCGGGCGAAGGCGGTCTGGCCGCTGGTCGCCGCCTGCATCGGTTCCCTCCTCCTGCTCGCGGTCTGGAAAGCGAGCGGCGTCTTCACCGGCGCCGAGTCGGCCGTCCAGGAAGAGAGCAAGCAACTTCTACTGGGGATGAGCTGGCTGCCACTGCTCTCGCTGCTCGCCGCGGCGCTCGTCGCCCGGGCACTGCTGCGCCGCCAGGACGCCCCGCTGACCGGGCGCTGGCCGCTCGACCTGGCGCTCGTCGCCGTCGCCGTCCTGCTCTGCTCGCGCGCCTATGACATGTTCACGATGACCTCGGCCGCCCCTTACTACGCCGCCCCGGCGGTGCTGCTGCTCGGCCTCCTGCACCAGCGGGTGGGCGATCGCTGGCCCAGTGCCAGGCCAGCCGTGATGGCGATGCTGGGCGCGGTTGCCGCGGGCATCGCCCTCTACGCCACCGTCGCCCTCTATCCCGACAAGGGCACGGTCATCCATACGGCGGCGGGCGACTTCGTCGGCGACAACGCCAGCGCCGGCGCCCAGCAGCAGGCGATCGACTTCCTCCGCAGCCACACCGCCCCTGGCGAACCCATCCTCGCGCTGCCGGCCGACGCCGGCACCTACTTCCTCACCGACCGGCCCCAGGCGCTCTACGAGAACATGTTCCTGCCCGGCCTGCTCGATACCAGGGCCGACGAGCGCGCGGCGATCGCGCGCCTGAAGCGGGAGCGGGTCCGCTACGCGCTGGTCAGCAACCGCGACACCTCGGCCTTCGAGACCGGCCGCTTCGGCATCGGCTACAACCAGCTGCTCGGCCGTTACCTGCGGTCGGGTCGCCTGGTCGCGACCTTCGGCGACCCGCAAGCCGCACCCGGTGGCGGCAACCCCTCGCAGGGCTTCCGCGTCTACGCGCTACGGTGAGCCGATGCCGCTTGTGGGCGTCTATCCCGGCGCCGAGCTGAGGCGCAGGCCGAGGCTGTTCGCGGCGCTCGCCGAAGCCTTCCCCGGGGTCACCTTTCAGGCCCGCAAGGCGGGTGGGATGGCGGGGCTCGACGCCGTTGTCGAGTTCGGCGGTGAGAGCGAGGCGAGGACTGCGGTGGCGGCCGACCTTCCGGCGCTCGCCGCCCTCAACCCGGAGAGCGGGCCCGGGGCCGCCACCGTCGTCGATTTCGCCGCCGGGACCGGGCTTGACCGCCGCCTGCACGGCCAGGCGCTGCCGGACCGGCACCTCGCCGCCATCGCCCCGATCGAGCCGGGACGGGGCGCGGAGATCCTCGCCCGCGTCGCCGGGACGCCTGTCTGGTTTCGGCAAGGACGGCTCGACGTCGTCACCGTCGCCCCGACCGAGCTGGCCGAGGCGGAACCGCTGCGCGACCGGCTGGGGCGCGAGCGCTCGCTGGCCCTGTTGCCGCTGGTGGAGCTACTGCGAAAACTGACTGCCGAGATCGCCTGGCAACCTCCCCCGCTGCGGGCGGCCTTCCTGCTCGACGACCCCAATCTGCACTGGCCTTCCTACGGCTACCTCTCGCTGCCACAGCTGAGCCGCCACGCGGCAGAGCACGGCTACCACCTGGCGCTGGCAATGGTCCCACTCGACGCCCGAGTCGCCCACCCCGAGGCCGCCCGGCTGCTCCGCGACAGCGGCCAGATCTCGCTCTGCGTTCACGGCAACGACCATTTCGGCGGCGAGCTCGGCCGCGTCCGCGAGCAGGGCGAAGCGCTGGCCCTGGCGGCGCAGGCCCTGCGCAGGATCGAGGCCTTCGAGCAGCGCACAGGCATAACGGTCTCGCGGGTGATGGTGCCGCCCCACGAGGAGTGCTCGGAGACGATGGCCATGGCCCTGGCCCGGACGAGGTTCGCGGCGATCACGATGACCCGCCCCTTCCCCTGGCTCTCGTCGCCACCGCGGCATTGGCTGACTGCCACCGGGGAAAGACAAGCGCTCGCCGGCTGGGATCCAGCCGACGTCACCGTGAGCGGCCTACCGATACTGCTGCGCCACCCCTTTGCCGCCGCCCAATTCTCACCCGCGGAGCTAGCGATCCGCGCCTACCTCGACCAGCCGCTGATCCTCTACGGGCACCACGACAACCTCGCCGAAGGCCTCGACGTCCTCGCCGAGCGCAGTGCCGCAGTCAACTGCCTCGGCCCCGTGCAGTGGGGCTCGATGGGGGATCTCGCAGCCGCCAACGTGAGCCAGCGCCTCGATGACGACCTCCTGCGCCTTCGCCCCCACTCCCGCCAGATCACGGTCGAGATTCCCTCCGGGGCAAGACAGGCAGTGGTCGAGCCGCCTTGGAATGCGGACGGAGAGCTGGTCAAGACCACAAACGAAACCGTCCCCGTCAGCGAGCCCTTCGACATTTCCGGCCCGGGACCGCTCAACCTCCACCTACAGCGCCCCAACGCCGTCAACACGCAAGACATTCCGGCGCCGCCACGAAGCCCCTGGCCGCTGGTCCGCCGGCTCGCAGGCGAGACCCGCGACCGAATAGCACCAGCCCGACACCGCCTCTAGTTTCGCGTTTTGCACGACCAAGAATCGCGTTTTGCAACAGATCGCTACGCCTCAGGAACGGACCAGAAAGTGGACCGCATCGGCGAGCGCCTCGTGCCCAGGGCGCTGCTCGCACAGCCTGGTCAGTGAATCCACAATGACCTCATAGCCTGCAGGGGTGCGCGAAAAGCGAGACGAAAGGGCGATCACGATTCCGGCGTGCCGACGGTCAGCGGCGCCCCACTCTCCGTAGATGCGCATGAAGTCGGACACGTTCTCACTGACGAGTACCCGTCCCTCGCGAGCAGCGACCACCAACAGCTCCTCGTCGGCGAGCCCACGCAACGGGCTGCGTTCATCCACCCCCTCGGCGTCCTCACCTCGCTCGCGCAGCGCTCGCGCCAGGTGGGAGGAGTACATCTCGTCCAGCAGTAGCTTCACGCGCTGAGCAGGTGGATTCAGTCGCCGGCAAGTGAGTCGTATCGGGCGGTTTCCCGCTCGTGCAAGTCAATCCTTGCCTCGATCTCCCCCGGAAACTCGGCCGCGTAGCGGAGCGCTGCCGCAACCCGGTCAGGGGTAAGCGAGAGATCCTCCGCAACCTGCTCGGCAACCTGCTTTCCGCCGCCGAGCTGACGCGCCGCGAAGCAGATCTCCCAAACATCGGGGCCACCCGCGAGCGCGGCGCGGCGTCCCGACGGCCCCGGACGGAAAACGATCCCCGGGTGAGACTCGGCGCGATCTCCCTCCTCGGCATAACGGCGCAATGCATCGGAAAGGCGTTCGCCCCGCGCCTCGGCCCGGGCGCGAATACGCGTGGCCGTCTCCCTATTCATACGCACAGATACGTTGGCCGTCTCAGTCACTTGTTGACAACGTAGCACACCGTCCGCAGCACCTACTTGACATCTGATCGGCGAGCCGATCCCGGTCTCCGGAAAGACTCTCTCTCCCGCCTGCCCGGCCGCTCCTGATCAGCAGGCGACCGGCTGATCCGGCGCCGCGTCTAGCGCCAGCTGCAGAATCGGCTCCTGGCGCTTCCTCCAAGAGTTGGCCTCAGCGAACGCCTGGCGGTCGGATTCAGAAGCCCGTCCCAGAGCCAACGCCTCGCCGATCGCCTGTGCGAGGTCGTCGCGGATGACGACGCGGGGAGAGACGTGGCGGATCGGCTTCAGGTCCAAGGCCGCCACCGGCGCGCCACCGGCCAGGTACTCGTAGAGCTTCAAAGGGCTCATGGCTCTGGTTAAGGCATTGTCGAGGTGCGGCAGCAGACAGACGTCTGCGGCCGTAACCAGGCCGACCACTTCAGACCGGGGGGCCGGCGGCCGGAGATGGACGTTGGGTAACCGACGCAGCTCGGCGAAGTGGTCCGGCTCGAGCAGCGGCCCGACCAGCGCGAAGGAGGCATTGGGCAGCGCCCTCGCCGCCGTCGCCAGCGCGCCGACGTCGAACCTCGACTCGAGGCTGCCGACGTAGAGCAGCCGGGGGCCCGGTAGCGACCGAAACCAGTCGGGAGCCGGCTGAGAACCGCTCCACTCCCCCGGATCGACTCCGTTGGGGACGACGACGCCGGGGCCGGTGGGCCGAATCACGTCGAGGATCGCGGGCGAAACGGCGGCAACGCCGCGGCCCAACTCGCGCATCCGCCGGTAGGCCTCGAGGATCGCGGGCCTGCTGCGCCGCAATTCGGGCAGCTCGGCGAGGTCGTCGTAGGCGTAATAGGTCACCGACGAGGCCCACTCCAGCGGGGCGAACCCGGCGATCAGCGGATGGGTCGTGATCACCGCAGGGCGCACCAAGCCCTGTCGCCGGCAGGCGCGCTGCAGCCGCGTGTCCCAGTGCCGGAAGCTGGCCGCCACGGCTTGAACCGAGGTCGGATCGCCCCGCCGCAACCGGGTCGGCCCGTAGAGCGAGACGCCGTCGCCCGCGGGCGGGGGCGGCGGTTTTCGCACTCGGTCCTTCAGGAGCTTGATCGGCAGGCTGCGGGGCGTCTCCGCCACCAACAGCCGCTCGACCCGGCTGTCACCGATCAGGGTCTCGATCAAACGGTCTTCGGAGAAGCACATGCCGCGCGCGACCGCGGTCCCCCAGGTGGCGTAGGCGAAGCTGAAGACGATGTCCATGATGGGATCAGCGGTTGAGGGGCAGCGGGCTCGCCGGGCCGCGAATCGGCCGCTCGACTGGTTGCACCGCCGGATAGTCCGCCGGTTGCACCTCCTTCCAGAGCACCGCGACGAAGCCCCCAAAGAAGCAGATCAGGTACGGCAGCTGTGGCAGGGCGAGGATGTCGAGCAGCGCGCCTCCGATCACCATCGCACTCGTCGCCGCCGCGATTGCGATCGCCGGTCCGGCGCGATCGGGGTCGCCCCAACGGGCGACCCGGTGGGCGAGCAGGAAGATCGCGGCGAAGATCGAGAGATAGGCGAGGACCCCAGCGACACCGGTCCCGATGATGGTGGTCAGGTACTGGTTGTCGAGGATCCGGTACTTCTTCTGGTCATAAGTCTCGTAGCCGCGACCGAGGAGCGGCTGGTTGATCACGTCCGGCTCGACCGCCGAATAGTCGCTCTGGCGGTCGACGGTACTGCCGACGCCGAAGAAGTTCTGCGGCAGCAGCTGCGAGGTGACGCCGCCGAGCGCGCCGGGGGTGAAAACGTGGACGAGAACGACAAAGGCGATCACGCCCGGCACCAGCATCCGCAGCATCCGCGGGCGGTAGACCATCAGCACCGAGATCGCCACCACCGGGGCGACGATGCTGGTTTTCCTCTGGGTGGCGAGCGCGGCGGCGATCATGATCGTCGCCGCAAATCCCCAGATGACCTTGCGCCGCGTCTCGCGGCTCTCGTACAGGGAGATCAGCGCGTAGGGAAGCGCGCAGGCCATCATCATCGCCGGCGCCAGCGGGTGAATGGTGGGGCCGATCACCGAGCGACGGCCGATCGAGTCGAGGCTGTGGAGTTCAGGCGGCAGCGTGACCGGGATTACCTTGCCGAGGCCTTCGAAGAAGAAGTTGTATTCCGTCCGGTACTCCCATATGACCCCGATCGCGGTCAGCACGGCCAACCCGCACATCAGGTTCATCAGCGGTCGCACCTCGGAGGCGCGCACGCTCGAGGCGACGACGACGAACAGGGACAGGTAGGAAAGCAGCAGCGCCAGCTTGCGCACTCCGAGTTCAAGCTCGCCCAGCCGTACCGTCGTTTCGGCGTTGTGGACCAGGCTGAGGATCGCGATCAGGACGAAGCCGAAGAAGGCATAGTGGATCGCCGTCATCTGCAATCGCTTCGAACCACCCATCATCGTCATCGAGAGAACCCAGAGGGCGACGATCGCGAGCAGAAAAGGGCGATCCAGCTTCGCTTCGAGCGGCAGGCTGACCGGCAGGTCGACGCTGTCGAAAGGGATTAGGAAGAGCATCACCATGAAGCCGGCGAGGCACCACGGCATCAGCCGGGTCGTGTGCGGCCAGTCGCCGGCCAGGCTCCTCAGGGTGCGACGGTGGGTTGCCGTCAGGTCTGACGGGCCGCCCGACCTGCCGCGACGCGCCGGAGTCACGGTCCGGCAGTCGCCGTACCGCTCTTACGCTTCCCCTCGCGGCGCCCCCCCGGTTGAGTCCCGGACATGGCCGGCTTCGGCTTGCCCCCAGATCGCGGCTCGGCGCCTTTTTCCTGGAGCCAATCGCTGGCCTCGGCACCGACCCGTTCCATGTCTCCGGCCAGGCGCCAGTGGCGCATGAATCCGGAGGCGGCGGCGACCACTAGGCAGCCGAGCCCGAACACGGCGAGGAAGGCGAGGATCATCAGGACGTAGTCGGCTTTGCCACCGACCAAACCGCCCTCGGGAGCGCCGAGCTCACGAACGACGATGTTTTCGACCAGCGGCACCGAGGAGGCGGCCTGCGGATTCTTCGGAGCCGGAGCCACGGCTTCGGCGTGGTGGGCATCGACTTTGAGTTCGTCGATGTAGCGCCTGAGGACGTGGAAGGAGCTTTTCGCCAGGGCCAGGGCTTGGCCGGTGTCAGGTCCGGTCGAGTAGACGGTGATGATCGGAACGTCTTCCTGGGCGGCGAAGACAAGGCGATATTCCTTGCCCTCGTCGACGAGATCGCGGGCGCGGGACTCGGCCCCCTGCTGGTCGTAGGTCTGGATGCCGGTTCCTTCGCTGAAGGGACCGGCGGCGGTGATGAAGGCCGGGTTGACCCCGACTTCGCGGGCAATCTTGTCGACCGCGTCGCGGCTGCTCAGGTACTGGGCGTAGACCCGAGCGCGGGTCCCGAGCGCGGCGATCTGATCGGAGCCGGCGCCCTCGACCAGGGTCGATTCGGCCGAGTCGACCAGGATCTGGCCGGTGGCGGCGCCGACCGCCACCGAGCGCCGTTCGATCCCGCTGGGACCGACCCTGAAGGCGGTTAGGAAGGCGGCCAGAACCGCCAACGCGAGGAGGACGCCGAGGACAGCCTTCCGCTGCAGAAGCGCCCTGACGAATCCAACTACCTCCATGCTTGCTCCATTCCTCTTCGGGGTCTGTTCACTCGGTCCACAGATGAAGAACGAAGTTCGGCTAGGAAAACTTGCTCACGCAGTGGGGCGCCCTCCACAAGAGACCGGGGTCGAGAAGCGTTGGTTCATCGGATGAGTGCGACCGACGAGGCAAACCGGCAAGAGCTGGACGGCGACCAGCTGCGCGAGGCGGCGGTGTCGGGCGTGCGTTGGTTCGCGATCGCCAGGGTCGCGACCGAGGCTCTGCAACTGGCTAGCGCGGTGGCCCTGGCCCGGCTGGTCAGCCCGGCCGACTTCGGCAACGCCTCGGTGGCCCTGATCCTCATCCCGCTGGCGGTAATCCTCACCTACGAGGGGTTCGGCAGCGCCCTGGTTCAGCGCAAACTGATTGAGACTGGCCACTTCGAGGCGGCGACGCTGACCAGCCTCGCCGCCGGCATCTCCCTCAGTCTCCTCGTCTACTTTCTGGCGCCGGTGATCGCGGCGCCGATCTTCAGCAACGAGATCGCCCACCTGATCCAGGTCGCGGCGCCGGCCTTCGCCCTTGCCGGCCTCGGCGCCGTCTCCCGCGCCCGACTCTCCCGCAACCTCGACTTTCGGCCGATCAGCATGATCGAAACCGGCGCCCTCGGGGTCGGCGCCGGCGTTGCCATCGGTCTCGCCGCCCTCGGTCGCGGTGGCGAAGCGGTCGTGATCGGAGCGGTGGCTGGAATCGCCTTCACCTCGCTGGCGATGGTCGCCGTCGCGCCGCCGGGCCGCCCACGCTGGCGGCGCAAGGAGATGGCCGAAGTCAGCCGCTTCGGTGCCCCGGCCTCGGCCGCCGGCCTCCTCTACGTGGCGATCAGCAACGTCGACTACGCCGTCCTCGCCGCCCGGCTCAATCCCGCCCAGGTCGGCATCTACTGGCGCGCCTTCCAGATCGGCGTTCTCTATCAGGACAAGATCAGCGGCATCATGATGCGCCTCGCCTTCCCGATCTACTCTCGGACCAACAACCTGGAGGAGATGAAGAAGCTGCACGAGCGGGCGACCCGGATCCACGGGGCCGTGGTCGTGCCGCTGCTGGCGATCCTGATCGTGACCGCGCCCGAGCTGATCCCCTTCGTCTTCGGAGATGCCTGGCGGGCGGCGATCGAGCCGACCCAGGTGCTTGCCGTCGCCGGGATGATCGCGGCGATCCTCACCGGTTACTCCCAGGTGATGCTCGCTGCCGGCCGGCCGCGCGCGCTGCTGATCTTCAACTGCATGGTGCTGGTCGTCTACGCGCTCGCCGTCTTCGTCACCGCCAAACAGGGCCTTGTCACGGTGGCGCTCGCGGTGGTGGGCGTCCACGTCGCGATGCTCGCCGCCGTCTATCTGATCCTCTTCCGCCGCGTTCTCGGGATGCCGGTCGGCCGCCTCTTCACCGATCTCGCCCCGGCGGTGGCGACCGCCGCATTGGTCCTGATCGTCGGGCTACCCGTGGCCGATCTGATGCGCGGTGCCGAAGCCTCCCCGGTCCTGACCGTCCTCCTCGCCGGCCTCGCCGGCTGCTGCGTGCAGGCGCTCGCCCTTCGTGCCCTCTTCCCGGAGGTCTGGGACGACGTCTCCCGCCTGCTTCGCCGCATCCTGCCGAGCCGGCAGGCGAAAAGTTCCGCGGCTCCCGAAGCGTTAGCTCAGTGATGAGCGAAAAGACGACCCAGAGGAAGCACGCCCGGGCGGGGATGCTGATGGCGGTCGCGACCTTCGCGATGGGCGTCGCCTCGGCGATCCAGGCGGCCCTCTACCTCCACTCCAACGGGACCGACGCACTGACCGACGGGTTCTTCGTCGCCTTTTCCCTCTACACGGTCTTCGGGGTCTTCAGCCAGAGCATCCGGGTCACCTCGGCGCCGCTCCTGGTTCACCCCACCCGGGCGCTGCCGCTGCGGGAGTTTGGGGCGACGCTCGGCTTCATCGCCGTCATCGTCGCGGTGCTGACGATCCCGCTTGCCCACCCGCTCTCACTCGCGCTCGCCCCCGGGCTGAGCGACGCCGGTCGTGGTGTCACCGAAGAGGCGCTGCCGATCCTCGGCGGCGCGATGATCCTGCAGCTCTGGGCCGCCGGCGGGGCGACGGTGCTCGCGGTGCGGGATCGCTTCGACGCGGTCGCGGGAGCCTACATCGCCGGCGCCGGCGCCGGCCTCCTCACCTACCTGGTCAGCTCCGGCGGCGCCGGCGAGCTCTCGCTGGGTTACTCGATGCTGGCGATGGCCGCCGTCACCTGCACGCTGATGCTGCTGGCGGTCCGCCGCAGCCAACCGGACGCCGCCGCCGCGCCGGTGCGGCCGCTGCGGCTCCGCCTCCTGATCGCCGACGCCGGCCTGATCCTCGGCCGCACCAGCATCTACCTCGCCTTCAACGCCCTCTACCTGGTCACCCTCGCCCTCACCACCTCCTACGCGCCCGGCGACGCGACGGTCCTCTCCTACGCGTACCTGTTCGCCAGCTACCTGGTCGCCGGAACCGCGTTCGCGCTGGGAATGTCGCGAATCGCCGACATGAGCCGCGACGTCCGCAGCGACGCGCGCAAAGCGGTCGGTGGCACCGTTCCCCAGGGTTTCCGCTATTCGATGCTGATCTGCGCTCCCGCCCTCGTCGCCTTCGTCGTCGCCGGGGCGCCGATCATCGGTGTCGCCTTCTCCGCCAGCTTCGACTCGGGTGACGTGCGGATCCTGCAGGACTTCGGGGCGCTGCTGACGCTCTGGACCGTCGCCGCGCTGCTGGTCAACCTCCTGCTGCCGGCGATGTTCGCGCTCGGGCGGGCTCGGTTCACCAACCTCCTCACCCCGGCTCTGCTCGCCGTTCACGTCGCCGCCTCGCTGCTCGGTGGAGCGCTCTTCGGAGCGGTCGGGGTCGTCGGTGCCGCCTTCGTCGCGCCGCTGCTTTTCGCCGCGACGATGCTGTGGACTGGGGCGCCTGCGATCGCCGGACACCTGGCCCGCGAGACCGGCCGCGACGCCCTCCGCTTCCTTCTCCTTGCCGGCGGCTGCTACGGCCTCGGCGCCGCGCTGGGCGCGGAGATCGACAGCACCCTGATCGGCGCGACGGTCGCCGGAGCGCTCGGCTCCGTCCTCTACCTGGCGCTGCTGCCGCTGGTCGCCCGCAGCCAGGTTGACGTCGTGCTGCAATTGCTCCCCTTGGGATTCCTCAAGTCCCGGCGGCACGCGACGCCCCCCGCCCCGGCCGCCTAAAGCCCCCCAACTACGCCCCTCAGGGCCCGTAGTGCTGCTGGGAGGGAACCCAGTTGACGCCGCGGCCGTTGGCCAGCCGGTAGTCGCCCGCCGCCGGGTTGAGGAAGGCAGGCGCGCAGTCTTTGCTCGTCCCCGGCGGCACCGACCAGCTGCTGTTGTTGCAGTAGGTGTTGTTGGAGCCAGTCAGGGTCGGGACGCTGCCGCCGCCGTTGGTGAGGGCGAGGCGGTTGAAGACGTTGTTGGAGAAGTCGATGTTGGTGTATTTGCCGGTCAGCACGGCGCCGCCTCCCCCGGCCCCCCAGCCGACCGTGTTGTTCTTCATTTCCCCGTTGATGATCGGCCCGTAGATCTGCCACGGAGAGAGCTGGTAGCCGGTGCAAAGCGTCGAGGGTTCGCAGGGACGGTCCTGGTCGACGATCAGGTTGTTGTTGGCGATAAAGCCGTTGATCGCGGTGTCCTGGTCCTTGACGAAGAAGCCCTGGCCGCCGAAGTCGTGGAGGTAGTTGCGGTTGAAGACGAGGTGGTCGCCGACCCAGACCGACTGGAAGACGTCGTTGTGGCCACCGCGCTCGGTGTTGCCGCGGAACTCGTTTCCTTCCACCAGCAGGCCGACCCCGTCGCCATTGGCGTCGTGGTAGACGTTGGCGCGGATCTGGTCCTCTTCCATCGCCCCGTCGAAGAGGTTGCCGACGATCTTCGTGTCATCGCACTGATCGGGCGGCGTCGCCGTGCAGACGAAGACGCCGTAGTGGTTGCCCGAGAGGATGTGGTTGTGGTCGACCACCGTGCGGTCGGTGTTGGCGGCCATGGTCACGCCGCCGTTGATGACGAAGCGGGAGATGGTGTAGCCCGAGCCGGAGACCTGGACGCTGCCGATCGTGGCGCTGCCCGGGTTGGCGGCACGCAGGGTGACTCCCGGCGCTGCCTTGGAGGAGCTCAGCGAGATGCCGCCGTAGGTGCCGTTGGCGAGGCAGACGACCGTGCCCGGGGAGGCTGAGGAGAGCGCCGACTGGGCGGCGGAGACCGAGCTGACGGTCTGGTTGCAGCCTTCGACCGGTGGTTCTTCCACCGGTGGTTCTTCTATTGGCGGTTCTTCCACCGGTGGTTCTTCTATTGGCGGTTCTTCGACTGGCGGTTCTTCCACTGGAGGTTCGGTCACGGTCCAGCTTTTCGAGGCGGGGGTCGCATCGGTGTTGCCGGCGGCGTCGGTGGCGCGGACGGCGAATTGGTGAGCGCCGGTCGCGAGGTTGGAGTAGCTCTTCGGAGAGCTGCACGAGTGCCAGTTGCCACTGTCGCGGCGGCAGTTGAAGGTCGAACCCGACTCGCTGGAGCTGAAGCTGAAGGAGGCCGTATTCGCGCTGGTCGAACCGCTCGGACCGGAGATGATCGTCGTCTGCGGTGCAGTCGTGTCGGTCACCACGGGCGGCGTCACCACCGGTGGCGTCACCACGGGCGGCGGCGGGGTGACGGGCTTGGTCGGGCGGGGGGTGTGGTGGCGCCGACTGGGGCGCAGCGCGATCCGCTGGTAGATCGCCCCGGCGCGGGCGGAGACCGGTCGGCAGCTGAGATCCGCACCGCCCCATCCGGAGAAGACGCTACTCGGGCTGGACATACAGGTCCGGGTTACCGAAGTCGCACCGGAACCGGCCGGCAAGGCCAGCACGAGCACGAGGACCGCGAGCGCCAGCGCGCTCCGAAGATGAAGACGTCCGTAGATAGTGCCCGTGCCGCGCATTGCAACTCCCTTTCCGAGTCAGGTGGCTCCCCATCGACTCTGGAATCCCTGTCCTTAAACGGCGAGCGCCGAGCGACGGACACATGTCCGACACCGGAGCCGCCGGCGCGGAATGCGTACACACCCTTTTGACGGGGTCAGAGGCCGTCGGAGGCGCGGCTTTACTTCGCCCGCACGGGGCGCATGCCGCGGTAGAACTCACGCAGGGGAGTCGAGCGGCCAAGCGGCACCTTGCAGATCGCAACCGGCGCCGCGGGATTGCCGCGGACCATCGTCAGTGGAGGGACCGAGGTGGTGACGATGCTGCCCGCGGCGACCACGGCGCCGTCGCCGATCGTCACGTGCGGCAGGATCATCGAGCCGGGACCGATGAAGACGTCGTCCCCGATTCGTACCGAAGGCTTGGTTTCGTCGGCGATCTCACCCTGCTGGTGGGCGATCATCGTGGTCCGCATGCCGACGTCCACACGGTCGCCGATCTCGATCAGATGGGGGAAGGCGGTCTCGAGGATGACGTCGGTGCCGATGAAGCAGCCGCTGCCGATCCTCACCCCGCGGCTGCGGTGGAGACGGACCCGAAGGGTCTCAGCCCCCGGACCGTAGAGAGCCAAGATCGCCAGCACTCGGCGCTTCGCTCCCGCCATGGTCGACTCGTACCTCATTCCGTCGCCCTCTCGCCGCTCGCGACCTGAGCACCGACATACTCGCTGAGCGGCCCTAGGACGGTCAGCGTCTCGGGATCGACGTCTTCCAGCTCCAACTCGACCCCGAACGTCTCCTCCAGCACCACCACCAGCTCGACGAAGCCGAGCGAGTCGATCGCGCCGCTGGCGCGGAGGTCGAGATCGTCACTTGCCGCGTCGGGATCGACGCCGTAGGCCGCGAGCGCCGAGCCGCAGAAATCGAGGATCTTCGCTCGCGCTGCCGCGGCGGCCTCGCCGCGGTTCGGTGACTCCTTGGTCGCCCCTGCCTGGGTGCCGATCTCCATACCTGAACAACGATTTGGAGACGCCGTACTTTCAGCGGCTCGGGAATCCCGACACGGTCGCAAGAATCGGCGCCAAGCCGACGTTATCGGGGTATGGCTGCAGTGACTGACGCCACCCTGCTCAGCGGCTTTCTGCGCTGCGCCAAGGAGGCACCGGAGCGGCCCGCGCTCGAGGTCGGCGCCGAGCGACTCAGCTACGGCGAGCTGGCGCTGCGGGCGGCGCGGATCGGCACCGCGATCGCAACCGCCGAATCCGCCGATGAGCCGGCCCTGACCGCCGTCTACGGCTCGCGCTCCGCCGCGGCCTACGCTGGCATCCTCGGCGCCCTATGGGCCGGCAACGGCTACGTGCCTCTCAACCCGAGCTTCCCTGTCGATCGCTGTCGCGAGATGCTGCTCCGCTCCGGGGCTCGAACTCTCGTCGTCGACGGCGAGCGCAAAGAGCTGGTCGCCGAGCTGCTGGAGGGCGTCTCGGACCCGCCGACGGTGATCGTCGCCGACGCGATCGCCGACACCATGCTCGAGACGATCGACCCGGTCCCGCCGGGGCTCGGCGGCAACGCGATCGCCTACCTGCTCTTCACCTCCGGCAGCACCGGCCGGCCAAAGGGGGTCGGCGTCGCCCAGCGGAACGTCGTCGCCTTCCTCAACGCGATCCGGGAGCGATACAACTTCGGCCCCGCGGACCGCTTCTCGCAGACCTTCGACCTCACCTTCGACCTCTCCGTCTTCGACATGTTCGTGGCCTGGGGAAGCGGCGGTTGCCTCTGCTGCCCGTCGACCGCGCAACTGATCTCACCCGCTCGCTTCATCCGCGACTCCGAGCTGACGGTCTGGTTCTCGGTGCCTTCGCTGGGAGCGATGATGCGGAAGCTGCGGATGCTGAAGCTCGGCAGCTATCCGACCCTCCGCTGGAGCCTGTTCTGCGGTGAGCCACTGCCGGGCGAGCTTGCCCGCGCCTGGGCGGCGGCCGCGCCCGCTTCGACGGTCGAGAATCTCTACGGTCCGACCGAGGCGACGATCGCCTGCACGATCCAGCGCGTCCGGCCCGAGCTCGACGGCGATGACGAGGTCAACGGCGTCGTCTCGATCGGGGCGCCGCTTGGAGCCACTGGCACGATCGTCGTCGACGAGAACCTGCGCCAGGTGGAGCCCGGCGAGGACGGTGAGCTACTTCTCTCCGGCCCTCAGGTGACGCCGGGCTACTGGCAGGACGCCGAGAAGACCGCGGCCGCCTTCGTCGAACCCCCGGGAACCGAGGGCATCCACTACCGCACGGGAGACCGTGTCCGCAGGCCCAGCCGCCCCCAGGATCCCCTCGTCTACCTCGGCCGCCTCGATCACCAGATCAAGGTGATGGGGCACAGGGTCGAGATCGGAGAGATCGAGGCGGCCCTCCGCGATGCCTCTGGCATCGACGCCGCGATCGCCGTCGGCTGGCCCCTGACCGAGAGCGGTGCCGGCGGCGTCGCCGCCTTTCTGGCCGACCCGAAGGCCGACTTGCGGGCGCTGCGGGAAGAGCTCGCCGAACGCCTGCCCGAGTACATGGTGCCGCGGCGGATCGAGCTGCTCAGCGAGCTTCCGCTCAATGCCAACGGCAAGTTCGATCGTAAGGCGATGCTCGCTCTGCTCAACGAGACCGTGCCGGCCACGGCCTGAGATTCACTCAGCCCAGCGAGTCCCCTCAGGGCCCGTAGTGCTGCTGGGAGGGAACCCAGTTGACGCCGCGGCCGTTGGCCAGCCGGTAGTCGCCCGCCGCCGGGTTGAGGAAGGCAGGCGCGCAGTCTTTGCTCGTCCCCGGCGGCACCGACCAGCTGCTGTTGTTGCAGTAGGTGTTGTTGGAGCCAGTCAGGGTCGGGACGCTGCCGCCGCCGTTGGTGAGGGCGAGGCGGTTGAAGACGTTGTTGGAGAAGTCGATGTTGGTGTATTTGCCGGTCAGCACGGCGCCGCCTCCCCCGGCCCCCCAGCCGACCGTGTTGTTCTTCATTTCCCCGTTGATGATCGGCCCGTAGATCTGCCACGGAGAGAGCTGGTAGCCGGTGCAAAGCGTCGAGGGTTCGCAGGGACGGTCCTGGTCGACGATCAGGTTGTTGTTGGCGATAAAGCCGTTGATCGCGGTGTCCTGGTCCTTGACGAAGAAGCCCTGGCCGCCGAAGTCGTGGAGGTAGTTGCGGTTGAAGACGAGGTGGTCGCCGACCCAGACCGACTGGAAGACGTCGTTGTGGCCACCGCGCTCGGTGTTGCCGCGGAACTCGTTTCCTTCCACCAGCAGGCCGACCCCGTCGCCATTGGCGTCGTGGTAGACGTTGGCGCGGATCTGGTCCTCTTCCATCGCCCCGTCGAAGAGGTTGCCGACGATCTTCGTGTCATCGCACTGATCGGGCGGCGTCGCCGTGCAGACGAAGACGCCGTAGTGGTTGCCCGAGAGGATGTGGTTGTGGTCGACCACCGTGCGGTCGGTGTTGGCGGCCATGGTCACGCCGCCGTTGATGACGAAGCGGGAGATGGTGTAGCCCGAGCCGGAGACCTGGACGCTGCCGATCGTGGCGCTGCCCGGGTTGGCGGCACGCAGGGTGACTCCCGGCGCTGCCTTGGAGGAGCTCAGCGAGATGCCGCCGTAGGTGCCGTTGGCGAGGCAGACGACCGTGCCCGGGGAGGCTGAGGAGAGCGCCGACTGGGCGGCGGAGACCGAGCTGACGGTCTGGTTGCAGCCTTCGACCGGTGGTTCTTCCACCGGTGGTTCTTCTATTGGCGGTTCTTCCACCGGTGGTTCTTCTATTGGCGGTTCTTCGACTGGCGGTTCTTCCACTGGAGGTTCTTCTATTGGCGGTTCTTCGACTGGCGGTTCTTCCACTGGAGGTTCTTCCACCGGGGGTTCTTCCACCGGCGGTTCCGTCACGGTCCAGGTTTTCACGGCGGGGGTCGTGTCGGTGTTGCCGGCGGCGTCGGTGGCGCGGACGGCGAACTGGTGAGCGCCGACGTCCAGCGAGCTGTAAGTGACAGAAGGTGGGCAGGGCGCCCAGGTCCCGTCGTCCAGCTTGCAGTCGAAGGTCGAGCCTGCCTCATTGGCGGCAACGGTGAATTTGGCCGTGGTTGCAGTGGTGGTCGAGGCCGGGCCTTTGACGATGCTGGTGTTGGGCGGCACCGTGTCGGCAGGTTCGTTTGGTTCGACCACCGGCGGAACGCCTGGCCCGGAAGGAACCGGCGTCCCCTGCGAAGGAGGCTGCGGAGACCCGGGCATGGAACCCACCGGTGGGGTGATCGCCGGAGTTTTGCCGGGGTGGCGATGGTGACGGCGCGGAGAGATCCGCTGGCCTTCGATCAGGGTCGGCCGCCGGAGGATGTCCCTGCCGCTGCACTTCGAGGCCGTCGATCCAGCCTCGGCGCCGAGGCAGATGCCACTCGAGCCCGGCGTGGGCCCTCCCGATCTACCCAGAGCCAGGGCGCTGCCCGCCAGCAATGCGAGAAGCGACACCGCAAGGACTACGAAGCCTCGGGACATTCCGCGCACCGTTATCGACCGCATCGTGTCTCCTTCCCCTTCGTCGGACTGGTTCGACGTTCCCACCGCCATCGCTCGAAATTCTGAAACAAACGGTGGACGGATGTTGGATACCCCTGATGCAACAGGTCAAAACATTGCATTCCCAAGCGATCCGAGCGGTCTAAAAATCTGCAAACAGCTACCAAACTGACCGAATTTGGTCCTCTTGCGAGGCCCTCAGGGACCGAAATGGCGTTCGCGCGGTGCCCAGGTGACACCCCTGCCACCGCCCAGCCGGTAGTCGTCTACGGCCGGCGCCCGGAAGTGCGGTGAGCAGGAGATGATCTCGCCGACGACGGGCAGCGGCCAGGACCCTCCCGAGGACTGCCGCTGACAGCGGGTGTTGTCGTGGTAGCGGGCGGCGGTCATGTCGGTCGAGGTAAAGAACTTGTAGACGACGTTGCGTTCGATCCGCGCCCGGGTCCCGTTTGCTTCCTGGAAGGCAGCGATCGCGCCGTTGCCCCAGATCGTGTTGCGGCGCATCGTCAGCCCGGAGTACGGCCCGAAGACCTGAAGATCGCTGGGGGCGCCGCACCCCTCTGCCCCCGGCGCGCACGGCGCGTCGTTGCGGACGATCAGGTTGTCTTCGATCCGGATGCCCTTGACCGGGCTCGCCTGGTCCTTGACGAAGAAGCCCTGGCAGCGGTTGTCGTGCAGGTAGTTGCCGCGGTAGACGAGGTGGTCCCCCACCCACACCGTCTGCAGGCAGTCGCTGTGGTTGCCGTTCTCCCTCACGTCGGTGAACTCGTTGCCTTCGACCAGCGCGCCGATGCCGTCACCGTTTGCGTCGTGGTAGCGGTTGAGCCTGATCGCGTCCTCACCGAACGGCCCGACGAACTTGTTGCCGACGATCGCGACATCGTTGACGGTGATGGTGTCGGTCGGTCCCGCGTCGACGCCGAGGTAACCACCGGTCACACGGTTGTGGGCGACGGTGACACCGACGGTCCCCGGCTCGACGTCGATGCTGTCGCTGACGACGAACCGCGCCAGCGTCAGCTTCGAGCGGCCGAGTTCGGCCCCTTCGAGGGTGGCTTTACCGGGATGCGCGGCGCGGACAGTGACTCGAGGTGGCCCGGTCCCGGCATCGCCCAGTTCGAGCTTTCCGTAGGAACCGTTGGCGAGGCAAACGACGTCACCGTCACCGGCGTCGTCGACGGCCCCCTGGAGTGAGTCGAGGGAGCTCGCCAGGACCGCGCATTTGCCCGGCCCCTTCGGTCCCGTCGCCGCCGCGGCGCCACCGCCACCGCTGCCGGTTCCAGTGATGCCCAGCGAGAGCGCCAGCGCGGCCAGTGCGACGACGGTGACCGCGACCATCAGCAGACCGCGCTTCGTCGAGCCCATCGTCAGTTCCTCAGAGCTACGGGCGAGGTGGCGTCCTTGACCAGCAGGACCGGGCTGCCGCTGCCGTCAGCCGGCACGGTGTAGACGTTGGTTTCGTCGGAGTAGACGAGCGTGTCGTCGTCGAGCCACTCCGCCTGGTCGTCGATCGAGCGCTTCTCGGCCACCGGATGGTCTTCGAGCGTCGCCACGTCGAGCACGTGGAGGTGCCAGCGGTTGGTGCCGTCGATTCTGCTCTTGAAGGCGATCCGCTTGCCGTCCGGCGAGAGCGAGGGGCACTCGACCCCGTCGCGCAGCACCTTCAGCGATTTGCCGCTGACGCTTCCTTCGACCAGGTAATGGTGGGTGCCGGTGCCCAGGGTCGCGTAGAAGCGGTCAGAGTCGGCAGGGTCGAAGGTGACACCCCAGAAGTTGAAGTCGACCGCGTCGATCGGCTCGCCGTCCTTTTCGACCTCGAACTGCTCCAGCTGCTCGATCGTCTCGCCGCTCTTCATATCGAGCAGGTAGGTGCGGGTCGAGAAGGCGACGCTCGATTCGAGGTAGGCGTCGCCGCTGACGAAGACGGTCATCGCCCCGTAGCGGCCGTCGGCGGAGACGCGGGCCCGCGACGGCAGCCCGGTGAGGCGGATCGAGTGCTCGGGCTGAAGGTTCTTGTCGAAGACGGAGGCGGTGTAGTCAACCCCCGAGGAGGCGACCCCCATGCAGATGCCGTGGCCGGCGGCGTAGTAGACCCGCTCGCAGGCGAGATCCTTCGAGCGGCGCTGGACCTTGCCGTCCTCGACGACGAAGACGCCGCCGTTGAGGGAGGGGCTGGAGGGATCGACGGCGCGAACCATCACCGCGACGTCGGCGGACGATTTGCCCGCCTGCGGGCTGGCGTCGGTAGTGGTCTGACTGGGGCCAAGGGCCGCGTAGACCACGTAGCCGCCGCCGAGCAGGACACAGACGACGACCAGCGCCACGGTGATCTTGCCGCCGCGGCTAGCCATCAAGCGCAGTGTTCTGGGCGCGGAAGAGCAGTGGCGCCGCCAGGCACATCGCCAGCCCGAGGGCCGCGGCGAAGATCAGGATCGCGCTGTGCAGCCCGATCGCGAACCAGAGCGCGCCGAAGGCGACCGAGGAGACCAGGCGACCGAGGCTGACCACGGTGATCAGTATTCCGATCCCACTCGCCTGCAGCTTCTCCGGCAGCACCGCGCCGGCAAGGGCCGTCATCACGCCTTCGGTTGCGGCGAAGTAGCCCCCCAGACAGACCAGACAGACGATCAGGGCCAGGTAGCCAACGGAGGTCATCAGCAGCACCCCGTAGACGACGAACAGCAGCGCCTGGCCGGCGAGCAGCACCGGCACCTTGCCGACTCGGTCGGCGAGCTGGCCGACGGGGATCGCCAGGGCCATGAAGGAGATCGCGGTCATTACATAGAGCAGCGGGAAGAGCGCCGGCTCGAAGTCGATCGTCCGCTGCAGACCGACGTAGATCAGCGCGTCGGAGACGCTGGCGATCGAGAGCCCGGCGGCGGCGAACAGCAGCGGCGCGAAGCTGCGGTCCTTGAGCAGCGCCGCGGCGGCCCGAAAGCGCGGCGGAGTGCCATCGCGCGGCGCCCGCTGGGGCTTGCCTTCGACGTTGAGGACCAGCACCGCGAGGCCGAGGACGGCGAACAGGGTGCTGACGACGAAGACGGCATCGAAGCGGGCCGGCGCGAGGAAGAGGATGCCGAAGGCGATCAGCGGCCCCAGCATCGCCCCGACGCTGTCCATCGCCCGGTGCACCCCGAACGAGGTCGCGAGTTTGTCCTTGGCGCTGGAGAGCGAGATCAGCGCGTCGCGCGGAGCGGTGCGGATCCCCTTCCCGACCCGGTCGACGGCGACGATCGCGCCGATCCCGCCGATCGTGTTGCCGGCAGCGACCAGCGCCACCTTGCCCAGCGCCGAGAGGCCGTAGCCGAGCCCCGCCACCTCCTTATGGCGGCGCCAGCGGTCGGAGGTGAAGCCGCTGACGACCTGGACCAGCGCCGCGGCGCCGCGGTAGGTGCCGTCGATCGCGCCGAACACCAGCGGGCTGGCCCCCAGCGAGAAGATCAGGTACATCGGCAGCACCGTCGCGACCATCTCCGAGGAGATGTCCGTCAGCAGGCTGACGGCGCCGAGCATGATCACGTTGCGCGGCACCCGCAGGCGGGCCGACTGGCGCGCCCAGAGGCGCGGTTTCAAGAGGGCTTTTGAGGCTTCTACCTGGTACATCGCTTCTCGGCGAGGGCGGCAGCCGGTACGGCGTCCGACCCTCTAAGAGTGCAACGTGCCGGCTAGTACTTTTTTCGCACTTCGATCTGCCGATTGGCCGGAAAGGCCAAGCTTCGAGGCGACCTCGCCGGCCACGTCTTCGGCGAAACCCATCACCGAGTCGCCGTTGAGGAGGTAGGGGTAGATCTGCGCGTTGGAGGCCAGGGCCAGACCGTCGACCCCGGGCCAGACCGGAGCGATCCGCGGCCCGTCGCCGCCGCGGACCTGGTGTACCGGCTCGACCAGCTTCGCCCGCTGCACCGTCCAGTCAACGACCTCGTCGCGGCTGAAGCCGGGCGAGAGCCGCCCGAGGTAGTCGGTGAAGCGGCGGTAGACGGACTCGTCGTCCTCGCTCTGCTCCGGCGCCTCGGGGTCGCAGTACTTCGGCAGGTAGACCAGTTGCAGGCCATCGGTGTGATCGGTCCCCAGCACCTGGGTCGTTTCGACCGCGCTGGTCAGCGGGGTCGGCTCGGTGATGTTGATCGCGTAGTAGGGCAGCAGTTTGCGCGGCACCTTGATGATCGGGCAGACGCAGCCGAGCCAGCGCTCGGGATAGGGCGCGAGCAGGTCGCGGTGGCGCTCGGGCAGGAGGAACTTCAGCGCCGGCGGCTGCAGGGTCGGGATCGTCAGGTCGAACTCGAGCGTCTCGCCCTCCAGCTCGACGCCGGTGACGGAGCCGTCTTCGGCCAGGGCGAGTCCGTTGACCGGGGCGTCGGTGCGGGCCTCGACCCCGAGCTCGGCCGCCCGCGCGACCATCGCGTCGATCAGGCGCTGGTGGCCGCCGACGATGTGGCCCATTTCCTCGCCGCCTTTGCCGCCCCCGCTGCGAGCCCCGGACATTCGCCGGGTCCGCGCCCAGAGGTAAGTCGCTGGCAGCCCCGAAGGGTCGCCGTCGAAGCGGGTGTCGAGCAGCGGTTTCCAGATCCGCTCCCAGACCTGGTTGCCGCAGATCCGTCGCAGCCAGGTCTCGAGCGGGATCCTCTCCAGCTTCTCGTAGCTGCTGCGCAGCTGGCACTGAGCGACAAAAAGGCCAAGGCGGAGCCGTGCAGGTGGGCTCAGCGGCGAGAACCGCAGCAGATCGCCGACGCCGTTGAAGTCGTGCATCTCGCCGCCCGAGAAGAAGCCGGCGCCGACCGGGTTGAAGCGCAGTTGGTCGCCGAGCCCGACCTCCTCGGCCATCGCGATCATCCGCTCGTCGGCGGGGGTGATGACGTGATAGAAGCGGTCGACCTTGTGTCCGCCGAAGTCGAAGGTGCCGGCGAGGCCGCCGAGGCTGGGGCCGCGCTCGATCACCGTCACCCGTGCGCCCTGCTGGGCGAGGCGCAGCGCCAGCGAGACGCCGAGAATGCCGCCGCCGACGACGCCGACGCGCGGTGCGGTGGCCTCCATCAGCCTTGGATTACCGGAGCGCGGCCGCCTGCCGGAGACCCATCGGTCACCGTCGCGGCGGCCGGCTCTGGCAAACCCTTCGGCGCCGTCGCCTCGGCCAAGGGCGATACCGGCGGCGGCTGGATGCGGCCGACCATGTGCGCGGCCATCACCCGGAAGTAGGCGACGACGGTCGGCTTCAGCTGCATCTTCGACTCACCTTTGCGGGTCGTCCAGTCGTTCGTCGTCGGCACCTCGGCCACCGTGGCGCCGGCGTTGTAGAGCTTCAGCAGGAGCTCGACGTTGGCGGCGAAGCCAGGCTCGCGGACCAGCAGGTAGCCGTAGGTGTCGGCCGCTTTGCGCAGCGTGCCCGCCCGGTAGACCCGGTACAACGAGGAGAGCGTGTGCATGTCGCGCAGCCCGCCGAGGTAGCGGAAGGTGTTGGAGACCGATTTGCTCGCCGCCAGGCGCCAACCGGCGACGCCAACGATCTTGCCGCCCGGCGCGTAGACCGAGGCGAGGACGACGTCGTTGCCCTGGTCGAAGAACTCCATCATCCGCGGCAAGTCGGAGAGGTCGGAGGTCGTGTCGGCCTCGAGGGTGACGATCGCGTCGTCGTCGGAGGACTCCTTCAGGGCCGAACGGATGCCGGTGTTGATCGCGGTGCCGAGGCCGCGGTTGACGGTGTGGGTGACGACCGCCAGGTGCATGTCCTGGGCGTGTTCGCGGATCACCTCTCCGGTGCCGTCGGTCGAACCGTCGTCGACGATGATTACCCGGGCGCCGAGCTCGCGGGCAACCGGGGCCAGGTCGGCCAGCAGGCGGGGGATGTTTTCGGCCTCGTTGTAGGCCGGGATCACGAAGCGGATCATGCGAAGACCTCCAGGGGCCGGGGAGTGGGGATATCGAGCAGCTCGACCGGCCGGCGGACCGCCGCCGACTCGCGTACGGCAAGTGCCGCGGCCAGGGCCTTGACCCCGTCGTGGGCGCTGACCGGCTCGGGCGTGTCGTCGAGGACGCAGCGGCAGAAGGCTTCGAGCTCGGCCCGCAGCGGCTCAGCCTTGGCGAGCGAGAACCGCACCGCAGCCCCCTCGCCGTCGCCGCGCAGGACCGAGAGGCCGTCCCACTGCAGTGGCGCAGTGGTCGACTCGACGAACCAGACGTCCTGGGTGATGTAGCTGGCGCGGAGCAGCCCGTTCTCGCCGATCAGGGCGATCTCGCGCTTCTTCTCCGGGGTCAGCCAGTTGACGTCGAGCAGGCCCAGCGTCTCGGCGCCGCCCTGGTCGCCGAAACGGGCGAGGCAGGTCAGCAGATCCTCCTGGGAGCTGTGTTGGAAACGGCCGCCGTCGGCGTAGATCTCGTGGATCGAGGTGTCGAGGACGTACTGCATGACGTCGAGGTCGTGGGTGGCGAGGTCGATTGCTACGCCGGTGTCCTGGATCCGCGTCGGCAAAGGCCCGACCCGGGTCGTGTGGGCCCGGTAGACCCGCCCGAGGCGACCGTCGGCGACCAGCTCGCGCAGCTTCTCGACCGCGGGGTTGAAGCGCTCGACGTGGCCGACCATCAGCTTGCGGTCGGCTTCGATCGCGGCGCCGCGCATCCGCAGGGCGTCGGGCAGCGTGGTCGCGATCGGCTTCTCGACCAGGACATGGAGCCCGGCGGCGAGCGCCTCCAGCGCGACCTCGGCATGGTGCTCGGAAGGACAGGCGATCGAGATCGCGTCGAGCTCGTCGGCGTCTTCGATCATGTCGCGCCAGTCGGCGAACTCGAGGGCCTGCGAGCCCGAGAGCGCGCGGGCGCGGGCCTCGGGGTCGGGATCGGCGACGGCGACCAGCTGCGCGCAGTCGACCTGAAGGTAGTTACGGACGTGGAAGGCGCCCATCCGGCCACAGCCGACGACGCCTACTCGGAGCTGGTCAGACAAGGGACTCCTCCCGCGATCGATCGAGGTGGGCAACGGTAAGTTCGGCGATCCGCTCGGCGGCGTTGCCGCCGCCGAAGATCGGCGGGCGCTCGTCGGGCAGCGGCTTCGCGAGGGCCTCGGCAAACTTCTCGGACTCGACCCCGACCAGCGTGTTCCAACCGGTCGAGACGGTCTCGATCCACTCGGTCTCCTCGCGCATCGTGATGCACGGCACTCCCCAGAGATAAGCCTCGCGCTGGACCCCGCCGGAGTCGGTCGCGACCGCCACCGCGTCACGCTCGAGGACCAGCATTTCGGTGTAGGTCACCGGGTCGCGCATCTCGACGTTGGCGGGAACCTCGAGGTTCCAAGTCTCGATGCTCTTCCGGGTCCGCGGGTGCAGCGGGAAGATCACCCGACGCTCGGCGGCGCCGAGGCAGCCGAGGACGGCGGCGAGCCGCTCGGCCGAGTCGGTGTTGTAGTTGCGATGGGCGGTGGCAAGGACGTATTCGCCCTCCTCGCCGCGCTCGGGCAGACGGGCGCGGGTCGCCAGCAGGACGTCGGCGAGGACGTCGCCGGTAACGTGGATCGCGCCGCCGACGCCCTCTTTGACGAGGACCTCGCGGGCGTGCTCGCAGGGAGCGAAGAGAAGATCGGAAAGTTCGTCGGTCTCGATCCGGTTGGCCTCCTCCGGCATGTCCAGCCGGTAGCTACGCAGGCCGGACTCGACGTGGATCAGCGTCACCCCGGCGGCCGCCGCGGCGCGGGCGCCGGCGATCGTCGCGTGGGTGTCACCTCTAACAAGAACGGCGTCGGGTTCGCGGCTGGCGATGACGCGGCCGATCCGCTCCTCGGCGACCGAGACCGCCGCGCCGGCCGGCAAAGACCCGACTCCAAGATTGAACTCGGGAAGCGGCAGGTGCAGGTCGGCGATCTGCAGGTCGGACATCCCCGGGTCGTAGTGCTGACCCGTGTGGACGAGGATCTCCTCGACGCAGCTCGAGTAAGCGAGCGAGAGCGGTGCCGCCTGCACGATCTCAGGACGGGAACCGATGATTGAGACGATCCGGGCTGCCACGGGTAATCAACGCACGAAGAGCCCATCTCTTTTCGCCGACCCGAAAAAAATCTGTGCGGCGACGATCTCAACCCTTTTTCAGCCTCGCATCACTCAGGTGCGGCGCAAGTGTTCTGCGCTCGACACCGTTGTCTCAAGTGGATGGAGGCTCATGGACTCACCCACAGCGAGGCGGCCGAGCAAGAGGTCGCCGGCGAAAGCCGACTTGGTAACGCGCTGCGGCGCTGTGCCGACGTCACCTTCGCCCTGGTCCTGATCCTCCTCCTCAGCCCGGTTCTGATCGGGGTCACCCTCGCCATCCGCCTCGACAGCCGCGGGTCCGCCTTCTTCCGTCAGCGGCGCGTCGGTTACAGAGAATGCGAGTTCACTCTCTACAAGTTCCGCAGCATGCGGGTCGACGCCGACCCCCGCGGCCACCAGGAGTACGTGACCGCCCTGATCAAGGGCAAGGACGCGAACCCCGAGGGCGGCCGCGAGAACCTCTACAAGCTCGCGGTCGACAACCGCATCACCTCCGTCGGCCGCTGGATCAGGCGCTGGAGCCTCGACGAGCTGCCCCAGCTCTTCAACGTTGTCAAGGGCGACATGACCCTGGTCGGCCCCCGCCCGGCGATCCCTTATGAGGTCTCCGAGTACCCCACCTGGTACCGCGAGCGCTTCTCAGTCAAGCCAGGTTTGACCGGCTACTGGCAGGTCAGCGGCCGCAACGAACGGACCTACGAGGAAATGGTCCGCCTCGACATCGAGTACGCCGAGCGGCGCTCGCTCGGGCTCGACCTCCGAATCCTTCTCAAGACCCCACTGGTAGTTCTAAGTCGAAAGGGAGCAGCGTGAATCCAGCAGGTGCAATTGGAACCTTGGTCGTCGGCTATGGCTACTGGGGACCGAACATCGTCCGTAACGTCGTCGAGAGCCCGGAGTTCCGCCTGATGGGGCTCTGCGAGCTCGACGAAGGCCGCGCCGAAGACTTCCGCCGCCGCCACCCCGGAATCTGGATCGAGCCCGATCTCGACGCCGCGCTCGCCGACCCGCGGATCGAGGCCGTGGCGATCGCCACTCCTCCCCACACCCACTACAACCTAGTGCGTCGGGCGCTGGAAGCCGGCAAACACGTGATGGTCGAGAAGCCACTCGCCCGGACCGCCAGAGAGGCCGCCGAGCTGGTCAGGCTCTCCGAGGAACTGGGCCTGGTCCTGATGCCCGGCCACACCTTCGTCTACAGCCCCTCGGTCAACGCCGTCCGTTCGCTGATCCAGGAAGACGAGCTGGGAGAGATCTACTTCATCACCTCCTCGCGGATGAACCTCGGCCTCTACCAGCAGGACGGGGTCGTCCTCGACCTCGCCCCCCACGACCTCTCGATCCTCCTCCACTGGCTCGACCGGCCGCTGGTCGACGTGATGGCGACCGGCCGCAGCGTCTTCCAGGACGGGGTCCACGAGACCGCCTTCCTCACCCTGCGCTTCGAGGGCGGCACCCAGGCCAACGTCCAGCTCTCCTGGCTGGCGCCGCGGAAGATGCGGCAGATGGTCGTCGTCGGCTCGCGTCGGATGGTCCAGTACGAGGACACCGCGGCCGACGACTCGGTCCGGATCTACGACCGCGGCCTCGACTTCGCCGAGCCGCCCGCCAACTTCGGCGAGTACCGCCTCACCTACCGCACCGGCGACATGGTCGCCCCCCGCGTCCAGGCTCTCGAGCCCCTCGGCCAGGAGCTGCGGGACTGGGCCTCTGCGATGCGTGAGGGCACCACGCCGGTCTCCAACGCCCGCCTGGGCCTCGAGATCGTGCTCTGCCTCGAGGCGCTGGAGGAGTCGCTCCAGAACCGCGGCACCCCGGTCGCCGTCCGCTCCGTCGCCGAGGCGATGGAAGAGGCGACCCGCGCCGAGCTCCCGGCGCCGATCACCCGCGGCGACTAAGTACCGGCCTGGCTAAGAATCGGGGGCGTCGTCCGGCGACGGCGTGGTCCCGCCCGGGACCACGCCGAGAAAGTCCAGCTCCGCCAGGTAGACCAACACGGCATGGGTCGCCAGCTGGCTCGTGGTGATCTGCTGGCGCTGCGCCTCCTGCTCCAGAGCCTCCTCGGTCAAGCGGTCGAGCGTCAGCTCGAACCGTGCATGGGGAGTGGGCTCGGGCTCGAGGAAGCGCGGAGCAGCTACCGGCCTACGACCCACTTTCAGCTTGTAGGCGAAGTGCAGCAGGGCCTTGCGGGCCCCTACGGTGAGATCGGTCCCGAAGTGCCCTTCCAGACCGCTACAGGCAAGTTTTCCGAGTTCGACGTTGATCACCTCCGTGTAAAGAACTCCTTGGAGGTGGGCAACATTTTCACGGCTTGGCGCAGTTCGACCTAACTTCAGACTTTTCACAACCCCATGGACAAATGTTGAAAAAGTCTCCGTTTACAGGAAACTCGAGCGCAGCACTCCTAATAGTCGAACATTGTGTTTGACAATTGGATCTATGGGTGATCAGCTTTCGGCCAATTAGCCTGCTTCTTCCGGAGATGGGCTGAATTTCATCCCCCCACTTTGGGATCTTTTTGTGAAGACGAGAATTTCGAACAAGCGGAAGTCCAACCTTCTTTCCTCGGAAAGACGTGGGCTTATAAACCCAGTGGTAGTGCATGCGGTGAGCATGAGGGAGAACAGCAATGAGCAGCGCGTCCGTCGGGTCGGCTTCTGTGCAAGCAGCCGGCAATCTGACCCGCGAAGCAGTCACTCGCGCGAAGGCAGGAGACACTGAGGGCCTTCACTACCTCTACGTTCGCTATGCGGATGACGTCCTCCGGTACGTAACCGGTTTGATCCGCGACCACCACGAAGCGGAAGACATCACGCAAAACGTCTTCGCCAAGTTGATGAAGGCGATTACCAAGTACGAAGAGCGCGCCGTTCCCTTCGACGCCTGGATCCTCCGCGTGGCCCGAAATGCCGCCCTCGACCACCTGCGGGCGAAGCGGGCGATCCCGACCGAGGAAGTCAGGCTTACCGACACCGGTCGTGCCGAGACCCAGCTCGATCGCGGCCAGGCACTGCGACAGGCGCTGGAAGACTTACCCGAGGACCAGCGCGAGGTACTGGTGCTGCGGCACATCGTCGGCCTCTCGCCGATCGAGATCGCCGACACCCTCGACAAGAGCGAGAGTTCGGTCCACGGGCTGCATCACCGCGGCCGCCGCTCGCTGCGCGACAACCTGACCGAGCTCGGCGCCGCCCCGGTTACCGCCGCCCCGCAGGGAAGCTGACCCCCTTCGCCTCAGCCTTACTCGAAGTCGTCGAGAATCCGCTGGGCACCGCGCCCGGCCTCGATCTCCGCGGCGAGGTAGAAGGCGGCGTGCTCGGCCAGCTGCTCGACGCTGACTCCCTGCCTCGCAGCCTCCTCGCCGAAGGCCCGCCACAGGTCCGTGGCCACATCGAGCTCGAGCGACACGTCCCGCTGCGTTTCGCTGCCGCGGAGGAAGGCGGGATATGGCCATGCCGGCCGGCTTATGTCCTTGTCCCCCAGGTAGCGGCGCAACGCGCCTTCGATCCGTGCCGGCGCCCCGGCGTCGATGCCACTGCTCGGCAGCGCCTCGAAGGCGAACTGACTGAGAGCCAGGGTCACTCTCTGAGTGCCCGCTCCCTCATCGCGCGCCAATCCAAGACCCCCCACAATCGTGCTCATTCGCTACGCCTACCCTTTTCTGCCGCATTGGCTAACCCGCCGCCCTGTATGTCTACCCGATCTTCATACCCTGGCGCAAGCATTTTTTAGGGTCGAGCTCAGTCCAGCAACCCCTTCGCCCGGGCGCCGACGACCGTCTCGGCCAGGGTCTCACGGGCGTCATATCGGGGCCGCCACTTCAGGTCTCGGCGTGCCTTGGCGGTATCCATGACCACCGACATCTCAGCCGCGATCGCCCACTCGAGCTTCGGCGAGGCGAAGCTGAGGCGGCGTGCGGCAGCGGTGCCGATCCCGACTGCCGCGCGGGGAACCGGAACCGAGCGCCAGCCGAGCTCAGAGGCGATGTCGCCAACCCCGATCTCCCCCGCGCCGGCGAGGTTGTAGACGCCTGCGGGACCGTCGCCGCAGATCGCAGCCCCCATCGCCCGGGCGACGTCGTCGTGATGGACGAGCTGAATCGGGACCCCTGGATCCGGCAGGACCGGCGAGACCAGCGGCAACCGTTCCACGCTCCGGCGCAGGAGCGGCAGCGGGTCGACCGCACGGACGGCGCCCACCGTCTGCTCGATCAGCATCGTCGCCCGTGGCCCGGCGACGATGCAGGGCCGAAAGACATAGGCCTCCACCCCGCTCCCCGGCAACAACTCGTCCAGCAGCGCCTCCAGCTCAGCCTTCTGCGCCGAGTAGTAGAAGCCCTCCGAGCCACGAGCGGGAACGTCCTCGGCCAAAGGCTGCGGATTCCCAGCATGAAAGCCATAAGCGGCGACCGAAGAGGCGTAGACCAACCGAGAAACCCCAGCCTTGATCGCCATCTCAAAAACGTTCCGGGTCCCCTCCAGGTTGATCTTCCGCGTCTCCTCCCGAGAGCCAAAGATCGCAAAAGCAAGGTGCACCGCCACATCGGCCCCGTCGAACAAGGCAGCCAAAGACCCCCGATCAAGAATGTCCCCCCGCCGATAAGAAACCTTCTCCCACCCTTCAACCGACGGATCGAACGGCCGACGGGCCATCCCCACGACGGACCCAACCTCGGCCCGCCCCTCCAACTCGGACATCAGCGGCTTCCCGATCTCACCGGTGGGACCCGTGACAGCGACTTTCAGCATCAAGCCCCAGGCGTAACGCGATAAGCGTCAAACACCGACTCGACGTTGCGAAGCCGGCTGATGCACCCCTTCAGCTGCTCGGTGTCCCCAACCTCAACCACAAACTTGTTTTTCACCATCGGGTGGTTGGTGGTGCAGGAAGCGCCGATGATGTTGATCCCGGCCTCAGAGAAGGTCCGCGAGAGGTCCTCCAGCAGGCGAGTGCGGTCGTAGGCGTCGATCTGCAGCTCGACCCGGTAGGAAGCCTCGTTTTCGCCCTGCCAGCGGACCTCGACGAACCGCTCCGGAGCCTTTTTCAGCGCCTTGACGTTCTTGCAGTCGGTGCGGTGGATGGTGATCCCGCGGCCGAGTGAGACGTAACCGGCGATCTCGTCGCCGGGAACCGGCCGGCAGCACTTGGCCAGCCGCACGGCGACGTTCTCGACCCCCTTGACGATGATTCCGTAGTTGGAGGCGTCCTTGGTCCGGCGGGCCCGGTCCTCGCGGCCGACCGGCGCGCCGGGGGCATCCTCCTCGACGCCCTCGCCGGCCTTCAGCCGCTGCATCAGCTTGTTGGCCGCAGCTTTGGATGAGACTTTGCCCTGGCCGAGGGCGATGTAGAAGTCGGTGCCTTTGCGGAAGCCCATCTCACGGATCACGTCTGCCAGCAGGGCGGAGCCGGCGACCTTGTGCATCGGGATCCCGCGCGTCCGCAGAGCTTCCTCGAGCTTTTCGCGGCCGTCGTGCTCGGCGTCCTCACGCCGCTCCTCTTTGAACCAGGCGCGGATCTTGTTGCGGGCGCGGTTGGTCCGCACCAGTTTCAGCCAATCAAGCGAGGGAGCCCGTTTCTGCTTCGCGGTCAGCACCTCGACGATGTCGCCCGAGCGCAACTGGTAGTGCAGCGGCACGATGTTGCCGTTGACCTTGGCGCCGACGCAGCTGTGGCCGACGTCGGTGTGGACGGCGTAGGCGAAGTCCAACGGCGTCGAGCCGGCCGAGAGGTTCTTCACTTCCCCCTTCGGGGTGAAGACGAAGACCTCGTCCTCGAAGAGGTCGACCTTCAGCGACTCGAGGAACTCGGCCGGGTCCTGTTCGCCCTCGGCCTCGACCAGCTGCCGCAGCCAGGTCATCTTCTCCCGCTTCGGGTCGCCGGCACCGCCCTCTTTGTAGGCGACGTGGGCGGCGATCCCGTACTCGGCGAGCTTGTGCATCTCCTCGGTCCGGATCTGGATCTCCAGCGGTTTGCCCTCGGGGCCGATCACCGTCGTGTGCAGCGCCTGGTACATGTTGGCCTTCGGCATCGCGACCCAGTCCTTGAAGCGCCCGGGGAGCGGCTTCCAGAGCGAGTGGATGACGCCGATCGCGCCGTAGCACTCTTTGACCGAGCCGACGATCACCCGCATCGCCGTCAGGTCGAAGATCTCGTTGAACTCGCGGCCCTTCTTCGCCATCTTCGTGTAGATCGAGTAGAAGTGCTTGGCGCGGCCTGAGATCTCGGCCTCGATCCCAACCAGCTCCAGCTCGTCGGAGAGGAAGTCGCCGGCTTCGGTGACGTACTTCTCCCGCTCCTCTCGCTGCTGGGCGACCAGTTGCTTGATTTCCGCGTACTTGCGCGGGTGCAGGGTGGCGAAGGCGAGGTCCTCAAGCTCCCATTTGATCGCGTGGATACCCAGCCGGTGCGCAAGCGGCGCGTAGATCTCCAGGGTCTCGTGCGACTTGCGCGTCTGTTTTTGCTTCGGCAGGGCACCAAGCGTGCGCATGTTGTGGAGACGGTCGGCCAGCTTGATCAGGATCACCCTGACGTCGGTGGCCATCGCCACCATCATCTTCCGGTAGTTCTCGGCCTGGCGCTCGTCGCGGCTCTCGAAGGTGATCCCGGTCAGCTTGGTGACGCCGTCGACCAGCAGAGCGATCTCCTCGCCGAACTCGGCGCGGATTTCGTCGAGGCTGGCGGTGGTGTCCTCGACCGTGTCGTGGAGCAGGGCAGCGCAGAGGGTCTCGGTGTCGAGCCGCATCCCGGCGCAGATCTGGGCGACGCCGACCGGGTGGGTGATGAACTCGTCGCCCGAGTAGCGAAGCTGGTCGGCGTGGCGCTCGAGGGCGAAGTCGAACGCCCGCTCGACCCTGGCGCGGTCGATCGTCGCCACCGCCACCGCGGTGCCGCCGTTCCCGTTGCCCTGATCGGTCGCAGCAGAATCGAACTCCTCGATCACGGCGAAGAGATCGGCGAGGAGCTCCTTGTGGGCTACGGCAGTTTGGGTCTTGTCAGCGATCGTCTGGCCTCCGAAAGTCGGGCGCTGTAGGCACGGAATGCAGATGAGCGCTGCAGATCCGTCCTTACGGAGGATACGACCCGGACAACCCCTGCGCCGCCTTCCGGCGATCCCTGGACGAGCCCGAGCTCACGAAGGACGCGAAAACGGCGGGCGTTCGCCTCCGGGCCGAGAGGGAAGCTGCTGCCGCCCGAAAGCGCCTCGCGCAGCCGCCGTCCCTTGACGTCACCGGTCTGGCGCAGGGCTCGGTAGGCAGCCGCCACGCCCTCCCGCGTCGCCCATTGCTCGTCGAGCGCCTGGCCGGCGAACTCGTTCTCGGCCTCGGTGAAGACGCGATGCAGGAAGCCGGGATCGCCCTCGCGAGGCAGACCCGCGCGCAGTTCATCACCCTCGCTCGCCGGCGGATCGACGAGGACGATGTGCTCGAATCCGGCGGCAAGCTCGGGGTGCCGCTCCAGGGCGGCGTAGTCGGTCAGGGCAAGACCCGAATCGGCCCGCGCTCTGAGACGAGCGATCTCCTCATCCCCACAACGATGACAGGCAATCAGCGCCGCCCCGCCGTTGAACCGGGCAAGGCCGGTGGCCCCATTCGCCAGCGCCGCCCGCCGGGAAGCATCGGCACAAACCGCCAGCACCCCCGCCCCACTCGAAACCAGCTCCGCAATCGCCACCGTCGCCGGCGCCCCACCGTCGATAACCCGACGCCCACCCTCGCGAGACCGCGCGAGAGCCCGATTATCGGGGTCGTTTGCGGTCTCGGCATCGAGATCGGTCTTCAGCTCGGTTTCGAAGCGGGTCCACCAGGCGCTTTCGTCGATCGCGCAGGAGTGCGGCAGGACGGGCTCCTCGGCCTCGGGCTCCTCCAGCGAGTGGAGTTCGCGAAGGACGACCCGCGGCTCGACCGCGCCGTTCCAGTGGTTGAGCTCGAGGCGGACGCTGGCGTCGAGCACGTCCTCGTCCTCGACCCCGAGACTGGCGCGGCCGAAGGCGACGCCAAGCGCCCGGTGAGAGCCGCTGTGGAGGCTGAAGCGGGAGTGCTTGCCCTCGCCCATCGTCCGCACGTCGCTGACCCGTGCCGAGGGCACCAACAACCGCACGCCGGGATTGCCCATCCCGAACGGCGCCAGCTGCTTCAGCTCTTCGGCCAGCTCCAGCCCAAGGCCGACCCCACCGACGATCGCATCGACCTTTTCAGTCCGCAACAGATCCTCAGGACTGAGCACCTGATTCGCATGAGCAGCAAAGGCCCGCTGGAAAGCCTCGACGTTCTCAGCCTTGATCTGCAGCCCAGCCGCAGCCCGGTGACCCCCGAAACCCTCCAGATGCCCAGCACAGGCCTCGAGGGCGGCAAGCAAATCGAAGCCAGGAATGCTCCGCCCTGACCCACGCCCACTCCCGTCTTCACCCAAGGAGATGACGACGACAGGCCGCCCATGCCGCTCGACCAGCCGAGAGGCGACGATCCCAACCACCCCGGGATGCCAGTCCTCTCCGGCGACCACAAAGCCCCGGGCATCCCTCAAATCCTCCGGCAGCTCCCCCCGCGCCGCCTCGGCAGCAGCATCAACCTCACGCTCAGTAGCCCGCCGCTCCGAATTGGCGCGACTCAACTCAACCGCAATCTCCCCAGCCCGCCCAGCGTCCTCGGTGAGAAACAACTCCACTCCCGCATCAGCCCGATAGAGCCGCCCCGCAGCATTGATCCGAGGAGCCAGCCGGAACCCAAGATCACTCTCATCCAGCCGCTCGGGCTCACATTTGGAGACCTCGAGTAGCGCCCTGATCCCGGGGCGCTGAGCCCGCCTGATCTCCGCCAGCCCCCGCTTCACAAGCGACCGGTTCTCTCCTATGAGCGGCACCACATCAGCAACGGTGGCGAGGGCAACCAAGTCAAGATCACCTGTCGCAAGGGAGGGTGGGGAGTCCTCCTCAGGGCACTCAACATCGAGCACCGGCGAGATGTGCCCGGAGGAGGACTCCCCACCCTCCCGCAACGCACAGCTCAACTTCCAAGCCACCGCGGTCCCGCAAAGCCCCTCAAACGGGTATTCGCTGACTTGCGGGTGGAGGATCGAACAGTCCGGCAGTTCAGCTGCTGGCTGATGGTGGTCCGTAACGACAACCTCCATCCCCAACACACGAGCCAGGCGCACCTCCTCAACCGAGGTGATCCCGCAATCCACCGTCAGCAGCAGCCCGGTCCCCCGCTCCGCAAGCCGCCGCACGTTCTCGGCCGAGACCCCATAACCGTCCTCGACCCGGCTAGGGATGAACCAGTCGCACTCGGCCCCCAGCTCGCGCAGGGTCGAGACCATCAGCGCGGTGGCGCAGACTCCATCGACGTCGAAATCGCCGTGGACAGTGATCTGCCGCCCGGCATCGATCGCCGTGCGGATCTGCGCGCAAACCGCCTCCATCGAGTCGAACTCGAACGGGGAGTGCGACTCGTCGGCGTCGAGGAACGCGCGCGCCTGCTCCGGCGTGCGGTAGCCGCGACGGACCAGAGTGACGGCCACTGGCCCGCTGAGCCCGAGCTCACGGGTGAGCTCGTTTACCTCCGCGTAGGAATAGGGCTCGGCGGCAAATGGGCTGGCAGTAGTGGGCACGCATCCAGGCTAGGAAGCGTCGCGGCGGAACATCGGCGCCCGGAGAACCCGAAGGTGCGGGAAAAAGCGGGGTCGGCGTCAGCCGTGCTCGGCTTCGGAGCGCATGCCGATCGCGTAGACGATCGCCAGGCCGATTGCGGTCCCCGGAATCGCAATCAGGGCCGTCGAGAGATCGGTGTCCGCGAGGTCTTTCCCGCTCGCCTCCTGGACGATCATCCCGAAGATGACCGAGCCCAGAACGGCGCCGACGAAAGCGCCGACGATGCCCTGCCAGAAACGGTCCGGCAGGAAGACGGTGAAGTGCCAGAGGGCGATCCCCATGATGAAGAAAACGAGCAGTGCCATCAGATCAACGGCTCCTTCCGTGCTTGCGGCGGGCCTGGCGGCGGGCGCGGCGCTCGGCGTTGCGCTGACGGCGCTCCGACGATGCCGCCTCGGCGGCATCGGTGTCGCCGTTATCGCGCGAACCGGCTCCGTTGCCGCTGTCCTCGGGCCGCTCGGCGGTCGCGACCGCCCCGGGAGCGGCCTCGGTCGCGGCGTCCTCGGACCTCGCGGCGGCCGCCGCTTCGGTGTCGTCGTCGCGGCGCAGCTGCGCCATCTCGATGTCGTCCGCGTAAGCAGGGACCTTGCCACCCTCGAGTTCGGCGATCCGCAGCCGGCGGCGGACGAAGCCGGGCTCGCGTTCCTTCCAGGCGGTCAGCACCGGCGAGGCGATGAAGATCGACGAGTAGGTGCCCGAGGCGATCCCGACGAACATCGCGAAGGCGAAGTCCTGCAGGGTCGCGCCGCCGAAGACGAGTAGAGAAGTGACGCCGAGCAGGGTCGAGAAGCTGGTCGCCAGCGAACGCGTCAGCACCTCGCTCATCGAGCGGTTGACGATCTGGGAGAAAGCGGCGCGCGGCATCCGCGGCACGTTCTCGCGGATCCGGTCGAAGACGATGATGGTGTCGTAGATCGAGTAGCCCAAGATCGTCAGGAAGGCGGCGACCGTACCGCTGCTCACCTCTTTTCCGGTCAACGAGTAGACGCCGGCGGTAATCAGGATGTCGTGGAAGATCGCGATCAGGACCGGGACCGCGAACTTCGGGTCGAAGCGCAGCGCGACGTAGCCGCAGATCACCAGCATCGAGAAGATCAGCGCCTTCAGAGCACTGTCAGCGACCTGCTGGCCGAAGGTCGGCCCGACGCTGGTGCTGTCGAAGCCGTCTTCGACGATCCCGAATTCTGACTCGATCGCCGCCTGGGCCTCGCGCACTTCGCTCGGCTCGAGTTCGTGTGACTGGATCTGGAAGACGTCTTTGCCGGGGAAGCTCTTGTCGCTGACCGCCTGGATCTCCTCGCCCTTGATGCCGGCGTTGGCGAGGGCGTCGCGCACGCCTTCCTCGTCGGTCTTCTGTTCCAATGCGACCGTGATCCGAGTGCCCGACTCGAAGTCGATACCGAAGTTGAGCTGCTTGGTCGCCAGGGCGAGGCCGCCGACGATCAGGATCACGCCGGAGATCGAGAAGAACCAGCGGCTGGCACCCATGAAGTCGAAGTGCCACCGTTTCGCCTCGCCGGAAGCGCCGAGGACGCTCGGCGAGCGCAGCAGCCGTGAGCGGCTCATGCTGCCGAGCAGGGCCTGGGTGAAGACGACCGCGGTCAGCAGCGAGACGATGGTGCCGACGCCGAGAGTGAAGGCGAAGCCCTTGACCCCGGCCGTCGCAAGGACGAAGAGGATGAAGGCGGTCAGCAGGGTGACGACGTTGGCGTCGATGATCGTGCTGATCCCGCGTTTGTAGCCAGCGGCGATCGCACTCGACATCGAGCGCCCAGCCCGCACCTCCTCCTTTATTCGCTCGAAGATGACGATGTTCGAGTCGGCGGCGACCCCGATCGTCAGCACCAACCCGGCGATCCCCGGCAGGGTCAGGGTAATCGGGATCAGGTCGATGAGGGCGAAGAAGATGATCGCGTAGGCGCCGAGGGCGATCGAGGCGATCAGGCCGAGGAAGCGGTAGTAGAGGAGCAGGAAGAGGATGACCAGCGCCAGGCCGACGATTCCGGCTTTGACCCCCTGGTGGAGCGCTTCGCTGCCGAGGGTCGCCGAGACCTGGGTCTGGCTGATCAGTTTGAGGTTGATCGGCAGGGCGCCGATCTGCAGGGTGGTCGCCAGTTCCTGGGCCTCGGTGATGTCGTTGAAACCGCCGGAGATCTGGGCGCCGGTGCGGCCGTCGATCCCATCCGGGTTTTCGGCGAAGTTGATGATCGGCCGGGTTTTGACTTCGTTGTCGAGGACGACGGCGAAATGACCCGACCGTTCTCCCGCTTCTGCGTTGCTGACCGGGCCGATCGCCTGGGCCTGACCGCGCTGGGCGATCTGCCGGGTTACTTCCTGGAAGGCGTCCTGGCCGGAGCCGGTGAACTGGAAGGTGACGATCGGTTCGTTGGAGGTGGGCGCGTAGGACTGTTCGGGGTTGGTGATGTCGTGCCCGCTCAGCGCCGGGGCGTCTTTCAGCGCGTACCAGCCCGGATCGGCGTCTTCGACGACTTTGCCCGCTTCGTCGACCGGGAGTTCGGAGACCACAACCGTGCCCGCCGGCACTTCGACGACGATCCCGTCTTTGGGCAGCTTCTCCCCGGTCGGGCTGATGTAGAGGTCTTTCTTCGCCAGCTCGGGACCGGCGAGCAGTTCGTGCGGGGCGTCTTTCTCGAAGAGGTAGTAACGCGGCCTGGCGACCGAGCATCCCTGCGCTTCGCAGTCCTTGGCCGGTTCCTGTTCGGCGGCCAGCTGCGTTGCTTCGTAGGCGGTCGGGTAGGCCCCAGACGCCATCAGCCGCGCTTCTTCAGGTTTCTTCGGGTTGCGACCGGCGGCTAGCCAGCGTTTTTCCGATTCTTTCAGCGCGCTTTCCGACGGCGCACCGGGTTTGCCGCCGATCGCTTTCTCCGGGCCGAGCAGGTTCGGTTCCCAGTCGTAGAAGTAGAGCTGCGCCGTCGTGCCCACCTGTTCGGCGGCGCGGTTGGCGTCGGTGACGCCGGGCAGGCTGACCGTGATCTGGTCGGTGCCGAGCCGCGCTACCTCGGGCTCGGAGACCCCGAGCTTGTTGATCCGCTGTTCGATGATCGAGATCGACTCATCGATGTCTTCGCCGGTGACTTCGGTCGAGGTCCCGGTCGGCTGCCCCTGGTAGACGAGCTCGAGCCCGCCCTGCAGGTCGAGGCCGAGCTTGGTCTCCTTGCTGGCGATGACAATCCCGGAGACGATCACCAGCCCGAGGACGAGCAGGAGAACCAGGATGTGGCCGCGCCGGGTCCCCATCGCTAGCCCTCCGGCGTGAGGACGAGGAGGAGCCCCCCGTCGTCGTCGTAGGCAGGGAAGACGTCGGCAACCGCCCGCGCGGGCAGGTCGCCCTCGGCGTTGACGGAGACTCGCTTGCCGAGCGAACGCACGCCCCACTCCAGCGAGGTCTCGATCGGGTCGCTGACGCCGTCGCCATCGGTGTCGGCCTCGGTCCCGCCGTCGCCGTTGTCGATCCAGTCGAGCCCGAGGACCTCGCGGACCGGGCGGCCGATCACGTCCTCGTCGGTCAATCCGGTCAGCTCGAAGCTGCCTTTGCCGGCGTCGATCACGCGTTCCTGCTTGTCACAGACGAAAAAGGCCGCATTGGGCGCCGGATAATAATCGTCGAGTAATTCGAATACAAAGCCGAAGCCGCATTTCGAGCAGCCCTTGGGACGGGTGCTGAACCCCGCAGTTCGCTCCCCGCTCACCTCCCGGTGCCCGCAATTCGGACAGATGAAGAACGGCATGTTCGACAGGCTAGCTGGCGCGGCTCAGAAGAGGCTCGCCGCACCTTCGGGCGTCGGCAGGCCGAGATGGTCGAAGGCTCGCCGGGTCAGAACCCGGCCCCGCGGAGTCCGCTTCAGCATCCCCTGCTGGAGCAGATAGGGCTCGAGAACATCCTCGATCGTGTCCTGCTCCTCACCGATCGCGACCGCCAGGGTCGAGAGCCCGACCGGCCCGCCGGCGAACTTGCTCGCGATCGTCTCCAGCAGGGCGCGGTCGCTGCGATCGAGCCCTCCGGCGTCGACCTCGAGCATCTCCAGGGCACCGGCGGCGACCTCGGCGCCGATCTTCCCGGAACCCTTCACCTGGGCGAAATCCCTGACCCGTTTCAGCAGCCGGTTGGCGACCCGTGGCGTCCCGCGTGAGCGCGAGGCGATCGTCTCCGCCCCTTCGGCGTCGATCTCGACCCCGAGGATCCCGGCCGAGCGCTCGATGATCAGCGCCAGGTGCTCGGTGGCGTAGTACTCGAGGCGGTGGGAGACCCCGAAGCGGTCCCGCAGCGGCGTCGTCAGCAGCCCGGAGCGGGTCGTCGCCCCGATCAGGGTGAAGGGCGGCAGCGGCAGCGTCACGGTGCGGGCACCGGCGCCCTGGCCGAGGATGACCGGCAGCTCCCCGTCCTCCATCGCCGGGTAGAGGGTCTCCTCGACCGCCCGGCCGAGGCGGTGAATCTCGTCGATGAAGAAGACGCTGCCGGGCTCCAGGGCGGTGAGGAAGGAGGCAACGTCGGCCTTACGCTCGAGCGCCGGTCCCGCGGTCTGCACCATCGGCACCCCCAGCTCGGCGGCGACGATGTGGGCAAGCGAGGTCTTGCCGAGCCCCGGTGGGCCGGCGAGGAGCACGTGGTCGAGCGGCTCGCCCCGATGCTTGGCGGCTTCGATGAAGATCGTCAGCTGGTCGGTGACCTGGGTCTGGTTGACGAAGTCCGCCAGCGTCGGCGGGCGCAGCGAGCGGTCGAGATCCTCGTCAGGCGCCTCGGCGCGGGCGTCGTGGATCGTCACCTCGGCGTCGACCGGCACCGGCTCGGGCTCGACCCCGGGGGTGCGGATCCGGCTGCCGCCGATGTCGGGTGGGCCGTTCACGCGGCGTTCCGTGAGGCGGCGGCCTTGCGCAGGGCGGCGGCGACCAGGTCCTCGGGCTCGTCGCCCTCGACACCGTCCAGCAGCTGCTCGGCTTCCAGTGGCGCGTAGCCGAGGTTGACCAGCCCGTCGCGGGCGAGCGAGCGCGGGTCCCCCTCTCCGGCACCGGCTAGGGCGACCTCCTCCTCGAGCGCCCCGGCGACTTTCTCGCGCAGCTCGACGATGATCCGCTCCGCGGTCCGTTTGCCGATCCCGGGAACTGCTTGGAACCGTTTCGCGTCCCCGGCCGCGATCGCGCGCAGCAGGTCGCGGGCGGTGCCGCCGGAGAGCGTCGCGATCGCGACCTTGGGGCCGACGCCGCTGACCGTGATCAAAAGACGGAAGAGGTCACGCTCCTCCTCTGAGGAGAAGCCGTAGAGCGAGAGCGAGTCCTCGCGGGCGATCAGCTCCGCGTGCAGAAATGCGTCGCGGCCAGTGGCCGGAACGGCTTTCAGGGTCTCCGAGGAGACCGTCAGTCGGTAGCCGACGCCGCCCGCGTCAACGACAACGTGGTCGGGACGGCGCACCATCACCTCTCCGCGCACCGCGGCGATCATCCGGCGATCCGCTCCCCGCGCACGGCGCCCGTCGCTTCACGGGCAAGGTCCACGGCATTGCGATGGCCGTTGCCGCCTCCGTGGCAGATCGCAACCGCCAGGGCGTCGGCCGCGTGGTCGGGAGTCGGCGGCTCGGGCAGGCCCAGCAGGGTGCCCACCATCCGCTGAACCTGCTTCTTGCCGGCTCCACCAGATCCGCAGACGGCCATCTTGATCGCCTGCGGCGTGTAGGTGAAACACTCGATCCCGCGTTCGGCCGCGGCCAGCATCGAGACGCCGCTGGCCTGGCCGACTGCCATCGCCGAGCGGACGTTCTTGCCGAAGAAGACCTCCTCGATCGCCATCGCCTTCGGCTCATGCCAAGCAATCAGCTCCGACAGGGAACGATGAATCCGCTCCAACCGCCGCTCCATAGGCAGATCAGGCGTGGTCTCCACCACCCCGCCGTCGAGCGCGACCATGTGGCTTCCCTCGACGCGGACGATGCCGAAGCCGAGATTTGCCGCACCAGGGTCGATTCCCATCACTACCTGCATTGGTAGTGATTCTGGAATCCGAGTCGGATGCCTCCCTACGCGGCCAGTTTCTCCAGAACGTCAGCCGGGATGTCGAAGTTCGCGAAGACCTCGTCGACGTCGTCCTGGTCATCAAGCGTCTCGAGCAGCTTGAAGAGACGTTCGGCGTCCTGCCCCTTCAGCTCAACCGTGCTTTTCGGTTCCGTCGCCAGCTCCGCCGACTCGACCTCAATCCCTTCCCCTTCGAGCGCTTCGCGCACCGCGGTGAGATCGGTCGGCTCGCAGATCACCCGCAGCTTGTCCTCGTCCTCACGGACGTCCTCTGCTCCGGCGTCGATCGCCCCGATCAGATCGTCCTCGCCGTAGCGATTGCCGTCGACGACGATCGCCCCCTTTTTCTCGAAGATCCAGGCGACCGAGCCGGGCTCCCCGAGGCTGCCGCCGTGTTTGGAGAAGGCGTGGCGGATCTCGGCGCTGGCGCGGTTGCGGTTGTCGGTCAGCGCCTCGACGAGGACCGCGACGCCGGCCGGGCCGTAGCCCTCGTACATGATCCTTTCGATCGCGGCCCCGTCGGCACCCGCGCCGGTGCCGACATCGATCGCTTTCTGGATCTTGTCCTTCGGCATCGAGGCGTCTTTGGCCTTCTGGACCGCGGTCGCCAGAGTCGGGTTGCCGCCGATGTCACCGCCGCCGTCACGCGCGGCGACGGTGATCGCCCGCGCAAGCTTGCTGAAGAGCTTGCCGCGTTTCGCGTCGGCGGCGCCCTTCTTGTGTTTGATCGAGTGCCACTTGGAATGCCCGGACATGTCCTGCCATTCTATGAAGTAGCTCGATGACCACGATGGAGAGAACCCACAGAGCCGGACACGCCCTCGCCGCGGGGCTCGTCTTCCTCGCGATGCTGGTCGCTGCCTTCTCCCTCTGGACGGCGATTCCGCTGAGCTGGGTCTACATCGCCTCGAAGCTCTCCGAGACGCAGTTCCCGAGCGGCGGGCCCTACGCGGTGGTCGCGGTCGGCATCGTCGCCTCGGTCCTGATCGTCGCCTGGCTGATCGGCCGCCTCAACACCCTCTACATCCGCATCACCGGCACCAACCGGCTCGCACCGATCCGGCCCACCTGGCTGAGAAGCATGCGCGACACGGGTCCGGCCCCGAGCTCGGTGACGGTGGTCGAGGCCGTGCTGATGGCCTCGGTGATGCTCGCCGCCCTGGCCCTGACCCTCTGGTTCTTCCTCCTGGCCGGGTCTCCGTTACCCGATCAGTAGCGAAGTCGTCGCGAAACTTTTACGTTTCGCGCACAACACGTTGCATGTTGCTCGGTAAGCTGGCAACATGGCAGTCATGGAGAGGGATGCCTGGACCGACAAACGCCTGAACGACCTCGACAGCAAGGTGGACGAGGGCTTCAAGGAGATACGCACCGAATTCAAAGCGGCTCGGGCCGAAATGCACGCCGGGTCTGAAGCTCTTCGCCATGAGATGCGAAAGGGATCCGAAAGCTTGCGCGGTGAAACGCGGGAGGAATTCCGCGGGATCCGCGGTGAGATGGGTGAGCTTCGGGCCGAGGTTAGTGCCTTTCACCGCTCCGTTACTCAGATCCTTTGGGCGATCGTCGGCACGATCTTCCTCGGCTTCATGGGGACCATCGCCGCCCTCATCACGCTGGTCTGACTAGACCACGAAGCGGCCGTCTTCCTGCATCACGACCCCATCTACTTCGAGCTTGCCGCCCAGCCGGAGATCGCAGACGAGGTCAGTGTGGACGGCGGACTCGTTCTCGCCGCCGGACTCCGGGTAGCTGCTGCCGACCGCCATGTGGACGGTGCCGCCGATCTTCTCGTCGAGCAGAACCTCGCGGGTGCCTTTGGCGATCCCGTAGTTGGTGCCGATCCCCAGCTCGCCCAGGGTGCGGGCGCCCTCGTCGGTGTCGAGCAGTTTCAGCAGGTACTCCTCCCCCCGCTGGGCGGAGGCGTCGACGACCCTGCCGGCCTCGAAGCGCAGGCGCACCCCGGAGACCTCGCGGCCGCCGATCACCGCCGGCAGATGGAAGCTGACCTCGCCCTCGACCGAGTCCTCGACCGGGCCGGTGAAGAACTCGCCGTCGGGCATGTTGTTGTCGCCGACGCAGGGGATGAAGGTGCGCCCGGCGATGCCGAGCCTGATGTCGGTGCCCGGCGCCGTCACCCGCACCTCCTCGTGACCCTCGATCCAGTCCGCCAGGCGGGCCGTCTCCTCTGAGGCGCGCTTCCAGGCGGTCAGCGGCTCCGGGTCGGTCGCCAGGCAGGCGCCGTAGTAGAAGTCTTCGTAGTCGGCCAGGCTCATCTCCGCCTCCGAGGCGTAGGCACTGGTGGGATAGAGCGTGTAGCACCAGCGGAATGACCCTTCGGCGCTGCGCTTCATCGCCCGCGTCATCAGGTCGCCGGTGGCCGACTGGCGCAGCGTCTGGCGCTCCGGCGGCACCCCGGAGAGCTCGCGGGTGTTGGTGCTGGCGCCGATCGCGATCCGCACGTCGACGTTGTCGACCATCCACTCGGCAAACGGCGAGATCCATTCCAGTTGCTTGTCGGAGGCATGTTTGAAATAGGCGGCGATCTGGCCGTCGAGGGCCACGTTCAGGACCGGATGACCGCCGGCCTTCAGCACCTCCTCGTAGACCGCCAGCAGCAGCGGCGCCGCGGCGCTCTCGCCATCGATCGCGACGACGTCGTCCTCCTCCACCTTGGTCGAGTAGCCGACCAGGATCTTCGCCAGGTTCTGGACCCGGGGATCGCCACCACTCATCGTCTTGCCTCCTCTCCCGCCCGCTCCCGGGCGGCCGTGGTCATCGCCATAAAGATCGCGTGGAAGCGGGGATCGTCGGTCAACTCCGGATGGAAGGCGCAGGCGAGGACGTTCCCTTCGCGGATCGCCACCGGATGTCCCTCGTATGACGAGAGCACCTCTACGCCCGGGCCGTGACGCTCGACCCAGGGGGCGCGGATGAAGACCGCCCGCAGCGGCTCGTCGCCCACCCCGTCGACCTCGAGGTCCGCCTCGAAGCTCTGCAGCTGACGGCCGAAGGCGTTCCGCTTTGCGGTCGCGTCGATGAAGCCAAGGTGCTCGGCGTCGCAGACGATCAGCCCGGCGCAGGTGCCGAGAATCGGTCGCCCCGCCTCGTGGTGTGCCCGCAGCGCCGGCTCGATGCCGGCGCTGGCGATCAGCTTGCCGATCGTCGTGCTCTCGCCGCCGGGGATCACCAGGGCGTCGAGTCCATCCATGTCGTCCGGAGCTCGGACCTCACGCGGCTCGGCGCCGAGCTGGCGCAGGGTCTTTGCGTGAGCTTCGAAGTCGCCCTGCAGTGCAAGGACACCGACCGCGAGGCCAGCCACCTACGCTCCGCGGTTCTGCAGCAGGGCGTCCTCGGCCGCGAGGCCGGCGATCTCGAGTCCCGGCATCGCCTCGCCAAGGCCGATCGAGGCGGCGGCGACCCGCTCGGGGTCGTTGTAGTGGGTGGTCGCCTCGACGATCGCCCGCGCCCGCCGCTCGGGGTCGGAGCTTTTGAAGATTCCCGAGCCGACGAAGTTGCCCTCGGCACCGAGCTGCATCATCAGCGCCGCGTCGGCCGGCGTTGCTATACCTCCGGCGCAGAACAGCGGCACCGGCAAGCGCCCGGCGGCGGCCACCTCCTGGACGACGTCAAACGGCGCCCGGTGCTCTTTCGCCTCGGCCGAGAGCTCCTCCGGGCGCAGCTGCGCGAGCCGCCTGATCCCGGTGGTGATTTCCCGCATGTGGCGAACGGCCTCGACCACATTGCCCGTCCCGGCCTCGCCCTTGGAGCGGATCATCGCCGCCCCCTCCCCAATCCGCCGCAAAGCCTCACCAAGGTTGGTAGCCCCACACACGAAAGGAACGTCGAACGACAGCTTCTCAATGTGGTTGCGCTCATCAGCCGGCGTCAGCACCTCCGACTCATCGATGTAATCAACCTCCAGCGCCTGCAGCACCTGAGCCTCAGCAAAATGCCCGATCCGAGCCTTAGCCATAACCGGAATCGAAACCGCAGCCTGAATCCCTTTGATCATCGCTGGATCCGACATCCGGGCAACCCCGCCATCCCGTCGAATATCAGCCGGAACCCTCTCGAGAGCCATCACCGCACAGGCCCCGGCCTCCTCAGCAATCTTCGCCTCCTCAGGAGTGACCACATCCATGATCACCCCGCCTTTCAACATCTCGGCAAGGCCCGTCTTCAACCTGAAAGTAGCTCGCTCACTCATGGAGCCCATCTTACGTGGACAAGCAGTCCGCTCGAATTCGGACGTGCTCGGCCGGCGGGTCCTGTCTCCGATATTGGGCTCTGCCTCGCGGCAGAGTCCTCAATATCGTCGCCACCCGCCGGAGGGACGCCCCCGTCCTACTTCAATTTGTACGCGCGGATCCGGTCTTTGTGGGCGGCTTCGTCGCGGGCATAGAGGCCGTGGGCTAGGCCCTGCACCAGCGCCATTAGCGCCGTATGGCTGCGCGTAAAGCTGGGGCTGTTCGAGGAGAAGTAGAGAGTTAGCTCTGCGTGCTCCCCGACCTCGGACATGGTCGCGTCGGAGATCGCCAGGGTGCGGGCGCCGCGGTGGAGGGCCAGCTTCATCGCCCGCAGCAGCAACGGGTGAGCGCGTCCGGCGGAAAGGGTGATGACCAGGGTGTTCTCGTCGATCCGGCCCAGCCGCTGCAGCGACTCGCCGCCGGTGCTGGCGACGATCTCGGCGCGGATATCGAGCAGGCTGAGAGTGTGGCGCAGGTAGCTGGCGAAGAAGGCCATCTGGTCAACGCCGACGATCACGATCCGCTGCGCCGTCGCCAGAGCCTGGACCGAGGCATCGACCTGCTCGGTGGTCAGCTTACGAGCGGTTTCCTCGAGGTTCGCGTAGTCGGCGCTCAGCGATCCCTCCAGCTCGGAGTGGTCGAAGGAGAAAAGGGCGCCACCGTTGGTGGCACTGGCGGCGATCGTCGTCCGGTACTCCTCGATCGCGGCCTGCTGCAACTCCGGGTAGCCCTCGAAACCGAGGGCCTGGGAGAAGCGGACCACCGTCGAAGAAGAGGTGCTCGCCCGGCGGGCCAGCTCCTCGGCGGTGAGGAAGGCTGCCTCGTCGAGGTGATCGACGATGTAGCGAGCTACGTCCTTCTGCGAGCGCGAGAATTCTTCGAAGCGCTCCTGGATGTAGTCGGAAAGGCTTTTGAGCTGTGGGGACTTCGTTGCGGTCTTGGTCACGGCGGTCCATTTCGCCGAACCTGACTCTTTCCCTTCCGGCTTCTGGTTGGATTCGTTGAAGATGACTCTCGAAAAGGCCCTGCGCCTCACCAACAGAAACATGATCGCCTTCGACCTGCTGCTCGGCAGCGCGGCGATCGCGGCGCCGGCCGCGACCCTGAAGGTGCTCGGTCACGACGAGCCATCGCCCGACGCAAAACACCTCTTCCGCCGCTGCGGGCCGATCTGGCTGACCTTCGCCGCGGCCCACCTGGTCGCCGATCGCCGCGGCACCTCAGCCGACTGGCAGTCGCTGGCCTGGCTGCGGGGGACGGAGATTGCGACCGACGCCCTCTGGTCGGCCTCCCCGGCGGTCACCAGGCCTGGGGCGAAGCTCGGCCTGCAGTTGGCCGGGGTGGCCAACGTCGCGATGGCCGCCGGCTTCGCCTGGATGTCGAGGCGCTGAGCGTGAGCCAGTTCGAGGGCCTGCCGAGCATCCGCTGGAGCCTCACCGGGCTGAACGAAGAGGGCGACGAGACCTGGCTGATCCGCGGGATCGCCCGCAAGCTCTACCACTGCCCTGGCTGCCACGGCGACATCCCCGTCGGCGAGGAACACACGGTCGTCCAGTACGTGCGCCGGCTGGGAGGCACAGACCATCACCACTGGCACCGGCGTTGCGCCGAAGAGCTGCTGCTGCCCGAGCTCGGAAATCTGAAGCGCGTGCCGGCGTCTGAGTCGAGTCAGTCCCGACTCGAAGAGCGGGGACGGCGCCCGTCGGGCCGGCGGGACCGTCGCCGGTGAGCCTGCCCCGCCGGCTCGCCGCCACCTACGCGCGGATCTGGCGAACCTACTGGGGCTGGGCCCGCTCGATCCTGACGCTGGCGGTGATCGTCTTTGTCCCGCTCGGGCTGCTGAACGCGCTGACGTTCAACGTCGAACTGGACTCGCTAGATATCACCAACGGGATCAAACTCGCCGCCCTCGCCCTCGCGGTCGGGGCGGTCACCCTCACCGGTCTACTCGGCGAGGTCTTCTTCAGCGGCGCGATCGCCGTCTCCCTCACCCACCCGCACGGCGAGGACCCGCCACCGCTGCGCGAGATCGCCCGGCGGCTCAACTACGGCCGGCTGATCGCCGTCGACCTAATCTTCGTCGCGATCGTCGCCGCCGGACTGCTGCTCGGCGTCCTCCCCGGCCTCCTCGCCTTCGTCTGGCTCGGGCTGGCCGGCCCGGTGATCGAGATCGAGGACCAAACCACGTTCGGCGCTCTGCGTCGCAGCTTCTCCCTCGTCCGCGGCAACTTCTGGCTCGTCTTCTTCGTGCTGGCGCCGATCGAGATCGTCGGCGACGCGATCGGCGGCGGCCTGGCCGCCCTCGTCCACGACCTCCTCGGCCACACCTTCCTCGCCACCTGGCTGGCCGAGTCCCTCTCCGACGCCGCCCTCTCCCCCGTCTTCGCCGTCGCCGCCGTGCTGCTCACGGTCGAGCTGATGAGGGAGAAGGACGGCGAGGCGCCGCCCGTTCACCTGTCTCAGGTGCCGGCATGATCGCCGCCTCGATCGTCTCCGACTTCTGGAACCGGATCGCCGACCATCACCTGCAGGGCCTCTACCTGGTCCTGATCGGCTTCCTCCTCTCCTTCGCCTTCATCCGCATGAGCACGCGGCTGATGCGCAGCCCAAAGGTCCCCTGGTGGCCCGGCAGCATCGTCAGCGACAGCGGCGTCCACCTCCACCACCTCGTCTTCGGGATCGTGACGATGATGGTCGCCGGCGCGGGCGGCTTTGCCGCCTTCGGGACCAGCCCCTGGACCGAGATCTGCGCCTTCGCCTTCGGGATCGGCGCCGGGCTGACGATCGACGAGTTCGCCCTCTGGGTCTACCTCGACGACGTCTACTGGGCCGACGAGGGGCGCAGCTCGATCGATGCAACCGTGATCGCCGCCGCCCTAATGCTGCTGGCGCTGCTCGGCTTCACTCCCTTCACGATCGAAGACGGCTCGGTCGAGTCGATCCTCGGTACCGCTCTCAGCGCCCTGATCGCCTTCCTCCTCGTCGCGATCTGTTTCGCCAAGGGGCGGATCCTGCACGGCACGATCGGCTTCTTCATCTTCCCGATTGCCCTCTACGGCGCCTGTCGACTCGGCAAGCCTCACTCGGCCTGGGCGCGGCGGCGCTACGGCGAGCGACGGCCGAAGAGGCAGGCCCGCTCAGAGGAGCGCTTCCCGCCGGATCGCCGCACCGAACGCTTCAAGAACGCCTTCCGCGACATCGTCGGCGGCAAGCCGAGCGAGGGCCTGGCGGCGGCAAAAGAGGAGGCCTTCGCGGCAACCCGGGAAGCCAGCGAAGAAGTGCGCGAACGAGCCGAACGCGTCACCCACCCCGGCGACCGCAAAGACGACTGAGCTAGCCCAGCAGCTTGACCGGGTTGCCGTGGTAGCCGGCCCGGGCGATGAGGCGGTCCTCGCCGCCAGGCCAAGTCGTCAGTCGAACCTTGGCCTGCTCACCCCCGGGCTCCATCCGCAGCCAGGCGAGTGGGGCCTTCCCGTCCGCAGCCTCACCTGCTTCGCGAACGTGCCGCTCGAAGTCCCGGCGCTCGGCCTCCGGCAGGTACTGCATGACGATTGAGTGGAAGACGACGGTGGCGACACCATCAGCGGGGTCGGCGAGTTGTTCTGTGATCCAGCCGGCCGCCCCCGCACCGTCCACCGCGACCGGCAACTGGGGCGCGAGCGCGAGCGCGCCGCGTAGGCGCATGAGTCGTTCGGCCTGATCAGGCCAGACAAATGAGAGGAGGGTTAACCGGCCCTCCTCGGCCGAGGGGTCAAGCGGCCGGAGGTCGCAGCCCCGCCGTTCGACGACCTCGACGTCCGGCACCGTTGACGGAACTCCCTCGAGCGCGAACCCGATTCTCACCGGCGAGGCCGCCTCACCCCAGGAGAAGCCATCGCTTTCGTAGCGATAGCGGTCCCAGCGCAGGTTGAGCCCAGCGCTGGCGCCGACCTCAAGCAGTCGCAGTGGCATGCCGGTGCCCGCCGCCGCCGCGAGGAAGCCGGGTAGCAGCGCTGCGCAGCGACCGACTTCGTTGGTCTGCACGGGGCGATCAAGCAGGCCTCGAATGGCATCCGCGTCCTCGACAAGGGCTTGCCGGAACGCGGTCCAAGCGCCGTCGCCATCAGCGGTGTTCCTTTTGGGCGCATAAGACTCAAAAGGAACACCGCCGTGGGGGTAGTGGGCGGCCAAGCCGGGCAGCGCACCTTCCAGTACTCGGCGATGCACCGCGCCCAGCAGGCGCAGGGCCAACATCGAGTCAGCAGGATCGTCCGCGTGGCCACGCAGTAGCTGCGCTACCGAGCCGCCTTCTTCTGCATTGACCGCTGCCCGTTCGAGCAAGTCCGCGTAGAGAGGTGAACCGAGGCGCGCACAGTGTCCCGCCTGGGTGCGGAGGATCGCGGCCAATTCCCCGCCCGAGTCCGGCCTCCGTCCCACCTCAGTCGTTGCTGCCGGATGCCGACGAAGTGCCCGGTCCGGCGTTGGGATGCTCGGTCCGGCAAGGAACAACCATTCCTCAACCCTAGCCGCAGGATCCTCCGCCTAGACTCGAGACAGGGAGCATGCGCCGCCGCCTCGTCATACCCGCTCTGATCGCCCTCGCCGCCGCCGTCTGGGGCTCGAGCTCGTTCGCCGAGACCGTCCAGGACGGAAACCTGCGCGTCACCTTCAATGGCGACTTCGCGCCCCACGTCCTCCCCCGCACCAAACCCGCACCGGTGAAGGTCGAGGTCCAAGGACGGATCTCGACCACCGACGGCAGCCATCCGCCGCCGCTGCGCTGGATCGAAATCAAGCTCAACCGCAGCGGCAAGCTCTACTCGAAGGGGCTGCCGGTCTGCACCGCGCCGACGCTGCAGTCGACCAGCAGCGAAACCGCCCTCGCCCGCTGTCGCCCGGCCCTGGTCGGTCGCGGCAGCTTCCACGCCGAGGTCAAGCTCGGGCGGGAGATCCCGGCCTCCGGCAAGATCCTCGCCTTCAACAGCAGCCGCGCCGGCAAACCCGCGCTGCTGCTCCATCTCTTCGCCGGGGCTCCGGTCCGCTTCACTCTCGTCGTGCCGCTGACGATCGGGCACAGCGGCCAGGGTGAATTCGGGACGATCCTGAGGGCGAAGATCCCGCGGCTCGGCGGCGATCTCGGATCGGTCACCGAAATCGACCTGACGATCGGACGCCAGTACACCTTCGCCGGCAAGCGCCGCAGCTACGTCTCGGCGGCCTGCGGCGCCCCCCCGGATCTGAACGAAGGGCTCTTCCCCTTTGCCCGCGGCAGCTTTCGCTTCGAAGGCCACCGGGAACTGCGCGAAACGCTGCTGCGCGTCTGCCGCGTGCGCTGATGCGTCTGATTCACTGCCGCAGCACGTACACCGCAACCGATCAGGAGTCTCAATGAGCAGAAAGCTGCGCACCTTCTCTTCCCTCTTCGCCGTGATCGCGGTCGCCGCCGGAGGAGTCGTCTGGTCCGGCTGCGGCGGCGGCGACAGCAGCGACGAAAGCAGCACCATCCGTCAGGAAGCCGAAACGCAGGTCGAAGAAGGCACGAAGAAGGCCGAAGAAGCGATCGAAGAAGGCGCCGAACAGACCAAGAAGGGCCTCGAAGAAGCCAAGGAACAGGTCAGCGGCGACACCAAGAAGAAGATCGAAAAGGGCCAGAAGGAAGCCGAACAGGGCATTGAAGAAGGTCAGGCCAAGGCCGAAAAAGCGATCGAAGAAGCGAAGGAAAAGGCGGAAAAGTACCTGCCGTAGCGAGGAGCTTCAGCGGCGGAGGTCCTCGTTGGCGTCGATGCTCCACCGAGGATCTCCACCGACCTGAGATTTCAGAACCTGGACAACCTGTCTATGAACTGGCGGGGGCCGGCTTGCGGCCAAGCGGGCTGCGCGGAGCGTCCTCTGGGGGCACCGAGCAAATCGAGTACCAGTGGAGCAGCGCAAGCTGGTGGGCGACGTTGTTGATTTCCTCCTCGCTCGAGGAGACGTCGAATACGGAGATAACCGACTCGATCATCGCGAAGGCGGCGCGAACGGCGAACTCGAGGTCGATGTCCTTTCTGATCAGGCCGGCCTCCGCGTCGGCGGCGTGAACGTCGACGATCCACCCCAGCAGCGCATCGTCAGCGGCTTTGTCGGCCTCCTCCCAGCCGCTTCCGCGCAGGTTCTTGGCGACGGCAACGATCGGCCTCATGTCGGCGTTCTTGACCCGCCAGCTGAGCGCTTCGCGGACCATCTCCTGGATCAGGTCGAAGGAGGTTTCCCCGGAGCGGGCGTTTTCGCGCAGCCGGGTCGAGATCCTCGCGTAACCGGTCATGTAGTCGCGGATCACCTCCGCGAGAATGTCCTGCTTGTCGTCGAAGTTGTTGTAGACGGTCGCCCGTGCGACCTGCGCGGCCTTGGCGATGTCGCCCATCGAGGTTTCGGAGAAGCCCCGCTTCGAAAACAGCTTCCTGCTCGCCTCGAGAATCTTCGTTCTCGCACGCGGTTCTCCACGCCGTGGTCGAGTCATGCTGAGCCCCTGGCGAGGCGGTCGATCTGCCTCTTCACACAAGCGAGACTATCCAATAGAGGTGACATGACCATTTCTAATGAACCTCTTCGGGAATCTCGTACCAACGCTTCTTCTCCCCGACCCGCGCCCGCAACTTCCAGCGCCGGGTCTTCGGCACGTTTGCCAACTGTGAACGCAGGTTCTGCAACCGCTCGGCGACAAGCTCCGCGGCTTCGAAATCGGGCAGGTCGAGGGCAAACTGCTGACTGCGCTCTGCCACCATCTCGAGGGTTCGCCAGAGCCCCCAATCGGCCGCGCTGAGGGCGGCGATGTGTGCGCCGTTGACGCCACCCTCGTCGTCGGTGAGATCATGGTCGGCGAAGATCGCGCAGATATCCAAGTAGTCCTTTTCGTTGGTCTCGACGATCTGCAGCTTCAGCACGGTTAAGTCAGCCAGAGACACGGTAAGTGGGACCTTTTCGATCCGGCGTTTGAGGTCGATCCGGTGACATAAGTTCGCTTCGTCAACGAACACATCTACCTGGCGACCGTTGGCCTCGTCCCAGAAGTAGAGCCGGCGGTGACCGTGGAGCATGTTGAACTCACGATCGCCGGCATACCCGAGCGACTTCATCAGCTCGACCACACCCTCCCGGGCGGACCCGATCGTTGCCAGATCGATGTCCGCGTACTCCCGCCGCAGCGGTGCTCGGCGGCTACTCGGGCAGAGGAGGGCGACCGCAACGCCACCGAGGATCCGCAGAGGCAATCCCCGATCGGCGGCAGCCTCGCCGATTCGCGTCGCCTCGGCGACGGGATCAGACAGCGGCTGCCGATCGTCCACAGTCACTACTCCGGGGGGATCTCCGCGGCCAGCTTGTCCACGTCCACACCTTGACGGAGGCGCGCCGTGCGGGCGATGAAAAACGTCAGCAGGGCCGCGCCGAGGATGATTGCGCTGTCACGGAAGTAATGGCTCTTGACGATGCCGAGGTCGGGATAGCTGAGGAAGACGTAGAACAGACCGACCAGCAGAACCGCGACGACACCGCCCGCGAAGGCGACGATCGGGATCCCGAAGACGCGCGCGGTGGTCGCCGAGGCACGCCAGGCCTCAGGCCGACGGTACGGCAGCAGCATCGCCGCGACCCCGATCAGGATCATCGTCACCAGCTGCAGCAGGATCGCCTCGACCAGCACGCTCTGGAAACCCTTGTTGTTGAAGACCGCCCAGCCTAGAGCGGCGATGCTGAGGGCGACGGTGAGACCGATCGCGTAGTTGGGAGCGTGGGTTCGAGAGGAGACCCGAGCGATGCGGGTCGGCAGTAGGCCGTCCAGCGCCCAGGCGAAGAAGGTGCGAACCGCGATCGTGATGTTGGGGATCATCAGCAGTGGGAATGCGGCCGCAAAGGTGATGAAGAGCCACCAGGTGAGCAGCGTGCTGCCGCCTGCGATCGAAGTCAGGAACGTGTAGTAGGGCGGCGCCGCGAAAGGGTAGCTTTCGCCCAGCGAGTTAATCGCGACAAAAAAGTCGTGGCCGAAGCGGTTGAAGAAGAGGACGGCCAGGATCGCAGCGATCCCGATATGGACGACCGCACCAAGGCTCATTACCCTCATTTGGGTGGCGTCGCGCGCCCGCCGCACCTCGCCTGAGATATAGATCGAAAGCCAGCCGAAGAGCGAGAGCCCACACATCGAGGCCCAGACCGGCCAGGTGTTGTGCATGCTGAACGCGGGGCTGGTGTCGATTCCTTCTTTGTGGGCGTTCTGGATCACCGTGTCGTAGGTGTCCCGTTCGCCGGTGATCGAGCCGGCGAACTGGTTGAAGCTGTGAACGAAGCCGTCATGGCTCTTGAATAGAAGCACCAGTAATACCGTCCCCAGGCCCAACATCATGAATATCCAGAAGCCGTTCATGATCCGCGTCGTCCAGCGCCACCCTCCGGCCAGAAGCACGGCCGAGACGAGGATCAGCAGGCTGCCGAGCCCGAACTGCCAGCCCTTGCTGGCGAGGATAGTTTCGCCGGCGCTGGTCAATGAGTGGTGGCCGCTGACCAGTCCCACTGCCGTCAGCGACGGCCCGAGCGCCACCGTGACGAAGGCCAGGGAGATGAAGGCGATCGAGAGGATCACCCCGGCGGTCCAGAAAAAAGAGGAGATCAGCCCGATGATCGGGTGGGTGACGCGACCGACGAGGACGTAATCGCCACCGCTGCGCGGGATCGCGGAGGTGAACAGTCCATAACAGACGGAGATCGCGATCGCGACCACGAGGGCCATCGCAAAGCCGAGCCAGATCGACCCCCCCGGGAAGGCTCCAAGGGTGAAAAAGATCGAGATCGCGAGGAAGACGGCGGTCGGCTGCCCCGCCATGTTGAAGACGAAGGTCGAGAACGGCGACACTTCCCGCACCAGGCCAGTTGCCCGCCGCGCGTACGTTCCCGTCGGACTCCCTGGAGCCACCGGTCTGTCCCCTGCCTCTGTCATGCCTCCCTTTCCGTCACTCTTTTCTAATTAACCCGACACCAAGTACTGACTGACGACCCGTTCGGGCGCCAGATGAACCAGACACCCGTCGAGGCGGCCGCTGCCGTAATCGGAGCCGGGGTTGATCGCCACCGTGCGCCCGATCGTGGTCACACCTTTGCTCTCATGGATGTGACCGTGCAGGCTTAGCAGCGGTTGCACCTCCTCGATGATCTGGCGAACTGCCTGACTGCCGGTGGCGACCTCGTGCGGGCGCCCTCCCTTGGTTACATAGTGGAGGTCCTCGCCGACCTCGAAGGCGGTGTCGAGGCTGCTCTCCCAAGGCGGGACGTGGACGTTGAAGATCGCCCGCTCCGGCGCTTCCAGCTGGTCGGCCAGCCGCTTCAGTCGTGAGTAGATCTCGTCCTCGTCAAGCTCGCGCGGAGTCTTCCAGGGCGTGCGGTTGGAATATCCGAGGGAGACCATCTCGTGCGGTCCCACCATCCGCACTACTTCGTCACAGGCGTCGACGTGGGTGCCCGAAGCGAGCACCTCGTCGACCGACCATGGATCGTCGTTGCCGGGGATCACATAGGCGGTGGTTTCCGTCCCCGCGAGGCGCTCGTCGGCGAGCTCGACCCAGAGCCGCAGCTCCTCAAGCAGCGCCAGCTCGAAAGCCGCGTCGCGACGAGCTGGGTCCTCCGCCAGGGAGCGGGCCTCGTTGGGATCGACGATCAGCGGGTACATCCCGTTGGTCGAGATCGCCTCCTGCATCTGGTCGAGCTCCTCGGCGGTGCGGGCGATCCGCTCCTCGCCGATCACCCGGGCGCGGTAGGAGCCGTCGCCCTCGCGCACGATCGGGACCAGCGCCTTCCCAGTCAGGTCCCCACCCATGACCAACGCATCCGCCGGGTAATGGGCGGCGGCGTTGACGAACTTCTTCCAGCAGAGGCGTGAGCCGTGGACGTCCCCCGCATAAAAAATTCGCGTGATTAATTGATTGTGGCGGCGCTTGAACATCGTCTCCCTCGGTCCCTTTCGCTAGATCATCGGGCATCGCCGCAGCGGGCAACTTGGCGGTACCGAAACCCGATTGGTCACCTTGTCTGTCCGGGGGAAAGGCGTAGCTCCCGCCGCAGCAGCCGCATGGCTGCGTCGGAGTCCCTCGTCGCCAGCAGGCCGGCGGCGGCGAGGATGTAGCTGTCGTCGATGCCGAGGACGGGCTCCTGAGGAGCCAGCGACCGTGGAGCACGGCGCCGCAGAGCTTCCCGCAGGATCCACTCCCCGTCCTCCCGGTGGGCGAACACCCCGCCGGTGCCCAAAACCAGCTTCACCTCCCGCAGATCGGGGCCCTCGCGGACCAGGGTCGGGGGACCCTTTTCGCGTCGGGCCAGCAGCATCGTCCCGCTGTGCCGGGTGATCGCGTGGGTCGCGCAGCCGACCGCAAGCAAGCCGTCGAGGCGGGCCTCGTGGGCCTCCTCCGGGATCCACTCCGGATTACCAGAACGGTGGGAGACAGCTTGTCCAAGCGCGGTCTTGCCGGTTTTCAGCTCCGCCTCGATCCAGCGACGATCGGCGGCGAGAACGCCCGGGGCGCCGGCCCGCAGGCCGAGGTCTCCCTCGACCGTGCGGAGGGTCGGCGGGGAGGGCAGCAACGGTTCCTCGATCCCCGGTTCCGCCACCTCATGGGCACGGTCGGAATGGACGTCGGTCGTCGCTCCGCCGATGTCGACCACCACCAGGTCGCCGATGCCAGGCTCCATATCGGTGCCGCGCGCCAGCAGCCGCGTCGCCTCGAGAACCGCCTCGGGGGTCGGCATCTTCACCATCTGCGTGAACTCGTCGCTGGCGCTGAGGCCCTTACCGCCGATCACGTGCTCGAGGAAGGCACGGAGGATCGCCTCGCGGGCGGATTCGATCTCCAACCGTCCCAGCTCCGGCATCACGTTGCCGGCGACCTCGGCCTCGATGCCCGCCCCGCGCAGCAGCTGCGCCACCTCCTCGGCCACTTCGGCGTTGCAGGCGACGACCGCGTAGCCGCCGAGCCCTCGGGCGGCGAGGCGGCGCGCGTTCTCCACCACCAGCTCGGCCTGGCCGCCGTCGGTCCCACCGGCGAAGAGGACGATCTCCGGGCGCGCCGCCTGCAGCTCGTCGAGCTGCTCCTCGCCGAGGTTTCCGGCCAGGACGGCCTCCACCCTCGCCCCCGCGTTCAGCGCCGCCTGGTGGGCCGCGGCGGCGGTCAGGTCAGCGACCAGGCCCACCGCCGCCACCCGCAGACCGCCGCCGGCGCTGGAGACCGCCAGCTGGTCCTCGATCGCGACGGGTCCTTCAAGCGACGCGGTGGCGACCTGGAGCGCCGCTGCGTAGCCCTCCATCAGGTCGCTGCCGATGCTGGTCGGCGCCTCGGCCCGCGCCAGCAGGCGTCCCTCGTCTGCATCGACCAGGCGGAGCTTCGTGTAGGTGCTGCCGAAGTCCGCGAGCGCGACGACGCTCACGCGCGCTTCATACCGCGACGCCGCCGGCGCGGCGTTCGACCAGCGCGTCGACGAGGCGGTCGATCGTGCCCGGCGTCGCGATTCCGTTGGCATTGAGGTCGGCGCTGACGTCGATCGGGATGTCGGAGCCGTCGACGTCTTCGTTCAGCACCCCGCCCATGAAGACGGGGACCTCCCCGGCCCCCGCCGCGGAAAGCGCCCCCATCAGGCGCTGGCCGAAGGCGCGGGCGACGCCGTTGTGGGTGCTGATCACGACCGCGTCGGCGTCGGTCTCGATCACCGCTTTGACGATGTCCTCGGGGTCGCGGTTGATGCCGAAGTCGATCACGTCGGTGCCGACCGCCGCCAGCGTCGAGGTGAGCAGGTACTCGGCGAACTCGTGGATGTCGGTCGAGGTGACAAGCACCTTCATCCCGCGGATCGCCTCCTCTTCGCGGCGGTCTCGCAGCTCGACCAGCAGCCGCTCCCGCTCTTCCATCGTCTTCCTGACCAGGTCCGTTTCCAGCACCGGCCGGCGACCGCGGGGGAACTCCGGATGGGCCTCGCCGGCGCCGAACAGCTCCTCGCAACGGGTGGAGCCGAGGCGTTTGAGGACCAGCAGCAGCTGCGCCGGGTCGCGGGTGTCGATGCCCGCCCCGGCGAGGCCGCCGATCGCGGCCTCGAAGAAGGCCTTCCCGCCGACCACCAGCCGATCGCGCATCGCCTCGATCTGCGCCCAGTCGACGACCGGCTCGATGAGCGGCACGTAGTCCTCCAGCCGGCGGTTGATCGTCTGCACCGTCGCCACCTCCTGCCAGGTGGGGATCCGTTCGGTCTCGGTGACCGGGACTGCGATCGCCGCCGACCCGAGCCGGTAGCGCATGTCGACCATCTTGTTGAAGAGGAGATCGATGTTCAGCACCGCCATGTTGGCGTCGAAGTCGGGGGTGTTGCCGATCGTGTCCCCCTGGGTGTAGAGGAAGGGGACCCGGTCGAAGTTGACCGCGTCGAGGGCGAGCGTCACTGCCGACTTGATCACCGGGTTCTGGGTCAAACCGCCCCAGGAAGGAGAGTAGGCGGCGCCGATCAGCTCTTCGCTGATGTAGCGCTCGACCATCGCCCAGCCGACGTAGTTGGCGTAGTCGTGGAAGACGCCGGGGTAACCGTCCTCCAAGTAGGAGTCGAAGACGACGCCCTCACCTTTGAAAGCCGCCAGCATCCCGGCGGCCTGCAGCACCTGCGTCGTCTGGTTGACGTCGTCGTCGTAGTAGGGCCAGCGCCAGGAGTACTGCGAGAGGACGCCGATCGAGGTGACCCCCGCCTGCAGCGCGTCGCGGGCGTTTTCGACCGAGCCCGGACCGCCGATCGTGTTGTCAGCCGCCTCCGGCTCGATCGGCACCGTGTGCGCCAGCTCCCACCAGTCCTGCTCGGTCATCATCACCGGCCCGGTCTCCTGCGGTGCTTCGGCCCGTTTGTCTTTCGGCAGGCCCATGCGCCGCTCGGCGATCAGGTTGAAGCGGTCGGGCGGCCGCACCCCGCGCGAGAGGGCGTCTTCGTAGATCGACCCGAGGGCCTCACGGGTTTCCGCCCAGGTGGGAAGGCCGATGTTCATGCAGGTGCAGGGGATCCCGGCGTCGCGCGCTTTTTCGCGCCACTCCCGCTCAGAGCCGACGCCCTTCTCCTCGCAGTAGGCCGAGCGGGCGCGCTCGATGCCCTGGGCCATTGCCTTGCCCTCCTCGACCGCTTCCCTGCCGTCCGGCAGATCGGGCGGCAGCAGCGCGGACAGATCGACGTCGATCTCGGTCACAAACTGAAAACTAGCCGCTGGCCGCACCCACTGCGAGACTTTTTTCCGGACAGAGGAGTTTGCAAATACCCCAGAGAGACACTAGGTGCCGGGAATCTACTCAGTCGAGGGAGATGAAGCGCTGACCACCCGCGATCTGCGTCCCTCGGCCAGAAGGACTTCCACCTCGTGGAGGAGACCCTCCGAGGCGGCGGGGCCGACTGCTGGCAGGGGGAGAGCAGTCGGCCGCCGACCTCGAGCCTCGGCGGGGGATGGATCCGTCCGTTTGACATGCCGGCGTCGAAGGGGATTTAGCGCCGGATCTCCGCCACGGTCGGCCACAGAACCAACCATAGAACCGCACTGACCCGTCCCAGGGGTGGTTGAGCCCGCCCTGCGACTGGTTCATGATCAAGTACGTGTCATCACAAGGGGAAGGTGAGTCTTGCCATCCGCTGGATTCCTTCGAAGACATCCAGGCGCTCCTCGACGCGCTCCCGGCGATGGCCGGCTACTGGGATCGGGACCTGATCGACCGGCTGGTCAACCGGATCGAAGAGGAGGTGGCGCACAGCCGGGCGCGGCTCGCCGACGCCGAGCGGGTGGCGCGCCTGGGCAGCTGGGAGTGGGACATCCCCTCCAACCGTCTGACCTGCTCGGACGGACTCTTCGCCATCTACGGAATCGGGCCCGACGATTTCGACGGGCGATACGAGCCCAGCAACACGCGGTACGTCCACCCCGACGACCGTGCGCTGGTCGAAGCCGAGATGGAGCAGGCGGTCTCGACCGGCACCCCGGTCGACTTCGAATACCGGATCATCAGGCCCGACGGCCGCGTCCGCCGCCTCCACAGCCGGGCCGAGCTGATCGCCGATCCCGACGGCAAGCCACTCCGCCTGACCGGGACCGCCCAGGACGTGACCGAGCTGCACGCCGCCGCCGAGGCGCTCCACCAGACCGCCAGCGACCTCGGCCGCAGAGCAGCCGAGCTACGCGCTCCCGGCCGGGCAGGCCGCGGCGGCGACATGGCAAAGCTCCTCTCCCCTCGCCAGATCGAGATCCTCGCCCTCATAGCCGAGGGCCTCAGCAACGCCGAGATCGCCTCCCGCCTCTACCTCACCGAGAGCACCGTCAAATGGCACGTCCGCAAGATCCTGCGGGCGCTCGGGGTCTCGAATCGGGCGCAAGCAGTGGCGCGGTATTTGTCGACCGCCCGCTGACGGCTACGTGCTCGGCTGCGCAGACGCGGCTTTGAGGTACTGGTGCACGAAGGCGATCGCCATGCTGCCCTCGCCGACGGCGGCGGCGACGCGCTTCACCGGCCCGAACCGCACGTCACCGCAGGCGAAGATGCCGGGGACGCTGGTCTCCAGGAGGTAGGGGTCGCGATCGAGGTTCCACCGCTCGGCGGCGCGCACGTCGGCGCCGGTCAACACGAAGCCGCGCGGGTCGAGGGCGATCTCAGGGGGGAGCCAGGCGGTCTCCGCGTCGGCCCCGATGAAGATGAACAGCCCGCCCGACTCGAGCTGAGTCGTCTCCGTTGCGGTCGCGGTGCGGACGTCGATCGCCTCCAGCGATGCGTCGCCGTGGACGGCCTCGACTTCGGCTCCGAACATCACATCGATGTTCGAGCGGGTTGCGAGCTGGTCGATCAGATCGCTCGACATGCTCTTCCCGAGCGAGTCGCCGCGGCAGAGGATGGTGACGCTGCGAGCGTGATTTGCGAAGAACAGCGCTGCCTGCCCGGCCGAGTTGCCGGCGCCGACGATGTGGATGTCCGTTCCGTGGGCGTTGGGGGCTTCGCTGCGGGCAGCCCCGTAGGAGATTCCTTTGCCGGCGAGCCGCTCGAATCCCTCAATCGGCAGATGTCGCCAGGAGACCCCACAGGCGAGGATGATCGCCTGCGCCGCGATCACATCGCCGTCGTCGAGGTGGACCTGGTGGGTCGAGGCGTCGACCCGGGTGATCGTCCTGGTGACGAGGATCTCGGCGCCGAGCCGGCGCGCCTGCGCCAGCGCCCGGCCGGCGAGCTCGTCCCCGGACACGCCTGAGGGGAAGCCGAGGTAGTTCTCGATCCGCGACGAGGTCCCGGCCTGGCCGCCCGGCGCCTCCCGCTCGATCGCGATCGTCCGCAGGCCCTCCGAGGCCCCGTATACCGCCGCCGCCAGCCCCGCGGGGCCGCCGCCGACGATCACCACGTCGTACTCCGCTCCGGTCGCCTGGGTGTCGAGGCCGAGCAGCTCCGCGACGCGGCGCAACTGGGGCCGCACCACGGTCTTGCCGTCGACGACGCGGATCGTCGGCAGATCGCCCTCTGTCGGCAGGGGTCCGCCCCACTGGTCCGTCGCATCGGGAGAATCGGGCGTCAGCCAGTTGAAGGTGACCTGGTTGCGGTCGAGAAAATGGCGTAGCTCGGTGCAGGCCGGATCCCAGCGAGACCCGACGACGACCGCCCGCGGTGGCGGCGGTTCGGCGGCGATGCCCTGCAGCCCGCCGATCCGTTTCCGGGCCAGCGCCGCAACCTCCCGGCCGACCTCGGGAACCGCTACGGCGACCGCTTGGTAATCGTGGACGTCGACCCGCATGATCCGCGACTTCTCCGTCGCCCGATAGGCGCCGGGAAAGGTCGTCGCCAGCGTGATCGGCACTTCCCCGAAGATGTCTCCCGGCAGGCGCTCGCCGATCACCCGCTCGATCCCGTCGACCACCCTGATCACCTCGAGCCGCCCCTCGAGCACCGCGAACAGAGCCCGTTCGTCGCCTTCGTGCACCGCGTATTCGCCCGAGAGCAGACTGATGTCCGCGGCAGCCCGCGACAGACGCTCACGCTCAGCCGGGCCGAGCGCGGCAAACAGCGGCAGTCCCTCGATCTCCTCGGTGGTGACCATCGTCAGGCGGCAGGCCGGCGGTCGAGCATGGGTGCCGGTGATCGTTTCAGGGCGTAGAGCTTGTGCTCAGGAGGGGTGATTGGTTCGGCTGAGCGCAGTGAAGCCGGGGCAAGTAGTCGGGGTCAATTCACAGCGGCAGCGATGAGAGAGACGGATGGGTTAGGGCATCCTCCGGCGTATCGCCCATATGCAATTGTCGGACATGCCAGCGGTCACCGGTCGGCGCATCGCGATGCACGTCGAGACTGATCGCGCCGCGTGAGTTGCCGGCTGCGTCAGCGTACCCGACGACGATGGCAAAGTCCTGTCCGTCGGCAGCCAAGCTCGCGCCATGATCAAAGGCGACACTGGCCCGATCTACGTTTATCCCTGCGCGGCTCATCTCTCCCGGCGGAAGGATGGGGGTCTTTGGCACTCCGTCGAAGAGATGACCCCCGATCATGACCTGAACCGACGCAATCACTGCAACGCCGTTCCCTACGTTACGAAACGGAACACTGATCGTTACCCAAGGCTCGTTGACCGCGGTCCCAAGAGAGACCGATACGTGTGACGCGTCTCTGTGACTGGCAGGCTCTCCAGTGGTGGCGTTGTACCAGACGACCTCACGGTCGAGACCCCAAGGCACGCTTGCGAGAACAGGGGCAGTTTGCGCTTCCAGCGCTTCGCGGGCCGTCTCATTCTGCTCACGAGCCAGAGTCAAATCTTGCCTCGCGGTCTCTAGCTGCTCTTGAGAGGAGACCACAATCTTGCGGTTGTAGATCGCGAGTGAAAACGTCGCGGCCGCCAGGAGAATCGTCCCAACGGCGACCCAATCCCAATCGACAGGCGAGACCAAACCGATCATCAGCGAGAACCCTCCGGCGGTGGAATTCCCAACTGCTTACAGATTGCGCGAGCCAGTGGATAGCGACTCGCTGCCAACTGCCTTGCTCTGCGGTTCGTGCTCGGCAGCACGCAGCTCAAGCATTCCCGCCAAGGCGTCCAGCGGCATCTCGCGGGCCTCCTCCTTGGTTCGGCCCTGACTCAGCACGCCAGGATCCTCGGGAATCGAGGAGAAGATCCAGCCATCTCCCCCCTCCTCGTAGAGGATCGTGAGATGTAGGGGGCTGCGCATACCTCAATTGTTATGGGGCGGGAAGGAGTCGAACCTTCGACCGACGGATTATGAGTCGCGCCGGAACCTGTCTATGGAGGCGAATCTGGCCTGATAGAGCGAATCACGTCCAGGGAGTTCGGCTGAGTTCGGTGGAGTCGGGGACCAATTTCGGGACCAAGTTTTCGGCGGCCAAAATCACGACGTCCCACGCTTTCGTTTTCACGCGGAAGCAGCACCGAGGGATACATGTTCGCTCTGGCCGGCAAGCCCAGGTGACCTACGGTCTTTCGCTCTTGCGGCAGATGGCTTCCTCGCGGGCTTTCTCGATCCTCGCGAGATCTTTCGCGTGCGGACGGTCAACCTCTATGGAGTAGCCGATGCGGTTGCAGAGGCGGTGCGCCAAGACGGCGTTGTTGACGACTCGGTGCCCGCTCTCTCTCTTGGGGCGCGGGAAGTGCTCGTGGGTGGGCGTCCAGTCGCTCGTCCAGTCGCTCAAATCGTCGGTGAGCGGCTCGAAGTGGCACGCGCCTCCAAGCTCCTCGGGGCAGAAACATTTGGGCATCTGGCACGTGAGTTGCGTGATGTAACCCTGCTCAGCTGCCTGGATGAGGACTCCTTTCACGCCGAGCTTCTTTAATTCGGCCGCAACGGCTCGGCCGCGCTCAGGATCCCGCTCAACCCTCGACATGTCTCAACATTAGGCGCTCCGGACTACCGCTATGCGCGAGATGCGGTCTCCTTGGACCGACCGGTAAACGCGCCGGCCTCGTCGAACCCATTCGCGTCAAAGAGGCTTAGCCGGAGTGTCTTTTGCGGCGCTGGTGCAGCCGCCGCATCTTCTCGCGGCTGCCGCAAGTGGACATCGAGCACCAGCGGCGGCGTCCACTGAGGTTGAGAAACAGCCATCCGCAGCCCCGGCCTGGGCAGCGGCCGACCCGCCCTAGACGGCCAGAGTCCCGAAGCAGCGCGATCGCGTCGGTGGCGACCGCGAAGCGGATCCTCCGGGGATCCCGCCGCGACCAGTCGAGATTGTAGAGGTCCTCGCCGGCCCGCAGAGAGGCATGGCTCACCGCTTCGGCGTAGCTGCCCATCAGGAGGTCGAGGTCCCTCCTCGCGGGGCCCCGGCCCTGGCTGATCGAAGAGAAGAGGCGATAAACAGCGTCGCGCAGCGAGCGAGCGCGGTCCAGCTCAGCCGCGCTCGCTCGCTTAGCGTCCTCGCCGAGCAGATCGAAGCGCCGGCCCCAGCGACCCAGCATGTCCTCGGCGCGCAGCACGTCGGTCTGCTCGGGATCGACGTGTTCGTCCTCGGGCGACCAGTCGACGCTGTTGGCAAAATTCAGGCAGAGCGTCTCTCCCCATAAGTGGACCGTGTCGGGCGTCCGCGACGAGGGCATAAGTTCGAGGTTACCAGTAAACTTATGTAACTGGTAAGGTCCGAACTTCGTCTGAGTCCCCCAAAGTCCGAGCGAGCGAGGTGATGCCATGGCAGGGCAAGATGTGGCCAGCACAGGTGTGGCGACCCCTCTCACCTGCAAGCTGCGCGTCCGCTACGGGGAGTGCGACCCGCAGGGCGTGGTGTTCAACGCCCACTTTCTCGCCTACTTCGACATCGCCATCACCGAGCTGTTTCGGGCGGCGTTGGGTGGCTATCAGGCGATCGTCGACCGGGGTGTCGACTTCGTGGTCGCCGAGGCAGGGCTCCGTTACCGTCAGCCGGCGCATTTCGACGAGGAGCTGAGGCTCGAGGTCGCGGTCACCCGCCTCGGCAGGACGAGCATCACCACCAGCTATCGGGTCCTGCGCGACGCAGAGCTGCTGGTCGAAGGCACTCTTCGCCACGTCCTGGTCGAGCTGAAGGGGCAGCTTGGGCGCGAGCCGGGTGCCAAGACGGCGATCCCAGACTGGATGCGGGAGGGGCTCACTGCCTATCCCGGCTGATCCGCAGTCCGAGCTGGGATTGCTTAAGCAGGGAGTACTTCCGCTTCGCGCGAAAAGCTACATCGGTTCGTCCTATGGGGCGGGAAGGACTCGAACCTTCGACCGACGGATTATGAGTCCGCTGCTCTAACCAACTGAGCTACCGCCCCGGAGTCGCGAGCGTACCGCGAGATTGGGGGCTCAGGCGCTGAAGAGCTGCGCGAGGGAGCGGCCGACGTCGGGGGGCTCTTCTTCGCCTTTGGCCGCCGCGGCGGCACCCTCGGCGAGGGCCTTGGCGGCGTCGGCTATCTGGTGGTCGCGACCACCGCGGATGCTGCCGGTCTTTTTCGCTTCGGCGAGGTCGGACTCCATCAGCCCAGCGAGCTCGGCGAGGCGGCGGAGGCCGACGACGCTGGCGGTGCCCTTGAGGGCGTGGGCTTCGGCCCGCATCGTCTCGAAGTCGGTGGTGGCGGTGGCGAGGCCGGCGGCGATCACGTCGCAGCGCCGCTTCGCCTCGTCGGCGAAGGTCTGCCGGAGCTCCTCCTCGGTGGCGGCTTTGTCGTTCATCGTGCGATGGCCTTGTCGACTGCTTCGTGCATCAGCTTGAGCCCGAATGCTCCCTCAATCGCGCCCTGGACGACTCCGTGCCTGTCGATCGTGAACAGATATGGCTCGCTGGGCAGGTGGAAGGCGCGCACCTGAGGCCGCACGCCCTTGCCCGGATCGTTGTCGTTGTAGATCTCCATATGGATGAAGGCCGCCTTGTCTCCGTATTCGTGCTTTGCCTGCTCCGCCACGTCGACGACGGGGCCGCAGACCCGACTCTGGCAGAACTGCGGGGTCGCAAACAAGAGCACGATCGGTTCTTTTCCCAGCGCTTCCGCGTAATTCGCCTCGTTCTGGGTGTCGGGAGGTATGCGCGTCGTGATCTTCGACAGATCACCACCGACGTCCTGCGCCATTGGGGTGCGAATCAGGGGCGCCTCTTCCCCCGGCCGCGGTATCCGGTGGAATTCCCCGACCACCACGCCCGGCAGCGGGGTCCCTTTCAGTTCACCGTCTTCGGAGAGGATCGCGGCCATCTTCCACTCGCCTTCACGCGGCAGGTCGATTCGGGTCGAATAGACGACCCGGGCGGCCTCGGGGTCTTCGGCGGTCGTCTGGCTTTCGAACTCGGGCTTGGTCGCAAGGCTTTCGATCGAGGCCGGGAAGGGACCCACCGCCGGGCGGTCGAGGGCCTGTTCCTGGGCTTTCGCGACCGGGCCGCGGTTGCCGGACTTTGATTTCGCCCCGGGCGTCGGTTCCGGCACCTTGGAGAAGTAGACGGCGACCTGGGCGTCGTTCACCGGGCCGCTTTTGCGATCGGTGATTCCGAAGGGGTAGCGGTTCTCCCCCGGATAGAAGACTTCGGCGGCCGGTTCGATCACCTGCTCCACGGGATTGTCGGCGGCCTTCAGCACCTGGCGCAGGGTCCTCCCTTGCGCGCTCGGGAAGATCGACTTCGGCGGCGCCGGGCGGCTTTCGGCATTCTGCGCCGCGGTTGCGGTCGAATCGCCGGCGCCGGAGTCGTTCCCGCAGCCGGCGAGAAGCGCCGCAGCGAGCAGGCAGAGCGGCGCTGGGGCGAGGCGGGGGGCGCGCATCGGCGGCATGTTATGGAGAGATAGGGTGGCCGGGGTTCTCGACGAGAAGGAGATGGAGATGGCTGAGCGGACGGCACTGGTGACCGGAGCATCGAGCGGGATCGGCCTCGCGATCGCGAAGACCCTCGGCGAAGAGGGCCATGCCCTGACCGTCTCCGCCCGCCGGCCCGAGAAGCTTGAGGAAGCCGCCGAGGGGCTGCGCGGCGAAGGCTTCGAGGTCGAGGCGATCCCGGCCAACATGGCCGAGGAGGACCATGTCGTCGCCATTTTCGCCGCCCACCGCCAGAAGTACGGGCGGCTCGACGTCCTCGTCAACAACGCCGGGGTCGGGATCGGGTCGCCGATGGAGGAGATCCAGACCAAGCATCTCGACATGCAGCTGGCGGTCAACCTGCGGGCGCTGATCCTTGGCACCCGCGAGGGGCTGCCGATGCTGCGCGCCGCAGGGGCCGAGCACGGCAAGGCCTTGATCGTCAACACCGCCTCGATCGCCGGCAAGGGCGGCCAGGCCTGGCTCTCGATCTATGCCGCGACCAAGGCCGCGGTGATCAACTTCACCCAGTCGACCCACCGCGAGGCAGGCGGCGGCGGTATCCAATGCACGGCACTGGCGCCGGGCTTCGTCGAGACGCCGATGACCGAGTTCGTCCAGGGCCAGATCCCGCCCGAGGAGATGATCCGGCCTTCCGACCTCGGCGAGGCGGTCCGCTTCCTGCTGCGGACCTCGCGCAATTGCCACGTTCCCGAGGTTGTCTTTACCCGCCCCGGCGAGGGCTTGGACACCCCTTAGCGGCGGTCGGGCGTGAGTGAGCGCCTGAGAATCCTGATCGGCGCGTTCGGGGATGCCGGGCATGTCTTCCCGGCTATCGCGCTGGGCAAGGCGCTTGCGGCGCGCGGTCGTGAGGTCGTGATCGAGACCTGGGAGGAGCGGCGGGGGGCGGTCGAGGGTGAGGGACTCGGCTTCGCGGCGGCAGAGGAATACCGGATGTTTCCGCCCCCCGACCCGGAATCCGAGGAGGGACAGCACGCGGCTGAGGCGGCGATCGCGCTGCAGCCGCTGCTGGACGAGTTCCGGCCGCACGTGGTGGTCAGCGACATCCTCACCCTGGCGCCGACGCTGGCGGCCGAGCGGGCGGGGATTCCGCTCGCGACCCTGATCCCCCACATCTACCCGGTGGTCGAGCCGGGTCTGCCGTTCTTCGCGATCGGGCTGCGACCGCCGCGAACGCGGCTGGGCCGGGCGCTCTGGCGCATCGGCCACGACAGGGCGCTGAAGATCGGGCTCGAGCAGGGGCGGCGGGACCTCAACATCCAGCGAGCCCGCCTCGACCTGCCGCCGCTCGACCGCTTCCACGGCGGCATCAGCCCCGACCTTGCGCTGGTCGCTACCTACCCGCAGCTCGAGTACCCGCGCAACTGGCCGGCGGGGGTCGAGATCACCGGCCCGATGAACTTCGAGGTGCCCCATCCGGAGATCGAGCTGCCGCCGGGCGACGACCCGCTCGTCCTCATCGCCCCCAGCACCGCTCACGACTCCGACAACCACCTGGTGCGCACGGCGCTGGCGGCGCTGGCCGAGGAGCCGGTCCGGGTGGTGGCGACGACCAACCTGGTCGCCCCCCAGCACCCGATCGAGGTCCCCGCCAACGCCACTTTGGTCGAATGGCTCAGCTACAGCCAGCTGATGCCGGCCGCCTCGGCGATCGTCTCCCACGGCGGCCACGGCACCGTCGCCCGCGCCCTCGGTGCTGGCACCCCCGTCCTCGTCTGCCCGATCATCGGCGACATGAGCGAGACCGCGATGCGGGTCGACATGGCCGGCGCCGGCCTCTCGCTGCCCTGGCGGCTGTGCCGACCAGGACCGCTGCGCTGGGCCACGCGCCGGTTGCTGCGCGAGCCGAGATTCACGACGAAAGCGGAAGAGATCGCCGCCTGGGGCCGGGCGAATGACGGTGCGACGCGAGGAGCGGAACTGGTCGAGCGGCTGGCGCTGAAAAGCCTCGCCGCCGCCTAAAAAGCTCCGGGGGTGGGACTCGAACCCACAACCTCTCGATTAACAGTCGAGCGCTACTGCCAAATTGAGCTACCCCGGATCAAATTTGAGCTACCCCGGAAAGGGGGCATGGCCCGAAACTCTAGCGATCAGGGACCGAGACGCTCTTCACCCCTACCTCGACCTGCGCATGGCAGTTCGAGCAGAGAAGCACGCACTTCGCTGCCTCGGCACGACTCCGTTCAATTCCGCGCGTCAACCCACCCTCACCGATTTGAAATGACTTGGTCGATGGGTCGAGATGATGAAACTGCAGAGCAGCTGGGTGCTGATCGAAACCACATAGGGCGCATCGGCCACCCGCCTCTTCGACCAGCTTCTTCTTCACCAGGCGCCGCCTCTTGGAGACGGCTTCGGATCTGCAGCGGCCGCACCGAAACCCACCATCGGGTCGCGCATAGAAGGCGGTGTGTCCGTGCTTCGAGCACCTCCCATAGGTGCGCTTCACGCCTCGTTGTCGGGCTGCTCGGGTTTCGCGAAGGCGAATCGTCCGCTGCGTCTCGAGGCTCAGCTTCTTCAGCCAGTGCCTGACCGTCGTCCGGCCCACCCCAAACGCTTCTCCCATCTCCTGAATCGAGGCGCCCTTCTCGACAAGCGCCTTGAGCTGCTGTGGGTCGACCTTCCCGTTTGGGGAATGCACTTCACTTCCAACCGCGACAAGCCCGTACTTCTTCAGCCAGTAGCTGACGGTCGATTCGTGTTTGCCGACGCGCTTGCCGATCGCTTCGAGCGATAGGCCCTCCCCAAGGCACTCTTCGAGCAGCTCCTTCTGCATGTCTGCATGATCGCAAATGCCGCAGACAGAAAGATGCGACGCTACGGGCGCTAAACGCTGCCCGCCGGACGCTCCGCATGCGCGATTCGCTGGACCAGGGCGGCTCGTTCGCGGCTGAGGGCGGCGCGGCGCTCGTAGTCGCCGCGCTCGCCGGCGGCGGCGATCTCGGCCTCGAGGCGGCGCTGGTCGAGGAGGAGGAAGTTCAGCTCCATCGCTTCGTGAGAGGAGGGCTCTTCCCGCGACATGATCACCAGCTCGGCGATCAAGCCGGCGAGCTCGGCGTCGTCGTGGGGCAGGTCCGAGGCCAGGTCCTCCGGGTGCTCGCGCAGCCAGGCGGCGGCCCGCTGCCCCATCGGCGAGAGATGCGCCTCGCCGAGCCGCGCGAGAAACTCCTTGCCCTCACCCGGCATCGCAATGCACATCGCCAGGAGCGAACGCTCGCGCCGCTCGCGCGAGGTCAGCTCCCCCTGCCGCCGTGGCTGGGCCGGCCTGGAACCGGGTGCCGGTTCCTGCGGGGGCGCCTGTTCCCGGCCGCCACTCGCCGGCGTCGCCGCGACCACCCTCCCCATCACCATCGCCGGGTCGAGATCGAGCCGCTCGGCGACGCGGCGCACCAGGTCTTCGCGACCCGCCGTCTCCCCCATCCCCGCCAGCACCGGTGCCACCTCGGCCAGCGCCTGGTCGCGGGCGACCGGCGAGCCGCTGTCGGTGCGGCCGAGGACCAGGCCGACCCGGAAGGCAACCAGCTCCTCGGCCCCCTCGAGGATGCCCCGGAAACGCTCCGGCCCCCCGTCGGCGGCCATCATCTCGGCCGGGTCCTCACCGGCCGGCATCGCCGCCACCCGCAGCCGCATCCGCCGCCCGGCAGCCACGCTCTGCGCCCGCAGCATTGCTTCCTGCCCGGCAGAGTCGGCGTCGAGGGCGAGGATCACCTCGTCGACCATCCCCGAGAGCGCCGCCACCTGCTCACCGGTGATCGCCGTGCCCATTACCGCCACCGCCTCCTCCATCCCAGCCTGATGGAGGGCGAGGACGTCGGTATATCCCTCGACGACGACCGCGCGGCCCGCCTTGGCGATCGCCGCTTTGGCCCGGTCGACCCCGTAGAGGATCTGGCTCTTGTGGAAGAACTCAGTCTCGGCGGTGTTGACGTACTTCGCCCCCTGGTCGGAGCGCATCGCCCGGCCGCCGAAGCCGAGGACGCGGCCGCGGCGGTCGCGGATCGGGAACATGATCCGCTCGCGGAAGCGGTCGTAATCGCCGCCGCTGCGGCCCTTCTGGACCAGCCCGACGCCGCGCAGCTCCTCGACGCTGAAGCCGGCCCGCTGACCGCGAACCAAAAGTTTGTCCCAGGCGCTCGGCGCGTAGCCGACGCCGAAGGTCCGCAGCACCTCTTCCCTTAGGCCGCGCCCGGCGAGGTAGTCGCGCGCCTTGCCCGCCTCCTCGGACTCCCAGAGGTAGCTGGAGTAGAAGGCGGCGGCGCGGTCCAGTAGCTCCTCCAGCCGGCGGCGGCGCTGGCGTTTGGCCTCGGCCCGCGGATCCTCCTGCTCGCGCTCCAGCTCGACCCCGTAGCGGTCGGCCAGCAGCTCGACCGCCTCGGCGAAGTTGAGGCCGTCCTTCTCCTCGACGAACTTGATCACGTCGCCGCCGACCCCGCAGCCGAAGCAGTGGTAGAGCTTCTCGGTCGGCTCAACCGAGAACGACGGCGTCCGCTCGTCGTGGAAGGGACAGAGGCCGACGTAGCGGGCGCCCTGGCGGCGCAGGTCGGTGTGGGCGGAGACGACCTCGACGATGTCCGCCGCCTGCTTGACCCGCTCGACGCTGTCGGGGGAGATCAGCGCCATCAGAAGCGCGACTCTTCCGGCACCGTCAACTCGGTGAACTTGGCGATGCAGAAGCGGTCGGTCATCCCGGCGATGTAATCGGTCACCCGCTGACAGTCGCTCGCCCCCGGGTCCCGGGTCGGGACCTCGCCGGGGTTGGCGAGGTAGTAGTCGAAGAGGCCACGCATAGTCCGCTGGACGCGGTCATGCTCGCGGCGGGCCTCGGGTCCGAGATAGACGCGGTCGAACATGAACTTGCGCAGCCGCAGCATCGCCTGGCCGACCTCGCGGCCCTGCGAGATCTCCTCGGCGCCGGCGGAGTGCTCGACGATGTCGCGGACCAGAGTGTCGATCCGCTGCGATCCGGTCGGGCCGAGCAGCTCGATCTCCTCCGTCGGCAGGTCCTCGGGCCGCAGGATCCCCGCCCGCAGGGCGTCGTCGATGTCGTGGTTGATGTAGGCGACGCGGTCGACCAGCTTCACGATCTGGCCCTCCAGCGTGGCGGGCTTGCGCGAGCCGGTGTGGTTGAGGATGCCGTCGCGCACCTGCTCGGTCAGGTTCAGGCCTTCGCCCTCGCGCTCGAGCACGTCGACGACACGCAGCGAGTGCTCGTTGTGGCGGAAGCCCTCGCCACCCGCGTCGCGCAGTGCCGCGTCGAGCGCCTCCTCGCCGGCGTGGCCGAAGGGCGGGTGGCCGAGGTCGTGTCCAAGCCCGATCGCCTCGGTCAGGTCCTCGTTCAGCCGCAGCGCGCGGGCGACGGTGCGGGCGATCCCGCAGGCCTCGAGCGTATGGGTGAGCCGGGTCCGATAGTGGTCGCCCTCGGGAGCGACGAAGACCTGGGTCTTGTGCTTCAGCCGCCGAAACGACTTCGAATGAACGATCCGATCCCGATCCCGCTGAAACGGAGTCCGCAAAGGACTGTCCTCCTCCCCCCTTTGCCGCCGAGCCGGATATGACTTCGTCGCCTGAGGGGCAAGAAACTCCTCCTCAAAGGCAGCTATTCGATCCTCAAAGGCAGCGGTCACAGGCACCCGCCGATCATAAGTGCCTGCCACCAGCGGTCCGGGGAGGGATGTCGGGAGGGGGTTCCCGGGAGCACCTCCGCCGAGAGAATCGCCGTTGGCTAACGCCTCAAGAGCTGTCGGTTCGGCTCCATGCTGAGTACCCGGGAACCCCCTCCCGACATCCCTCCTACGCCGCAGCTCGTAGTTGCACATGAGCATGGTGCTCAAGCGTTTCGCCGATAGCCCGCTCCACCTGCCGCAGTTGCTGCAGAGCCGCCTCAGGTGCTTCACTAAGTGGCTTGGCGAGCGCCTCGATCATGAATTGGTGCGCTTTCTCGTCAAGTGGGAAGGAACCCGCTTCACAGCCCCCGCAAATCGCTCCCCCCGCGGCGCCGGAGAAGCCGACCAGGCGCTCCGCCTCCCCGCAGCGCGCGCAGGAGGCAAGCTCAGGCGAGAACCCAGCGACGAGCGCCAGCTTGACCCGGAACGAGAGCGCGGTCTCGAGCCCGGCGGCGCGCGGCGCGGTCGAGTCGTCGAGCAGCGCCAGGTAGCGACAGAGAAGGTTGTAGGCGGGCGGGTTGGGCTCCGCCGCGTCGAGCAGCCGCAGCACCGCGTCGCAGGCGCGAGCGCCCGCCGTCAGCGCCGGCCCGGAGGAGCGCAGGCGCGGGTAGCCGTCGACGGTGGTGGCGCTGGTCACCGTCATCAGATCGCTGCGGCCTTCGTGCAGCATCAGATCGAGGCGAAAGAACGGCTCCAGCCGGCCGCCGAAGCGAGATTTCGGCTTGCGCGCCCCCTTTGCGATCGCCCCGATCCGACCAAGGCTCTGCGAGTACATGTGGAGGATGCGATCCGCCTCGCCGTAGCGGATGCTGCGCAGTACGATCGCCTCGGTCTTAACCGTGGTTCCGGGCACCCTCCTACTTTGCCCGGCGTCGCGGACGCTTCCTCAGCCTGACCTGACAGCTCGGGCAGAAGTAGGTGGAGCGGCCGCCGACGACGATGCGGACGATCGTCTCGCCGCAGCGGGGGCAGTCCTCGCCCTCGCGGGTGTGGACGAGGAACTCGTTCTGCATCGAGCCCTTCTCGCCGCGGGCGTCGCGGTAGTCGTCGATCGAGGAGCCGCCGGCGTCGATCCCCGCCTCCAGCGCGGCGACGACGGCGTCGCGCAGCGCCTCGGCGTGCTCGGGCTTCATCGAACCGGCGGGCGATAGCGGGTGAAGCTCGGCGCGGAAGAGCGCCTCGTCGGCGTAGATGTTGCCGACCCCGGCGACCTTCGACTGGTCGAGCAGGAACGACTTCAGCGGCGCCGTCCGCCCCGCAGCCATCGCCCCCAGCGCCTGCGGGGTGAACTCGGGTGCGAACGGCTCAACGCCGAGCTTGGCGAACCGCTCGGCGAGCCGGTCGTCGTCGGCGATCAGGAACGCCTCGCCGAACCGGCGCGGGTCGGTGAACCAGAGCTCGCGGCCGTCGTCGAGGAGGAAGCGCGCCCGCAGGTGGCGTTCCTCGGTCGACCGCTCGCTCTCGTAGAGACGGCGCCCCTCGGACGGGTCGATCACCTCGTCTCCCTCGCGCAGGATCAGGTTGCCGGTCATCCGCAGGTGCATGACCAGCGTCCGGCCGCCGTCCAGGCCCATGAGGATGTACTTGCCGCGGCGGCCGAGGTGCTCGATCGTCGCGCCGCCGACGGCCTCCCCCAGTTGCGCGGGCGGAACCGGCCGCGACCAGCGCGCATCCAACACCTCCAGCCGCTCGATCCGGTGCCCCTCGACCTCCGGCTCCAGCTGCCGGACGACGGTCTCCACCTCGGGCAGCTCGGGCATGCCGAAGTTCTACTTCATGCCGGCGTTCGTCCTTGGACCGGTATTTCGGTCCCAAGGACGAACGCCGGATTACTCGCTGGCGCGGGGGTGGGCGCTGAAGTAGACCTCCTTGAGGCGTTCGCCCGAGAGGTGCGTGTACATCTGGGTGGTCGAGATGTCGGCGTGGCCGAGCATCTCTTGGACGGCACGCAGGTCGCAGCCGCCGGCGAGAAGGTGGGTGGCGAAGCTGTGGCGCAACGTGTGCGGGCTCATCCTGCCGGCGAGCCCGGCGTCGCGAGCGTGGCGCTGGACGATCTTGTAGAGGCCCTGCCGGGTCAGCGGGCCGCCGCGGAAGTTGACGAAGAGCTTGGCCTCATGGCGATCGCCGATCAGCTTCGGGCGGCCGCCGCGCAAGTAACCGGCGATCGCGGCGATCGCCTGGCGGCCGAGCGGCACCATCCGTTCCTTCGAGCCCTTGCCGCGCGCCCGCAGGACTCCCTCACGCAGGTCGACGTCGCCCAGCTCCAGCCCGATCGTCTCCGACGCCCGCAGCCCGCAGGCGTACATCACCTCGAGCAGGGCCCGGTCGCGCAGCGCCGTCGGCTCGCTTCCCGCCGGCGAGGCGAGCAGCTTCTGCACCTCGGAGTAGTTAAGGACGTGCGGCAGTTTCTTCGAGCGGCGCGGGGCGCTCAGCGCCGCCGTCGGGTCGTCGCCGATCAGCTCGTCGCGGCGCAGGTGCTTGTAGAAGGAGCGCAGGCAGGCGGCCTTGCGGTGGATCGTCGCGGCGGAGCAGGCTGGGCGCCCCTCCCCCGTCGCCAGCTCGGCGAGGAAGTCGGCGATGTCGGCGCCGCTGGCCTGCAGGGCGTCGCGGTTGTGCGCCGAGAGATATTCGCCGTACTGCAGTAGGTCGGTGCGGTAGGCGTTGAGAGTGTTGCGGGAGAGGCCTCGCTCCAGCTCTAGGTAGGCGAGGAAATCGAGGACTAGGGACTCAAAGCGAGCGTCAGCTCCGGGCTTGGCCGCAGGGCTCGGCGCTTGTGGTTTGATTGCGACTGCCATGGCCGGTGGTTCTCGCTGAGTTGTCGCAACCCTTGGGGCGCAAGGGACCGTGCGGTTGGCGCGCGGGGCCTGTCGCGGGCTTCTAGGGGACTCCTGCGCAGGATGCTCGGGGTCCCCTGCGCCCGCGCCACCCGCGCGAGGAACGGGTCAGTTAGAGGTTGCAGATTCGGAGAGGAGGTGGCCTGCCGCGAGAGGAGCGGCGAAGAAGAGGAGGTCTTCGGATAGGTCTCGGCCCATCGTCGTGGTTGGTAGGCCGGAGGCGGCGTAGCCCTTGAGATCCGCAGGTGCGAGGTGGAGATGGTGACGCTCGCTCGCTGCTTCGGTGAGCTGATCCTTCGCCTCGGTTAAGCCGGCGGCGTCGATGTCAGGCACTGCCACCTCCACCCCACCCAGCAGCAGTTCGAGGACAGTTGCGGTGTGGTGGCTGAGATAGCGGTGGCGGGGGCGGGGGTCGGCTGAAGAGAGGCGGGGAGAGAGGAACGTCGGGAGTCCTAGGGACAGGGCGGCGTGGGCGCTGTCCTGGGCTGCCATGCCGCCGTGGCCGTAGGCGGTGTCGGAGCCGATTATTCCCGGGCCGGGGCCGACCAGGACTGCGTCCCAGCCGAGCTCGGCGGCGGCGTCGATAGCGCCGACGGTGCTCAACGCCTCGTGCTCGCCGCCGTAAGAAGGCGCGGCGGTGATGTGGCCGGCGAGGAGGTTGCGCTCGCACAGTTGTCTGACGTCTCGGGAGAAGGAGCCCGGTAGGGCGCCGCCTCCCGTTTGTATGTAGCCGACTCGTAGTCCCGGCGCCGCTTGCGCCGCCGCCCAGGCTGCCGGCGCTAGGTGCCCGTGCAGCGGAAGGACGAGCACGCTCATCGGTGTTCCTTTTGGGTCTCTGGCACCCAAAAGGAACACCGATTCCTCCTCCGCCGGCTCGACCGGATGCTGAAGCGAGGTGTAGTTGAGCTTGATCACGTGGGCGTCGCTCTCCATCCCGTCCCCTTGCAGGCCGCGGGTGAGGTTGACGTGGACTACGTCGAAGCCGCCGGAGCCGAGCTTCAGGTCGAGGGCGGCGACGTTGACTACTAACTCGTCTCCCTCGCGCATCTCCCCCAGCAGAACCTCGTCTGCCCAGGCCCGCCGGCGCTCGCCGTCTATCTCGACCTCCAGCGGATCGACGGAGACGACTACGCCCCGGCGCAGCTTCAGTCGGCCTCCCACTAACCGGCCGCCGCGGCGACGATCCGCTCGCAGACCTCGAGCATCTTGTCGAGGCTGTTCGCCGGAACCATCTCGTCGGAGGTGTGGACTGCGTCGGTGCCGTTGGAGAGCAGGACGGCGTCGAAGCCGTCGCGGCGAAAGACGTTGGCGTCGCTGCCGCCGCCGATCGCCACCTGCTGCGGCTCGAGGCCGGCCCCGCGCAGCCCCGCCTCGGCCAGCGCCAGCGCGGCCGAGTCCTTCGGGACCTGGTAGCCGCGGAAGAGCTCTTCGATCCGCACGTCAACATCGCAACCGTGCTCGCTCGCGCCCCAGGCGCAGGCGTCGGCGATCTTCCCCGCCACCTCCGCCGCCCGCTCGGCCTCGAGGCTGCGCGCCTCGGCGTGGATCGCGCAGTGCCCCGGGACGACATTGCCGGAGGTACCGCCCTGGATCAGGCCGACGTTCGCCGTCGTCCCCTCGTCGAGTCGCCCGATGTCCATCCGGTCGATCGCCGCCGCTGCCGCCGCGATCGCGCTGCTGCCGTCCTCGGGACGGATCCCCGCGTGGGCCTCGACGCCGATGAAGTCGGCGAGGATCTTCTGCTGGGTCGGGGTCGAGACGATCACCTCGCCGACCGGACCGGCGTGGTCGAGAACGAAGCCGGCCCGCGACCGCAGCTGCGAGGCGTCGAGGGCCTTGGCTCCCCGCAATCCCTGCTCCTCGGCGACCGTCAGCACCAGCTCGATCCCCACCGGGCCGGGGCGTTCGACGTGGCGGGCGATCAACTCCATGAAGACGGCGACCGCCGCCTTGTTGTCGGCGCCGAGGATCGTCTCGCCGCGACTGCGGAAGACACCGTCGTCGCTCACCACCTCGACCTGCCCCCGATGCGGGACCGTGTCGATGTGGGCGCAGAACATCAGCCACTCCGCGCCGCCGCCGGCTGAGCGAGCGATCAGATTGCCGGCACCCGCTTCGGCGGGGCCCGCAGCGCCGTCCTCGCTCACCTCCAGTCCCATCGCCCGCAGCTCGGCGGCGAGGGTGTCAGCAATCTCCCGCTCCTCGCCGGTCGGGCTGCGGACCTCGCAGTACCGGACGAAGCGCTCGTGCAGTCGAGATCCCTCCACGAGGAGCAACGTTAGCCGGGAATCAGGAGCGAGGCCGACTCAGACGGAGCGGCGGAGGCTGGCGTCGTCCTCGACGCCGTCCTCTGGCTCGGCGGCTGCTTCGTCCGCACCGTCGTCGGCGAGACGCTGACCGGCCTGGCCAACCGCGGCGCCGACGAACTCGCGGAAGAGCGGCTCGGGGCGGTTGGGCCGGGAGTTGAACTCCGGGTGGTACTGGGAAGCGACGAAGAAGGGGTGGTCGTGCAGCTCGACCATCTCGACCAGGCGCTCGTCGGGCGAGGTGCCGCCGCAGACCAGGCCCTCGTCTTCGAGCCGGCGCCGCAGCTGGTTGTTGACCTCGTAACGGTGGCGGTGGCGCTTGTAGATGACCGCCTCGCCGAAGATCTCGCGGGCTTTGGTGCCCTCGTGCAGTTTCACCGGATCGGCACCGAGCCGCATCGTCCCGCCCATGTCGGAGACCTCCTTCTGCTCCGGCAGCAGGTCGACGACCGGGAACGGCGTCTCGGGATCGAACTCAGCGGAGTTCGCTCCCTCCATGCCGGCGACGTGGCGGGCGAACTCGACGACGGCGATCTGCATTCCGAGGCAAATCCCCAGGTAGGGGATCGATTTCTCGCGGGCGATCCGCGCCGCTTCGACCTTGCCCTCGATCCCGCGCTCGCCGAAGCCGCCGGGGATCAGGATCCCGTCACATCCCTCGAGCTTCTCCGGTTCGAAGTTCTCCGAGTCGACCAGCTCGACCTTGACCCCTACGCCGTGGTGGAAGCCGCCGTGCTCAAGCGCCTCGATCACCGACTTATAGGCGTCGGCGAGCTGGACGTACTTGCCGACCACCGCGATCCGAACCTCACCGGTGGCGGAGTCGGCGCGGCGCACCATCTCCTCCCACTCGCCGAGGTCGGGCGAGGGGGCCTCCATCCCGAAGTGGTCGAGGACTAGATCGTCGACGCCCTCGGCGCGGAAGACGAGTGGCACCTTGTAGATGTTGTCGACGTCGTGGGCGGAGATAACCGCGTCGACGGGAAGGCTGGCGAAGAGGGCGATCTTGCCGCGGATCTCGCGGTCGAGTCGGCCTTCGGAACGGCAGACCAAGGCGTGCGGCTGGATTCCGATCCGGCGCAGCTCGTTGACCGAGTGCTGGGTCGGCTTCGTCTTCAGTTCGCCCGCGTGGCCGACGTAGGGCACCAGGGTCAGGTGGACGAACATCGCCCGCTTCTGCCCGAGGTCGGTGTAGAGCTGGCGGATCGACTCGAGGAACGGCAGCGACTCGATGTCGCCGACGGTGCCGCCGATCTCGGTGATCACGAAGTCGACCGCCTGGGACTCGGCGACGATGAGGATTTTCTGCTTGATCTCGTTGGTGATGTGCGGGATCACCTGGACGGTGGCGCCGAGGTAGTCGCCGCGGCGCTCGCGCCGGATCACCGAGTTGTAGACGGCGCCGGCGGTGACGTTCGAGGCCCGCGAGGTGTTCTCGTCGGTGAAGCGCTCGTAGTGGCCGAGGTCGAGATCGGTCTCCGCCCCGTCCTCGGTGACGAAGACCTCGCCGTGCTGGAACGGACTCATCGTCCCCGGATCGACGTTGATGTAGGGGTCGAACTTCTGCAGTTGGACCCGGTAGCCGCGGGAGACGAGAAGGCGTCCGATCGAGGCCGCGGTGATGCCCTTTCCAAGAGCCGAAACGACACCTCCGGTAACGAAGATGAACCGCGTCTCGCCTTTGATTGCTGGACTCATGCTCTGCCGAGCGAGTCTAGCCAGCGCAAAGGCGGAACCGAGTCGATCGTCTTCGAAATAGACCGCATCTCCCCGTAAATCGTTAAAGCCAGGACCACCGCGAGGGCAACCAGGCGTGCATCAGCCCCCAGGGTGGTCAACAACCAGACCCCGACGATCGCCCCGATCAGGTTGGACCCGGTGTCGCCCAGCATCGCCCGCTCGCCCAGCGTCAGCCAGGCGCCGACCAGGACCGGGCCGACGAAGATCCCCAGCAGTTCCAGTGGCCAGAAGGTCCAGGCGCCGAGGCAGAGCCCGACTCCGAGCAGGACCAGCCCCTTCTCCGCCCGGCCCGGTCGCAGGTCGAGCAGGTTGAAGAGGTTCGTCGCCAGGATCAGCAGCGCCACGTCGGCCAGGTAGCGCCAGTCTTCGAGGCCGCGGCCGGAGACGACGTAGGCGGCCAACGCCAGAGCCCCGATCGCCTTGATCGCGCCGGTCGAGAGCGAGCCCTGCCGCAACGCCGACCAGTGACCGCGCCAGCCACGCGGCGTCTCGACCGCCTCCCCGCGTCCGAGCGCGTCGTCGAGGAAGCCGAGGAAGGCGATCCCCAGCAGGTAGGGAAGCCAGCGGCGCAGATCGGGCTCGAGCAGGTCGAGGTCGGCGCGGTCGTCGAGGAAGGCGAGCGGCGCCAGCGCCACCAGCGCCGCCGTCGCCAGCACCGCCCCCAGCGGGAAGGCGAGCAGCGCCCCGCGGTAGTTCTCCCGCACCAGCCCGGCGTCGCGCAGCCCACGCGCCCCGGCAGGAACGATGAACAGGGAGACCGCCAGCGCCAGCGGCAATCCGACCAAGTACACCGCCTATTCGCCTTCGGTCAGCAGGTCGGGGAGCAGCTGATCGGCGCTGCTCTTGACCCCGAAGCTGCCGTCGGCGCCGAGCAGGGCGAATACGGTCGCCAGCTTCCCGGCGGTCAGATCGACGTCGTCGACGCTGGCGAGGCCGTTCGACTGGAAGAAGGAGATCGACGAGGAGTCGTCGCTGGAGGTCTCGACCCCGACCGCCGACCGGCGGGTGGCGGTGGCGCCGCTCATCAGCGCCGTCTCCAACTGGTTGGTCTTTTCGCGCTGGACCGTGCCCATGTCTTCCGGCTGGTCGCGGACGACGATGACGCCGTCGAGGCCGCCGAAGTTGCCGCTGGCGCGGGAGAAGAGATGGCCGCGGACGACGTCGGGCAGGGAGCCGCCGATCGCGAGCTGGCGCCCGAGCCCGGTTCCCAGTTCGGTCAGGGCATCGGAGTTGGTCTGCAGATCCGTGATCCTGGTCTTGGCGAGGTCTTCGGCGAGGCCGTTGACGTCGACCGGCTCGCGGACGACCCCCACCCCCACCAGTCGCCCGCCGGTCGGCGCCAGCGTCTCCTCGACTTCGTCGGTGACGGGGCTCGGCAGACCACCGAGGGCGAGGATCGCGTACCGCTTACCTTTCAGGCGTTCCCGCACCAGGGCCGGGTAGACGCGTTCAGCGAACTCGTCGGAGCGGTTGAGATCGGCGTTCAGCTCGTCGGCCCGCGAGCGTTCGTCCTTGAGGTTGCCGACGAGGCTGTGCTCGAGGTCCTTGCGGGTGTTGTTCAACGCGTTGCCGCCGAACTCGGCGCCGACGAGGATCCCGACGGCGAGCGCGATGAAGACCGCGATCAGCGAGGTGGCGTGGTAGCGAGCGGAGTAACCCATCGAGGGCTGAAGGCTAGTGACTGTCTATTCGATGCCGAGCCAGATGCGGATCTTCAGCCAGAAGAGTTCGAAAACGTCGTTGAGGGCGGGTGAGGTGATGACGAGGATCGTCAACAGGACGAGGAAGGCGACGGCGAGGAAGGCGAGCGGGGCCAGGGTCGAGCTCGGGTTGTAGAGCCGGCTGACGCCCTTGGCGTCGACCAGGCGCTCGCCGATCTTCAGCCGGGTGAGGAAGGTCGAGGACATCCCGCCCCGCTTGCGGTCGAGGAACTCGACCAGGTTGAAGTGGGCGCCGACGCTGACGATCAGCGTCGCCCCCTTCTCGTGCGCCATCAGCATCGCCACGTCCTCGCTGGTCCCCGCGGCGGGGACGACCTGGTGGTCGAGGCCAGCCGCCAGCAGCCGCTCGCGGCCGGGCGCGCGGCCGTCCGGGTAGGCGTGGACGATCAGCTCGGCGCCGCAGTCGAGCGCCGCGTCGCCGGCCGAGTCCATGTCGCCGAGGATCACGTCGGGCTTGAGGCCGGCTTCGAGGACGCCGTCGGCGCCGCCGTCGACCGCGACGATCAGCGGCCGCACGTCGCGGATGTAGGCGCGCAGCGTTTTCAGGTCGCGGCGATGGCGGTCGCCGCGGACGACGATCAGGACGTGGCGGTCGCGGAAACTGGCCCGGGTCGGGGGGAAGGCGACGTTGCCGGTCAGCAAGTCGGTCTCTTCGCGCACGTGGGCGACGGTGTTTTCGGCGAATTCACCGAGCGCCTCGTCGATCCGCGCCCGGTGCTCCTGCATCTCCCGCTCCAGCTCCGGGACGCGGAGGACCCGCCCGCGCGCGACCTCCTGCTCGCCGACGAAGATCGCCTCGCCGTCGATCCGCACCCGGTCGCCGTCTTTGAGGCGCTCAAAGAGTTCGGCGTCGGGAGCGTCGATCAGCCGGATCCCCTCGCGGGCCAGCATCAGCGGCCCGGCGTTCGGATACCTGCCCTGCGAGGAGGTCGAGGCGTTGAGGACCGCAACCACCTGAGCTTCGATCAGCTCCTCGGCGGCGATGCGGTCGATGTCGACGTGGTCGATGACCGCGATCTCGCCTGGGCGCAGGCGCTTGACCAGATGCTTGGTCCGCTCCCCCAGCCGGGCGACACCCTCGATCGGCCCCTCCGGCCGAGCGCCGTTCCTGCGGCCGAGCAGGGCAGGAAGGCGACGACGACTTGCGGTGGCCACCAACTCAGGTTAGGCCAAGACTCAGGCTGCGAGCAACTCGCGCGCGTGCTGCGTAGCCGCTTGGTCGGAGCTATCGCCGCCAAGCATGCGGCGGATCTCCTCCACTACGCCCTCGCCCTCGAGCCGCTCCACGGTGGCGACCGCCTGCTTCGTTCCGGTGTCCTTTTCGAGGCGGAAGTGGACGTCGGCGAGGGAGGCGACCTGCGGCAGGTGGGTGATGCAGAGCACCTGCCGGTCGCGGCCCAGCGCCTGCAGGCGCTCGCCGACGACGCGGGCGGTCTTGCCGCCGACACCGGCGTCGATCTCGTCGAAGACCATCGTCCCGGCGCTCCCGGCCTGCCCGAGCCCGCTGAGCGCCAGCATCACCCGCGAGAGCTCACCGCCCGAAGCCGCGTCGCGCAGCGGCGCCGCCTCGATCCCGGGATTGGGCGCGACCCGCAACTCGACCGTCTCGCGACCCGAGGGACCGAAGCCGTCGGGGTGCGGCTCCAGCACGACCTCGAGCGAGGCGCCCGCCATCGAGAGCAGCTCAAGCTCCTCGGCGACGCGCTCCTGCAGCGGCCCGGCTGCTGCTTCGCGACCGGTACTCAGCTTCTCCCCCAGATCGGCGCGCCGCGCCTCGGCCTCGGCCAGCGCCACCTCGGCCTCGGCGCTGCGCTCGCCGGCACCCTCCAGTTGCACGATCTCCGCGCGGCAGCGCTCGGCGTGGGCGAGCACGGACTCGACGCTGCCGCCGTGCTTGCGCTCGAGCCGGTCGATCGACTCCAGCCGCTCCTCGATCGCCTGCAGCGCGGCGGGATCGGCCTCGACCCCCTCGGCGTAGTCCCGCAGCTCCGAGGCGACGTCGCCCAACTCCACCGAGAGCGCCGCGATCCGCTCGGCGATCGCGTCGAGCCCCGCGTCGAGCCCGGAAGCCGCCTGCAGCGCCGCTTCGGCCTGAGCGATCGCGGCAACCGCTCCGCCGCCGTCCTCTTCCGCACCGGCCAAGCCGGCGTGGGCGCTGCCCGCCGCTTCGCGCAGCCCCTCGGCGTGCCGGAGGCGCTCCCGCCGCGCGGCGATCTCCGTCCGCTCCTCCGGCAGCGGCGCCACCGCCTCGATCTCCGAGAGCTCGTAGCGGTAAAGGTCGAGGTCGCGCTCCCGCGAGCCTTCCCGCTCACGCAGCTCGGCCAGCTCGGCGGCGAGCTCTCCGCACTCCCGGTGCGCCTCGCGGTAGGCCTGACGCAGCGTCAGGTGCTCGGCGCCAGCAAAGCCATCGAGGATCTCCAGCTGGGCCGAGGAGATCGTCAGCCGGCGATGCTCGTGTTGACCGAAGAAAGCGAGGAGGCGGCCGCCGAGCAGCTTCAGATCGGCGGCGGTCGCGGCGCGATTGGCGACAAAGGCACTGGTGCGACCGCCCGCCGAGACCCGCCGCCCGAGGACCACCTCGTCGGCCCCCTCGGGCAACCGTTCGGCAAGCTCAGCCATCTCCGGCTCCTCCAGCAGCCCCGGCGGCAGGTCGAAGACCCCCTCAACCCAGGCCTCCGTGGCACCCGGCCGAACGATCTGGGCTTTCGCTTTGCCACCCATCAGCAGATCGAGCGAATGCGCCAGCACCGTCTTACCGGCCCCGGTCTCACCGGTAATCGCATTCAGCCCCTCACCCAACCGCAGTTCGGCCCTCTCAATCAGCAGCAGATTCTCGATCCGAAGCTCACGCAGCATGGGGTTCTATCTACCACCCCAGGCGGCGGTCCCCCGAGGACTAGCAGCGCTCACAGGAGGGCACCGTTGTCTCTCGGAGGAATGTTCGGCGATATGCAATCTGTCTCTTGCGCGGCGAAGCCGCGCAGAATGTTCTCCCCGCAGCGAAGCGAAGGGGAGGTCAATTCCGGAGAGAGACACCGGTGCCCTCCCTCAACGCGGCTATCCAGGCGGCTCGCTCGGGCCGCCCGTCGGCTGGACGAAGTCCGAGGACCGGACCAACCAGAAGCCGAGGGCAGCGCCGACGAAGGAGCCGATCGCGGCGATCAGGATGATCTCGTTGAAGGCGCTAACGAAGGCGATGTCAGCGGCGTGCGTCGCCTTGGCGTGGATCGCCGGCGGCAGATGCAGTTCGGCCACCGCCCGCGAGCCACCGGAGGCGACGACTTCGCCGAGGCCCTTGGGGGCATGGGGCAGGAGTTCGCTCAGCTTCGAGTCGACCCGTCCCTGGAAGACGGCACCGAGGCCGGCGACCCCGGTCGCGATCCCGACCTGGCGGAAGGTCGTGTTGATCCCGGACCCCATTCCTGATTTCTCCACCGGCACGACGGCGATCGCCGCCTGCCCGATCCCGGGGTTCGTCGTCCCGATCCCGATCCCGGCAAGGATGAAGCCCAACAGCAGCGTGGTCCAGGTCGAATCGACCGAGACGCCGTGCATCAGCAGCAGCCCGATGCCGACGATCGTCAGCCCGACCCCGAGCAGGATCCGGATCGGAACCCGGTTCGAAAGCGCGCCGGAGATCGGGGCGACGACGAAGCCGAGGACGGTCAGCGGCAGGAAGCGCAAGCCCGCCTCGAGCGGCGAAAAGTCGAGCACCCCCTGCATGTAGATCGTCAGGTAGAGAAAGAGGGCGAACATCCCCGCCGAGAGGAAGAAGGCCACGGCGGAGACCCCGTTGAAGGCCGGTTTGCGGAACAGGGTCAGGTCCAGCATCGGGTGGTCGCTGCGGCGCTCGATCGCGATGAAGAGGGCCAGCAGGACCGCGGCGCCGATCAGACAGGCGAGGATCAAGGGACTGCCCCATCCCTCCGGGTTGCCCCGGATCAGGCCGAAGATCAGCAGGAAGAGGGCGCTGGAGAAGGTGACGAGCCCCGGCACGTCAATCGGCTCCGGATCCGGGACCGAGACGTTGACGATCTTGCGCTCGGTCAGGACCATCGCCACAATCCCGATCGGGACGTTGACGAAGAAGATCCACTCCCAACCGAAGTTCTCGGTCAGCACCCCCCCGACCAGCGGCCCGACCGCGACCGCACCGCCAACCGTCGCTCCCCAGACGCCGAAGGCCGTCGCCCGGTCTTTGCCGTGGAACTCCTGGCCGATCAGCGCCAGCGAGGTGGCGAACATGCCGGCGCCGCCGATCCCCTGCAGGCCGCGGGCCAGGTTCAGCAGGGTCGGATCCTGGGAGATCCCGCAGAGGAACGAGGCGAAGGTGAAGACGCCGAAGCCGATCGTGAAGACGCGGCGACGGCCGAGCCGGTCGCCGAGTGAGCCCGCCGTCAGCAGGAAGGCAGCGAGCATCAGCGAGTAGGCGTCGACCACCCACTGCAGGCTCGAGAGGCTGGCGTTCAGTTCCCGCTGGATGTCGGGCAGGGCGACGTTGACGACGGTGACGTCGAGCAGCAACATGAACGTCGCCACCGAGACCAGGACCAGGGTCCACCACTTGCGTTCCATGGCGCGCAACCCTAGACAACGGCATTCCCCGGCTGAGGAAGCCGCTCTAGACCGCTAAGTGACCGAACTTCTCTCGGATCCGCTGGTAGAAACTCGTGCCGGGCAACTGCGCCAACAGACTGACCGAGTCGAGGAAGCGGATCTCCAGGGCGGCGCCGGCGGCGAGGTCGGCGATCTTGCCGCCGTCGACGGCGACCTCGACCGGCTCGCGCTCGGGGGCGTTGCCGACGTGGAGGACGTCGCCGGGAGCGACGACCAGCGCCCGCGCGGTGAGCGAGTGCGGCGAGATGTAGCTGACGACGTAGCCCTTCACGCCCCAGGCCAGGATCGGGCCCTGGTTGGCGAGGTTGTAGCCGGTCGAGCCCGCCGGCGTGGCCGCGACGAGGCCGTCACAGCGGACGTGGCCGACCTCCTCGCCGGCGATCCGGTAGCTGAGCTCGGCAACGCGGTCGTGTGGGCGGCGGGCGAGGGTGATGTCGTTCAGTCCGACCATCTCCTTGCCGTCGACCTTGACCTCGAGACCGGGCAGCCCGATCGTCTCGATTTCCCCGGCGAGGGCGCGGCGGATGCCGGCGGCCGCCTGGTCGCGCTCGACGGCGGCGAGGAACCCGACCGTCCCGAAGTTGACGCCGAAGACCGGCACCTCCGTGTGGGCGTAGCGGCGCAGCGCGTGGAGGATCGAGCCGTCGCCGCCGAGGACGAGGCAGATATCGGGAACCGTGTGTTCGGCGGTGACGTCGACACCCTCGGCCGCGGCGCCGTGCTTTTCCAGCTCCTGCTCGGTCGCCGCCAGGCGCCAGCCGGCCTCGTGGGCAACCTCGGCCGCGACGGCAACCGCTTCGGTGGCGCTCGGCGGATGCGAGTGGGTGATCAGGGCCGCGGTCTTCACTCGTCCTCCTCGACGACGGCGGCGACGGCCGGCTCGAGGTCCTCGAACTCAGCGCCGACCCCCCCGCACCAGACGAAGGTCTCTTTGTTCCCCTTCGGCCCCGGCAGTCCCGAGGAGGCGAAGCCGCGGACCGGCAGCCCGATCTCGCCCGCCGCTTCGGCGACCTTGAGGATCGCCTCGCGGCGGTCGGCGGGGTCCCGTACGACACCCCTCCCGACCCGCTCCTTGCCGAGCTCGAACTGCGGCTTGACCATCGCCAGCACCTCTCCCCCCGGCTCCAGGCAGCTGGCCACCGCAGGCAGCACCTTGGCCAGCGAGATGAAGGAGACGTCGACCGTCGCCAGCGAGGCGGCGAAGGGCAGGCCCGCCGGCTCCATCGCCCGCGCGTTCAGTCGCTCGATCACGTGCACGCGGGGATCCTCCCGCAGGCGCAGGTCGAGCTGCCCGTAGGCCACGTCGGCGGCGATCACCCGCACGGCGCCGCGCTGCAGCAGGCAGTCGCTGAAGCCGCCGGTCGAGGCGCCGACGTCGAGGCAATCGCGGCCGGTGACGTCGATCCCCAGAGCCTCGAGCGCGTTCTCCAGCTTGGTCCCACCGCGGGAGACGTAGCGCGGACCATCGGCGACGATCAGGTTCTCGTCCGGCTCGACCAGCTGGCTCGGGCGCAGCGCCACCGGCCCGTCCTGGCCGATCCGAACCTCGCCCGCACGCACGGCCCCGGCCGCCGCCGAGCGCGAGGCGAAGATGCCGCGCTCGGCCAAAACCGCGTCTATCCGGGACTTTCCCATCCGCCGAAAGCTACAGCGAGGGTCCAGTTCCGGACCTTTACTGGAGCTTGAGAACAAGATGCGACATTTGACCCAGCCCTCGATCGACCGGTTACCGAATTTGATCTGGTCGTCCGGCGCAAATCGGGTAGCAGCCCGCAGAGACCGTCAATTGCAGGATCTCTGTGACCCCACTCACACACAAGTCGCACATACGTTCGTACGCTGTTCAAGGATTCGCGAGAGGAGACCGACAAAGACTTCAAGGTTGAACCCCGCGTCGACATAGGCCTCACTGCTTCCCACAGCGACGCCCTCGACATTAACCGGGCTCACCTACCTCCCACGGATCCACACATATATAGAGATACATATCTCTCCTCCCTGTAGTAACCCCAGAAGCGCCCCGCCTCCCCGGCGGGGCGTTTTCTGTTGTGGGGCTCTGCAAGCCGGATCAAAGACATACGCGCTGTATGCAGGCTGAGGGGCCTGAGCCCCGAAATGCGCCGATGCGCCAGTAAATGCGCCAGTAGCACCAAAAGTTGCCAGCGCAAACGTCCCCTGATTAGACTGCGACTCTTCAGCTACCGGGATCTGACGGGGGTAACCATGAAGCGCATCGTGCAGGTAGACGCTCAGGGCCGCGACGAACTGATGAAGCTGGTCGAGAGGACGAATGCGGAGATCCGAGAGGCGGAAGAGGAGATCGCGGAGAGGGTGGGGTGCAAGCCAAACATCGCCTTGAGAGTCATCGCGCTGCCCGCATCAGAGGCGCAAGCCGCTGCCGCTAAGGCAGAGAAAGAACGCGAGCAAGGCAAGCCGCCGCTTTAGTCCTTCGGTTGGATCTCCGTAACCGCCGGCTGGCCTTCCCCGGCCCCAGGCTCTTTGCCTCCGGCCGCGAGATACGCATCCATCCGAGCCCGCACGTCGTCATAGCTGCCAGGCAACAAGTGCCCGTAGACATCGAAGGTCGTTTGGATCTTGGTGTGCCCCATGACCATCTGGATCGCTTTCGGGTTCGCTCCGGTGTCGATCAGGAGCGAGGCGAAGGTGTGGCGGCACTCATGGAGGGTGAGGAGAGTCAGGAGGACCGGGATGCGCTCCTCTTCCTTGGCAGCTTCCCGCTCGGCGAGGTTGTACGCCTTCCAAGCTCGCCGCGCCCGGCCGTCGATGGTGGACGGATAGAAGAGCCGATCGGCCGCGCGACCGAAGATGCGATCGGTTCCGGTCCTCCCCGTCCTGACAAGTTGCTGGTCGAGGAAGTCCCGCAGGATCGCGAGCAAGGGAATCGTGCGCTTCGCTGCCTCTGACTTCGGCTCGATCTCCCCCTCCTCCTGGTCCCAGCCTTTCTTGACATAGAGGAGGTTCCGCGCGAGGTCGATGTCCTCGCATCGCAGGGCTTGCAGCTCGCCTCGACGCAGACCGGCATAGAACGCCGTCGCCCAAAGGGCGCGATCCTCCTCCGGAAGCAGCTCGATCAGCTCGGCGGCTTCTGAGGGCGCGACGATCCGACGCGGGCGCTGGGACTTCCCGACAGGCAGGTCGATGCCTTCGGTCGGTTTGTTGGCGAGTTCTTCGCGGTCGTTGGCCCGCCGGTAAAACGCCTGGAGCGGATTGAGGACGTTGCTGGCGCTGTGGACCGACACGGTCGCGAGCAGCTCGTCGGCGAATGCCTGCACGTCAGAGCGCCGGACCTCTGCCGGGCGAAGCGCTCCGAGTTCTGAGTCCTTGTAGCGAAGGCGCACCGCTCGCTCGTAGGAGCGGATCGTGTTCGGCTTGTAGCGCTCCTTCTTCTTCGGGCGCACCTCGCCGCTTTCCATCCCAGCGACGAAATCGACCAGTGCCTCGTAGAGCGTCCGGCTGTCCTTCGGGGTCTGTCGCAGCTCCCCCGCGCTCGCCGCCGTGAGCGCCTCGGCCCGCCAGTCTTTGGCCTCCCGTTTGCTCTTGAACGTCCGACGAACCTTCCGGTTCTCCCGGCGCAGATACACCCATGCCTCCCAGCCGGAGCTGCAGCGGCAGCGCTTCCCCTTGAGGGCGGGACAGCTTTTCGCGTGCCTTCTGACGACGCCCTCAGCCATCGGACCGCCCTCCCCGGTGGGAAAGGTTGCCGCCCGTCTGCGGGCACAGATACATAGGGTGAGTACCAGCCATGAGGAGGTCGTGTCTCCTTGTGGTCAGGCCCTCGATCCGGCGTTGACGCGCCGTCGGGGGCCGCTTTTTATTGCCACGGATTTTACCGACTGCGATGGATGCCAGGACCCTCATCGGATCTGCTCCATCATCGGCATTTCCGCGTTCTCAGCAACCCAGCGTTCAAGCTCGGCAACCGGAACCAGCCGCTTGCGACCGCGCCGAATCAGGCGCAGCTGAGGCGCGACGTTGACGTCGAAGAAGTCAGGACCGACTCCGATTGCGGCGGCGGCCTCCGGTGGAGTTAGGGCGATGCGAGGGATGGATGCCGGCAGCTTCTTCGCCATGCCTCTCCCCTACAGCCCGATTCCAAGGTCGATGTCGTGCTCGCGCACCCGCTGGCGCTGTACCTGCAGCTGCAGTCGCTCCTGGCTTCGCTCGATCTGACTCCGCGCCTGCTCGCGCTCAAGCGCCCGGGAAGCATCCTTCGGCTTCGGACCCAATGCGCTGTCTCTGTCCACCACGCCGTTTCTCTCGCGGTAGCCCTCGATCCCCCGCACCCCGGCGTCCCAGTCGCGAGCTTTCGCCAGGTCGCTCGGGCGTTCTCCCAGCTCCTTGGTTATGTAGTCGGGAGGCGAGAGGCGGGCGGCTGCCGCGGCGAGCCGTTCGCGCTCGGCGAGAACCGATTCGATCACCGCCGACTCGGCCCGGGCCTGATAGCGGACCTCGGGCAGCTCGCGGGCCTCGGCCGCCACGCTCTCGGCCGCTTCGCGAGCCCAGCCCTCCCGGCGATCGAGATCGCGCTCTTGGGTCTCGCGCTCGCGCCGCTCGGTCTCCCGCTCGAAGCGGCGCGGCTCGGGCAGCTTCTCCCGGTCGGCCGCCAACTCCTCCAAGCGCTCCCGGGTCTCTGCGGCCCGCTCTCCGTGGCGGCCCTGGGCCTCTTGGCCCCGCCACTCGGCCATCACCTCCAAACGCATCTCTGCCAGGCGGGCCGAAAGCTCGGGTGAGGACAGCTCGGCGAAGCGCGAGCGGAGCGCCTCGTCGTGGGCGGCGCTTTGGGCGCCGATCCGCTCGGCGGCTTCGGCGATGTGCTCAAGGCCGCTTCGCAGGTAAGGCGAGCGCGGCGCCATCTCCTCCCGTGCGATCTGAACCTCCGGCGTCGCGTAGAGGTAGGTCTCTCCCCTGGTCCGCGAGGTCGCGACGTAGAACTCCTCCTTGGTCATCGAGGGATCGGCCATCACGAAGGCCGAATCCAAGGTCGCTCCCTGCGCCTGGTAGATCGTCGCGGCATAAGCGTGTTCCACAGCCGGCGCCCCGTCTCGCGGATTGACCCGCTCCAAGTAGACGGAATCGACACACACCCGCCCGCGGGTGTCGATTCCGTCCAACACCAACGATCCGGACTCCGCATCGACCTCCGCGACCTTCCAGCGCTCGCGGTTATAGATCTGCGCCTTCTGGTCGTTGATCCGGGTGATCACCTGATCGCCGACCGCAAAGGAAGCCTCGCCGACTTGCAGCTCCTCGGGGCCGAGCCTGCCCGCGGCTGCCATCTGTTCCCGTGCCATCGCGTTCAACTCGCGCACCTCGGCATTCCGCTTCGCCACCATCAAGGCGTCTTCGCCCTCGCGGTAGTGCTGCCACCAGTCGGCAACCATCGCTTCGCGGCGGGCAAGCGGATCATCTGAGACGGTGACCCGCTCAGCGCCCTCATAGACGGAGAGCGCCTCGCGCCCGTGTCCCCCGCGGATCATCTTCGCCGCCTCGCGCTCCAGCTCTCCCCGGTGGCGGATCACCTCATCGAGAACGACGGTGTCGGTGCGGGAGACGATCGCGGCGAAGAGGCCGCCCGCCTCGATCTCGCCGAGTTGGGCGGGATCGCCGATCAAGACCAGCTTCGCCTCGGCTGCCTGGGCGTGGGCCACCAATCGCGCCATCGCCCGCGAATCGACCATCCCGGCCTCGTCGACCACCACAACCGAACCACGGGCAAGCGCCTGCTTGCCCGCAGCGGTTCCCCGGTCAAGCTCGCCGAGAAGCCGGGCGACGCTGGTCGCGTCCAGCCCCTCCGAGCGCAGGACGTTGGCGGCCCGCCAGGTCGGGGCGGCGACCCGAAGCTCGATCCGCTCCTGCGCCCAACCGTGGGCGGCGGCGACCGTGGCGTAGGTCTTGCCACTGCCCGCCTCTCCGACGACGACCACCAAACCCTCGCCGCCGGTAAGCAGGCGGCGGACCATCGCCTCCTGATCGGACTTCATCGAGGAGCGCTGGGCGAGGACACGGGAGACCACCATCTCTTCAACGACGCCGCGATCGGTGCGGGCGGCCATCTCCTCGACGCTCGCCAGCGCCTTCTGCTCCAGCTCCCAGATCGCCCGGGTGGTGAACCGCTCCCCTTTCGGGATTCGGTAATGCGGATCACCCCCGGCCAGGCCAGGTAGGCGTCTGCCAGCTCGACCACCTTGGGGCCGGGAGCGCCATACAAGAGGTTGTCGGCGACGGCCTGGATCACGTCGCGGCGGTCGAAATGGGAGCGATGCTCGGTCAGGGTCGCCTCTACCTGGACGGCGGTGAGGTCGGCAGGCGAAGGCGAGAGCTCAGGGTCGAAGGTCGCGTGGATCGCCTCACGGCTCAGACCGATCTCCTGCGCCTTGGCGCGCCAGAGATCGCGCAAGCTCTCGGTGGTGAGATCGCGGTCCTTGACCTCCCTGGTCGCCAGGGTCGCGATCTGCATCGCCCGCGCAGAAGCTCCCTCGCCGCCGGCGGCCTCGAGTATTTCCGCCCGGCGGGTGGAGAAGGCGCGCAGATGGGAGGGATCGAAGCCCTCGATCTCGGCGATTCCGTTTCTGACCTCGCCCCAACCGACGCCGAGCCGACGGGTCAGCTCGCTCCGCAGATGCGCCTCATAGACATAGCCCGCGGTTTTCAGTTGGTGGTAGATGCCGGGGTGGTAGAGCCGGGTCCATTTCCCGTCGGGTCCCCTGGTCGCGTTGGCCACCAAGACGTGGGTGTGGAGCTGGGGATCTCCGGCGCGCGAGGAGCGGTGGGTATATCCCGCCGCGAGAAAGCCGTTGCCCTGGACGAACTCACGGCCTCCGGCACCGCGCCGGGTCAGGCAGGCGGTCTGCTGGAGATAGTCGAGCCCTGCTTGGACCGCCTCGGCGTGGGCCTCGCTGACCTCGACCCCGACGGGAGGTCCGCCGAGCGCCCAGGTGAGCGAGACCGACTTCGGCGCCGAGAAGGTGAGGTCGAAGCCGGGGACCGCGCCGCCCTCGACGTGGCGCAGTCCGAGAAGCTCGCCCGTGGCGGGATGGCGGCCGGTCAGCATCGCGACCAGCTGGTCGGGCTCGACCTGGCCGGAGAGTCCGAGATCCTCGGCCGCGCCGCCGAGCCATTGACCCTGGGCCTCCCCCTCGCCGGAGTAGTAGTCCTCGGCCCCTTCGGCGACCTTTTCGAGGTAGTAGCGCTCTTGGCCGCGGCCGAGCTTTCCGGCGGAGAGCATCAGCGCTGACCTCCGGGGCGGTGCATCGGCTCCATGCCTTGACTGCCACCGCGGATTGCGATCTGCACCGGGTCGATCTCGCGGTTCATGGGGGACGATTGCCAAAAGGCCGTCCCCGTTGCCGCCTTTTCCCCTGCGCCTGCCATGCCACGGAAATGCCGGCCGTGGCGAAACTGCCCGTGGCAACCCCGGCGCTGGGAGTGTTTTGTCCGCCACGATCGGCGGACAGATCACCAGACAGTCGCTCCTATGTCAAGAACACCTCTGAGAGACGACGGTGTTCTGGGGATCTAGATCTAGGAAAAAAGAGGGGAACAGCAACAGCGCGCGGGACCGGGCGCAGCGGTGGTCGGACCCTCGCGAGGCGAGGGTCGAAGCCGGTTATCGGCGACCTATGTCTTGCTGAGAGGTCCTGTGTCTAGTGGGCTGAGATCGGCTGGGCGACCGGCTCCTGCAGCGCCCTGAAGACAACCCGCACCAGGTGGCGTTTGAGGCAGCGAAACGCCTCCTTGTTGGACTTGCCTTCGGCCCGCTTCTTAGCCAGGTAGGCACGGGCGGGGGGATGCATGCGAGCCTGGGTCAAGACGACGACGTGGAGAGTCGCGTTCAGCTTGCGGTTGCCGAGACGCGAGAGGCGATGGCGACGGGTGCGGCCCGAGGAGACCTCGATCGGGGCGCAACCGGCGTGGCGAGCGAGCGCAGCGTCTGAGGTGAAGCGGCCGGGGCCGCCGGCCTCGACCAGGATGCGGGCCGCGACCAGCTCGCCGACGCCGGAGATGACAAGGAGCGCCGGGGCCATCGGGCGCACCCTCGATGCGATCTCCGCGCGCAGCGCGTCGATTGCTCGGGTCAACTCGCCGATGCGGAGGAGCAGCTCGCGGCAGATCCGCACCTGCACGCCCTCGGCGTAGCGCCCCAGGCGCTGGGAGAGGCCGCGGCGGACCTTCTCGTCGTTCAGGGTGCGGGCGAAGGGCTCGAGGCCCGAGTCGAGGTCGTGCAGGTGCCAGCGCAGGCGCATCGAGTGGGCGGTGCGCTCGCCGACGAGATCGTCGCGATGGTCGACCAGGAGCTTCAGCTCGCGCAGCTTCGGATCGTGGCTGGCATGCGGCAGGTTCGGCTCCCGCAGGGCCGCACGGGCCACCGCGAGGGCGTCGATCGAGTCCGACTTGCCGTAGGTGCGGGCGCCCTGGCGGGCATGGGCGCTCATCCGGGTGCCGACCCGCAGGACCGTCTCGCCGGCACCGAGTAGGAAGCGCTCGAGGCGCCCGTTGACGTGGCGGCAGTCCTCCAGGGCAAAGCGGGGCCTCTGCCCTTCGCCGAACTCATGCGCCCAGGCAAGCAGGCGCTCGTGGCCGTCCTCTGTGCCGGGAATGGTCAGCTCGCCGAGCAGCTGCCCGGTGGCGTCCTCGACCGCCGCGGCGGTATGGGTGTCTTTGTGGGGGTCGATGCCGATCGTGATCACAACTGGGTGCCTCCTTAGGCTCTTGGTTGTCCTCGGTTGCGGATCGGCGGCGGACAGAACCGGGTGGGGCTCTTGGCACGCTCCTATTAGGTCACGCCGTCGGTCCTCGAACGCGGCGGGCGACACGACTCTCCTGGTCAGCCTCCCGGGCGACGAGATAGTGCGGAGTCAGCCCGCCGCGCTGAGGACGCTAGGCCGGAGGTTGGACGTGATTCCCGCCCCTCCGTGGAAGGCATCTCACCACCCGGTGATAGTGCGTGAGGGGTTCTGCAGTTGCGGTTGAGCTAGGGCTGGTGGCGGTCGATGCGGAGCTTCTGAGGTCGGCTCAGATGATCCAATGACTGGCCGTGATCCTGGAGTGGAGATCTATCTCGGACTGATTCTGAGTTGCTTCTGGTGTTGGCTTGGACTCGGGATCGGTCGAGTTTTCCCCGTGGCATCCAAGGGGTCGGCGCAGCCGCCGGCAAAAGCGCAGAAGCCGGCCCCTCGATGCCTGCAGGCGAGGTCCGGGCCTCACTCCTCCCGCTGCCGCCTCCGCCTGTCGCGCTCTAGCAACTGCATCCAAAGGGGCGGCGGCTTGTGGAGGGGGATTCCCGGACCAGGCCCCAGGTTCACCCTGGTGCCTTCGCGCTCGATCCCACGGCGTTTGAGCATCGCCTTATCGTTGGTGGCGGTCACTTGGGCGTGGGCGATCAGGGGCTCGGCCGCGGCTCCCTCGCCGACCGTGTTCTCAACGACCAGCAGCGCTTCGGCGCGGCTGTAGCCGTAGGCGAGAATGCGGCTCGGAAACTCGTACAACCGCAGCTCCTGACATTCGGACGGCATCATTCGTCAGATCAGCGAGTCGAGAAATTCACGGCGCAGGGAGGTAATAGATCTCGGTGGCGCCCCGGGCTTCCCGAAAGGCAACCTCGACAGTTAGACCCTGCTTTTGCAGCGTCCTGGCGTGATGTGCGACCGTGGCGTACTCAGTCTTGGTGCTGAGGTCGAGGACGTACCACAGCTCTATCGCCGATAACGGCTGGCCGATCCATTCCAGCGCTTCAGCGATTGCGACCTTCATCTCGTGGACGTACTCATTGATCAGGGCGGGCCAATCGAAAGGCACTGCGTGCTGAACCTCGATCGCGGGTCGCGTCCGGGATCGCAACCGCGGTTGCGCAGGTTTCCTTGCTGGATCGGTCAACGGGAATGGAGAAGCCAGCGGGGCGGTACGCCGCGGGAAGTGCGTCGTACCGCCGCCACCGGCTTTCGCCGCTCCCTCATCGGCCAAGAGCAGGGAGGGCAGTGTTTTGGGGTGACATGGGGGACAGTTGTTATTTGCATAAGGGGGCTCGACCGACAGACCAGGAGGAGAGCCCCTGCACTTGTCATCGCGGCGGGGGCGCCGGCATTTCGGGGACAGGCACCCGTTCAACTCTCCTCCTAGCGCAACCGCCTTGGGCGAACGTGAAGACGGTTTATGTCGGTCGAGTGATACGAACTATCTTGGTTTAAACCAAGAAGATCAATCGCCGGATGGGGTTCGAGTACCAAACGGCGACCTACCCAGCCGTATTGCGCGCGACAAACCTTTTCGTGGGCGTTCGAAGAACATGTTGTGAAGCAGCATCGAGGTGGTTTCCTCGCCCCCCTCGGCAGCTCGATTCGTCGATTCGACCTCGATCTCGCGCATTTCGTTGAGGTAACGAAGGTTTAGTGCCTCAGCTGCGATTCGACCCTCCCCGTCAAGGTTGTACCAGTCCCAATAGCAGCAGGCTCTTGGATCGGCGAGGGTGCCGGCGTAGAAGCCAGCCATGACCTCGGCGGTGCCCGATTGAAGAATCGCGCCAGTGATGTTCTGCCGATAGGCGAAGGGAAGTTGTTCGAACTCCTCCTGCTCATAGCACTGGGTTTCGACCGCGCGGTACCAATACCGCACGAAGTTCGCTTCCCGCTCTTCTCGCGCGATCTCGATTGATCCGTCTTCAAGCATCTTTCCTAGATGCTTGTGGACGTTGTTCAGCGGCTCCTTGATCATCTTGGCAAGCTCACCCGCGGTATAGATTCCCTCGTTGAGGAGGATCAAGATGTGAACGCGGGTCTTGTGGCCGAGCGCGTACTGCACGACATCCTCGATTCGCCTCTTTGCCCGCTTGGCCTTGGTGGCCATCGTCTTCACCACAGTGATCCTCCCTGGTAGTTGCTTGTCATTGCTCGTTCACTCAATGGCAACAGAGCATAAAGACCATCTCCAGCCAAAGGGGAAGCGCCGGCTTCGCCAGGCAGCGATCGAATACCAGACGGTAAAAGCCGCAAAGTCTCCTTAGCATCGACGGTCCCACCTGGCGATCTCGGGCGCGCCAGGGCTCATTGTGGGAAGGGGGTGACGTCGATGAAGGTCGAGAACCTGGCTGCCGTTGTGCCAACGCATCAGATCCACAAGGGCGCTTAAGCGCCCGTAAAGGGTCCGATCTCTAGGCCCATGCCCGGGGGTCGGACCCCCGAAACTGTGCTGGTCCGCCGGCAGGGTCCGATTGGGAACCACTTGGGTACGCCTTGCTAAATAAAGCGAATACTCGGTAGCGTTCAGGCCGCATCCGCGTATAGGGTGCCCCCGCCGATATCGACTAGGACAGGGGGCATCGTGGAACGACAGCAATCTCGGTTCGCCAAGGGCGGAACTCGGTCCAAGGGGCGAAGCTGCGCTTTCGCATGTCTCGTATCCGCGCTGATGGCCGGGGCGCTGATGGTCGTCCCAGCGGGCGCTGCTGCGACTGCGCTTCCTTCGTCGATCGAAGAAAACATGACGCTGACGGCCGGCGGCAGCCCCTACACCGGAAGTCCGACGATCAAATCGGGGGTGACGGTCAAAGTCAAACCCGGCGCGAAACTCCAGATCGGAAAGGTCATCGTCAACGGCACCCTCGATGTCGAAGGGACCGCAGAAGAACCTGTCGTCTTCACCTCTCTGAAAGAAGAATCCGCAGGCGAATGGCTGGACATCATCTTCAACTCCGGCAGCGGCGCCTCGGTGATCGACCACGCTGAATTCAAATACGGCGGCGGCGAACCTTCGAGCGCAATGCTCTTGATCAAAGGCGCGTCGCCGACCATCGAAAACTCCAGCTTCGCGGCAGCCGCCTACGGCGCGATCAAGGTGATCAACGGAGGAAGCCCGGAGATCGCCGATAACCAGATCATCGGCCCAGCCAACTTCCCCGCGATCGACTACACCAACTCCAGTGGCTATTCCGGCGAAGTAAACATTCACGACAACCTGATCGAAGGCGGATATTCAGGAATTCGCGTGGAAGCCGGAGCGGAAATCTCAAGCGCGAGCCTCGCCGGAAATACCGTGGTCGGCACTACCGGAGCTTCGGCGATTGCCTACGCCGGAAAAGACATCCCCAATATCACCGAAAATACTCTCAGCGAAAACACCTACAACAGGATCACCGTCGAAGGGACCGTCGCCAGCTCGATGACCTGGAGCAGTCCAAATGCGCCGATCCAAATCGCGAGCTCCCTCACCATCGGCAGCGGGAAGTCTCTGAATCTCGGAGCTGGCACGAAGTTGGTCTTGGGCACGCTGTGGACTCCGGGGCGAATCACCGTCAACGGCACCCTCAATGCCGAAGGCACCGCCGAAGAACCGGTTGTCTTCACCTCCCTGAAAGAAGAATCCGCAGGCGAATGGCTTGACATCGCCTTCAACTCCGGCAGCGGCGCCTCGGTGATCGACCACGCTGAATTCAAATACGGCGGCGGCGAACCTTCGAGCGCGATGATCTTGATCAAAGGCGCCTCGCCGACCATCGAAAACTCCAGCTTCGCGGCGGCCGCCTACGGCGCGATCAAAGTGATCAACGGCGGAAGCCCGGAGATCGCGGGCAATCAGATCATCGGCCCCGCTAGCTATCCAGCAATCCAATACGTCAATTCCAGCGGCTACTCGGGCGACATCGACATCCACGACAACGTCATCGAAGGCGGCCATTCGGGGATTCGCGTCGAAGCGAGCGAAGAAATCTCCAGTACGAGCCTGGCAGGGAACACGGTGATCGGCACCACGAGCGCCTCGGCGATCTCCTACAGCGGACCTTCGATCCCCAACATCACCGAAAACACGCTCATCGCCAATACCTACAACCAGATAGCCGTCTCAGGCACCGTCGCCAGCTCGATGGTTTGGAACAATCCCAAAGCCCCGATTCAGATTGTGGGCTCGCTGACGATCGCCGCCGGCAAAACGCTGAAAATCGGAGCTGGCACCTTGATGCTGATGACGACTCCCTGGGTCGCTGGTCGGATCACCGTCAATGGCACCCTCGACGTCGAAGGCACGGCCGAAGAACCGGTTGTCTTCACCTCCCTGAAAGAAGAATACGCGGGGGAATGGCTGGACATCGTCTTCAACTCTGGCAGCGCCGGGTCGGTAATCAACCACGCCGAATTCAGACATGGAGGCGGCGAACCGTCGAGCGCGATGATCTTGATCAAAGGCGCGTCTCCGGCCATCGAAAACTCAAGCTTCGTCGCAGCCGCCTATGGCGCGATCAAGGTGATCAACGGCGGGAGCCCGGAGATCGCCGGCAACCAGATCCTTGGTGCCGCCAGCTTCCCAGCAATCCAATACGTCAACTCGAGCGGCTACTCGGGCGACATCGACATCCACGACAACGTCATCGAAGGCGGCTACTCGGGGATCGTCGTCGAAGCCGGAGAAGAAGTCTCCAGCACGAGCCTGGCTGGGAACACCGTAATGGGGACCACCGGCGCTTCGGCGATCACCTACGCCGGGCCGGCGATACCCAACATCACCGAAAACACGCTCATCGCCAACACCTACAACCGAATTTCCATCAACGGGACCGTCTCTAGCTCGATGAGCTGGAGCAATCCCAGCGCATTGATTCAGGTAATGGGCTCTTTGACGATCGCCAGCGGCAAAACGCTGAATCTCGCGGCAGGCACGACGATGGTCTTGGGTACGCCGTGGTCTCCGGGCCGCATCACCGTCAATGGCACCCTGAATGCCGAAGGCACCGCGGAAGATCCGGTGATCTTCACTTCTCTCAACGAAGAATACGCCGGCGAATGGCTCGACATCGTCTTCAATTCCGGCAGCGGCGCCTCGGTAATCGACCACGCCGAAATCAAGTACGGCGGCGGCGAACCTTCGAGCGGAGCCATCCTGGTCAAAGGCGCTTCGATCACGGTCAGGAACTCGACCTTTCGCAAGAGCGCCTACAAGGCGATAGTGGTCAAATCCGGCTCCCCGACTATTGAATGGAACCGCTTCCGCGGAAACGCCAACGGCGCCCTCACCTATGGAGGCGAAGGAAAACTCTCAGCCCCCAACAACGACTGGGGCTGTGGCAGTGCTGGCCCTAAGCCAGCTGGCTGCGGGGACGAAGTAGGGGAAAACATCAACTGGAAACCAGCCATGCAGCTTCCCGAACTGAATGCCCACTGCCGTGGCAAGGACTCCCAGTGCGGCGAGGGCGCCGACCCGGTCAGTCTCGCCACCGGCCACCTCTCCTATTCCCACCGCGACCGGCTGCTGACCAACAAGAGCAAGACCCCGCTCGAATTCACCCGCTCCTACAGCTCCGGCAGCGCCGCCGACACGGGCCTCGGGATCGGCTGGTCGCAGACCGGTCTTGCAAGTGCGACCGAGCTTGCCTCCGGCGCGGTCTTGATCGTGCGCCAAGACGGCCGCCAGGACCTCTTCCAGAAAACCGAATCCGGCTACAGAGCCCCCTCCGGCGTCACCGATTCCCTCGCCAAGGTCGAAGGCTCCTTCCGCCTAGCCGGGCTCGACGGCACCGTGCAGGCGTTCGACCCGAGCGGCCGGATCGCCACGATCACCGACGACCACGGCTTGGTCACCACTTACGGCTATAACGAAAGCGGCCGCCTGGCGACGATCACCGATCCCTCGAGCCAGGTGCTGACTTTCTCCTACAACGGCTCCAACCACATCTCCGCGGTCAAAGACTCGACCGGCCGCGAAATCCAGTTCGCCTACACGGAAGCCGGCGACCTGAAATCGGTCACCGACGCGCTCGGCGGCGTGACCAAATACGAATACGACGGCCAGCACCGGATCAAAGCAATCACCGACCCGCGCAAAAACGTGATCCTCAAAAACACCTACGACGGCCAGGGCCGGATCGTGGAACAGCGAGACGGCCTCAACAACCTCTGGAAACTCGAATACAAATCGGGCGAAACCGTAATCACCGAACCCGAGGGCGGGAAAATCACCTACGGTTTCGACGGTCAGAACCGGATTGTCTCCGAAAAAGACCAGCTCGGCCACACGACGACGACCGGCTACAACGAATCTGGCAACATCGATGAAGTCGTCAAACCGGGCGGCGCGAAATGGCAGTACGGCTATGACGCCAGAGGCAACCTCACCTCGGTTATCGATCCGGAGACCGGCGAACGCAGCTACGAATACGACGGCCTGAATCACCTCACCGAATTCACCGACGAGCGCGGCAAGACCTGGGAATACGAATGGTCTGAAGAAAATGACCTCGAATCGGTCACCGACCCTGAAGAAGCGCAGACCAGCTTTGAATACGACCCTGCCGGTCAGCCGATCGCGGTCGTGGTCGCGAATGAAGGCAAATCGGAATTCAGCTATGACGCACGCGGCAACCGCGAAAGCGCCATCGATCCCCTCGAACACGAAACGACCTTCGAATACGACGCCCGAAACCACCTCGTCAAACGGACTGAGCCGGGGCTCAAACCTGAAGAATTCGAACGGAACGCCTACGGCGACCTGCTCTCCCGCACCACGCCCGAAGGCAACTCGACCGAATACGCCTACGACCCCAATGGCGTGCTCGAAGAAGTGATCGATCCCGCCAAAGGGGTCTGGCGGATCGAGCGAGACGCGATGGAGCGCCCGATGGAATATGTCGACCCGCTCGAAGGGGAGACCGAGATCGAATACGACGGCAATCTCAATCCGGTCAAAGTCACCGATCGGCGGGGCAAAGACACGACCTACGCCTACGACCTGGCAAACCAGCTCGAAGAAGTCGTTCGCCCCGAAGGCGGCGACTGGGAATTCGACTACGACGCTCGTGGGAATCGGATCGAAGCCGTCGACCCCCGCGAGAACGCCACGACCTATGAATTCGATCTCCTTGACCGAATGACCGAGGCATCTGAGCCGTTGGAAGCGACGACGAGCTACGAATACGACCCGGCCGGCAACCTGATCTCCTTCACCGATCCGCGCGAAAACACGACCGAACTCTCCTACGACGATCTGGGGCGGCTGACCGAGATCGATCAGCCGCTCGAAAAGACGACCAGCTTCGCCTATGACCCCGTCGGCAACCAGCTATCCCAGGTCACCGCGGCCGGCACGATCGACTTTGACTACGACCCGGCCAACCGCCTGGAACAGATCAGCGAAGGCGAAACGGCGCTTCGCAGCTACGCGTACGACCCAGCCAACCGGATGATCGGAGCCACCGATGCCCAGGCCGATGAAATCGAAATCGGATACGACGATGACAGCCGTGTGGTCTCGATTGACGACGGGCGAGGCCAATCAGTCTCGCGAAAATTCGATTCCCGCGACAACCTGATCGAACAGACGGACGGGCGTGGGACGCTGGCCTACGAATATGACAGCTTGAACCGAATGATCGAACTCACGGACCCGCAGAGCAAAATGCTCGATTTCGAATACGACCCAGAGGGACACCTGACCGAAGTCGAATTGCCCAACGGCGTTCTCACGACCAACGAATATGACGACGCGGGCCGCCTTGCCGGAACGACCTCCGAGAAAGGCAAAACCACGCTCGAATCCCTGGCCTACGAATACGACCCGAACGGCAACCGGATCGGTCAAGTCGACCGGCTCTCCCAGGAAACCACCTACGAATACGACGCGCTCAACCGGCTGATCGAATTCGACCCGCCGGGCGAAGGTTCAACCACCTACGAATACGACCCGGCCGGGAACAGGATCAAGGCTGGGTCCACGAGCTTCGAATTCAACGCCCTGAATCAGCTGACCGAATCCTCGACTGGCACCACCTTCAGCTACGACGGCGACGGACGCCTTACCTCAGAGGTCAACGGTCCCGAAGAAACGATCTTCGCTTGGGACCCGTTCGACCATCTGGCCAAAGTCGAAGGCTCCGGCGGCAGCGTCACCTACGCTTTTGACGGCTTGGAGCGGCTGAGCGAGCGCAATTCAGGAGAAACCAGCCAGGTTCTCCACTACGGCGATCTCGGCGACATGCAGACCTATTCCGAAGATGGCAAAGGCAAAACGACGATGAGCTATGTCCAGGGTCCTCGCGGTCTCATAGAGCAGCGCTCGGGCGAAGCGTCAAGCTTCCCCCTAGTCGACGGCCACGGCGACGTAACCGCTCTCATTGGGGCCGGGGGTGAAGTCGAATCCCGCCAGAGCTTCGATCCCTGGGGGCAGCAGCTCGCTGGACCCGCCCTTGAAATGGGCTATCTGGGCTCCTGGGAGAGGCCAACCGACCCGACCACGGGCCTGATCCAAATGGGAGCACGGTCTTACGATCCTTCACTGGGCTCCTTTGCCACCGAGGATCCAGTCCTCGGCCATCAAGGAATTGGCGCATCTCTTAATCGCTATCCCTACGGGTGGGACAACCCCGTCAACCGCTATGACCTAGGCGGCCGCGACCCCTTCTTCTTTCCAATGCCAATTTGCATTTTCGCCTGTTCACCAGATGCGCAGGAGTACGCACATGACCAGGCTGCGGCCTTTTGGAAGCACGCAGGCGGACCCTTGACTGATATCTACAATTTTGCTGCCGAACACTGGCAAACCTGTGTCGAGGTTGGGACCGCCACTGGAACCGGCGGGGCCTATATTGGAACGGCAGCTGGGCCAGAGGGAACCTTGCTACTTGGGGCCGGGGGTGCTTTCTTCGGCTGTGCCGACGCCGTGCAGCTCGAAGTCCTTATTGAAATAGCCTCAGAAGAATGACGGCAACGCTTGTTGTGCAACGAGTGTCAAGAGGCTGGGTTGATCGTTATCGACCATATGAAGTCGTGATCGACGGACAGGTCCGCGCCAAGCTCAGCCGCGGAGAGCAGGTAACCGTTGACCTTAACCCGGGGCAAGTGGATATCTATTTACGGATCGACTGGTGCAGGAGTCGTCACGTCGCCCTCGACTTAACACCTGGCGATTTAGTTCGCATCACGTGCCGCGCACGCACAGCATTCACTGCCCTATACGGGGTTACTTTCGGACGACACGACTACATGCAACTGGATGTTGATTCTAGCTAGTTACTGGATCAATAATCTATTCACTCAGAAGGGAGACCTTGGTCAACTCCGAGCCGAACACGATGAAGCGCTAACCCGATGAGAATCTTTATGCCACTGCTCGCGCTTGAGGCCGACGAAGTGGTCCGCTGGAAGACGCTTGCAAATCGCGTGCTCTCCAAGTCAACTGCTGGCGGTCAGCTGGCGGTCACCAATCGTCGAATCTTGTTTCAGCCAAACCGACTGGACAAACTTCTTGGGCGAAAGCATCGGGAGTGTCGGCTAGACGCTGTCATCGCTATCGAGCCCATTGACCGTGACCGAGCCCTGCTCGGCGGGGGCGCCCGGGAACGTCTTGGCGTTCAGACGACTTCTGGAGATGAGATCTTCGTGATCAATCGACTTCACAGGAAGATCGCGGAATTGGAAGAGCTCGTTCCGTTTGAAACCTGAGCACGAACAAATCTTCCGATGCGCCAGTGATGCGCCAGTCGGCCACCTCTTCAACCGGATTCAAACGGAGATAGCCGGACATGGCTCCGCATGGGGAAGCCAAATCTGGCTTGTCCTCTCCCCTCCCCCAGTTCTCTCCTCCCTGTAGTAACCCCAGAAGCGCCCCGCCTCCCCGGCGGGGCGTTTTCTGTTGTGGGGCCGAATTCCGGGCATTTGGCGCTCCTAATCAGGCGTCCTTGACCATCGGTGCGCCAGTAGCGCTATCGCTCGCCCGAACCAGGAGAGCTTGGCTCTTGTCGAATTGCCTCCAATCGCTGCTGCATCTGCGAATAGCGCTTCGCTCTGAAACCCTCAGGCAGACGGTCGTCATCAAGCACAGCCGCGAATGGGTCAATGCCGAATCGGCGATAGACCTCCAAAAAGCATCGGTCCTCGGATGCTTTCTTGAAGACGCGCTCGTTCAGCCCCAATACAGCGCGCTGCCGATCTCGCTCTTCAATCGATTCATCACCCAGGAGGCTTTCTGACCATCGCCTGACGATCGGAATCGAGACCTCTAGCTGGTTGAGCCCGAGTGAATCGTCGCGCGCCAGCTCGATCGTGTTGTAGACCCTGCTCTCCATACATCGCTCTGGATGCATGACCCAGAGGGCAGTGGCTTCCTCTCCAGCAAGTGCGGGCAGTTCGACGCGTATCGCAGTGTCGCGGACGTCCTCAGCCGTAAGACCTCGGGGAGCGCCAATGAAATCCAAGGATCGGTCGATGCCGTCGGAGTCAATGAAAGTGACCACCCCAGTCACTGGCGTTGGCTCAAGCGGAGACGGAATCATCACTTCTCCGCCGAGAAGACGCCCGGCGAGGCGAGCGGAATCGGCACTCCCCTCGAAATCGATGTCCTTGCTCGCTACGACACTGATCTCTCCCCTAGGCTCGGCGAAGCGCGCGCTCCAGAAAGCAAGCGCTTGACCACCGACAAGAATGATCTGAGCCTTGTCGCTCAAGGGCTTGAGCAGAGAAAGAACGCGCTGAACTTCCTCGGCTCGAAGGGGAGGCTTGGCCTCTTGCATCAACGCTAAGCCAAGCGACGAGACGCATTCAGATCAATGCGCGCGTCCAAGGCAAACGGGGCAAACGCCTCGTTTTCACGCTTGAGTCCAGACACAGTTTTCAGACCGCGTGCGAGAGCGGCTTTATCCGAAGCGCGCGACGCGCTTTTGGAGCGAGCGCGAAGACTCGCTGCGGGGATATTGGTCTCTTGCCTCAAGGTGTACTCCGATCCTCAAATGCAAATCCTAGACCCTAATCGGCAATTTAGCGAGGATTCTCGAAGGTAGGGACAGCGAATCTAGCTGGCCGCTTCGCGGTTCCCGGAAGACCTAGGTCTTCCGGCCAGCTAGATTCGCTGTCCCTACCTCGAGCCTAACGCCCTTGTCAAGGAACTCTTGGCTTAAGCACGCAGGCGAGATCATCAAATGCGGCAATGCGTAAACCCGCACTTGAGCTGCCGTCGCTACCCCCGCCGTCGGGGGGCTTGACAGCCCCGTGAACAGCCTCAAACTCCGCGAGCGTCGCGGGCTCGTGGCCCAAGCACTCCGTGATCGCCCGAGCGGAGATTCCCTCCATCAGCTCGCCCGGCTCGACTTCCAGGCTTGCGCAGAGTTTCGCCAGTAGGTCGATGCGAGCAATCCGTAGCCCGCGCTCCAACTGACTGGCCTCGGTCCGATGAACCGAGGCCCGGACGCTCAACTCACCCTGGGAAATGGCCGCGCTCTTGCGAACGCGAACGAGATTGTCGCCGAACTGCCCTTCGACATCCATCAGCCCAACTCCAGGCCGGCGAAGTAGAGCGCTGTTCGCGACGGCGAGAGGAAGCGCCCTTCGCGCTGCATGAGCCCGGCACCGACCAATTCGCGGACGGCTCGCCCTGCGGCGTCCTCGGGATCGCCTCAGTCGGGGTCGACATGAAGGACGAGGATCAGCTCTTCCATCGTGAGCCGGGTCGGGTGTCCTCGGAGAAACGCCAAGACAGCGCGCTCCGTTCTCTTATCTGCCCCTGCGGGTGAAGAGGGATCGAGCGGTGAGCCAGTCCGAAGCTTCGCAGTAATCTGCAGTCGTGAAATGGAGGGGACTAAGTGACGAAAAATAAACCGAAAGCAAACTCAGGAAAAGCACAGGCGAAAGCAAAACCGAAAAAGGCGAGGGCGAAAGCGAAGGCTAAGCCCCGAGCAAGATCAAAATCGACCCGAAGCAAAGCTACGGAGAGCGGGAAGAAGGCTGAGCTCTCCTGCTCCTTCTGGGGAAAGAGCCAAAAGGCCGTTAAACACCTGGTTTGGGGGCCGGGAATCGGAATCTGCGACGAGTGCATCGACCTGTGCGTTGAGATTCTGGTTGAGAAAGACTTCAAGTTCACGGCCATTCCCAATGGCCCAGAGCCTGTACGGCTGGAGGATCTGGGCATGAATCCGATCTTCAATCGGATTGACATACAGCGACGACCTGACCACTGTTTCTATCTCGGTCCGTTCTCAAGCCCCTTCAACGAGATATACCGAGACCACATTGTTCCCCACCCTCGACCAAGAGGGCATCAGCGTGGATCGGGCCGATGAAATTTTTGGTACTGACTCCTTGATTGAGGACATCTGGGCGAGCATCGTCGGGGCAACGTTCGTCGTTGCAGACCTAACGACGAAAAACGCCAACGTGCTATACGAGGTCGGGATGGCTCATACCGTCGGCCGCCCAGTAGTAATTATCACCCAGGATATGAACGATGTCCCAGTCGATCTCCGTCATCGAAGGTGCATTGTCTATCAACACACGCCACGAGGGTGCGAACTCCTGGAGAAACAACTCGCCGGAACTGCCCGCTTCGTTCTCAACCGGGAGCCAGGCCCTTCCGAGACCGTCCGTCAATAGGCGCGCTGGCCATCCATACCAGGTGTGGCTGGTGAACAGATGCACTTGATGATCTGGGTCAGATCCCAGATCACCGCAACCGCATTCCTCATCAAGGGGATGTACTGACTTCGAAAATAAGATGGCGATACAGATTTGGGTATAGTCAAATGGCTATCAGCAGCGGCGGGATGGACACTGGGAGATAACCCAGGAGTGGACTGACAACGGAGGCGTTTGTAGCGTTGTCGCTATTTAGGAAAATCGGCAGCCTGATGATTGTAGGCGTTGCTCTGAGCGTGCTGTTGGCGGGATGTCCGGATCCAAGGACGGCTGCCGGGGGCGCGTCGGGATGTGAGCGGCCATACGGCGGTGTTACGGCAATTGACCGTCCCGAAACCAGCAGGCTCGGTTGCGATGCAATCGACGAGCTGACGTCCGCCAGCCCGAGCGAACCGGAACACTTCTTGAGCAGGGGCGACTCGCCGCGCTTGTTGTGGAAATGTCAATTCTTCGGGGCGGACGCGCAACGGGTCCTACTTCGCTGCGAACACGACAAGCGTCACTTCAGCATCGTCAAGAGCGCCAGCTAGCCGTGGCTCCCAAGCGTAACGCTCTCTGCTCCTCGTTAAGGCGTGCCGCAGCAGGCGAAGACCGGAGGGGCTCCGGCCCTCTTGGCTTAAATGGTGCGTAAGCTGCCTGTTGGCTGGGGTGGTGCTGATTGGAATAGGCGTTTGCCTCAGACCTCAGAACGCCGCTGCGAAACCCGGCTACTCGGTTCATCCGTGGGGAGAAAGGATCTGATTCAGCAGGGGTTATTTGTTGGAGGCTTTTCGTTCCGCGGCGAGCGTGGCTTCACCGAAGCAAAGGTCAAGCGTGTCGAGGGACGCACGATCCAAACGTTTCGAGAAGTTTGCAAAGGACCCGACGCCGGGCCTCAGCCCTCTACTTCCTCGGAAGAGATCCTAGCTTCCGACAACCGCGGAAATAGAGAGAGATCGGCTTTGAAGCCTGGTCCAAGGAAGAATGGGGCACTCGCATCGGCATTTGTGGCGCCCCCGAGCCCGTTCAACGGATCCGCTTAGCCCTTGAGCGACGCTAGGAGCCTTCGAAGCGGATGCCTCGATGCGCCAGTTGGCCCGGAACAACCGGCGACAACCGGACGCGCCTCCGCATGGACAAGCCAAATCCGGCTTGCCCTCTCCTCTCCCGCAGTTCTCTCCTCCCTGTAGTAGCCCCAGAAGCGCCCCGCCTCCCCGGCGGGGCGTTTTCTGTTGTGGGGCAAAGATCTCGGCCCATCGTGGCAAGATGCCGGCATGGAGCGTGTGCTTGGAATCGGTGGGTACTTCATGCGGTCCGCCGACCCGATGGCCCTGGGCTCGTGGTATCGCGATTGCCTGGGCCTGGACGCGGACGAGAACGGCCTCTGGAGCCAGGAGGGCGGGCCGACGGTGTTCGCGACGTTCGAGGCTGAGACCGACTACTTCGGTTCCCGTGCCCAGCAGGCGATGATCAACTTCCGGGTTCGCGACCTCGATGCGATGCTCGCGCAGCTCCGCGCCAAAGGCGCGGACGTGGCTGAGGAGATGCAGGAGATGGAGGGTGTCGGCCGGTTCGGCTGGGTCACCGATCCCGAGGGCAACCGGATCGAGCTGTGGCAGCCCGCTTGACTAGGGGCGACACTAGCCGTGAAGACGACGATGCGCTCGGCGATAGACCGTTTCGCCGCGAACCCCAGGCGGTAGATGACGCACACCGAAGGCCAGATGGTCGAGGTAGAGCCGTCCGTCAAGACCCTTCGCAAGCCGGTAAACGAGACCAAGCGGTCCACCCGGTGGTGGCACGTAGACCTTGAGGCAGCCCGCCAGGCTCGTTCCGTCCCGCGCGTCCTCATCGCAGGCGAAGAGAGCATCGACCGCCTGTCCCTCGCGCTCCAACCGCGAGCGGGTTTCTTCCCCGATCCGCCTGGCGCTACCGGTCGCCTTACTCAGATCTTCCTGCCAGGCGAGGTCGTCAAAAGCCACGGCCGCGAACCCCCGCTTGAGCGGCACGTTTACCCCTCGCCGTCAGGGGGCTGGACCGACCCGTACTCAGCTTCAAACTCCGCGAGCGTCGCGGGTTCGTGACCCAAGCGCTCCATGATCGCCTGGGCAGACGTATCGGGCGAAATTACGAGGCGGCCGTCGCTGCGAGTCTCCTCGACAACGTAGGAGCCCTCGATATCTCCGCTCAATTTCACGTGAGGCTGATCCACTAGGCAAATAATTGCAAAGGATTCGGTCGATCGAGAGGGGTGCTTCGCGGTTCAAGCTCCCGTCAAGCGGCTACCTGTCTCGATGGACCGAAGCTCCAGAGCGCCTACCCTGCTCTATGTCCGAAAACGGAAGTCAGCGTCGGCATCACCTGGACGCGATCCGGGTTTCGGCGATTCTGCTTCTGATCCCCTACCACGCTGCCCGCTATATGCAGAAGGGGGACGGGGATCCCCGGATCGTCGACGCTGTGGTCTGGTTCGTCCATACCTGGCACATGCCGTTGTTCTTCGCCATCTCCGGCTTCCTCGCCGCCAGTGCGCTGAGCCGGTCCTCCGCCGCGCGACAGGTCCGGGCCCGGTTCCGGCGACTCGGGGTGCCGCTGGTGATCGGGATGCTGACGGTCGTGCCGCTTGCCAACTTCTTCGTCATCGAGGCGGCGGCGCTCTGGCCGCGCAAGGGCACGGTGCCGGCGAAGCGGGAACTGGACCTCTCGAACATCTTCAGCTTCACTCCGCGTCATCTCTGGTTCATCTCCTACCTGCTGATCATCTCCTTGTTCGCGATCGGGATCTGGCTGGCGGTCCAGCGGGCGCCCAGGATGGGCGCGGCCCTCGGTCGTGGCTTCGACCGGTTGATGAAGTCGTGGTGGGGGGCTCCGGTGCTGGCCTCGATCAGCGCCCTGATCCTCAGCACCAAGGCCGGCTGGGTGGCGGGCGGCTCGGAGGCCAACTCGCTGATCCCCACCCCCACCCTCTTCGTCTATTTCGGCCTCTTCTTCGGCTTCGGCTGGCTGCTCAGCGGCCAGAGCGACCTGATCGAGGAACTGAAACGCGGCGCCTGGCTGCGACTGGTGACCGGGGGGCTGATCGCCGTGCCCGCCTTCCTTCTCTTCTACAACAACACCGATTTCACCGGCAACACCGGCACCCCGGGCACCCTCGCCGACATCGGAGCGCTGCGCCTCTATGGGCTGTTCGCCGTCGGCATCGTCTGCTGGCTCACCCTCTTCGGCATCTGGGGAGTCCTGGCGCGTTACGTCCGCAAGGAGTCGCGGGTACTGCGCTACCTGGCAGACGCGAGCTTCTGGATCTACCTCGTCCACATCCCCTTCCTCGTCGCTCTGCAGAGCACGCTCTCGACGACCGAGCTGGCGATCCCGGTCCGCTGGGGACTGGCCGTGAGCGGAACCTTCGCGCTGGCCCTCGGCAGCTACGCCCTGATCCGGGAGAGCCGCAGGCAGATGGGGAATGCCCGCACTCGCCATGCCGACAGGAGATCGAGGGCTCTATTGACCGTCCCCGAGGGGGACCAGGCGGCGTAGGCCGTCGAGCACTCGCAGCGCCCCGAGATTCCGCAGGGCGTATCCCTGCTTGAGCCCTTCGGGCCGGAAGTCGATCGCGGTGCAGGGTGGGCAGAGAGCGCTCGGGTGGACGCCGTCTTCGCCCAGACCGCGATTAGGCACCCCCCGTTCGACCATCTGCCGCCAGAAGTTCCACAGCGGCAGCGCCCGGTTTTCGGCCAGGGCGGCGATTTCGAGGTTGAACCGCGCCACCCGCTGCGAGTACGGCCACTGCGCCCGGGGCGGGATCGTGCTGATCACCGGGATCGTTCCGGCGCCGGCCACGATCCGTGCCACGCGGGCGAGGTCGCGGCGGAACTGGACCGCGCTGAAGTCCGTCAGGTCATTGGTCCCGAACATGATCAGGGCGACCGACGGGTGCAGCAGTTGCAGCTCGCAGCTGACGGCGGATAGGCCCAGGCATTCGGGAGGCGATTCGAGCGGCGCCAGGGCGTCGACCGCCCTCCAGCCAGGCACCGCGGCCACTCCCGCCCGCGAGTAGCTGTTGCTGACTTCGCACTGAGCTTCCTCGGTGCCGCGGGGCACCGTCGTTTCGCCGAAGAACGCCACCGTCCCGCGTAGCGCGCTCCAGGCGCCTAGCTGAGGCCGCCGACACGCCAGCGCCTGCAAGAAGGACGGCGAGGCGGTGATGCTGTCGCCGATCTTGGCGAAGACCCCGGGCTGGTTGCCGAGACTCGCCCCACGCGCCGCGATCTTCTCGACATGACCGGCAACCACGGGGCCGAGCGCCGGGACGACAGGCAGTTCCTCCCATTCGGCACCACGCGCCTCTTGGCCGCAGGCGACCCCAAGTGCAAACACGACTGAGATGACAGCAAGGGTCCTCATCAGCCTCAGAGGCACCTGCATGACCCCTGTGTTAAGGCACATATGCTGTATGAAGAATGGTGCACGGGTTCGACAAAACCGCTTGTTCTTAAGCTCAACTTTCTCACAACATTAAAGAAAATCTTTTTACTAAAGTAGACCATTCTAAACGGCTGTCTCTGGCAGCAAATCCATCACCAGTCGAGGAGGCGGGCCATGACCCGAGGAAATGTCTTGTCAGGAAAGCTGACCGCAGCGCTCCTTTGCGTCTGCGCTGTCGGTCTTTTGAACACGGGCTTCGCAGCGGCGGGGGAGCCGGACAGCTCTTGTCAGGAAAGCTGACCGCAGCGCTCCTTTGCGTCTGCGCTGTCGGTCTTTTGAACACGGGCTTCGCAGCGGCGGGGGAGCCGGACAGCATGTCAGAGGCGAGGGCTATGGGGGATCCGGCGGCGGAGGCCCCGACCGCGGCCACGCCGGAAGTCATCATCTACAAGGGCGCGGAGATTGACGAAGCAACCTCCGTGGAACTCGGACTCGCCTGCATGCAGACCGCGAAGGCATACGTCTGCAAGGACTCGACCGACGAATTCGAAACTGGCGGCGAAGCGGCAGCGAGCAGGAAGAACACCAGGAAGGGCGCGGCCCACGCCTCTGCGGCCTGCGGTGTAAATGCCCTTTGGGTCTACCAGCACAAACAGTACGAAGGCTGGGCTCTCGGCGTGGGGAACAACTTCCATGTCTGGGTCGACATCGTCGGCGCCGGCACAAACGACGAGGTCACCAGCTACCGGACCGGAGAAGCCTCCGCCCACATGTCGGAGAGCTGGAACGGCAATGGCTGGTGGTACCCGGGCAACACCGGCTACTGCTCCTACCACAGCAACTTCAGCCAGCCCTACCCGGAATGGAATGACCGCATCTCCTCCCGCTACCGCTTCTAGCCAGGAGCGCGGTTCGTTTTCTTGGAGCATCACCTGAGAAACGCAAGGACAGGGGCGGCGCCGGTGCTGCCCCTGATCCTCGTCGTGATCCTCGTGGCCATCGGCGCGGGGTGCGGCGCCGAGGATGGAACTGCTGCCGGGCGGCCTGCGTCGGGACCGGCAGCCTTTGCCGACGAGGCCTGGGCAGAACTGGCGAGCGACGGACGCGAAGATCTCTGGCTCGCGGTCGCCGGTTACCGGCGCAGCGGCGACTTCGGCCTGCGGGTCTTTCGGCGAGGAGCGCACGATTGGGAAGAGCAGCCGGTGCCGCCGGGACAGGTCAGCCAGGACCTTCCGATCAGCATCGCGATCCCCAGGTCCGGTGGAGCTCCCTGCCTCGGATACTCAGCCGGTTCACGACCGGCACCGGTCGTCGCCTGTCTCGATGCAGGAAGTTGGCAGCCCCTTGCTCTTCCACCCCTGCGCGGGGGACAGCTCGTCCAGATCGCAACCCACGACGGCGACTTGGTAGCGCTGATCGACAAGCAGGAAGCAACGGCGTCCAGCTATTGGCTGCTCCGCGAGATTGGAGGCGAATGGGCTTCGACGCCTACGATTTCCGCTCCCGCGGCGATTGCCCAACTCGCGATAGAGACCCCACACGAGGGGGCAGCGGGCTATCCGGCGATTGGCTTTGCGACCCAGGGCCGCAGCTCGCAGCACTTCGTCGCCGAACTGCGCGGCGGAGAATGGCGCCGACTCCAACCGGCGCTGAAGGACATGGGAACGGGTCCGCTCGTCGGCGGGCCGGTCTTGTTGGGTGGGCGAATTCTCTATCCGGTCAACGAGGCGGACACCGAACCCTGGAGCTTCTCCATTCATGCGGCCCGAATCGGCTCAACCGCGACGAAGCCCGAACGCCTCAGCAGCGGCCCGGGTAACGCCCAGGGGCGTCTCGACCTAGCGGGAGGCCGGGTGTGGGCGACCTGGCAGGAACACGACCCCCGGAAAGGTGGAGGGTTTCGGGCGGCGGTCTTTGCCGCTGAGCTGACTCCGAAGGGCCAGCTTCGCCGAAAGGTCAGGCTGTGGCGTGGAGTCTCGATCGGGCCGGGCAGCATCCAGGTCGTGGAATATCAGGGACGGACCTTGGCGCTATACATGCGTAGCTCGAGCAACGGCAAAGGACTTCAGGTGACGGTCAAGAACCTGTCTTAGCCCAGGCGCTGCTACCGTGAAGGAGTCGGGTTTGGCCTAACGCCACCCGAGAGGTTCCGTTTCCTCCGCGTGCCGCTTGGCGCCTAGGGGCCGCAGGATCTCCCTAGACGTTCAAATAAGGAGCACTTCCATAACTGTCTCATTTGCCGATCTCGGCATCTCACAGCCGGTGATCCGTGCGCTCTCACGCCGCGACATCACCCATCCCTTCCCCGTTCAGCAATTGGTCATCCGCGACGCGCTCGCCGGGCATGACCTCCTCGTCCAGTCCCCGACCGGTTCGGGCAAGACGCTCGCCTTCGGCATCCCGATGGTCGAGCGCCTCTCGCCCGAGCAGGGGCGCATCGGCGCCCTCATCCTCGCCCCCACCCGGGAGCTCGCCGGCCAGATCGTCGAAGACATCCGGCCGATCGCCGAGACCCAGGGGCTGAAGATCGCCGCCGTCTACGGTGGAGTCGGCTTCGGGCCGCAGATCAAGGCCGTCGGCAAGGCCGACATCCTGGTCGCCACCCCCGGCCGCCTCGAGGACCTGATCGCCCGCGGCGTCGTCGTTCTCAAGCACGTCCGCGTCCTCGTCCTCGACGAGGCCGACCGGATGCTCGACATGGGCTTCAAGCCCGCGGTCGACCGGATCGTCAACCGCACCCCCGACTCGCGCCAGACGCTGTTCTTCTCGGCCACGCTCGAGGGCGCGATCGGCAAGGTCGCCGCCGCCTACACCCACGACGCCCGCACCCACACCCACGCGCCGAAACAGGCCAAGGCCGACATCGAGCACCACTTCCTCCCGGTCGAGACCCAGGGAGAGAAGCTAACCCACCTGGTCGCCCAGCTGCGCGACAGCGAGACCGGACCGACGATCGTCTTCGTCCGCACCAAGCGCGGCGCCGACCGCCTGGTCAAGCGCCTGCGCACCCAGCAGATCGAGGCCGTCGCGATGCACGGCGACAAGAGCCAGCGCCAGCGCGAACGTGCTCTGGCCCGGTTCGAGCAAGGCGAGGTCGGAGCCCTCGTCGCCACCGACGTCGCCGCCCGCGGGATCGACGTCGAGGGCATCACCCACGTGATCAACTACGACGCCCCCGAGGATCGCGACTCCTACACCCACCGCATCGGCCGCACCGGCCGGGCTGGGCGCACCGGCACAGGGGTCAGCTTCGTCCTCGCCGACCAGGCCGAAGACGTCCGTCGCATGGCCGGGGACCTCGGCCTCGTCCGCGAGTTCGAGGTCTCCCACGGCGGCCGCCTCAAGAAGGCCGACTCCCGTCCCTCCCGCCCGGCGCAGCACCGCTCCCGGGGCGGCAAGCGCAGGCGGTAGCGATGGGCTCCGTCGAGGTCGGCATCGGGCTGGGGCTGGTGGGAGCGGTGATGGCGAACTTCGCCTCGCTGCTCAAGCACCAGGGCTGCCAGCAGGTGCCGCCGGTGCGGATCCAAGCGCCGCTGCAGAGCGCCCGCCGCCTCGCCCGCTCGCCCTGGTTCGCGGCGGGATGGGGCATCGCCGCCGTCGCCTGGCTGGTCCACATCGCCGCTCTCTCGATGGCGCCGATCTCCCTGGTCCAGGCTTCCCTCGCCGGCGGTGCCGTCAGCCTCGCCGTCCTCTCGCAGCGGCTCTTCGGCCAGGCCGTCGAGCCGCGCCAGTGGCTTGCCCTGCTGCTCGGCGGAGCGGGCCTCGCCCTCCTCGCCCTGACGCTGCCGAGCATCCACGGCAGCCACTCCCAGTTCGCGATCGGGGCGATCGTCGCCTTCGAGGGCGGCCTCGCCCTCTGCGCTCTCGTCCTCGCCTTCGGCTACCGGCGGATCAGCGCCCATCGCGGCGCCCTGATGGCAATCATCGCCGGCACCCTCTTCGCCATCGCCGGGGTGGCGATCAAGGCGCTGTCCGGCGAGGGAGAGCTTCCCTTCCTCGTCCTTGGTCCGTGGGTCGGCCTGATCGTCGTCTGCGGCGCGCTGGCCCAGTACTCCGCCGTCGCCGCCCTGCAGCGCGGCGGCGCGATCGAGACGATCGGGCTGATGGGCCTGATCGCCAGCGCCGTCCAGATCATCAGCGGCGTCGTCGTTTTCGGCGACCCGATGGCGAGCGGCTCGGTCGGCATCGGCCTGCAGGCCACCGCCTTCATCCTCGTCTGCGTCTCCGCCCTGCTTCTCCCGCCGTCCCAGGCAGCACAGCGGCACGGCCCGCTCCTCGCCCAGCCCGTCTAGGAGCTGTTGCTTCAGATCCGGGGTGGGTTCTATGGTCTATCTGCATCCAGCGTGTTCTTGTCGGTAGGGGCGCTGTCTGCCAAATAGATAGAGACCAACCGGAGGGAGAGCAACATGGAGAGCAGCAGAGCTGAGGAGCGGCACAGACTCGAGGAACGGCAACCGACGGGGTGGACCGTCTTCGCCGGCGTCCTCCTGTTCATCGTCGGGTCGCTCGACGCACTTTGGGGCCTGGCGGCCGTCCTCAACAACGAAGTCGTCTTCGTCGGCGGTCAGGGAGTGCTCATCGCCGACGTCTCGACCTGGGGCTGGATCCACCTCGTCCTCGGCTCGATCATGGCGATCACCGGTCTCGGCCTCTTCGCCGCCGCCGGGTGGGCTCGCTGGACGGCGATCATCTTCGTGATGATCAATGCCATCTCGCAGGTCGTCTGGTTCCCCGCGGCGCCACTGTGGGCCTTCCTGATGATCCTCCTCGACGTGACGATCATCTACCAGCTCACCGCCCGCTGGGAGGAATAGCCACCGCCTGAGCCGGGATCAGCCCGGCTCCTCGCTCTCCACGGCCGCGGTGAGATCCGCCGAGATCCTCACCGCGGCCGAGAGGAGCGGCGCCGCCAGCACCAGGCCGACGGTCCCGAACAGGCAGCCGCCGGCGATCGTCGAAATCAGCACCGCTAGCGGGTGCAGCTTCAGCGCCGCCCCGTAGGCGATCGGCTGGACCAGCTGCTGGAAGACGCCGTTGGCCAGCAGCACGATGACCGCGATCGCCGCTGCCGCCTCCGGCCCCGATCCGCCGAGGGCGATGAGGACGGCGAAGCCGCCCGCGGTCCAGGCACCGATGTAGGGGACGTAACCGCCGAGGAAGGTGACCACCACGATCGTCCCGGCCAGCGGCACTCCGATCAGCAGCGAGCCCACACCGACGATCAGGGCGCTCCAGGCGGCGACGATCGTCACGCCGAGGAAGTAGCCGCGCATGCTGCCCGCGACCCGACCGAGGATCGAGTGCGCGACCGGAACAGGCACGCCGAGGTGGCGCTCGACGAAGGCGCCGATCTGCGGCCCGTCCTTGAGCAGGAAGAAGAGGCTGAGGACGGTGAAGGAGAGGAAAATCGCGAGGCCGGCGAGCTTGTCGATCCCGCCGACGAGGCCGTGGGTGAGCGCCTGGAACGCGCTGCTGAAAGAGGCGCTCGCGTTTGAGTTGGCATCGGCCGCCGCCGGCGCCTTGACGCCGAGGTCGCGGAGCCACGACTCGATCTGACCGGCGCCTTCCTGCAGCCGGGAGGAGAGGCCGCTGGCCTGGCTGGAGATCCCGGAGAGGACGATCAGCCCCACCGCGGCTGCCAGCGCGACGATCAAGAGGAGGACGAGGGCGGCTCCGATCCCGCGCGGCACACCGTGGCGGCGAAGCCAGTCGACGAGCGGCGAGGCCACCGCGGCGATGATCCCCGCGGTGATCAGCGGCAGGACGATCGTCTCGGTCAGCGCGAGGAGCCAGATCGCGGCTACCAGCGCCGCCCCGACCCCGAACAGCAGCCAGGACGAAATCCCGAGGTCGCGCAGCCATTGCGGGGCGGCGAAGAGGCCGCTCAGGGCACCGGGCTCGATCTCGATGACTTCGTCCTCGGTCGCACCCTTCTCTCGACGGAGCCATACTCGACGGGGCATGAGTGATGCGGACACTGTCACCTACGTCGGACACGCCACCACCCTCGTCGACCTCGACGGCACCAGGTTGCTGACCGACCCGGTCCTGCGTGGGCGGGTCGGCCCCTTGGTCCGGCACGGCCCCCTGCCCCCTCCCTATCTCAGCGCGGGGATCGACGCGGTGCTGATCTCCCATCTACACCACGACCATGCCGACCTCGCCTCGCTGCGCCGGCTCGACCCGGAGGTACGCCTGCTGATCCCGAGGGGCTCGCACGGCTTCTTCGAACGCCACGGCTTCGGCAACCTCACCGAGCTGGCGCCGGGCGAGTCGGCCTCTGTCGGCGCCCTGACCGTGACCGCGGTCGAGGCCGACCACGACGGCGGCCATCGCCGCGGAGCAAGCGACGTGCAGCCGCTCGGTTTCCTGATCGCCGGCAGCCGAACCATCTATTTCGCAGGCGACACCGACCTCTTCGCGGGAATGGAGGGCCTGGCTCCCGAGCTCGACCTGGCGCTGCTGCCGGTCTGGGGCTGGGGCCCGACGCTTGGCGCCGGACATATGGATCCCGAGAGCGCGGCTCAGGCGGCGGCGCTGCTCTCCCCCCGCCTCGCCGTCCCGATCCACTGGGGCACGCTCTACCCCTTCGGCCTCGCCCATCTCCGTCCCGGCCGACTCAAACTCCCGGCGCAGGAGTTCGCCGCCTGCACCCGCGAGATCGCGCCTCAGGTGGCGACGCGGGTGCTCTCACCAGGCGAGTCGACCTCGCTCGCGTAGGCCGTCTGCCCCAACCCGGCGAGCCAGCCGCGGAAGACCCGGTGGACCCGTTCGGCGCCGACGACGTCCTCCGCCGGCCATTCGAGATCGCTTGGGTGGAGCACGAACGGGAAGCTCTGGGTGCCGCCCATCCCGCCGTGCGAGCCGACCAGCTCCTCGAAGGCGGCGACCTCGCCGAAATCAGACCAGTAGGTGCTGTTGATCATCAGGTCGGCGCAGTGGGCGAAGCCGTCGGTGCGCCGCAGGTGGTCGGCGGCGTTGGGCCCGAACGGAGCCAGCGGGTCCTCCCCCACGACCCGGTCGTCGACGAGGTGGCGGGTGCCACCGGCGCCGATCGCCAGCGCACCCTCCGCCTCGGATCGCACCAGTATGAAGCCGACCCCGGGGTGGTCGCGCAGGGCCGGGATCAGCGCCGGGTAGAGCGCTTCGATCCGCTCGAGCGAGACGCGACCGGGCTCGCGCGGGAAGGTGATCAGCCCGAGGCAGCCCGAGGCCATCACCGAGAGCTCGGGCAGCTCACCGTCCTCGTGCGTCTCCTCGACCTCGCGGCGGGCGTCGGAATCGAGGGCGACGGCGCCGTCGGCGAGCCGGTCGCGGGTTGCGGCGCGAACCGTGCGGGCGGCCATGGTGTCGTCGCGTGCCACCTCGGTCAGCCCGGCGCTGAGGTAGGAGAGCGAATCGTCGTCGCCGGCTTCGGAGGCGACAACGCTGTCGGCCCCGCAGGCACCCTGCACCAGCTCCTCGAGCGTCTGGTCGTAGCGGTCACGGAAGGTCTCCCCCTGCGACTGGCCGTGGTCGGAGAGGACGACGAGCCGATAGGGCCGCGGAGCGTCCTCGCAGGCGCCGGCGATCCGCGCGATCTGGCGGTCGAGGTCGCGAAGCACGGCGAGGGCATCGTGGCGCTCGATCCCCGAGTGGTGGGCGACCTCGTCGTAGGCGAGGAAGGTCGTGTAGATGACCGGGCGGCCGGCGAGGACGTCGCCGATCACGGTCGCGACCTGGAGGTCGCGCTGGACCACCGTCCCCCAGGCGCGGGCGAAGACATAGCCCCGGCTGCGGTGCATCCGCGGGCGGACGTCGTCGCGGACCTGGCTGCGGGCCGCTCGCCGCTCGCGGCCGATCTCGGCGAGGGAGAGCGCGAAGGTCCGCGCCACCGCGTAGGGCCGGGCGAAGTAGGCGGCGTAGTCCTTGCCGATCGGCCGCCGCCGGCGCAGCGCCGTGCTCATCGTCAGCATCGAGTGGGGCGCGTCGCCGGAGAGGATGTTGGCGCGGCTGGCGCCGTCGGCGTGCAGCAGCCCGTGCCCGTCGGAGTGGCGTCGCTCGATCTCTTCGGCGTCGCGCGGGTGGTTGGTGACGATGGCTTCGCCGCGCTCCTTCTCCCACCAGCGGAAGGCGGGCATGTCCTCGTTGGAACCATGCAGAAGGCCCGCCTGGCAGGCGCCGGTCTGCGAGGACCAGTCGGTTTCCCAGTACTGCAGACGGTGCGAGCCTCCCCGCACCCAGGAGGACAAGGTCGGGGCGCTGCCGTCTTTCAGTGCCCGCAGGAGGATGTCGTGGGCGAGGCCGTCGATCTCGAGGAAGAGGACGCCGGGGACGTCGCTCTCCGTCACCTGCCCGCGGAGGCGGGCCTGGCGGCGGACGACGTTGCGATACCAGGAGTCGTCCTCGTCGATCGCCAGCAGCGAGTAGACCGCCGAGGTAAGGGCAGCAACGACGATCGAGATCACGATCCCGTCGAGGACCGTCGCGACTTCGGCGTGCGGCAGGAGATCGATCGCGAAGGTGACCACGATTCCGTTGAGGACGAGCGCCGCGAGCCCGAGGGTCATCACCGTCAGCGGCAAGGTCAGCCGCGCCAGCACCGGCCAGACGAAGGCGTTCAGCAGCCCGATCATCGCCGCCGCGCCGAGGGCGGTGGCGGCGCCGTCGAGGACGAAGCCGCTCATCACCTCGGAGAGCAACAGCAGGATCCCGGCGTCGAGGAGGAGGACGAGGATTCCCCGCCGGACCGTCGCCAGGCTCAATCGAAGCCCTCCTCGACGGCGATCCGACCGCTGTCGGCGGCCTCGCGTAGCTGTGCGAAATCGCTTTCGTTGCGGTCCGCGTAGGCCTCGGCGAACTCGGCGAGCGCCTTGTCGAAGGTTTCTCCACCCCCCAGGTAGGCAGCGATCCCGATCCGGTCGCCGGAGCGGGCGTGGGCGCGTGCCAGGGCCCGGCCACAGAGGGCGCCGTAGCCGGCCAGCTCCGGCGCCGAGAGCCCCTCGACTTCGGCCGAGCCCTTGCCGTCCCACATCTGGCGCACGTAGAAGCAGCGCTCCTCGCCGTCCACCCCGGTGACGGTTACCCAGCCGAGGAAGATGTCGCTTGCCGCCTGCATCAGCCGCTGCCCTTCGACCACGCGGCGGCCATGGTGCTCGTACTCGCTTGTGCCCACGTAGGGCTCGAGGACCGACTCACCGGCTTCCTTCGCCTGCAGGAAGAGCGGGTCCCCCGAGTCCCGGCCGAGCGTGAGGACGATCCAGGCCCGGGTGCCGACGCTTCCCACCCCGACCACTTTGCGAGCGGCGTGGACGTAGTCGTAAGAGGCGGCGAGATGACGGCGGTCGGGACTCAGGGACTCGCGGTAGGTGCCGATCACCTCCCGCAACTGATGCTCGGCGTCGTCAGCGCCCGCGAGCTCCTCCAGCGGGGTGATCAACGGCGGTTCGCTGACGATCCGCAGCCTGCCCCCCTCTTCGTAGGTGAGCTTGCCCAAGGCCCTGATGCTGTCCTTGGCCTGCGCCTTGGCGAGGTTTCGCTGCAGCCGGCGGGCGCGCCGGTCGTCGACCTGCGCGCGGGCTGCATCGAGGGCCGGTTCGACGTCGATCCGCGAGTACCAGACCTCGAGGTTGCGCATCGCGGCGTACTCGCGCATCGCCCCCCGGTAGCCGGCTGCGGTAGCCAGGGACGCCCGGCGCCGATCCCGTTTGCCGAAGCCGTTTTGACGGCCGGCGACGGCGACGCTGGCGACCAGCCGCTTCACATCCCACTCGAACGATCCGGGACAGGTCTCGTCGAAGTCGTTGCAGTCGAAGACGAGGCGCCGGTCGGGCGCGGCGAAGACGCCGAAGTTCGAGAGGTGGGCATCGCCGCAGAGCTGCACGGTGAACTCGGTGGCCGGCGTCTCGGCCAAGTCGGCGGCCATCACCGCCGCCGAGCCCCGGAAGAAGGCGAAAGGTGAGGCCAGCATCCGCCCGTAGCGAATCGGCACCAGCTCGGACACGCGGCTCTCGTCCTGGGCCCCGAGAATCGCGAGCGGATCGCGTGAAGCGTCGCTCAACTCGGCGTGGCCGGAGCGGGGCCGATCGCCCCTTGCCGCCTTGCCCTCGGCCGCCCGCTCGGCCGGGTTTTTGGGCGAAGTCTCGATCGGCATACCGCTGAGTCTCCTACATTCACCCTCGTGATCCCAATCTTCGACGGCCACAACGACGCACTGACGCGAGATGGCGGCGACGATCTCTCGCGCCGGAGCACGCACGGCCACCTCGATCTGCCCCGCATGCGGGAGGGCGGGATGCGGGGTGGCATCTTCGCGATCTTCACCCCATCGCCCGGGGAACCGGCGAGCCAGATCAGCTTTGGAGCCAACGGTTCCTATTCCGAGCCGCTGGCCGAGCCGGTCGGGCACGAGCAGGCCGCCGCCCACGCGAACGCCACCGTGGAGCGTCTGCTGGAGCTGGAGCGCCGCGGGGAGGTCGTCGTCGCTCGCTCGATCGACGGCGTCGACGCCGCCAGGGAAGACGACTCGCCCCCGGTGGCGGTGATGCACCTCGAGGGCGCTGAGGCGATCGACGGCGATCTCTCAGACCTCGACGCCTGGCACGAGCGCGGGCTGCGGTCGCTGGGTCCCGTCTGGAGTCGCTCCAACGTCTTCGGACACGGGGTGCCGTTCCGCTTCCCCTCCTCTCCCGATACCGGCCCGGGGCTGACCGCGCAGGGAAAGGCACTCGTCGGGGCCTGCGCCAAACTCGGCGTCCTCGTCGACCTCAGCCACCTCAACGAAGTCGGCTTCTGGGACGTCGCCCGGCTCGAACCGGGGCCACTGGTCGCGAGCCACTCCGGGGTCCACGCGCTCTGCCCCGCGTCGCGGAACCTCATCGACCCCCAGCTCGACGCGATCGGCTCCAGCGGTGGGCTGGTCGGCATCGTCTTCGCGACCCCTTTTCTGCGGCCCGACTTCGCCGACGACGCAGACACTCCGATCGCCCTGATCGCCGAGCACGCCCGCTACGTAGCCGAGCGCATCGGCGTCGCCCACGTCGCCCTCGGCTCCGACTTCGACGGCGCGACGATGCCCGCCGAGCTGGGCGACGCCGCCGGGTTGCCGCGGCTGGTCGATGCCCTCGAGGCCGAGGGGTTCGGCGGCGGAGAAATCGAGGCCATCTGCTGGGGCAACTGGAGGCGGGTGCTGTCCATCTGGTGGGGCTGAATCTCGGAAGTCCCCATTGGAAACAGATATATCTTTTTATCGTTTTATAGTTTTACCAATGTACAGGGCGACTATTTTTGATAGAAGGTTCTTTATTGGAGTGATTTTCGCTCCGCCTTCGGGGGCAGGGAACTCCCGGAACACACACAACCGAAAGGACCAGTCCATGAAAAGGCTAATCCTGGCCGCGGCATTCGTCGTGGCGCTATTGGTGCCTACGGCGGCTATCGCCGCCCCTCACAGCCCTACAGGAGAATTCGCAGATTTCAACGATTGCCCGCTCAGCCGCGCAACCCTCGACTCCTGCCTGTTCTCGAAAACGACCTCCGGAACCGTGACGATCGGGGCCAAAGCCGTGCCGATCAAAACTCCGGTCATCCTGCAGGGCGGACTGGAGTGGCCTGAAACCGAAACGGTCTTCTCGTCGAACCTTCAGTTCTTCGGCGCCGAGGACGGCAACACCCTCACCAAAGCGGCGCAGCCCGTGCCTGGTGGACTGCTGGGCGTGACCGCGCCGAGCTGGTGGCCGCAGATCCTCAAGGACCTGTTCAACGAAACGATCAACAACGGCTTCACGGGCATCACCTCGACGGTTGAACTGGCAGCGCCGTCGAGCTCGGTGAAAGTCAACGTGCTCAACATGCTGTCGGCCAACGGGACGGCTCTGAAACTCCCCGTCAAGGTCAAGTTGAGCAACCCGTTCCTCGGTAGCAACTGCTACATCGGGTCCAATTCCAACCCGATCATCTGGAACCTGACCACGGGCACCACTGCACCTCCGGGGCCCAACAAACCGATCAGCGGCAACCCGGGGACGGTCTCCTCGAACGAACTGGGCACCGTGATCACGGTCAACGGAAACAAACTCGTCGACAACTCGTTCGCGGCTCCCGGAGCCAGCGGTTGCGGCGGAATTTTGTTCTCCTGGGCCGTCGATCCTCTGGTCAACTCGATCTCCGGTGTGCCGGCGCCCGCGGGCTCCAACACCGCGATCCTCGAAGGGTCGACCAAACTGGGTGACCCGGTCGCCGTTCGCGCCAGCGAACCCTGATCGACTCAGTACCCGTCACCAAAGGCGCCCGCTTCGGCGGGCGCCTTTGTTTTGCCTACGACAGAGCTCCCCCGCACCCAGTCTCTGGCGAGCCGCGCGACCGCCCGCGGACGCGCCTCGCGCCCCGACCTGTTAGGCGGGCGCGAGAGACCCGATTCCCCAAGCGGATCCACACATATAGAGCGCGTCTCTCCTCCCCTTGGCGATTTCCCCAGAAGCGCTGGCTTACTGCCTGCTCCTCCTTCACCGGAGAGACTGGCGCAGGCTAGTCGATTGCGCCAATTGAATCAATCGTCAATTTTGATTAGGTCAGGACAGGTTGGGCGCTCGGCATGGAACTGAGCACCCGGTCGGCCACCGACTCGCCCGTCAGGCCGACCTCGGCCCGCAGCAGACCGGGCTTGCCGTGGGTGACGTAGGTGTCCGGCAGGCCGACGCGCAGGACGCGCGCCCGCTCACCGGGCGTCTCGGCGAAGGCGTCCTCGAGGTGCTCGAGCACTGCAGAGCCGAAACCGCCCGGAAGCACGTTCTCCTCGATCGTCACGACCAGCTCGTGCTCCCGGGCCAGGCTCTCGGCGAGCTCGCCGTCGATCGGCTTGGCGAAACGGGCGTCGGCGACGGTCGGCTTCAGCCCGTGCTTGGCGAGGATCTCTGCCGCTTCGCGGGCGACGGTGACGCCGTAGCCGTAGCCGAGCAGGGCGACGCGCTCGCCCTCGGCCAGGATCTCGCCCTTGCCGATCGGGACCAGCTGCGGCGTCGGTGGCAGCTTGACTCCCTCGCCAACCCCACGCGGGTAGCGCAGCGCCGCCGGCCCGTCATAGGCGATCGCGGTGTGGAGCATGTGGACCAGCATCGCCTCGTCGCGGGGTGCCATCACGACCACGTTCGGGATCGGGCGGAAGTAGGAGACGTCGAAGGCGCCGTGGTGGGTCGGCCCGTCGTCGCCGACCAGGCCGGCGCGGTCCATCGCGAAGGTGACGTCAAGCTCCTGCAGGCAGACGTCGTGGACGATCTGGTCGAAGGCGCGCTGGAGGAAGGTCGAGTAGATCGCGCAGACCGGCTTCGCCCCCTGCAGCGCCAGTCCGCTGGCCAGCAGCACCGCGTTCTGCTCGGCGATGCCGACGTCGTAGTACTGCTCGGGCACCTCGTCGGCGAGCTTCTGCAGGCCGGTCCCCCCCGCCATCGCCGCGGTGATCCCGATCACCCGCTCGTCGGCTTGCGCCTCGGCGACCATCGCCCCGGCGAAGACCTTGGTGTACTGGGGCGGCGAGCCGGCGGCGGGCGGCTGCTCCAGCACCTCGATCCCCTCCGGCGAGTCGGTTTCGGTCACCGGCACCGGCTTCGCGCTCGCCGGTTCGCCGTTGACGATCGACTTCGGCTTCGCCGCGTGCCACTCCTCCATCGACTCCAAGCCGCCTTCTTCGGCAGGCGCGAAGCCCTTGCCCTTGACGGTGTGGATGTGGACGACGACCGGGCGGTCGGCCTCGAACGCCTCGCTCAGCGCCTCGCGCAGCGCGTGCACGTCGTGGCCGTCGATCACGCCCATGTAGGCGAGGTCGAGCTCCTCAAAGAAGAGGCCAGGCGCCCAGTAGGCCTTGATCGCAGCCTTGATCTCGGGACCGAGGCGCTCGATCCGTCCTCCCAGCCCGAGCGGCAGCTTGGTCAGCCGATCCTCGACTCCCTCCCGCGCGTGCCAGAGGCGGGGGTTGAGGCGGATTCGGTTGAAGTAGCGCGAGAGGGCGCCGACGTTTGGGGAGATCGACATCCCGTTGTCGTTGAGGACGATCACGATCGGCGTCTGCAAGCCGCCGGCCGCGTGCAGGGCCTCGTAGGCGACGCCGCCGGTCAGAGCGCCGTCGCCGATCACCGCCGCGACTTTGCCGTCGGCGCCGATTCCCTTGCGCATCGCCTCCTTCAGCCCGACCGCGTAGCCGATCGAGGTCGAGGCATGGCCGGCGCCCATGATGTCGTGCTCGGACTCGAACACCGAGCAGAACGGGGCTAGGCCGTCGTACTGGCGGATCGTCGAGAGGCGCTCGCGGCGGCCGGTGAGGATCTTGTGCGGGTAGGACTGGTGACCGACGTCCCAGAGGACCTTGTCGCGGGGGGAGTCGAGCAGGCTGTGGAGGGCGACGGCGAGCTCACAGGTGCCGAGGTTAGCGCCGAAGTGACCGCCGATCTCGCCGATCGTGTCGATGATGTAGGTCCGCATCTCCTGCGCGACCTGCTGCAGCTGCTCGTCGTCGAGGCCGTGCAGATCCTCCGGGCCGTCGATCCCCGGCAGCAACGGCTCTCTGTTGTCGTCCTCGTTGCCCTGGGTGGGGGGCTTTTCGCTCATTCGTTCCTCGTGAAGATGTAGTCGGCCACGCGCCTCAGGTCCGCCGTCTCGCCGCTCGCCTCGGCCAGTGCCGTTGTCGCCTTCGAGTGCGATTCGGCCGCCAGCTCGCGGGCCCGCTCCAGCCCGAAAAGGCTGACGTAGGTGAGTTTGCCATGTCTCTCGTCGCTTCCATGTGGCTTTCCGAGCTGCTCGTCCGACTCGGTTACGTCGAGGATGTCGTCGACGATCTGGAACAGCACGCCCAGCTCGTCGGCAAAACGGCGATAGGGCATTGTCTCAGGTTCGGGGGCGCCCTCGAGCAGGAGGACGGTATTTACGCTGGCGGCGATCAGCCTGCCCGTCTTCAGCGCGTGCAGGGCGCGCAGGCCCTCGGCGTCGGACTCGGCCCCGATCACGTCGACGTACTGGCCGCCGACCATGCCGTCGACCCCGGTCGCGCCGGCCAGCTCGCGCAGCGCAGCCAGCACCCGAGCCGGCTCTCCCGGTTGCTCGCAGAAGAGCCGCATCGCCTCGGCGAAGAGGCCGTCGCCGGCGAGGATCGCGACGTCCTCGCCGAACTTGACATGGGAGGTCGGCAGCCCGCGGCGAAGCTCGTCGTCATCCATCGCCGGCAGGTCGTCGTGGATTAGCGAGTAGGTGTGGATCAGCTCGATCGCGCAGGCCATCGGCAGCAGCCGCTCCGGCTCGGCGCCGAGGGCGCGGGCGGTGGCGAGCGCCAGCACCGGCCGCACCCGCTTGCCGCCGGCCAGCAGCGAGTAGCGCATCGCCTCCTCGAGCCCGGCGGTCGCCGCGGTGGCGGAAAACGTGAGTTTCGCGAGCGCCCCGTCGACGAGCCCGTGCAGGTCCTCCGGGTAGCTCATTCCATTTGTTCCTTTTCGTTGCTGAGCACGGAAAAGGAACAGGCGAATGGCTTCACTCGCTCGTTGCCTGCTGCCGCGCCTCGCGATTGGCCTCCTCGACCGCCTCGGCGGCGAGGTCGGCGGCCTCGGAAGCGAGCTGCGCGGCAACCTCGTCGCCGACCTCCGCGCTCTGCAGCTGCGCGGTGATCTCCTGCAGACGCGCCGAAATCTCGCGCAGGCGGCCGCTCACTTGGCCGGCTCCCGCTCGCGGGCGACCGCGCCGAGGACGCCGTTGACGAACTTGGGAGCGTCGGCGCCGCAGTACTCCTTGGCGATCTCCACCGCCTCGTTGATCGCCACCTCGGCCGGAGTCTCGGTGAACTCCATCTCATAGAGGGCGGTCCGCATCACGTTCATGTCGAGCGGCGCGATCCGGTCGACGGTCCACCCCTTGGCGTAGGCGGCGATCGTGTCGTCGAGCTCTTCGCGATGGGTGTCAACGCCCTCGGCCAGCTCACGGGTCAGCGCCCGCGACTCGCCCAACAGCTCTGCCAGCGGTCGCCCGGTCACGTCGCGCTGGTAGTTGACGAAGACGGCGTCCCGCCGCTGGTCGGATCTGCGCACAGGGGCATTCTGTCAGCGCGGGACCGCGGAGCGGTCAGGCGCGGGAGATGTACTCGCCCGTGCGGGTGTCGACGCGCACCGTTTCGCCCTCCTCGATGAAGAGCGGAACCTGGACGACGACGCCGGACTCGAGGGTCGCCGGCTTGTTGCCGCCGCCCGAGGCGGTGTCGCCTTTGAGGCCGGGGTCGGTCTGGACGACCTTCATCTCGATCGCGCTCGCCACCTGCACGTCGCTTGGCTGCTCGTCGACGAAGAGGATGTCGACCTCGGCGTTCGGCAGGACCCACTGCATCGAGTCGCCGAGCTGCTCCTTGGCGATTTCGGTCTGGTTGTAGTCCTGCGAGTCCATGAAGACCGCGGCCTCACCCGAGTCGTAGAGGTACTGCATCTTCTTTGATTCGGTCCGCACCGGGCGGAACTTCTCCCCCGCCCTGAAGGTTTTGTCGATCACCGACCCGTCCTCGATCCGCCGCAGCTTGGTGCGGACGAAGGCGCCGCCCTTGCCCGGCTTCACATGCTGGAACTCGATGATCTTCCAGATCTTCCCGTCGATCTCGATGTGGGTGCCGTTCTTGAATTGGTTGGTGGTGATCGTCATCGGCGCCGAATCCTAGACGGTGCCTCTCTACCGAGATCGTTGTCGAGCTTTTTGATGGGCGCGAAGTCCTGCCCGCGGGCCGACGGCGAGCCAGACGCATTTGGCTGGTGCGCCGTCGGTGGGTTCGTTGCGATAGATCCAGCGGAAGCGTGGCTTGCCTTTGTGACCCTCGATGTCGAAGCGGATTCGACGGCAGTCGGCCAGCTCTGCGTGGCGACCTGAGCCCATCAGCTCGCCGGCATGGGGTTCGCCTCGCACTCCACGAACAGCTCCGCTATCCGGAGCTTCAGTGATTCGACTTCGGTGCGATCCGCCTCGGTGGCCTTTGCCGACAGCGCCGTCAACTCGGATATATCGCCCTTGATTCCGTCGGCAAGCTCGACCTTGAACTCCGGAGCGGTTTCGCCGCCCACGATCTACCGGATGTGGATGCCGAGCTCGCCCAGCGTGCTGGCACCGTCTTCGGTCCGCTCGGCCGCACCCCTGCGGATCCGCTCGGCGGCGAGTGCCTCGACCTCGTCGTCGGCCTGGCGATCGTGAAGGACCGCGATCTCTCCCTGCATCTCGCGCATTTGCGCTTCGCGGTCGCTCAACTTCTCGAAGAGCTGTCTGGATTTAGTCCTCGGCAAGAGAGGCATCGGAAATCAGGATACCCCCGGCATCCGCCGTAATCTCGATCAGTGCGAGGCCGCGAGGCGGGTGACGGCTTCCTCGGGGTCGCGGAAGATCTCGCCGCGGACGAATTTGTCCCCGGCCAGGTCCCAGATCCAGGCGACGGGGAGGTCGCGGATGCCGAGGTGGCGACTGCGGGCGTAGACCCTTCCCCGCACCAGCAGAGAGCCGCCGCGGCGCTCGACGACCTTCTGGCCGATCTGCAGCTCGTCCCAGGCGCGGTCGACGTCGACCAGGTACTCCTGCAGACCCTCGGGACCTATGTAGGGCGCGGTACGGCCGATCTCCTCCGCGGTGCCGACCGGGAAGAAATCCATCCCCTCATCACAGAGGGCGACGATCTCCTCCGGGTCGCGGCGGTTGAAGGCCTCATAGAGGCGGTCGACCAGCGCCTGCTCCCGCTCCGACGCCGGCTCGACCGTAGGCGAGGCCGGCGCGATGGCGACGATTGCGGCGTCGTCGTCGAGAGTTCCACCGCAGAACTCGTGCAGCGCGACCTCGATCTGCTGTGCCGCCAGGGCGGGGCTGGTGGCTCCCTGGAGCTGGGCATGCAGCCGCTCCTCGCCGAACCGCTCGCTCCCACCGGCCGCCTCGGTGACCCCGTCGGTGACCACGACCAGCTGCTGACCGGGGGCGACCGTGGTCGTCTCCAGCGCCCAGGTCTCCTCTGTGAAGGCGCCTAGAACCGGCCCTGGACCCGTCGCCTCGCTGACGGTTTCGCCGTCGACCAGAAGCGGCGGCGGGTGACCGGCGACGGCGATGCGGACGGGCTGGCTCGGGTCTTCGGAGATCGCCATCGCGGCAACGCTGCAGAGTGCCGCGCCGCGGCGGGCGAGCAGCTCGCGGTTGAGCGTGCGCAGGGCAAGCACCGGGTCGCCGGTCAGCGCCGCCGCGGTGCGCAGGGTGTAGCGGGCGTGGGCGGTGACGGCGGCGGCCTGGGCGCCGCGCCCGGTGACGTCGCCGATCACCACCATCCAGCCGTCGGCGATCCGGAAGGCGTCGTAGAAGTCGCCGCCGAGCTCGTTCTCGGCCCCGGCCGGCCGATAGGTGGCCGCGATCGACCAACCCGGGATATGCGGCAGCGGTGGCGGCAGCAGTCCGCGCTGCAGCGTCTCGGCGATCTCGGCGCGTTCGCGCTCGGTCCGCTCCAGCTCCGAGAAGAGGCCGGCGTTGTCGAGAGCCAGCGCGACCCGGCCGGCGAGGACGGTGACGAAATGGACGTCGGAGTCGTCGAAGGTGCGCCCGGAGGGACCGACGCTGATCGTCAGCATTCCGGTCGGCCGGCCTCTCGCTCGCAGCTCGACGGTCACCCCGGAGCGGATACCGAGGCTGCGGAGGAATTCGAGGTCCTTCTCGCCTTCGGCGAACTCGTGCAGATCCTCGTCCCTGCGCAGGTCGAAGCGGCGCGGCTCCTGGCGTTCGCGGCTGGCCTCATTGGCGATCTGGGTCTGCAGGCGCGGGCCACGGGCCATCAGGCCGGCGGCGATCGTCGCTCCCTCCGGTCCGTCGGCCTGCAGCGCCACCCGGCGGACGGCGTCCCCCTCGATCACGTCGATCGCGCAGATGTCGCCCAGCTCGGGGACAATGATCCGGGCGATCGCGTCGAGCGTCTCATCCAGCGAGCTGCCCTCGTCGGCAACCCGCGCAATCTCGTCGAGCATCCGGAAGCGGCGGTTGACCTGCCGCACCTTTTTCGTCGAGATCGTGGCGACGACGGCGACCACCATCAGGGCGAGGACGACGATGACGTCGGCGAAGAGGGGCATCAGCCCGGGTCTCGGCCCTGTTCCCCGGCCGTGCTGGTGGTGAGGGTCGCGGCCGCACCGCCGCCGAGGACGCGACGCACCAGGGACGGGGCGAGGATGCGCAGTACCGCCGCCGCTCCGTAGGGGCGCGGCACGTAGCGCTCGGCGCGGCCGCCGGGACCGCACTGGTGGATCGCCTCGGCAACCTTCTCGGGCTTGGAGACGACCCAGCGGGTGAGGGCTTTCTCGCGCAGCTCCGTCGCCGGGAACCCCTCGGTGCTCACGAAACCGGGAAGCACCAGGCCGACGTGCACCCCGTAGGGCTTCTCCTCGGCGTGGAGCGAGTCGGTCCAGCCGATCAGGGCGAACTTGCTGGCCGAGTAGGCGCCGGTCCGAGCGCGTGAGACCCTGCCCGCGGTGCTGGCGACGTTGACGATCGCGCTCGGCGCGGAGCCGCGGAGCAACGGCAGCAGCGCCTCCGTGAGGCGGACGACCGCGTCGAAGTTGAGCTCCATGTGGCGGTGGACGTTGGCGTAGCCGCTCTCAGCGAAGCTGCCGCGCCAGGCGGCGCCGGCGTTGTTGACGAGCAACTGCAGGGCTCCGCCGTGCTCGCCCTCGAGGTGGGCGCGGACCCGCTGCGGCGCGTCCTCGTGGGTCAGATCGACCGCAACGTAGGTCGCCGGGCAGGGCAGCGACTCGGCAAGTTCCCGAAGCAGCTCCTCGCGGCGGGCGACGAGGACGAGCTCGGTCCCCGGATCGCGCGCGAGGCGAATCGCCGTCGCTCTCCCGATCCCCGTGGACGCTCCCGTTACAAGTGCGACTGCCACGTCCGCAACAGTATTGGAGATGGAGGCATCCGCAGAAACCCACCACCGGCTGAGCGCGGTTCGACGCGAGGGCGAGCGGGTGACGCCGCTGGAGCTCTTCTTCGACCTCGTCTTCGTCCTCGCGATCACCCAGTGCACGGCGCTGATGTCCCACGACCAGACCTGGTCGGGCATCGCCCAGGGATTGCTGATCCTCGGCGTGCTCTGGTGGGCCTGGGTCGGCTACGCCTGGCTGACCAGCGTCATCGACCCCGAGGCCGGCGCGGTCCGGCTCGTGATCTTCGCCGCGATGGCGGCGATGCTGATCGTCTCGCTCTGCGTCCAGGAGGCGTTCGGCAACCTCGCCCTCACCTTCGCCCTCGCGATCGGCGTCTACCGCGCCGCCCACATCGTCCTCTTCTGGATCGCCGGCGCCGACGACCAGGATCTGCGCCGCTCGGTGGTCGGGCTGGCGGTCAGCACCGCGATCGCGGTCGGCATCCTCGTCCTCGCCTCGCTCTTCGACGGGCTTGCCCAGGGAGCGCTCTGGGCGCTGGCGATCTTCTTCGACATGGCCGGGCCCTACTTCTTCGGTTCTGAAGGTTGGAAGCTCGTCCCCGGTCACTTCGCCGAGCGCCACGGCCTGATCCTGATCATCGCCCTCGGCGAGTCGATCGTCGCGATCGGGGTCGGCGCCTCCGGCGCCCTCGACCTCGGGATCGGCACCGCCGCGGTGCTCGGAATGTTCCTCGCCGCCGCGCTCTGGTGGATGTACTTCGACGTCGTCGCCCTGGTCTCCGCCCGCCGCCTTGGCGAGGCCGAGGCCGGCCGGGAGCAGAACGAGCTGGCCCGCGACTCCTACTCCTACATCCACCTGCTGCTGGTCGCCGGCGTCGTCCTCATGGCATTCGGACTGAAGGTGACGATCGGCCACACCGGCGAGCACCTACACGATGTCGCGGCCTTCGCCCTGCTCGGCGGCGTCGCGGTCTACCTCCTCGGCCTCGTCGCCTTTCGCTATCGGCACGTGCAGACGGTCAACCGGCGGCGACTGGGACTGGCGATCGTCCTCCTGATCTTGGTCCCGGTCGCAACGGCGATGCCGGCACTGATCTCCCTCGCGCTCGCCGTCGTATTGATCTGGGCGATGATCGCCTACGAGCACCGCAGCTACGGACCCGGACGGGCAGAGCTCCGTCGCGAAGCAAGCGCCGCCCACACTTAGGCATACTCCCCGGACCTTTTGAGCACTCCAGACCTTCTCGACAAGCTTCTCCGCGCCGGGGCTCCCTCAGGATACGAGGGACCCGCAGCCGAGGTCTGGCGCGAGGCCGCCTCCTTCGCCGAGATCAGCACCGACGGGATCGGCTCGACCATCGCCCGCGTCGGCGACGCCGCCCCGACGCTCGCCGTCGTCGGCCACATCGACGAGATCGGCCTGATCGTCACCCACGTCGACGAGAAAGGCTTCCTCTGGTTCGCCCCGATCGGCGGTTGGGACCCGCAGATCCTCGTCGGCCAGCGGGTCGAGATCCGCGGCAAAGAGGGCCTCGTCCCCGGTGTCGCCGGGCGCAAGCCGATCCACCTGCTCGAGCCCGACCAGCGCAAGAAGGTCGTCGAGCTGAAGAGCATGCACATCGACATCGGTGCCGCCGACCGCGAGGAGGCCGAGACCCTGGTCCGGGTCGGCGACCCGGTGGTGATCGCAGCCGAGCCGATGCCGGTGGCCGGCGACCGGCTCGTCTCCCGGTCGATGGACAACCGGCTCGGTGCCTACGTCGCGCTGGAGAGCCTGCGCCGCTGCGCCGAGGGCAAGGGCCCCGGCGGCTCGTTTGCCGCCGTCGCCGCCGTGCAGGAGGAGATCGGCCTCTTCGGCGCCCGCACCGCCGCCTTCCAGGTGCGGCCGGACATCGCGATCGCCGTCGACGTCACCCACGCGACCGATGCCCCCGGGGTCGACGAGAAGGAGATCGGTAGCCATCCCTTCGGCTCCGGCCCGGCGATCAGCCGCGGCTCCACCCTCTCGCCCAAGGTCTTCGAGCTGCTGGTTGAGACGGCCGAGGCCGAGGGCATCGAGTACTCGATCAGCGCCAGCGGCCGCGGCACCAGCACCGATGCCGACGTCCTGCAGATCTCACGCGCCGGGATCCCGACCGGCTGCGTCTCGATCCCGCTCCGCTACATGCACTCGCCGGTCGAGATGGTCGACCTGCGCGACGTCGAGGCGACGGTGAGGCTGTTGGCGGCGTTTGGTGAGCGGTTGAGCAGCGACTGGGACCTGAGTCGCTGAAGCTCTAGCGCTTCTTTTGGGGGGAGGTGGGTGCCCCTCTCCCAAAGACCGTCGCGCAGCTGGGCGGATCTATGGGCGCAATCGTGACTTCTTGAGCCTTTGTGAGAGGGGCACCCACCTCCCCTACGACACGCAATAGGGAGCGACTGAAGTGCCAAGAGCTTTCAAGAAGGTGCCAACAGCTTTTTGGAGAGCTGTTGTACCTCGGGCGTCTGGTGGAGCTCGCTTGGTTGGCAGGCTGTCGGTGGGGGTCCCTGGGTACTCAGCATGGAGCCGGGTCAAGGACGATTAGGCGACAGCTCAAGGCGATCCACCCGGCGGAGGTGCTCCCAGGGACCCCCACCGACAGCCTGCCCCTAACAGTCGTCGGCGTAGACCAAGTCCCGCCCTCCAGCCTTGGCCGCATACAGCGCCGCGTCGGCGCGGGCGAGCATGTCCTCGGTGTCGACCAGGCCCGGCTCGGCGACGGCGGCGCCGATGCTTACCGAGACCGGCACGCCCACAGGGCGGCGCTCGCGCACCGCGACCCGCAGACGCTCGGCGATTTCCAGCGCGTCCTCATGCCCGGCGCCGGGCAGCATCACCAGGATCTCCTCGCCGCCGACCCGGTAAATCGAGTCCCCTGCCTGCAGGGTCGCCCGCATCGTGTAGGCGACGTCCTGCAGGACCGCGTCGCCGGCGGCGTGGCCGAACTGGTCATTGACCCGCTTAAAGTGGTCGAGGTCGCAGAGGAGGAAGGCGTGGGAGAGGCCCTCGCGGGGGTCGCAGGGCTGCCCGTCGAGCTCGGCCAACCGCTGCTCGAGGGCGTTGCGGTTGAAGAGGCCGGTGAGTGGATCAAGCGTCGAGCGGCGGCGGTGGGCCTTGTCGGACTCGACCAGGGCGCCGCTGAGGATCACGGTGCTGACGATCAGCGCGGCGATTGCGATCAGCAGCTGGCGCTGCTCCCAGGCCGCCTGTGGGTCGGGAAGGACGGCGGCGGCCAGAAAGAGCGCGATCACGTAGATCGTGCCGAAGACCATCCCCCGCGGCTCGAAGCGGAAGCCGAGGGTGACGGCGGGAAGCGCGCACCAGACGAGAACCGGGCTGGTGGCCCCTCCGGTGACCAGGACCGATGCGGCAAGGAGGGCCGGCAGGGCCGCCCAGGCGCCGGCGACCCAGACCGCCGGACGGGTGCTGCTGCGCATGAAGCGGTCGGCGACCGCGAAGCCGAGCAGGCCGAGGCCGAGCAGCGCGATCCACCAGTAGCCGACCGAGCTGCCACCGCCGAGGGCGAGCGCCAGGGCGAGGATCGCGAAGCAGGCGAAGCGGTAGCGACGGACGCGGTCCTCCATGTCGAGCAGGCGTTCGCGGCGCGCTTCGGAGTGGATCGAGACGAGCGTGTCCGCGGCGTTACCCATGCGAGGACATCGGTCCACAAGACATATCGCTTGAATGACGAGGCTCAGACGCCGCCAGACAAGGACGCAGGAAGCCCGAATAGCAGCGCTATTTGGGCGACCGAGGACGCCGTATGGCGGGGTCTGAGGCCGTCATTCGACGATCTGGAGCTCTTTCGGCAGTCCGCTGAGGTTGTTTAGCCCGTCCTCGGTGACCACGACCAGGTCCTCTATCCGCACCCCGAGCTTCCCCGGCAGGTAGACGCCCGGCTCGACGGTGACCACCTCGCCCGGAGCGAGGACGTCGTCGGAGCGCTGCGAGAGCCGCGGCCCCTCGTGGACCTCGAGCCCGACGCCGTGGCCGAGGGCGTGACCGAAGTGCTCGCCATAGCCGGCCTCATCGATTACCTTTCGGGCGGCGCTGTCGACGTCCTCGCCGGTGACGCCGGCGCGGATCGCCTCCAGCCCAGCCTGCTGGGCCTGGCGGACGACCTCGTAGATGGCGCGGCCGTCCTCGCCCGGGTCGCCGGTGGCGTAGGTGCGGGTGCCGTCGGAGCAGTAGCCGCCGAGCCTCGCCCCCATGTCGAAGACGACCAGCTCACCGCGACCGATCTCCCGCTCGCCGGGCTCGGCGTGCGGCAGGGCGCCGTTGGGGCCGGCGGCGACGATCGCCGGGAAGGACGGGTCGCCGCCGAGCTCGCGAATCCGCGCTTCGGCGGTGCGGGCGACATCGCGCTCGCGACGGCCGGCGAGGCCCTGCTCCAGGGTCCAGGTCCAGACCGCGTCGGCCAGCTTCGAGGCCTCGGCGATCGAGGCCAGCTCCTGGTCGTCCTTGACCCGCCGCAGCTGCTCGACCCTGCCGCCGGCGGCGACCATCTCGACGCCGTCGCCGAGTTTCTCGCGCAGCTTCTCCAGCAGGCGGACCGACATCTGGTCGTCTTCGAACCCGACTTTGCCCTGCAGCCGCTCAGCGATCCCTTTCAGCCAGTCTCCCGCCAGCGTCTCGGTCTCCCAGCCGTCGACCTCGGCGGCGGCGCGCTCGGTGTAGCGGAAGTCGGTGAGGAAGAGGCGGACGCCGGGTCCGCAGACGCAAGCCCCGTTGGTCCCGGTGAAGCCGGTCAGGTAGCGAACGTTGGTCAGGTCGGTGACGAGGAAGCGGTCGAGCTCCTTCTCGGCGAGCAGCCCCTCGAGACGGTCGCCGCGACCCCGCATCAGGCGCCCAGCTCGCGAGCGAGCAGCTCCAGCGCCTCGCGGTAGCCGTCGGGCCCCTTGCCCGCGACCTTGGTGAGGACGAGACCGTCGAAGACCGAGAGCCGGCGCCAGTCGTCGCGGGCCTCGACGTCGGAGAGGTGGACCTCGACGGCGGGCAGCCGGGTCAGCTCCAGCGCGTCGGCGATCGCCCGGCTGTAGTGGGTCCAGGCGCCGGCGTTGACGATCACCGAGTCGGCCATCTCGACCGAGCGGTGCAGGTATTCGCAGAACTCACCCTCGGCGTTGGTCTGGAAGAAAATCGGTTCCAGGCTCAGCTCATGCGCCCAGTCGGAGATCTTCGCCTCCAGCTGAGAGAGCGAGATGCCGCCGTAGATCGAGGCGTCCCGCCGATCCAGCACGTCGAAGTTGACCCCGTGCAGGACGGCAACGCGGTTCTTGACGGTTGACATCAGTAGAGCTCCTCCACGGCAGCCCGGACCTTAGCCGGGTCGACGATCTGCCCGGTGCGGGGCTTGCCCGGCTCGGAAAGGAGGACGAAGCCGACCCCGGCGGCGGTTCGCTTCTTGTCGTGGTCGAGGACCGCGACCACGTCCTCGGCGGAGACCGCCGAATCGAGGGTGACGGGTAACTCGAACCGACGGAGAAGCGCGTGAACCTCATCGCGGAGGTCCGATGCCTCGGAGAGCCGTAGCGCCGCCAGCAATCCGAGGCCGATCGCCTCTCCGTGCAGGTAGGAGAACTTGGAGACTCCCTCGATTGCGTGACCCACGGTGTGGCCGAGGTTGAGGACATGGCGCAGGCCCGCGTCCCGCTCGTCGGCGGCGACCACCGAGCACTTGTAGCGAGCGCAGGCGAAGACGATGTCGTCGAGCGCCTCGGGATCGATCCCCTCCGTCTCCCGGACCCGCTCCCAGAGCGAACCTCCGGCGAGCAATCCCGTCTTGATCACCTCGACGAAACCGGCCGCCAGATCCCTAGGTGGCAGTGACTCCAGGGTGGAGGTGTCGGAAAAGACCGCTGCCGGCTGCTGATAGGCGCCGGCGTAGTTCTTCAACTGGTCCACATCGACCCCGGTCTTACCTCCGTAGGCGGAGTCCACCTGGGCGACCACAGTCGTCGGCACTTGGACCACCGGCACACCTCGCTGGTAGATGTGAGCGCAGAAGCCCCCGAGGTCCCCGACCACCCCACCTCCGACCGCAACTACGTGGTCTTCCCGGGTCATCCCGAGTTCGGCCATCTCGAGGATCGCCTCCTCCACCTGCTTGAGCGACTTCGACTTCTCTCCCGGCGGAATCGCAAAGACTTTATCCGCCCCGATGCGGCTGGCGTATTCCTCGACGTTCTCATCGGTGACACAGAACCGGCGGCCCTCGAGGGGCCACCACTCGACTCCGAGCAGGTCTCGCCCGACGAACACTGGGTAATCCCCGGAGGCGCTCGAAGCCCACAGCAACCTAGTCCCGTCAGGCATCTCCGCCAGCGCCTGGATCGCCGGCAGCGCCCGCGCGATGACCCGCTTGTCGGCCATCGGCACCACCGCGTCGGCCAGCTCCTCGTAGAGAGGGAGGCGCTCGGCGAGCAGGCGCTCGACGTCGGCTTCGCTGGTTGCCAGCGGCCGCTCGGTGCCCTCGATCCGCTTCCAGGCCTCTGCCGCGTCGACCTCGAGCAGAACGACGGTGTGGCGATCAAGCGCCTCGCGCACCCGCTCGGAGAGGACGCTGCCGCCGCCGAGGGCGATGGCGCCGCCGTCGGCGTTCTCCAGCAACTCGCCGACGAGCTCGGCCTCGCGCGCCCGGAAGGCCTCCTCCCCGTCCTCTTCGAACGCCTGGCGGATCGGCCTGCCGAGCTCACGTTCCATCAGCTCGTCGATCTCGACCGTCTCCAGCCCCGCCTTGCGGGCGGCGGCGAGCGCGGTGCTCTTGCCGGCCCCCATGAAGCCGATGAAGACGATCGCCGGCCTGCTCACCGGCTCAGCCCCGGAAGTCGATGCGCTGCTTGTAGGCCGCGAGCGCCGCGCGCACATCGTCGATGTGGTCGCCGCCGAACTTCTCGCGGTAGGCGCGGGCGAGGGTCAGGGCGACCATCGCCTCGGCGACGATCGCCGCGGCGGGGACGACGGTCGAATCGGTCCGCTCGCGCAGCGCCTGGGCCGGCTGTTTGGTCTCGGTGTCGACCGAGCGCAGCGGCTTGGTCAGGGTTGAGATCGGCTTGATCGCCGCCCGCACCGAGAGCGGCAGGCCGTTGGTCATCCCGCCCTCGAGGCCGCCGGCGTGGTTGGTCTCGCGGTAGTAGCCGCGCGCCTCGCTCCAGAAGATCTCGTCATGGGCCTCGGAGCCGGGACGGCCGGCGACGTCCCAGGCTTCGCCGATCGCGACTCCCTTGACCGACTGGATCGAGGCGACGGCGCCGGCGAGGCGGCCGTCGAGGCGGTCTTCCCAGGAGATGTGGGAGCCGATCCCCGGGACCAGGCCGAAGCTCAGCACCTCGAAGCTGCCCCCGAGGCTCTCGTTCGCCTTCCGCAGGCGGTTGATCTCGGCGACCATCGCCTTGCTGGCCTCCGGGTCGAGGCAGCGGACCGGGTCCTCGTCGACTCCGGCGAAGTCCTCCGGCTTCAGGTCGGTGCGCTCCTGGGCGCGGACCGAGGCGATCTGCAGGACGTGGCTGTGGATCTCGACCCCGAGCGTCGAGAGGAAGCCGCGGGCGATCGTGCCGGCGGCGACGCGCGCCGCGGTCTCCCGGGCGCTCGCTCGCTCGAGCACGTTGCGGATGTCGGCGTGGCCGTATTTCTGGGCGCCGACGAGGTCGGCGTGTCCCGGCCGCGGCAGGTGCACCTCGTCGGGCGAGAACCCCTCGACCGGCCAGGGGTTCATCCGCTCCTCCCAGTTGGCGTAGTCGCGGTTGGCGACCAGCAGGGCGATCGGGCTGCCGAGCGTGCGGCCGTGACGGAGGCCGGAGCGGACCTCGACCGTGTCGGTCTCGATCTTCATCCGGCCGCCGCGGCCGTGACCGAGCTGGCGCCGTGCCATGTCACGGTCGAGCGCCTCGCGGTCCAACTCCAAGCCGGCGGGCATGCCCTCGACGATCGCCACGAGCCCGGGCCCGTGCGACTCCCCCGCGGTGGTGAAACGGAACGTCGTCATCGCGGCAAGGCTATCGGCGCGCCGCCGCCTCGCGCATCACGTCGAGGTCGGGCGTGCGGCCGGTCCAGATCTCCAGCGAGCGGGCACCCTGTTGGACGAGGATCTCGAGACCCTCGACGGTTGTCGCACCGGCCGCCGCCGCAGCCTCCAACAGGGCGCCGGCGTGATCGCCGTAGACCATGTCGACGACGGTCTGGGACTCGGTGAAGCCCTCGCGGCTGAGCGGCAGGTGGCGGAACGGGTTCTCTCCCCCGAGACCGGCGGTGCTGGTGTTGACGATCAGGTCGTAGCTCTCCTGCCGGGGCGCCAGCGTCGCGGTCCCCCCTAGCGCCGCGCAGATCTCCTCCGCCCGCTCGGGAGTGCGGTTCCAGACGTCCACCTGCGCCCCTTCCCAGCGCAGCGCCCAGAGCACCGCCCGCGCCGCGCCGCCCGCGCCGAGCACCAGCGCCCGCCGGTCCCGCGGCGACTCCGGCAGCGAGGCGAGCAGGCCGTCGGCATCGGTGTTGTGGGCCTCGATCCGCTTGCCGTCGAAGACCAGCGTGTTGGCGGCGCCGATCTGCCGGGAGGCTTCGCTTGCCTCGTCGGCCAGCGCCAGCGCCGCTTCCTTGTGCGGAACGGTGACGTTGACGCCGGCGTAGCCGACGTCGGCCAGCTCGCGGACCGTCATCTCGAAGGCGTCGGGGGCGGCGTCGATCGCCTGGTAGCGCCAGTCCTCGAGGCCGAGCGCCGCCAGCGCCGCGTTCTGCATCGCCGGCGAGCGCGAGTGCGAGACGGGATGGCCGATCACCGCGAGCTTCGGCATCGCTATGGGCCGCAGCTGTCGGGCGAGTTGCCGCCGGCCGCTTCGCGGGCCGAGTTGTACTTCGCCACCGCGGCTTCGAATTCGGCTTCGGTCTTGGCGAAGGTGAGCTTGCCGCAGGCCCCCGGCGTCGTCACGTAATAGAGGTAACCGGTCTTCGGCGGGTGCGCGGCGGCTTCGATCGAGGCCAGGCCGGGGTTGCTGATCGGGCCCGGCGGCAGGCCGGCGTTGGTGCGGCTGTTGTAGGGCGAGTCGACCGCCAGTTCGGATTCGGTCAGCGGCTTGGTGTAGTTGCCGGTGGCGAAGCGGATCGTCGCGTCGATCCCCAGCGGCATCCCTTCGTGCAGGCGGTTGTAGATCACCGAGGCGACCAGGCCGCGCTGGCTGTCGACCCCGGCCTCGGCCTCGACCATCGAGGCGATCGTGACCACGTCGAAGACGGTCAGGTTCTTCGACTTCGCGTACTTCATGTCAACGCCCTTGATCCGCCGCTTGAAGTCCTGCAGCTGCAGCTGGACCAGGTCGTCGACCGGGGCGTTCGGCTTCAGTTCAAAGGTGTCGGGAAAGAGGAAGCCTTCGAGGTCCTTGGCGTGCTTGCCGCCGTATTCGGCCGGGTCGAGGTACTTCGATTTGACCGTCGCCTTGGTGTAGTCGCCGGGGATGCCGGCTTCTTCGGCCAGCTGCGCCGCCTGCGAGCGGGTGTAGCCCTCGGGGATCGTCACGCTAAGCGTCCGCTTCACGGGCGGCACAGAGAGCGCGTCGATCGCGGCGCCGTAGCTCATGTTTTCGGCCAGGCTGAAGTTGCCGGAATAGATTTCCGAGCGCTTGCCGGCGAGGGTGACGCGGACCTGGAAGAGGGTCGAGTTGTCGATCACGCCTTCTTCGCTGAGCAGGTCGCCGACTTCGCTGACGCTCGATCCCTTCGGGACCGTCACCTGCACCTTGCCCGTGCCGTCGCCATGGAAGGGCTGGAAAAGGGCGCCGAGGAACCAGAGGACAAAGAGGGCGGCGATCACGGCGAAGAGTCGGAACGGATGGCGGCCGATCGCGGCGAGGATGCCGCGACCGCGCTTTGCCGCCGGCGGGCGGCCGTTGCCGTTGACGGCGGCGGGGATCGGCGGCGTCGGAGGCGGCGGCTCGATCGGTTCCGGGGGCGGCGTCACCGGCGCTGGAGGCGGAGTCGGTGGAGGTGGCGGCGAGGCCTCTTCCCGCGCCTCGGCCTTCTTGCCTTCCTTCTTGGCGCGCTTTTCTTCGCGCTCGCGGCGGCGCAGCTCGCGCTCGCGGGCGGCGGGGTCGTCCGCCTCGGCGAAGGGGTCGTCTTTGAGCCAGTCGTCGCTCATGCCCGGCTGTCCAGGTAGGACTCGAGCAGGTGCGCAGCGGCGAGCGAGTCGCGAGCGGCGGAGGCGCCGCCGCGGCGGCTGGCATCGGCCATCCGGGTGGTGAGGCGCTCGTCGTAGGTCTCGACCGGGACCGGGAGGATCGCTTCCAGTTCGCGGCAGAAGCTGCGGGCGAGACCCGCCTGGCTGCCCTCCTCGCCGCTCAGGTGCAGAGGCAGACCGACCACGACCTTCTCCACCCCGTGCTCGTCGACCAGCTCGGCGACCGCGCGCGCCTCCGGCGGGTCGATCACGGGCAGGGGCGTCGCCAGGGTGCCGCTCGGGTCCGAGAGCGCGCAGCCGATCCGGACCGTGCCGTGGTCGAGAGCCAGCACCCGCATACGCCTCTAGCCGAGCTCCCGCTCGACCGCCGCGCGGGCGGCGGCGATCGCCTCGTCGAGCTTCGCCGGGTCCTTGCCCCCGGCCTGCGCCATGTCGTCTCGACCGCCGCCCCCGCCACCGACGATCGGGGCAATCTCGCGGATGATCGAACCGGCCGAGAGGCCGCGCTCGGTCAGGTCCTTGGACACCAACGCGACCAGCCCGGCCTTGCCGCCAAACTCGCCACCGAGGACAACCGCCGAGGGACCGAGCTTCGACTGCACCCGGTTGGCCAGCTCGAGCAGCTGCTTCGGGTTCGCCTGCAGGCTCTGCGCGACGGTGGCGATGACCATGCGGCCCTCGCCGCCCGGAATCCCCTCGACCTCACCGGCCAACCGGTCGGCGACGACGCCGTGCTGCTCGCGCTGGGCCTGCTCGGCGCCGGCGCTCGCCTGCTTCAGCTGCTCAGCGGCGCGGCGGGCGGCGACGACGGGGTCCTGCGGGTTGCCGAGCAGCTCGCCGACCTCCTGCAGTTGCACCTCCCGCTCGCGGAACCAGTCGATTGCGGCGGGTCCCGTGATCGCCTCGACCCGGCGCACGTTGGCCGCGCTCGATCCCTCGGAGCTGATCTTGAAGATCCCGACCTCGGCCGTGTTGGCGACGTGGGTGCCGCCGCAGAGCTCGCGGGAGACACCGTCGACCTCGACCACCCGCACCCACTCGCCGTATTTCTCGCCGAAGAGCGCCATCGCGCCGAGCCGTTCTGCCTCCTCGCGGTTCATGTTCATCCAGCGCACCGCGCGGCTGGCCTTGATCCACTCGTTGACACGCTCCTCGACGTCGCGCAGCTCCTCGCGGCTGAGCGCTTGGCCATGGGTGAAGTCGAAGCGCAGCTTGTCGGGACGGACGGCGGAGCCCGCCTGGCGGACGTGGGTCCCGAGGCGCTCGCGCAGCGCCGCGTGGAGGAGATGGGTGGCGGTGTGGTTGCGCATCGTCGCGTGGCGGGTCTCGGCCTCGACTTCGGCTTCGACCGGGACGCCGGGCTCGATCGCGGCGCCGCTCGGCTCGACCTCGAGCGCTTGGTCTTCGCCGAGGCGGTAGACGTCGACGACGCGGGCCTCCTCCCCGCCCCAGCGCAGGACGCCGGAGTCGGCGACCTGGCCGCCGCCCTCGGCGTAGAAGGGGCTCTCCTCGAGCTTGACCAGCGCCCGCCCGTCGACCGGCTCGACCGCGGCGAGGCCGGTGGTCGCGCGCAGCGTCTCGTAGCCGACGAAGGTCGTCGCCGGGGCGCCTGCGGCGAAGGCGAGGACGCGCTCGTGGGTGTTCTCGGAGCCGTGAGCGGTGGCGCTCGCCGTCCGCGCCCGCTGGCGCTGCTCCTCCATCAGCTCCTGGAAGCCCTGGTCGTCGACCGAGAGGCCGTTTTCGGCCAGCAGCTCCTTGGTCAGGTCGTAGGGGAAGCCGTAGGTGTCGTGCAGTTTGAAGGCGGCGGCGGCCTCGATCCAGGAGGTCTCGCTCCCCTTCGCCTCGGCGACCAGCCGCTCCAGCAGCTCGGTCCCGCGCTCCAGGGTGCGGCCGAAGCTCTCCTCCTCGTCGCCGACCCAGCGCTGGATCGTCTCCTTCTCGGCGACCAGCTCGGGGTAGGCATCGCCCATCAGCTCGATCGTCAGCTCGGCGAAGCGGCTCAGCCAGGGCGCCTCAAGACCGAGCGTGCGGCCCTGCTGGATCGCCCGGCGCATGATCCGCCGCAGGATGTAGCCGCGGTCCTCGTTGGAGGGGACGACTCCGTCGGCGATCAGAAAGGCGGCGCCGCGGCTGTGGTCGGCGACGATCCGCATCGCCCGAGTGACCGCGCCGCCCTCGTCGTATTGGCGACCGGAGAGCTCCTCGGCGAGGTCGACCAGCGGCCGCACGTGGTCGGTCTCGAAGACCGAGGGGACGTCCTGGAGGATCGCCGCCATCCGGTCGAGGCCCATGCCGGTGTCGATGTTCTTCGTCGGCAACTCGGTCAGGCCGCCGTCCTCGGCGAGGTCGTAGCTCATGAAGACGTGGTTCCAGAACTCGAGGAAGCGGTCGCTGTCGTCGCCCGGGCGGTCGCCCTCGGCGCCGAATTCGAGGCCGCGGTCGAGGTAGAGCTCCGAGCACGGGCCGCAGGGGCCGGTCGGTCCCGCCTGCCAGAAGTTGTCCTCGCGGCCGAGGCGGACGATCCGCTCCTCCGGAACGCCGGTGGCGCGCCAGATCTCGATCGCCTCCTCATCAGGCCCGAGGCCGAGCTCCTCGTCGCCGCCGAAGACGGTGACCCAGATCCGCTCCGGGTTCATCCCGAAGCCCTCGGTGGCGAGCTCCCAGCCCCAGGGGATCGACTCGGCCTTGAAGTAGTCGCCGAAGCTCCAGTTGCCGAGCATCTCGAAGAAGGTCATGTGGCGCGCGGTGTTGCCGACCTCCTCGATATCGGTGGTGCGGAAGCATTTCTGCACGTCGGCGAGGCGTGGCGCGGGCGGCTTTTCCCGGCCCAGGAAGTAGGGCTTGAACGGCTGCATCCCCGCCGTGGTCAGCAGAACCGATGGGTCGTGGGCGGATGGCACGAGCGAAGCCGAGGGCACGATCTTGTGCCCGCGCGCGGCGAAAAAAGACAGGTACGTCTCCCGGATCTCCTGCGCCCTCATGTTAGGAAGCCTAAATATTTGCGAGGGCGGACACCTGTCCGCCCAAGGACGGTTGATCGGCCGTCCCGAATTGCGAGGGTCTAAGCGGCGATGGTGCCGTGGCCGACGATCCTGTCGCCGGCCATCAGCACCGCCGTCTGTCCCGGGGCGACACCGGCGAAGGCCTCGCCCAGCTCGACCTCCAAGGACTGGTGCCGACCGCGCTCAACCGTCCCGACCGATGCCGGGAGTGCGCGTGAGCGGTAGCGCAGCTTGACCGCGTCGACCGCGGCGCCGTCGCGATGCAGGACCGCGTCGCGGACCTGGACGGTGCGCTGCTCAAGCTCGGCGCGGGTGCCGACGGTGACGGTGTTGGCGAAGGCGTCGGTGGCGAGGACGTAGAGCGGCTCCGGCGCCGAGACGCCGATCCCGCGCCGCTGGCCGACGGTGAAGTCGTGATGGCCGCGGTGGCGGCCGAGGGTGCGCCCGGCCGAGTCGACGATCGCGCCGTCGCGCTCGCGCAGGCCCCCGTGACGGCGGAGGAAGCCGCGCTTGCCCTGCCCCGCGAGGAAGCAGAGGTCCTGGCTCTCGGCCTTGCGGGCGACGGAGAGGTTGTGGCGGGCGGCGATCTCGCGCACCTCGGGCTTGGTCAGCTCGGTCAGCGGGAAGCCGAGGCGGGAGAGCAGCTGGGTCGGCAACGCGGCGAGCATGTAGCTCTGGTCCTTGGCGCTGTCGGCGGCGGTGGCCAGCAGCGGCCCCTCGGCATCGTCGACGATCCGGGCATAGTGGCCGGTGAGCAGGCGCTCGGCCCCGACCCGCTCGGCCAGGTCGACCATCGCCGCCAGCCGCACCTCGCCGTTGCAGAGGATGCAGGGGTTGGGCGTGCTGCCCTCGGCGTAGCCGCCGATGAAGCGATCGACGACACGACGGCGGAAGTCCTCCTCGAGGTCGAGGGTGAAGTGCGGGATGCCGAGCTGGTGGGAGAGGCCGCGGGCGCCGAGCACCGCCTCCGGCGAACAGCAGGCCTTGGCGCCGTCGGTCTTGCGGTCGGACCAGAGCTTGACCGTGATCGCGACGACCTCGGCCCCTTCCTCTCGGGCGAGCAGGGCGGCGACGGCGGAGTCGACGCCGCCGGACATGGCAATCGCCACGCGGCGTCGGGGGGAGGAGGCCTCCCTCCGTCGCAAAAGATGGGGAGGCTCCTCCGGGAGGCCTCCTCCCCCCACCTGGGCCGGGACAAGGTCCAGCGGCGAAGACGCGACCGCTTGTAAAGCTCGGTGGAGGGCGTCGGTGGCGAGCTGGGCGGCGTGGCGCTTGGCTGGCGTGAGGCCGCCGATGGCGGCGTCGACGGTGTCGATGTCGAGGAGGGCGGCGTCGAGGACCGGGGTGCCGTCGATCATCTCGGCGACGGCGGCCGTGGCGGCCTTGGTAGCTCCACAACCCTCAGCGTCGAAGGTGACGCCCTCGATACGCCCGTCGGCAACAAGAAATGAGATTCGAGAGAGATCCCCACAGGCAGCGCCGCCGGCTGCGCCCGTGAAAGCGCCATCGACAGCCCGCCCGCGCCGGCTCTCATCGCTCAGGTAGTGCTCGAAGATCTCCCTATCCATCTTCTGAAGGGTAGAGCGCCATCCGTCCCTCCCGCCCGAGCGGGGCTCACAGGGCCGTCACCCACACCTACTTGCCATGTGGGTGTGGGTGACGGCCCTGCCCAAGCGCCTTCTTCAGATCCGCTGCAACCTCAGCGGGTTCGTCTCGCAGTTGCCGCCAGATGACGCGCATCGTCCGCCAGCCCTCGGCGAGGAGAATCCGGTCACGCTGCTTATCGCTCTCGAAGTTCTTGTTCGTCCCGTGAACGCTGCGGCTATCGAGCTCCACCGCCACCCGCTCGTCTTCCCAGAGCGCGTCGATCTGGAAGAAGCGCCCGCGCACGGCCAGGTCAGCATTCATCCGCGGCCGCGTCACGCCGTACGTGTCGACCAGCGCCACAAACGCCTCCTCGAAGTCGTTGCGGGTAAACCCCACGGGCTCCGGCGACTCGAGCAACGCCCGCAAGTTCCGGGACCCCCTCCGCCCCGGATACCGCTCCAGCAGCATCGGCAACGAAACCCGATCCCGCAGCCCCCGCACTTCCGCCTCGTGCCAAGACCGTTCCAGCCCGCGCAGATCCAGCACGGCGGCAAGGTCGAAGACCGTCCGAAACGGAGAGGTGACCGGAATCCCATCCACCACCGACCGCTCGTCATCCCAAATCTCCGATTCATGGCTGACGATCCCCTTCCGCCTGACCACACGACCAGGAGGGATGGCGACATCGATCCATTCAACGCCGGCAGGCAGAACTCGCCAAAGGCGGCCAGCGGAGCGATGGCTCAAGAGAGCACCGCTTCCTGCCGCAAGAGTCGCCGCCATCCATCGTCCTTTGCGGGAAATCCGCCGCGCGCCAAATACGTAGACGCCGCGGAGCACCTCGTGCAGGCGCTCTCGCTGCAGGGCACCGGCGATTGACCTCCGACTAAAGCCCAGCTCCAGCAACTGCCACCGCGCCACAACGCCGTGCTGAGTCCTCGCCAGCGCCGCCATCGCCTGTTCCCTCTCGCGAGCCGATGATCCGACACCTCTGAGGTGCTCAATTGCAAGGTCGCTTGCCATGCCCCGAGCGTGAGGCAACCGAATGCACTTGTGGCGCGCAGTTCGTGCTGGCTTTGTCTCGTATCAGCGTTTAGACAGTGCGTCCGGGTGGTAACTTTGGGCCAGGCTCGAATCCGTTCGACAGCCGTCTCACCGTTTGACCCAACACAAACGGCACGGGAGCTGGAAAGTCTCCGGTCCCCTTGGGGGCAGGAGCAGGCACCCACCTTCATTTGAAGGGATCAAAGCCAGAGGCGGCAACGGCGGGTTGGGGCCTTTTGTTTGGGCTCAGTCGAGGTTGGAGAGGTGCCACTCGGCTTCGCTCCAGCGATCGGCCGGGACCCGCAGGGAGATGTCGCCGTGGCCGAAGCGGTCCAGCGGCCAGTCCGAGGTGAGGACCGCCTCGATCTCGGCCTCGACCAGCGCCTGGTGCCAGGCGCGGGCGGTCCGTAGGTCGACGAAGTCCCTCACTACCTCCCAGCTGTCGAAGCCGGGGTCGTCGATGTGGACCGGCGTCTTTCCCGGCCCGGGGGCCGGTCGCCACCTGCGGGGGATCCAATCCCGCAGGCCCATCTCAATGACCGGGCAGTTTCGGCTTGTGGATGCCGATCGCCAGTTCGCGCAGCTGCAGGTCGTCGACCGGGGCCGGGGCGCCGGTCAGCAGGTCGAAGCCCGAGGCGGTCTTCGGGAAAGCGATCACGTCGCGGATCGTCTCGGCGCCGGAGAGCCGCTGGACGATGCGGTCGATGCCGTAAGCGATGCCACCGTGCGGCGGCGCCCCGTACTGCAGCGCCTCGAGCAGGAAGCCGAAGCGCGACCGCGCCGTCTCGGCGTCGATCCCCAGCGCGGCGAAGACCGCCTCCTGGGTCTTGGCGTCGTGGATCCGGATCGAGCCGCCGCCCAGCTCCTGCCCGTTCCAGACCACGTCGTAGGCCTGGGCGCGGGCGTCGCCGGGGTTGTCGGGGTCGAACTCGCCCGCCGGCGCGGTGAAGGGATGGTGCAGGGCGTCGAAGCGCTTCTCCCCCTCGTTCCACTCCATCAGCGGCCAGTCGACGATCCAGACCAGCCGGTTCTCCTCCGGGTCGATCAGGTCGAAGCGCTCGGCCAGGTCGAGCCGCATCTGCCCGAGCACGGCGTTGACGACCGCGGGCTTGTCGGCGACCAGCAGCAGCAGGTCCCCCTCCTCGGCGTCGAGCCGCAGGTTGAGGTCGGCCAGCTCGGCCTCGCTGAGGAACTTGGCCGTCGGCGAGCGCCAGCCGTACCCCTCGCGGAACGCCCAGACAAGACCTTTCGCCCCCAGCTCCTGGGCGCGGGAGATGAGACCGTCGAGCTCGGAGCGCGGCATCTCGCGGCGGCCGGCGTTGATCCCGCGGATCGAGCCGCCGCCGTCGAGGACCGAGCGGAAGACCTTGAACTCGGTCGCGCGCAGGGCGTCGCCGAGGTCGACCAGCTCGAGGCCGAAGCGCAGGTCGGGGCGGTCGGTGCCGAACCGTCCCATCGCCTCGTCGAAGCACATCCGCTGCATCGGCGTCTCGATCTTCGGACCGCCGACGGCCTCGAAGACATGTGTCAGCAGCCGTTCGTTGACCGCGATCACGTCGTCGCCGTCCACAAAGGACATCTCGACGTCGAGCTGGGTGAACTCGGCCTGGCGGTCGGCCCGCGTCGCCTCGTCGCGGAAGCAGCGCGCCACCTGGTAGTAGCGCTCGAACCCGGAGACCATCAGCAGCTGCTTGAACAGCTGCGGCGACTGGGGCAGTGCGTAGAAGGAGCCCTGCTGCTGGCGGCTGGGGACGAGGAAGTCACGCGCGCCCTCGGGCGTCGAGCGGGTCAGGACCGGCGTCTCGACGTCGACGAACCCCTCGCCGTCGAGGAACCCGCGCATCGCGGCGACGACCCGGTGGCGCAGCATCAGCGCCTCGCGCATCTGCTCGCGTCGGAGGTCGATATAGCGGTAGCGCAGGCGCGTGTCCTCCCCCACCTCGCTGCTGAAGCCCTCCACCTGGAAGGGCGGCGTCTCCGAGCCGGCCAGCAGCTCGGCGCCGGTCACCGCCAGCTCGACCTCGCCGGTCGCCAGCTCGGAGTTGACCGTGTCCTCGGAGCGCCGCACGACGGCGCCGGTGGCGCTGAGCACGTCCTCGGGGCGCAGCCTGTGCGCCAGCTCGAAGGCCTCGCCGGAGCGGTCGGGATGGAAGACGAGCTGGACGATGCCGGTGCGGTCGCGGAGGTCGATGAAGATCAGGCCGCCGTGGTCGCGGCGGCGGTTGACCCAGCCGGCGACGCGCACCTCGGAGTCGACCCGCTCCGGCAGCACCTGGCCGCACCAGGCGTCGCGGTAGCCGTTGGCGCGCAGCGGCGGCGCCTCGGTGCTCATCGGGTCCCTCCGGTCATCTCGTCGAGAAGCTTGCCGGGATCGGCGGCGCGCTGCTCGCCGGTCTTCATCTCGCGAACCTGGGCGCTGCCGTCGGCCTCGAGGATGAGGACGCGGCCGGCGCCGATCCGGTCGGCGTGTTTGAGCTGCCCCTTGAGGCTGCGGCCGGCGAGATCGACCTCGACCGAGACCCCGGCGTGCCGCAGCTCGACCGCGAGCGCCATCGCCCGCGCCCGCTGCTCCGGGTCGGCGATCGCGATGAAGGCGTCGCGTCCCTCCGCCGGCACCGCCTCGTCCAGCGCCAGCAGGATCCGCTCGATCCCGGCCGCGAAGCCGACGGCCGGCGTCGGCTTGCCGCCGAGCTGCTCGATCAGACCGTCGTAGCGGCCACCGCCGCCGATCTCCGACTGGGCGCCCAGGGCGTCGCAGACGAAGGAGAAGATCGTCCGCGTGTAGTAGTCGAGGCCGCGGACCAGGGTCTCGTCGACGACGTAGGCGACGCCGGCCGTGTCGAGCAGGGCGCGGACCTCGGCGAAGTGCTCGGCGTCCTCGCCCTCGAGCTGACCGACGATCGTCGGCGCACTCGCCATCACGCCCCGGGTCCCCTCGTGGTCGGAGTCGAAGGCGCGCAGCGGGTTGAGGTCGATCCGCTCGCGCACGTCCTCGGAGAGGTCGCCCTCGTTGGCGTGCAGGTGCGCCTTCAGGTCCTCCAGGTAGGCGCGCCGCGCCTCGAAGGAGCCGAGGCTGCCGAGCCGCAGCTCAACGCCCGGCACGCTGAGCTCGGCGAGCAGGTCGGAGAGCAGCATGATCACCTCGGCGTCGGCGAGCGGCGAGTCGCTGCCGATGCACTCGATCCCGAGCTGGTGGAACTGGCGGTAGCGGCCTGCCTGTGGGCGCTCGTGACGGAAGAAGGGGCCGAGATAGGAGAGCTTCACCGGCTGCGCCAGCTTGTGCATCCCGTGCTCGAGGTAGGCGCGGCAGACCGAGGCGGTGCCCTCCGGCCGCAGAGTGAGGCTGCGTTCGCCCTTGTCCTCGAAGGTGAACATCTCCTTGCGGACGATGTCGGTCGACTGGCCGACGCCGCGCTCGAACAGCGCCGTGTCCTCGAAGGCGGGCGTCGCGATCGGCTCGTAGCCGGCGCGGGCGAAGATCTCGGCGGCGGCACGTTCCAGGCGCGCCCGAGCCCGCCCCTGCTCGGGCAGGATGTCGAAAGTCCCGCGGGGTGCCTGGTACTTGCTCGCCATCTAGCGCGTCAGCGAGCCGAGGAAGGGATTGGTGGCGCGCTCGGCGCCGAGCGTCGTCAGCCCCATGTGGCCGGGATGGACGACGGTCTCGTCCGGGAAGGTCTCCAGCAGGGTCCCGAGCGAGGCGAGCAGCGTCGGCCCGTCGGCGCCGGGCAGGTCGGTCCGCCCGACCGAGCCCTGGAAGAGGACGTCGCCGGAGAAGATCGCGTGCTTGTCGCGGACCGCGTAGGTGACGTGGCCGGGGCTATGCCCCGGAGTGAAGACGACGTCGAGCTCCATCCCCGCCAGCTCGAGGGTCTCGCCGCCGCGTACGACCTCATCGGCGTCGTAGCTCTCGAACGGGCCGAATCCCTCCCAGGGGACGAAGCGCATGATGTCGGCGAGGATCGGGACCTCGATCTCGGGGCAGTAGACCGGCGCGCCGGTCGCCTTCGCCACAGGAGCGACTGCGCCGATGTGGTCGAAGTGGCAGTGGGTGAGGAGGATCGCCTCGACCTCCGCCCCGCTCGCCTCGACCGCCGCCAGGATCCGCTCGGCCTCCTCGCCGGGATCGACGACCAGCAGCCTGTCGGCGCCCGGGCGCCGGAGCAGGAAGCAGTTCTCGGCGACGGGGCCGACCGTGAGCATCTCGACGTCGAGGGCCATCGACCCTCTACTCGCCGCGGGCGCGGATCCGGGCGCGCTCCCGCCGCCGCCACATCGCCATGTCGATGTAGTACCCGGCGGGAACGTAGAAGGCGAGCATGAAGGCGCCGAAGATGAGCGAGGCGCCGACCGGTTTTTTGAACAGCAGGATTAAGAGGACCGCGAAGATCACCGCGGCGAAGATGCCGCGCACCATCGAGTTGCGCCAGGTCGGCGGCAGGTCCTGTTTAGGAGCCGGTTTGCGGCGTGAGCGGGCGCGCGCTTTCGCTTCCTCGCGGCTGCGGGGACGGCCTTTGCGGGGGCTGGTGTCGACCCGCCCCCCCTGGGTGCCGCGCTGCTTGCGCCGGCGCTTTTTCTTCGTCTGAGCCATAAGGAAGTGAACTGCATCATTTTCTACTCCTGGCAGGGGTAAAAAATGATGCAGTTCGAAATCTAGTCGGTCGCGTCGGCGAGCCGCGCCTCGATCGTGTGTTGGTGCGGGTCGAAGCCGCGGATCGGGACGACATCCATCGGGTAGCCGGCGAGTGCGGCTTGCGGGATCAGGCCGACCAGCTCGGCCTCCAGCGGCCGGGCGTCGAGCGGCGCCGCCAGCTCCCGCACCCGCTCGACCACCTCGCCGAGCGGGACCGCGAAGGGATCGTGGACGTTGGTCGAGACCTGGGCGCGGCCGCTGGAGAGCAGGAGACCGATCGCCCGCACCCCCGGCAGCCCCCCGCCCGACTCGCGCAGCCCGGCGGCGACGGCGCGGGCGACCTCGACGTCGCCGCTGTCGAGCTCGACGTTGAAGGCGGCCAGCGGCGGGCGGGCGGTGACCAGAGTGGCGCCGGCGGTGCGGTGCGGCAGCGGCGGGCCGAAGTCGGGCCGCAGCTCCCCCGCCTCCATCCGCAGCCAGAGCTCGCCGAGGCCGCCGTTGCGGAAGTAGGCGCGCTCGGCCCGGCCGGGGTCGCGCGCCAACTCGCCGTAGAGGAAGACGGGGATGCCGAGGCCGCCGATCTGGGTCGCCACCGAGACCGCCTCGGTGCGGGCGGAGTCGCGGTCGGCGGGGTCGAACCAGACGACGGGACAGACGTCGAGGGCGCCAATCGCCGGGTGGACGCCCCGGTAGTTGTCCATCTCGATCGTCTCCAGCGCCACCTCGGCGCCGCGGGCCAGCGCCTCTGTCAGTGCCCCGCCGCTGCCGGCCAGGGTGAAGACGGTGCGGCCGTGGTCGGCGTCGGTGTGGCGGTCGAGCAGCGTCGCGCCCTCGGTGAAGGCGCTCTCCAGAAGGGTGAGCCGCCCCCGGTCGCTCCCCTCGGAGACGTTGGGGACGGCGAGGAGGGGCATCTCCCGGGCCTCAGACGAGGAGATCGCCGCCGCTGACGATCGTCTCGCCGTCGACTTCGACCGTGGGTTCGAGGACAACGCAGTCGAGGTGCACGGGGACCTGGACGGTGCCGCCGATCGCGGCCGAGGCGCCGAAGGCGACGTGGCAGGTGCCGAGGATCTTCTCGTCCTCGAGGATGTTGCCGGTGAGGATCGCCTCCTCGTTGGTGCCGATCCCGAGCTCGGCGACGTTGGTGCCGTCGACGCCGTGCGCGGTCAGCAGCTCCATCAGCCGGGCGCCGTCGCCGCCGGTCGCCTCGACCAGGTGGCCCTCGCGGACGGTCAGCGAGACAGGGGTGTCGAGGAGGCCGACGCCGGCGATCGAGCCGTCGACGACCAGCGTGCCCTCGGTCGTTCCCTCCAGTGGGGCGATGAAGCCCTCGCCGCAGGGCAGGTTCCCGAAGGCGCCGCGGTTGCCGAGTTCGCCGGCGTCGACGATCCCGAGCCGGCCTTCGAGGCCGATGCGCAGGTCGCTGCCGTGGCGGCAGGTAATGCGCACCTGCGAGCCGCGGTTGAGGGCGGTGACGACAGCCCAGCCGCGGCGGCGGATCTCCTCCAGGTCGCTGGTCATCAGCCGGGCGAGCATCTCCTCGGTGACGCCGGGGAGGGAGCCGACGCGGACACCGGCGTCGCTGGCGGCCTTGCGCGCCGCGGTGTGGGACAGCGACTGGATCGTCGCCGCGAGGACGACGTCGGCCGCGGCCATCGCGGCGGCCACGGCGCGCGGCGGCTCGGCGGCGGCGGAGTCGCGCTCGGAGATCACGGCGAGGGTTGCCTCGGCGCCTTCCCCCTGCGCCTCGATCCGCATCAGGGCACCGATCTCTTCGGTCACCGGGTTGCAGACGATCAGCACGTCCTCGCCGGGTTCGATCCCCATGCACTGCCGGATGACCGTCCTTACCGCTCTGTCCAGCTCCGCAGTCACCGGGCCACCCTACTCAGGATGCCCCCACGGTGTACTCGTTTCCCCTGCAAGCGCTGCATTTGACCCACATTACAAAAGAAGTCGTATTTAATAGGCACGCCTAACTATCTCAACCATCGTCCCTCCGGTGTCCAATCGCCCAGACCTCGAAGCCGATCAAGCCGAGCAAAACGAAGCCGAAAGTCAGGAACGGCGCCACCCACCCCGACGGCCGCGCCACAGCCAAAGAGACCACCGCAAAAGCATCCGCCACCAGCAGGAAGGCAACCAGCACAGGCCGCATCGCCGACCAACCACTTTGGGGAGATCCACCTCGCCGACGCATCGCTACCATCATCCCCCCCGCCGGAGTAGCTCAGCTGGTTAGAGCAGCGGAATCATAATCCGCGTGTCGGGGGTTCGAGTCCCTCCTCCGGCATCTTGAACGACAGCCGCGAACTGATCCGCAGCTTCTAACTAAAGGTTCAGAGCCAGCCAGGGAGCGAGCGTCTCAATGGCTTCGGCGATTGCCGACCTTCCCTGCGAACTCGCTTCCGCGACGGCCAAGTCTTCCTTGATCTGGGCTGCTATCTCTGGTTCGGCTGGTTTGCCTTCCGCAAACCTATGGTCCAGCTTGATGCTGCAAAAAGCCCGGTTGAACTCGTACATCGGATAGCGACCACGGAGTAGCGGGTCACGGTTCCTTCGCTCGATCGCCTCCGTCAGGTTTGCAAACGCATCCCCATAGTCCTCTTGGCCCGGCACCGCGCGGTCTTTCAACGCGTATCCGAGCTCGCCGCAGTTGCGATGGAACTCTTTCTTCGTATCCAGAGCGACGAGGGCTTCAAATACCGGGATCACCAGGTCGACCAGCCGCTTATCTTCATTTGGCGGTTCACCTCGCCAATTGGCCCGCCGCTGATTGCGTGCCAGATAGAAAGCTTCGTCACGGATGCCCGAGGAGGCCTTGTAGAGGGCCTGGACCAGCTCGAGCGGAGTGGGGTCCTTCTCGCCGCTGGGGTCGAGTTGGGCGCGCACGAGGGGAAGAGCGGTGGTCAGGTCCTTTTCTTGTTTCTCCAGCGCCGCTTGGAACGGTTCCATCACCTTCTGCAGACGAAGGCGAGTGAATAAGTAGCTACTGAGGAAGCCGATGATCGAGAACGAGACCATCAACATCACCGCAATCGATTGCGTGTCTTTTCCGAGACCGTCTTCGACACCTTCAGCCAGGACAGTGATCGCATGCCCGATCTGGCCCAGCTGAACGAGGCCGACGCCCACGAGGATTTTCGTCAGCCAGTCAGATATCTGCTCGAGGTTGGTGTTCGGGGTGTAGGTGGGGCTGACCGCGCCCTGTTGCACTGGTGCTGCCCCCGGCTGTGAGAGAAGTCGAGGGATACCGAAGAGGAACCCGAGGAGCGCGCCGGCGGCGAAGGACGCAGCGGCCGTCAGCAGGCCAACAGCGAGTACTTCGAGGCCGTGACCGTTGGCAGCGAAATAAAGAATGAGACCGGCGAGGGCAGGGACGGCAAGTACACCGACGACAACCTTGATGGTCCCGTTTTGTCTCGCTTCCTCGCGCTGTTCAGCGTCCCGGCCTTCCCGTTCTTCGCACCATTCCTGGATCTTGCTCTTATCCGCGGCCATGGCGCGGGCATCTTCGATTACTTAGGGTGCGTTGTCAACTCAAAGACCGGTAGCCGGCCGGGAGAAAAACACCCCCCGACCGCCCCAATCCCTCTTTTCCTCTTTACGGTTCGGTGAGGCGGTCCAGTTCGAGTCGGTCCGGGACCGGTTCGCAGGGGCCTACCTCGCCTTCGGCTACTCGTACCTGGACCACGCTGCCGCCGGTCGGGTCGCCGCCGTATGGGGCTGGCGAGCCGGTGAGGATCAGCGTCTGGTCGGAGCTGAAGTCGGCGGGGTCGAAGTAGATGGAGTTCGCCGGTTGGTTTGCCGGCACCTCGCCCGGCTGCAGATCGCCGATGCCGATCGTCATCGGACCCTGGCCGCCCATGTCGAAGCTCCGGAATGGTTCGACACCTCGTTCGGCGACGTGGTCGCCACCGTCGAGGGCAGGCGGTCCATCGCCGCGTAGAGCCGACGCGATTGGGCGGCGGCGTCGAGCCGCGCGTCCATCCGCGCCGTGTCCTCCTCGTCGAGCAGGACACTGCCGCGCAGCCGCTCCTCCCCCGCCCGCTCGCGGTCGCCGATCCGGCGGGCGACGAACCGCTGCAGATCCTCGACGTGCTCGCGGTAGAACGCCTCGAACAGGTCGGGATCGGTGCCGATCCAGCGCAGCTGCTCCGGGCCGACGCCATGCTCATGGGCGGCGACCAGGCGCAAACGGCGACTGAGCGCACTCGGTGGGTTGGACAACGCTCTCTCTATCTCCATGCCCCCTTCTTGGTCGCGAGCGAGGAAAGCGTTACCGGGCTGCCGCCCCAATACGGCACCCCGGCGGTGAAAATACGGCACTCCTACTGATGTATAGGGGCTTTCGGGGGCCTAGTTTCGTTGTGCAACGTCAAAGCACACGAAACAGGAGGCAGTTATGGAGCTGTACGGAATTCTTCGCCGCAACGGTTGGCGGACCCCGGAGGACCTGGGCGTCGCCGGTAAACGGTCGGCGGAAGTCGGCGACGAGCCGGATTCGGGCGTCCGCTGGATCCGCAGCTACGCGCTCAGCGAGGAGAGCGGCGAGGTCGGCACGTTCTGTGTCTACGAGGCCGAGAGCCCGGAGGCGATCCGCGCCCACGCCGAGGCCGCGGAGCTGCCCTGCGACGAGATCATCCCGATCCTCGACACCGTCATCGTCCGCCCGGACCCGGTCGCCGCGACCAACTAGCCACTCGGCGACCGCCGGGGCGCTTTGGTCAACCATGGGTTTGCCAAAGCGCCCCGGTTTCGCGCCTAGACTGATTCGGGAGATGAGCGAGCGAACTCTGCTGGTCGGCCGGGCGGACGAGCTCGCCCGACTGAACGAGGCGGCCGAGCGGGCCCGCGAGGGCCACGGCTCGATCGTTCTCCTCTGCGGCGAGGCCGGCGTCGGCAAGAGCAGCCTCGCCGCCGCGGCCGCCGCTGGGTTCGATCTCACGCTGCGGGGATCGGCCTCCAACGGGGTCACGGTCTCCTACGGCCCGATCGTCGACGCGCTGCGCTCGCAGCTGCGCGCCGAGCCCGACTCGCTCGCCGAGTGCGGGCCGCTCCTCCCCCACCTCGCCCTGCTGCTGCCCGAGCTCGGCGAGGCCGCCGCCGAGAGCGAACGAGCCACGATCTTCGAGGCGATCCGCTGCGCCCTTGCTCACCTCAGCGCCGAGCAACCACTGGTCGTCGTCCTCGACGACCTGCAGTGGTCAGATGAGACGACGCTGGAGTTGCTGGCGGCGCTCGCCGGGCCGCTGCAACAGCTGCCGGTCCTGGTGATCGCCGCCTACCGCTCCGACGGCCTCCCCCGCGACCACCGGCTGCGCTGGCTGCGCAACGAGCTGCGCCGCGGCGGCCAGCTTGAGGAGATCTCGCTGGAGCCGCTCGACCGCGCCGACGTCGCCGCGCTGCTCGGGCAGCTGCTGCCCGAGGACCCCTCCCCCGCCCTGGCGCGGACCGTCCACGACCGGACGATGGGATCGCCCTTCTTCGTCGAGGAGATGGTCGCTGCGCTCAACGCTAGGGACGCCCTGCGGAGCGGCCGCCGCGGCCTCGAGCTGGCCGAGCGCGACGAAGTCCCGGTACCGGAGTCGATCCGCGAAGCGGTCCTGGTCGGCATCTCCGACCTCTCGCCCGAGGCCCGCGAAGCGGCCGAGACCGCAGCCGTGCTCGGCCCCCAGCTCGACCTCGCCCTCGCCGCCAGGTTCGCTCCCCCCGCGGGACTGGCCGAGCTGGTCGAGGTCGGGCTGCTGCGGGAAACCGAGTCGGGACAAGCGGACTTCCGCCACGCGCTGGCGCAGGAGGCGCTCTACGCCGAGGTGCCCTGGGTTCGACGTCGCGACCTGCACCGGCAGCTGGCCGAGTCGCTGGAAGCGGGCGGCAGGCACAGCCTCGGGGTCGCCGGCCACTGGCGCGGCGCCGGCAACGAGGGCCGCGCCCGCGAGGCGCTGCTCACCGCGGCGCAGGAGTCGGAGGCGGTCCACGCCCACCGCGACGCGATGCGGGCCGCCCGGCAGGCGCTCGAGCTCTGGCCCGAGGACGAGGCGGAGGAGCTGCGGACCGAGACGCTGGAGCGCTACGGCCGCTGCGCCGAGCTGGTCGGCGAGCTGGGCGAAGCGGCGAAAGCCTGGCGCGAGCTGGCGGCAAGCCACGACCTCCACGGGGACCGGCTCGCCTACGCCGAGGCGCAGCGCCGCCTCGCCGCCGTCTACGACCTCGGCGGCGAACGCGACCAGGCCTTCGCCGCCCGCCGCCTCGCCGCCGAGGCGTTCGCCGCCGCCGAACGCCACGCCGAGGCCGCCCTCGAACGCCTGGCGATGGCCGACCACCATCGGCGCGGAGCCCGCTACGGCGAGGCGATCGAGCTGGCCACGCTCGCCGCCGAAGAGGCGCGAGCGGCGGAGCGGGTCGACATCGACGCCCGCGTCCTCGGTCTGCAGGGCGTGGTCGAGGCCAAGGGGGGCGAGTTCGAGCGCGGGCTGGAGTCGGTCCGCAGCGGCCTCGCTCTGGCGCTCGAGCACGACCTCACTCCCGTCGCCGCCGAGCTCTACCAGCGACTCAGCCTCGTCCTCTACGACGGCGCCGACTACCGCCAGGCCGAGGAGGCGCTCGACACCGCCCTCGATCTCTGCCGCACCGACGGCGACGCGGGCACCGAGGTCGCCTGCGTCACCTGCCTCGTCTACGTCCTCCGCGAGCGCGGCGAGTGGTCGCGGGCGGCGGAGTTGGGCCGGGAGCTGATCGAGGCCGACACCGCGGTCTGGGTCGCCGAGGGGCTGGTCGGCGGCATCCACGCCTTCGAAGGCAAGCTGAGCGCGGCGCGGCGGATGCTGAGCGCCTCGCGGGCGGTCTCCTCCGCGGTCGGCCACTACAACATGTACGTCGACTCGACCACCGGCCTGGCGATCGTCGCCGCCGCCGAAGGGCTCGAGGACGAGGCAGCGAGCCGCTGCCGCGAGCTGCTTGCCCGCTGGGAGGAAAGCGAGGACCACCACTACGCGGTCTGGGGCGTGCGCTGGGCGACGAGCTGGTTCGCCCAGCAGGGACGGCGCAAAGACGCCCAGCTCTGCGCCGCCGCCCTCGGCCAGATGGCGAGCGAGGGAGGCCACGACGACGCGATCGCGGCCCTCGCACAGGCGGTCGGCGAGCTGGCGCTGCTGGAAGGCGACGCAGCCGCGGCGGCGGAGAGTTTCTCCCGCGCGGTCGAGATCCACCGCAACCTCCACACCCCGTACGAGCGGGCCCAGGTCGAACTGCGGGCCGGCGTCGCCCTCGCCGCCGCCGGAGAGCGCGAAGAGGCGCTGGAGCGGCTCAGCGATGCCTACCGCTGCGCCGCCAAGCTCGGCGCCCGGCCGCTGGCCGCCGCCGCGGCCAGAGAGGTCGCCGAGATGGGCGAGTCGGTCGCCCAGCGGCTCGGTAGCCGCGCCGCCGCGGCGGCCGACGGGGTGCAGCTGACCCGCCGCGAGCTCGAGGTCCTGCGCCACGTCGCTGTCGGCCGCACCAACCGCGAGATCGCCCAGGAGCTCTTCATCAGCCAGCGGACGGTCGACATGCACGTCCGCAACCTGCTCGGCAAGCTCGACTGCCGCTCCCGCGTAGAGGCCAGCCACCGCGCCGGCGAGCTCGGCCTGCTGGCTTAGAGCTCGTTAAGACACAAGCGAGTTCCTATTTCGCCGGGTAGGGTCGGCGCACGATGACCGATTACTCAGCATCACCGCTGCAGGACTGGGGCGAGCTGATCGCCTTCGAGCCGAGCACGGTGCTGGCGCCGACCTCGATCGACGAGCTGAAGTCGATGCTGGAGGAGGTCCACCGTGACAAGGGCAGGGTGCGTGTCCCCGGCAGCCTCCACTCCTGCGCGAAGATCGTCGTCAACGACACCCTCCTCGACGTCTCCCGGCTGCCGAAGAGCATCGAGCTCGAGAACGGCGACACCGCGGTGACCGCGACCGCCAACGTCTCCCTGCACGAGTTCCTCGCCGAGCTCGGCCGCCACGGCAAATCGGTGACGGCGACCGGCGGCACCGATCACCAGACGCTGGCCGGGCTGATCTCGACCGGCACCGCCCCCGCCAGCTGCAGGAACGGGCTCTACGAGAAGCTCGAGTGGGTCGAGCTGGTCACGCTCGATGCCGAGGGGAAAGCGGTCGAGCGGCGGATCTCCCACGACGACCCCGACTTCCCGGCGGTGGTCTGCTCGCTCGGTCTGCTCGGCGTCATCACCCGGGTCCACTTCCAGGTCGTCGAGGAGCGCTTCTTCGACGTGACGATGAAGGTCGTTCACCTCGACGAGGTGCTGACCGACCTCGACGCCACCTCGGAGGAGTACGACTTCTGGCGCGTCAACTGGATGCAGAAGAGCAAAAAGGGATTGCTGTGGGCGGCAGCCGCGGTGCCGCGCGACAAGTCGAAGCCCGACGGCGACTACCCCGCGGAACGCTCCGAGCAGATCCTCGACTTCGTCTTCAAGGCGATGGACAAGATCGCCGACACCGGACCGCTGTTGAACCCGGTGCTGGAGGGGATTTACAACGTCCTCGCCCTCACCTACGACGAGGTGCACTTCACCGGGCCGCTGCGCAACATGCTCCCGGTCGACCGCGATGCGCCGCTGCGGGTGGCGATGGCCGAGTGGAGCTTCCGGCCGGGGGACCTGCAGCGGGTGCTGGGCGAGTGCGAGGAGTACTTCGAGCAGGCCGGCTGGCCGAACATCCCGACCGAGATCGAGCTAACCAAGGTCGACGGCGCCCTAATGTCCGCCTGGAACTGGGACGAGCTCCCCTACATCGTCAAGCTCAACTTCATGTACCTGACCGAGGTCTGCAAATCCCCCGGCGAGAAGGAGGAGATCTACACCCACCTCCACGGCCTCTGGCGGCACCTGCAGAGCACGGGCATCCCCTTCAAGGCGCACTGGGGGAAGGTCAACTTCATCGACCCCGAGTTCGTCGCGCAGAACCACGGCTTCGAGCAGTTCCAGCCACTGATCGCACCGATCTTCGTCAACGACTACCTGAAGGAGAGGCTGGGACCCAGATGACAGACGGCACCCCCACGTCCGAGTTCCCCGGTCTGACCGACATCCACGCCCACCCGGCGATGAACGCCTACTTCTGGGACCGCGACCTGCGCAAGCACTACTTCACCGGCAAGGCGTTCAACCCGCTGGCCAGCCTCACCGATTTCCAGATGCTGATGCAGGGAGACGTCCGCGTCCTCTGGTCGGTGTTGCACGTGCCCGAGGAGGACTACTTCCACAACCCGGCAATCCGGCTCCTCGCCCACTTCACCAAGGGCGGCCGCTCGATGCTGAAGCTGAACGGCTGGGAATCGATGCTGCGGATGATGGGCGAGATGGAATGGCAGGTCGCCCGCGCCGGCGACGAGTTCCGCATCGCCCGCTGCAACGCCGAGCTCGACGCGGCCGTCGCGGCCGGCAAGCGGGCGCTGATCCACACCGTCGAGGGCGGCCACATGATCAGCGCCGGCCTCCCCCACGAGGACATCGCCGGCAGGCTGGCTCGGGTGGAAGAGCTCTCGCGGCGCGGCGTCGCCTCGATCACGATCGCCCACCTCTTCCGGAACGACCTCGCCGGCCACAGCGAGTGCATCCCACCCGACCAGCACAAAATCCTCTTCTGGAAACTCGACACCAAGGTCGACGACTCGCGCGGCTTGACCAAAGCCGGAGAAGAGGTCGTGAAGAAGATGGCCGAAGTGCGGATCGTCCCCGACGTCACCCACTGCTCCCCGGTCTCCCGCAAAGAGATCTACAAACTCGTCGGCGACAAGATCCCGATCGTCGCCACCCACACCGGCCTAAGAACACTGAGGGACGTTGCGGTCAACCTCGACGAAGACGACGTCGAGGCGATCGCCGCTTCGGGCGGCGTCGTCGGCACGATCTTTATGCCCTTCTGGCTGGAGGAAGGCGACCCCGCCAACGGCCTCGACGCGATCTGGCAGACGATGAAACAGGTCAACGAGTGGAGTGGCGGCGAGTGGCAGCACGTCGCGATCGGCACCGACTTCGACGGCTTCACCGACCCGCCCGACGACTGCGACTGCTCCGCCCAACTCCCCCGCGTCCAGGAGATGCTCGAGGCCAAAGGCCTGACCCGCCCCCAGGTCGAGGCGGTGCTGGGAGCCAACGCCCGGCGCGTGCTGCGCAACGGCTGGCGCTAGACCTCGAGCATCAGCGTCACCGGGCCGTCGTTGATCAGCGCTACGCCCATGCAAGCGCCAAAGACTCCCTTCTTCGCTCCGAGCCGCTCACAGAAGCGGTCGTAGAGCGGCTCCGCGTCCTCGGGCCGCGCCGCCTCGACGTAGCTGGGGCGGTTGCCCTTGCGGGCGTCGCCGTAGAGGGTGAACTGACTGACGCAGAGGATCTCCCGCTCGCCGAGCGGCTCGTTCATCCGCCCCTCGGCGTCGTCGAAGATCCGCAGTTTCCGCACCTTCTCGGCCAGGCGGTCCGCCTCCTCCGGCCCGTCGCCGAGACCGACTCCGAGCAGAACCAGCATCCCCGGCCCGATCTGCGCGACCCGCTCCCCCTCGACGTCCACAGCCGCCTGACTGACGCGCTGGATCAAGGCCTTCATCGCCGTGACTAAGCGTCGGCTTCCAGCGCCTCGACCAGCGAGCCGGCGTCGTAGGCGCCGAAGAAGCGCTTGCCGTTGATGAAGAAGGTCGGCGTGCCGGTGGCGCCGCTGGCCTGGGCCGAGGCGACGTCGCGGGCGACGCGGTCGCGGTGGGCGCCGGAGTCGAGCTCGGCCTGCATCCGATCGACGTCGAGGCCGAGGTCCCCCGCGACCGCGACGATCGTCTCCGGGGAGAGTTTCGGCTGGTTCGCGTAGAGCGCGTCGTGGTAGTCCCAGAACTGGTCCTGGGCCGCCGCCGCCTCGCTCGCTTCGGCCGCCAGCGGCGCCAGCGGGTGGCGCTCGGGGATCGGCAGGTGGCGAAAGGCGAAGAGGAGCCGGCCGTCGAGCCGCTCGTGGACCCGGCGCAGGATCGACTGCGCCCCGAGGCAGAAGGGGCACTGGAAGTCGCCGAACATCACCAGCTCCAGCGTCGCGCCCGGCTCGCCGCGCACGTGGTCGAGATCCTCGAGCGGGGGTGTGAGTAGTTCGTCCACGTCGCCCTTGATGTTATGTGGACCGTGAACGACATCGAGTCGATCCTCGTCCTCGTCCTCGCCGCCGCCCTGCTGGTGCGGATCGCCGAGTTCGGCAAGATCCCCGCCCCGATCGTCCTCGTGGTCGGCGGCCTGGCGATTGCCTTCATCCCCGGCCTGCCCAACGTCGAACTGGAGCCGGACACGATCTTCCTCGTCTTCCTGCCGCCGCTGGTCTACGCCGCGGGCTGGCGCACCTCGCCGCTGGAGCTGCGGACGGTGATGCGGCCGCTGGCCCTGCTCTCGGTCGGGCTCGTCTTCCTCACCGCCGCCGTCGTCGCCGTCGTCGCCCACGCGACCGTGCCGGGGATGAACTGGGCCGAGGCCGCCGTCCTCGGCGCCATCCTCGCCCCCACCGACACGATCGCCGCGACCTCGATCTTCCGCCGCCTCGGCGCCCCCGAGCGGGTGCGGCTGCTGGTCGAAGGCGAGTCGATGATCAACGACGGCACCGCCCTCGTCCTCTACCGGATCGCCGTCGGCGTCGCGATCGGCGGCGCCTTCAGCCTCGGCGCCGCGACCCTCGAATTCGTCGGCGTCGCCGCCGGCGGCATCCTCGTCGGGATCGGGATCGGGGTCCTCGGCGACCGCATCCTCAACCGCCTCAACGACTCCGACCTGGCGATCATGCTCTCGGTCCTGACCGCCTACGGCGCCTACATCGGTGCCGAGGAGCTGGGCGTCTCCGGCATCCTCGCCGCGGTCGTCGCCGGCGTTTATGCGGGCTACCGCTCCCCCCACACCCTCGACGCCGACGTCCGCCTCAACGCCGTCGCCTTCTGGAGCGTCCTCGTCTTCGGGCTCGAGATCACCCTCTTCGTCCTCCTCGGCCTGCAGCTGCCGGAGATCGTCGACACCCTGGAAGCGAGCCCGACCGGGGTCAGTGAGCTGGTCTGGCCGATCGTCGCGATCGCCGGGGCCTCGATCGCTGCCCGGTTCGCCTTCGTCTTCGCGATGGGATCGGACGCCGGGGAAACCGCGGGCCAGCGCTTCGCCGTCGGCTGGAGCGGGATGCGCGGCGCCGTCTCCCTCGCCGCCGCCCTCGCAGTTCCGCTCAGCGTCAGCGGCCGCCCGCAGATCATCTTTCTCACCTTCGCCTTGATCCTCGTCACCATCGTCGGCCAGGGCCTCTCGCTGCCCTTCATCGTCCGCGCCCTCGGGCTCGAGAACCCGCGCCGCTGGTCCGACGAAGAGGCGGTGGCAAGGATGGAGGCGGCGCAATCGGCGCTCGACCGGATCGACGAAATGGAGTCCGACAAGCGGGCCGAGGAGAAGCAACTGATGCGCCTCCGTGACCTCTACCGAGCCCGCTTCCGCATGTGCCAGGCGGTCCTCGCCGGAGAGGAGCCCGACGTCGCCGCCCGCGAGCAGCGAATCGCCGATTACGGCGAGCTGCGGCGCGAGCTGATCGGGATCGAGCGCGAGGAACTGCTGGTCCTGCGCGGCGCCGGCCGCCTCCGCGACCAAACCCTGCGCCAGATCGAGCGGGACCTGGACCTCGAAGAGGCCCGGATCCGGGTCTAAAAAGCTCGAGGAATAGGCGAAAAGGCCGCCTCCGGGGAGAGGCGGCCTTTGTCTATTCGCTCACGACGAAGAGTGATTCTGGTTTGGTGATTTCATACTCCCCATACCAAAACGCTTCTTTTTCGCAAAGTTTGTCGGAAGCGGCTTGGTTGAGCACGGGATCTGCGTTGAACACGTCGATAACCGCCGGACTGCCCCCTTCGACTTCCCCCAGAGGGGTGTTTTTGGTCACCCAGGTGCATTTCATTTTGCCGAAGAACGTGTTGCACTGGGTTACGAATTCCTGGCCAGTGCCAATCGCCGTCCCGTTACCGGTTTCGGGAAAGGTGGAGACGTAATAGGTTCCGTCTTTCAGCACGAACACTTCGCAGTTGCATTCGGTGAAGGAAAAGTTTTCGACGGTGACTTCGGGAGCGTTGCCTTTCCCGCCTTCTTTGGTCACTTTGCCCGCGAGCGTCGATTTGTTGCATTCGGCGACGGCGTAAGTGGTGTTGATCCGAGCCTTTTTTTTGGCCCCCAGCTGCGAGCTCAGCGTTTCACCGTTTTTGAGAATGGAATTGCAGGATTCCGTATAGTTTTTGCAGAGGATGCCCGCGGAGGCGGTGCTTCCCCCCACGAACGCCATCAGGGCCGCGCTCGCCGCCGCGGCGAGGCCCAGCATCTTGAGGCACTTCATGAGTTTCTCCCTTCCGGCGCCATAACGATGGCGCCGTTTTGCATTGTTCCTAAAAAGCTCAAGCTAGGAACGCTGGAGGTTTTTTACTTCTGCTCGCCTAAGAAATCAAGGTTTCGTGCGATTCAGGCCCGAAGAAGGTGCGAGCTCTCTCCGCGACCAAGTCCGGCATCTCGTCGGCGATGAAGTGGCCACAGCCGTCGACCAGTTCGACTTGCATGTCGTCGGCGTGGCGCTCGTAGCCAGCTAAGAGCGTGTGCTTCAGCGCCTGGTCGCCGGTGCCAAAGAGGAGCTTGGTTGGGACGGTCAGGCGGGCCTTGGCGTAGCGGCCGCGGGCCATATCCGGTGCCTCTCGCAGGTTGAAGACGCGGTACATCTGGACCGCCGCCATCGCTCGCGCCGGTTCGGTGAAGGTGTCGGAGAAGGCGTGCAGGGTGGCGTCGTCCCAAGCCTCGCGCCGCACCGATGCGCCGGCCAGCACTTTCGGGACGAACTTGCCGCTGGCGTGCAGCCGGTAGCCGATACCGGGGGTGAGGATCAGCCACTGGTACCAGAAGCGCCAGAGATGGGGCGCCATCGCCCGCATCGTGGTCCACGGCGGCAGGATGTTGAGCGCCAGGTAGCGCTCGACCCGCTCCGGCGCCCGCAGCGCCAGCAGGAACCCGTTCCAGGCGCCCCAGTCGTGGCCGACCAGCTTCACCCGCTCGATCCCGAGGGCGTCAAGCACGGCGAGGGTGTCGTCGACCAGGTTCTCCTTCTCGTAGCCGCTCGGCGGCGCCTCAGACCAGCCGAACCCCCGCTGATCGAGCGCGATCACCCGGTAGCGGTCGGCGAGCGCCGGCATCAGGTGCCGCCACTCGTACCAGTGCTGCGGCCAGCCGTGGAGGCAGAGGACGACATCGTCGCCACTGCCCGCTTCGGCGTAGTGGAACTGGATGCCGCGGGCCTCCACCGTGTGGTGGGAGACGCCCTCGACTTGCGGAAGTGGCTGGCTCACCGGCCAGACAGGCTAGTGGGGATCAGTGAGGCGCGGCGGCGGCCGCTTGGCGGAAGTCGTTGAGGATCTGCTCCATCGCACCGACTTCGCAGGGGACCCCTTCCGGCCAGGTCTTCTCGGGATGCTCGTGCAGCGTCTTCAGCCCGTTGCCGCTGATCACCGCGACGACGGTCTCGTCGGGGCCGATTTTGCCTTCCTGGGCCAGCCGTGCAGTCGAGGCGATCGTCGTCCCGCCCGCCGGCTCGGTGAGGATTCCCTCGGTCGCCCCGAGCAGGTCGATCGCGTTCCAGATCTCGTCGTCGGAGGCGGTTGCCGCCGAGCCGCCGCGCGAGCGCACCGCGTCGACCACGAGGGTGCCGTCACCGGGGGCGCCGATCGCCAGCGAGTGGGCCGCCGTCTCCGGCTTCTGTTTGACGATCTCGCCGCCGCTGACGATCGCGGTCGCGATCGGCGAGCAGCCGCTGGCCTGGGCGACGTTGATCTTCGACTCCGCGGTCTCGGCCAGGCCGACGGTCTCCATCTCGACCAGGCCCTTGTGGACACGCGAGGAGAGGGTGCCGCCGGCGGCGGGGATGACGAAGTGGTCCGGGGCGGTCCAACCGAGCTCCTCGACCACCTCGAAGGCCATCGTCTTCGCCCCCTCGGCGTAGAACGGCCGCAGGGTGATGTTGGCGAACTCCATTCCGGTGGCGAGCGCCAGCTCGCGGCAGGCACGGTTGGCTTCGTCGTAGTTGGCATCCAGCTGGATCACCTGGGCGCCCATCGCCCGGCATGCCTTCGCCTTGCCCTTCTCCATGTTGCCCGGGTAGAAGATGTACGGCCTGGCGCCGGCCTGGGCGGCGAGGGAAGCGACGGCGGTGCCGACGTTTCCGGTCGAGACGCAGCCGACCTCGTCCTTGCCCAGCTCCAGCAGGCGGGCGATCGCCATCCCGACGACGCGGTCCTTGTAGGAGAGCGAGGGGCGGTTGGTCGAGTCGTCCTTCAGGTAGAGGTTGCTGAGCCCGAGCTCGGCGCCGAGGCGCTCGGCGTGGATCAGCGGCGTTTTGCCGGCAAAGGCGCCGACCCGCTGCTGGGCGCGGCGGTTGAGGATCGGCAGCAGCTCCTCGAAGCGCCAGATGTTCCAGGGGCGCTCGACCAGCGGGCGCTCCTCGATCCGTTTCTTCGCCAGCTCGTAGTCGTAGTCGACGTCGAGACCCTCGCCGCAGGCCGGACACTTGAAGGCCCGATCGAGCAGCGGCGTGCGATAACCGCAGTCGCGGCAGACGAGTTCGGTAGCGCAGGAGTGGGTCCGGAGCCCGTAGGGCTCGGTGAGATGCGGATCTGCCGCGTCACTCATAGCTCCTCCTTTGCCGCCGATCGCTCGGCGCTATCGCTGTTATTCGCACGGGTATAACACATGTCCCGGGTCCTGCTCAATGCATTCTGCGTAAAAGTCTCGGGATCGACACAGCAATCCTCTCCGGGCAAGGTAGCGAAACCAGGACCGGGCGCAACCAGGCGAACTTTCCTGTCTGTAGAGTTTCTGTCCGCAATCGAGAAGGATCGGAATTCATGACCCCCCAGGAGCGCTTCGCCCAAAACCTACGCAAGGCCCGCACCGAGGCCGGAATCTCCCAGGAAGAGCTGGGCTATCTCTGCGATCTGCACCGCACCGAGGTCTCGCTGCTGGAGCGGGCTGGGCGCGAGCCGCGACTGGCCACGATCGTCAAGCTGGCCGGCGCCCTGAAGACGCCGCCGGGCGTGCTCTGCGAAGGCATCGGCTGGCTGCCCAAAGCCAAGCGCTTCGACGTGAAACGCGCCCCGAAGGCGTAAGAGCGCCAGTTCGCGGCAGCGTTCCCCTGACGCTGCCTGCATACCCCTCGTGAAGTAAGTGAAGGGAGGCGGGGCGACGCCGGCCTAGCCGACGTGACCAGGATCCGTCATGACGATTTAGATCCTGGCTCAGGACTGGTCCTCCTTTGCCACCCCAAGGCGGTTTCCCATATCCGAGAGCCCCGCCTCCTTCACCGGTTGATCGCCCGGCAGAACATTCATAACAGACTCGGTTCCAGCAATCAAGGGTGTTTGCTTAATCGTCCCAAATGGATCGGATGTCCAGTCAGGAAAGGGGCGTGGCGGCGGGCGAAACGGGTATCTCGGCCGCCTCCGGCCAGACGCCCAGCGCCTCGGCGCTGTCCCCCACCCCGAGCGCGACCAGCAGCTCCTCGGCCACGTGGGGGGCGAACGGAATCAGCGTCCGCGCCAGGAGGACGAGAGCGGCGATCTGCGCCTCGGCGTCGGCACGGTCGAGCTGCCCGCGGCGCTGGATCACGCGCTTCTCGAAGTCCTGGATCCGCTCAAGCAGGCGGGTGATGTTGCGGATCGCCTTGTGCATCTGCAGCTGCTCGACGTCGGCGGTGATCCGCGCCAGGCCGTTCTCGCACCATTTGCGCAGGCGGTCGCGCATGTGCTCGGTGTCGGCTGCCGCCTCCGGATCGTGCGACAGCCCCTCGAGCCCGGCGACACGATCGTGGCTGTAGTTCCAGAGGCTGCGGAGGAAGCGGCCGGCGAAACGGACGGCGCCGTCGTTCCAGTTCAGCGTCTTCGCCGGCCCGGCCGCATAGAGGACGGCGAGGCGGACGGTGTCGGCACCGTGCTCGGCGACCAGCTCGTCGGGGTTGACGACGTTGCCGAGGTGCTTGCTCATCTTGCGGCCGTCGGCGATCACCATCTCGTGGAAGAGGCAGCCGGCGAACGGCTCGCCGTACTCGATGAAGGCGAACGGCCCGATGTCGCGCAGGGCCTTGGTCACGACCCGCTGGTCGAAGACGAAGCTGCCGCTGTCGTTGCCGGCGACGAGCCGCTCGGCCGGCAGCCACTCCTGTAGCTCGGGGTGGGTGAACATCTGCTCCTCACGGCCCTCGGGCGGGACCGCGGCCGGGACCCAGAGCCAGAGGGCGTCGAAGTGGCAGTCGAGGGTGTCGGTCTCGCGCTTGGCGGCGCCACCGCACCTGGGGCACTCGACGTCGACGAAGTCGGGGCGCTCGGCCAGCGGATTCCCTTCGCCGGTCGGCTTGATGTCGCGCGGGAGGACGACGGGCAGGTCGGCCTCGGGAACCGGGACCGGGCCGCACTGCTCGCAGAGGATCACCGGGATCGGCGTCCCCCAGGAGCGCTGGCGCGAGATCGAGAAGTCGTTGGCGCGGTAGCGGGTGGCCTCGCGGGCTGACTCGACCGGCGCCGGCGCCGCGGCGTCCTCTCCATCCTCGTCGCGCTCGGGCACCTCGACCCGCTCGAGCCGCGCGGCGATGTCGCGGTCGGCCTCGTCGACGGCGGGGATGCCGAGAGCGGCGGTCGGGCCGAAGCGGGCGTCGACGAGCGGCGAGACGACGACCGGCAGCGGCGTGCCGTCGGGGCCGGCGATCGAGGCGCCGGTGTCGACCACGGGGACCGAGCGGGCGTCGCGGGCCGAGCGGTCCCAGCCGCCGGAGCGCATCCGCTCCAGCTCCTCGCGCACAGAGTCCTCCGCGATCCAGGTATCGACGTCGGGGTGGCGGGGCGAAAGCAGGACGAACTCGGTCAGCCCGGCGAACTTGCGGTGGGGCGTGAAGACGGTCAGAGCGCGGTCGCCCTCGCCGAGGTCGATCTCGACCCCGTCGGAGCGGCCGAGGATGTAGCGCTGGGTCGCGAGCGAGAGGTCGTCCCACTTCCCGCCCTCCTGCAGCCGCTCGGTGTTGGCGTCGTTCTCCTCAAGGTAGGGGGTGATCCGCAGGAACCAGGTCGGGCGCCGGATCAGCCGCACCTCGTTGTGGCAGCGCCAGCAGCGGCCGTCCTCGACCTGGATCGATGCCAGCGTCGTCTGGCAGGTGTCGCACCAGTCGACGGTGGCGTCGTCGCGGTAGATCATGTCCCGCTCCAGCAGTGTCACGAATAGCCACTGCGACCAGCGGTACTGGCTCTCGTCGGAGCTGTAGAAGACGCGGTCGTAGTCGAAGGAGAAGCCGAGCCGCTTCATTTGCCCGAGCATCCGCTCGCCGCACTCCGCCACCCACTCGGCCGGAGGCTCCTGGCGCTCGATCGCGGCCAGCTCGGCGGGCAGGCCGAAGGCGTCGAAGCCGAAGCCGAAGAGGACGGCGTCGCCGCGGCCGCGGCGGAAGCGGGCGTAGGCGTCGCCCAGCGAGTAGTCGCGGACGTGGCCCATGTGGAGGTTGCCGGAGGTGAAGGGGCTCGAGGGCTTGACGTAGACGCGCTCCTGCCCGTCGCTGGGCTTAGGCGCGGCGAAGTCCCCGCGTTGCTCCCAGACCTGCTGGCGGGCAGCCTCTATCGCCTGCGGGTCGTATTTCGATTTAGCGGACATCTAGATCAAGGCTAACTAAGCGGGGAAGAGGGACTGAGTACCCCTCCCCCAAAGCCCGTCGCGCAGCTGGGATGAACTTGTGGGCACAGACGTGACTTCTTGAGCCTTTGTGGGAGGGGTACTCAGTCCCTCTAGCTACTTCGGATGGGAGCTAGCGGTCGAAGGTCCAGAGCTTGTTGCCTAGGAAGTTGAACGGCATCGCTACGGCTACCGCGATGGCCTGGGCCGGGAGTTCGCTGACTACGTCGCCCGAGATCAGGAGTTCGAGGACGACGAGGTTGATGATCAGAGAGGCCACGCTTACGGCGAAGAAGCGGGCTGCTTGGAAGTGGGCTGGGCGCGAGCCGGGCTCGAAGGTCCAGACTCGGTTCCAGAAGAAGTTGTTGCTGACGGCGACTACGAAGGCTCCGATCGCAGCGGGGATGTGGTGGACGCCCAGGGGGCCGGCCAGGGCGGCGAAAACGACGAGGTTGATCAGGTAGCCCGAACCGCCGACGATGCCGAATTTGGCCAGCTGCCACCAGCTCGCCGGGCGGCGGGCAGCGGCCCCGATTCGGATGGCAAGTTCGTTGGCAGGCGACATCCCGAACCGGGCAGGTTAGCGAGCAGGGCAGGCGCTTCCGCCCGCTTGGCCTAGTGTTCCCGGCCGTGCGCACGAGGACTGCAACCGTGGCTGCGGTGGCCCTGGCCGCCGTCGCCGTGGCTCTCGCGCTCGCCTTCGGCGGGTCGCAGAGCTCGGATACCGCCAAGGCCGAGAGCGAAGCGAGCGCCGGGGCCCCTTCGGTGGAAATCATCTCCCCCCGCAACGGCGCCCGCCAGGTCAGCCACGCCGCGGTGGTCAAGGTCGCGGTCGAGAACTTCCAGCTGGCGCCGCGCAGCTTCGGCGGCGAACCGCAGCTCGGCGAGGGCCACCTGCGCTTCAGCCTCAAGCGGGTCCCCGACTGCGTCGACCCGAAGAAACTGGCGGATGCGATCAAGAGCCCCGTCGGCAAGGGTCGCCTCGTCGGCCGCTCCTTCGACTACGCCGCCTACGCGGGCCCGAACGGCGTCCTCGCCGAGAGGGTCGGCTCCGCTGGCAGCAACTCCCCCGCCACCCGGCCGGAGATCTACTACCACGGCCTCCCCCCCGGCTTCTATCGCCTGATCGTCAACCTCGCCCAGAACAACGGCATGGCGACCCAGTTCCACGACGTCACCAACTTCCAGATCCTCCCCCGCCCCGGCCACGGCCCGAAACCGTGCCCCGCCCCCAAAATTCCCAGCTCCAACGCCGCCGCACGATTGGAATAGGAAATCAGTGTCGCTTTTGTCTCGCATAGCGAGAGTAAGTCGACACTCAGGCCAATACTTCACTTTGTATAGTGGCTAGGTGCGTACCTACCGCCGCTTGATGGGTTTCCTGCGTCCCTACCGGGCGCAGCTTTGGGGTTCGCTGGCGCTTGCCTGGGCCGGGATGGGGATGACGGTGCTGATCCCGTGGCTGACCGGTAAAGCCATCAACGCGATCAAGAGCGGCGACAAGCCCGACCTGCTGCCATTGGGGCTGGCGATCCTCGGCGCGGCGATCCTGCGACTGGGTCTGATCATCGTCCGCCGCGTGGTCGCCGGGAAGGTCTCGCTGGCGGTCGAATTCGACCTCCGCCAACGTTTCTACGCCCACCTGCAGAAGCTCGACCTCGGCTTCTTCGACTCGCAGCAGACCGGCCAGCTGATGTCGCGGGCGACCGTCGACCTGCAGGCGATCCGATTCTTCCTCGGCTACGGACTGATCTTCATCACCCAGAACCTGCTGACGATCACCCTCGCGGCGGCGGTGATGATCGTGATCAACCCGCTTCTGGCCCTGGTCGCGCTGATCCCGGCGCCGTTCGTCGTCTTCGCCGCGACCCGCTACCAGCTGGTCTCGCGGCCGGCGCAGCAGGAGGTCCAGCAGCGGATCGCCGAACTGACCGCCGAGGCGGAGGAGAACGTCTCCGGGATCCGGGTGGTCAAGGCCTTCGCCCGCGAGGAATTCCAGTTCCAGCGCTTCCAGCGGGTCGTCGGCCGGGTTTTCGACCAGAGCATCTACGCGACCCGCCTGCAGGCTTTCTTCTCGCCGCTGATCGGGCTACTGCCGCAGATCGGGATCGCCCTCGTCCTCCTCGTCGGCGGCCGCGAGGTGATCGACGGCAGCCTCAGCCTCGGCGCCTTCGTCGCCTTCTCCACCTACGTCGGGATGCTGGCCGGGCCGCTGCGCTCGCTCGGGATGGCGATGGGGATGGCCCAGCGCGCCATCGCCTCCGGCAACCGGATGTTCGAAATCCTCGACCGCGAGCCGGCGATCCAGAGCCCGCCTGGCGCCCCCGCCCTGCCCCCCGGCGACGGCTCGGTCGAGCTGCGCGGCGTAACCCTGCGCTACGGCGACGCCTCCCCGGCGCTGAGCGGCATCGACCTCGACGTCGAAGCCGGCAGGACGATCGCGCTGGTCGGGCCCTCGGGCGCCGGCAAGACCAGCCTGGTCGGCCTCGTCGCCCGCCTCTACGACCCCAGCGAGGGGTCCGTGCGGGTCGACGGCGCCGACGTGCGCGAGGTCGACCTCGAGTCGCTGCGCTCCCAGATCGCCTTCGTCGCCGACGACAGCTTCCTCTTCACCGCGACCGTCGCCGAGAACATCGCCTACGCCCACCAGGAGGCGACGCTCGAGCAGATCGAAGCGGCCGCCCGGCGGGCCCAGGCTGACGGCTTCATCCGCACCCTCCCCGACGGCTACGAGACCCGCGTCGGCGAGCGCGGCCTCACCCTCTCCGGCGGCCAGCGGCAACGGATCGCGATCGCCCGGGCGCTGCTCGCCGACCCCCGCATCCTGATCCTCGACGACGCCACCTCCTCGGTCGACGCGACGACCGAGACCGAGATCAAAAAAGGCCTGCGGGAGGCGATGGCGGGGCGGACGACGCTGATCATCGCCCACCGCCTCTCGACGATCTCCCTCGCCGACGAGATCGTCGTCCTCGACGGCGGCACGATCGTCGACCGCGGCAGCCACGAGGAGCTGATGGCGGGCTGCGGCTTCTACCGCGAGATCGCCGAGCACGGCCTCGCCGACTCGGTCTTCATCCAGCGCGACCTCGAGGAACGCGAGGAGATGGCGAAGCTGTGAACGGGGGCGTCGGCGACATCGGGCGGCTCTTCTCCTCCCTCTGGCAGCTGATCCGCGGCCAGGACCAGCGCGGCCGCAAGGTGCGCTGGATGATCGGCCTGCTGCGGCCCTACCGCGGCCGCCTGACCCTGATGTTCGCCGCCCTCCTGCTGGAGACGGGCGCCGGGCTGGCGCCTCCTTACCTGCTCGGCAAGGCGATCGACAGCGGCATCCAGACCGGCGACGTCTCGGCCCTCGACCTGATCGTCGTCGCCTTCGTGATCACCTCGATCGTCTACGCGCTCAGCACCTACGCCGAGACCTACCTGGTCGGCTGGGTCGGGACGCGGGCGCTGCAGGACATGCGCGAGCGGATCTTCTCCCACCTGCAGTCGATGTCGATCGGGTTCTTCACCCGCCGCAGCCCGGGGGTCCTGATCTCGCGGATGACCAACGACGTCGAAGCGCTGAACCAACTGGTCACCAGCGGGGTGGTGACGATCTTCTCCGCCACCCTGACCCTGGTCGGAGTGGTCGTGATCATGCTCTTCCTCGACCTGCAGCTGGCGCTGATCACCTTCCTCACCTTCCCCCTGCTGGCGATCGCCAGCGTCATCTTCCGGATCGTCTCGGCCGGAACCTACCGCGCCACCCGCGAGCGGATCGCCGCCGTCACCGCCTACCTGCAGGAAACCCTCAGCGGCGTCCGGGTCGTCCGCAGCTTCGGCCAGGAGCCGCGCCACCAGGAGGTGATGACCGACCTCAACGAACAAAACCGCGACGTCAACATGAAGACCGTCTACCTCAACGCCTCCTACTTCCCCGCGGTCGAACTGCTGGCGGCGGTGGGGACGGCGGTGATCCTCATCTACGGCGGCAGCCAGGCGATCGACGGGGCGATCCAGATCGGCGTCATCGTCGCCTTCGTCGGCTACCTGACCCGCTTCTTCGAACCGATCCAGGAACTCTCCCAGCTCTACACGACCTATCAGCAGGGGATGGCGGCGCTCGACAAGATCTTCGACCTGCTCGACACCCCACCCGACATGGTCGACGCGCCGGGCGCGATCGACCCAGGGACGCTGCGCGGCGAGATCGAGCTGGAGGGCGTCTGGTTCTCCTACGCCGAAGGCGACGAGCCGACCGAGGACGCCTGGGCGCTGCGCGACGTCGACCTCCACGTGCCGCCGGGGCAGACGCTGGCCCTGGTCGGCGCCACCGGAGCCGGCAAGTCGACCTTCGCCAAGCTCGTCGCCCGCTTCTACGACCCCCAGCAGGGGATCGTCCGCGTCGACGGCCACGACCTGCGCGGCGTCCAGCAGCGGGCGCTGCGGCGCCAGCTGGGGATCGTGCCGCAGGAGGGCTTCCTCTTCTCCGGCAGCGTCCGCGAGAACGTCGCCTTCGGCCGCCCCGAGGCGAGCCAGGAGGAGATCGAAGCGGCGATCGCCGCCGTCGGCGCCACCGATTTCGTCGCCGCCCTCCCCGCAGGCCTCGACACCGAAGTCGGCGAGCGCGGCATCCAGCTCTCCGCTGGCCAGCGCCAGCTCGTCGCCTTCGCCCGCGCCCTCCTCGCCGAGCCCCGCATCCTGATCCTCGACGAGGCCACCTCCAACGTCGACGTGCGCACCGAGAAAACCATCGAGCGAGGCCTGGAGCGCCTCCTCCACGGCCGCACCGCAATAGTCATAGCCCACCGCCTCTCCACGATCAGAAGAGCAGGAAAGATCGTCGTCCTCGAAAACGGTCAGATAGCCGAGCAGGGGACCCACGACGAGCTGATAGCCGCCAACGGCCCCTACGCGAAGCTCTACGGCAACTGGTCCGAATCAGCCGCTTAGTAGTGGCTGGAGGGTCGGTAGGGGCTCTCCGGGAGCACCTCCGCCGAGTGAGTCGCCTCAAGCTGTCGCCCGAGGGTCACCGGCTCGGCTCCATGCTGAGTACCCGGAGACCCCCTACCGACCCTCCTCCCGACAGAGCTCTGAAAGACGGCCGCGGTTCAAAAGCTCATGTCGAGGCTGCGAAAAGCGTCGCTATTCGACGCTTCTTGCAGTCTCGGCGATTAGGCGCATCATTTGCGCCTGAATCTGGCGAGGGCCTCTAGAGCTGAATCGTTTCTCAGTGCTGGTGAGTGCCAACCCAGGTCAGACGCTCGAATACGGACACTACATCACTTGCACGCGAGGACCCGAAACCGTAGCTGCCCAGCTGCCGGCGCAGCTCATCACTCCCCCCTACTCGGCGACGATCTTGCCGACGCTGTCCGAGCCGGATTCGTGCTGGATTTGGGTTTCCGCCGAAACTCCGATCGATGGGTCGAAATCGAGAACCATTCGGATCGAAGCCAGTGGAAATAGAAGACCCCCACCAGCACCACCGCCGACGGCGCAACAACCTCGCTATTGGATCGCTTGCAGCCTGGCTGGCTGCAATCGGGCGAAGCGAAAGTCCACGGAGACATCCCATGCGCTCGAGCAAGGGCTGTTGCCACCACCGCCTGGCGGAAGCCCACCCGCGCTGGCGCCAGAGTCAGATCGAGTGGCTTTTCCTGTCAGAGGTACGAAATCCGTGGACGGGGCGACCGTTCGCTGCACCCGCAACCAGATCATCATTCGGGTCGCCGGAAAACTGGACTAGAAGCTTCACTGACGGTCACCTCACTCGCCCCGGCTGCCGAGACCGTGTGAACCCGTCTATTTCACGGGCTGACGCGGTCTCGACGAATAGAAGCTGTCGAGAGGGGCAGGTACCCCCTCTCACAAAGGCTCAAGAAGTCACGCCGGAACCCACAAGTCCGACCAGCTGCGCGACGGGCTTTGGGAGAGGGGGTACCTGCCCCTCCTACCACCCAGCTCTAAATCAACCAGGTCCGACGCCGCCTGATTCGCCGCCGGTTTCGGGGGCTGCTTCAGGGGCTGCTTCGGGGCCGCCGCCTGCGCCACCGGTTTCGGGAGCGACTTCTTCTTCGGGCACGATTTCTTCTTCAGGGGCGGGTTCGACGTATTCGGGTTCGACGCCGCCTTCTTCGACTCCGGCTTCTTCACCGCCGGAGGTCGTTGGACCGCCGTCAATGGCCGGCGCCGCCGCTTCGGCGCTGCAGTCTTCGAAGCCGTAGATCGCCGCCTGGGACTGGAAACTTTCCAGCGCCGAGGCAGCTTCCTGGCCGGTTTCTTCCAGCGCCGCGGTGTCTTCGTTTTCGGCCGCCTGCTTCGCTTCGCCCTCAACCTTGGCCAGCTCTTCGCCCGCTTCCATGAATTTGGCGTACTCGGCTTCTTCGCCTTCCGGGGCGCCGAGGCCCTGGAGGCGTTCGACCATGCCGATGTAGAGGTTGGCGACTTTTTCGGTCGAGTCGCCGGGCGAGCTTTCCGGGGTTTCGGAGCCGCTGAGGGCGCCGACGGCGGCGTTCACCTCGGCGCAGATCCCGTCGCCCTGCTGGAGCAGTTCGTCCTTGGTCAGCGCCGTCAGTTCTTCGACGGTCGGCGTCGAGGTTTCGGTTTCGCCACCACCGCCGCCGCCGCAGCCGGCGATCGCCAGCGCCAGCAGGGCGCCGAGGATGAGGAGGATCGTCTTGTGGCCGGGAGTCCGCATTGAGGTGGCGACGCTAGCAAAGCGATTCGACGCCTTTGCAGGGGAAGTCGATGAACTGCGGCCCAGGGACTCGAACCCCGACTGCCTCTTCCAGAGAGAGGTGTGCTGCCATTACACCAGGCCGCAACGGCACTCCTCAGGATAAGGGACTCAGGAGAAGGGCGTGCGCTCGGCGATCATTTGCCGCGCTTCGGCTAATTCCTCCGAGCGGCCTACGCTGAGACAGCCGGCGACCCGGTCGCCCTGCAGGTACCAGACGGAGAACTCGCCCTGGTCGCGGTCGCCGCGCCAGACCTCGCGGTCCCACTCGTAGGCGGGGCCGACGTACTCGAGGCTGGCCCAGTCGGCGAGATCGCTGAAGAAGTAGGGGACGACTTCGTAATCGGCGTCGTCGCCGAGCATGTTGCCGGCGGCATGGCTGCCCTGCTGCATCGCCACGTCCCAATGCTCGACGTGGATGCGTTCGCCGTGGACGACGCTCTCATACGAGCAGCAGTCGCCGGCAGCGAAGATTCCCGGCGCCGAGGTCCGCAGCTTCGAGTCGCAGACGATGCCGCCGTCACCGACCTCGATCCCGGCCCGCTGGGCCAGCATCGCGTCGGCCTTGACGCCAGCGCCGACCACAACCGTGTCGCACTCGATCGCCAGCCCGCTCTCGCAGAGGACCGCCTTGACCCTGCCATCGCCCTCGAAGGCGCTCAGGGTCTCGCCGCCGTGGAAAGTGACGCCGTGGGACTCCAGCTGCCCCTGGAACCAGCGGCCGGCATCCTCGCCGAAGGTCCGCGAGAGCGCGACCTCCTCCATCGTCACGATCGTGCATTTGGTCCCGCGCGCGGTCAGCGAGGCTGCCACCTCGCAGCCGATGTAGCTGCCGCCGATCAGGACCACGTGCTCGGCCTGCTCGGCGTCGGCGCGGATCGCGTCGGCGTTACCGAAGGCGCGCAAGTAGTGGATGCCCTCGTTCTCGGCGCCCTCGACCCGAAGGATGTTGACCATCGCCCCGGTGGCGAGCAGGGCCTTGCCGAAGGCCACCTCTTCCCCGCCCTGGATCTTCGCCGTCCCCGCCTCAGCGTCTATCCCCATCACGTTCTTGCCGGTCAGCAGCTCGACCCCGTTCTCCTCGTACCAGGAGCGGCCGCCGTGGACGTGGGCGTCCTCGCGGCCGGCGTCGCCGCGCAGGTACTCCTTCGAGATCGGCGGTCGTTCGTAGGGCGGCTCCGGCTCGCGGCCGACCAGCAGGATCGAGCCCTCGGCACCGCGGCGGCGCAGCTCCGACGCGCAGTGGGCGGAAGCTATGCCACCGCCGACCAGCAGGAAATCGACCTCGCGATCAGCCATCGGGTCCCCGGCTACCCGGATTCAGGACTCGTCAGACCCGGCGGAGCCGTTGCCCTCGGGGCCGAAGAGCACCTTCAGGTCCTCCTCCTTGCCGGGATCGAGTACGGCGAGGATCTCGTCGCCTTCCTGCAGCACCGTGTCGGCCGTGGGGACGAAGCCCTTGCCTTCGCGCAGGACCGAGATCAGCAGGCTGCCTTCGGGCATCTGCAGGTCGCCGACCCGGCGCCCGGTCACGCCCGAGTCTTTGCCGAGCAGCATCTCGATGATCTCCAGCTGCTCCTCCTGCAGGTCGAGCAGGTGGACCAGGCCGTACTCGGGCACCTCGTGCTCGAGCAGGCGCAGGATCAGGTCGGTGGCGGAGACCGAGGGCTTGATCCCCAGCAGGTCGAAGTGGCGGCGGTTGCGCGGGTTGTTGACGCGGGCAATGATCTGGTCGACCAGGTACTTCTCCTTCGCGACCTGGCAGATCAGCATGTTGTCCTCGTCGTCGCCGGTCACCGCGATCACCATGTCGGCGCGCTGGATCCCGGCCCGCTCCAGCACCCAGAGCTCGGAGGCGTCGCCATAGGAGACGTTGTGCTCGAGCTCCTGCTCGACGGTCAGGTAGCGGCGGCGGTCGTTCTCGATCAGCGTCACCTCGTGGCCTTTGTCAAGCAGCTCGCGCGCCAGGTTCCAGCCGACCTTCCCCGCTCCGACGACGATGATGTACATGGCTCCCGGTCCCGCTTCCTACGCCGCCGCCGGCGTGTCGTCGGGAGAGCCACCGCGGCCGCCGGCCTCGCGGACCGCGCCCTCGAGCATGTCGATCGCGACCCGGGTCGGGCAGACCGTGTTCAGGCCCTGGCGCTGGTACCACTCGGCCCGCAACGGGTCGAGGACGCGGGCGATCACGGTCGGCACCTCGTAGCGTTTCTGGGCGATCTGAGCGATGACGATGTTGGTGTTGTCGCCGTCGGTGGAGGCGATGAAGACGTCTGCGTTCTCGATCCCGGCGGCCTCCAGCGCCTCGGTCTCGAGCCCGGCGCCGACGGTGAACTGGCCGCCGAGGTCCTCCCAGCTCTTCTCCAGGCCGACCTCGAGCCGGGCGTGGGACTCGGGGTCCTCGTCGAGACAGGAGACCTGGTGCCCCTCGCGGAGCATCGCCCGGGCGACCGAGGAGCCGACTCGGCCGCAGCCGACGATCAGAACGAACATGGGCCGGATACTAGTGTCCGCTGAGGGCTACTTGGGTTCCGGCGGGGCCGTCAGCAGCACCCGGCAGGGAGCTTTCTTCAGCACGTACTCGGTCGCCGCGCCGATCTCCTCCGGTTTCGAAGCCGAGATGCCGCCGAGCACGCCGCCGCCGCGAATCTTGGAGGGCGGCTCGCCGCCAATCACGATCGCTTCGGCGTTGCTGCGCCGCGCCGCCTCGAGGATCCCGGCACCGACCTTGCGGGCGCGGATCACGTCGGTGACGACCTCGACGTCCTCGTACTCCTCCCCCACCTCGCGCGCCCGCGCCAGCGCCCGGCGGGCCTGCTCCTCGCGCTCCTTCGGCAGCTTCGCGTCGAGCGGCAGGGTCAGCGGCACCTCGATCACGTAGACGACGTCGAGCCGCGAGTCGTGCCCACCCTTCGGCGTGCCGGCCTCGGCCGCTGCCAGGCGCCCCGCGGTGGCGACGATGTCGTCGTCGAACTTGGTCCCGAAGACCGGCACGAGGATGTTGCTGAACTCGATCTCGGGCACCTGCTTGGTCAGCGCCCGCTCGGTGACCGAGACGCGCTTGGTCAGGGTCGTGCCCTCGAAGACCTTGCGGTAGACGACGTAGAAGGTGAGCCCGAAAACCATCCAGCCGAGCCCGACCCAGCGCGCGGTCGTGTGGTAGGCGAGGACGCTGATAAAAGCGAGGCCGCTGACCAGCGCCGCGAAGATCGCCGGCAGCGGCAACTGCGCGGTCCCCCAGGCGACCCCCATCGGGATCTTGAACGGCCGCCGCTTGTCCGGCTTGGTAATCCGCAGGCGGATGATCGAGAGGTGGGCGATGGTGATCGCCAGGGTCGCGCCGAAGGCGTAGATCCCGGCCAGCAGCTTGACGCTGGTCGGGACCACGAGCCCGACCGCGATCACCCCGCTGATCATGATCGCGACGTAGGGCGTCGCGGTGCGGGGGTGCAGCTTGCCGAGCCAGCTGGGGATCTGGCGGTTGATCGCCAGCGTGTAGATGTGGCGCGAGACCCCGAGCATCGAGGTGCTCGCCGCCCAGATCAGAACCGGGGTGGCGATCGCCGCGACCAGCCAGCGCATCGTTTCGGCGACCCAGGCCGGTTCGTAGGCGGAGACGACCCCGAGCACCGGCTCCTCGATGAACTCGCCGCCGAGCGCGGTGTGGGGACCGTGCGGCCCGCCGATCACCGGCACCGCCATCAGCGCGATCGCCGCCATCCCGGCGTAGACCAGCGGCACCCCGATCGCCCCGACCACGGTCACCCGCTTCAGGTCCTTGCGGCTGACGTCGATGTCGGGCGCGAGGTCGGAGGCGGCCTCGATCCCCGCGTAGGCCAGCATCGCGACCACGGCCGCGTAGACGATGTCCTTGAAGCTGGGGTTGGTGAAGAGGTCGATCTGGTCGGTGAGGCGGTCGGGGTGCATCACCGCCAGGCAGCCGACGACGATCACCGCCAGCTGTAGGCCGAGGTCGGCAAGCGCCAGCAGGGTCAGCGAGCCCTGCCGCTCGCGGCCGGTGACGTTGAAGATGTTCAGAGCGCAGACGGCGACGATCACCGCCGCCGCAATCCCGACCTCCCAGCCCGGCTGGTCGAAATTCCCCGAGACCGGCTCCAGGTAGTGCGGGACCGAGAGCGCCGCCAGGGCGATCACGATCAGGTAATCGATCAGGATCGCCCAGCCGGCGATGAAGGCGATCAGCTCGTTGAAGGCGTGGCGGGCGAAGGTCGAGGAGCCGCCGCGCTCGCGGAACATCGCCCCGCCCTCGACGTAGGTGAGCGTGGTGAGGCCGAAGAGCAGGCCGGCGGCGAGGAAGATCAGCGGCGTCAGGCCGAGGCCGCGGTCGGCGACCACGCCGAGCGAGAAGTAGATCGAGAAGCCGACGGCCGAGTAGGCCGCGGCGAACAGCGCCGGAACGCCGAGCCCGCGCGAGAGGATCGGCTCGGGGCGCGGCGGCTCCTGCTCGTTCGGGCGGCTCCCGTCGGCGCTGGGAGCGTCCTGCGTTCCGCCCGCCTCGCTCATCCGCCCACCTTCGATCCCAACCAGATGCGGCCGACGCCGACCAGCAGGAAGGCCAGCCCCATCAGGAAGCCGAGCGAGAGCGGGCCGCCGCCGTTGGCGAGGGTGACGACCAGGACCAGCAGCCCGATCGCGACGAAGACCAGGGAGAAGGCGCGGACGGCGCCGCGGTAGACGCGCTCGCTGTTCATCCGCCGGCCTCCGCCAGGGCCGCACCGGGGATCGCCGGCGGCTTGTCGGTCGGGTCGGAGACGACGATCACCCGGCAGGGACGCTCGCCGAGGATCGTCTGCAGGGTCTTGTCGTAGAGCGGGACGCCGTTGCGGTAGCTGAGCCCGACGACGATCGCCTCGGCCTTGATCTCCGCCGCCTCGTCGGAAACCGAGTAGCCGGCCTGGCCGGGCCGCACTCGCGCCACGTGGCCGGTCACCCGCTGGCCGCCGATCAGTTTCGCCTCCTCGATCTTGCTCTGCGCCGCCGATTCCTGGTCTGGCATGTCGGCGTTCAGCGGCAGGTTGGTCGGCACGGTCATCATCGAGTGGACGTGGATCCCGCGCCGCTTCTTGCCAGCGAGCTTGATCGCGGTCGCGACCATCTCCGGCGAAAAGCTCTCCCCGTCGTCGAAGCCGACCAGGATGCTGCGGTACTCGACCTCCTCGACCCCGAGCGGCTCCGGCGTCACCACCTTCACGGTCTCGGTCAGCGGCAGTTTCTGGTTACGGCGGTAGAGGACGTAGACGACGATTCCGAGCACCATCCAGCCGGTGCCGACAATCAGCGTGCGTGGATTCAAGGCCATCACCACTATCCAGGCGGCAAAGGTGCCCAAACCGCCGAGCACGGCCACCATCGGCACGTCGAAGCCGAAGGCGTGGATGTTGAAGGGCGCCTTCCAGGTGCGCTCGGCGTCCGCCTGTTTTCGGCGCAGCTGGATCAACGCGACATGGGCGATCGTGAACGAGAGCATCGCCCCGAACGAGTACAAGGTCGCCAGGAAGTCGGTCTGTCCCGGCAACAGGGTGACGATCGCAATCCCGGCGAAAATCAGGATCGCGATGTAGGGGGTGCGGTACTTCGGGTGGACCTGGCGTAGCCCCTCGGGCAACTGACGGTGCTGGCCCATCGAGTAGGTGAGACGGGAGACGCCGATCAGGCCGGCGTTGGTCGCGATCAGCAGGATCACCGCCGCCAGCACGCCGACGTAGTACCGGAGGATTTCGGTCGGACCGGAGGAGAGGCCGAGGTTCTCGACGATGCCGAGGATCGGGTCGTCGGCAAACTTCGAGCCGAGCGCGGTGACGTAATGGCCACTGGGGTCGAGATGGACCGGCATCGCCGAAAGCGCGACGATCGGGATCAGCAGGTAGAGCCCGAGCACGGCAGCGACGACGAGGCCGACGCTGCGGGGGATCGTCCTCGCAGCGTCCTTGGCCTCCTCGGCCATGTTGGAGATCGTCTCGATCCCGGTGTAGGCGATCATCCCGACCGCGATCCCGAGCGCGAAGTCGCTCCAGGTCGGAGCGACCCCGAGGTGGATGTTGTCGACCAGGATCTGCGGGCTGAGGACGAGGACGATGCCGATCCCGACCAGCACCACCTGGGTGGCGAGGTCGGCGATCGCGAGGATCAGGTTCAGTTTCGCCGACTCCTCGGTGCCGCGGATGTTGATCAGGGCGAGACCGACAATCAGCGCCGCGCCGCCGATGATGTCTCCCGGGCTGTTCCCCAGCCAGGGCCAGAAGACCGCCAGGTAGTGGGGCACGAAGAAGGCCGAAATCGCGACCGTGATCGTGTAGTTGAGCATCTGCCCCCAGGCGGCGATGAAGCTGACCAGCTCGTTGAAGGCGTGGCGGGCGAAGCTGGAGGAGCCGCCGGCCTCGGGGAACATCACCGTCGCCTCGGCGTAGGTGGCAGCGGTGGCGGCGAAGATCAGGCCGGAGATAACGAAGGCGACCGGGGTTAGCCCGAGGGCGAAGGCGGCGGTGACGCCGAGTGCGTAATAGATCGAGGAGCCGACGTTGCCGTAGGCGGCGGAGAACAGCGCTCCGACGCCGTGGACGCGGCTCAGCGATTCGTCTCTGGGTATCCGCTGGGCCATCTATGAGGGACGAGAAGCTGTCACTCAGACCGAATATACGGACGTGACTGGCGCTCTCCGCACGTGCGGGCCGGTCAGCTCGGCCGGCGAGGTGCAGCCGCAGAGCCCGAGAGTCATCTCCAGCTCCTCCCGCAGCATCCCGAGGACGCTCGCGACGCCCTCCCTGCCGCCCGCCGCGAGACCCCAGAGGGCGGGCCGGCCGACGAGCACCGCGTCGGCACCGAGGGCGAGTGCGGTGGCGACATCGATGCCGCGGCGGATGCCGCCGTCGACGAGGACCGTCGCCCGGCCGTCGATCGTCTCGGCGATCTCCGGCAGGGCGTCGGCGGTGGCCAGCGAGCGGTCGAGCTGGCGGCCGCCGTGGTTGGAGACGACGACCCCAGCGGCGCCGTGGTCGAGCGCCAGCTCTGCGTCCTCGGCGGTCAGCAGGCCCTTGACGAAGACTGGGAGGCGACATTCGGAGGCGAGGTCGGCGACGTCGGCCCAGGTGAGCCCGTGGTTCATCAGCGCGAAGGTCTCCTCGATCGTCAGCTCTTTGTCGCCGCTGGTGGCGGCATTGAGACTCGGCGTCCCCAGCTCCTTCGGCAGGGTGAAGCCGTTGCGCCGGTCACGCTCGCGGTTGCCGCCGGGAGGAGCGTCGGCAGTGACGAGGATCGCCTCGAAGCCGGCTTCGATCGCCTCGTCCATCAGCGCCCGGGTGACGCCGGAGTCCTTGAAGGCGTAGAGCTGGAACCAGTGCCGCCCCTGTGGCGCGGCGGCGGCGACCTCGGCGGGGCGGGTATTCGAGAGCGTCGAGAGGCACATCACAGTCCCCGCCTCGGCGGCGCCGATCGCCATCCCCGACTCGGCTTCGTCGTGCGCCATCCGCTGGTAGGCGACCGGCGCGACCAGGACCGGCATCCGCACCGGCTTCCCCAGCACCTCGGCGACGGTCGAGACCTCTCGCACGTCCCTCAGCACCCGCGGTCGCAGCCGCCAGTGCCCCCAGGCGGCGACGTTCTCCCGCAGCGTCACCTCGTCGCTGGCGCCGCCGGCGAAGTAGTCGCGCGGGCCCTGCTCGAGCCTCTCCGCCCCGAGTCGCTCGAAGTCCGCGACGTTGATCGGCCCGTCGTCCACGGGCGCGAATCTACCCTCCTCGGCGTTCAGCGGCGGCGCTGAGGCGCGGCGATCGCGAACCGCCCGACCGCGGCCGATTCGTCGGGCAGACCCGAAGGGCCGACCGCCCGCACACGGAAGGCGTGGGGCCCGGGCTTCAGGTGTTTGTAGGCCCGCGGCGAGGAGCATGGCTTGAAGGCGCCTTTGTCGAGTTTGCACTGGAAGGTGCTTCCCGCCAAAGAGGAGGAAAAGAGGAACGTCGCGCTCCTGGCCTGCTGGCTGAAGACGCTCTTGGCGATCGCGGTATCGGGCTGTTTCGGAGGCGGGGACGGAGCCGGTCCAGCCGGCTGCGGCTTCGGCAACGGCGGCAGGTTCATCGAGACGTTGACCGAGTAGAAGACCTGCGCTGCTTCCCCGCTTCCTTCGTTGAAGGCGCCGTCGACTGCGATCCAGTAGGTCTGACCGGCGATCACCTGGGCCCTTACTTCGGGTGGGAACTCCGATTCCGTCGGCAGCGCGGTCAGCCCGTCGACCGAGGTCCCGGTGTAGATGCCGAGCAACGGCGAGGCGAAGCAGCACATCGACATCCGCGCCGTCCCCGTGGCGGGGGCCGTCCACTCGTACCAAGCCGAGGCGCCACCGGGATCTCCCTGGTGATCCGGCTCGCCGGCCTCCTTGCTGGCGGCCCAGTTGTAGCTTTCGAGCCGCGCGAAGTAGAAGGGTTCCGGGGATTCGAGTTCGTAGGTTTTCCCGGCGGCGGTGAGGTCGGCGGCGTCGGCGAAGTCGTCGTTCGGCGGTGGCGGCGTCGCTTCGATATGCAGCTTGATTTCGCCTTCGGTCGCCACCGGGACAGGTTCCGGGCCGGTGAACGAGTTGCCGTCGACGCCGATCACGTAGTCGGTTCCGGCGACGGCCTTGAAGGTGTACTCGCGTTCGCTGTACGGACAGTGCGGTCCTTCGGCCGGGTTGCCACTGGCGATCTTGGTCAGGGTTGCCAGTTCGCTGCCGGTGAAGACGCCGATCACCGCCGGAAAGTCGCTGCCGCAAGCGCCGATCGTGGTCCACTGCGTGGCGGTCGCTTCCCATTCGAACCAGACCGAATGCCCGGCGGCGAATACTGAGATTCCCTCGCCCGAAACCCCCTCTTTCGTCGCTTCAACGTTCGAGGCAGGTTCGGCGATCGGCAGCGGGCCGCTGAGGACCTGGCGATTGACGAAGGCATCGTTCGTCGGCGGCGTCGCCGCGGCACCGGCCGGCAACACAGCCGCCGCAGCCAAGGCGCACACAGCCCCCACCAGCGTTTTCACCCCCAGCCTCATTGCCCTGCACCCTACCGCTAGGTTTTGCCGGTGAGCGCACGGCAAAGGCCCACGTCCAGGCAGATACGCCGGCGCCGGAGAGTCGCCATCGGCGCCCTCGCCCTGGTCCTCGCCGGGGTCTCCTACTTCGTCCTCGAGTCGACCGTTCTGGCCCCAACGAACAAGCATGGGGCGCGACTTGTCCATCTCGAGATCCAGAGTCGCGCCGTCGGGCGCAAGCTCGGCCTCAATGTGATCGTGCCGAAACGCATCGGACCCCGCGGCGAGCGCTGGTTGATGGTGATGCTGCACGGACGAGGCGGTTCCGAGAGCACCTTCAACGACGTCGTCTTCGAAGGCCTCGGGGACCTGCATGCACGGCGCGTACCCATCTATGCCTTCCCCTCCGGGGGCGATCACGGCTACTGGCACGACCGCTCCGGCGGCAACTGGGGAAGCTGGGTGATGAAGGAAGTCATCCCCATGCTCGAACGCCGCTTCGGCATCGACCCGGATCGGATTGCGCTCGGCGGTATCTCGATGGGAGGCTTCGGCGCTTACGATCTGGCCCTGAAGTACCCGGGCCGATTCTGCGCCGTCGGCGGGCACTCCCCCGCCCTCTGGTTCGCAGGATCCGAAACCGCGCCGGGAGCCTTCGACGACGAGGCAGATTTCGAGCGCAACGACGTCGTCGGCACCGTTCAGGAAAACCCGGACGCTTTCGGCAAGACGCGTGTTTGGAACGACTACGGCAGCGAAGACCCGTTCCGGCCCTACGACGAAGGCTTCGTCTCAGCGCTCGAAGCGGGTGACGCCGACTTCACCGCCCACTCGTGGCCGGGCGCCCACGGCGGGTCCTACTGGCACAGCCACTGGCCCGACTACCAGCGCTTTTACGTGAACTCATTGGCTCACTGCGGCCCTTAGTCAGATTTCCCAGTGTCGGGCGATCCGGCGGGCGGCGTGCCGGGCGGCGGTTCCGGGCCCCAGCTTTCGCGGCCGTCGGTGGTCGCGATCGGGATCTTCGGACCCGCCATCGCCGGCGTGTCGAGGGAGACGTCGACCACGGCCTTGACCCGCGAGAGCACCTCGCGAACTTCGCTCTTGTGCCCCTGGTAGCCCCAGTGGTGCAGGTCGGCGGTGAGGCCGGTCGCATCGATCCCGGCCGCGTCGGCGAGGTAGAGCGCCCGCGGCATGTGGAAGCCCTGCGTGACCACGACCGCATCGTGGACGCCGAAGATGCTGCGAGCCCGCACCATCGTCGCCCAGGTATCGAAGCCGGCATGGTCCTCGAAGATGTCTTCCGGCGTCACCCCGTCCCGGACTAGGGCCTTACGCATGGTGTCCGGCTCGTCGTACTGCCAGGTCCCGTGATCGCCGGAAACGAGGATCTTCTCCACCTTCCCGGCATGCCAAAGCGCCGACGCCTGCTTCACCCGGTCGGCGAGCATCGCGCTCATCTTCCCGCTCGGTTCAACAAAGGCCCCGGGCACGATCGCCACCTCGGCCCGCGACACCTCAGCCACATCCGAAGTCGCATCATCTCCCTCCAACAGCACGTAGGCATTGGCCAGCGCCACCAAGAGCATCAAGACAACGGCGCCACCGAGCGCCAGCTTCGTCAGCTGCGGCCAACGCCGCAACGGATAGGTCGCCGTATGAATGAGCCCCCGCACGCCCGAAACGCTAACAGCCCGAACTGCATCAGATTCTCTTCCTGCCGGATGGAGAATCTGATGCAGTTCGGATGAGCGCGGCTACCCTTCCATCAGTGGACGAGCGGGGAGCCAAGGATGAGTGCGCGCGGTTGGCGGCCGAGCACCCGGACCGCGAGACCCATCGCTGGGTCCCGGTCAAGGCCAAAGACGGAACCTGGTCGATAGCCAAGATCAACCTGCCGCCAGCCAAACCACCCACCGGCACCGAAACCCGCGTCACCAAGTCGGACGCCGAAGACCCGCGCCAGCTCCCACCCTGGCTAGACCCACCCCGCGGCGGCATCGTCTAGCTCAAAGCGTCGAAACCGCAGAGGAAGCCGAATAGCGACCTCGTGTGCGGTCTCGCGATTCTCGAAACCGCAAGAACCCGTCTTCTACAAGGGCTCATGCGGTCTCGGCAAACCGAGGGTGTCGAGGAGGGGCGTGGTGCCCCTCTCACGAAGGCTCAAGAAGTCACGCTTTGCGCCCTGAAGTTCGACCAGCTGCGCGACGGGCTTCGGGAGAGGGGCACCACGCCCCTCTCCCCAAACCGGTTCCGAACTCCTAGAAGTGAACTATCGGAATGATCAGAATCGCCACGATATTCGCGACCTTGATCATCGGGTTGATAGCCGGCCCAGCCGTGTCCTTGTAGGGATCGCCGACCGTGTCGCCGGTAACAGAGGCTTCGTGCGCAGGCGAACCTTTGCCGCCGTGGGCGCCGTCCTCAATCAGCTTCTTCGCGTTGTCCCAGGCACCGCCGCCGGCGGTCATCGAGATCGCCATGAAGAGGCCGACGACGATGACGCCGATCAGCAGGCCGCCGAGCGCGTCGACGCTGAGCAGGCCGACGATCACCGGCACGACGATCGGGATCAGAGCCGGGGCGATCATCTCTTTCTGGGCGGCAAGGGTGACGATGCTGACCGTTTCCCCGTACTCGGGTTTTTCGGTCCCGTCCATAATCCCCGGGTGCTCTTTGAACTGTTTGCGGACCTGCTCGACGACCTGCCCGCCGGCGCGGCCGACGGCCTCGATCGCCAGGGCTGAGAACAGGTAGACCATCATGCCGCCGATGATCAGCCCGATCAGCACGTCAGGGCTGGTCAGGTTGAAGAGCCCGTTGAGGTCGAAGCCTGCGGGCGCTTCGTCGGCGAGCTCGCTCTTGAAGGCGGCGAACAGCACCAGCGCGGCGAGCGCGGCGGAACCGATCGCGTAACCCTTGGTCACGGCCTTGGTCGTGTTGCCGACCGCGTCGAGCGGGTCGGTGACGTTGCGGACGTCCTCCGGCAGTTCCGCCATCTCGGCGATGCCGCCGGCGTTGTCGGTGATCGGCCCGAATGCGTCGAGGGCGACGATCAGACCGCAGAGCGAGAGCTGCGCCATCACGGCGATGCCGATGCCATAGATGCCGGCGAGCTCGTTCGCGCCGAGGATCGCCAGCGCGATCACCAGCGCCGGAGCGGCGGTCGACTGGTAGCCCTGGGCAAGGCCCTGGATGATGTTCGTTGCGTGCCCGGTCTCGGAAGCGCTGGCGATCGTCTTCACTGGCCGGAACCGGGTCGACGTATAAAATTCGGTGATCACGAAGAGCAGCGCCGTTACCGCGACGCCGATCACCGCGCAGAGCCAGAGGTCGGTGACCGTGACGGCCTGAGCCGCCGTATCGAGCACGCCGACCCGCACTGCATCGCTCATCAGCCAGTCGGTGATCGGGTAGAAGGCCGCGATCGAGATCACGCCGGCCAGGATCACGCCCTGGTAGAGGGCGCCCTCGACGCGATCGGTTTTCGTCCGCACCACCAGCGCGCCGATGATCGAAGCGATGATCGCGACGCCGCCGAGCACCAGCGGGTAGATCGCGACCTCGCGGGCGAAGTCGCCGTTGAAGGTGAGGACGCCGAGGAGCATCACCGCGACGGAGGTGACCGCGTAGGTCTCGAACAGGTCGGCGGCCATGCCGGCGCAGTCGCCGACGTTGTCGCCGACGTTGTCGGCGATCACGGCCGGGTTGCGAGGATCGTCCTCGGGGATCCCGGCCTCGACCTTGCCGACCAGGTCGGCGCCGACATCGGCGGCCTTGGTGAAGATGCCGCCGCCGAGACGGGCGAAGACGGAGATCAGCGAGCCACCGAAGCCGAGGCCGACCAGCGCGTCGACGGCCTCCTTGTCGGTGGTACCGACCACCTTGATCAGGAACCCGTAGTAGCCGGCGACCCCGATCAGGGCCAGGCCGACGACCAGCAGACCGGTGACCGAGCCGCCTTTGAAGGCGACGTCGAGCGCCGGCGGCACGCCGCCGCGGGCGGCCTCGGCGACGCGGCTGTTGGCCCGCACCGAAACGTTCATCCCGATGAAGCCGGTGGCGCCGGAGAGGACCGCGCCGATGACGAAGCCGAGCGCGGTTTTCCAGTCCTGCAGAACCAGCAGCAGGAGCGCGATCGGCACCGCGACGGCGGCGATGATCGTGTACTGGCGGTTCAGGTAGGCCTGGGCCCCTTCCTGTACAGCGCCTGAGATTTCGCGCATACGGTCGTTGCCCGCGGGCTTCGCGAGCAGGCGCTGGGTGACGATAAGTCCGTAGATGACGGCGGCGAAAGCGCAGACGAGCGCGACGACCACCCCGTAATCGGTAAGAAATTCGGTCAAAGTTCCTATTCCTCCGGTGGTTTGAGCGGCGCGGGAGTCTATAGACGAAGGCGGCGAAAGCGCGCCCAGACTCGCTTCAAGCCCCGGTTACGCGCCGACGGCGCGGCTCAGGCCTGCTTCGAGCCCGCGTAGGTGCGCCGGGTCTCGGCCACCGTGTCGCGGTAGACGTCCTCGATCGAGACCCCCAGGTCGAGCGACTCGCGTGCCCGCTCGGCGCCGTTTCGCTCCGGCAGGCGCACGTCCAGGCCCAGTTGCGAACGCGCCGGCCCGGCCCAGGCCAGAACCTGCTCGAGCAGCGACCGCGTCGGCAGCTCCTCCCCCCGCCGCCAGTCGATCATCCGCCCGCCGGCGCCGTACCGGATCGCCCGCCAGAGGTTCTCCTCGATCTCGCGGTCGGCCAGCGGCGCCCCGCGCCCGTCGTAGCCGCCGTCGTCGTAGTCGAGCGCGGCCTGGGCGATGCAGGCGGCGATCAGTTCCGCCATCGCGAAGGACTCGTCGCCGCGGCTCTGCGCGTCGCAGATCCGCACCTCGACGGTGCCGAAGCTGTGGTGCGGCCGCACGCTCCACCACAGCTGCGTCGACTCGACCACCGAGCCGAGCCGCTGCAGCGAATCGATGAAGCCGGCGTAGGTCTCCCAGTCACGGAACGCCGAGGGGACCCCGCAGCGGGGGAAGGTGCGGGTGAAGATCTCCGTGCGGACGCTGTGCAGGCCGGAGTCGCGGCGGTCGAGGAAGGGCGAGTTGGCCGAGACCGCCAGCAGCAGCGGCAACAGCTCCCGCAGACGGTCGCAGACGGCGATCGCCCGGTCGGCCCCCTGGACGCCCATGTGCAGGTGCAGGCTCCAAGTGTTGTTGCGCTGCGCGACATAGCCGAGTTCGTGCCGCAGGCGGTTGTAGTGCGGGGTGTCGATGATCCGCTGGTCGAGGTAGTCGGCCCACGGGTGCGTCCCCGTCGCCCCCAGCGTCAGCCCGAGGCCGTCGACGACCTCGAAGAGCCGGACCCGCCGCTCCCGCTGGCGCTCGATAGCCTCAGCGAAGCTCTCGGCCCGCCCGGAGCGGATCTCGACCTCGGAGGCGATCAGCTCCCCCGCCGCCGCCTCCGCCAGCACCTCGTCTCGCTCGCAGGCGGCCATCACGTCCTCGAAGCGGTGCTCCAGCTCCAGCGTCTGCGGGTCGAGGATCGCGAACTCCTCCTCGAGGCCGATCGTGAAGTCCTGCGAGGACTCGAACTTCTCGCGGGCGAGATCGAGGTCTAGAGACAAAGGTCTGGAGCCGCTAGGCGAGGTAGAAGTAGAGCGCGTAGAGCAGGTCGACGGCGGGGCTGGAAGTGTGGACCGTGACCTCCGGCGGCACCTGCAGCAGCTGCTCGGAGTAGTTGAAGATGATCTTCACCCCGGACTTGACGAGGCGGTCGGCAACGTCCTGGGCGGCCTCGGGCGGCACCGCGAGGACGCCGACAACGATCTCCTCCTCGGCGACGACGGCCGGCAGGTCGCCGATGTCGCGGACACTGAGCTCGCCGATCTGGTTGCCGACGACGCTCGGATTGCTGTCGAAGACGGCGACGACCTGGAAGCCGTGGTCGGCGAAGATCGAGGAGGTGGCGATCGCCTGGCCGAGGTTGCCGGCGCCGAAGAGGGCGATGTTGTGCTGGCCGGAGGTGCGGAGGATCTTGCGGATCTCCGAGACCAGCGACTCGACGTTGTAGCCGACCCCGCGCTTGCCGAACTTGCCGAAGCCGGAGAGGTCGCGGCGGATCTGGGTCGGGTTGATGTGCGTGTACTCGGACAGCTCCTGCGAGGAGATCGTCTCGCGGCCCATCTTGCGGGCCTGCGTCAGCACCTGCAAGTAGCGCGAGAGACGCGCGGCGACGCCCAGCGAGAGCCGCTCGCCTTCGACTGGAAACGCCCCTGCGGCATCGAACTCCTCGATCACCTCGACCATGCCCCCACAGTATCGAGCCTGGCCGTGAGGGCCTCACGGTCGAGGATCAGCTCCGAGACCTCGACCCCGTCGACCTCGACCACGGGGATGCGCTCGAGGTAGCGCCGCAGCAACAGCTCGTTGCTCTCGATGTCGACCTCGTGCAGGGAGAAGCGGTAGCCCTCGGCGTGCAGGGCGACGATCTGCGTCATCGCTTCCTCGCAGAGGTGGCATTCCGGCCGCGAGTAGACGACGACGTCGGCCATCGGTTCAGTGCGGGACCGCGGCGGAGGTTTCGCCGCTGGCGAAGGCGTCGTAGCCGAGGTAGTCGGGGTACGGAATCGACTCGACGTAGCGCGCCGCCGACCCGATCATCGCGGCGTTGTCGGTGCAGAGCGCGATCGGGACCAGCTTCAGCCGCACCCCCATCTCCTCGCAGAGCGCCGACACCGCCTCGCGAAGGGGTCCGTTGGCGGCGACGCCGCCGCCGAGCGCGACGGCCTCCCACTCCCCTTTCTTCAATGCCCGCTTCAGCTTCGAGGTCAGCTGCTGGACGACAGCGGCCTGGAAGGAGGCGGCGAGGTCGGCGCGCCGCTCCTGCACGCCCTCCGGCCCGAGGTCGCGGCAGCGGTAGAGGACCGCGGTCTTCAGGCCGCTGAAGCTGAAGTCGAGGCCGGGGTTGCGGGACATCGCGACCGGCATCTCGAACGCCTCGGGGTCTCCCGCCTCGGCCTCGCGCTGGACCGCCGGCCCGCCCGGGTATCCGAGCCCCAGCAGCCGCGCCGACTTGTCGAAGGCCTCGCCCGCGGCGTCGTCGAGCGTCTGCCCGAGCAGCTCGTAGCCCTCGTGGTCGCAGACCCCGGCGAGCATCGTGTGGCCGCCGCTGGCGATCAGACAGAGGAACGGCGGCTCCAGCGGCTCGGGCTCGAGGAAGTTGGCGGCGACGTGGCCCTGGAGGTGGTCGACGGGGATGAACGGCAGCCGGCGCGCGGCGGCGATCCCCTTGGCGGTGCTGATCCCGACCAGCAGCGCCCCGATCAGACCCGGGCCGGCGGTCGCGGCGACGGCATCGACATCGTCCAGGGTCACCCCGGCCTCGCCCAGCGCCGCCTCAACGACCGGCGCCGCCAGCTCCAGATGCTGGCGCGCGGCCACCTCCGGCACGACGCCGCCGAAGCCCTCATGGGCGGCGGCCTGGGAGGAGATCACGTTGCTGAGAATCCGCGCCCCGTCGAGAACGGCGGCGCAGGTGTCGTCGCAGGAAGTCTCGATCGCCAGCAGCACTTCAGAGCCTCGGTCGAGCCACGTCAGTCGAGCCACATGATCAAGGCGTCCTCGCCGTTGTCGTGGTAGTAGCGAGGACGGACTCCGGCCGAGTGGAACCCGAAGCGCTCGTACATCCCGATCGCACGGTGGTTGGTGACCCGCACCTCGAGCGTGAACGGCAGCGTCCCCTGCGACTCCTCGATCAGCTGCCGCATCAGCAGCCCGGCAATGCCGGTGCCGCGGTGCTCGGGGTCGACGGCGATGTTCATCAGGTGCCAGACCTGGTCGTAGCGAGAGCAGACGACGTAGCCGAGCAGCTCGTCCCCGGCGCTGGCCGCGAGGCAGATCCCCGAGGGCTTGGAGAGCTCGAGCACGAACATCGCCAGCGACCACGGGGTCGGGAAGGAGCGCCGCTCGATCGAGATCACCGCCGGCAGGTCGCTGTAGGCCAGCCTGCGGACGCGGACCTCCCGGGTCAGCTCACTGGGCTCTTTGTGAAGCGTCTCGTGCACGCCACCGCTCCGCGTCGGGGGGTCTGAGGTAGATCGGGGCGAGCCCGTCGGGTGCCGGGTCCCCCGCCGCGGCCGCCAGCGCGCAGACGTGGCGCGCGGCGACCCGGTGGACGGGATCGGTGTCGTCCGCTATCCGGACGCCGTCTCGGGCCAACTCGTGACGAAATCGTACCGCCCCCGAGCCGGCTACCGCCGGGGGTCGGTCCATCTGGGCCAGCCGCGCGGCCAGCTCCTCGGGCCGGTAGACGGCCGGCTGCCAGATCCGCTCGCCCGCTGGCGAGTAGAGGGCGGCGAAGACCTCGCCGCGCCAGCCGTCCAGAACCGGGAGCGCCATTCGACTGTTCCTTTTCGTTGCCTGGGACGGATCGCCGGCCTCGCCGATCCCGGCCGCGAGCGCGTCAAGGGTGCAGACGCCGCGGGCCGGCAGGCCGAGGCTGACGCCGAGCCCGCGCGCGGTCGCGATCCCGACCCGCAGCCCGGTGAAGGTGCCGGGACCGAGCCCAACGGCGATCAGGTCGACCGCCTGCCAGCCGCCCGCCGCCGCGGCCGCCTGCTCGACCTCCTCGAGCAGGCGGGTCGCATGCAGGGGTCTCCCTTGCGGGGAGAGCCCCAGCTGCGACTCATGAAGTACCTCGCCGTCGCGCCAGGCGCAGGCGACGGTGTCTACCGTCGCGGTATCGAACCCGACGACGACCAGGGGTTCGCTACCCGGTGACCGTGAAAGCCCAGGAGCCGACTTTCTTGCCTTTGACGTACCAGCTGACGACGTGTTTGCCGGGAATCGTCGAGGTGATCTTGTTCACGTAGAGGGTCCCCTGTTCGGCTTCCTGAGCCTGGGCGCAGAGGTTTTTCCCGCTCGGGAACTTGACGCAGACGCTGTAGACGACGGTCCCGTGGAGGCTTTTGAAGAAGGCGCCCTTCTTGGCTTTCTTCGGGCAGGAGTGCGCGGGTTTGGCATTGCGGGAGACCCCACATCCCACGTAGTGCTTGTAGGCCGCGGCGCTGGCCGACGCGGGCACCGCAGTAACCAGCAATCCGCTTACCAACAGTGCCGCCGCAAGCGCCTTCAGTGCCTTCATCGCGTCCTTGCCTTTCTCAGTCGAGTTCAGTGCGCCGATGCTACAAGCTGCGCACGCTGCCTCCTGAACACCGACGTTCCGCAATCGGTGCGCTGTCCTGCCGCGCCCCTACCCCTACCAGTCCACTTCTATCCGCCGCCGCTCCTCGCTGACGTGGGCGAGCCGGACCTCGAGGGCGGGACGGCCGAGGCGCCCCTCGCCGGCGGCCGGCCACTCGACGAAGGCAACCCCCTCCGGCCGCAGGTAGTCCTCGAGCAGGGCCGGGTCCTCGCCCTCGAGGGTCTGCAGGCGGTAGAGGTCGAGGTGGGAGACCGGCATCCGGCCGCCGCCGTAGCGCTGGCCGATCGTGAAGGTAGGAGAGGTGACGGGGCCGGGGATGCCGAGTGCCCGGCAGGCGCCGCGGACCAGGGTCGTCTTCCCGGTCCCCATCTCGCCGGAGAGGAGGACGACGTCGCCGGGTTGCAAACGGGCGGCGATCCGGGCGCCGAGCGCCTCGGTCTCGGCAGCGCTATTGGTCTCGACTACCTCCACGGCCGGATCCTGCCTGCCGCTAGCCGAAGAAGCCGAGCTGGTCGGCGGGCGGCGGCGGGGTCGAGCCGCCGGCTTCCTCAGCCTCGGCGATTTCCTCGGCGCTGGGGATCGGGCCCGGCAGCGGTCGCCGCAGCAGCTCGGGGATCGTCGCGAAGTCGCCGCGCAGCCTCTCCTTCACCGCGGGGGTGCGGAGCGCGGCGGCCGGATGGAAGATCGGCAGCAGGAAGACGGTGCGGCCGCCGAGCTCGTGCACCTGCGGCGTGCCCCGCACCTTGGTGATCCCGGTCTGGCTGCCGCTCAGCAGCTTGGTCGCGAAGTTGCCCAGCGTGCAGACGACCCGCGGCTCGATCAGCCGCACCTGCTCGAACAGATAGGGCTCGCAGGCTGCGATCTCGTCCGGCTGCGGGTCGCGGTTGCCGGGCGGCCGGGACTTGAGGACGTTGGCGATGAAGACGTCGTCGCGGGCGAGCCCGATCTCCTCCAGCATCTGATTCAGCAGCTGCCCGGCGCGGCCGACGAATGGCAATCCCGACCGGTCCTCTTCGGCCCCGGGAGCCTCACCGACGAACATCAGGTCGGCGTCAGCATTGCCCGCCCCGAAGACTGCCTTGGTGCGGGTCTCATGCAGAGGGCACTTAGTGCAGTCCTTGACTTCGTTGAAGAGAGCAACCAACCCCTCCCGCCGCTCCTCAGCGCTGGCGCTCAAGGCTTCTCCCCCGCCGCCCGCTTCTTCTGCGCCTCCCCGATCCGCTCCTGCCGAGCCGATTCCCGCTCCCGCCGCTGGGATTCGCTCGAACGCACCCCGGCGCCACGAGGCTGACGCCCCGGAGGCGAAACGGTCGAGAGCAGCCGGCGCGTGCGCTCAGAGCCACAATCGGGGCAGGCAACCGCGGCATCAGCCGCAACCAGCTCCTCAAACCGAGCCCCACACGCCTCGCACTCGAACTCATAGATCGGCATCGTGCACTCAAGCCTAGGTCAGGGGCGACGAAAGATACCGGGGTGTCCCTGCATCCGCTTGACCCGGAGGCGAGGGTGGAAGCCCTGCTCGGCCGTCTTGAGGTCGGCGATGAACTGCTTCAGGGCAGCCAAGAAAGCTCGCTGCTGCTGGGCCGTAAGGCCCTGCCAATCCCGCCGAAAGGACGGGAGAACCCTACGAGTCGGCATCGAGCGGCTTCAGATCCTCTTCTAGTGCCCCCAGAAGGGCCTCGTCGCTCTCGAAGGTGGTTCCGCGTCCGGCGGCGACGTCTTCGTCGGCCTCGCGCTCTTTCTCCTGCCACTCGCGAGTCCAGAACCAAGCCTGCTCCGGATCGATGCGCCCGTCCGCGATCTCCTCAAGCAGGATCGCGGCGCCATCGACAGCCTGATCAGGCAGGCGGTCGACCATGTCGTGAAGCTCGGCCTTGGTCATTAGGAAATGGTAGCCGGACGCGACACCGCAAGCGCGTCAATCCGAAGCCGGGGCAGAGAGCAGCTCTTTCCACGGAAACGCCTGGTCAAGCACTTCTTCAGCATTTGCAAGGGCTTTGGTGGCCGTCTCCTCGTCTGGCTCACGACCCTCGTGAATGGCCTTATTCCTCGGCTCGCCGATCTCTTGCTGGATTCGCTCTGGAAGCTGTCTGCCCATTTTTGACAGAAACCTCGTCAGACCACCAATCCGTTGGGCTTTCTCGCGAACGTAGGCATTAAGAGGCACCTTGCCTCCGGAGAGTTCTTCATCTCGAAGCCTTGCGAGACCAAGCTCGGCTGCAGTTGCCGAATCAAGCACGGACCGTCGGTAGAGGCCGGTGTTTCGAGCGTGTCGCGCATCGCGCAGAAAAATGTGAGCCTCAGGTGGCCGCGTAGCCTCGCTCGTTTTCGTCAGCATCCTCCCCCACTGCCATGGGCTAATCGAAAGTGGCAGTCCATCGAGATTAAGGGTCATGATGTGCTTGCCTTTGAGGAGTGTTCCTCGGGCCTTCTCCCGGTCGACCCAGACACAGACAGATTGCCCCGGTTTTTCCACCTTGACTCTTTCCTGGCGGAGGTCCGTGCGAGCTACTACCTCGATCCAGGTCCCCAGCAATAGAACCCAGCTTTCAGCTGCGTCGTGCAGTTTCCGCGCTTCCCTCAACGTAAGGCGGTCTTTGGGGGGCACCAAGAGGCGCGTAGCTGATAGCTCCCGTTCGTCCCCCCATCCATACATTTCACCGAACGGCCATCTCGGATTGTCCTCGGAGACTTTGTTTGCAAATGAGGCGACCCAATCCACCCGCGCGCGTGGATGAAGAACCGTCTCGTCGCCGGAGTCGCTGAAGTTGGGCAGCACGATATGGACCACCACATTCCCAATCTCGGCGGGCTTGAGCAGGCCAAGGAAGTCCGAGCCAAGAAAAAGCGGGGCCGGCAAATCAACGACCCCTCGGCACGATATGTCTTCGCCTTTCTTGCCAAGGACAGCAGTATGGAAAACGGACCGGGCTGATTCCAGCCCCAGTCGACGGAAGTCGCCTAGACCCGGACTTCCGAGAGTCGAATACTCTGCGCCGATGAAGGCAAGGGGAGGTCTCGTCGCTCTCGTCTGCGCACTGGCGCTGGCCGCACCCGCGGCTGCCGCCGCGAAGCCGGCCGGCTTGACCTTGAGCAGCATCAAGCTCAAGGAAAGCAACGGCCACGAAATCAGCCTCGGGATCTACGAGGAAGCCGGCTCCCCCGCCACCGCCCAACTGCGGGTCGACGGCGATTCGACCTCGACCGCATACGCGGTGCCGGTGACCCAGGCGCCCGGCGTACATGCGAGCTTCGAGTCGCTAGGACAGCTCGACGGCGGATTCGTCCGTCGTCACAAGCACGTCGAAACGCCAGAACGAGGGTGCAGGTGGATCTTCGAACCCGGGTACTTCAAGGGTTCCTTCCACTTCGCCGGCGAGGACGCATACGTAACGAGCGATGCCACCAATCCCAAGAGCATGGTGATTCGCCTCCCCGACGGATTCTGCGGCTTTGGCGACCGACCTTTCGTACCCCCGTTCCTGCGAAACCTGCGGGAAACCGCGCTCACGGCCCGGTCGAAAATCTCAAATGGAAGCGTCAGCTTCACGGCGTCTCGACTAGCCAAGGACAAAGCCGACTTCGAGGCGATTCTGCTCGAAAAAGTTGGCCAGATGCAGATTTTGCGCACGGCACGCGCCATCAATACGACCGGCAGCTTCAGCAACCACGGGAAATCCCGCGGCTCAGTCTTCCCACCGGAGCCTTTCAGCGGCAGCGCGATATTTCGCAAACCGTCAAAGGGCCCCGCCAGTTGGACCGGGTCGCTCGCGGTCTCTTTCCCCGGGGCGCCCGAAACGGCGCTCGCGGGAGAAACGTTCAAGGCGAAGCTCTGCCCGCGCAAGCCGATCCTGCAGAGCTGCAGCCCAGCTCCTTCGGCCCACGGCTCCTACGGCAGCGGCTCCCACTCCCAGCCCTTGGCGCTGGCGAGGCTTTCCTCGCTTAGGTAGCGGCGGAACTCGTCCAGCTCGGCTGGTTCGACGCTGTAGACGTGGTCGGGCTCGGGGAACTGGTGGCGACGGACCTCGTCGCCGTACTGCTTGACCGCGGCGACCATCGTCTCGTGGACGTCGGCGTAGCGCTTGACGAATTTGGCCATGTGACCGGTGGTGATGCCGAGGAGGTCGTGGAAGACGAGGACCTGACCGGCGGTCGCGGGGCCAGCGCCGATGCCGATCGTCGGCACCTCGAGGCGGCTGACGATCTCGTCGGTGATCGCCGAGGGGACGGCCTCGATCACGATCGCGAAGCAGCCGACCGACTGCAGGGCGAGGGCGTCCTCGAGCTGCTTGATCGCGCTCTTGGCCGACTTGCCCTGGGCCTTGTAGCCGCCGAGGGCGGTCGCGGTCTGCGGGGTGAGGCCGACATGGCCCATCACCGGGATGCCGGAATTGACGATCGCCCGGGCGCGCTCGACGATGACGCCGCCGGCCTCGAGCTTGACCGCCTGGCAGCCGGTCTCCTTGATCAGCCGCTGGGCACTGCGGATCGCTTCCTCGTTGCTCGCCTCGTAGCTGCCCATCGGCATGTCGCCGACCATCAGCGGCGTCTTCAAGCCGCGGCGGACGGCCTTGCCGAGCATCACCATCTCGTCCATCGAGACCAGCGCGGTGCTCGGGTAGCCGAGGACGACGTTGGCGGCGGAGTCACCGACGAGGACGATGTCGACGCCGGCCGCCTCGGCGACGGTCGCCGACGGATAGTCGTAGGCGGTGACCATCACCATCGGTTCGCCGTTAGCCTGCATCTCGGCCAGGCGCGGCAAGCTGACCGGCGTGCGGTCGTTCGACGGGGCGGTGTGGGAGCGGCCTCCTGAACTCATTTGAGCAGCACCTCCGGGTGGCTGTCGACGGCGATTGCGCGGTTGTCGTCGTCGACGTGGACGACGACCGGGTCGTAGTGCTCGAGGTCTGACTCGTCGTAGGCGCCGAACGAGGCGACGATGATCTTGTGGCCGGGCTCGACCAGGTGGGCGGCGGCGCCGTTGACCTGCATCGTCCCCGAGCCGGGCTCGCCGTCGATCACGTAGGTAACGAAGCGGGAGCCGTTGTCGACGTCCCAGACGTGGACCTGCTCGTTGGTGATCAGATCGGCGCCGGCCATCAGCTCGGTGTCGATCGTGATGCTGCCGATGTAGTCGACGTCGCAGTCGGTCACCGTGGCCCGGTGGATCTTCGACTTCAGCATCTGTCTTTGCACAGGGACCCCTTTCGCGGGCTACGTGTTCGGGACGTTGGTCGGGTGGATCAAGACGTTGTCGATCAGGCGGGCGGAGCCGACCCGGGCAGCGACCGCGACCAGCACCGGCCGCTCGCCGAGCCGCTCGACCGGCTCCAGAGTCTCGGCGTCGCGGGCCTCGAGGTACTCGGGCTCGATACCGGCGGCGGCCAGCTCGGCGCGCGCCGCTTCCAGGCCCTCGGCGAGCGAACCGGCGTGGGCGCCGCGCTCGGCGGTGGCGAGGGCGCGGGAGAGCGCCGTCGCCCGCTCGCGCTCCTCCGGCTGCAGGTAGGCGTTGCGGCTGCTCATCGCCAGGCCGTCGGCCTCACGCACGGTCGGCATCACCTCGATCCGCACCGGGAAATCGAGGTCGCGGACCATGCGGCGGATGACGACCGCCTGCTGGGCGTCCTTCTGGCCGAAGTAGGCGACGTCGGGGCCGACGAGGTTGAAGAGCTTGGCGACGATGGTGGTGACACCGCGGAAGTGCTCGGCGCCGCGGCGACCGGGGTCGCCGTCGAGGACGCCGGTCAGCGGCCCGCCGACCTCAACGTCGGTCGAGGCGTCGGGGGCGTAGACCTCCTCGACCGGCGGGGCGAAAACAAGGTCGGCGCCGGCCTCGCCGGCGAGGCGCAGGTCGCGCTCCTCGTCACGGGGATAGCGGTCGAGGTCGTCGTTAGGCCCGAACTGGAGCAATACGTACGGGTCGAGGCCACAGTACCAATATCGCTTGTTTCAGCGCCTGTAATCGACGAAGCGGAACGTGAACGGCCGCCCGGCGATCGCGGCGCCGAAGGACGGCGTGAGGCGCAGGGGCGTGCAGCGCGCGAAAGCATCGCGGACCGAGGCGATGAAGGCCTGCTGCCGCTCCGGCGCCGCCTTGCCCGCCCGGTAATAGGTGATCTTGGGCTCGCCGAGCACTGCGCCGTCGCGCCGGAAGGACAGGCGGATCGTGACCTCGTCGCCGGAGAGCCGCTCGCCATTGCGACGCCAGCAGGATTGCAGGGCGAGGAACACGTCGCGGAGCTTGTCGATCCGCTCCGGCGCCTGCCCCTCCCCGCGCTGGATCGTGCCGTTGTTGCTCTCCGGCAGGGTCGGCGGCGGCTCGAACAGGCGCTCGTTGTCGGCCTGCGCCCGCGCCGCCCCCACGGGCGCGAGGCCGGCGAGGAGGACGAGAACGGCGAGGCTTGGGCGCCGCGTCATGCGGAGGACCTCGCGGGGCGGCTCACTTCGCGTCTGCCGCGACCTGCATCTTGACGATCTTGTCCGGGCTCGAAACCTGGCCGTTCGCGGCGGTCGAGCCCTTCTTGATCTTGTCCACGACATCCATGCCCGACGTGACTTCGCCGAACAGCGTGTACTGCCCGGTGAGCGAGCCGCAGCCGTCGAAGCAGATGAAGAACTGCGAATTCGCCGAGTTCGGGCTTTGCGAGCGGGCCATGCCGACGGAGCCGCGCTTGTAGGGCGTCGGCGTGAACTCGGCCGGCAGGTTCGGCAGCTTCGAGCCACCGGTGCCGGTGCCCGTGGGGTCGCCGGTCTGGGCCATGAAGCCGTCAATGACGCGGTGGAAGACGACGCCGTTGTAAAAGCCCTGCCGGGTCAGCGCCTTGATCTGCTCGACATGCTTCGGCGCGAGGTCCGGCCGCAGGCGGATGACGATCCGCCCGTCCTTGGTGTCGAGATAGACCGTGTTCTGCGGATCGGCGGGCTGCTGGGCCAAAGCCGCCGCGGCGACGAGGCAGAAGGCGAACGCGGCAAGAAGGCGCTTCATTATCGATCTCCCTGGAAAGCGCGGGATCAGCCGCGCCGGAATTTTTCCGCGAGGCGGTCGCGGACGAGGGCCGGCACGAAGCCGGAAACGTCGCCGCCCATGACCGCGATCTGGCGCACCAGGGTGGCGGTGATGGGGCGGACAGCGGGCGAGGCCGGGACGAAGACGGTCTGGATCGCGGGAGCCATGGTCGCGTTCATCGCCGCCATCTGCATTTCGTAGTCGAGATCGGTGCCGTCGCGCAGGCCGCGCACCAGGAGCGTCGCGCCGTGGCGCTTCGCGGCGTCGACGGCAAGATCGGAAAAGGTGACGACGTCGAGGGCCGCCCCCGCCTCGGCGGCGATCGGCCCGCAGACCTCGCGCAGCATCGCGGCGCGCTCCTCGGCGGTGAAAACCGGCGCCTTCGCCGAATGCACGCCGATGCCGATCACGAGCCGATCGACGAGCCGGCAGGCTTGCCGGACGACGTCGAGATGGCCGTTCGTGGCGGGATCGAAGGTGCCGGTATAGAGGGCGGTGCGGTTCATCGGGGGATTCTGGTGCGCACGCTTATAGCGGAGACTTGCGTCGCGGCAACGTTACTGTAATGTAATATATTTACCAGAATCGTTGTCGATGCACAGGAGTTCGCCGTGATCCGCTTCGCCCTCGCCTTTCTGGCCTTCGCGTCCGGTCTTGTCCCCGCCCTCGCCCAGGAGCCCGTCTTCCCGGCGAAGGCGGGCGGCCTCGCCCGTGTGGGGCGGACCGATTTCGAGGCGCGCGCCCCGGGACTGGGCTTCAGCGTCCGCTATTCCGACGGCATCCGGAAGGCCGACGTCTACATCTACGACAAGCGGATGGCCCTGGAGGACGGCGACCGGGCCGGCTCCGAGGCCGAGCGCGACCAGGCAGCGAGCGACATCGAGACCCTCGTCCAGCGCGGCAATTACGAGGAGGCCGAAATCCTCTCGCGGACGACCCGCCCGCTCCGGCAGACGCTGTTCGCGACGGCGCGGGCGAAGATCGTCGACCATGGCGTCGAGCTCGATTCGTTCGTCTACGTCACGATCCGGGGCGGAAAGTTTTTGAAGGTGCGCTATTCGGCGCCGGCCCAGCGCGGCTCCGAGGCCCGCGCCGACGCCTTTGTGAGCGGCATCATGGCGGCGCAGCGATGAAGCCTTGTGCGGCCCCGCACAGAGACGGGCTCCGCGGCATGGGAAGCAAGGTCGTCCTTCGAAAGGGGCCGACCATGCTCTTCCGCCTCGCCGTCGTCATCGCCGTCGCCTTCGCCGCCCTCGCCCCGGCCGCGTTCGCGTAGAGGTCTCCGCCGCGACGGGACCGCTGGCCGTCGCAGGGCCGCGGGTCCCCATCTCCCGGCAAAACGCGAACTCTCCTCTGCCCGCTTGCAGGGAGAGGGCGGGCCACGGGCGCCTTCCCGCCGTTGCACCCTTTTCGTCACCGCTCCCTCGAAGCACGCTTCTCGTCGCCCGGTAGGTGCCGTCAGGCGCCCGCCGCGTCCTTCGTCAGCGCGCTCACGGCTCGGACCGCGGCGGAATAGCCCGCCGGGCCGAGGCCCGCGATGACCGCGGTGGCGATCGGCGAAACGTACGATTTGTGATAGATCGGCTCCCGCCGGTGGATGTTGGTGATGTGCAGCTCGATGAGCGGGCCGTCGAACATCTTCAGCGCGTCCATGAGCGCCATCGAGGTGAAGGTGAAGGCGGCCGGATTGATGATGATGCCGCAGGCCTCGTCGATCGCCTCGTGCACCCAGTCGATCAGCTCGTATTCCCGATTCGATTGCCGGAACACGATCGGACGACCCTCCGCCGCCTCGCTGCACATGGCCTCGATCTCCGCCAGAGTGGTGTGTCCGTAGATCGCGGGCTCGCGGGTCCCGAGGCGGTTCAGGTTCGGTCCGTTGAGGATGTAGATCGGCTTTGTCATGACGTCCTTCGGACGCGCCGGTCAGCCCTGGTAGCCGAAGAGGCGCGGCAGCCAGAGGACGGTTTCCGGCACGAAGGTGATGATGCGAGCGCGACGATCATCGCGACGAGGAACGGCATCGCGTCGCGCACGATGTCGCGCAGAGGCTCGCCGGAAATGTTCGCCATGATGAACAGCAGCAGGCCGTAGGGAGGCGTGATCAGCCCGATCATGATGTTGACGACGACCACGACGCCGAAATGCACGAGGTCGATCCCGAGCGCCTGGGCAGTCGGGATGAAGACCGGAACGACGATGAGCAGAATCGCCGTTCCTTCCAGCACGCAGCCCAGGAGCAGCAGCAGCACGTTGACGAAGATCAGGAACCCGATCGGCGAAAGTTCCAGCCCTCGAGCAGGGCCCTGACGAATTCCGGGATGTTCTCGACCGTCACCACGTAGTTGAAGACGAGCGCACCGGCGATCAGCATGCCGATCGACGCGGTCGTCCGGGCGCTGACCGCGACCGAGCTGTAGAAGTCGCGCCAGCTCACGCTTCGATAGAGGCCGGCCGAAATGACGAGAGCATAGGCGGCGGCGACCGCCGCCGCCTCGGTCGGCGTCATCACGCCGCCGTAGATGCCGCCGAGGAGAACGACCGGCATCATCAGGCTGGGAATCGCCTCCAAGGTGATCCGCGGCAGCTTGCGGAGCGGCACCGGTTCCTCGACCGGGAAGTTCTTGCGGCGCGCGGTGACGGCGACGATGATCATCTGGCTCAGCGCCATCAGCAGGCCGGGCACGACGCCGCCGAGGAACAGGAAGCCGATCGACGCGTCCGACACGAGCGCGTAGAGCACCATCGGGATCGAAGGCGGGATGATCGGGCCGATCACCGAGGAGACCGCCGTCACCGCCGCCGCGTAGCTCGCCGTGTAGCGCCCGTCGCGGGTCATCATCACCTGCATCATGCGTCCGGTGCCGGCGGCGTCGGCGATGGCCGATCCGGACATGCCGGCGAAGATGATGCTCTGCACGATGTTGACCTGGGCGAGCCCGCCGCGGAAGCGGCCGACGAGGGCGTTGCAGAAGGTCATCAGGCGATCGGTCATGCTGCCGATGTTCATGAACTCGGCTGCCAGGATGAACAGCGGCACCGCCAGGATCACGTAGTTGGTGTACATGCCGTTGAGAAGCTGCTCGGCGGCCGTGCCCATGTCCTGTCCGGCGAGCAGCAGGTAGAGGATCGACCCCGCGATCATCGACTGGCCGATCGGCAGCCCGAGGAGGGCGAGCGCCGTGATCGCGACGATCGACAGCGAGAACGGGCTTGCGAGGTTCATACGCCGGAACTCGCCTTGGTGGGATCGAACTCGTCCGGCGCGACGCCCCGCAGGGCCTGCCAGGCGAGCCAGAGATAACGGACGATGGTCGCGACAACGAACACGACGTAGATCGAGAAGAGCCAGTCGAACCTGATCTTCAGATATGCCGTCCGCTCGACCTTCATGAAGGCCACGTAGTCGACGACGGCCGGGAGCGAGACGAGATAGAGCGCGACAAGCGCGACGGCGCGTGACGATGCACATCACCCGACGCGGGCCCGGGCCCGACTGCGCCGTAGATGATGTCGAAGCGGATTTCCTCGCGCTCGCTGACGACGAACGCCGCGCCCCACAGCACCAGCCAGACCCAGAGGATGACGCTGACCTCGTGGGTCCAGCCGATGGGCAGGTTCAGCAGCATATCGGAAGACGATCTGCAGGATGAAGGCCGCGAACATCGCGGCGAGCATCGCTGCGGCGACGTTCTCCGCCCGCGCGGCGAGCCAGGCCGACCGGTCGGTCGCTCATAGAACTGTCGGTCATCGATGGGTCCCCCAGGTCGGGCGCCGCATCCGGAGGCACCGCCGCCGGGCGTCGGCGACCCGGCGGCCTCCGACGGCGTGCGTTACATCGCGTTGATCTTTTCCAGCATTCCCGCCGGCCAGCTCTTGGCGAGATCCGAGGCGAGATACTTCTTCTGGGCGAAGTCGCGGAAAGCCTTCGACGTCGGGCGTATAGATCTTCGAGGCCCTGGGCCTTGAAGAAGTCCGGCAAGCTCCGCCTCCTTCTTGAGGTGCTCCTGCGTGCTCCACTCGATGGCCTTGTCCGCGGCGGCCTGGAAGGCCGCCTGCTTCTCCGGCGTCATCGCATTCCAGACCTTGTTCGAGACGGCAAGCAGGTCGAAGCCGACGAGATGCGACGTCAGCACGATCTGCGAGCATGACCTCGTAGAACTTCATGTTCTGCACATTCGGCAGCGGGTTGTCCTGCCCGTCGATGGCGCCGCTCTGCAGGCCCGTATAGACCTCGGCATAGGCCATCGGCGTCGGGTTGGCGCCGAGCGACTGGCCGAGGAACTGCCAGGCGTCGCCGCCGGGCATGCGCAGCTTGATGCCGGCCATGTCGGCGGGCGTGTTGATCTTCTTCTTCGGCTTCAGGCCCGACGTGCCGCGCGCCGAAATAGGTCGGCCCGAGAATGTGGATGCCGAGCTGCTCCGACGCCATCTTCTTGAGCTGCCGGCCGACATCGCTCGCGAACACCTTCTTCAGGTGGTCGGCGTCACGGAAAAGATAGGCCGACGTGACGATGGACCAGGCCGGGACCTGATTGGAGATGTCCTGCGGCGCGATGTTGCCCATTTCGAGGTTGTTGCGCTGCATGGCGACGAGTTCCGTGCCCTGCTTGAACAGCGTGCCGCCGTAATAGGGCTGCAGGGTGAAGCCCTGCGCCTTCAGGTCCTCGCCGAACCGCTTCATCATCTCGGCGCGGATGTCCTGCTCCGAGAAGACGGCGGAGAACCGCAGGGCGTGGGCGTCTGGGCCGCCGCGGGTGCCGCTGCCGCAAAGGTCAGCCAGGCCGCGCCGGCGGCCATCAGGAACCTGCGATCGATGCTGAATGCCATATTGTTTCCTCCCCTATGTCCCGACACGCAGTTGGGCCGCGTCTTGCCGGGCACTATTCCTTTCGACGTTTGCGGAATCAATAGGCATTTTGCCGATCGTATGATATTTTCGGTTTTAGCATATACTCTGTCGGGCTGGTTTCGTGATAGCGATTCCGTCCGAGCCGGTTACGGAGCGGGTGAGCGATCGCATGGGCGTCGAGTTCCTGACTGCGTCGATCGCCGACCGCGCCTACGACCGGATCAGGACCGACATCGTCTTCGGCCGCCTCGTCCCAGGGGCGAAGCTGCGGCTCGAACGGCTCGCCAGGGATTACGGCGCGAGCGTCAGCACCCTGAGGGAGATCCTGAGCCGCCTCTCGTCGGAAAGCCTGGTCGTCGCGGAAGGGCAGCGTGGGTTTCACGTCACTCCGGTGTCGCCCGGCGGCTTCGGGGAGGTCGCGGCGATGCGGCTGCTCCTCGAGACCTACGCCATCGCCCCGTCCTTCGCCGCCGGCGATCTCGAATGGGAAAGCCGCGTCGTCGCGGCGCACCACAAGCTCGCCTTCATGGAGCGGCGGATGCTGGCCGGCGAGCAGGACGGGACGGAGCTTTGGAAGGGCTACGACCGCGCCTTCCACCAGACCCTGATCGAGGCCTGCGGCTCGCAGACCCTCCTCGACCTCTATGGCGGCGTCTACGACCAGTATCTCCGCTACCAGATGGTCGCGGTGGTCTTCCGGGGGCCGATCGCCGCCGAGGAGCACAGGCTCTCCTGGACTGCGCCCTCGCCCGCGATTCCGAGCGGGCCTGCGAGGTTCTGGCCCGGCACGTGAACGGCTGTGTCGCCTTTACCCTCGCCAGCGGCGCCCTGCGATGAACGACGATTCGCGCAGCGGTCCGGCGCCGCCGGCGGTTGGCGAAAGCGCTTACCAGCGCATCCGCACCGACATCGTGTTCGGCCGGCTGCCGCCGGGAAGGAAGCTGAAGCTCGACCGGCTGAAAGGCGATTACGGAGCGAGCGTCAGCACGCTGCGCGAAATCCTGAACCGGCTCCAGTCCGAGCGCCTGGTCGTCGCGGAAGGCCAGAAGGGCTTCGAGGTCGCCCCGGTGTCGATCGCAAACCTGAGGGAGATCGCGGCCCTCAGGCAATTGCTCGAAGGCCAGGCCCTGGAGCAATCGTTCCAGGCCGGCGACATGGAATGGGAAGGGCGCATCGTCGCCGCCCATCACCGGCTGGCGCGAACGGAGGAGCGCATGGCGACGGGCGATCGTTCCTGCAGCGGGGATTGGAAGCAGTACGACTGGCAGTTCCATCAGGCGCTCATCTCGGCCTGCGGCTCGAGGATGCTGATCGACACGCACGCGGCGGTGTTCGACAAGTACCTGCGCTACCAGATGATCGCGCTCAGCTACCGCGGCGAAATCGCCGCGCGCGAGCATGCCCTCCTCCTCGACTGCGCGCTGCGCCGTGACGCGCCGCAGGCGCGCGCGGTGCTCATGAAGCATGTCGAGGGCGGCGTCGAGCACGCCCTGACGACCGGCAGGATCAGCTAGGGGGTCCGCGCCGAGGGCTTGACGCGCCGCGTTCTTCGGCGGGCGGCTGGCGTGTGCCCCGGCGCTGCGCTAAACCATCGGCGGATGCCTGCGGTGGCGATGAGATGACGGCGAGCGGAACGAGCGAGACATTCGATGGCGGCTGCGCCTGCGGCGCGGTGCGCTACGCGATGCACGGCGCGCCGATGTTCGTGCATTGCTGCCATTGCCGCGACTGCCAGCGGCTGACCGGCAGCGCCTTCGTCGTCAACGCGCTGATCGAGACCGAGCGGCTGTCGGTTCTGCGCGGCGAGCCGACGGCGACGCCGGTGCCGACGGCGAGCGGCCGGCCACACGAATCTACCACTGCCCCGCCTGCCGGACCGCGCTGTGGAGCGACTACGGCGGCCGCCCGGCCCTTCGCTTCGTCCGCGTCGGAACCCTCGACAATCCGGTCGCCCTGCCGCCGGACGTGCACATCTTCACCCGCTCGAAGCTGCCCTGGGTGGAGTTTCCCGCGGATGTCCCGGCCTTTCCGGTCTACTACGACATGCGGGCCCTCTGGCCCGCCGCGAGCCTCGCCCGGCGAAGGGCCGTCCTGGGCGACGGCTGAGGCGCCCCTCTCGCGCCTTCCCTACACCTTGGTTCCCTTCAGACGCTTATTGCAGTCGCTCCAGAATTTCGGCCAGGTCGTGCCGGCGGCGACGGTCTTTGCGGCCTTCGCCTGCTTCCATTCGGCGCCGCATTGCTTCTGGCGCTCGCGGGCGGCGAGCTGGCCGGCGCTCGGCTCCTTCTTGGCGGCCTGGGCCGCGACCGGTTCGAGAGGGGCGCGGCGAGCGCCACGGCGAGGATGAGCGAGACGAGAGGCTTCATGAGCTTTTCCACCACCGCGGGAGCGCGGCGCCACGATCTCGCCATGAAATAGCGTTTCCGACAAGCCCCCGGGCCGGATGTGCGCCAGCGCACATGAAGCGCATCTTTTCCTCACCGCGGTTTGCCTTCGCGTCCCGACTAGCCGAGGTTTGCGTTCTTCCGAAGAGAAGGACGAGAAGGAATGGCCGCCGCCCCTCAGGATCCCATCGACCTCTTTTACTGGCCGACTCCGAATGGCTGGAAGATCAGCATCATGCTCGAGGAATGCGGCCTGCCCTATGCGGTGCGCGCCATCAACATCGGCAAGGGCGACCAGTTCAAGCCGGACTTCCTGGCGATCTCGCCGAACAACAAGATGCCGGCGATCGTCGATCCGAAGGGTCCGGACGGAAAGCCGATCTCGATCTTCGAATCCGGCGCCATTCTGCACTATCTCGGCCGCAAGACCGGCCGCTTCTATCCGATGGACGAGCGCAGGCGCGTCGAGTGCGACGAATGGCTCTTCTGGCAGATGGGCGGCTTCGGCCCGATGCTCGGCCAGACGCACCATTTCCGCATCTACGCGCCCGAAAAGATCCCCTACGCCATCGACCGCTACACGAATGAGGCGAACCGCCTCTACGGCGTCCTCGACCGGCGCCTTAAGGACCGCGCCTTTGTCGCCGGCGACTACTCGATCGCCGACATGGCGATCTACCCCTGGGCGAAGCTCTGGGAGCGGCAGGGCCAGTCCATGGACGATTTCCCGTCCGTGAAATCGCTGGCTCGAACGTGTCTATTCCCGGCCTGCCGTCCAGCGCGGCCTCGCCGTCAACGCGGAGGACCGGGGCTCGTACGACATGCACGACCCGGCCGTCCGGGCCGTCCTGTTCGGCCAGCGCGCGCGTTAGGAGGCAGCGCCCGTCCGGAAGCGGCCTCGGCGTTGACGTCCCTGGGGCATTGGATCCAATATCCAAGATATGGACACCCCTGCCATCAAGGCCATCGCCGGACGGGTCGGCGTGCGGCACCGGACGGCGACGCAGTTCGTCGGGGACGTGCTGCGGGAGGCGATCGCGACCGGGGGATTTTCGGAGGGGCATCAGCTTCTCCAGAATGAGATCGCGGATGCGCTCGGCGTGAGCCGGACGCCGGTGCGCGAATCGCTGCGGCTCCTCGAGGCCGAGGGCTGGGTCGAGTTCTCGCCGCATCGCGGCGCGGTCGTCGCGACGCTTTCGAGCGACGAGGTCCGGCAAATTTCGAGATCCGCTTCGTGCTCGAGGCGCTCGCCCTCAAGCAATCCGTCCCGAGACTCGAGGACGCCGCGTTCGACCGCGGCGCCGCGCTCCTCGACGAACTCGATGGCGAGACGGATATCGGCCGATGGGTGGCGCTCAACCGACGCTTCCACCTCAGCTTGTACGCCGCCGCGGGTGCCCGCCTCGTCAGCCTGATCGAGAGCCAGTACGACGCCGTCGACCGCTATCTCAGGCTCGAACTCGTCGAGATGGACAATGCCGGCGACAGCCAGGTCGAGCATCGGGCGATCCTTTCGGCCTGCCGGGCCCGGGACGTCGCGCGCGCCGTGGCCCTGAGCGAGCCGCACATCGCCGGCGCCGGCATCGACCTCGCCGAGGCCCTCGAACGCCGCCGCCACAAGGAAAAGTGAGCCGATGCGCGCCTTCGTCCTGAAACAGCATGGCGGCCTCGACGCGATGGCGCTCGATCCGGCCTATCCCGATCCCGTCGCCGGGCCCGACGACGTCGTCCTGCGCGTGCGCGCCTGCGCGCTTAATTACCATGACGTGTTCACCCGCAACGGCATGCCGGGCATCGCGGTGCCGCTGCCGCTCATCGTCGGCATCGACGTCGCCGGCGACGTCGTCTCCGCCGGCGCGAACGTGACCGGCTTCAAGCCGGGCGACCGCGTCCTCGTGGACCCGATCGACCGCGTCAAGGGCGGCCTTCTCGGCGAGACCTTCGACGGCGGGCTGGCGGAATACGTGCGCCTGCCCGCGCACATGCTGATCCGCCTCGACGACGCGATCGGCTACGCCGAGGCCGCGGCACTTCCGGTCGCCTACGGCACCGCGCACCGCATGATGCTGGTGCGCGGCAGGATCCGAACCGGGCGAGACGGTGCTCATCCTCGGCGCCTCGGGCGGCGTCGGCACCTGCTGCGTCCAGCTCGCGAAGAGCGCCGGCGCGACCGTGATCGCCTGCGCCTCGAGCGAGGAGAAGCTCGCGCGGCTGAAGGCGCTCGGCGCCGATCTCGGCCTCAACTCCGGATCGACCGACTGGGTGGGCGAATGCCAGGCGCGCTTCGGCCGGGCGCGCGTCAGCCGGCGCGACGAGGGCGGCGTCGACGTCGTCGTCAACTTCACCGGCGGGGACACCTGGACGAAGAGCCTGCGCGTGCTGCGCCGCGACGGCCGGCTGCTCACCTGCGGCGCCACCGCCGGCTACGATCCGAAGGAGGACATCCGCTACATCTGGACCTTCGAGCTCAACATCGTCGGCTCGAACGGCTGGGCGCGGGACGACATCGCCGCGCTCCTCGTCCTCGTCAAGGCGGGGAGCTTGAAACCCGTGCTGCACCCGCAGCGCTTCCCGCTGGAGGAGAGCGGCGAAGCGATGCGTGTCCTCGACGACCGCAAGGTATTCGGCAAGGTGATCGTCGAGCCGTGAAGGACGCTACCCTTGCGGGGAGACCGACGCAGAGCATGGCGCCGGCCGAATTGAAAGAGCGCCCGCCTGTTTCCGTCGTCGCCGCCCCGGCTTCGCCACGCTCCGCAACGGCGAGACGCGTGGATCCGCCGGCTCCCGAACCGGAGAGGGGAGGAGCGCCGCTTCTTGTGGAGGTGTGCGCATTCGAGATCGCCCTTCCCTCTCGCCGTGGTATGGCTCTGGCGTGGGAAGCGGAGCGGCGGCGCGGATGACACGGCGTTTCAGCAAGGTCGCCTTCGAGGCGAGCGCGACGCCCGAGGCGCAGGCGGCGGCGGCGGCGCTCGCGAAGCACTACGGCGCGGCGGATCCGGAAGAGGCGGACGTCATCGTCGCGCTCGGCGGCGACGGGCTGATGCTTCAGAGCCTCCACCGCATTCGATGGGGACCGGCAAGCCGATCTACGGCATGAACAAGGGCTCGGTCGGCTTCCTGATGAACGATTTCCGCGAGGACGACTTGCCCGCGCGGCTCGAGGCGGCGCATCGCAGCGTCGTTCACCCGCTCTTGATGTCGGCCTGGGACCGGCGGGGCAAACGCACACCGCCCGTGCCATCAACGACGTCTACATGCTGCGCCAGACCTATCAGGCCGCCAAGCTTCCGATCAGCATCGACGGGGATGTGCGCCTGAGCGAACTGATCGCCGACGGCGTCCTGATCGCGACGCCCGCGGGCTCGACCGCCTACAACCTCTCCGCCAATGGCCCGATCCTGCCGCTCAACGCGCCGCTTCTCGCGCTCACGCCGATTTCGGCCTTCAGGCCGCGGCGCTGGCGCGGCGCGCTGCTGCCCGACACGCCCGCATCCGCATCGACGTGCTGGAGGCGCAGAACCGGCCCGTCAACGCCGTCGCGGACCACACTGAGATTCGCCGTGAGCCGGGTCGAGGTCTCGATGGATCGCAGCGTCGACCTCGTCATGCTGCACGATCCGGCCACAGCCTCGACGAGCGGATCCTGCGCGAGCAATTCGGAAACTGAAACCCGGGAGAAGGAAGCCGCTCATGGATCCTTTGAATGAGGATGCGAAGCGCCATCCGCGCGGCGGCTTCTACTTCGAGGATTTCACGGTCGGCACGATCGTCCGGCACCGGCTCACGCGGACGGTGACCCAGATGGACAACATGCTGTTCTCGAACATGACGCTCAATCCGCAGCCCCTGCACATCGACGCGCATTTCTGCGCCACCGAGACCGAATGGGGCAAGCCGCTCATGAACTCGCTCTTCACCCTCGGCCTGATGATCGGCATGTCGGTCAACGACACCACGGTCGGGAC
>CAWAUA010000008.1:0-210899 GCA_963785175.1 uncultured Actinomycetes bacterium | reverse complement strand
TCGAATTCGTTCATCGCCGATTCGTTGTAGGAGTCGGAGTCGATCAGCTGGTTCTTGGCGCCGGAGATCTTCGCCTGGATCGCCCGCGGTGGGAACCGTTTCGGGTCGACCCCCAGCTGGGTCAGGCAGCGTTTCAGCATCCGCAGCGAGTCGGACTGGTCGTAGATCGTGAAGCTCTTCGAGTAGCCGAGCCGCTCGGCGTCGACCCGCAGCATCCGCGCGCAGGACGAGTGGAAGGTCGTCACCCACATCGCCCGCACCGAGCGGCCGACCAGCTCGCCGACCCGCTCGCGCATCTCCGCCGCGGCTTTATTGGTGAAGGTGATCGCGAGGAGCTCGCCGGGGCGGGCGGCGCCGGTGGCCAGCAGGTAGGCGATCCTGTGGGTGAGCACGCGGGTCTTGCCGGAGCCGGCGCCGGCGAGGACCAGCAGCGGCCCCTCGCCATGTTCGACCGCCTCGCGCTGCGGTCCGTTCAGCCCCGCCAGCAGCCGCTCGGCCCGGTCGGCGCCGGGTTCGGTGGGCGCGCCGGAGCCCGCGATTTGACCCTCCGGCTCGCTGTCGAATTGCTCCTGCAGGCTCACCCGGCGAGCATAGCCACGCACTCGGCGGGGCTCACCGGATCCCTATCCGCACGCTTCATAGAGTTCGATCGTCGGATCGGCGGAACCGCCGAGGAACATTTCTTCCAGTTCGGACCGAGACATTTTGTTCAAGGCCTTGCGAATGCAGTCGACCACCTGCGGTTCGGTCGCGGTCTCCCCGCCTTCGAAGCCCTCGACCATCCGGGGGACCGCCTCGGCAGGATCGAACTCGGTGAAGCGGACGAATTCCTCGAGCTTCCAGCCGTCTTCGTCGACCAGGGCGACGAGGATGGTCTGGCCAGCGATTTCGCCGTCGGTGATACCGATTTCGGCCGTGGCCTTTTCCCCGTTGACCTTGATGTCATGCACCTTGACCGGGGGGTTGTCGCTTTCTTCGGCGCGGGCGTTCTGTTCGCACGACTCCACAGCGTTGGTGCTACTGCTCTGGAACGTCTGCTCCAAGTACTTCTGCGTCATCAGCTCCGTGCAGCTCTCCGGATCGGTCTTGACCAGAGCGGTTTCGATCGTCTCGGTTATCTGCTCCTCGTCGCTCCCGCTGTCACTACCCCCGCAGGCAGTCAGTCCGAGGGCAGCTATAGCCATTGTCATCAGAAGTACACGTTGTTTCCCCATCGGATTCTCCCCCGCCGGTTTGTCGTGCCCAACGTCCTACCGCATTGTACGACCTCGTAAACATCGATGTCTGAGACTGATTGAGTCTCAGCCGCCCGCCGAGGAGCGACCGGTGCGGGGTTCGATCTCGGCGCCGTCGGCCGAGGGGGCGTCGCCGCCGTCGAGGCGCGCGAGCCGCTGCTCGACCTCGGCGATCCGCTCCGAAAGGGCCTTGATCGCCTCGGCGATCGGGTCGGGCAGGTGGATCCAGTCGGCGTCGGGGCCTTCGACCTTGCGGCCTTCGAGCCGGACCGGGTGGCCGGGGTTGCCGACCACGGTGGCTCCCGGCGGCACGTCCTCGACGACGACCGTATTGGCGCCGATCTTCGCTCCGTCGCCGACCGCGATCGGGCCGAGCAGCTTCGCGCCGGAGCCGGCGGTGACGTTGTCGCCGAGGGTCGGGTGGCGCTTGCCGCGTTGGAACCCGGTCCCGCCCAGGGTCACCCCCTGGTAGAGCGTGACGCAGTCGCCGATCACCGCCGTCTCGCCGATCACGACGCCGGAGCCGTGGTCGATGAAGAAGGACCTGCCGATCTGCGCGGCGGGATGGATCTCGACCCCAGTCACCGCGCGGGTCAGATAGGCCATCGTCCGCGGCAGCAGCGGCACGCCCGATTCGAGCAGCGCGTGCGCCGCCCGGTGCGCCAGCAGCGCCTGGACGCCGGCCCAGCTGGTGAGGATCTCGAAGGTGGAAACGCCCTGGGCCGCCGGGTCCCGCTCGCGCGCTGCCTTGACGTCGGCACGGATCTCGTGGACCAGCTTCTTCCAGCGGTTCATGGTGAGAAGAAGGGTAGGGACATGTAGCGCTCACCCGAGTCGCAGACGATCGTCACCACCCTCTTCCCCGCCATCGCCGGCCGGGCGGCGATCTCGAGCGCCGCCCAGACGTTGGCGCCAGCCGAAATCCCGGCCAGCACGCCCTCCTCCTGCGCCACCCGCCGCGCCATCTCCAGCGCGTCCTCGTCGCCGACGGAGAGCACCTCGTCGATCACCTCGCGGTCGAGGATCTCGGGGACGAAGCCGGCGCCGATGCCCTGGATCTTGTGCGGGCCAGCCTTGCCGCCGGAGAGCACCGGCGATCCGGCCGGCTCGACCGCAACCACCAGGGCGTCCGGCGCGCGTTCCCTCAGCATCCTGCCGACGCCGGTGATCGTGCCGCCGGTTCCGACGCCGGCGACAAAGGCGCCGATCTCGCCGTCGACGTCGCTCCAGATCTCCTCCGCCGTGGTCCGGCGATGGACCTCGGGGTTCGCCGGATTGGAGAACTGCATCGGCATGAAGCCCTTGCGCTGGTCGCGGATCTCTTCGGCCAGCGCCACCGCCTCGTTCATCCCGCCCAGCGAGGGGGTCTCGCGCACCTCGGCGCCGTAGGCGCGCAGCAGCTTGCCGCGCTCGCGGCTCATCCCCTCAGGCAGGGTCAAGATCAGCTCATAGCCGCGCGCGGCGCAGACCATCGCCAGGGCGATGCCGGTGTTGCCGCTGGTCGGCTCGACCACCACCGCCTTGCCGGGCTGAATCTGCCCCGCCGCTTCGGCAGCGTCGATCATCGCCACCCCGATCCGGTCCTTCACCGACCCCCCGGGATTGAAGTACTCGAGCTTGACGCAGACGTCGCCCGCAAGCCCCTCCGAGAGCCGATCGAGCAGGACCATCGGCGTCCCACCGACAACCGCCGAAGCCTCAGCACCAATCCGCATCGCGCGAGTCTACGCGGTGCGCAGCTACCGCCGAAGATCCCTGAAAAGAAGCCGACCGAGGAAATGAATGAGCCGGAAGTCCCATGCTTCGCGCCTCTCATCAGTGGGAGGCCCGCGGCCTTCCCAGTCCATAAAGGCTTCGGTCTGGTCCAGTGGCACGTCTGGCGATGGCACCTGAGGTCTGGCAGCAGCGAAAGGTTTTGTCATCTAAATCAGTCCGATAATGAGCGTACCAAGCGAGACAAGAGAGAACGCAAGTCCGCCAAGGAAGGAATGAAGAGAGATTCTGATCGCAACCGCAGCGGAATTTCCGTCTTCCTCTGCCTTGCGAGTCGCGCGCTCCAGCGCGTGGAGGGAGCGCAAGTGCACCCGCCACAGATCGGGCTCTTCCAGAAAGCGATCGGAGGCGTAGTTCGTGATCTCATCGGCGGCAAGCGCCACGAACTGCTTCGGGGTGCCCACGCCCCAGACCGCAACCGAAACGGCAATTGCCAGGCTCACCAGGGCAGCGAGAAGCGACAAGCCGGCAACCACACGGGCAGGGCCTTCTACCGCCCCGATAATCGTCCCAGCATTACCCCCGATCAGTGCCAGGACGGCAGCCCCGAACCCAGCCACTTGACCACCCCGGGTTTTCAGCGACTCGGATCGACGCTGCTGGTCATCCAGTAGCCGTTGGGCATCTTCCACATACCAGGCGATTGCCTCGGGGTTCGGGCTCACCCGACGTCAAGTGCCTGGCCCGGGCAATCTCTCCCCCCTCCGGTCCTGAGAGTCCTGCCGACCCCGCTGATTCCATGCTTCTCAGTCGACGACCGTCAGCGATGCAACCAGGGGGCGTAGGAGATGCCGATGATCAGGGAGTCGACGCTCTGCAGGCGGGCGACCGTCTGACCCCATGGCTCTTCACGAGCCTCGTGGAGGAGCTCGAAGCCCCTGGCCTCCAACTCGGCCGCGGCATCGGCGACGGCTGCGGCGTCGGAGACCTCGAACTCGATCGACGCCTGCGGGACGGTGCGCTCGCTGGGCCACTCGGGAGTTCCGAAGCAGGCCTGTGCCGCCTGAGCCAACGGCCAGACGCCGAAGTGCTTGGCTCCACCGATCTCCTCGCTGTGAAAGTAGTCATCTCCCTCGGCCGCTTTCAGCGGCAGACCAAGGGCCTCAACGAACAGCTTGCGACTCTCGGCCGGCTCGGCGGCGATCACGCTCATGCTTGCAACGAACTCGATATCCACGTGGCTCCTCTCGCTCGAAGACTACGCAGCCGTAAGCGGATGATCCGTCAACGCCGCGGTTGCAACGTGCAGCGGACCACTTTGCTCACCTTTCATCGGCGAGATAGAGGGCAACTCCCTCTCGCAGCGACTCGAAGAGGTCGTCCAGAGTCTCGCCGGAGGCAAAGCAGCCCGGAATCTCCGGAACGCCAGCCCAGTAACTGTCGTCCTCGATGTGAATGCGGGCGGTCAGCTCCATAGTCGACCTCCTGTCATCTTAGCCCCGCCTGCCTGAGAATCGCCTGGGCGAGGCCCGTCGGATAGCCGCCTCCCTTGTGCTGCGGAAGGGGTGATTGAGACGACAGTCCACATTTGTCATCTTCCCCCACAAGACACCCTCCACCCGTGTTCTCGCAGGAGCTTGACTGCCTTTGTCTGATTGAGCGTTCCCTTCAGCGCGCGACCGGACTCCTAAGTCGCGGAAGCGCTCGTTCCACCCCCTTCGACCTAGAGTCTCGGCAATGACTCGACTCGAGGACTTACCTAGTGCGGCGCCTGGCGGGTCCGTCGGCTGTGGTCCGGACGCGGTGCGCCTCGACGGTGGTCAGCAGGAGGACACCTGGCGGGTCGACACGGAGAATCCGCGACCAGCGTCGTCGTCCGCCAGTTTCCGGTCGATGACCCTGCTCCTTTGCTTGAGCAGCGTGCCCTGCGGGTCCTCGACGGACTCGGCGGTTTAGCTCCGGTGCCGCTCGGCATCGACGCGAGCGGCCGCTGGTCGCAGTACCCGACCTCATTGATCAGCTGCCTCGACGGCCGGCCGGACATCACTCTGGTCGGACGGGGCGCGCGGCCCGCGTGGCTTCGACCTGGGCTGATGCCGACTCGATCTCGTCCTCCTATTCGAGGAGCAGATCGCCGACGACTTTCTCGCGACCTATGAAGCAGGAACCGGCCAGGCCGTCGACGAGATCCGCCTCTGGGATTACTGGGCCGCCGCTCGCTCCGACGACGCGGTCGGGTCATGGGCTCCGAACTCTTGCCGCTGGGTCACGCCGACCTCGATGAAGAGGAGCTTCTGCGACGCCACGCGCAGTGGACGGCACGCCTCCTTGAGCAGGCTTAGCGTCGTCGCGACCGGACCTAGATGAAATACATGCCGGGTCGGGAAGCGTGATCCCGCACCGGCAAGCGGTTCGCGCTCATTGTGTGCCACTTATGCGCCAGTAGGTGCGCCACTGGCCCCTCCGGTGCCCCGCTCGGGTAGAACTTAGGCCGCACGATGCGTCTCATGCTGCGTAGCGGACTCCTCGGGATCGCGCTGGTCGCGGTGATGGCAACGCTGGGCGGTTGCGGCGGCGGCTCGGGCGACGCGACCCACGAGTTGGGCTCGCTGCGTTTCGCCCGCTGCAACGTAGGCGGGGTCGAAGATCAGCTGCGGGGGTTGGAGGCCGGCATCTCCGCGACCAAGAGGGAGTTCGAAGCATCCCACCCCGGACCGGCTCGGCAGCAGATCCTGCGGTCGATGGAGGAAAACGCCGCCTTGATCCAGCGGCAGCTGCCATCGCTCGAACAGTGCACGCAGGATGCGCTCCGTGAAGCCGAAGGCAAGCCTGTACACGAACCGTCGTTCCCTGCGTCGCCGGCGCACACGGTCGTGGGCCATCGGGTCGGTCCGGCGCGGGTCGAGGCCGGGAAACAGGCCCTGCCCGCAAGTCCCTGCTCGCCGTACGGCAAAAACGGAACGACGACCATCTATATCTGGCCCGATGCAGCGGGCTGTGCTCGGGTCGCACCGGGCGAACGGCTGCGGGTGGCTAATAAGACCGGGGTAGGGAGCCCCGCCGCCGCGGTCGCGGTGCGAGTCCAGCTTGGCGACTACGAGCTGTGGCTGGGGCCGGATCAGGAAGGCCTGATCCCGGCCCCGGTCGAGGCCTATCTCGGCCGCGGCTCGCACTCGGTTCGGGCCGCGGGAGGGCTCGGGGATACGGTGCTCCTCCTGCCCAGGGTCTGCGCGGTCCGCCCCCCGGCCAAGCCAGGCGAAGAACTCTGCTTCCGCTAGATGATGCGGGCATCCGACGGTCCGGCCCGCCACGCTGAACCAGGGCGCCACCGCCCCGCCGGGCTTGACTTTCGTCTTCCCGAACGGCTCTGATCACGCCGACCCCAGTGGGCCGTCACCGCCCGTAGGGACGTCTGAAGGACCAAGGTCGGCATCACCACCTATTCGGCACAAAGCCGTTCCAAGGCAGGCGAGCGGCGTCGCGAATACCCACGTCTTTCAGCCCGTAGCTCCAGCTAACAGCCCGCTAATCGTTGCGCCACCTGTGCGCCAGTCGTGCGCCAGTCAGACCGGAAACAACCGGACTCAGCCTTTTGGACCGCGCTCCGCTCGAACAAGCGGAATCCCAATAGCGATGCGCCCCGACCTAGATGAAGTACATGCCGCTGCCGGACTCTTCGGCCTCGCGGCGGGCTATTTCGGCGATCGTGGTTTGGGCGAAGACTTTGCGGAGGGCGGCTACGCCCTCGGCCCAGATGCCGCCGGCCTCGTCGGCCTCGTCGCCGACCTTTCCGTCGAGGGCCTGGACGACGTCGAGGACGGTGATCTCCTCGGCCGGGTGGGCCAGGGTGTAGCCGCCACGCATGCCGCGGTGGCTGGTCAGGAGGCCGTTGCGGCGTAGGGTCGAGAAGAGCTGCTCGAGGAACTGCTCGGGGATCTCGCGGCGCTCGGCGAGCTCTTTGATCGGCACCGGCCGCTCCCCCGCCCTCGCCAGCTCCGCCATGGCGACGACGGCATACCTGCTCTTTGAGGTAATTGAGATCACAGGGGACTTTCTACCGCACCCTCCGGCTGGGTAGGATCGGCTCGCGGGAGTCGCCGAGGCCGTCATTGCCCGCGTCCGCCAACGAAATCGAACGGAATCAGCCCTGAGCGAGCCCCCACATTGCCTGGTGATCGACGGTCACCCTCTCGTCCGGATCGGGATCCGCGAGGCTCTGAACGGCGGCTTCGTCGTCCATGAGACCGAGACCCGCGAGGAGGGCCTCGACCTGGTCCGCGACATCGGCGACTTCGACGTCGCGATCATTGACATGCGTTGGCGGGGCAACGGCGACGGCGCCGCGATCAGCGGCCCCGAGGCGATCCGGATGCTGCACCGCTCCCACGCCGCGCTCGGCATCGTCGCCCACGGCGAGCTGCCCGAACGGCACCTGGCGAGCGCGGCGATCCAGGCCGGCGCCAGCGCCTACGTGTCCCGCACCGCCGGCCCGGACGAGCTGCGCAAAGCGGTCGACGCCGCCGCCGCCCAGGAGAGCTTCATCGACCCCGCCGTGCCGCCGAAAGGCAGCCGCGGCAAGCTAACCCGCCGCCAGCGCCAGATCCTGCAGCTGCTGGCCGACGGCGAGTCGACCACCGTCGCCGCCCGCGAACTCGACCTCAGCGAGGAGACGGTGAAGACCCACACCAAGCACATGCTGGTCCGGCTCGAGGCGAAGAACCGCACCCACGCGGTGGCGATCGCCCTGCGCGAGTGCCTTATCGACTAGCGGGCCGCTGCGCGGGCGCCGAGGCCTGAGCCCAAGCGGGACGGCGAACGCGGACGAGCGAGCGCCGGCGCCAGTTGACCGGAGCATCGTCCTTCTGAACCGCCTGAGTGGGCGGCGCTGCCGAAACCTGAGCCATCGCTTAGATCCAGCCGCGATCTCTTGCGGTCAACACGGCCTGGGCCCTGTCGACAGCCCCGATCTTGCCGTAGACGTTGTGTAGATGGGTGCGGATGGTGGAGACGGAGAGGTGCATTTCGCCGGCGATCTGCTTGTAGACCATCCCCTCGGAGAGATGGCGGAGGACGTCCAGCTCGCGCCCCGACAGCGGACATGGCTCGCTGATCCGCGAGGCGTCCTGGACCGGCAGCGGCAGCTCGTAGAGCAGGTCGCGCAGCGCTTCCGGGCTGAGGCCGCAGCGCTCGGCGCCGGCGCGCAGACGTTCGGGCGAGATCGCCTCGCCCTGGCAGTAGTGGGCGATCATGTCGGCGGTCGCGACCATCGCCGCCAGGCCGTCGACGTCGTCGGCGTGATGGCGCTCGATCGCCACCGCGATCCGTGAAGGCAGGTTCCAGCGGCGAGCGAGGACACCGCCGACGAGGGCGTGGTCGATCCCAAGCTGCTCGCGTTCCTCGCGCAGGCGCTGCTCGGGGGTGCGAGAGACGGCGTCGAAGTAGACCTTGTAGCCGGGGTGCAGACGGGAGATCACCAGGCGGCCGACGTCGTGCAGCAAGGCGATGACCGCGAGCTCGTCGCGGTCGATCCAGCCGACGACGCGGCCGAGGCGGTCCGCGGCCCGCTGGGTGGCGAGCGCGTGGACGCGGAAGCGCTCGGGCTTCAGCTCCCAGCCGTTGTTGGAATCGAAGAAGTCGAAGCTCGGCGCGGTGCCGGCGAGGGCGAGTACGCCTGCGGGCTTCAGCACGTCGAGCGCCGCGGGGATGCCGGCGATGCCACCGGCGACAAGGCCGCCGCGATTGGCCTGGCGCAATACGGCGATCGCCAGGGCGACGTCGCCCTCGACGGCCGCGACGATGTCGCCGACGCGGGCGGTCTCGGCGGTCGCGGCGGCGATAACCCGCTCGCGCGACTCGATCAGGACCGGAAACCGCTCCACCGCCTCGAACGCCTCGGCGAGGCGGGTGCCGGGGGCGGCGGGGGCTCTGGATCCGGCTTTTGGGTCCTCCGGGAGGGAGACCTTGCCGTTGCTGTGCGCGGTCGTGACGCTCATTGGCACAACACATCGGCAGTAAACGGCTGGGGGTTTAGCCAAGCAGGATTGCCAATCCCCAAAATTGGGGACTACAGCGCGGCTTTACTAGGAGCCGAGGCGCGCGGCTGCAGCGCGAATCCGCTCCAAGGAGCGCTCGCGGCCAAGCACCGAGAGGGACTCGAAGATGCCGGGAGAGACCGCCGTACCGGTGATCGCGACCCTGATCGGCTGGTAGAGCTTGCCCGGCTTGAGGTCGAAGCGCTCGAGCAGCGGCGCCAGCGCCGGCTCGATCCGCTCGGGCTCGAACGGGTCCACCGGCTTGAGCGCCTCGGCGACTGCCGCGAGCACCGTGCCGGTCCCCTCCTTCATCACCTTGTCCCAGGATTTCGGGTCATCGACCGGCGGCTCGAAGAGGAAGCCGATCAGCGGCCAGACGTCCTCCAGGGTCTGCGCTTTCTCCTGGGCGATCTCGCAGGCGGCGCGCAGGCGCTCGTCGGCCTCGCGCCCGAGGTGCCGGGCGACCGCGGCGGTGTACTCGTCGAGCGGCATCTCGCGCATGAAGCGCCCGTTCAGCCAGCGCAGCTTCTTCTCGTCAAAGATCGCCGCCGACCTGCCCACGTCGCCGACCTGGAAGCGCTTGACCAGCTCGGCGGTCGACATCAGGGTCGTGTCGTCGTCGGTCCCCCAGCCGAGCAGCGCCAGGTAGTTGCGGACCGCGGCGGGCAGGTAGCCGGCGTCGCGCAGCTCCTGGACCGAGGCGGCGCCGTGGCGCTTGGAGAGCTTCTTGCCGTCGGGCCCATGCAGCAGCGGCAGGTGCGCGTAGCGCGGCGCCTCGTAGCCCAGCGCCTCGAGCACGAGCAGTTGCTTCGGCGTGTTGGAGAGATGGTCGTCGCCGCGCACCACCTCGGTGACGCCCATCTCGGCGTCGTCGACGGCGACCGCGAAGTTGTAGAGGACCGAGCCGTCGGCCCGGGCGATGACGAAGTCGTCGTAGCTGGCGTTGGGGAAGGCGACCGGGCCGCGGATCAGGTCGTGGACGACGGTCTCCCCCGCGTCCGGAACGCGTAGCCGAATCGCGGCCGTCGAATCGTCGGTGGGAGTGCCGCGGTAGCCGCTGCCGGCGCCGCGCTCGGCCTTCCATGCCTCGACGTCCTTGCCGGTCGCGTGGTCGCGGTAGGCATGGCCGGAGTCGAGCAGCCGCTGCAGCGCCTCGGCATGCTGCTCGGCCCGCCCCGCCTGGGAGACCGGACCGATGTCCCAGTCCAGCTCCAGCCAGCGCATCGCGTCGAGGATCTGGGCGACGTTCTCCTCGGTCGAGCGCTCGCGGTCGGTGTCCTCTATCCGCAGCACCAGCTCGCCGCCGTCGTGGCGGGCCGCGAGCCAGTTATAGAGTGCCGTCCTCGCTCCGCCGATGTGCAGCGCGCCGGTCGGCGAGGGGGCAAACCTGAGACGGGAGTTATCGCTTGTCATGTTCGTAGGAGCGCACGTTTCCACCGCCGGTGGCCTCGCCAATGCGATCGAGCGCGGCGAAGAGCGCGGTTGCGAATCTATCCAGATCTTCAACCAGAGCCCGCGCATGTGGCGGCCGACCAAATACGGCCCCGACGATTTCGCCGCCTTCCGCGAGGCGATGGACGCCTCCAAGGTCGAAGGCGTGATCATCCACGCCGTCTACCTGATCAACTGCGCCAGCAAAGACAAAGAGCTGCGCAAAAAGTCCCGCGAATCGCTCACCCACGCCCTGCGGGTCGGTGACGCGATCGGCGCAGCGGGGGTCGTCCTCCACCCCGGCTCGCAGAAAGAAGAGGCGCTCGCGCCCTCGATCAAGCGAGCGGCGAAAACCATCGCCGGGTCCCTCAAGGAAACCGACTCCTGCCGGCTCCTGCTCGAGCAGACCGCGGGCCACAAAGGCCTCCTCGCCCGCGACTTCGACCAGATCGCCGACCTGATCGACGGGGTCGGCGGCGACAAGCGCCTCGGCCTCTGCCTCGACTCCTGCCACATGTTCGCCCAGGGCTACGACATCACTGACGAAGCCCACCTGGCGGCAGTCCTCGACGAAGCCGACGCCAAGGTAGGCCTCGACCGGCTCGGCGCCATCCACGTAAACGACGCCGCCGTCCCCCTCGGAGCCCACCTCGACCGCCACGCCAACATCGGCAAAGGCGAGATGGGTAAAAAAGGCCTCTCCGCCTTCCTCTCCGAGCCAAGATTCGAGGGCCTACCAGCAACCCTCGAGACCCCTGGCCCAGAAAAGAAGGGCTCCTCGAAAGCGGAAGTCACTCTCGCGAAGCGCCTCCGCCGCGAAGGCCTCAAACGTCGGACCGCGAAAGGCTGACCTGCAGGGAGGGTGCCGGTATCCCTCTCCGGAATTGACCTCCCCTCCGCTTCGCTTCGGGGAGAACCTGCTGCGCGGCTCCGCCGCGCAAGAGACAGATTGCATGTCGCCGAACATTCCTCCGAGGGACACCGGCACCCTCCCATGACCGGTTTCAGCTGACGGTGATTGCCGAGACCGCGAGAGACCGCGATATAGGCGGTCTTACGCGGTCTCGGCGCGAACCCACTTCACTCGCGCAGCCGACTTTTGCCCCACCCAGGTGTGCTCAAAATCGGATGCGCTGCGTGACCCTGACTTTGTCGCCAGACCCCGGGTCGCAGAGGAGACGGGTGCCCCTCTCCCAGAGGCTCAAGAAGTCACGACGGCGCCCATAAGTACGACCCAGCTGCGCGACGGGCTCTGGGAGAGGGGCACCCGTCTCCTCCCCACCAATCACGTTTTAGGGCAGGCGACAAGGACCGGCGCACCCCTGCCCCGGTCCTTGCTCTCCCGCCGAAAGTCTTATTTGATGTGCAGCCCGGAGATTGCTCGGGAAATCACGAGCTGCTGGATCTCTGAGGTGCCCTCGAAGATCGTGTAGATCTTCGAGTCGCGGTGCATCCGCTCGACCGGGAACTCCCGGGTGTAGCCGTTGCCGCCGAGGATCTGGATCGCGCGCTCGGTTACCCAGACGGCGACTTCCCCGGCCTTGAGCTTCGACATCGAGCCCTCGGCGTTTTCGAATTTGTGCCCGTTGCGGCCCATCCAGGCGGCGCGCCAGACGAGCAGCCGGGCGGCGTCGATCTCGAGCTTCATGTTGGCGAGGTCGAAGGCGATCGACTGGTTCTCGATGATCTTCTTGCCGAACTGTTCGCGCTCTTTGGCGTAATCGAGCGAGAACTCGTAGGCGGCGCGGGCGATGCCCAGAGCCTGGGCGCCGACGGTCGGCCGGCTGGCCTCGAAGGTCTGCATCGCTGCCTGCGATTTGGCTTTCTTGCCTTCGCGGACGCGGGCGAGGCGTTCGTCGAGCTTCTCTTTGCCGCCCAGCAGGCAGGAACCCGGGACGCGGCAGTCGTCGAGGTGGACGTCGGCGGTGTGGGAAGCGCGGAGGCCGTGCTTCTTCACCTTGGCGCCCTGCTCACAGCCGGGGGTATTCGGCGGAATGATGAAGGCGGCGTGGCCGCGCGAGCCGAGCTCACGGTCGACCGTGGCGATGATCACGTGGACGTTGGCGATGCCGCCGTTGGTCGCCCAGGCCTTCTGGCCGTTGAGCACCCATTCGTCCTTCGCCTCGTCGTACTTGGCGCTGGTGCGGATGCCGGAGACGTCGGATCCCGCGTCGGGCTCGGAGGCGCAGAAAGCGCCGAGCTTGACGTCGTCCGCGGTGCCGTAGCACTGCGGGATCCACTCCCCCATCTGCTCCGGGGTTCCCTGCCCGAAGATCGCTGCGACCGCGAGCGTCGTGCCCATGATCGCCATGCCGATGCCGGCGTCGCCCCAGAACAGCTCCTCGTTGGCGATCGGCAGCGTCAGCCCGGTCTCGTCGGCCCAGAACTGGCCGACCGCTTCGAAGCTGTAGAGGCCGATCTTGGCGGCCTCCTCGATGACCGGCCACGGAGTCTCCTCGCGCTCGTCCCATTCCTCGGCGGCGGGACGGACGACGTTCTCGGCGAAGCCATGCACCCAGTCGCGGATGTCCTTCTGGTCCTGGCTGAGCTCAAGCGAGAACTTGGGCTCGCCCGAGGCGTCGGAAGTGGTGTTGGCCTCGTCGAGCAGCGCTTGCGCGTCGACGTCGGCGACGGAGGCATCCATGGCGGCGAAGTCTACATGGAACCGTGTCGTGTCACGAAAACGCGACAGCTTCGGAGGTCGTTTCCACGTTTGGGGTCCCCATAGGGGCCAAAAGGGTGGAAACGATGCAGAGGAGGCGGCTCAGACGTCGCGCAGATCGAAGGCGCGCAGGCCCTCGCTGCCCTCGTCGGAGCAGTCGAAGAAGGGGCGGTTGACGCAGCCGTAGGACTCGCCGCTGCCCTCGTAGGCCCGCTCGACCGAGAACTGGCAGTGCGGCAGCGGATCGCCGGTCATCTTCACGCCGCCGAAGCCACCGGGCTCGAGCACCGCGCTGAGCTCCACCTCCGCCGCGTAGACCTCCTGCATGCAGCCGACGTACTGGTCGCCGGTGAGGCGGTCGACGAAGCTGTAGAGGTAGCGGCAGCCGAGCTCGATGCAGCCCCGCGGCTCGACCATCTTGTCGCAGAAGGAACGGCACTGGCGGCACTCGCCGACCTGGGTGCGCGTAGCGGTCATAGCGGAAGTCTAGGGAGGCGAGATCGCGGAACCAAGCGGTTTAGCCCGCTCACGCGGCCATCGCTGATGCGTTCAAGACGTGGTCCAGCTCGGTTCGCAGCATCCCGGATGGCTTGACTCGGAATTTCTCGCCGACCTTGAGGCGTTTCTCGCCGACCACGAGGAAGACCTCGGCGTCGCCCTTGTGGTGTTCGAGCACCGCCTTCAGTTCCTCGCAGAGCTCGTCGCTGAGCCGGGCGATGTCGATCGGCACCTCGAATGGGCCCGGGGGAGTCGCGGCCGGTGCCAGCTTCCCGGCCTTGGCGACCTCCGCCGCGTCAGGTTCGAAGCGCTGCGCCTCCTGGACGACCAGCTTCGTCTCGCCGCGGTCCTTGTGGTCGATGCGGCCGCGGACGAGGACGATCGCGTCGGGCTGGATCACCGCCGCGCTCTCGGCCTCGTCGGCCTTGAAGACCAGCATCTCGACCTGACCCTCGACGTCGTCGAGGGTCGCGAACATCATCTGGCTGCCGCTCTTGGTGCGGATCTTCTTGCAGTCGACGACGATGCCGCCGACCGTCACCCAACCGCCGTCGGGCTTGTTCGCCAGCTGCGCCAGGCTGCAGTCGACCCGCGCCCGCAGCGCCGGCCCGACTTCCTGCAGCGGGTGCGAAGAGAGGTAGGTGCCGAGCGTCTCCTTCTCCATCGCCAGCATCTCCGCCCGGTCGAACTCGGCCCCGGGGATCGGCGGCCGGTGGTGGGCCTGCGACTGGGCGGCCCCTCCCTCGGCTTCTTCGCCGCCGAAGTCGAAGATCGAGCCCTGGCCCATCTGCGCGTCCTCTTGGGCCTTCTGCCCGGCTGACTGCGCCGCCGGCAGCGTTTCCAGCATCCCTTTGCGGCTGTCGCCGGTCGAATCGAGGGCGCCGCACTTGATCAGGCATTCGATTGCCCGTTTGTTGACCGCGCGCGAGTCGACCCGCTCGCAGAAGTCCCAGATCGACTCGATCGGTTTCTCCTCGCGGGCGCGGAGGATCGCCTCGACCGCCGCGAAGCCGACGTTCTTGACCGCGTCGAGGCCGAAGCGGATCGCCTTCTCGGAGACGACGAAGCTGTGGCCGGAGGAGTTGACGTCGGGCGGCAGGACTTCGATTTCCATTTCCGCGCAGCGGTTGACGAAGAACGGGACCTTGTCTTTGGTGTTCATCACCGAGGAGATCACCGCCGCCATGTACTCGGCCGGGTAGTTGGCCTTGAGGTAGGCGGTGCGGTAGGAGATCAGCCCGTAGCAGGCGGCGTGGGACTTGTTGAACGAGTAGTCGGCGGCGGCTTCGTTCAGCTTCCAGAGGTCGGCGGCGACGTTCGGGGCGGTGTTGGACGCCGCCAGCCCCTCCATGAATTTGTCCTTCATCGTCGCCATCAGGTCACGCTTCTTCTTGCCGATCGCCTTGCGCAGATCGTCCGCCTGGGCGCCGGAGAAGCCGGCCATCTGGCGGGCGATCTGCATCAACTGCTCCTGGTAGATGACGCAGCCGTGGGTCTCCTTGGTGATCGCTTCCAGGCGCGGATCGGGGTAGCGGACCGTCGAGGGGTCTTTCTTGCCCTTCGCATAGGTCGGGATGTAGGCCATCGCGCCGGGGCGGTAGAGGGCGCCGAGGGCGACGATGTCGGCGAACTCGGTCGGGCCGACTTTCCGCAGCGCGTCGCGCATCCCCTCAGACTCGAACTGGAAGACGCCGGTCGAGTCGCCGCCGGCCAGCATCGCGTAGGTCTTGGCGTCGTCGATCGGGATCTTCTCCATGTCGACCCGCTCGCCCCGCGAGCGCTCGATGATGTCGATCGCGTCCTCGATCACGTCGAGGTTGCGCAGCCCGAGGAAGTCCATCTTCAGCAGCCCGATCTCCTCGATCGGGCCCATCGAGTACTGGGTGACGATCTTGTACTGGCGCTCGGGCTTGCCTTTGTCGTTGGTCGTCGCCGGGGCGGTCTTGTCCTCGGCCAGCTGCAGCGGCACGACCTCCTGCAGCGGCCGGTCGGCGATCACCACGGCGGCGGCGTGGATCGAGTTGTTGCGGATGATCCCCTCGAGGCCCTGGGCGACGTCGATGATCTTCTTCGCGTCGGGCTCGCCGTCGTAGGTCCGTTTCAGTTCCTGCCCGGACTTCAGGCATTCGGCGAAGGAGGGGCTGCGGCCCATGATCGGCTCCGGGATCTGCTTCGCCAGCCGGTCGCCGGTGGCGTAGTCGAAGCCGAGCACGCGGGCGGCGTCGCGGGTCGCCGCGCGCGGCGCCATCTTGCCGAAGGTGATGATCTGGGCGACCGATTCGCGGCCGTATTTCTCACCGACGTAGCGGATCATCCGCTCGCGGCCGCGGACCGAGAAGTCGATGTCGATGTCCGGCATCGACTTGCGGCCGGGGTTGAGGAAGCGCTCGAACATCAATTCGTTTTCGAGCGGGTCGAGGTCGGTGATCCTGAGGCTGTAGGAAACGATCGAGCCGGCCGCCGAGCCGCGGCCCGGGCCGACCGCGATCCCGTTCTGCTTCGCGTAGCTGACGAAGTCCCAGACGATCAGGAAGTAGGAAGAGAAGCCCATATCCTCGATCACCCCGAGCTCGAACTCGAACCGCTCGATCGCCTCGGCCGGCACCGGGTCGCCGTAGCGGGCGCGCAGGCCCTCCATCGCTATCCGCCGCAGCATCGCCTCGGGCTCCTCGCCGTTCTCGGTCGGGTATTGCGGCAGTAGCAGCTTGCCTAGCTCGATCTCGATGTTGCAGCGCTCGGCGATCTCCAGCGTCGTCGGCACCGCCTCCGGCCACTCGGCGAAGGACTCGGTCATTTCGGCGTTGTCCTTGATGTAGAACTCGTTCGTGTCGAAGCTCATCTTCGGCATCTGCAGGGTCGACTTCGTCTGCACGCAGAGCAGCGCCGCGTGGTTGTCGAAGTCCTCGCGCCGCAGGTAGTGGACGTCGGCGGTCCCGACCAGCGGCCGGTTCAGCTCGCGGGCGAAGCGGACGATCCCCTCGTTGGCCTTGTCCTGCTCGGCGATCCCGTTCTTCTGCACCTCGAAGTAGACCTGCTCAGGGCCGAAAGCCTGGATCAGGTCGTCGAGGTGGGCGCGGGCGTCGTCGGCGCGCTCTTCGACCAGGCGGCGGCAGAAGCGGGACTGCAGGCAGCCGGTGAGCGCGATCACGCCCTCGGAGTGCTGCGCGAGTAGGTCCATGTCGACGTTGGCCTTGCCGCGGTGGAAGCCCTCGAGGAAGCCGGCCGAAGTGAGCTTGACCAGATTGGCGAAGCCGGTGTCGGTCTCGGCCAGCAGGGTGAGGTGGTTGCGCTCGTACTTCGTCTGCTCCCTGATCGCGTGGCGGTCCTCGACGAAATAGGCCTCGAGGCCGGCGATCGGCTTGATCCCGTGCTTCTTGCAGGCCTTGTAGAGGTCGACGGCGCCGTTCATCACGCCGTGGTCGGTCAGCCCCAGGCCCGGCTGCCCCAGTTCCGCCGCCCGCGCCGCCATCGCGTCGATCTTGCAGGCACCATCGAGCAGCGAGTACTCGCTGTGGGCATGGAGATGTACGGCTGACGCGGTGCTCACGAGGTCGGGCGATCATGGCAAGCGGGGCAGATGGCACGAGCATCTCTCGTGACACTTCCGCGCTACTTACGGGGTTACTTCTGAACGCACCGGGCGGGCGAGCAGCAGGGCTCAGCCGCAGACCCAGGCGCTGGTGCCGGAGTCGGCCCAGATTTCGGCGGCGATCCGGTCCTGTTCGGCCTTCGGGGCGTTCTGCGGTTCGCCGTGGCCGCCGTACAGTTCCCAGGTCGAGGGCAGGATCTGGTAGGCGCCGCCGGCTCCGCTGGAGGGGTTGACGGCGCTGTAGTTACCGCCCGACTCGCACATCACGATGTAGGTCGGGATCGAGTAGGGGCCGCCGAGCCAGCGGCCGACTTCTTCTTCGGCTTCGCCTTCGGATTCGGCCAGGTGCGCTTCTTGTATCTGGTCGACCCATTCGGCGATGTCCGATTTCAGCGCTGCGAGCGAGGCTTCACGGCTGCCCTCGAGCGATTGTAGGCGAGCGGCGGCGGCCTGCGCCGCTTCGCGCACCCCGGCGATTTCCTCGCGGGCCGCTTCGAGCCGTTCGTCGTAGGCGATCGCTTCGGATTTCAGATCGGCGACCTTCAACACCTGGCGGTGGACCGTGGCCCGCACCGCGGCGACGCGATCGGCGAGGGCGCTGTCGGCTTCGGAGATCAACCGGAGGTAGTCGCTCTGGGTGACGAAGTCCTCATAGCTTCCGGCGCCGAGCACCAGGTCGGCCGTGCTAGGGGTGCCGCTCTCGTAGATCGTGACCAGCCGCGCCCCGAGGACCTGGCGCGAACGCTGCAGCCGCGCCTTCTCGACCGCCAGCCGGTGCCGGGTGGCTTGCAGCTTGGAAGCTAGTTCGGCGGCCCGTTCGCGGCCTTCGGCCAGCAGCGCGGTCATTTCCCTCTCTTCGGTCGCGGCGTCCTCGGCTTCGGCTTCGGCGGAGCCGAGTTCGGCCGTGGTCGCCTGCAACTGGGAGGAGAGCGAACTCGCCTCGTCGCGGGCCGAGGCCAGTTTCGCTTCCAGCTTGTCGGCTTCGGTCGCGCCAGCCCTGCCGACGGCAGCGCCGAGGATCACGAGCAGCGCGCAGAGCGACGCCGCGGCGCAGATCCCGAGGAAATCCTTTCTGAGCCCGAGCGGCCGCACGAAGGGCCGAGGCTAGCGAGCCGAACCTAAAAGTCCTGCAAGTTGCCGATAACCCGCAAGCGAACTTGCGGGTTGGGCGCGCTCAGCCTTCGGGGGCGTCGCGGCCGGCGAGATAGACGACGGCCGCGACCGTCGCCGCACCGAAGACGCCGAGCGCGATTCGCGTCTCCCGCCGGTAACGGCGGCGCAGGTAGCGGAAGGCGAACTTGACGGCGACCTTGCCGGTGCGGTTGTACATCAGCCCTCCCCTCGTTGGCGAATCCGGTGCGCCATCCGCGACTGCAGCGACCAGAGCTCGATAAAGCCAGGCGATGCATTCTGGTCGAAGAGGCCGCCGGACTCCGAAAAGGTCGCCAGCTCGGCGTCGTAGACGGCGTTCGGCGAAGAGCGGGTGATAACACGGACGCTGCCTTTGTAGAGGCGAAGGCCGATCTCGCCGCTCACCTGGGCGTTGACCGCGTCCATGTAGGTGTCGAGGTCGGTGCGCAGCGGCTCCCACCAGAGCCCGGCGTAGACGAGATAGCCCCACTTCTGGTCGAGCCCGGGCTTGAACTGGTTCTGGTGGATGGTGCCGACCAGGCGCTCCAGCTCCTCGTGGGCGGTGAGCAGGATCGCAGCGGCCGGGACCTCGTAGATGTCGCGGACCTTGAGGCCGACGATCCGGTCCTCGATGTGGTCGACGATGCCGACGCCGTGGCGACAGCCGACCCCGGCCGCCTTTTCCAGCAGCTCGACCAGGCCGAGGCGCTCGCCGTTCAGCGAAACCGGGACGCCGGCCTCGAAGCCGACCGTCACCGTCTCCGCCTCGTCGGGCGCCTCCTCGGGCCGCGTCACCAGCTGGAAGACGTCGTCCTCGGGCGCGTGGTCGAGATCCTCGATCCAGCGGCCCTCGGAGGAGCGACCCCAGAGGTTGTCGTCGATCGAGTAGGGCGCGACCTCGGTGCCGCCCTTGACCGGGATCCCGTTCTGTCGGGCGTACTCGATCTCCTCCTCGCGGCCCATCTCCCAGGAGCGGACCGGGGCGATCGTCTTCAGCTCGGGGGCGAGGGTCGCGACCGTGGCCTCGATCCGGACCTGGTCGTTGCCCTTGCCGGTGCAGCCGTGGGCGATCGTGTCGCACTTGGTCTGCCGCGCGTACTCGACCGCGAGCTGGGCGATCAGCGGCCGGCCGAGCGCGGTGAAGAGCGGGTAACCGTTGCCGTAGACGGCGTTGGCCTTGATCGCCGGGGCGACGAACTCGGCGGCGAAGCGCTCGCGGGCGTCGACCACGTGGCACTCGGCGGCCCCCAGTTGCAGAGCCTTCTGCTCGATCACCTCGTAGTCCTCGCCCGGCTGACCGAGGTTGACCGTGAGGCAGACGACTTCGGCCTCGTAGTGGTCCTGGATCCACTTCAGCATCACGCTCGTGTCGAGTCCGCCCGAGTAGAGCAGCAGGACACGATGGACATCGGCCGGGTCCGCCTCGTAGGAGGCGGTCGGCTTGAAATGGGGCTGGTCAGCGCTCACGGGGCGGGAAGTCTCGCATGCCGCTCGCGCAGAGGACTTCTAGGGCGCTTCGATTCCTCCAGCGCCGCCTTCTTCTTCCGGAGGAATGCCTTCGAATTCTTCTTCGGGCGCTTCTTCGTCTTCTTCGATCGTCGGTTCTTCTTCTTCGGTCGACGTCGATTCCGTCGTCGTCGTGGTCGAGCTTTCGGTCGTCGTCGAGGACGGTTCGGTCGAAGATTCGATGCTGGAGGTGGTCGAGCTTTCGCTGCCGCCGTTGTCGCCGTTGGCGATCACGATCACCGCGATCAGCAGGCCGACGATCACCGCGATCAGGCCGGCGACCAGCAGCCGCATGTTGCCGTGGGGACGACCGCCCTGCGGGCCCTGTCCACCGGGGCCGCGGTCTTCGGGCCCCATCAGTCGGGTCGGGTCCTCGTGCATCTCGCTACCGTCCCTCCGGTCCGAGGATCGCGTCGAGGATCGCGTCGGTGTCCTCGATCTCGAATCCGTTTCGAAGTCGCTGCGCGATCTCCTCCCTGCTGTTGCCGGAAACGGCCATCTGCGTGGCCAGCAGGCGGGCGCCGGCGGCATTCGCGCGCCCGACTTCCGCCTCGACGGCGGGTGCCGCATCCGCTTCGACTGCGCGCAGGCGCGGCGCCTCGGGTTCCAGTTCCCGCTCGACTGGTGCAGGCGCGGGCCTCTCGACCTCGTAGCCGGCAAGGCGGGCGCTCGCGTTTTCCAGTGTCACCTGCAGCCGCTCCGCCTCCTCGCGCAGGGTAATCGCCTGGCCGAGCAACGAGGCGATCAGGTCAGACAGCTCCTCGGTGCGGTCGACGGCGAGCCGGTCGGCATCCGAGCGGGCCTGCGCCAGGTAGCGGCGCGCCTGCGCTTCGGCGTCGTCGATGACGCCCTCGGCGGCGCGCTCGGCGGCCTCGACGATCGCCTCCAGCCGCTCGGCGGTGTCGGTCTGCAGGTCTCGCGGCTTCTGCGAGATGTCGGTGGGCTTGCGGAAACGGCTCATTCCGCCGCGAAGCCTAGAAGCGATTCGCCGATCGCGCGAACCGCCTCGTCAACATGGTCGGAATCGATCACCAGCGGCGGCAGCAGACGCAGGGTGTCGGGCCGGGGCACGTTGACCACCAGACCCCGTTCGAGCAGGTCGGCTCCGACCGCGGCGGCGTCGATCCCGTCCTCGAGGACGACGCCGACCATCAGCCCCCGACCGCGGGTCTCACGCACACTCTCGAGTGCCTGCAGCTGCTCGCGCAGATACGCGCCGAGCTCGCGCACGCTGCGCAGGAGGACCGGGTCGTCGACGATCTCGAGGACGGCCAACGCCGCCGCGGTGGCGACCGGGCCGCCGGCGAAGGTCGAGCCGTGGTCGCCAGGCTCGAGCACGTCCGCAGCGCCCGGTGCGGTGATACAAGCGCCGATCGGGAAGCCGCCACCGAGCGCCTTGGCGCTGGTGATCACATCTGGCCGGACAGGGGTCTGCTCGTAGGCCCAGAGCGAACCGGTCCGCCCGATCCCCGTCTGGATCTCGTCGAAGATCAGCAGCGCGCCGACCTCGTCGCAGGCCTGGCGGGCGACGAGCAGCGCCTCGTCGGAGATCGGAAAGACGCCGGACTCGCCCTGGATCGGCTCGATCAGGACCGCCGCGGTGTGGGTCCCCACAGCGTCCCGCAGGCCGTCGGGGTCGTTGCGGGGGACGGCGCGGAATCCCGGCAGCATCGGCCCCAGCGCCTCGTTCTTCGCCAGCCCGGGCGTGGCGGAGAGGGCGCCGTAGGTGCGACCGTGGAAGTCGTACTCGAAGCTGACGATCTCCGGCGCGGTGACGCCGCGCCCGTGGGCGTGCTTGCGAGCGATCTTGATCGCGCACTCGTTGGCCTCGGTGCCGGAGTTGGAGAAGAAGACGCGGCCGCCGAGGCTCGACTCGGAGAGCCGCTCCGCCAGCCGCGCCATCGGCTCGGTGTAGAAGAGGTTGGAGACGTGGATCAGGCGCTGGGACTGCTCGTCGATCGCCTTGACCACCTCGGGATGGCAGTGGCCGACCGAGCAGACCGAGATCCCGGTGAGGAAGTCGAGGTACTGCTTGTCCTCGGCGTCCCAGAGCAGCGCCCCCTCGCCGCGGACGAAGTCGACCGGCGCCCGCTTGTAGGTGCGCATCAGGTAGCGCTCCTCGAGCGCCTGCACCTCGGCCAGACTCATAGCCGCTCCCCCGCGCCGAAAACCAAGCATGGCAAGGACGCAGGGAGGCCGAATAGCAGCGCTATTTGGCCGACCGAGGACGCCGCCAGGCGCCGGTTTGCAGGCGCCGGGCTCACGGCGTGACCATCGTGCCGATGCCGGCGTCAGTGAAGAGCTCGAGCAGGAGACTGTGCGGGACGCGGCCGTCGATGATGTGGGCCGACTGGGCGCCGCCGCGGATCGCATCGGCGCAGGCCTGCAGCTTCGGCCGCATCCCCCCGCGAGGCTCGGCAGCTTCGCGTCGACCTCGTCGACGGTGGCGCGGGAGATCAGCGAGCCCTCGTCTTCGGGATCGCCGAGCCAGCCCTCGACGTCGGTGAGGAAGATCGCCTTGTGGGCGCCGATCGCGGCGGCGACCTTGCCCGCGGCCTCGTCGGCGTTGACGTTGTAGGACTGACCACTGCGATCGGAGGCCGAGGAGGCGATCACCGGGATGTAGTCGGCGGCGATGTGGTTCAGGACGTCGACGTCCACCCGCTCGATCGAACCGACGAAGCCGACCTGCTCCGCGTTCGCCACCGGCGCAACCGTGAACAGGCTCCCGTCCTCGCCAGAGAGGCCGACGGCGGCCTGGCCGTGGCGGTTCAGGCGCTGGACGATTTCCGAGTTGAGCTTGCCGACCAGGACCATCTTCGCGACCTCGACCGTCTCCGCGTCGGAGACCCGCAGACCCTCGTGGAAGCGGACCTCGAGGTCGAGCCGCTCCATGTAGCGGGTGATCTCGGGGCCGCCGCCGTGGACGATGATCGGGTTGAGACCGACGTACTTGAGCAGGACGACGTCGGTCGCGAAGGCTTCGCGCAGCTCCTCGTCGAGCATCGCCGCGCCGCCGTACTTGATCACCACCGTGCGCCCGTGGAACTCGCGGATGTAGGGGAGCGCCTCGAGGAGGGTCGCGACGCTGCCGCTGTCGTAGCGGGTGTTGTCGGGCTGATTCATGTTGGTGGTGTCACTCACGTCGTGTACTCCGCGTTGATCCGGATGTACTCGTAGCCGAGGTCCGAGAACCAGACGTGGGCAGCGTGCTCGCCGCGTCCGAGCCGCAAGCCGATCTCGGCTTCGTCGGTCTCGGCACCAAGCTCGGCGGCGTCGATCGAGTCAGCGCCGATCTCGTCGAGGTCCTCGCCGACCAGGGCAGCGCCCGCCGCCTGCGCGATCCGGCCCCAGTTGGGGTCGCGGCCGAACAGCGCCGTCTTGACCAGCGGCGAGTTGGCGATCGCCCGGGCGACCCGCTCGGCCTCGGACTGCGAAGCGGCCTCGGCGACCTCGACCCGGGCGGTGCGGGCGGCGCCCTCGCCGTCGCGGACGATCTCGATCGCAAGCTGCAGCAGCACCGCCTCCAACAGGCCCTCAGGCAGCGGCTGGCCGGAGGCGCCGGAGGCCTGCAGCAGGACCGTGTCGTTGGTGCTCATCTGGCCGTCGACGGTGATCCGGTTGAAGGAGGCGTCGACCGCCGCCTGCAGGCTCGCGCTGGCATCGGGGACGACGGCGTCGGTCTGGACGAAGCAGAGCATCGTCGCCATGTTCGGCTCGATCATCCCCGCCCCCTTCGCCTGGGCGGAAAGCGTCACGCCGCCGGCGCGCAGGGTGCAGCGCTTCGGCCAGCGGTCGGTGGTGAGGATCGCGTCGGAGAAGGCGCCCGCGCCGTCGGGGGCGAGAGTCGCGGCGGCCTCGGGAATGCCGGCGAGGACGGAGTCGATCGGCAGCGGCACGCCGATCGTCCCGGTCTCGGCGACGGCGACCTGCGAGGCCGCGAGGCCGAGCTCGACGGCGGCCCGCTCGCACATCGCGCGGGCGTCCGCCAGTCCCTGCTCGCCCGTCTCGGCGTTGGCGTTGCCGCTGTTGACGATCGCGGCCCGCACGTCGTCACTGTCGACCTCGTCCCGGCAGATCCGGATCGGCGCCGCGGCCGAGGCGTTGCGGGTGAGGACCATCGCCGAGGTCACCCCCTCGGCGTCGCAGACCAGCAATCCGATGTCGGTGCGACCGCCGCCCTTGAGGCCGCAGTGGGCGCCGCCGGCGCGGAAGCCGGGTGCGAGCTGGGCAGGATCGAGTTCCTCGACTCCCGCAGGGGTGTCGACCCAGCGGCTTCTGAAGAAACCATCACTCGCCGGAATACTCCGCTTCGCGTCCGCTTCCGGCGTCCTCATACCAACCCCGCTGTCTCCTCGAGACCCAGCATCAGGTTGAGGTTCTGCACGCCCTGACTCGATGCGCCCTTCCAAATGTTGTCGATCGCGGAGAAGGCCATCACCCTCCCTCGCTCCTCGACCGTGACGTAGACGTGGCACTCGTTGGTGTCCCGCACCGCGCGCAGGTTCGGCGGGCCGTCGAGGACGTGGACGAAGGGCTCGTCGGCGTAGCGCTCCTCGTAAAGGGCCTGGATCGCCTGCTTCGAGGTCGCCTCGCCGAGCGTCGCGAAGCAGGTCGCCAGCTCGCCCTGGTCGAGCGGCAGCAGGTGCGGGACGAAGGTGACCGGCGCCGGGCTGCCGAGTGCCGCCAGCTCCTGCTCGATCTCCGGCCGATGGCGATGACCCTCGGTCTTGTAAGGGAAGGCGTTCTCGGTCATCGCCGAGAAGTGGACGAGGTCATCGCTGCTGCGGCCGTAGCCGGAGGTGCCCTGCGCGGCCGAGATGAAGACCTCCGACAGCAAGCCCTGTTCGGCGAGTGGCGCAAGGGCCAGCACGCTCGCGGTCGGGTAGCAGCCTGGAGTGGCGACGAGCTTCGCCTCGCGCAGCTGCTCCCGGTAGATCTCGGTCAGACCGTAGACGCCGGTCCCGAACAGCTCCGGGGCGCCGTGCTCGCCGTACCAGCGTGCGTAGGTCTCGGGGTCGCGGAGGCGGAAGTCGGCGGAGAGGTCGACGACGAGGATCCCCTTGGCGCGCAGTGCGGCGACCGTCGGCGCGGCGGCGCCGTGCGGATAGGCAACGATCGCCGCGTCGATCTCGGGCAGGTCGTCTAGATCGAGCACGGTCAGCTCGACCTCCGCCCAGTAGCGCGGGTAAAGGTCGCTCAGCCGCTTGCCGGCGTCGCTGCGCGAGGTGGCGGCGACCAGCTCCAGGTTCGGGTGGTCGGAGACGATCTGCGCAGCGAGCGCCCCGGTGAACCCGGATGCGCCGGCGACCAGGACGCGATTACTCACGGAGCGACCCCCCGATCTCATCCAGCTTCGCCTTGATCGCCTCGCGCAGGCCGGCGACCTCCTCGTCGGTGAGGGTGCGGTCGGGGGCACGAAACTCGAGGTTCAGGGCGAGGCTCTTGCGGTCGGCACCGACCTGCTCGCCTTCGAAGAGGTCGAAGACCTCGGCGGCGTGCAGCAGCTCGCCACCACCGGCCAGAACTGCCTCGCGAACCTCGCCGGCGGGGGTGGCGGCCGGGACGACGACCGCCAGGTCCTGGTAGGCGGCGGGGAAGGTGGTGACGTCCTCGTAGGATTCCTCGCCGAGGGTCGCAGCGGCGATCAGCGGCGCCGCGTCGAGTTCGAAGGCGACAGCGGCGTCGAGGTCCCAGGTCCGGCAGACCAGCGGGTGGACTTCGCCGAGCCACCCGACGGGAGTGCCGCCGATCGCGATCGGCGCCGAGCGGCCCGGGTGCAGGAACGGCTCCTCGGCGGGCGCGAACTCCAGCTCGATTCCGAGCTGGTTTCCCAGCGCTTCGAGCACTCCCTTCAGCGCGAAGAAGTCGGCTGCCTCGCCCCCACCGCGCCAGGAGCGCTGCGCCAGCGCGCCGACCGCAAGTCCCGCGAACCGATGCGGCTCGGCGAACGGTGCCGCCCGGTCCCCGGCGAACTCGGGAGTTCCCTCCTGGAGGTAGACGCGGGCGGATTCGAAGAGGGCGAGATCGCTCGCGCCGCGGGCGGCGTTGCGGGCGGCGACGTCGAGTAGGGAGCCCAGCAGCGTCGTCCGCATCGCCGACTGCTCCTCGGAGAGCGGGTTGGCGAGCAGCACCGGAGTCGCGCGTGGGTCCTCGGCGGGAATTCGCAGCCGGCCGGCCTCTCCCGGGTCGGTGAAGCTCCAGCCGACGACCTGGTCGAAGCCGAGGTCGCGGAGCACGTCCTCCCCCCGCCGCCGCAGGCGCTGCTCGCGGCTGAGGCCGCCGACGGCGCTGCCGGTCGCGGGCAGCGTGGTCGGCAGGTGCTCGTCGATGCCGTGGACCCGGGCGACCTCCTCGATCAGGTCGACCTCGCGGGTGACGTCGTAGTGGCGCTCGGGCGGGACGACGACCTGCAGGTCCTCGCCGTCGGCCTCGGCCTCGAAGCCGAGCCGCTCCAGGTAGGTCTTCTGGTCGGCCTGGGAGATCTCCATCCCCAACAGGCCCCGGACCCGCGAAGCGCGCAGCGTCAGCCGGCGCGGCTCGGGGATCTCGGCGGCGACGTCGATCGTCCCCGGCACCAGCTTCGCCCCGCAGAGCTCGACCAGCAGCCGCGAGGCGATCGCCTGCGCCCGCAGGCAGAGCGCCGGGTGCAGCTGCTTCTCGAAGCGGGCAGACGCCTCCGAGCGCAAACCGAGCTGGCGCGAAGTGCGGAGGATGTTGGTCCCGTTCCAGTTGGCGACCTCGAGCAGGACGCGGGACGTCGTCTCGGAAACCTCTGAGCGCTGCCCGCCCATGATCCCGGCGACACCCGAGGGGCCCTCGCGGTCGCAGACGAGCGCGGTCTCGGCATCGAAAATCCGCTCGATGTCGTCGAGCGTGGTCATCTTCTCCCCCTCGCTCGCCGTCCGCACGATCAGCTCGCCGCCGGGGACCTTGTCGAGGTCGAAGGCGTGCAGCGGCTGCGCGGTCAGCAGCATCACGTAGTTGGTGATGTCGACGACGTTGTTGATCGGCCGCTGTCCCGCGGCCTGGAGTCGCGCCTGCAGCCAAAGCGGCGACGGGGCGATCGTGACGTCGGTGAAGACGCGGGCGGTGAAGCGTGGGCAGAGCTCGGGCACCTCAACCGCGACCGAGGCATAGTCACCGGCCTCGCCCTCCCCTGCGGCGGGCGCGTCCTCTGCCCAGGGGTCGGCGGCGAGCGGGGCGCCAGTGATCGCATGCACCTCGCGGGCGACACCGTGGACGCCGAAGCAGTCGCTGCGGTTGGGGGTGACCTCGATCTCGAGGACCGGCTCGCCGAGCGGCAGCACCTCGCCGAGCGGCGTGCCCGGCGCCGGGCCCTCTTCGAGGACGATGATCCCGTCCGCCTCCTCGGCAAGTTCGAGCTCGGCGGCCGAGAGGATCATCCCTTCGGAGGGGACGCCCCGGAGCTTCGCCTTACGGATCTTCATCCCGCCGGGCATCGTCGCCCCGGGCAGGACGACCGAGACGGTCTGCCCGGCGTCGACGTTCGGGGCGCCACAGACGATCGTCCGCTCGCCGTCGCCCGTGTCGACCTTGCAGACGCTGAGCCGATCGGCGTTCGGGTGCTGTTCGCGCTCGAGCACCTTGCCGACGACGAAGCCCTCGCCTGCGGGCGGCCCGACCGTGTCCAGCCGCTCGACCTCGGTCCCGGTCATCACCAGACGGTCGGCGAGCGCGGCAGGGTCCATCCCCGGGTCGCAGTATTCGCGCAGCCAGCTGTACGGGACTCTCATGAGAACTGCTCCAGCATCCGCACGTCGTTGTCGAAGAAGCGCCGCAGGTCCGGGATGCCGTGGCGCAGCATCGCCACCCGCTCGACCCCGATCCCGAAGGCGAATCCCTGCACCCGTTCGGCGTCGTAGCCGTGGCCTTCGACGAAGCCGAGCACGTTGGGATCGACCATCCCGGCGCCGAGGATCTCGATCCAGCCCTGCCCCTTGCAGAGGTTGCAGCGCTCGCCGCCGGCCAGCTCGCCGCTGCCGCCGCACTGGAAGCAGGAGACATCGACCTCGACGCTGGGCTCGGTGAAGGGAAAGAAGTGCGGCCGCAGGCGCAGCTCCCGCTCGGCCCCGAACAGCGCCCGGCACATCGCCAGCAGCGTCCCCTGCAGGTCGGCGAGGGTGATCCCCTCCGCGATCGCCAGCCCCTCGACCTGGTGGAACATCGGGCTGTGGGTGGCGTCGGAGTCGCGCCGGTAGACCTTGCCGGGAACGACGACGAAGATCGGCGGCGGCTGCGTCTCCATCGAGCGCACCTGCATCGGCGAGGTGTGGGTGCGCAGCAGGACCTCGGGGTGCGACTGCACGTAGAAGGTGTCCTGGAGCATCCGCGCCGGGTGCCCGGGCGGGTGGTTGAGAGCGGTGAAGTTGTAGTAGTCGTGCTCGATCTCCGGCCCTTCGGCGACGTGGTAGCCGAGGCCGACCATCGTGTCCTCGATCAGCCGCGTGGTGCGGGAAATCAGGTGCGGGTGGCCGACCGGCCGCGGCGGCGCCCCGGGCAGGGTGACGTCGACCTGATCGGTGACCAGCTGAGCTTCCAGCTCGGAGGCGTCGAGCCGCTCGGCGCTCGCCTCGAGCAGCGCCTCCAGCTCCTTGCGGACACGGTTGGCGCCGCCGCCGACGGCTCCGCGTTCCTCCGGGGGCAGCTCGGCGATCCCGCGCAGGATCATCGTCAGCTCGGCTTTGCGGCCGAGGTAGCGGACCCGCAGCTCCTCCAGCTCACCGCTCGTCTGCGCACCATCGATCGCGGCGCCGGCCTCGGCCCTGATCTCCTCGATCCGCTCAAGCATCGGGTTGGGCCTCTTCCATGGCGAGCGAAGATATCCGCTGGGCGGCGATCGCCGCCGCCGCGGCGACGTTGAGCGAGTCGGGACCACCCACCCGGAGGGGAATCGTCACCTTGCGCTCGCACCCGGCGAGCACCTCCTCGGGCAGCCCGTCGCGCTCGGCGCCGAGGCAAACCGTGGCAGCGCCGGCGAGCGTGTCGAGTTCCTCCCCCCCGTGGGGGACAAAAGCGACACGGGGCTCGGGGGTGGTTTCGAAATCGGCTCTCGTCGGCGGCTGAGAGAAGATCGACCCCATGCTCGCCCGCACCGCCTTGGGTGAGAAGGGGTCGGCGCAATCGGGCCCGAGGACCACTGAGTTGCCGACGATGGCGTCAACGGTCCGGATGATCGTGCCAACGTTGCCGGGGTCGCCGACGCCGTGCAAGTAAATGCAGGGCGTAACGCAGTTGTCCCCGGTATGCGGGGACAACTGCGTGGGGGATGCGGAGATCGGCCAGACCGCAATCGCCCGCGTCCCCGACCCGAGCGACGCGACCTCGGCCAGCAACTTCGGATCGACCTCCTCGCCCTCGAGTCCCGATCCGGCGGCGACAAGGACGAACCGCGGCTCCACCTCAGCCGCCAGCCCGGCCTCAAGCAGATCCTCACCCTCGGTCGCGAACAACCCCTCGCGCTCGCGGTGCTTGCGCTCGCGCAGCTTGCGGACCAGCTTCAGCTTCTCGTTTTGGGGGCTCTCGATCATCGGATTCGGTTGTCTTCTGTTTGACGGTTTTAACTCCTGGAACGAAAAAGCGGGCCGTCTTCACGGCCCGCCCGGGAGAGAGGAATGTCGGTGTTGCCGCTAGGCGGCCGCACCCTCCCGGGCTAGCTCCACAAATCGGCGGAAGGCATCGCGGTCGGTGACGGCGATCTCGGCCAGCATCTTGCGGTTCACCTCGACCTCGGCTTTGTTCAGGCCGTGCATCAGTTCCGAGTAGCTCATGCCCTCGAGCCGCGCGGCGGCGTTGATGCGGGTGATCCAGAGGCGGCGGAAGGTCCGCTTTTTGTTGCGCCGGTCACGGTAGGCGTACATCCCAGACCGCTGCACCTGCTCTTTGGCGAAGCGGTAGGAGGAATGCTTGCGGCCGAAGTAGCCCTTCGCTTCCTTCAGCACCTTGCGGCGCTTCTTGCGCGCGTGGACGGAGCGCTTGACGCGGCTCACTTGCCGCCTCCAAGCAGCGTCCGCACCTTTTTGACGTCATGCGGCGAGATCTCGACCGGCTTCGCCATCTTGCGCTTCCGCTTCGGCGACTTTTTCTCCAGAATGTGGCTGGAGTAGGCGCGGCGGCCGCGCAGCTTGCCGCTGGCGGTCTTCTTGAAGCGCTTCTTGGCGCCCGAATGGGTTTTCATCTTCGGCATCGGGTCCGGTATTGAAGCAGACGAGGGGCCTCCTGTTATGTCCCGCGTGACAGGCGCGCCGGAGAACTGTCAGTTCTCTGTCATACGCTGGCGCCGCAATGCGGATCCTCTACGTGGTCGGGACGCGACCGAACTTCGTCAAGACGGCACCGGTGATCGGCGCCCTGCGCGCCGGTGATCCCGAGGGCCGGCACGCGATCGTCCACACCGGCCAGCACTACGACCGCCTGATGTCGGAGGTCTTCCTCACCGAGCTCGGAGTGCCGGCGCCCGACTACATGCTCGAGGTCGGCTCCGGCAGCCACGCGGCGATGACGGCGCGGACGATGGAGCGCCTCGAGCCGGTCCTCGCCGACGAGAAGCCCGACCTGGTGATGGTCCCCGGCGACGTCAACTCGACCCTGGCCGCGGCGCTGACCGCGGTGAAGATGGGGATCCCGGTCGCCCACATCGAGTCGGGCCTGCGCAGTTTCGACATGACGATGCCCGAGGAGGTGAACCGGATCGTCGCCGACCGCTTCTCGCAGTGGCTCTTCCTCCACAGCCCCGAGGCGGTCACCAACCTCCACGCCGAAGGCATCCCCGACGAGCGCATGCACATGGTCGGCAACACGATGATCGACACCCTGGTGGCGCTGGAAGAGCGCTTCCGCGGTGCCGACTCTGCCGCGCGCCTCGGTGCCGAGCCGGGCTCATACCTGCTCGTCACCCTGCACCGCCCCGCCCTCGTCGACGGGCCGCTGCTCGGCGAGACGGTCGCGCAGCTGGCGGCGCTGGCGCAGCAGATGCCGGTCGTCTTCCCGGTCCACCCGCGGACGCGGAAGATGATGGAGGGCCTCGAGCCCGACCACCCCGGCCTGCTCCTCACCGACCCGCTCGGCTATCTCGACTTCCTCTCGCTGATCGCCGACGCCGGCGCTGTCCTCACCGACTCCGGCGGGATCCAGGAGGAGACGACCTACCTCGGCATCCCCTGCTTCACCCTGCGCGACAACACCGAGCGGCCGGTGACCGTCACCTCGGGGACCAACACCTTGCTCGGCCTGGACCCGACCGCGATCGCGCGAATCCCGGTTTTGCTCGGCGAGGGACGCAAGACGCCCCCTGGCCCACCGCCCCTCTGGGACGGCCATGCCGCGAATCGGATCGTCGACGTAATCCTGGACTAAGCGCTTCGGAGATTCGCCCCACCCGGGTGGGGCGAAAGTCGATTAGGACGCGGCGGGTGCGTCGCCCTCGGCGGGCGCGGCCTCGGCGGCAGGAGAATCGCCCTCGGGGGGTGCGGCCTCGGCCTCGGTGGCCTCAGCGGGCGCTGCATCGGCCTGAGCACCGTCGGCTGGAGCGGCCTCCCCGTCGGCGACGAGTTTCTCGACCTCTTTGCCGGGGCCGAGCAGCATGCTCATATTGCGGCCTTCCTGCAGCGGCGCCGACTCGATCACGGCGAGCCCGTCGAGGTCCTCGAAGAGCTTCTGCAGGAGAGCGCGGCCGCGCTCGGGGTGGGCCTGCTCGCGACCGCGGAACATGATCGTCACCTTGACCTTGTCGCGGTGCTTGAGGAACCGTTCGACGTGGCCCTTCTTGGTCTCGTAGTCGTGGGTCGCGATCTTCGGCCGCAGCTTGATTTCGCGAATGTTGACCTGCGTCTGATGCTTGCGCGCGGCCTTCTGCTTCTGCTCCTGCTCGTACTTGTACTTCGAGTAGTCGAGCAGGCGGGTGACCGGCGGCTTCGAGCCGGGGGCGACCTCAACCAGGTCGAGGTCGGCCTCCTGGGCGCGTTTCAGCGCGTCGTTGATCTCGACGATGCCGAGCTGCTCGCCGTCGGCGCCGATCAGGCGAACCTGCGGCACGCGGATCCGCTCGTTGATCCGAGTCGTGTCGCGCTCCGGTGGGCGCCGATCGAACCTACGCGGGACCGGCACTAGAGAAGGTGGGACTTCAAGAGGACGAGACGGTGGACGGGCACGGGGTGCTCAGGAGCGGCGGTGGTTTTGCGTGCCAGCGATCAAGTTCGGCGCAGTATAGAGGCTCAGCGCTCAGCCGTCTCAGTTTCCACCCGAGCGGCGAAGTCGACGAGCTTCATCTCGCCCAGATCGCCGGCCTCGTGGGAGCGCACGGAGACTGCCTCGGCTTCCTCCTCGCGGTCGCCGACGACCAGCATGTACGGGTAGCGGCCGATCGTCGCGGCGTCGCGGATCTTCTTGCCGACCGACTCGGAGCGGTCGTCGACGGCGACCCGGACGCCGAGTTCGCGCAGTTGCTCGAAGGCGCGGCGGGCGTAGTCGTTGTGGCGGTCGGAGATCGGCAGGACGATCGCCTGCACCGGCGCCAGCCAGACCGGGAAACGGCCGGCGTAGTGCTCGATCAGGATCCCGGCGAAGCGCTCCATCGAGCCGAGCAGCGCCCGGTGGATCATCACCGGCCGATGGGCGGCGTCGTCGGCGCCGGTGTAATAGAGCTCGAAGCGCTCGGGCATCTGGAAGTCGAGCTGGCAGGTGCCGCACTGCCAGGAGCGCCCCAGGGCGTCGGTGATGTGGAAGTCGATCTTCGGCCCGTAAAAGGCGCCGTCGCCGGGGTTCAGCGTGTACTCGCGTCCCTGGCTGTCGAGCGCCTCGGCCAGCGCCGCCTCGGCTTTCGCCCACTGCTCCTCCGATCCCATCGACTTCTCCGGCCGGGTCGAGAGCTCGACGTGGACGTCGGTGAAGCCGAAGCGACCGTAGAGCTCGTCGATCGCCTCGCAGATCGAGCCGACCTCGTCGCCGATCTGCTCCTCGGTGCAGTAGACGTGGGCGTCGTCCTGGGTGAAGGCCCGGACCCGGAGCAGGCCGTGGAGGACACCCTCGCGCTCGTTGCGGGAGACGCGGCCGAACTCGGCCAGCCGCAGCGGCAGCTCGCGGTAGGAGTGGCGGTCGGCGGAATAGACGAGGCAGGCTCCGGGACAGTTCATCGGCCGCAGCGCGTAGCGGCGGTCGTCGTCCTCCATGAAGTACATGTCGTCCTTGTAGTTGTCCCAGTGCCCGGAGCGGTGCCAGAGCGCCTCGTCCATCACCTGCGGGGTGGCGATCTCCTGGTAGCCGCGCTTGCGCAGCTGGTCGCGGACCTCTGTCTCGATCGTCCGCAGCAGGGTCGTCCCGTTCGGCAGCCAGAACGGCATCCCCGGCGCCTCCTTGCGCAGCATGAAGAGGCCGAGCTGGGGACCGAGGCGGCGGTGGTCACGCTCTTTGGCCTGCTCGATCCGCTCCAGGTGCGCCTCCAGGTCCTTCTTCGAGAAGAAGGCGGTGCCGTAGATCCGGGTCAGGCTCTCGCGGGTCTCGTCGCCGCGCCAGTAAGCGCCGGCGACCGAGCTCAGCTTGATCGCCTTGATGCGGCCGGTTGAGGGGCCGTGGGGGCCGCGACAGAGGTCCTCGAAGGGGCCGTTGCGATAGAGCGAGACCGTCTCGACGCCCTGATCGCGGACGAGGTCCTCGATCAGCTCGACCTTGAAGCCTTGGTCCTGGCCGCGGAACAGCTCGACCGCCTCGGCGGCGGGGACGTCGCGGCGGGAGAACTCCTCGTTGGCGCCGATGTGGTCGAGCATCGCCTGCTCGATCTTCGGCAGCTCCTCCTCGGTGATCTTTGTCCCGGGCGGGAACTCGAAGTCGTAGTAGAAGCCGGAATCGATCGGCGGCCCGATCGTCACCTTGGTCCCGGGATACAGGTCCATCACCGCCTCGGCCATCACGTGGGCGGCGTCGTGGCGGATCAGCTCCAGCGCCTCGGGGTCGCGGTCGGTGAGGATCGCCACCTCTCCTCCGCCCGCGGGCAGTGGCGCGGAGAGGTCGCGCAATTCGCCGTCGACCTTGATCGCCAGCGCCGCCTTGGCCAGGCCGGGGCCGATCGCGGCCGCCGCATCGGCACCGGTTGCCCCCGCCGGAAGCTCCAGCGGTTTGCCGTCAGGCAGGGTGAAGGTGGTCTTCTCGGTCGCGGCCTCCATGCGGGGCAATGGTACGGGGAACCCGGCGATCAGCGGGCCGGGCCTTGGCGCGCCTGGCGTTCGGCGATCAGCGGGCATGGGCTCTTGCCGGGAAGCGGGTGCCGGACCTTCGTCAGGGTCCAGCCGCTTTCGTCGCGGACTACGAAACGCACCCCCGGGGGGACCTGGGTCTCTTCGCTCGACTGGATGCAAACCTGGCCACCACGCATTTCCCAGGCAAGGAACGGTTCGCCGTGTTCGTCTTCAAGCAGCTGCGGAGAGGCGACGACAAGAGTCGGCCCTTCGCCGACGTGCTTGCGGAACTCGCTCAGCTTCGAGGAGTAGGAGGTCGGGCCGACGGGCGCATTGGCGAGCGCAAGGAGCGAGCAGACGCCCGCCACGGCGACAAATAGTCCAGCGGCTGCGAAAACCCACTGGGCCGAGGCGCTTTTCCGTCCCTGAGGGACGTAAAGGCGCCCCAAGAGCGGCAGGAGGATCGCAAGGGCGACGAGCGGAGCGGCGATCTCGATCGCCTTGGCTGCGGTATACGGGGTGCCAGCGACGCGGGCGGCGGCATAGGCGAGGGCAGCGGCGCCGAGGCCGGCGAGGATTGCGATCTCGCGGCGGCGCCGGAGCCAGACGACTCCATGGATGAAGAGCGCCAAGGCGAAGGCGATGCCGAAGTAGTAGCCGGCCGCTGGCACGGCGCCGTCCCCTGGAGCGAGACGGAAGTCGCCCGAGGGCCAGATGCCCAGGACCTCGAAGGGGGAGATCTGGCCGAAGAGGTTGCCTAGGCCTGGGCCGTTGGGGTCGAAGGTCTCGAAATTGTGGAAGTTGAGCATGCGGCTCAGCTCGGGGAGGGTGAGTACTGCGAAAACGACGATTGCAAGACCTAGCGCTCGAGCCGCGGGTCCTGTCTCCGATCGGGGGCTCCCCCTGCCGGGGGAGTCCTCCCGATCGTCGCCACCCACGGCATGGTCGGTTTGTCTTGGGGTTCGAGCGGTTTCGGCTATCGCCCAGAGGATGAAAGCTGGAGCCAGCCAGATCAGACTCGGGAAGCTGTAGGTGTAGATGCTGCCGGCGACTATGAGGGCTGCGGGGGCGTAGCGGAGGGGCAGGCCGCTCCAGGTTCGGTCCGACTCTCTTAGGGCTAGGACGAAGGCCAGCAGGAAGAGAGCTTGGATGGTCTCCTTGAATGCTCCTTGGGCTAGGTAGGAGGCGACTACATAGGCGAATGCGACTAGGAGGGCTCCGGCCGCTCTGGGGATTGCGGGTAGCTCTTTGAAGGCCGCGAGAGCGGTTAGGGAGGTGAGAATTGCTACTGCGACCGTCAGGCCGCTGAAACCTTGGACCAGGCCTATTCCCAGTCCCTTGTTAAGGGCTACGACGACGGAGTGCGGGCCTAGTGGGTAGCCCTGGTTGAGGAGCTGGGAGGAGTGGCCTTCGGCTAGGCGGTCGGCTGCCAGGAGGTGCTGGGACATGTCGGGGTTGAAGCTGGTGCCGAGGATCCCGAAGTGGCCTTCGACGATGAAGGGGAGCGAGGCGGCGAGCAGGGCGGCGAGCGCCACCGGCCAGCCCGCGCGGAGTGCCTCTCCCCCGTCCTCGACCCGCCGCCGGAGGTAGACCGCGGCGGCGATCGTCAGGACCGCGACGACGAGCACCGAGACCACTCCATCCCCCGGCATCCGGACCGTCCCCCAGCAGACTGCGCAGAGCAGCGCCAGGCCCACCGCGGGCGAAAGCCACGACCAGCTGCGCCCGCCGCAGAGCCGCACCGCCGCCTGTCCGATCGCCAGCGACGACGCGCAGATCGCCACTACTGCTGCATAGGTCCCGATCACGAGACCCGCGAGCCTAGACTGAGTGGATGGCCTTCGCACCTCCCACTCGCCATCTTCTGCGGGCCAAGGACCTTGCCGACGCTCGCTACGCCGAGCCGCTCGAGGTCGAAGATCTGGCTCGCGCAGCGGGCCTCTCGAAGGCGCACTTCAGCCGCGAGTTCCGCCGCACCTTCGGCGAGTCCCCCTACGTCTACCTGCTGACCAGGCGGCTGGAGCGGGCCGCGGCACTGCTCCGCAACACTGACTACAGCGTCGCCGAGATCTGCCTCGAGGTCGGCCTGCAGGGCGTCGGCTCCTTCACCACCAGCTTCAAACGCATGTATGGGATGGCGCCGACCGCCTACCGCGCCGCCTACCCGCCGGCCTCTGACCAGGCCCGCGTCCCTGGCTGCATCGTCCGCGCCAACGCCCGCCCGCAACACCGCACGTTTCGAGAAGACAGCCCCGCTGGACAGACCTAGCATCGCCGCAAGCAATTCCGAACCGAGGTGGAAACGATGAAGATCGCAAACGCACAGCTTTGGGTCCACGACCAGGACGAGGCCCTCGCCTTCTACACCGAGAAGCTGGGGATGGAGGTCCGCACCGACGTCACCCTGGCCGAGATGGACGACTTCCGCTGGCTGACCCTCAGCCCGCCCGGGCAGGAGGACGTCGCGATCGTCCTGATGGCGATCCCGGGCCCGCCGCTGATGGACGAGGCGACGACCCGCCAGGTCGAGGATCTGATGTCGAAGGGGTTCGCCGGCACCGTCTTCCTCACCACCGACGACTGCCGTTCCGACTACGAGCAGCTGAAGGCCCGCGGCGTCGAGTTCACCGAAACGCCGGAGGAGCGCCCCTACGGAATCGACTGCGGCTTCCGCGACCCCTCGGGCAACAGCATTCGCCTGACCGAGGTGAAGTTGCCGGCGAGCGTCTGAAGCCAGCCGTCAGGCAGGTAGGCATTCGAGGTAGCGAGAGAGCACTTCGAGTTCGCCGGAATTCAGCAGGCTCGCAACCAGTTCGACTGAGCAGCGTTCCCGCTGCTCAGTCGTGCGGGTCCAGATTGCTTCACCGAAGATGGTGGTCCGGTTCTGACGGAGGACATCGATCACTTGCGCCGATTTGCCGGCGATTCGGTCGGCCTCGGGTTCCATCGCTTCCTTCGCCCGTTGAAACGAGAGAAATCGCTCGCGGCGGCAGGATGGGCGGAGCTTGGCCGAGGCAGAGCTCCCTTCCCCCCGGATGATCACCTTCAGGTCGCAGAAAGTTTCGTAGCTGGCGCTGCGCCCATCGCTGAAGAACCGGCAAACGATCCGATACCTAGAACGCCGGGAGCAGCCGTTGAATTGGACGCCGCTCACCTGCAGATGAACGCTGTCGAAGTGGCGCGCCTTCGCGCGTGCCGCATGTCTTGCCACGGACTTGTCCAGTTTCGGCGGTTCCGGTGGCGGAGGTGGAGGGGCTTCTTCCGAACTGCCGCCACCACCCCCTCCCCCGCCACCAGAAGGAAGGTCCTCGCACGCCACCCCATCGTTATCTCCGTCAAGCCCGTACGGATCGCCCGGCAGCAGGTATTCCTGTGCTTCTTCCTGGGTGGAGAAGTCTTCGCAGTCGTAGTCAACGGCTAGAGCCGAACCGGCCGAGACGGACATAAACGCAACTGCAGCGGCGACGCAAAGGGAAAATTTGGCGCAGAAAAGTCTGATTTCACGACCCTAGCCGAGCATCAACAAACCACGCTGTAGGCAAGAGCCCCGGTGAGAGGGCGCTCAAGGCACCTAGTCTGGTCGGGTGGAGATCGAGCGCTTCGTCTGGACGGAACACGCGCGCATGCGCCTCGCCCAGCGTGGGCTGGATGCTACCGGTGTCGAGGAGGCGATCAGGAGTGGACACGCGGGACGAGAGGTCAACGATGGGCGCGCGGAGTGGCTTGTCTCCGGCGTGCTGTCCGATGGAACGCCATTCGAGGCGATTTACGACCACCCGCACGGCGGCGACGAGGCGCTGTTCGGATCGTTTCCGCCTGGGAGCTGGATTCGTAGCCGATGGGCGGCGCTACCCTTTGAGAACGATGTTTGCCTATTACGACCGAGACGCCGATATCGCCTGGTTCCCCACCGGAGAATCGAGCGATGTGGTCAGCGAGCGCGTACCGGGTGGCCTGCGGGACTACGACCGGGCCAGCCACCAGCTCGTGGCAATCGAGGTCTGGGATGCCAGCACGCGCCTGCCCGCCAGTATCCTCGAGGCCTTGCCTGCGCCGCAGGGCGCGGCAGCCTGAGACCCGGTCCCGGATGGGCGTTACTGGGCTCGAACCAGTGACCTCCAGCTTGTCGAGCTGGCGCTCTCCCAACTGAGCTAAACGCCCGGGAAAGCGGAATCTAGCAGCGGGCAGGAGAACGCCGGCTGGTGGCTAAAGGTTCTACTGCAAGCGCCGATGCAACTGGTGCAACTTTCTTAAGTCCCCGGTGTTTATGGGGCGATGTCAAAAGCTTGAGGACCGACGAGCCAGCGACTTAGAACTCTCTGGTGGTACGTCCTTCGGAAACTGAGGGCCCCTATATGGGGCCCTTTTCCGTTCCCGGCGCGCAGGCGTCAGACGTGGTTGGTCGGCAGGTGCCAGTGGCGTGGCGCGATCAGCTCGCCTGCCTCCTCCGGGCCCCAGGAGCCCGGCTCGTAGTGGGAGACCGGCGGTGGGTCCTTGAGCAGTGGCTCGGAGATCTCCCAGAGCCGCTCGATCGCTGCGGAGCTGGTGAACAGCATGCGGTCGCCGAGCATCACGTCGTGGATCAGCCGCTCGTAGGGATCGAGCGCCTCCTCCGGCCCGCCGAAGGTGTCCGCGTAGCTGAAGCGCATGTGGGCCTCGCCGAGCTCGATCCTCGGTCCCGGCACCTTGGCAAGGAAGGAAGCGGAGATGCTGCCCGGGTCGCCGAGCTCGAAGGTGAGGTGGTCGTGGCCGAAGGACTCGGCGACCTGATCGCAGTCGAGCGGGAACATCCGCAGCGGCGGCTGCTTGAAGGCGACCGTCAGCAGGTGGCGACTCTCGGCCAGCCGCTTGCCCGAGCGCAGGTAGAACGGCACTCCCTCCCAGCGCCAGTTTTCGACGAAGGCCTTGACGGCAACGAAGGTCTCGGTGTCGGAGTCGGCGGCGACCCCGTCCTCATCGCGGTAGCCGCGGTACTGGCCGCGGACGACGTCGGCCGGGCGCAGCGGCGGCATCGCTTCGAAGACCTTCTCGCGCTCGATCCCTAGCGGTTTCGCCTCCAGCGAGACCGGCGGCTCCATCGCGACGAAGCCGAGGAGCTGGAAGAGGTGGGTGACGATCATGTCGCGAAATGCCCCGGTTTCCTCGTAGAAGGAGCCGCGCATCTCGATCGAGAGCGTCTCGGGGATGTCGATCTGGACGTGGTCGATGTGGTTGCGGTTCCAGACCGGCTCGAACATCCCGTTGGCGAAGCGCAGCGCCAGCAGGTTCTGGACCGCCTCGCGGCCGATGTAGTGGTCGATGCGGAAGATGCAGCGCTCGGCGAAGACCTCGTGCAGCTGCCGGTTCAGCTTGCGGGCCGAGGCGAGGTCGGTTCCGAAGGGCTTCTCGGTGATCACCTTGGCGCCCGCGCCGAGCCCGAGGTCGCCGAGCCCCGCAACCGTCCCGGCGGCCGCCTGCGGTGGCAGCGAGAGGTAGAAGAGAACCTCCGCTCCCTCCCCCAGCTCCTCCCGCGCCCGCCCGATCTCGGCGGCAAGCTGGTCGAACCCGTCGCCGACGCCAGCGAACCGCAGCGACTCGGCGAACCGCTCCCATGCCTCGGGATCCTCGGGCCTGCGACCGGAGCCGAAGACCGAGTCGCGCGCCAGGGCCCGGAACTCCTCGTCCCTGAGCCCTTTGCGCGCCGCACCGACGATCCGGAACCGCTCTGGCATCAGCCCCACCTGCGCCAGGTGGAACATCCCCGGCAGCAGCTTGCGCTTCGCGAGGTCGCCGCTCGCCCCGAAGAGGACGATCACCTGGTTCGCGGGGACCTCTGGACCTTGCCGCTCGCTCATCACCCGCAGCCTATGCTGCTGCCGATGCCCGCCCAGATGACGAAGAACGGAGTGAGCTACGACCCGGTCGCGTTGGACCGTGTCGAGCGGCGCTTCTGGCGCGAGATCTGGGATTCGGTCCCGGCGGTGGTGGTGGAGGAGCACGGGATCGAGCGGCGGGACTTCGGACCGATCCAGGCGACGGTCGTCCGCGATCTCGGCCCCGTCGGGATGATGAATCTGCTGCTCGGTGCCGCCGAGGACCCCGGAGGGGAGCACCTCGAAGCGGCAACCGCGTGGGCGGAGGAGCAGGGTACGACCCCCTACGTTCCCCTCACCCCCGACCTTCCCAGCAGCGCCGGCGCCGAGGAGTGGCTGCGACGCAACGGCTTTACGACCGCCTACGGCCTGATGAAGTTCGTCCGCGACCCGCACCCGCCGCGCTTCCCCGCCCCTGACGGGATCGAGGTCGTCGAGGTGGCGGCGCCCGACCAGGAGCCGTTCGGATCGATCGCGGCATTCGGCTTCGGGATGCCCGCCTGGGGCGCCGAGTTCTTCGCCCACCTCCCCGGCCGCGAGGGCTGGCGCTGCTACGTCGCCCGCATCGAAGGCCGGGCTCAGGGCTGCGGGGCGATGGTGTTCGAGGACGGGATCGCCGAGCTCGGAATCGGCGCCACCCTCGAGGGGGCGCGCGGCCGGGGTTGCCAGACCGCTCTGCTCCGCCGCCGGATCGCCGACGCGGCCGAGGCCGGCTGCGACACGCTCCTGGTCGAGACCGGCGAGCGGCTCCCCGACCGGCCCGAAGCGAGCTATCGCAACATCCTCAAGGCCGGTTTCGAGGAGGCCTACGCGCGGCCGAACTGGCAGCGCCGCCGCTAGTCCGACCAGATCGGAACCCCTTTCCAACCTGAACCCGGGAAACCGGGTAGCCGTACGACAGCGAAAGGGACTCCAAGGAAAGGCAGGAACAAAATGACCAGACGACGCGCAGCCCCATTTGCCCTCGTCGTAATCGCCGCAGCGCTGACCGTCGGCCTGATCGCCGCGCCGGCGCAGGCGGCTCTCCGCCACATCGACGGCACCGTCGTTTCGAAGAACTCCGCAGACCGCACGTTCAAGATCACGACCCAGGGCGGCAGCCAGGTCCGCATCAAGGTCAACGGCACGACCGAGTTCGAGCGCATCGCCGGCTTCGGCGCCCTCAGCAAAGGGATGAAGATCGAGGTCGACGCCCAGCAGACCAGCAACGGTCTTGTCGCCAAGCAGGTCGAGCCTCAGGGCGGCAACGGCGGTGGAGGCGGTAACGACGACTCCGGTGGCGGTGGCCACGGCGGCGGCGACGGCCCCAACCACACCTGACGGATAGCCGGTGGGTTCCACCGAGGGGCCCACCGCTTTCTAGATAAGGAAGTTTGTTCTACGCCACTCCGGGGGATGGTCGAACGGAACCGTTATTCCCGACCCGAAGGAGAGCTATGAGCATCGTCACGATCCTGATCATCATCATCCTCATCCTGCTTGCGATTTACCTGTTCCGGCGCGTTTTCTAAGACTGGCAGTCGCAAACCGCGGGCACGTAAAAGGCGCCTACCAGAATCGAACTGGTGTAAACGGCTTTGCAGGCCGCTGCGTAGCCACTCCGCCAAGGCGCCGGGGACGGGATGAAGCGTAGCGGCGCTCAGGCGGATTCGTTCGGCGGTGCCGGCACTACTGCTCGTAGTCCTCGACGGTGCCGCCGTCGCGGACGCTGGCGTCGTCGGGGTTGTCGCCGGCCTCGCGCAGGGAGCGGCGCTGGCGGAGGTAGTCCCAGGCCTTGTCGAGCTGGACCTTGAGCTCGTCGAGGCGGGCGTGCTCATCGTCGTCGAGGCCCTCGCCCTCGTGGCGATGGAGGAGTTGCTCCTCTTCCTGGACCAGTTTGTCGATGCGCTCCAGTACCTGCTGATCGTCCATGGCGGCTGCCTATCCGTTCTAGGTGGTTTCCACTACGCGGAAGCTTATCCCGGCCTTTTGCAGCCGCTCGAGCAGCGCGTCGCCCATCGCGACGGTGGTGGTGACCTGGCCGGCGCTGGTCGGCAGCTCGTCGAAGGCGAGGCAGAGGCCGGACTCGGCGAGCATTTTCGAGGTCTCGCCGTAGCCGGGGTCTCCGCCCTTGACCTCGGTGACAACCCGCTTGCCGCCGCCTTCGCCGACGAAGACGATCTTGAACCAGCTCTGATCCCGTTTGGCCTCGCTCGGGCCCTCCCCCGGCGATTTCGCCTTCAGCATCAGCTTGCGGGTCGGCGGCAGCTGGGCGAGGGCGAACCCGGTCCCGATGCCGGCCGCGAGGGCGCCGACGCTGGCGAGGTGCTTGGCGAGCAAGTTGTGGCCGTAGGTGAAGTCGGGCCCGTAGCGGTCGAGGGCCGCAGCGGAGCGCAGGACGATCGGGCCATCGATGGTCGGCAGCGGCACCGCCCATCCCCCGAGTTGCGGCATGCGGCAGACCTTGGCTGAAGCCGAATGGATCGAGCGGCCGCTCGGGCGCTGCTCGGCCTGCTTGCGTTGCTTGCCGGCAGCCAGGGTCTGGCGGGCGCGGCCGAAGGCGTTGATCGCCGAGTGGTAGGTGCCGCCGGAGAAGCTCGCATTGCTGCGGACGTAGCCGTTGACGGTCAGCGGCGCGCCCTCGGGCAGCTGCTTGACAGTGAAGTAGGCGCCGATGTCGTGCGGGATCGAGTCGAAGCCGCAGCAGTGGACGATGCGGGCGCCACTGCGCTCGGCCTCGGCATGATGCTGCAGCCACGTCCGATCGACAAACTCCGGCTCGCCGGTGAGGTCGACGTAGTCGGTCCCGGCGGCAGCACAGGCGGCGACCAGCGGGCCGCCGTAGAGGATGTAGGGGCCGACGGTGGTGATTACGACCCGCGTCGACTCGGCGACCTCGCGCATCGCCTCGGCATCGCCGGCGTCGGCCTCGACGATCGCCGGGACCGGCGCCTGCGGCGAAGCCGCGGTGAGCCGGGCGGCGACGGCCTCGAGCTTGGAGCGATTGCGGCCGACCAGCGCCCACTTCATCCCGGCCGGCGCGTGGGCGGCCAGGTAGTCGGCGGTTAGCCCGCCGGTGAATCCGGTGCCCCCGAAAAGAACCAGGTCGTAGGGGCGGGAGCCGTCCATCCCGGGCATTCTCTCAGGTACGACTCGAGGCGGCACGTGGAACGGGCGCCGCAGACGACCAGTCAACGGCCGCGACGCCCGCTGCACGTGCAAAAGCTGAACGGGGCGACCGCAGAAATGTCAGGCCAAAAGTCTGAGCCGAACGCTAGGAAGTCGGAGCCGCCGCGGGCGACCCGCTCTGCACCGGATGGCCGCCGTCGCGCCAGACGCCGACGCCCTTGCCGACGTGAGTGACGTCGAACCCGGCGCGCTGCAGGATCGAGGCGGCGAGCCCGCTGCGTTTGCCGCCGCGGCAGATGGTGGCGATCGCGCGGTCGCGCGGCAGCTCGTCGAGCCGGCCGGCGAGGTCGCCGTAGGGGATGTGGAGCGAGCCGGGGATGTGCTCGCCGGCGTACTCGGAGGCGTTGCGGACGTCGAGGATCACCGGCGCCGCGTCGCCGTCGACGCGGCTGGCGAGCTCGTCGGGGTCGATCAGCTCGATCCGGTGCACCGGCCGCTCCTCCGTGCGCCAAGCGGTCATCCCACCCTCGAGGTAGCCACGCACGGCGAGGCCGACCGAGGCCAGCATCTGCGCCGCGCGGCGCTCGTCGCCGCTGGAGGCCGCGACGACGACGATGTCGCTACCCGGCGGGGCGACGCGCGAGACCTTGGTCGCGAAGCCGGTGTCGTAGGCGGAGGCGCTGAGCGCGCCCTCGATGTGGGCCTCGTCGAACTGCTCGTTGGTGCGGCCGTCGATCACCACCGCTCCCCGCTCGACCAGCTCTTCGACCTCGTGGGTACTGAGCGCCGCCGGGGTCCCGAAATCCTCGACCAGCGGGCCGCGGTTGAGGCCGACGATGCGCCCGATGTTCGGCGGCTTGTCGCGGAGCGAGGCCGACCTGGTCGGCGACGAACTCCTCCTCGTCGGCGATCTGCAGGGCGCGGTTGTGGCGGCGCTCGAAGCCGATCGTCGAGGAGGACTTGAGGTCGAGGCCGGAGCCGCCGCAGAGCGAGCCGCCGAGGTGTGCCGGCCAGACCTCGACCTCGTCGGGCAGCGCCAGCAGCCGCCCGTGCAGGGAGCGGAACAGGTCGGCAGCGCCTTCGCGGGGCTCGACGGCGAGGTCGGGACGGGCGACGTCGCCGATGAAGAGCGAGTCGCCGCTCAGCAGCGCCCAGGGGTCGCCGCCGCGGCCCCTGTCGCTGAGCAGGAAGCAGGTGTGCTCAGGCCGGTGGCCGGGGGCGTGGATCGCCTCGACGACGAGGTCGCCCAGCTCCAGCTTCCAGCCGTCGGCGAGCGGCTCGTGCGGGTAGCCGGCCTCGGCCAGCTCGTGGATGTGGACGGTCGCCCCGGCGCTGCGGCAGAGGCGGCCGTGGCCGGAGACGTGGTCGGCGTGGTTGTGGGTCTCGAGCACGTGCCCGATCCGCACCCCGTGCAGGCCCGCCAGCCGCCGATAGGGGTCGATGTCCCACTGCGGATCGACGACCACGGCGATGCCCGATTCCCGGTCGGCGACGAAGTAAGACGCGCAACCGAGGTCCTCGTGGATGATCTGGCGAAAAAGCATCTTCTCCCTCGCGGGCCAGGCTAGCGCGCGAAGCCCGCCGGCACAGCTAGAATGCCCCGCGTGCGGCTGTAGCTCAGCTGGCTAGAGCGTCTGCTTGCCATGCAGAAGGTCGAGGGTTCGAATCCCTTCAGCCGCTTCGCCTCAAACCCCGGTCCAGCACTTCGGGCCGGGGTTTCCTGCTTTTTCGGCTGGTGGGGCTTGCACCGGGGTCTCGGGGAAGTCCGGCGGCAGGGTAAGAAGAGTGGCGCCGGCGAGAAGAGAGCATCAGCGGCAAAGTGAACCGCCGTGTTGTTGACGGCGATGGATGCGGCGCCTTAGATTCGCCCGGTGAGCTCGCCCGACCTTCCCACCAACCCGGTGAATCAATCGCCTCGGCTCGTTCGCACGCTCGTTCCCTGCATCCTGCTCGGCGTGGCCGTGATCGCCGCGGTCGAGATACCCGACGCACCGAGGAGCCTGCGTGACGCCGGCCTGGTGCTCGGCGGGTTGCTGATCGGCCTGATCAGCCTGATCATCGACGAGAAGCTCCGCGGCGGCCCGGAACGAGAAGCGAACAAGGCACAGCAGGAGGAGTTGAACGCACGGCACCTGCGCGAGGATCGCCGGTATCAAGCCGCGGTCGACGACGCCTTCTACCTCGGCCTCGCGGCGTCGTTGCTGCCGGTCCGCCCGGAAGAGGACCTTTGGAAGGTATTGCAGCAGTGCATCGAGAGTCTCGACCTCCAGTTCGCTCCCGAGGAGTCGAAGTTGATCACGACGGAGCCCGCAAACTTCGAGGAGGCACGGGCAGTGACCGCGCTCGCCGTGAGCAAGGGCCGCAACCTCGGCCCTCAATTGCGATGTTTCCTCAGGCTCGGGAACACGGTCGCCTGGCTGCAAGGAGTGCTCGAGACCTGGCGTCGGACCGGCCCCGTCCTCGGCGCCCTCGAAGAGATCTCCGAGAATCCCTTCCTCCGGGACGAACAGCGGTATGCCTCGATCGTCTCGGATCTCATCCAGGCCCTGTCGCCTGGCAAGCAACAGATCGCGCCCGAGGATCGCGCGCGGCTTAACGCTCGTGTCGTAGAGATCCTCGGCGAGGTTCCCGCCTTTACCCTGGAAGAGCGGGACCTGAAGATGCCCGGGCAGACCAGCGAGTGGATCTGGGTCACCGCGGGTGACGAGATCTTTCCGATTAGGTTCCTCGGTCCCTACACCATCTCGCAGCGCCGTAACTACTACGAGGTGTCCACCGATGGCGGCCCCCCGGTGAAGGTAACTCGCGACGCCGCAGGTTGGCACTGCAAAGCACACCCCAATGCGACCGAAGCGGACCCCTGCCAGGAGATAGACGTCACGCTCGATGCCACCGAAGGTGGGCAGCCGGTCACCGAGGCGCGCCTGATCCCGGTGAGACTCGAGCCGGTCGACTCGCCGGATGACCCCCCGGCCCCGGCGGAGGATTCACTGATCGCCGAGGAGGAGCAAGGCGATCAGGGGCCGGCGCCGGTGGACTAGAGCCGGCAGCGGGCATGCACGCAGAAGGTCGAGGGTTCGAATCCCTTCAGCCCCTTTTTCGGGAGTGCCCGGAGTCGGGAAACGATTCAGTTGAGCGTTCGCTCGAGCTTCACCTCGCACATGTCAACCGATGCGCGCGTGCCGGGCGTCTCCGAGGGATCCATTGCGCTGAATACCTGAGCACCCGCCTCCATGTCCTCCGCACTCTCGAAGTACTGAAGGACCACCGCCGTTCCCTGCGAGTCATCGAACAGGATCTTGAGACCCTTGGCAGGCACGCCGGGCGGTGGCCCGTCTGACTCCTCGATGCGGGCAAGAAGCTCCTGCATCCGCTCGGCAGAAACGTCGGTGAACCTGACGGCTCGTACATACATGATGGCTTCCTCCTCGATGTTTCCTGGGACATCGACCATAGTCGGTTCCCCCGGCCCGCGAGCCGATTTGACCTCAGCGCCACAGCTCGCGGCGCAGCATCGCGTTGCCGCGTTCTAGTTGCTCGATCGTGGCGCTGGCGACCGAGGGAGTGTGGGTGGCGCGGTTGATGCGGGCCTGGACCTCGCGGTGGGACTTGTTGGTGCGACGGGCGACGTCACCGACAAGGCGCCTGCGCTCGGCGCGCAGGCGCTCCCGGGCCGCGTAGGCCGACTCCCGCTCGGGCTCGGCGCCCTTCGCCGACGCTTCGGGCCCGGCGAGGGCGGCGGCCTTCTTGGCCGGCACGGGGTCATCGGTCGGGAAGAGCTGAAGCGTGGTTTCGCTCATGATCGCCTCGTCCAGCTCGGCGTCGCCCGAGCTGAGGACGGCGAAGCCTTCGCCCGGTTTGCGCCGCTCCGGATCGGGGTCGTCCAACTCCTGCTCCTCCTCACCGAGGGGCGAGAGGTCGAGGGCGTGACGGCGCTCCAGCTCGATCTCGCGGGCGAGGGCCTTCAGCCGCGGGTCGGCCGGCATCAGCAAGTAGCTCATCTGGCGGCGCGGCCGCGGGGTGGTGCGGATGAAGCGGCCGACCACCTGGCGGAAGAAGAGCTCGGTCCGGGCCGCCGTCGCATAGACCCCCACCCGCAGGCGGGGGATGTCGACGCCCTCCGAGACCATCAGGACCGAGACCAGCCAGCGTCGATCGGAGGCGGCGAAATCGGCGATGCGACGGCTGGCGCCGGGCTCGTCGCTCATCACCAGCTCGGGCCGCTCCCCCGAGATCGACTCGAGCCGAGCCGCGATCGCCCGGGCGTGATCCTGGTCAGAGGCGATGACCAGGCCGCCCGCGCCGGGGTGGCCGTCGGCGCGCACCTCGCTCAGCCGGGCATCGCCGTCGCGCAACACCTCGTCCATCCACTCGCCCTCCGGGAGAAGCGCCGTCCGCAGGCGCCGGGCCGACTCGACCGCCGGCAGGGCGAGGTCGAAGTCGGCGCTGCGCAGCCGGCCGTCCGAGAGCCACTCCATCTCGCCGTCATACGGCAGGAAGGTGATCGGGCGGCAGACCCGGTCGACCAGCGCCTGGGGATAGCCGTAGACGTAGTCGGCCCGGCTGATGCCGTCATCGTCATAGCTGACCCAGGGAATGGCCGAGTTGTCGGAGCGGAAGGGCGTACCGGAGAGCAGCAGCCGGAAGCGGGCGCCGTCGAAGGCCTTGCGGGCCTGCAGGCCCCAGGCGGCCTGATCGCCCATGTGGTGCGGCTCGTCGGCGATCAGCAGGGTCGGCCGGCGATCAGCTGCCCGCCGGTGCACGTCCGGCCCGGCGGCGATCGTCTGGTAGGTGACGGCGACGCCGTGGAAGTCGGCCGACTCCGGCCCGTCCGAGTTCCGCCTGTTCGGCTCCAGGTCGATGCCGTAGCGGCCCGCGTCGGCGGCCCACTGGCGGCAGATGTGGGTGGTCGGGCCGATGACGACGACCCGCGAGACGAACCCGGCGCTCAGCATCCGGTGGGCAATGTGCAAGCCGAAGGTGGTCTTGCCGGCCGCCGGCGTCGCCGAGGCCAAGAAGCTGGCGGTCGAGTGCGCCCGCACGGCCGCGGTCGCCTCCTCCTGCCACGAGCGGAGGGGTCGGGCATCGGGCCAATCCGGAAGCGATCGGCTATGGCCCCCGCCGCCGATCGGATGCTGAGAGGTGTCGTACAAGGGCCGGCCACAATATGGTCGCCGGCGGTCGGAGGACGGCTGACCCCCGCGGAGGCTCAGGCGCCCCTCAATCTCAGCGAGGGTGCATCGCGTCCATCCCTGCGCGCAGGGAAGAAACGCTCAAGAGACTGTCGTCGACCGGGACGGCACGGTACGAGAACAGGGCCCCACCGAATTTGAGACGAAAGGTCGTCTGCTGCGCCGCGTCGTACTCGGCGACGTAGGAGTTCGCGGCCCAGCTCATCAACCACGAGCCGTCGTCCGACCGGCGGGCCGAGCCGCAGCAAATACTGCTCGTTATGAGCGGGTCCGTCAGCTGTTCGACCAGAGTCGCGGTCCGGTTCGCTTCGTCGATTTGATAGCGCACTGCCCGCGGGGCCGACGGCTGATTCGTGTTGTTGTCGTAAGCAGTGATCGTACCGTCTGGCATCAGCCTAACGTCATGCTGGCCCCCGAGGGGGTAGGCGCCCTCCGGGTCGTTAACGACGTTGAGACTCTTCGGCGTCCAGGTACCCCCCAACTTCCAGAGGATTTCGCCCGTGCCCTTGTCGACCTTGTATATGGCGTCCGTATGGCGCAGCGACACCAGGACAGCGTCTTCACCAGCGGCCTCGATGGCATTCATATGTACGATGTCTCTCGGAATTTCGCCGCTGAGTCGTGGCCACCACCGGCCCGTCTCAGCCAGTCCAACATGGTTGGCCGTGTCCCAGCTCCATACCAGCTGGCCCTGTGGGTTCACCTCCTCCACAACATAATCAAGCACTGATTCGTCCGAGCCATAGCTGTATTCCGTGAGGTCGATATGTTCGCGAACCTTTGAGCTGATCAACAGGTAGTCGCCATCTGGCTCTTGCTGAAGCTCATGGAGATCCGTGGGGCCGGATACGGCGTTTATTTCCCCGAGGATGGACCCGCTGAGGCTGTGAACGATGAAGCCATGGTTGTCCCGCCACCACGCGATCGTGCCATCCTCTAGAACCGTCGGGTTGATCATCCTGCCAGGTGATTCCGTATCCCACCAGACGGGAACACCTTCGTGATCGAAGATGACGACGTACTGGGTTGGAGCCCCCGAGAGGGTGAGGTTCGGGGCGACGACATAGAGTTTGTGGCTCGGCTGGCGAAGCTGTTCGTATTCCCAGGGCGGGAAGCCGGCGGGCAGGCACCTGACGAAGTAGGTCTTGGATTCGCCTGCGGCGGTCGTAGTGAAGCTGAACGCCTGGTTTTCTTCGAGGGGCACCGACGCATCGAATTTCCCGGTTGCTGGGTCGGCGCCGTCCACGGCGATGGTCGTGCCGTTGGCCGTCCGCCCGGAAACCTCCAGCGGCTCCCCGGTGCAGCGAGTGGTGTAGTCGGTGACATCGGGATCGAACGAGGGCGTCAGCGGCGAGTCGGTGGAAAACGTGGTAGCGCACACAACTCTCACGTTGACGGTGCCCGCAGATCCGCCGTTCAAGACGTAGGTGAAAGTGTCCAGCGCTTCGCCGTCGTTGCAGTAGCCGGGCTGGGGTTCGTACGTGAGCCCGGCACCGCCTGAGGTAATCGCAACCTGGCCATGCGCCGGTTGACTGACCGACTCGACGGTCCTGGCGCCGCCGTCCAGATCGGAGTCGTTCGACACCACGTCGAGGAACGTCGCATCGGAGTTCTCGTCGACGAGCTTCGTGTCGTCCTTGGCCGAGGGAGCGTCATCGCGCCCCTCGATGGTCACGTTCACAGTCCCCTGGGCGCTGCCGCCGCGACCGTCGCTGATCCGGAAGGCGAAAGTGGTGGTAGCCGACTGGTTGGACCCGAGGTAGTCGAAACGACGAGCGGGATCGAACCGAGCAAAGCGGCCGTCGACGGCCTTCACGTCGCCCTCGAGGCCCGCCGAGCTGACTAGATCCACGCTGAGCGGATCGGAATCCGGGTCGGTCGCCTTCGCCAAGAGGTCGATTACAACGGGTTGGTCCTCATCGGTCGACGCGGCGATCTGACCAGCAGCGGGTGGATTGTTCGGCACGACCTCGCAGCTGACATAGGTGTTGGCGCCGCTGTTGCCAGCGCACTCGTCACGACCCTCGCCGCCGTTGAGATGATCGTCACCCTTCTCCCCTGCCAGCCGATCCCTGCCTGCTCCTCCGATCACGAGATCGTCCCCGGAGCCTCCACCGAGGTGGTCTTTCCCGGAGCCACCGACCACGAGGTCGCTGCCGCCGCCGCCGCAGACCAAGTCGTTGCCGCCGCGTCCCCGGATCTGATCGGCCGAGCTAGTACCAACGATCACGTCCGCGCGGGGCGTGCCTACCACGAGATGATCCCGGGGGCTTGCCTTGTGAGTCGCCGATTTGCCGAGGCAGGTAGGGCCCTCGATATTCGTCCGACCCACCGAAGTGGAAAAAGATTGGGCCACCGATGGCGCCAGCAGCAGCAAAGCCACCGCCGGAATCGCGCAGCGGCGAATGCTTCGAATATGTCTTTTCCTGCGGCTGTCCATCCCCTGCCTCCTCGGTCACACGGGAGTTTTCCAGAATCGACTCAGTGAGTAACATACCGGCCGATCCGAGGGCATCGAGCCACCGCAAAGTGCTCACGTAGAAATCTCTATGCTGGGCCACTCAGTCGGGCGAGTCAGCGGGCAAGGGAGGGATCGAGTTGGCGGTGCGATCGGACATCAGTTGACGATGCGGGCCCCCGCGCGGCTCACTCCGGAGGTCGAGCTATCCGTCGTGATGCCATGCCTCAACGAGGCAGAGACCCTCGGCGTCTGCATCGAGAAGGCGAGGTCGGCGATCGACGAGCTGGGGATCGCAGCCGAGATCGTGGTAGCCGACAACGGGAGCACCGACGGCTCCCGTGAAATTGCCGCCGCGGCCGGCGTGCGGGTCGTTACCGTCGCCTCCCCCGGATACGGCAACGCACTGATGGGGGGCATCGCCGCTTCGAGGGGACGCCTGATCGTGATGGGAGACGCAGACGACAGCTACGACTTCCTCGAGCTGCCGAGGTTCGTCCGAAAGCTGCGTGAAGGCAACGATCTGGTCCAGGGGTGCAGGCTGAAGCGCGGCGGAGGACGGATACTGCCGGGGGCGATGCCCCGTCTTCATCGATGGGGAAATCCACTCCTCTCCTGGCTGCTTCGGACTTGGTTCCGGGCGCCGGTGAGCGACGTCTACTGCGGCCTTCGTGGATTCACCCGAGGGCATTACGAACGCCTCGACCTTCGTTGCACGGGGATGGAGTTCGCGACGGAGATGATCATCAAATCGAGCCTCCGGCCGGCACGCATCGCCGAAGTCCCGATCACCCTGCACCCCGACGGGCGGTCACGAAAGCCGCACCTGCGAACGTTCCGGGACGGCTGGCGCACGTTACGGCTGTACCTCCTGTACTGCCCGCGCTGGTTGTTCATGGTGCCCGGGCTAGCGATGCTCTGCTTCGGGATCCTTGCCTACGCGGTCGCGCTGCCGAGCTTTCGCGTCTTCGGAGTGGGCTTCGCTGCCCACACCCTCCTCTTCGGCAGTCTCGCCATCATCTGCGGGTACCAGGCGATCACGTTTGCCATTTTCACGCGAGCGTTCGGCGCAATGGAAGGGTTGATCCCCAACAGCGATCACTTCAAGCGGTTGGAAAACGGCTTCACCATCGAGCGGGGTCTTGTGATCGCCGCACTGACCATCGCGGCAGGAGCGATCCTGCTCCTTCTCGCTCTGAACGAGTGGCGCGTGAATGACTTCGGTCGTTTGAACTACACGACCACCATGCGACTAGTGGTTCCCGGCGTGACTTTAACCGTGCTCGGTTTTCAGACGATGCTTTCTAGCTTCTTTCTCTCCGTGCTCTCCCTCGGCCGGGGGAGCGCGGCGAGCCTCGGGAGCCTGGAAAGGAAGGCCGAGGCCGCGAGGACGTCGAAGTTCGTCGATGCCGGCACGCGTCAGCGCAAGGCCTCCTAGGCCGAGGTGAGTGGAGCGCCGCCCTGCAGGCGGCGGACGTCCGCGTCGACCATCAGCCGCACCATCTGCTCGAAGTCGGTTTTGGGCTTCCAGCCGAGGACCTCGTCGGCGCGCGAGCCGTCCGCGACCAACCGGTCGACCTCGGCGGGACGGAGGAGCTCCGGATCCTGAACGACGTGCTCTGCCGGATCCAACCCGGCGTGATCGAAGGCGATCTCGACCAACTCCCGCACCGAGTGGTCCTTACCGGTCCCGATCACGAAATCTTCGGCCTCCTGCTGCTGCAGCATCATCCACATCGCTTCCACATAGTCCGGGGCATATCCCCAGTCGCGGCGCGCATCAAGATTTCCGAGCCGTATCTCGTCCGCCATCCCGAGCTTGATCGCGGCGGCCCGATGAGAGACCTTGCGGGTGACGAATTCCAGCCCCCGGCGCTCGGACTCGTGGTTGAAGAGTATTCCCGAGCAGGCGAACAACCCGTAGCTCTCGCGGTAGTTGACGGTGATGAAATGGCCGAACGCCTTCGAGACCCCGTACGGACTACGCGGGTAGAACGGCGTCCTCTCGTTCTGCGGCGTTTCCCGGACCATTCCGAACATCTCGCTGGAAGAGGCCTGGTAGAAGCGCGCCTCCGGGCAGACCTCGCGCATCGCCTCCAGGATCCGCATCACGGCCACAGCCGTGAACTCCGCCGTTAGCGTCGGTTGCGACCAGGATGCAGGGACGAACGACATGGCCGCCAGGTTGTAGATCTCGTCGGGCTGGGAGGCCCTCAGCGCACCGACGAGGGAGCGCTCATCCAGGAGATCCCCGTTATGGAGGTGAAGCCGGTCTCGGATCGCTTCGATGCGACCGTAGTTCTCGCTCGAAAGACGGCGGACCATGCCATGCACCTCGTAGCCCTTCTGCAGCAACAGCTCGGCGAGAAAGCTGCCGTCCTGACCGGTGATCCCGGTGATCAACGCCCGCCGCTCGCGGCTCATCCGCCCCGGTCCGTCCTTGGGCCGGCGTCGCTGACCCCGAGCCGCTCACGCCACCAGTCGAGGATGTCGGAGGCGGTTTGCGCGATGGGGATCCGCGGCTGCCATCCGACCTCGTCGTGCAGGCGGCGGCTGGAGCCCACCACAAGCTGGGGATCGGACTGTCGAACCAGCGCAGGATCGACCTCGATCTCGACCGCAAGTCGGCTGCACGATCCCATCCGCTCTATCAGCTCCTCGATCTTCAAAGCTCTGCCGGAGCAGAGGTTGTATGTCCCGGTCAGCCTCTTCTCGACCATTGAGACGTATGCCTGAGCGCTGTCCCTGATGTCAGTGAAGTCGCGGCGGGCCGAGACATTACCTACCGTCATCTCAAACCGGTCCCCACCGCGCAGCTCGGCCTCTGCAATCTGACGACTAAAGCTCGACGCGACGAACTCCTGCGACTGACCGGGCCCTATCTGGTTGAAGGCGCGGACGACGCCGGCGCGGACGGCGTGCGAGCGCGCGTACTGGGCAACGAGAACCTCCATCGCCGCCTTGCTGGAGCCGTAGGGAGAAAGTGGGCGGATCGGCGCCTCCTCGGTCAACGGCAGGGAGTCGGGCTCCGGAGCGCCGTACACCTCGGCCGAGGAGAGGCAGAGCAGATAGCAGCCGGGAGCTCCCGCGACGATGGCCTCGAGAAGATTCAGCACCGCAACTGCATTCAGCTCGAAGGTACGCCTCGGCTCCCTCCAGCTGGCTGCGACCGAGGCCTGGCCGGCCATGTTGACGATGGCATCCGGCCGCGCCTCGGCGACAGCCCGGGTGACGGAGACGGGATCGCTGACGTCGCAGGCAAGGTCCGCGTCCTCGCCATCTGCGGAGGAGGTGACGACGTCGAAGCCCGCCGCACGCGCCGCGACGGTGAAATGCTGGCCCGCGAAACCCAGGGCGCCGGTCAAAAGCACGGTCACGCGCGCAGCTTAGGCGCGTTCTCCGACGGACGGCGCTGGGGCCTCCCCTAACATCTGCGGTCCTATGTCTCGCACCGCCGCCGCAACATCGATCGTCGTTCTTTTCCTGGTCTGGGCGGCGACCCCCGCAAACGCCGCAGGCCCGCTCTATGCCGTGCCATCTCATCCGCCGTCCGACACGAAGGCGGTCGGCTTCACGAACGCCCTCAATCGCCGCGTGCGACACCTTCCCGCCCCGCTGAACCCGCCCGTCGCCGAGGGCCCGGAGCAGGTCGAAGCCCGGCTCCAGGCCCTCGAGCACGGAGTGGTGATCGAGGGGCAATCGAGACAGCCCGAGGTGCGATCCCCGCGCAGGCACGACGCCACCAAGGTGCTCGTGGCGGCAGAGGATCCCGGCGAGCGTGCCCCGCTGAGCCTGGCTTTCGTCGCAGCGGCTGCCCTTGCCCTGCTGGGCCTCCTGCTCAGCGCCAGAGGGAACTTCGGTCGGACCCAGCAGGCCTAGCGGCCGCGCTGCGACGCCTCAGAAGCGGATGATCACCAGGTGGGTACTCTCGTAGACGGGTGCTCCATGCGCGGGAACCGCGGGGGGGCGGCCCTGCTCATCCGTGCAGATCGGGTCGATCAGCGCGTAATGCACGCCGTAGCGCTCCGCGAGCTGCAGCGATCGGCGCGACCCGACGAGGATCTTTCTGGCGATGCTCGCGGGGCCCGCCTCGGACCCGGCGAGACTGAGAGAGGGGTCGAGGCCGCCGAGCACCCGATGTTTGAGCTCCCAGCTGGCGAGAAAGCTCCAGCATCGGTCGGCGGCGACCACGTCTCCGGGCTCCAACTGCCGCGACAAGAAGGCAAGCCCGCGCTCGCTTCCCGGGTCGATGAAGGAAAAGAAGTCACGCGCTTCTCCGGCCCGCGAGGAACTGAGGGGGGCGACCCACGCAACCAGGACGACCCCGAGCACTAGACCCGCCCTCCTGGGTATTCCGGTGAGCCCGATCCCGATCAGCGCTGCGACCGGAACGGGCAGGTAGTAGATCACCCGGGAGTACTCGGTCGGGAAGTGCAGTATCCATGAATAGCCGACGAGTAACAGCCCCGCGAGGAGCGCGATCGGTACGTAAGCGGCCGGATCCCGGCGCAGGCGTCTGCGACACAAGACGATGCCCGTGCCCCCGACCGCCGCCACGATGAGGGGCCAGCTCAGATAATTAGTGACGAGTTCGAGGGTGCCGCCGTTGATCTTGGTGGGGAGGTACGCCTTGTAGCTCTGCAGGCCCCCCAGGGAGCTCGACTGACGGATCAGGTAGACGGCGACGCCGAATCCGAAGGCAGCGACGAAGAGCATCGTCTTCGAGACGAATAGGAGCGTTGCCCGCGGCGACCGAGCCAGCGAGAAGACGCTGAGCAGGAGCAGGGCGACGGCCACGATGAGGAAGGAAAGTCGGTGACCCGCCACCAGCGCGACGAGGAAAAGCGACATGAACCCACTCCATCGGGTGGAGTACTGCCCCCGGAGCATCACCCCTGCCGCCAGCAGGATCAGCGGGATGTACATGATCGCGTAGACGTTGGCCAGTCCGTGCCAGGTCAGCATGTTCAGGCCCAGCGGAGCCACGGCACACACCGCTGCCGCCACCACACCTGCGACGTCGTCGAAGAGGGTGCGGACAAAGATGAAAACGGTGACGATTCCGAGTACCGCGAACACCCAGATCCCGTGGTACAGGAGACCGGCTCCCTGCCCGGAAAGGGTCAGGTACGCGCCGTAGAGGGACGGCACCCCCGGATCCTCGGCGAATGGTCCGTTCCCCAGCATCCAGTAGGGGTTGTGGAGCAGGAGGCCGTGATGCTGTGCGATCTCGGTGGAATACAGGAGGTAGTGCGCCCAGTCGGCGCCCGGCAGGGGACTGCCCCCGATCGCCTTCGCCTCCAGCCCGATACCCAGGAGCACGGCGCCGGCGAGCAGAACGGGGACCTCCGGCGCGGCGGCCGCCCGGGCCCATATATGGAAATCGGGAGACGACCCCGAGAAGCGCACCGACGCGATCATCCCCGCCACGCATGCGGCTGCCAACAGCACGTAGATGACCGCGTCGGTAAGCGGGAGACCGAAGCCGGAGGCCGTGATCAGCAGGATCGACGAGATTGCGAATCCAAGCGGCGGCGCCAGCAGCCAGCTGATCGGGGGAGCCCGCAGCTCCGTCGGAAGCAGCGCGGCGGTCGCGAACCCCGGAGCGACCATGCAGCCGATCGCGATGATGGAGTTGGAATCACCGGAGGTCACTCGGAAGAGTGCGGCGCCGACGACGAGTATCACGGCCGCAAGCGCGAGGACTTCCTCCCCTTTCGGCGGCCGCTGCCTGCTCAGTATTGCTCCCAAGCTAGGAGCAGTCCAAATGCGCTGGTTGCCGGGCCGCCACGACGTGTTCACCCTACAGAGGCGAGAGGTATATTCCGGTCGTGGCAGGCAGGCGGAGATGACCAGGCGCTGGATCGGTGTTACCGCCGTTGCCCTGGTGAGCCTCGTCGGCGCTTTCAGCGGATCCGCTGCGGCGCGATCCCCGGTTCCGGCGACCTTCTGGGGAGTGAATCCCGTGGCCGTGCCGACCGAGTCCCAGATTCAGATGGTCGCCGCGGGTGGCGTCGGGAGCATCCGCGTACCCCTCTCCTGGCCCGCGATTCAACCAGTTGCCGGTACCGAACCGGACTGGGCGAGCTTCGATGCGCTCGTCGAGGCCCCCCTGCGGAATCACCTGCAGGTTCTGCCGGTGATCTGGGGGTCGCCGTCGTGGGTGACCCGGAGGCCGAATGACCTCCCGGTCGCGAACCTCGCCCGGTGGAACCTGTTCCTCCGCAAAGCCGTCATGCGCTACGGCCCGGAGGGGAGCTTCTGGGCTGAACACAGTGCGGTCTCGGCGGACCCGCTCCCCTATGCACCGATCAGGCTCTGGCAGATCTGGAACGAGCCGAACTTCTTCTACTTCGCGAATCCGGTGTCCCCGGCGGCCTACGCGAAGCTGCTCGCCTCCTCACATGCGGCGATCTCCGCGGTGGATTCCGGTGCGAAGCTGATCCTCGGCGGCATGTTCGCAACACCCAGGCAGCGACCCCCGCGGGCCTACAGCGCCGCCTCGTTCCTCGACCAGCTCTACCGCCGCAAGGGCGTCGCGAGCAGCTTCGACGGCGTTGCCCTGCACCCCTATGCGCGCGATACCGCCTCCCTGGCTGAAGCCGTTGAAGCGGTACGAGCGACGATGCAGGCACACGGGGACGCCAAGACCGGCCTGTGGATCACCGAGATCGGCTGGGGGTCCGCCCCCCGAGGCCCGTTCCAGAGGGGCTACCAGGGCCAGGCCCGGGAACTCACCCGCGCGTTCTCGCTCTTCCAGGCCAACCGGGGGCGCTGGCGCCTCCAGGGAGTCGACTGGTGGTCGCTGACCGACGATCCCAGCCCCACGGCATGCAACTTCTGCGGTGACACCGGGCTCTTCACGGCCGGCTTTCAGCCAAAGCCCGCGTGGGCGCATTTCACCGCGCTCGCCAGGCGATGAACCCGAAGCCAGGGTGCGCTCGCGACCGGCGCGAGGCCGCAGCATCACTTCGATGAAAATCGCCCTCATATACGACCGGCTGTACCCGCAGAACATCGGCGGCCTCGAGCGCTATTACGACGCCCTGGCCCGTGGCCTTTCCGTCGCCAATTCCGTCTCGTACATCACCCGCCACGTCGACAGCGAGGACCCGGTCGGTTTTCGTCCCTACCGCGTGGTCAAGGTCGCTCCGAACAGTCCCTTCTACTCCGCCCGGGGCAACCGGCGGATCTGGCCGACCATACGGTTCGGGCTTGGCGTATTCGTCCATCTCCTCCGCCATGGCCGCGACTACGACGTCGTCCAGAGCGCGTCCTTCCCCTTCTTTTCGGTGATCGCCGCCCGGCTTGCCTTCGCCCTCCGCCGTCGCCGCCCGAAGCTGATCGTCGACTGGCTCGAGGTGTGGCCGCGGGATTACTGGATCGACTACGCCGGGGCCGTCTTCGGGCGGGTCGGATACGCGATCCAGCAGGCCTGCATGCGGGCCCCGGATCAGGGCGTGACCTATTCCGCCATGCACGAGGCTCGTCTGGGAGCCCACCGCGCACCCGTGCTGCGGCTCACCGGCCTCGCGACGGAGATGCCGAAGGCACCTCCGTCGGCAGGACCGGACTCCGTCCCGAACGTCGTCTTCGCGGGCAGGCACATCCCGGAGAAGCAGGCGTCCCTGATTCCCGAAGTGATCCAGGAGGCACGCCGTCTCGACGGCACGATCCAGGGCACGATCATCGGCGACGGCCCCGAGCGCGCCGACATCGCCGAGGCGATCGCCCGGCGCGGCCTCGGCGACGCCCTGCAGCTGCCGGGGTTCGTCTCCGACGATGAGCTCAACCGTGCGCTCCAGAGCGCTTCCTGCCTTCTGCTGCCCTCGCTTCGGGAGGGATATGGCCTGATCGTCATCGAGGCGGCGGCCTTCGGAACTCCCTGCATCACCATCGATGCTCCGGATAACGCCGCCAAGGAGCTGATCGTGAACGGGATCAACGGCTTCGTGGTGGAGAACTGGAGTCCAACGAACCTCGCCGAGGCCGTGGTCGAGGTGGTCAGGCGGGGACCGGAGCTCCGCGAGTCGGCTCTCGATTGGCATCGGGATCACTGGCAGGAGCTCAGCGTCCAAAGCTCCGTCGAGCGGCTCGAACAGGTCTACGAGACGCTGATCGCACACTGAGGGCGCCAGCCACCTCGGCGCTTAATCGAGCAACTCGGAGATCAGGTCGTCTAGGTCGAGGGGCTTGGTGCCCATTTCGAGCTCGCCCTCGGCGGAGCGCGGCCACTCCTCCCTGGGCCTGTCCCAGTAGAGCTCGACGCCGTTGCGGTCCGGGTCAGAGAGATAGAGCGCCTCGCTGACGCCGTGGTCCGAGGCCCCCTCCAGCGGCCAGTGGGCCTCGCTTACGCGCCGCAGCGCGTCGGCAAGAGCGCGGCGGGTCGGGTAGCGGATCGCCGTGTGGAAAAGGCCGGTGGTTCCCGGCGCCGGCGGCGAGCCGCCTTTCGAGGACCAGGAGTTGAGGCCGATGTGGTGGTGGTAACCGCCGGCCGAGATGAAGGCGGCGTCGGCGCCCCAGCGCTGCATCAGCTCGAAGCCGAGGATGCCGCAGTAGAACTCCAGCGCCCGGTCGACGTCGGCGACCTTGAGGTGGACGTGGCCGATGTCGACGCCGGGATCGATCGGCTCAGGCATCAGGCGTCCAGAGCCTCGTTGACGAGGCGGTCGGCGTCGGCGTTGTTCTCGCGGCGGACGTGGCGGATCGACCAGGAGTCGAAGTTCCGCAGGGCGCGCTTCGCTTCTTCGTGCAGCTCCTTCATGCCGGCGTTTTTGACCTTGTAGCGGCCTTCGACCTGCCGCACGACCAACTCGGAGTCGCCGACCAGCTCCAGCTCGGTGGCGCCGCGCTCGGCGGCCAGCTGAATCCCCCGCAGCAGCGCCCGGTACTCGGCGACGTTGTTGGTCGCCTCGCCGATCGTCTCCCCCACTTCCTCGAGCACGCCGCTGCCGTCGCGGACGACGACGCCGATCGCGGCCGGGCCGGGGTTGCCGCGGGCGCCCCCGTCGACGTTGACCGTGAGCCGACTCATCGGCTCGGCGCCGGTTCCCCGGCGAGCCGCAGCCTGCCGTCCTCGCCGACGATCGCGTTCCACTGCCGCGCCGCCGCGTCGAGCTGGGAGACCTCGCCTCCCTTGTCGAGCTCGAAGACCGGGCAGAGCTCGTCATCGGGGTCGACTCCCCACTGGTACCAGGAGAGCTCCCAGGCGACCGTCACCCGCATCTCGCCGGGAGTGCCGGCAGCTGAGCCGACCGAGGCCTTCGGGGTCCCCAGGGTGCGGGAGAGGACGGCAACCGAACGGCCGGCGTCGCTGGCGTTGAAGCGGACGACCGCTCGCTGGAAAGGCGTCAGTTCGCTGAAATCGACCCGGGGCGAATGTCGCAGGAGACCGCGGAGTCGGCGGCGGCCCGGCACGCCTAGCCCTGCTGGAGGGAGGACTTCAGCCGCATCACGGCCTTGGTGTGCAGCTGCGAGACGCGCGACTCGGTGACCCCGAGGACCTCGCCGATCTCGCGCAGGGTCAGGTTCTCGTAGTAGTAAAGAGCGACGACCAGCTGCTCGCGCTCGGGGAGCCCGCCGATCGCCTCGGTGAGCAGATCCTTGACCTCGGTCGAGGCCAGCGCCTCCTGCGGGTCGGCGGCGCTGTCGTCGGCGATCGTGTCCAGCAGCGAGACCTGGTCGCCGGAGGAGTCGGAGACGGTCCAGAGCTCGTCGAGGGCGTAGACGGAGGAGTTGGCGATCTCCAGCAGCGCGCCCTGCAGTTCCTCCTCGGTCATGTTCAGTTTCGCGGCGAGCTCGGTCTCGGTCGGCGCCCGCTGCAGTTCATGCTCGAGTTTCGTCTGTGCGGCTTCGATCTCGCGGGCGCGGGAGCGCACCGAGCGCGGCACCCAGTCGAGCGAGCGCAGTTCGTCGATGATCGAGCCGCGGATGCGGGTCATCGCGAAGGTCTCGAACTTGATCCCCCGCTCCGGCTCGAAGCGCTCAATCGCGCCGATCAGCCCGACGAGGCCGTAGGAAATGAGGTCGGCGTCTTCGACGTGCGACGGCAGCCCGGCACCGAGCCGGCCGGCGACGAACTTGACCATCGGCGAGTAGGCGACGACCAGCCGCTCGCGGGCACGCTCGTCCCCGTCGTCCTTGTAGCGCTGCCACAGGTCGCGCAGCTCAACGTCTTTGACGCCCGTATCCATCAGGCGATTCTACGTTCGTTTGCGGGGATTTGGTTCATGCGCGGGGATGGCTTGCAGCGTAGGTGTCACGCAGTCTGGCGGCATCGACTCGGGTATAGACCTGGGTGGTCGAGATCGACGCGTGACCTAGTAACTCCTGAATCGTACGCAGATCTGCGCCACCCTCGAGCAAATGCGTCGCAAAAGAATGTCTAAGTGAATGCGGGGAGACCCCGGCGGCAAGCGCTGCTTCGCGGGTCCAGAGGCCGAGACGGCGGGTGATATCGGAGTTCGAGAGGCGGCGGCCGCTCTTGGAAAGGAAGAGTGCCGGCTCGCCGCGGTCGACCACGAGAGCGTGGCGGCCTTTGTCGAGATAGCGCCGCAGAGCGCGCTGGGCGGGCTCCCCCACCGGCAGCAGTCGCTCCTTCGAGCCCTTGCCCATCACCCGCAGCTGCTCGGTCTCGAAGTCGAGTGAGCCTTCGTCGAGGTTGACGATCTCCTCGCAGCGCAGTCCGCAGGAGTAGGCCAGCTCCAGCATCGCCCGGTCACGCAGCTCCAGCGGCGTATGGGCGGGAATCCTCTCCAGCAGCATCCGCATCTGCTCGGTGGTGAGGACCTGGGGCAGCTTCTCGGAGCGTTTCGGGCTGGAGACGAGCTCTGCCGGGTTGGCACCGACTTTTTCGACCCGGACGAGGTAGCCGTAGAAGCCGCGGACGGCAGCCAGCTTGCGTCCCACGGTCGCCGGTGCGGCGCCCGCGTTCGAGAGACCGGCGCCGAAACGGCGGACATCGCGGTAACGGACGTCGCCGGGCGCAAGCCCCTGCTCCCCCGCCCACTCGGAAAACCCTCCGAGGTCGACGCCGTAGGCGCGGCGCGTGCGCTCGGCCGAACCACGGGCACGAAGGTCGCGGTCGTAAGCAGCGAGAGCGGCTTCCCAGTTCATCGAGGCTTCATTCGCCTCGCGCGCCGCTCGTCCTTTGCGCGCCAGCTAACCGATGAAAATCGGCGTTCCCACTTCAACCTGGTCGTAGAGTTCTTCGACGTCCGGGATCGCCATGCGCACACAACCGTGGGAGGCGGCGCTGCCCAGCGAGTAGGTCTCTTCGGTGCCGTGGATTCCTGCCCCTTCGTAGATCGCCATCCAGCGGGCCTTGATCGGGTTCGACGGCCCCGGCGGGATCGTCTGCCCGGCGAGCGAGCCGGCCCAGGCGGAGTTCGGCACGTGCCAGACCGGGTTTTCTTCCTTTTCCTGAATCGCGTAGAGGCCTTCAGGCGTTTCCAGCCCTTCCATCCCGACCGCGACGGTGTAGGTCTTGGCCAGCTTCAGGTGCTTCCAGAGGCGCAGGGTGAAGGTCGAGCGGTCGAGGGTGAGATAGGACGGATACTCGGCGGCGACTTCCTGCTTGGTCACTTCCGGGGCGACCGAGTGGACTTTGGCCTTGACCGTGTGCGGCGCGTTGGCGTTGAGGACCGCCGCCTTCAGGTCGCGCTCGAGCAGGTTGTCGCGCAGCTTGCGTCCGTTTTCGCCGGCGACGACTTCGAGCGAGGCGCCGCTCGGTTCGACGTCGGCGTTCTTCGGTTCGCGGTTGATTTCCTCGGCGACCTTGCGGACGAAGCGGTTGATCGCCGCCTCCGAGTAGGCGACTTCGGGCCTGATGCTTTCGTCGACTTCGCCGCCGCTGACGTAGCGGACCAGTCGGCCGGGGAATCCCCCCTGCTGGCTGTCCTTGACGGCCTTTTCGACGGCGGTGTCGAGGCTGGCGCGGATCTTCAACTGCTGGCCCGTCAGCTTCCACTTCTCGCCGTCGAAGCTGACCGCGAGCGAGGTCTTGAGCGGAGCGACAAGCTTGCGATGCACCTTGGCGATCGCTTCTTCTTCGTCGAGGCCGCCGACTTCGACGCCGCCGATCGTCACCCCGTCGGCAATCTTGTCCTTCTGCGAGGAGTCGTACGCGTAGGCCGCGCCGACGACGCCAACCAACGCAAGAGCGGCGATCACCACCGCTATCGAAGTCTTCGTTCCCATCTGACTGCAGTCAACCCTCGTGCGTCGCTCTGCCGGTTCCTAGAAGTCTAGGCACTCGCCTGGTTCGCCCAAACGGGGCCTCTTCCCTGCAATTTCGCATGTGCATCGGTCTTATCGGCAGCCGCGCCGGATATCTTTCGCCTCGTGCGCACCAAGGATGAAGTCCGAGCAGAGGTCTGGAAGGCGATGGAACGCGAGGGGGTCTCCCGCTTTCCCGGCGCCGAGGGGCGAATCCCGAACTTCGCCGGGGCCAAACTCGCGGCCGAGAAACTCGCCGCCCACCGCCTCTGGAAGCGGGCGCGGGTGATCAAGGCCAACCCGGACTCGCCGCAGACCCACGCCCGCCGGATCGCCCTCGAAGAGGGCAAGACGGTGATCATGGCGGTGCCGCGGCTGCGCGACCCGCACCCGTTCCGCGTGCTGGAGCCGAAGAAGCTCTCGAAAACGGCGATGAAAGAGGCGGCGACGATCAAGGGCGCGCTCAAGCACGGCCGGGTTGTCGCGCTCGACGACCTGCCGGAGGTCGACTTCGTTCTCTGCGGCTCGGTCGCGGTCAACCTCAGCGGCGCCCGGGTCGGCAAAGGCGGCGGCTACCACGACCTCGAGTACGGGATCCTCACCGACGCCGGCAAGATCGACGCCCACACCACGGTCGCCACCACCGTCCACCCGATCCAGATCCTGCGCCAGCACCTGATGGTCACCGACCACGACCTTCCCTGCGACCTGATCGCGACCCCGCGCGCGGTGATCGAGCTCGAGCGCCAGTACGACCGCCCGCGCGGGATCCTCTGGGACCACCTGCAGCCGCCGCAGATCCGCGAGATCCCGGTGCTGGAACGGATGGGCTATGCCTGATCCCGCCGAGAACGGGAAGGCGCCGCTCTTCCCCACCGATTACGGCAACCCGGACCCGACGCCGGAGTGGCTGCAGATCGACTGGCGTGAGCACCTGCGGCGGGTCGACCTGCCGGGCGCGGCGGATGTCAACTACGTCGAGATCGGCGAGGGCGAGCCGATCGTCTTCATCCACGGGATCGCCGGCTGCTGGCGCAACTGGCTCGAGAACCTCCCCTACTTCGGGCGCAGCTACCGGGCGATCGCGCTCGACCTTCCCGGGTTCGGCGACAGTCCGATGCCCTCGTGGGAGATCACGATGGCCAACTACGGGCGGCTGATCCACGACTTCTGCGAGCGGCTGGGGATCGACCGGGTCGCGGCGCTGGTCGGCAACTCGATGGGCGGCTTCATCGCCACCGAGGCGGTGATCGAGGAGCCGCAGCGCTTCGACCGCCTCGTCCTCATCTCCGCCGCCGGGATCAGCTTCGCCGAGTGGGAGGGGCGCTCGCTTGACGCCGCCGCCCGCATCTTCAAGGCAGCGATCCCGATGCTGAGCGGCGAACGCAAGTCCTACTGGACCCGGCCCCGGGGTCGCAATCTGGCCTTTGGCCGGATCTTCCGCAACCCGAACAAGCTGCGGCCAGAGCTGCTTGCCGAGCAAGTGCGGCCCGGGTTGCAGGCACCAGGCTTCCCCGACGCGCTGGCGGCGATCTGGGGCTACGACACGCGCGAGCGGCTGCCCGAGATCGAGATCCCGACCCTGGTCACCTGGGGCCTGAACGACCAGGTCGTCCCGGTGGAAGCAGCACTGGGGTACCACCGGCTGATTCCGCGCTCGCGGCTCGAGCTCTTCGAGCGCACCGGCCACCTGCCCCAGCTCGAGCGGCCGGGCCGGTGGAACCCGCTGGTCGAACAGTTCATCGAGTCCTCGCAGCCGCTACGCGCGGCCGCGGACACTGCTGTCGGTTAGCCGCGACTAGCCGGTGACGGCGCCGTGCGCCGCCGATGACACGGTCGCCGCGTACTTGGCCATCACGCCGCGGCTGTAGAACGGCTCGGGCGACTCGTACTCCGCCACGCGCTTGGCGATCTCCTCGTCGGAGAGGGCGATGCTGAGGCTGCGCTCGTCGATGTCGACGGTGATCTCGTCGCCCTCGCGGATCGCGGCGATCGGGCCGCCTTTGGCCGCCTCAGGCGCGACGTGGCCGATCATCAGGCCGCGGGTGGCGCCGGAGAAGCGGCCATCGGTGACCATTGCGACGCTCTCCCCCAGGCCCTCGCCGACAATCGCGGCGGTGACCTGAAGCATCTCCCGCATCCCGGGGCCGCCGACCGGACCCTCGTTGCGGATCACGACGATGTCGCCGGCCTTGATCTTCTGGTCCTTGACGGCGCGGAAGCAGTCCTCTTCGCACTCGTAGACCCGTGCTGGTCCGGTCTGCTGGCGCCGCTCGGTGCCGGCGACCTTGACCACCGAGCCTTCCGGGGCGAGGTTGCCGCGCAGGATCGCGAGGCCGCCTTCGGGCTTCAGCGGGTTCTCGACCTGGCGGACCACTTCCTGATCGGGCGCCTCGGTCGCGGCGGCGGCTTCCTCGCCGATCGTCTTGCCGGTGACGGTGATCGCCTCACCATGCAGGATCCCGGCTTTGGCCAGGCGCTTGAGGATCACCGGCACGCCACCGGCGGCGTAGAGGTCGGTGGCGACGAAGCGGCCGCCGGGCTTGAGGTCGGCGTAGAGCGGCGTGTTGCGGGAGATCCGCTCGAAGTCGTCCATCGTCAGCTCGATCCCGAGCTCATGGGCGAGCGCGATCAGGTGCAGGACGCCGTTGGTCGATCCGCCCGAAGCGCAGATGCAGGCGATCGCGTTTTCCAGCGAATCGCGGGTGATGATCTTGCTCGGCCGCAGGTCCTCGACGAGGACGTTGATCACCAGCTCGCCGATTTTCTCGGCGACCGTGTTCTTGTCGTCGTCTTCGGCCGGGACCATCGCCGAGCCGCCGGCGCTGATCCCCAACGCCTCGAAGGCGCAGGCCATCGTGTTGGCGGTGAACTGGCCGCCGCAGGCTCCAGCCCCGGGACTGGCGACACCCTCGAGCTCATGCAATTCCTCGTCTGACATGTCGCCGGCGTTATGGGCGCCGATCGCCTCGAAGATGTCGAGGATGGTGACGTCGCGCCCGTGCCAGTGGCCGGGGGCGATCGAGCCGCCGTAGAGCAGCACCGAGGGCACGTCGAGCCGGGCCAGCGCCATCGCGCAGCCGGGGATCGTCTTGTCGCAGGCGCAGAGGGCGACGATCGCGTCGAACTGGTACCCGCGGGCCATCAGCTCGATCGAGTCGGCGATCACCTCGCGACTGATCAGCGAGGCCTTCATCCCCTGGGTCCCCATCGTCACCCCGTCGGAGACGGCGACGGTGTTGAACTCCATCGGCGTGCCACCGGCAGCACGTACTCCCTCTTTGACGTGCTCGGCCAGCGCCCGCAGGTGGAAGTTGCAGGGCATCGCCTCGGTCCAGGTGTTGGCGATCCCGATCGTCGGCCTGCTGAGAGCGGCGTCGTCGAACCCGATCCCCTTCATATAGGCGCGCGAGTGGGCGCGGTCGGGACCGTCGAAGACGACCGACGAGCGGGGACGGGGCAGCTTGGTCGTGGTGTTGCCGTTGGTGCTCATGGCGTCGAAATCTACTGACGAGACTCAGCGGTCGACAGGCAAGGACGCAGGGAGGTCGACATAGCAGCGCTATTCGACCGACTGAGGACGAAGTCTGTCGGCCGCTGAGTCCGTCAGGGCGCCGGCGTCTTTGGCGCGGCGGTGCTCGAGGGCGAAGACGTCAACCGGGCCAGGTCCCGCGCCGATGCCGCGCAGTCCATCGCGGACGGCCTCGGAGGCGACCGCCCGGGCGCGTTCTGCCGCTTCCAAAGGCGAGTGGCCGAGCGCCAGATAGGCGGCCAGCGCGGAGGAGTGCGTGCAGCCGGAGCCGTGGGCGGCGCCGTCGGGGTACCGCTCGCCGGGAATCTCGGCAACGGCGCGGCCGTCGTAGAAGACGTCGACGACCTCCTCGCTGTGGCCGCCGGTGACGACCGCCGCCTGCGCCCCCAGTTCGATCATCGCCCAGGCCAGCCTGGCCTGGTTCGTTTCCGCCATCCCCCCCAGCACCTGCGCCTCGGGGATGTTGGGGGTGACCACCGTCGCCCAGGGCAGGAGCTTGTCGACCAGCGCCGTCCTCGCGCGCTCGTCGAGCAGCTCGGCCCCGCTCTCGGCGACCATCACCGGGTCAATCACGACCGGCGCGCCGCCGACGTAGGGGAGTGCCTCGACCACCGCCTCGACGGTCTCGGCCGTGCCCAGCATCCCGATCTTCACCGCGTCGACGCCGATGTCCTCGGCCACCGCCCGCACCTGAGCGACGATCATCCGCGGCGAGATCGGCTCGACCGCCTCGACCCCGACCGTGTTCTGCGCGGTGATCGCCGTGACCGCGGTCATCCCGTGGACACCGACCCGGGCGAAAGCCTTCAGGTCGGCCTGGATACCGGCCCCACCGCCGGAGTCCGAACCGGCAATCGAGAGGACTGCGGGCACATGCACTGGGCTCATGGATTGCAGCCTAAAGAGAGCGACAGGTCGGAGGTGACAACAAAGTGCGCGAGTAGCTACCCAGATTGGAGCAGGCGAGGTAGCCGAGCAGCTCTAGGCGCGAGAGGGCCGCGGCGGCGGCCGGGCCGGAGAGGTCGGCGGCCGTGGCGACGGCGTCGCAGGTGCTCACGCCGGCCTCGACCGCGGTGAGAACCATCTGGAGCTGGGGATCGAGGTCGGGGCCGCTGTGGGAAAGCGGCTTGCGACCCGGGCCCAGCATCGCATCGAGGACGTCCTGGGCGTCGCGGATCACCTGGGCGCCGCTGGCGAGGAGGCTGTTCGGGCCGGCTGAGGCGCGCGAGGTGATCGGACCGGGAACGGCACCGAGGTCGCGGCCGAGGTCGGCTGCGAGGTCGGTCGTAATCAGCGATCCCGAGCGGGTCGCGGCCTCGACGACGACGGTCATCCCGGAGAGGGCGGCCATGATTCGGTTGCGGGCGGGGAAGGTCCAGCGCCAGGGCGTCGCCTCGGGCGGGAACTCCGAGATCACCAGGCCGGTTTCGCAGATTCGCCGCCAGAGGGTGCGGTGACTCGAGGGGTAGGCGACGTCGGGGCCGCAGCCGAGGACGGCGATCGTCCGGCCCGCGTCGAGGGCGCCGCGGTGGGCACAGCCGTCGATGCCGAAAGCGAGGCCACTGACGACGACCATTCCGGCGGCGGCCAGCTCCCGCCCCAGTTCGCGGGCGACCTCGCGGCCGTAGGAGGTGGCCCGCCGGGCGCCGACGATCGTCACCGCCTGGAACGGCTCCAGCCCGTCAAGCAATGCCGGGTCGCCGCGCCCGATCAGCGCCCAGGGAGCGTCGGCGGCATCGCGCAGGTGGTCCGGGTAGAGGTCACCGTGGCGGCAGCAGGCCCAGCAGCCCGCCTGCGTGAGCTCTCCGTTCAAGCGAGTCTCGGGCAGCGCCGCCACCCGCGCCAGCAGCTGCTCGGTGACGTTCGGTGCCGCCACCGCGACCAGATCCTCGTTCGAGAGACGGAGCAGTTCCGGCGAGCGCGAGCCGACCTCGCCGGTGGAGATCCGCTCGATGTACGGGCCGAGGTCGGTCAGCAACCAGGAGCGCCGTAGGCATTCGACACAGGCGCGCGGCTCAGCCATGCTCACGCCTCCGCATCTGCAGCGCTTGGGCCATCTGCTCCTCGCCGATCTCCCCGGCTCCGGCGAGGTCGGCGAGCGTCTGCGCCAGCCGCAGCGCCCGGTCGTGGGCGCGACCGCTGAGCCGCTGACGGGAGTAGAGGTCGGCGAGCAGCGACGATGCCTCGCCGCTTAGGGCACAGGAGCGAACCTCCGCCGGGGTCATCTCCGCGTTGCAGCGACCGGAGCCGAGCCGCTGCTCCTGCCGCTCGCGGGCCGCGCAGACCCGCTCCCGCACCGCCGCCGAGCTCTCCCCCTCCGGACCACCGATCTCCGCCGCGCTTGGCTGCCGCACCGCGGCCAGCACGTCGATCCGGTCGGCGAGGGCGCCGCTCAGCTTGCCCTGGTAGCGCTGCACGTCATACGGAGCGCAGATGCAGTCCGGATCCGTTTCGCCCCTCCCGCAAGGGCAGGGGTTGGCAGCGGCGACGAGCATGAAGCGGCATGGAAGGGTCCGTTGCCCCCCGGCGCGGACGACCGACACCTCACCCGACTCCAGCGGCGCCCGCAGCGCCTCCAGCGCGTCGCGCCGGAACTCGCAGAGCTCGTCGAGAAAGAGACATCCACGATGAGCAAGCGTCGCCTCCCCGGGCCGCGGCGGCGAGCCGCCGCCGATCAGCCCCGGCGCGCTGACCGTGTGGTGCGGCGCCCGAAACGGCCTCCCGGCCGGCAGCGCTCCCAGCCGCCCGCAGGCACTGGCGATCCGCGCCACCTCGAGCGCCTCGACCGGGGCCAGCGGCGGCAGGATCGAGGGCAGCCTGCTCGCCGCCAGTGACTTGCCGGCACCCGGCGGCCCGACCATCAGCAGGCTGTGGCCGCCCGCGGCCGCCACCTCGAGCGCGTGGCGCAGGTGCGGCTGACCGCGGAGGTCCGCCAGGTCGGGGCCGCCCTCGGCTGCGCTGAGACGGAGCGGCATCGGCTCCGGCCGGGGCGGATCCCACTCCCCCGTCGCCAGGCCGACGAGCTGACCCAGCTCCGCCACCGGCAGCACTCCAAGTCCCTCGACGAGCGCCGCCTCGGCCCCGTTCTCCGCCGGCAGGACGATCGCCTCCGCACCTCCCTCCCGCGCCGCCTCGGCCATCGCCAGGGCGCCGTGCACCGTTCGGGTCGAGCCGTCCAGCGCCAGCTCGCCGACCAGAGCGACCCGCGCCAGTGCCTCCCAATGCAGCTGATCGGAGGCGCTGAGCAGGGCGGCGGCGATTGCCAAGTCCATCCCCGGTCCCGCCTTGCGCAGGCTCGCCGGCGCCAGGTTGACGACGATCCGCCGCAGCGGGAACTCGAAGCCGCAGTTGACCAGCGCCGCCCGCACCCGCTCCCGTGCCTCCCGCACTGCCGCGTCGGGAAGCCCGACGATCGTGAAGTTCGGCAGACCGCGATGGACGTCGACCTCGACCCGGACCGGGCGGGCGGAGATGCCATCGAGGGTGAAGGTGCGGGCGGTGGCGAGCATGGAAGGGACGCTAGGAGGCGTCAACCGACATATGGCACGCAAAAAGCAAGTTCTTGGAGCCAGCTGTGGGGAGAGTTTGTGACTTCCCGGGACTTGACCCCGAGATGACCGTCGCCCGCCGCCGCACCGGAGAGATCGCCGAGGAGCTGGTCGCCCGTCGCCTAGCCGCCGTCGGCTGGGAGATCGTCGAGCGCAACGCCCGCACCCGCTACGGCGAGCTCGACATCGTCGCCCGCGACCGCGGCACCCTCGTCTTCATCGAGGTCAAGGGCGCCCGCGCCGGAACCGCCTTCGGGCCGGAGAAGCCGATCCTCGCGATCGACTTCCGTAAGCAGCAACGGGTCCGCCGCCTCGCCACCGCCTGGATGTCGGAACGCCGCGACCAGCCGCCCTACGAGGAGATCCGCTTCGACGCCGTCGGCGTCACCCTCGACCGTGCCGGCCGCCCGGTCGACGTCGACTACGTCAAGGGCGCGTTCTAGCTGAGCTCAAGCTGGGAGTACGCAACCGACTGGAACGACCGGCGGTGCAGGGGTGAGATGCCGATCTCCTCGATCGCCTCGCGGTGCTCGGGGGTCGAGTAGCCGACGTGCTCCTCGAAACCCCAGCCCGGGTGCCGCTCGGCGACGTCGCGCATGTAACGATCGCGGGTGACCTTGGCGATCACCGAGGCGGCGGCGATCGCGGCGCTGGTCGCATCGCCCTTGACCACCGGGCGGTGCGGGACCTGGCAGCGCGGTAGGCGGAAACCGTCGACGAGGCAGATCGCCTCCGAGTCGGGCGCCAGCCGCTCCAGCGCCAGCGAGAGCGCTTCGATGTTGGTGACGTGAAGGCCGCGGCGGTCGATCCCGGCCGCTGAGCGGACGACGACGCTCACGCGCTCCGCCGCCCGCAAAACGCACGGGTACATCTCAAGCCGCCGCTCCTCGGTCATCTGCTTCGAGTCGTGCAGGCCGCTGAGCGCGCGGCGGTCGGAGTTCGAGAGGCGCTCGTAGTCGATCAGCACCGCGGCGGCGACCAGCGGTCCGGCCAGGCAGCCGCGCCCGGCCTCGTCGGTCCCGGCGACGTAGCGACTCTGGAGTCCGCGATCGAAAGCGAACAGGCGACGACTGCGCGCCAGACGGCGGCGGTGCGTCTTCCCTTGCGGGCTTTTAGAGCCCGCCGATGCGGTTCGGGGGCCAGTAGGTGGCAAAGGCCTCACCGATGATCCAGTCTCGGGGGACAGGTCCCCATTCCCGGCTGTCATCGCTTGCCCCACGGTTGTCGCCCATCATGAAGTAGTGATCGGCCGGGACCGTGATCGGTTTCGGCAAATTGCAGCTTGGACAGGGGTTGGTGAAGGGCTCGTCTTCGACGATCTTGCCGTTGACGACCGGATGCCCTTCTTTGACCGCAATCGTGTCGCCCGGCCCGGCGACGATCCGCTTGATGAAGTTGTCGCTGGCCTCCTTCGCGGTCGGCTCGGGGCAGGGTTCCCGCGGGCCGCGGTTGACGCCGCACTGTTCGCCCGGCCCTCCGGCGGAGCCCTCGGGCGGGTGGAAGACGACGATGTCGCCGATCTTCGGGTCCTTGAAGTGGTAGAGGAAGCGGTTGACGAGGACGCGCTGGCCGACGTCCAGCGTCGGTTCCATCGAGCCCGAGGGGATCTGGTAGGGCTTGACGATCCAGGCCTGAATCGCGAGCGCCAGCCCGAGGGCAAGCGCGACGATGACGACCAACTCGATCAGGCCGCCAGCTTTGGATTCCGGCTTCGGGAGCTTCGGATTCAGGCTGCCGAGTCCTCGTCGGAGTCGCCGTCTTTGGCCGGCTCCTCGTCCTCGGCATCCTCGGGCGCTGCAGTGTCCTCGGTCTCCCCGGCCTCGGGCGCATCCGCGTCCGTGTCAGCCTCCGTCTCAGCTTTCGCCTCCGTCTCAGCCGGTGCCTCGGCCTCGGGCTCGCTGGGAACCTCGGCCTCTGCGGTCTTCTCCTCGGTCTCTGCCGCCGGAGCCTCCTCGGCGTCGGTGGACGCCTCCTTGCTCTCCTCGGGCACCTCGACCGGAACGACCTCCTCCTGGCTGACGCCCTCGGCGTCGACCGCGGTCGACTCGCCGCTCGTACCGGCGACGGAGACGACGTCGTCGTCGATACCCCAGCGGCGCTCGGCGACGCGGGCTGCCTTGCCGATCCGGCCGCGCAGGTAGTAGAGCTTCGCCCGTCGCACGTCCCCGCGCGCCGCGACCTCGAGTTTCTCGATCTTCGGCGAGTGCAGCGGGAACGTCCGCTCAACCCCGACGCCGAACGACTGCTTGCGCACGGTGAAGGTCTCGCGCACGCCCGAGCCCTGGCGCTTGAGGACGACTCCCTCGAAGACCTGGGTCCGCTTGCGGGTTCCCTCGATCACCTGGAAGTGGACGCGGACGCGGTCTCCAGGGGCGAAGTTGGGCAGCCCGGGCCGAAGCTGGGCGCGCTCGATGCTGTCGATTACGGAGCTCATAGAAAGAGTTGCTGCGAGAAAAAACCGCCGGGACCCGAGTGCGGGAACCGCGCGGTGGCGGAATGGTAGCTATTCCGCGTTCTTTTCGAACTGCTCGGCTCGGGCGCGGCTCTGCTCCAGGCGCCACTCGCGCACTTTCCCGTGGTCGCCAGAGAGGAGGACGTCGGGCACGCCCCAGCCGCGGTAGCTCGGCGGGCGGGTGAAATGCGGGTACTCGGGCATCCCCTCGAGGGCGTGGCTGAAGGACTCCTCGACGGCCGAGTCCTCGTGGCCGAGGGCGCCGGGGAGCTTGCGCATCAGGACGTCGGCGACGACCATCGCCGGCAGCTCGCCGCCGGCGAGGACGTAGCGGCCGATCGAGAGCTCGTCGTCGGCGAGGTGCTGGTGGACTCGGTCGTCGAAGCCCTCGTAGCGGCCGCAGAGCAGGGCGACGTGGGGCTCGGCGACCAGTCCGTCGGCGATCGGGTCGTCGAGCAGCGGCCCGGTCGGCGAGAGCAGGACGATCCGCGGCCGCGGCCCGTCGCCGTAGGCGGCCTGCAGGGCGGCGTCGACGACGTCGACCCGGAGGACCATCCCGGCGCCGCCGCCGTAGGGCGAGTCGTCGACCTGGCCGGCGGATAGCGGGGTCGAGTCGCGGTAGTTGAAGAGGCGGAACTCGTTGCCTTCGCGGACCGCATTCTCGACCGAGCGCTGCGACTGGAACCAGTCGAAGGCCTCCGGGAAGAGGGTGAAGACGTCGAGGCGCACGCGGGAAGCGTGCTCAGTCGAGGATGTCGACGATCACGCGGCGGTCGATCCGCACCGCGGCCGCCTTGGCGATCGTGCGGATCGCGTTGGCGATCCGACCGCCCTTGCCGATCACCCGGCCGAGGTCGTCCTCGGCGACGGTGATCTCGTAGATCAGGTCGCCGTCCTCTTCCAGCTCCTCGACCACGACGGCCTCCGGCTCCTCGACGAGGGCCTTGACGAGAAACTCGAGCAGCTCGGTCATCGGCGCGGCCGGCTAGGTGCCGGTGGCTTTGATGCCCTTGGTCCGCAGCAGGGTCGCCACGGTCTCCGAAGGCTGGGCGCCGTGCTCGAGCCAGTGACGCGCGCGCTCCTCGTCGATGTTGATCGTCGAGGGGTCGGTCTGCGGGTTGTACTGGCCGATCGTCTCGATCGTCCGCCCGTCCCGAGGGGAACGTTTATCGGCGACTACGATGCGCCAGATCGGGTTCTTCTTGGAACCCACTCGTCTAAGTCTGATTCGGACTGCCATAGGGCCGGGCAGATTAGCGTCTACGGGCCTTCGGGCGCGGCGTGCGCTGTCCGCCGCCCGCCAAATTGGCCATCTGCTGGGGCGTCGGCATCTGTCCGTTGGCCATCGATTTCATCAATACCCGCATCTGGTCGAACTGTTTGACCAGCTGTTTGACGCTCTGGACCTTGGTCCCCGAACCGGCGGCGATCCGTTTGCGGCGGGAGCCGTTGATCAGGCCCGGGTTGGCCCGCTCCTGGGGCGTCATCGAGAGGATGATCGCCTGCACCCGGTCCAGCTCGCGCTCGTCGACGTCAGCGTTCTTCAGCTGCTTCATCGCCCCCATCCCGGGGAGCATCCCGATGATCCCGCTCAGCGGCCCCATTTTGCGGACCTGCTTCATCTGCTTGAGGAAGTCGTCGAGGGTGAACTGGTCGCGGCGCATTTTCTCCTGCAGCGCCTCGGCTTCGTCCTCGTCGACCTGCTGCTCGGCTTTCTCGATCAGACTGAGGACGTCGCCCATGCCGAGGATCCGCTGCGCCATGCGGTCGGGGTGGAACTTGTCGAAGTCCTCGATCTTCTCGCCGGTCGAGGCGAAGAGGATCGGCTTGCCGGTGACGGCTTTGACCGATAGCGCGGCACCGCCGCGGGCGTCGCCGTCGAGCTTGGTCATCACGACGCCGTCGAACTCAGCCACCTCGGCGAAGGATTCGGCGACCCCGACGGCGTCCTGGCCGGTCATCGCGTCGACGACGAGGAGGACGTCGTGGGGGCGGGTCTTCTTGCGGATCTGGGCCAGCTCGGCCATCAGGTCCTGGTCGATGTGGAGGCGGCCGGCGGTGTCGACGATCAGCACGTCGCGGCGCTCGGACTGCGCCTGCTCGAGCGCCCAGGTGGCGATCTCGACCGGGTCGGCGTCGGTGCCGCGCTCGTAGACGTGGACGCCGGCGCGGCCGCCCATCGTCACCAGCTGCTCGACCGCGGCGGGGCGATAGACGTCGCAGGCGGCGAGGGCGACGTCCTTGCCTTCCTGCTTGAAAAACTGGGCGAGCTTGGCGCAGGCGGTCGTCTTGCCGGAGCCCTGCAGGCCCGCCATCAGGATCACGGTCGGACCGCTGGTCGCCATCGCCAGCTCCGAGCCGGTCCCGCCCATCAGGCCGGCGAGCTCCTCGTTGACGATCTTGACCACCTGCTGGCCGGGATCGAGGCTCTCCAGCACGTCGGAGCCGAGGCAGCGCTCCTTCAGCGTCTTGGTGAAGGTTTTGACGACTTTGAAGTTGACGTCGGCCTCGAGCAGGGCGAGGCGGATCTCGCGCATCGCCGAGTCGACGTCGGACTCGGTCAGCTTGCCGCGCGAGCGAACGTCGGAGAGGGTCGACTGCAGGCGTTCAGAGAGCTGGTCGAACATGTCCGAGCAGCTTACGTGACGTTCGCCTGTTCCTTATCGGTCCCAGGCAACGAAAAGGAACAGGCGAATGGGCTACTCCGCCAGCAGCGCGTTGGCGTACTCGGCGGGGTCGAAGGGGCGCAGGTCCTCGAGCGTCTCCCCGACGCCGATCAGCTTCACCGGGATGCCGAGGTCGGAGGAGATCGCCAGGGCGATGCCGCCGCGGGCGGTACCGTCGAGCTTGGTCAGGACGACCCCGTCGACCTCGACCGCCTCGGAGAAGACCTTCGCCTGGCGCAGCCCGTTCTGGCCGGTGGTCGCGTCGATCGAGATCAGGGTCTCGTGCGGGGCCTCGGGGATCTGTTTCTGGATCACCCGGCGGACCTTTGCCAGCTCCTCCATCAGGTTGGTCTGGGTGTGGAGGCGGCCGGCGGTGTCGACGATGACGACGTCGGCGCCGCGAGCGCGGGCGGCGTTGATCGCGTCGTAGGCGACGGCGCCGGGATCGGAATCCGCTTCGCCGCGGACCAGCTCGGCGCCGGCGCGCTCGGCCCAGGTTTCGAGCTGCTCGGCGGCGGCGGCGCGGTAGGTGTCGGCGGCGGCCATCACCACGCTGAGCCCCATCTCCTTGCTCAGGTGCCAGGCGATCTTGCCGATCGTCGTCGTCTTGCCGGTGCCGTTGACCCCGACCATCATCAGCACCGCCGGTTCGGCGCTGAGATCGATCGGCGCACGGCCAGTGGAGGCAACCTCGGCGAGGATCTCGATCAACCGGTCCCGCACGGCAACCCCGTCCATCGGCACCGCCCCGGACTCCACTTCCTGCTCCAACTTCTCCACCACCGCAGCCGTGGTCGGAGCCCCGACGTCAGCAAGGATCAAAGCCTCCTCGAGCAACTCCCAAGTCTCGTCATCAATCCGATCGAACAGGCTCGCCGAGATCTCCTCAGTCAGCGCCTGGCGGCTTTTGGAAAGACTCTCCCTTAAGCGCTTGAAGACCCCCCGCCGAACCTCAGGGGCCTCCTCCTCAACTACCACAGCCGCGCCGGACTGCCGCGCCCCAAGGTCAACAATCTCCTGCCAGCTAGTAGCCATGAAGGGAAAGCTACCCGAGCATCTCTACGTGTCGCGGCCGGGGCGGGTACCCCCTCTCCAGACGCTTAACATGAGCCATAGGCGAGATGTGTCTGGCGAGGGGGTACCCGCCCCGGCCCTAGGCAACCGCAGAAAGTCCCGGAGCTTCGTCCTCTTCATCCTCAGCAACTTCACGCGGCAGTTTCCGCGAGACGACCTTCGTCACACCATCCCCGCCCATGCTGACCCCGTAAAGCACGTCGGCGGCGTCCATCGTCCGTTTCTGGTGGGTGACGATGACGAACTGGGCGCGGTCGGAGAAGCGGCGGATCAGCTGCAGGAAGCGGTCGATGTTGGCGTCGTCGAGGGCGGCCTCGACCTCGTCGAGGATGTAGAAGGGGCACGGCCGTGCGAGGAAGACGGCGAAGACGAAGGCCAGGGCGACCAGAGACTTCTCGCCGCCGGAGAGCAGCTGCAGCTTGCGCGTCGACTTGCCGGCCGGAGTGACCTCGATCTCAACCCCGAGCTCGTCGCGCTCCTCTTCCTCCTCCTCGGCGGCCTCGGGCTCGGCGTCGGTCGGCGCCTCCTGCTCGCCCGCGGGCCGCTCCTCGTCGCGGACCGGCCGCAGGCTGACCCGGCGCAACCGCCCGCGCCCACCCGGGAAGAGGTGCTCGACCATCTCCTCGAAATTCTTCGCCGTCGCGTCGAAGGTCTGCTCGAAAGCACGCTCGATCTCGTTGTCGATGTCGCGGATCAGCGACTCCAGCTCCCGCATCGATCGCTCGATGTCCTCGCGCTGAGTCTGCAGCGCCTCGACGTGCTCGCGGGCTTCGTCGTACTCCTGCTCTGCCAGGGGATTGACCGGGCCGATCTGGGCCCGGCGCCGCTCCAAGCGCTCCAGCCGGCGATCGATCTCGGCCCTCGCCTCGTCGCTCAGGGCCTCCTCGGCGGGCGGGATCTCCTCCCCCAGCCGCTCGGCGATCGCAGCCAGCTCGCGCGCGGCCTCGGCCCGGCGGTCTCCGAGGTGGGCGGCCTCGACCTCGGCCCGGGTCAGCTCGTCGGAGGTCTCCTTCATCTGCGTCTGCAGCTCGAACTCCTGCTGCGAGCAGGCCCGCAGCTCGTCGGCGATCTCGTCGCCGCTGTCCTGGCCGCCGACGACCTTGTGCTCGATCAAATCGACCCGGGCGCGGATCGCAGCGCCGGCCGCCTCGGCTGCAGCGCGGGCGGCGCGAACGTCGTCGAGCAGCCCCTCGCCGGCGGCGACCCGGGCGCGGAGCGCCTCGCGGTGGCGCTCGCCGAGCAGGCCCTCGGCCCGGCGGGCGTGACGGGAGGCGCGCTCGGCCCCGGCCTGGACGTGGCCGAGAGCACTCTCGCGCGCCGACTCGGCGGCGTCGGCGGAACGGGCGACGTCGAATCCCTCGCTCGCGGTCCGCAGCCCAGCCTCGATCTCCCCCAGCTCCTCTTCAAGTTTCTGCGCCCGCTCGCCGGGCTTGGCGCCGTCGCCGACGTCGAGGGTCAGCGGCCCCAGTTCGGTCCGTAGCCGCTCCAGGCCTGCCTCGACCTCGGCCTCGCGACTGGAGAGTCCGGCAACCCGGACCGCGACTCGCTCCTGCTCGCCACGCAGCTTGGTCAGCAACCCCCAGGCCTGGGTCCGCTCGCGGTCACGGGCGGCGAAGCGCTCCTCCGCCGCCGCGCGCCGTTTTGCAACCTCGGCCAGGTTCTGCTCGAGCTTCTCGCGCACACCGCGCGCCTTCGTCGCGGCCTTTTCCGCCGCCGCGGCCCGATCGGCGCCGAAGCGCAGCTCCTCGGAGACGATCTGCGCCTTCAGGCCCAGCTCCTCGCGCTCGATCCGCGCCCCCAGCTCGGCAGCCTGGGCCTGGCGCTTCAGCGGCCGCAGCCGCGCCCGCGCCTCGCGCTCGACGTCGAGGGCGCGGTCGAGGTTGTCGCGCGCCGCCCGCAGCTTCAGCTCGGCCCGGCGGCGCCGCTTGCGGTGCTTGCCGAGCCCGGCGGCCTCCTCGACCAGGAGCCGCCGCTCGCGCGGCTTCGAGTGGACGATCGTCTCCACCCGTCCCTGACTGATCACCGAGTGCATCTCGCGGCCGAGGTTGGTGTCGGAGAGGACGTCGGCGACGTCGGCGAGGCGGGCCCGGGCGCCGTTCAAGCGATAGCCGCTGTCGCCGGAGCGGTCGAGGCGGCGTTCGACCGCGATTTCGGAGAACTCGGTGGCGGCGCGGCCGTCGGAGTTGTCGATCGTCACCTCGACCTCGGCGGCGCGGCGCTGGCCGACGTTTTTGCCGCCGGCGGAGATCACGTCCTGCATCGAGGCGCCGCGGATCGCACCGGGGCTCTGCTCGCCGAGCGCCCAGAGGACGGCATCGGTGATGTTGCTCTTCCCCGAGCCGTTGGGGCCGACGATGACGCTGACGCCCGGAGAGAACTCCAGGGTCGTGCGCTCGGGGAAGGACTTGAAGCCCTTCATCGAGATCGACTTCAGATACACGTGCGCGCTCCTCGCATCCCCTCAAGGCTCCCGGTCGAATCGGACGCGACGGCCGCTGAATTAACCCCCAAGATGCGCCAATGCCTCCTCGGCGGCGATCTGCTCGGCCGCCTTCTTGCTCCGTCCTGTCCCCGTCCCGACCCGCTCGGAGTCGACGATCGCGGCCACCTCGAAGGTTCGCTGGTGCGGGGGTCCCGTCGCCGCGATCACCTCGTAGGTTACGCGCGCCCCGCGGCGGGCCAAAAGCTCCTGCAAAGCGGACTTGAAATCGATCCGGGTCTCGGCGGCGAGCTCGATCCGGGGCGCGAAGGCGTCGGCCACCGCGGCGGCGGTGCGCTCGAAGCCGAAGGCGACGTAGCAGGCGCCGATCAGCGCCTCGGTCGCCTCCGGCAGCGGCCGGCCGCCGTCGAGCAGGACCTCGGCCGGAATCGCCGTCGGTATCCCCTCCGGCTCGTTTCCCCGCAGCATCTCCGGCACCCCGAGCTGGTTACCGATCTCGGCGCAGGAAACGCCGCTGACCGCCTGGTTGTGGACCTTGGTCAGCCCCCCCGCGGCCAGCTTCGGGAAAGTCTCGAAGGTGCGGGTGGCGACGGCGAGGCCGAGGACGCTGTCGCCGAGGAAGGCGAGGCGCTCGAAGGAGTCGACCCGGCGCTCGGTCCAGGAGGAGTGGGTCAGGGCCTGGCGGCGGAGGTCCTCGGGCAGCTCGGCGATCAGCGCTGCCAGCGCCGCGACGGGAGAGTCCGGCTCCGGCGCCACCGGCTCAGGCGGGCGCGTGCTCGAGCACGAAGCCGACCGCGTCGCCGACGGTCTTGATGTGGGTCGCCTGCTCCTCGCTGACGCTGACGCCGTAGTTGTCCTCGAGCTCCATCACCAGCTCGTAGAGGTCGAGGGAGTCGGCATCGAGGTCCTCCTTGAAGCGGGTCCCCTCGTCGATCTTCGCGATGTCCACTTCGAGCTCCTCGGCGAGGTGCTCACGGACCAGGGTCAGGACTTTGTCGCGGGTCATCCCTGACTTGTTTATCACGGCGCTCAGGCGTCGCCCTCAGCGGCCAGCGCGGCCCGCCCGGCGCCGCCTTCGGCCAGCAGCGCAGCGGTACGGCCGACGGCGTCGACCTCGGCGCAGCGGGCGGCGAGGCGGATGGCGTTGGCGATCCCCTCGGCGCCGGAGCTCCCGTGGCCGACGACGGCGATCCCGCGTAGGCCGAGCAGGATCGCGCCGCCGGTGGTGTCGGGGTGGAGCTCCCGGCGCAGCCCGTTCAGGGCGGGTTTCAGCAGCAGGCCGCCGACCGCCGCCACCGGGTTGGAGCGGGCGGCATCGCCGACCGCGCCGGCAACCGTCTTCGCGGTCCCCTCCAGCAGCTTCAGCGAGACGTTGCCGGTGAAGCCGTCGGTAACGACCACATCGGTCTTGGCCCCGGGAAGGTCGCGTCCCTCGACGTTGCCGGCGAAGCTGATCCCAGGCGCCCTGCTCAGCAGGCGATGCGCCTCGACCACCTCCTCGCGCCCCTTGCCCGACTCCTCACCGACCGTGAGCAGGCCGACCGTAGGGTCTTCGACCTCAAGCACCGCGTCAGCGAAGGCGGCGCCAAGAAAGGCGAACTGAACCAGGTGCTGGGCACGCACTTCGACGTTGGCGCCGACATCGAGGAAGAGGACCGGTTTGCCGGGCACGGGTAGCCGGACCGCCAGCGCCGGCCGCTGCACGCCTTTAAGCCGGCGCAGGCCAAAGGTGGCAGCGGCCATCGTCGCGCCCGTCGAGCCGCAACTGACCATCGCCGCCGAGTTGCCATCGGCGACGTCGGCGGCAGCGAGGACAACCGAGGCCTCCTTCTTAGCCCGAACCGCCGGCACCGGATCCTCGCCGTTGCCGATGCGATCGGCCGTATCGATGACCTCGACCCCGGCGACGCCATCAAGACCGAGAGCACGCTGCGGCCCGAAGACACGGACTCCGATTCCGTCGGCGGCAGCAAACCGCGCACCCTGCGCAAGCACGTCGAACCCCAACTCAGCCCCGTAGCCATCGAGGGCCACGGTCACCGCGCGGTCCCGCGTCACGCCTTACTCGTGCGTGTGAGGAGCGGTCGGATCAGCGATCCGCTGCGCAACAACCTCGCGCCCCGCATACGTGCCACAGGTAGGACAAACCCGATGCGGCAGCCGCGGACTGTGGCAGCGCGGGCAGCTATTCAGGTTGGGCTTACCGGCCTTGTGGTTGGCACGACGCTTGTCGCGACGCGCACTGGAAGTTCTCTTCTTAGGGACTGCCATGGTCGCGGGATGGTAGCGACCGGCAGCTAAATGCGTGTCGAAGGCGGCGACCGGGTCCCCTCTCCAGACACTTAACATGAGCCATAGGCGAGATGTGTCTGGCGAGGGGACCCGGTCGCCGCCCCTCAATACACAGCCCGAACTACAGCGAGATCGTCCCGCTCCCAGGCGATCTCGCCGTCGGTCCACTCAGCCAGGTCAGCTGCTCGCTCCAGGAAGTCGTAGTCCTCATCGATGGGGGTGATCTCGGTGTCGGCTTTGATGATGTCGCCGATGACGAAGGCTCGGGCGTGCTCTTTGACTTGACGAAAGAGGTTTTTCTTCAGATCGCTGGTCAGGTGGTGGATCGAGAGGACTCCGATCACGAGGTCCCAGGGACCCTCAGGGAGCGGATCCTCGATCCTCGCCAGCTGCACGTCGTCGTAGGCCTCCCGCGCGCGGAAGACCATGTCGGCGCTCGAGTCGAGGCCGATCACCCAGCTGTCGGGGTAGGCCTCGATCAGCCGGCGGGTCGTCTCCCCCGTCCCCATCCCCAGCTCCAAGACCCGCTCGGGCGCAAACGGGATCGCGGCGATCGCCTGCTCCTGCAGTTCGTCGTAGCGGGGGACCTCGGAGCGGATCAGCTCCAGGTAGGTCTCTGGTTTCCAGTGGAATTGGCCCATCTCGTAATCTCGTCGGGAAGTTCATCATCGTAAGTCCCGACGAAGCGGAGGTGCGTGACGTGGCTCAAGAGCCGACGACGATCATCGATCTATCGCGCCTCTCGCTTGCTCATGGCGAGGGCAAGCGGCTGGAAGTCCCGGTCGCACTCGAGCCCTTCGAGCTGGCTGGCCAGACCTATCGCCCCGAGCCCTGGTCGCCGACGGTGCGGCTCGACGTCTCCCGTCCCAGCAACGGCTTCGCCTTCAAGATCACCTTCCCGGTCCACCTCGAAGGCCCGTGCATGCGCTGCCTCGAGCCAGCCGGCCTCGACCTCGACGTCGAGGCGCGGGAGATCGACCAGGCGAGGACCGACGACCCCGAACTGCGCAGCCCCTACGTCTCCGAGGACGAGCTCGACATCGGCCGCTGGGCCCACGACGCCACCATCCTCGCCCTCCCCACCCGAATCCTCTGCCGCCCCGACTGCGCCGGCCTCTGCCCCGTCTGCGGCGAGTCCCTCAACGACAACCCCCACCAGCACGAGGAAGCAACCGACCCGCGCTGGTCAGCTCTGAAGGACCTGAAACTCGAGTAGCCGCCATCGCCGCAGTTCAGCGCTTCCGACTTTGACCCCACCCCGGTGGGGAAGATCTCGGATGCGCCGATTCGGGGGGGAACCCGACCGAATCGTTGAGCTGCTCCGGCGGGAACTACAGACCTAAACCTTCTGTTTCAATCGGTCCGGGGTCGAGATTTGGGCGAGACCGGGGAGGTCGATGACCAAGCGATACGGACTCGACACGAGTCCCGCGTAGCAGCGCTACGCGGGATCTCGGGGAGAGGCCGTAGCGCGCAGCGTCATTCGGCCTCAACCGGGCCGGCCAAATCTCGAACCCGGACCGCTAAGGCTGCTGGTCGAGCTCGGGCTGCGGCTGATCCTCCTCGCGACCGGCGAGGCGGTCACGGCCGCGCTGGACGGCGGCGAGGAACTTCTGCAGGTTCACTTCGAGGGTGTTGAGGATCTCGTCGGCGTAGTCCTCGGCGCCGAGGCGGATTTCACGCTCGCGGGTGCGGGCGTCCTCGACGATCTCGTCGGCGGCGCGCTCGGCCTGCTTGGTGACCTCCTCGTCGGAGATCAGGCGGGCCTGCTGCTCGCGCGCCTCGCGGACGATCCGCTCGGCCTCGCGTTTGGCCTCGGCCAGCATCTCCTGGCGCTCCTTGACGATCCACCGCGCCTGCTTGATCTCCTCGGGGATCGTGGCGCGCATCTGATCGAGGAGGTCGTAAATCTCCTCTCGATCCACGCGCACCTGATCCGTCAGGGGGACCGGACGGGCGTTGTGAACTACGTCATCGAGCTTGTCTATGAGGACCAGGACGTCCATAAGAGGATCGTAAGCCTACGTGTATGCGGGGATTTTGGTGAGGACGAGGTTCATCGAGCGATTTTTTGCAAGGCGTCGCCCAAAGAGGACTGGCCAGCGGTGCACAGCCTACCTGTCGTTGAGGCGGTCCTTCAGGGCGGCGGCGACCGGGGCGGGAACGAGGTCGGAGACGTCGCCTCCGAAGGTCGCCATCTCCTTCACCCCGGTCGAGGAGAGGAAGCTGTAATGCGGCGAGGCGATCACGTACATGCTCTCGATCCCCGGGTCGAGCTTGCGGTTCAGCTGCGCCATCTCGAACTCGTACTCGAAGTCGGAGATCGCCCGCAGGCCCTTGACGATCGCCTTGGCGTCGTTGTCGCGGGCGAACTCGACCAGCAGGTTGGCGAAGATCTGGACCTCGACGTTGGGGAGGTCGGCGGTCGCCTCCTCGATGAACGCCTTACGCTCCTCGGCGGTGAACAGCGTCTTCGCCTTGCGAACCGGGTTGTTGACGACGCCGACAACGACGCGGTCGAAGACGTTGGAGGTGCGGGTGATGATGTCGACGTGGCCGTTGGTGACCGGGTCGTAGCTGCCCGGGCAGACGACGGTTCCGTTTTTGCGCTCGCTCATTTCGCCGCCTCCGCGTAGATGGCGACGTCGGCGGCGCCGTAGCGGCGCTGGCGCAGCGGCTCGAGCGAATCGATCTGCAGCGGGCTGCGGGCACCGCTCTCGACCACGGCTCGTCCGCCCTTGGCGAGGAGCTGGGGAAGGTGGGTGTTGAGGTCCTGGGCCACGCGGTCGGCGAGTCTATAAGGGGCATCGACGAAGACGAGGTCGAAATTCCCCGCAAACGAGCCTGACGAAACCTGCGCCAGCCAGCGGGCGACGTCGGCGCGGAGCAGTTCGGTGCGCTCGGCGAGGCCGAGGCGCTGGACGTTGCCGAGCGCCGGGCGGGTGTCGCGGTCGACGAGGACGGCCGCCGCGGCGCCGCGCGAGAGCGCCTCGATCGCCAGGGCGCCGGTGCCGCAGTAGAGGTCGAGGACGTGGGCGCCCTCGACCCGGTCGCCGAGGGCGGAGAAGATCGCCTCGCGGACGCGGTCGGAGGTCGGGCGCACTTTCCAACCGCGCGGCGCGACCAGGCGCTGGCCCTTCAGATCTCCGGCGATCACTCTCACCCCCGCAACCTATTCGGCGTTCGTCCTTGGACCGGTATGTCCGTCCCAAGGACGAACGCCGCTAGAGGGGGATTGGATCGGCCGCGCCGGTGCCGAAGCGGCGACGGGCGGCGTCGAGCAGCGGGCCGAGGGCGGGGTCGGAGAGCGAGCCGTGGCGCTTGAGCAACGCTTCGACCTCCCGGTGGGCGGCGAGCAGGATCGCTTGGTCGTCGGGCAGTTTGGCGACGGCGAAACGGGCCAGGCCCGACTGGCGGGTGCCGAGGATCTCGCCGGCGCCTCGCAGGCTGAGGTCGATCTCGGCGAGCTTGAAGCCGTCGCTCTCGCCGGCGACCGCGTGCAGCCGCTGCCGCGCCGTCTCCCCCGCTTCTTCGGCGAAGAGCAAACATTGGCTCGGGTGCTCGCCGCGGCCGACCCGACCGCGCAGCTGGTGCAGTTGGGAGACGCCGAAGCGCTCGGCCCCCTCGATGATCATCACCGTCGCGTTGCCGACGTCGATCCCGACCTCGATCACCGTGGTCGAGACCAGCACGTCGGTCTCGTGGGCGGCGAAGGCGCGCATTGCCTCGGCCTTTTCGGCCGAGTGCATCTGCCCGTGCAGGAGGCCGACGCGGAAGTCGCGTAACTCGCCGCGACGCAACCGCTCCGCCTCAACCGCGGCCGCCTTGCCGGCGACTTTCTCCGATTCGCCGACCAAAGGGCAGACGACGAAAGCCTGCCGCCCCTCGCGCAACCGCCGCCGCAGAAACTCGAACGCTTCCCCCCGCTGCGCCTCGGCAACCAACTGCGTCTCGATCGGCTGGCGACCGGCGGGCAATTCGTGCAGCGCAGTGGTGTCGAGGTCGCCGTAGGCAGTCAGCGAGAGCGTGCGAGGAATCGGCGTCGCGGTCATGTGGAGGACGTGGGGCGCCGTCCCCTCCACCCCCTTCTCATCCAGAGCCCGCCGCTGGGAGACGCCAAACCGATGCTGCTCGTCGACCACGACAAGCCCGAGCCGAGCAAAGCGCACAGTCGGCTCGATCAGCGCGTGAGTACCAACAAGGAGACCGAGCTCCCCACTTGCAAGCCGATCGAGATCCTCCCGGCGCCGCGCCGCCGAAGTCGACCCGGTCAGCAGCGCAAAAGGCGTCGCCTCGTCGGCTAGAAGCCTGCCCAGCGTTATCGCGTGCTGCTCCGCCAGCGTCTCCGTAGGAGCCATCAAAGCCGCCTGGAACCCAGCTTCCAACGCCCGCAGCATCGAATACAGGGCGACCACAGTCTTCCCCGACCCCACCTCGCCCATCAAAAGCCGCTGCATCGGCTGACCCGAATCAAGATCGACCTCGATCTCATCAAAAGCCTTCAGCTGATCCCCGGTCGGCTCAAACGGCAGCGAGTCAAGCCAGCGCGCCACAAGGTCGCCGGGCTTTCCAAATCGTGGTGCAGGCCGCGCGGTCCGATGCGTGCTTTTCCGGGTCGCCAACAGCGCTTGGTGGAGAAACAGCTCTTCGAACCCCAACCGCTCCCTGGCTCCCTCGACGTCCTCAATCGACCGCGGCCTTTGGACAGCGCTCAGTGCATCGCCAACCCCAGCGAGCCCTCGCCGCGCCCTCAAGCTCGCCGGCAGCCCCTCAATCGCATTAGGAGCCCAACCCACGACCTCCTCAACCCACTCACGAATCCTCTGCGGCCGAAGATTCTCGGTCGCCGCGTGTACCGGCATCAACTCCGAATCTCCCGCGGGTGGCGGAGGGTGAGGGGGGTCGAGGACGCCTGGCTGCGGGTCCCGTCGAGGGCTGTTAGGGGATGCCTGCGCAGGATGCTCGGCATCCCCTGCGCCCTCGCCACCCGCAGAAGAGGCGAGCTCCCATTCTCTGACTGCGAAGCCTTTGCCCGAAAATTTGCCCGTGAGCAGGAGTTCGGTGCCGGGGATGAGTTTGGAGGCGACCCAAGGCTGGTTAAACCAAGTAGCCCGCACATGCCCCGAGTCATCGCCGACTTTCACCGAGACCATCCGCAACCGCCCTTTGCGAAAAGGCCGAGGCTGAGCCCCCAGAACCTCGACAAGAACCGTCGCAGTCTCCCCCGGCTCCAGATCCCCAAGCTCCCGAATCCGCAAATCCCGATGCCGTCGCGGAATATGGAAGAGCAAGTCCCCGACGGTCCTGATCCCAGCTTCGGCCGCCGCCTCGGCGGTTTTAGGACCGACCCCCTTGAGAGCCCCCAATCCCTGCCCGAGAACGCTGGGCCGAGGCCAGTGAACCGGCGCATTCAGCAGCTCGGCGCGCCCCAGCTCCCGCGCGGCGCCAAACGACCGCACTACTGGGCGGCCAGCAGCCACCACCAGCTCGGCTGTCCCCCCTCATGGGTCTCGACCTCGACCCCGTCGGGGACGTGGGTGTCGATCTCCGAGAGGTCGATCGGCGCCCCCTCGCCGGCGATCACGGTGACGATCTCGGCCCCCTCGGCGAGGTGCCGCATCGTCTCGGTCAAGGTCGATCCTGCCCCGCCCCAAGCGACGATCTCGCCACCGGCGAAGCCGACCGCGTCGCCCTTCTTGAAGCGGCCCTGAGCGTCGTCGCGGGCGGCGGGCGCGACGCCGCCGGTGGCGAGGCCGTCGAGCGCCTCCTCGAGCCGCTCGGCGTTCTCACCCATCGGCGCCTCGGGGTCGAGCTCGACCAGCGCCAGCAGGCTCGCCTGCTGCGAGGTCGCGGGCACCACCCGCGCCGGCTTCTCGGAGAGCTCGCAGGCGCGCTCGGCGGCCATGATCACGTTGGAGGAACTGGGCAGGACAAGGACCTCCTCGGCGGCGACGCTGTGGATTCCGGCCAGCAGCTCGTAGGTGGAGGGGTTGAGGGTCTCGCCGCCGGGGACGACGAGGGCGCCGAGCTCGCCGAAGAGGCGCAGCATCCCGTCGCCGGCGGCGACTGCGACAACGCCGGTACGGCCGCCGAGGCGGGCGTCGCGTTCGGCCATCTGCTCGCGCATGTCAGCGACGTCGAGGTTGGTCACCTCGCCGACCCTGTCGAAGACCGCGACCGCGGCCTCGGGCTCGTCGGTGTGGACGTGGACCTTGAGGGTGACGTCGTCGCCGACGACCAGGACCGAGTCACCCATCTTCTCCAGCCGCGGCAGGTACTCGCGGTTGCCGAGGCCGCTGCCGGAGACGATGAAGTTGGTGCAGTAGCGGTAGCGGCTGTCGGCGTGGTGAGGCAGGCTGCGACGCGGCGGCTCGTGGTGGGCGACCTCAGGCACCTCCGCCCCGTCGCCACGCAGGCCGGCGACGACGCCGGCGAGGATCAGGACGAGGCCGTGGCCGCCGGCGTCGACGACGCCGGACTCGCGCAGCACCTCGAGCTGCTCGGGGGTGCGGGCGACGGCGCGCTCACCATCGGCGATCGCCCGCTCGAGGACCTCGGCGAGGACCGCGTCCTGCTCCTCTTCGGAGACGTCGCGGCCGAGCCGCTGCTTCTCCTGATCCAGGTGGGCGAGCTGGCGGGAGAGCGAGTGGGCCATCTCGCGGAAGACGGTCAGCATCGTCCCCTCGGCCGGGTCGCGGACCGAGTCGTAGGCGGCGTCGGCGGCGCGGGCGAAGGCGGCCGCGACAAGGGTCGGGTCGATCAGCTCACCGGGACGGCTGGCCAGCTCCTCGGCGGCGCCGCGGACGATCTGGCTGAGGATGACGCCGGAGTTTCCACGGGCGCCCATCAGCGCCGCACGGGCCAGCGCCTGAACCAGCTCGGTGCGGCCGACCTCGTCGACGTCCTGGCCGTCGATGCGGTCGAGCTCCTCCATCACGGCGCGCATCGTCATCGCCATGTTGTCGCCGGTGTCGCCGTCGGCGACCGGAAAGACGTTGAGGTCGTTGACCTCCTGGCGGCGGGCCTCCAAAGAGGCATAGGCAGAGCTGACTACCCGCCGGAAGCGGGCGATCTGGGTTTCGGGCATCCCCTGAGAATCTAGCCCCCGGCCGCGACGTGACCAGATTCACAGGGGTCGGCTGGGCGCATTGCTAGCGTGGCGCGCCAGTGAGACGCTTTGCCACCTGGACCACCGGTCACCGCAAGACGGTGATAATCGGCTGGATCGTCGCCCTCTTCGTGATCGGCGGGCTCTCCAGCTCGGTCGGCGCTGATTTCAGTGAAGAATTCAAGCTGCCGGCCTCCGATTCCAAGGAAGCGTTCGACCTGCTGGAAAGCAAGTTCCCTGAGCAGTCCGGGGAAACGGCCTTGATCGTGTTCAAGGCCGATGACGGCGCCGAATCGGCCGCGATGAAGAAGAAGATGGAGGGGGTTTTCGCCCAGATCGAAAAATTCCCTCACGTCAGCGAAGTCGCGAACCCCTACGAAAAGGGCGGCGCCGCAGCCGTAAGCAGCGATGGCAAGATCGCCTACGCGACGATCCAGTTCGACGTCTCCAACGACAAGCTGGACAAAGAAAAGACCCGCGAAATCATTGCGACCGCAAAGGGAGTGGCGGCCAGCGGCCTCGATGTTCAGCTTGGCGGCAACCCGATCCAGGAAGCCGAACAGGAAGAAGGCGACTCCTCGTTCTTGATCGGGTTGATGGCGGCTGTGATCGTGCTCCTGCTCACCTTCGGCTCGGCGGTGGCGATGGGCCTACCGATCATCACCGCGCTTTTCGCCCTCGGAGTCGGCCTCAGCCTGGTTTCCATCGGCACCCACGTCTTCAATACCGCCAACTTCGCGATCATCCTGGCGGCGATGATCGGCCTTGGGGTCGGGATCGACTACGCGCTGTTCATCCTCACCCGCTTCCGCAACGGCCTCGAGGAGGGCCTCGACAAGCAGGCGGCAGCGGTGAAGGCGGTCGATACCGCCGGCCGTGCTGTGCTGTTCGCGGGGCTGACGGTGATCATCTCGCTGCTGGGCATGTTCCTGCTCGGCCTCAACTTCCTCTACGGCGTCGCGATGGCGGCGGCGCTGGCGGTCTTCTTCACGATGCTCGCGGCGCTGACCCTCCTGCCGGCGCTGCTGACGATCGCCGGCAACTGGGTTAACCGGCTCCGCATTCCCGGCCTCGGCCGCGGCTCACGGAGCGTCGACCAGACCGGTTGGTGGTTCCGCTGGAGCCGCCGAATTCAGAAGAGGCCGGTGCTGGCGGCGCTGCTCTCCGCCGGCTTCCTGATCGTCCTCTGCATCCCCACCCTCTCGCTGCGACTCGGCACCAACGACGCCGGCACCGAACCGCCCGACAAGACCACCCGCAAGTCCTACGACCTGCTGGCCGAAGGCTTCGGACCTGGATTCAACGGACCGTTCGTGATGGTCGCGGCTTTGCCGGAGACGGGCCAGGACGAAGCGTTGGTCGAGCTGAAGAAAGCCCTCGACACCGAAGAAGGCGTCGCGGCGACGACCTCGATCGACCTCAATCCGGCTGAAAACACCGGCGTTTTTCAGGTCTACCCGACCACTTCGCCACAAAGCGCCGACACGACCGCGTTGCTCGACCACATCCGCGGTGACGTAATCCCTCCGATCGAGGCGAAAACGGGGGCGCAATTGCACGTCGGTGGCGTCAACGCCATCTTCGAGGACTTCGGCGACGCAATCGCCGAAAAGCTGCCGCTCTTCATCGGCGTCGTCGTCCTCCTCTCGGCGCTGCTGCTGATGATCGTCTTCCGCTCGATCTGGGTGCCGCTGAAGGCAATCGTGATGAACCTGCTCTCGATCGGCGCCGCCTTCGGACTGGTCGTCGCCGTCTTCCAGTGGGGCTGGGGAGCGAGCCTGATCGGAGTCGACAACACCGGCCCGATCATCTCCTTCTTCCCGATCTTCCTCTTCGCGATCGTCTTCGGGCTCTCGATGGACTACGAGGTCTTCCTGATGTCGCGTATCCACGAGGAGTGGGAGCACCGGCAGGACGCGACCGCGGCGGTGACCCGAGGGCTCGCCCTCACCGGTCGGGTGATCACCGCGGCTGCGGTGATCATGGTCTCGGTCTTCGCCTCCTTCATGCTCGGCGATGAACGGGTGATCAAACTCTTCGGTCTCGGCCTCGCCTCGGCGGTGCTGATCGACGCGATCGTGATCCGCACCGTTCTGGTGCCGGCGGTGATGCAACTGCTGGGCAAGCGCGCCTGGTGGTTCCCGAGTTGGCTGGATCGGCTTCTTCCGCGACTGCACGTCGAGGCGGCCGAGGAGGGCGATCCGTCGCCGACGGGCGAGTTCGCGGCGGTCGGCGCGAGCGGCAGCGGCGACTCGGACGCTTAGCGGCTCGCTGCGGCGAGTTCCTTTCGGATATCGGCGGCGATGCGCTGCGGTTCCGCTTCGAGCTGTATGTCGGTAAAGCGGAGCACGGTGTAGCCCTGCTGGCGCAGGTCGAGGTCGCGCTCGTGGTCCCTCTCGAAAGAGATTGAGCCTCGGTGGTAGCTGAAGGTGTCGGCTTCGACTACGAGGCGCGGTTCTCGCCAGAGGAAGTCGACTTCGTAGCGGCCCAGCTTGGGGTTGACCTCGGGCGCCGCTATGCCGCTGAGAGCGAAGAGGGCGAGGAAGGCGGTCTCGAGGTCGCTGCGAGTGCGGTCGGTCTCGATGCCGTGGAGGCGCAGGCCTTTGAGCTCGGCTTGGCGGATCGCGCGGCGGACGAGGTACTCGGGGAGGGACGAGGCGCGGAGATCTTCGATGGTTCTTCCCACGGTGGTGGTTGGAATGTTGTCTCGGTAGGTAACGAGCCTTCCCCGTCGCCCTCCTCTACATGGCAAGGAGGAGGGCGACGGGGAAGGCTCTGCGAGGGATGGGATTAGCGAGGGACAGCGGTGGACGTGGATTCCTCGACGTGTGGTTCGGCCGGAGGTTGAAGGGGTCGAGACGTGGGTGGAGCCATCGAGGGGGCGTAGGAGGCCCCAGAGTGCGGCGGCGGAGCCGTGGCTGAGAACGGCGCCTCCGCCGCAGGCGAGCACCGCAGCCATCCAGCGCCCGTGCCAGCTCAAACCCTTGTGTCCCACGGCGTAGACGCCGCGATGGACTCGGTGGAGATGACCGCGCTTAACGCGCCGAGTGATGCCGTTCTTGCCCATCCCCAGCTCTTGGAGCTGAGCAACCGCGATCACCCCGTGCTGGCGCGCCGCGATACCTGCCACGGCCGAATCGAGCCTGTCGACTTACTCCCCCACGTCGGGGAGTAAGTCGACACAGCCTCGAACTCTCCCCCCTTACCCAGCCTTTTTCGTCCCTGAAAGCGCTAAGAGGGAACTACGCGGCCTTTACGACCTTGCCGGCCTTTAGGCACCTGGTGCACACGTAGGTCCTTAGGGGGCGGCCGTTCTCTTGGATCCGGACCTTTTGCAGGTTCGGATCGAAGCGTCGCTTGGTGGCGACCATCGAGTGGCTTCGGGACTGGCCGAACGCTGGTCCCTTGCCGCAGCTGTGGCATACCTTGGCCATGAGGACGCTGGATGGTACAGGTCGCGGAAAACGCGCGGTTTGACGCCTGGAGGGCGAGTCGGTTCTAGCCTGCTTGACGTTTGAGCAGGGCCATGCGGGCGACGGTGAGGGCAGCGTTGCGGCCCTGGTCGCGCTTGTCGCCGCCGGAGCGGGCCAGCGCCTGCTCCATGTTGTCGCAGGTGATGACGCCGAAGGCGCAGGGGACGCCCGTCGCCAGCTGGACGTCCTGGATGCCGCGGGCGGCCTCGGCGCAGACGAAGTCGTAGTGGTCGGTCTCGCCGCGGATGACGACGCCGAGGCAGGCGACGCCGCCGATCTCGGGGCCGCCGGCCTGTTTGGCGTTGTGGCGGCGGACGCCGTCGATGATCGCGTTGGCGGCGAAGGGGAGCTCGTAGGCGCCGGGCACCGAGTGGTGGGTGACGTTGCCGATCGGCACTCCCGCCACCTGGAAGCCGTGGTCGGCGCCGTCGAGCAGGCGCAGTGCCAGGTCCTCGTAGAAGCGGCCGACGACGGTGGCGAACTGCAGCTCGGCCAGCTTCGCCTTCTCGGCGTCGCCGAAGGCCTCGAGGAAGGCGCCCGCCTCAGCCATCGGCGGCCTCGGCGTCGCGCTCGGTCTCGTCGTGGATCATCTCCTCGTCGAGCGCCAGGCCCTGGTGGTGCAGCGAGTGGCCCATCTTGTCGCGCTTGGCGCGCAGGTAGGCCTCGTTGTGGACGTTGGGCGCCGACTCGATCGGCACCTGCTCGGAGACCGAGAGGCCGTAGCCCTCCAGCCCGACGATCTTTTTCGGGTTGTTGGTGAGGATGCGGATGCTGGTCAGGCCGAGGTCGCCGAGGATCTGGGCGCCGATTCCGTAGTCGCGCAGGTCGGCGGGCAGGCCGAGCTTGAGGTTGGCTTCGACCGTGTCGGCCCCTTCCTCCTGCAGCTTGTAGGCGCGGAGCTTGTTCAGCAGGCCGATCCCGCGTCCCTCCTGGGAGAGGTAGAGGAGGACGCCGCGGCCCTCGCGCTCGATCATCGAGAGCGCCGCTTCGAGCTGTTCGCCACAGTCACAGCGCATCGAGTGGAAGACGTCGCCGGTCAGGCACTCGCTGTGGACGCGGACCAGCACGTCCTCCTCGCCGTCGACCTCGCCCTTGACCATCGCGACGTGGTGTTTGTCGTCAACCAGGGAGCGGTAGCCGACCGCCTTGAAGTCGCCGAAGGCCGTCGGCAGGCCGGTGTCGACGACCCGTTCGACCAGCTTCTCGGTGCGGCGCCGGTAGGAGATCAGCTCGGCGACCGTAATCATTTTCAGGCCGTGCTTTTCGCAGTAAGGGATCAGGTCCGGGACGCGGGCCATGGTGCCGTCGTCGTTCATCACCTCGCAGATCACCCCGGCGGGCGTGAGGCCGGCGAGGCGGGCGAGGTCGACGCTGGCCTCGGTGTGGCCGGTGCGCTCCAGCACGCCGCCCTCTTTGGCCCGCAGCGGGAACATGTGACCGGGGACGACGATGTCGCGCGGGCCCGACTCGGGGTCGATCGCGACCTGGATCGTGTGGGCGCGGTCCTGGGCCGAGATCCCCGTGCTGACCCCGCCTGCGGCCTCGATCGAGACCGTGAAGGCGGTCTGCAGCGGCGCCTCGTTCTTCGCCGCCATCAGGTTGAGGCCGAGCCGTTCGCAGCGCTGCGCGGTCAGCGCCAGGCAGATCAGCCCGCGCGCCTCCTTGGCCATGAAGTTGACCGCCTCCGGCGTCGCGAACTGGGCCGCCATCACCAGGTCGCCCTCGTTCTCGCGGTCCTCGCCGTCGCAGACGACGACCATACGACCGGCGCGGATCTCCTCGATCGCCTCCTCGATCGGCGCGAACGGGCTCTTCCCCGCGGTCCTCTGCTCTTGTCTCTGGGTCTCGGCCATCGTGCTCACGCCTGCTCCTTTCGGGCGAATGGTGACATCAATCGCTCCACGTACTTGGCAACCACGTCGCACTCCACGTTCAAACGGTCTCCTGCCGCCAAATCGCCAAGGTTGGTGCGCTCCAGGGTCTCGGGGATGAGGGAGACCTCGGCCCACGTGTCCCCCAACTCGGCGACCGTGAGACTGACCCCACTGAGGGTGATCGAGCCCTTGTCAACGACGTACAAAAGAAGCTGGGTAGGGAGGTCGACACGGACGCGCCTGGCGAAACCGTCGTCCTCGATAGACGAGACCGTTCCGACTCCGTCTACGTGGCCTTGGACGATGTGGCCGCCTAGGCGATCCGTGGCTCGCATCGCCAGCTCGAGATTCACGCGGGAGCCCTGCTCGACCCCGTCGAGGGCGGTGATGTCCAGCGTCTGATTCATCGCCTCGGTCTCGAAATGGTCGCCGTCCACGGCGGTGGCCGTCAGGCAGGAGCCGTTGACGGCGATCGAGTCGCCTAGCTTCAATTCGGCGGTGAGGGATGAGGCGATGCGCAGCTTGGCGCCGTCGGGGCTGCGGTCTAGAGCCTCTACTACGCCGACGTCTTCGATCAGGCCCGTGAACACTTCACCACTCCTTGTAGGTCGCGGTGATCAGGGTGTCGGGACCGACGTTCTTGGTTGACGACCGTAACGCGGTCTGGCGCGCGGGTCCTGTCTCCGATATTGGGCTCCCCCTGCCGGGGGAGTCCTCAATATCGTCGCCACCCGCGCGGGGGACGGAATTGGGTTGACGACCTAGGAGCATCGGGGCGATGAAGGTACGCGATTCGTCGATCTGACCGGAAAAGGAAAAGGCTGATGCGAGGGTCTGGCCTCCCTCTAGGAACAAGCTGGCGAGTTCGCGGCGGCCGAGTTCACGGAGGGCCGATTCGATGTCGGGGGCAATCAGGATCTCGACGCCAGCGGACTTGAGGACGCTGATGCTGTCGGCTGGCGCGTCGGGGCCGGTGATCACGAGCACGGGTGCTTGTTCGAGGGTTTGGAGGAGCTGAGAATCAAGCGGAAGGCGGCCTTGGGAGTCGAAGATGACGCGGACGGGCTGGCGGGCTCCATCTATGCGAGCGGTGAGGAGCGGGTCGTCGGCTAGGACAGTGCCGATGCCCACGGCGATCGCGTCAGATTCGGAGCGCCATTTGTGGACCAGCTCCTGGCTCTCGGGACCGCTGATCCAGGGTGAGTCGTCTGCTGCGGTCGTGGTTTGGCCGTCGAGTGACATTGCCATCTTGAGGACCACCAGCGGCATTCCCGTGCGAGCGTGTTTGCGAAAAGGCTGGGTAAGGCGGCGTGCTGCGGTGGCCTCGTCCCCAGCTGCAAAGAGGACCTCCACCCCGCCATTCCGCAGAATCTCGGGACCACGTCCAGCAGCCTTCTCACTCGGATCCTCGGAGCCAACCACGACACGAGCAATCCCAGCCTCGAGAATCGCCTCCACGCAAGGAGGCTGCCGCCCCTGATGAGCACAAGGCTCCAGCGTCACGTACATAGTCGCGCCAGCAGGATCCTCATCCCGCTCCCTGCAATCCGCCAGAGCTGCCCTCTCAGCGTGCAGCCCCCCCAGCTGAGCATGAAACCCCTCGCCAACTACCTCCCCGCCACGCACAACAACAGCTCCAACCAAAGGATTAGGGCTAACACGCCCACGCCCCCCCTCAGCAAGCGCCAGAGCTCGCTGCAGATGCTCCTGATCCGTGGCAGTTAGCTGGGGTTTCATGGTTGACTGACGAGTCAATCAGTCTAACGCCCCACCCGTCCCTTCCCGTGGGTGGCGACGATATTGAGGACTCCCCCGGCAGGGGGAGCCCAATATCGGAGACAGGACCCGCGGGTCGAGCGGTTTGTCCCTCAGACCCAGCGGCAGGCACCCAATAAAAGAACGCGAATACGCTCCTGGCGATGAAACTCATCATCCAGATCCCGTGCTTGAACGAGGAAGCGACGCTCCCGCAGACGATCGCCGACCTCCCCCGGTCGTTACCCGGCATCGACCAAGTCGAGTTGTTGGTCATCGACGACGGCAGCACCGACCGCACGGTCGCGGTCGCCCGCGAGTGCGGGGTCGAGCACATCGTCCGGCTGACGAACAACAAGGGCCTCGCCGCCGGCTTCCAGGCGGGGCTCGACGCCTGTCTGAAACTCGGCGCCGACATCATCGTCAACACCGACGCCGACAACCAGTACAAGGGCGCCGACGTCGCCAAGCTGGTCGCGCCGATCGTCGCCGGCGAGGCCGACATGGTCGTCGGCGACCGCCAGGTCAGCGAGATCGACCACTTCTCCGGCTCGAAAAAGGGGCTGCAGCGGCTCGGCAGCTGGGTCGTGCGGCGCCTCTCCGACACCGAGGTCACCGACGCGACGTCGGGCTTCCGCGCCTACAACCGCGAGGCCGCCCTGCAGCTCTCGGTCGTCGACAACTTCACCTACACGCTGGAGAGCCTGATCCAGGCCGGGAAGATGCTGGTCGCGGTCGACGAGGTCGAGGTCGGGACCAACCCGAAGACGCGCGAGTCCCGCCTCTTCGACTCGACCGGCGCCTACGTGCGCCGCAACGCGCCCGCGATCCTGCGGATCTACGCCCGCTACGAGCCGCTGCGCGCCTTTGCCACCGCCGGCGCCGTCGTCCTCCTGCTCGCCGTCTGCGCCTGGCTGCCGTTCCTGATCGACGCGATCTTCAACGGCGACAGCAACGGCCACATCCAGTCGCTGATCCTCGGCGCCGTCCTCTTCATCGCCGCGGTGCAGCTCTTCGCCCTCGGCGTAATCGGCGACCTGCTCGCCGGCCAGCGAGTGATGACCCAGCGCGTCTTCGAGCGGGTGCGGCGGGTCGAGCTGGCGCTCGGGGTCGAGCCCTCCCACTACGAGCGGGGCAGCCAGACTCCCGGCCGCGAGAGCGCCGAGTGAACCGGGAGGCGCGCGGCGGCGAGGAGGCAAACGCCGCCGAATACGGGAAAACCGCGAGCTTCCTCGCGGTCGGCGTCGGCCTCACCGGGCTGATCACCTACGCCTACTTCATGATCGCCTCGCATGTGCTCTCGAAGCACGACTACGGGCAGATCACGATCCTCTGGTCGGCGGTCTTCATCACGATCTCGACCCTCTACCGCCCGGTCGAACAGCTGCTCAGCCGCCACATCTCCGAGCGGCTGACGAAAGGCGAGCCGCTGGGGCAGCCGATGCGGGTCGCCTCGACCATCCAGATCGGCCTGGCGCTGACCTTCTCCGTCGTCGCGCTGGCCTTGCGCGGGCCGATCCAGGACGGCCTCCTGGAAGGCAACGAAACCCTCTACTGGGTCTTCTTCGGCGCCGTCCTCTTCTACGCCGCCAGCTACTTCGCCCGCGGCTTCCTCGCCGGCCAGCGCAGCTTCGGCCTGTTCACGGCGCTGATCCTCTCCGAGTCGTGCTTCCGCACCCTCTTCGCCGTGCTGGTCGCGGTCAGCATCCTCAGCGGCCAGTCCTGGGTCGCGGTCGGAATCGTCGCGGCACCGAGCCTCTCGCTGATGGTCGTCCCGTTCGCCTTCCTCCACCGGGCGAAAAAGGTGCAGGAGCAACGGCCAGAGCAGCAAGAAACCGCCCCCGGAGGCGAACCGAAGAAGGCACCGCCTGACGACTTCACGATGAAAGCTGGCGGGGGGTTTGCCGCGGCCGTGCTGGTGATCATGTTCAGCGAACAGGCATTCCTCAACGCCGGGCCGTTGATCACCCGCAGCCTGCAGGGCGCAGACGCCGCCGGCTTCATCTTCAACGTGCTGATGCTCGCGCGGGCGCCGTTGCAGCTCTTCCAGGCGGTCTCGACCAGCATCCTCCCCCACCTGACCACGCTGCACACCTCGACCGACCCCGACAGCGACCGCGAATTCCACCGCTCGGTCCGCGGCGTCCTCCTCGGCGTCACCGCCTTCGCCGCCTTCACCGCCCTGGTCGTCCTGATCGCAGGCCCGCACCTGATGCAGATCGCCTTCAGCAAAAAGTTCGAATACGACCGCCCAGGACTGCTGCTGATCACGCTGGGGATGGGCCTCTACCTGGCCTCGGTAACGGTCAACCAGGCCTGCCTCGCCCAGGGACAGGTGCGGCGCGCGGCGGTCCGCTGGATCGTCTGCGCCGCCTTCTTCATCGCCTGGAACTTCCTCCCGATCGTCGGCAACGAGTTCCGCCGAGTCGAGATCGGCTTCGCGCTGACCGCCGGCGTCCTCTTCGGCCTTCTCTACCTCGTCTACCGCCGCCCGCACGGCCGGCCCGAGGATATCCCCCGCGAGGGCTCGACCGAGGAACTCGAGTTGCGACTCGCCTCGATCGACGAGAACACCTGATTTGTTTGCACCGAATGGGTTCGATTTACGCGGGGCAGTGATCTAGGGTCGCCGCGATGGGAGCCCATGACGCCCAGCTGATTCTGATCGCGGGGTCCCTGCTGGCCGCCGGCATCGTCGGCGCCCTGCTCGCCGACCGCGTCCGTGTCCCCGGCCTGCTGCTCTTCCTCGCCCTCGGGATGGTCGCCGGCTCACAGGGAATCGGCGGGATCGAGTTCTCCAACATGGAGCTGGCGCGGACGCTGGGGACGATCGCGCTGATCCTGATCCTCTTCGAGGGCGGGCTGACCGCGGGCTGGTCGGAGATCCGGCCGGTGCTGGGGACGGCCGCCTCGCTGGCGACGATCGGCACCGTCGTAACCGCCGTGATCGCCGGCCTGGCGGCGAAGTTGATCTTCGGCTTCGGCACTCTGGAAGGGATGATCGTCGGCGCCGCGATCGCCGCCACCGACTCGGCCGCGATCTTCGCCGTCCTGCGCCGTTCGACGCTGGAGAAGCGGCTGGCGCGCTCGCTGGAGGGCGAGTCGGGGATGAATGACCCGGTCGCCCTGCTGCTGGTGATCGGCTTCATCGAATGGATCCAGAAGCCCGGCTTCGGCCTCGCCGACATGGCCGGCCTGCTGGCGGTGAAAATCGCGGTCGGGATCGCCGTCGGCTACCTGATCGGCCGTCTCGCGGTGGCCGCGCTGAGCCGCGTGCGGCTGCCGACCGACGGGATCTACCCGGTGGCGACGGTCGCGATCGCCGCCCTTGCCTACGGCCTCGCCGAGATCGCCCACGGGTCGGGCCTGCTCGCCACCTACCTGGCTGCGCTGGCGCTCGGCAGTGCCAACATCCCCGCCCGCCGCACCGTCGTCGCCTTCCACGAGGGACTGGGATGGGTCGCGCAGCTGTCTCTCTTCATCCTCCTCGGCCTGCTGGTCTTCCCCAGCCAGCTCGACGACGTGGCGGTGAAGGGGATCGCGCTATCCGCCGTGCTGATTCTCGTCGCCCGGCCGCTGGCGACCTTCGTCGCCACCGCGTTGGCACCGATGAACGTCCGCGAGCGGCTGATGCTCGGCTGGGCCGGGCTGCGCGGGGCGACGCCGATCTGGCTTGCCACCTTCCCGGTCGTCGCCGGGATCGCCGGCGGCGAGGAAGAGTTCGCGATCGTCTTCTTCGTCGTCGTCACCTCGACCCTGGTCCAGGGGGCGAGCTTTGAGCCGCTGGCGACGCGGCTGGGGCTGACGACCGACGAGCCGGCGCTGCCGCGGCGGCTGCTCGAGTCGGGCCGGATCCGCCGCATGGGCGGCGACGTGATCGCCTACCGGATACCCGAGGGAGCGGCGATCGCCGGCCATCGGGTCCGCGAACTCGAGCTGCCGCGCGAGGCGCTGGTCAACGTCATCGTCCGCGACGGCAACGCGATGCCGCCGCGGGGATCGACCGAGCTGCAGGAGGGCGACGAGCTGCACATCCTCGTCCGCAGCGAGTTGCGCGACGAGGTCGAGGGGCTGACCGGCCACTGGGCGAAGGGGCCGATCGGCAAACCGGCCCCACCGCCGCTGCCGCGGCGCGGCGCCTCCCAGGTCTTCACTGTGCGCCCGGCGCGAGACGAAGAGCTCGGCGAGGAGATCGACGGCATCCCGATCCTCAGGGTGATGCGCGACCGCAGCGAGCAAGGCGCCTACCTTGTCGCACTCGCCGACGGCCGCTATGCGGTGATCAGCTCGGGCCTGGTCGCGATCGGCGGCCGGCGGGCATTGGCCGGCTGGTGCGAGGGCCGCGCCGCACGAGAGGACGTCGATGCCTCCGAGCGGGCCTGGTGGCAGGAGGTGACCGGCGCCTTGATCGCGCGGGGTCGCTCAGCCGGCGTTGGCAGCAGCAGCGATCTGGGCGTAAGCGGCAGCGGGATCGTCGGCTCCGAAAACAGCTGAGCCGGCGACAAAGAGGCGGGCTCCGGCTGCTGCCAGGGACCCACCCGTGGTCTCGTCGACGCCGCCATCCACCTCGATTACGGCATCGCCGACCAGTGGCGCCAGGCGCTCGACCTTGTCCGGGGAGGTCTCGATGAAGGATTGGCCTCCCCAGCCGGGGTTTACGGTCATGCAGAGGACTATGTCGGCCAGCCCGCGCAGCTCCTGGACGGCCTCTACCGGCGTGCCGGGGTTGATCGCTACCCCGGCCAGGCAGCCCAGCTCGCGGATCGCGGCGAGGGTGCGGTGGGCGTGCGGGGTTGCCTCCTCGTGGAAGGTGATCGAGTCGGCTCCGGCCTTGGCGAAGTCGGCGATCTGGCGCTCCGGCGCCTCGATCATCAGGTGGACGTCGACCGCTCCGCCGGCGTCGTGGACCTGGTCGGCGATCCCGCTGAGGACCAGCGGCCCGATCGTGATCGGCGGGACGAAGTGGCCGTCCATCACGTCGAAGTGGATGACCCGCGCCCCGGCGTCCATCACCTCGGCGACCTGCGCCCCGAGGCGGCCCATGTCGGCCGAGAGGATCGACGGCGCAACGCGTGGGTCCGCCATCAACTCCTTCATCCGCTGACTCACGCCGATCAGCCTATATCTGGGCGTGGCTGGCAAGGACGCAGGGAGCGTGGCGTGCTTCGCACGCGAGCGACCGAGGACGCCGCCAGGCGCGTCCAGATTAGGTTGATCGCAGCATGGAGGCGCTGCATGACTGGCATTCCATGTCAGCCGTGTTGGTCATCCGCGCGATCGTCTGGTGGGCGCCGCAGTTGGGGCACTGGGAGACGAGTTCGAAGCGGGTGAGGCAGTTGACGCAGCGCAGGCGGCCCGGCAACTGGGTCGGGCGCAGCCAGGGCTCGCCGCAATTCGGGCAGGGCGCGCGGCCGAGGGGATTCGACTCACCCTGATCCGACTGGTTGGGGTGGCTCATCCCCTTCATCATGCCCTATCGCTTGAGGCAGTTTTCGTGAACCGGGCGATGAAGAAGCCGGTGGTGCGATCCCGGTCGGGGCGCAGCTGCAGGCAGCGGCGCTCGGCGGAGGCACTCAACTCAGGCACGAGGGCGCCGAGGTCGTCGAGCTGCAGCGGCGGCCCCTCACCCGCCTCGGAGGCACGCAACAGGGCGGCGACCCGGTCCTCGTTCTCGCGCCGGGAGATCGTGCAGGTCGAGTAGACGAGGGTGCCGCCCGGCCGCAGGACGGCGGCGGCGTTCCCCAGCAGCGCGTCCTGGACCTCCGTCAGCCGCTGGATCATCTTCGGCGACTTGCGCCAGCGGGCGTCGGGGCGCGAGGCGAGCGCACCGAGGTCCGAGCAGGGGGCGTCGAGGAGGACGCGGTCGAAGCTGGGGCCGATCGCACCGGCGGCGGCGTCGGCCTCGATCACGGAGATGCTGCGCAGCCCGAGCCGGGTCGCCTGGGCGGCGGTTTCCGCGGCGCGAGCGGGGTCGAGCTCAACCGAGATCACCTCGCCGCGGTCGCCCATCCGCTCGGCGATTTGGCCGGTCTTGATCCCCGGGCCGGCGCAGAGGTCGAGAACGTGATCGCCCTCCTGCGGTTCGAGGACCTCGACCACCGCGGCGGAACCGCGGCTCTGCGGCGTCAGCTCACCGGCCGCGATCGCCGCCGGGACCGCCTCGCCGGTGCGTCCCTTGATCACGATCGAATCGGGCGCGGCGAGCGGCCAATCTGCCGTCGGGATGCGAGCCTCCACCCCGGCCTCGGTCAGCCGCTCCAGCATCTCCTCGCGCTCGACCCGGAGCGGGTTGACCCGCATCGCGATCTCAGCCGGCTCGTTGCATGCGGCGAGGACGCCGCGGGCCGCCTCGGCGCCCAGCTCCTCCCACCACATCTCGGCCAGCCACTTCGGCGCCGAGTGGGCAACCGCCGCGGCGGCCGGCGTCGAGTCGTCGCCGAGCAGCGCCGCGGTCAGCTGCGCCCGCTCGCGGATCGCGCGGCGCAGGATCGCGTTGGCGAAACCGGCGGCATGGGCCGCGCCGGCCATCTTCACCAGCTCCACCGCCTGGTCGACCGCGGCGTGGTCGGGGGTTGCGTCGGCGAAGAGCAGCTCGTAGAGGCCGAGACGGAGCGCCGCCAGGACCGGCGGGTCGAGCAGCCGGGTCGATCGCCCGGCCAGCTTTTCGATCGCGACGTCGCTGGTACCGCGCCGCTGCACGGCGCCGTAGGCGAGTCGCTGGGCCTGGGCGCGGTCGCGGCCCGAGAGCTGGAGCCGGTCGGCCTCGGCACGGAAGGCGCGCTCGGTGAAGGCGCCGTCCTCGAAGCTGGCGCGGATCGTCGCGAAGGCGAGGGCGCGGGCCGGTGAGACGCGTCCGGGCGGCGTGGCGGAACCGCCGCCGCTCACGAGCTCGGCAACGGGTGGCCGCGCAGATAGGCGTCGGCCGGCATCGGCTTGCCGCCGGGCGGCTGGACGAGGTCGAGCCGCAGCGAGCCCTCGCCGGTGCCGAGCAGCAGCGCGCCCTCGCGCTCGGCGAGCGTGCCAGGGTCGAGCTGGTCGGTGGTGGCGCCGGCGCGGCGGACCCCAAGCCGTTCGCCGTCGGGCAGGTCGAGGTAGGCGCCGACGTGCGGGGTCAGGGCGCGAACCTTGGCGGCCAGCTCGGCGGCCGGACGCTCCGGGTCGAGGCGTCGCTCCCCCGGCTCGATCTTCTCCGCGTAGGTGGCTCCCTCCTCATCCTGCTCGACGAACTCGAGCGAGCTTCCCGCCTGCAAGGTGAGGGCGCGGACGAGGAGGTCGCTGCCGATCGCGGCCAGGCGGGCGGAGAGCGCCTCGAAGTCCTCCCCAGGGTCGATCGCCACCTCCTCGCGCAGCGCCACCGGGCCCGAGTCAAGTCCCTCGGTCAGCCGCATCACGCAGACGCCGGTGGTCGGGTCGCCCGCCATCATGGCCCGCTCGATCGGCGCCGCGCCGCGCCAGCGCGGCAGCAGCGAGGGATGGATGTTCAGCATCGGGAACTCGGAGAGCAGCGGCTCGCGGATCAGCTGCCCGAAGGCGCAGACGACAACCGCCTCCGGCTCGGCAGCGCGGATCCGCATCAGCGCCGCGTCGTCGTTGACGTTCTCCGCCTGCAGAAGGTCGAGCCCCAGCTCCTGCGCGGCGACGGCGGCGGGCGGCGGCTTCACCTTGCGGCCGCGGCCCTGGCGGCGGTCGGGCGGGGTGACGACGAGCTGCGGGCGGTGGGGCGAGTCGGCGAGGCGCCGCAGGACCGTGGCGGCGAAGTCCGAGGTGCCAAGGTAGACGGTCCTCACGCGTCGGTGCGAGGCTCGCGCAGATCGTCGCCCTCGTCGATCTCTTCCTCGGAGGAGGGGCTGTAGCCGCTGCCCTCGCGCAGCGCCCGCAGCGCCGCCTTGCGCTGTTCGCGGACGGTGCGATCGAGGATCAGGACCCCGTCGAGGTGGTCGAGCTCGTGCTGGAGGACCCGCGCCTCGAGCCCGGCGGCCTCGATCACGATCGGCTCGCCCTCGACGTCGCGGCCGCTGAAGCGCGCATAGAGCGGCCGCTCGACGTCCATCGAGACCCGCGGCAGGCTCAGGCATCCCTCCTCGGCGACGGCCATCTCCGGCGAGAACCACTCGACCTCGGGATTGACGAGCGCGGCCGGCTCGCTTTCCGGGCCGGCCTGGAAGACCAGCAGGCGGCGGAGGACGCCGAGCTGGGTCGCGGCCAAGCCGATCCCCAACCCGTCCCGCATGATCGCGATCATCCGCTCGACCTCCGTGTGCAGCTCGGGACCGAAAGTCGTAACCGGCGAGGCCTTGCTCTTCAGCACCGGGTCGCCGAACTGCACCACGTGAGCAAGCGCGGCTTCACGCCGCTCCAGCGTCTCGACTTCAAGCCGCCGCTCCTCCGTGTCCCGCTCCTCGGTCTGTACCTCATCGCTCATCGGCCGTGAGTCTAAAACTCCTCCCCGGTCTCGGTAGATCGGACGCTGTCGAAGAGGGGCAGGTACCCCCTCTCACAAAGGCTCAAGAAGTCACGCCGGAACCCATAAGTTCGATCAGCTGCGCGACGGGCTTTGGGAGAGGGGGTACCTGCCCCTCCCTACCTACTGCGGATCGACGTCGACGCCGATCGCCACGTCTTTGAGCGAGCGGTCGGCGGCGCGCCGCTCCACGGCGTCCCGCACCACAGCGATCGTCCCGGCCCGGTCCATCGCCTTGATCAGGATGCGGCGGCGGTGACGATTGCGGACGCGGAACATCGGCGCCGGCCCGAGCAGTTCCGAGCCGTCTGGCAACCCACGGTCGAGCTCTCGCGCCACGGACCGAGCCACCTCGTCCACCCTCCCTTCCTCTTCGGAGGAAAGGTTGATCCGCACCAGGTGCGAGAACGGCGGATAGCGGAGAGCCCTTCGCCGCTCCAGCTCCATCTCGAGGAAGCCGGCCGAGTCGTGGCGCGAGGCGTGCTCGATGCTCGAGGCCTGTGGCGCCAGGGTCTGGACGATCACCTCTCCCCCGGCCTCGCCGCGGCCTGAGCGTCCCGCCAGCTGGGCGACCATCGCGAAGGTCCGCTCCTCGGCCCGGAAGTCGGGGAACCGCAGGGTGGCGTCGGCGTCGAGGATCGCGCTCAGGGTCACCTCGGGGAAGTCGTGGCCCTTGGCGACCATCTGGGTGCCGACGAGGACGGCGCTGTCGGCTTCGCCGAAGCGGGCGAGGATGCGGGCGTGGGCGCCGCGCTCGGCGGCGGTGTCGGAATCGAGGCGGAGGACCGGCATCGGGTCCAGGCGCTCGGCCAGGAGGCCCTCGATCCGCTCGGTGCCGGCGCCGGCCCGGGCCAGGGTCGTCGAGCCGCACTCGATGCAGGCGCTCGGCTGGCCCTCGGAGTGGGCGCAGTGGTGGCAGACGAGGCGGCCGCTGTGGCGGTGGACGATCAGCGAGACGTCGCAGTTGGGACAGTCCCAGTGGTGGCCGCAGGAGCGGCAGGTGAGCCAGGGGGCGAAGCCGCGGCGGTTGATCATCACGATCGCCTTGGCGCCGGCGGCGCGGACGTCCTCCAGCGCCTCCCAGGTCTCGGCGTGGACGGGGCCCGAGCGCGGGTCGGCCTGGCGCATGTCGACCAGGTGGACCGGCGGCATCCGGCGGCCGTCGACCCGCCGCGGCAGCTCCAGGCGCGGCAGCTCCAGCCAGCTCTCCGGGCGCGGCGTCGCGGTCCCGGCGACGAGTACGGCGCCGTTGTCCTCGGCCCGTTTGCGGGCCACGGCGCGGGCGTCGTAGGTCGGGTCCCCCTCCTGCTTGTAGGAGGCGTCGTGCTCCTCGTCGATGACGATCAGGCCGAGGTCGCTGACCGGGGCGAAGACGGCGGAGCGCGGCCCGACGCAGACGCTCGCCTCGCCGCTGCGCAGTCGCCGCCACTCGTCGTAGCGCTCGCCGGCGGAGAGGGCCGAGTGCAGGACCGCGAAGCGGTCGCCGAGGCGGGCGCGGAAGCGGGCGACCGCCTGCGGGGCAAGGCCGATCTCGGGGACGAGGACGATCGCGCCCTTGCCGCGTTCCAGGGCGGCCTCGACGGCGGCAAGGTAGACCTCGGTCTTGCCCGAGCCGGTGACGCCGTGGAGGAGCAGCTTGCGCGAGGCGCCCGCCTCGCCGTCGAGCGCCGCGACCATCCCCGCGACCGCCTGCTCCTGCTCGGGCAGCAGCGTGGGCCGGGTGGCGGCGGCGGAGAGGCCCGATTCGGCGGGCGCGCGACGCAGGGAGGCGCTGCGGGTGGCGACGAGGCCGCGCTGCTCGAGCCGGCGTAGCGTCTGGCGGTCGGCGCCGATCGCCGTCGCCAGCTCGCCGGCCGACATCTCGCCGGCGCGCAGCGCCTCGAGGGCGGCGCGCTGCTTGGCTCCGAGCCGCTCACCGCCACCGAGTGCGGCCTCGCCCGCCGGGAGGATCTCGGCGCGGAGCTCGGTCTTGGCGCGGGTCGTGCGACCGCCGGAGCCGGTTCCGGTCCCCGGAGGCAGCACCAGCTGCAGCCCGCGCGAGGGAGTCGAGCAGTACTCGCGAGCGACCCAGAGGCCGAGCCGCACCAGCTCCGGGGTGGCGCCCGCCTCCAGCGCCTCGATCGGCTCAGCCAGGCGCTCAGGCGGCAGCTCGGAGGCCTCGGCCAGCTCGACCACGACCCCGAGCAGCCGCCGCGGCCCGAAGGGGACGCGGACGACGCTGCCGACGTCGACGTCCCCCATCGCCTCCGGCCGGCGGTAATCGAAGGGGCCACGCAGGGCGCGCGCGGTGGTCAAGGGCTCGACCCGGAGAATCGTCACCGGTCGAGGTTATGGGTGCCGGGGATGACCTGGTCTGCTGCCGGAGGAGGTCATATGCTGGCGCGCATGGCGATCAACCTCCACCCCGGCGAGCGGGTGCTCTTCGAAGGCCACCCGTCCTGGCGCGCGATCCTCGGCTTCTACCTGAAAGGGCTCCTGGTCGCGGTCGTCCTCGGCTTCATCGCGAAGCTGATCAACGGCGGCGCGACGACCTTCGTCGTCGTCCTCGTCGTCCTCGGCCTGACCGTGCTGATCGGGTTCGTCAAGCGGGTCTCGACGACCTACACGATCACCGACCGCCGCCTCAACATCAAGCGCGGGATCATCTCCAAAGAGGTCCAGGAGACGCGCCTGGAGCGGGTCCAGAACGTCAACTACCGCCAGTCGGTCTACCAGCGCCTGACGCAGATCGGCGACGTCGATTTCGACACGGCGGCGACCGACGACTACAACTTCGTCTTTGCGGGGGTTGCGGACCCGGGCGACGTGGTCCACAGGGTGGACCAGGCAACGGGTGCGGCATCAGCCGGGACGCACGGGCTGGGCGAGGCCCAGCCGCCGGAACAGCGCACTTAGGTCTTTAAACAGCGGCCACCCTGCACCCTCACTGGGCAGGTAAGGGTGCAGGGTGGCCGCGTAAGTTCGAGGCCGTCTTTCTGAGGATGTCTTGTACGTGGCGGGGTTCGTACTTGACTTGGTAGTGGGAGAAGCGGAGCGGGGTTAGACCGGTGGCGGTATGGGTCTGGAAGCGGAGGGCGTCTCGGGTCTGGGCTGACGGGGTGCGGTGGTAGCGCCAGCCGTCGGTCTCGACGACCAGGCCGAGGTCCGGCCAGTAGAAGTCGACCTCGAAGCGGTTGACCATGTGTTTGGTCAGCGGGATGGGGAGATCGGCCGCTGAGGCGAGCGGGCGGAAGAGGCGTTCCAGCTCGTCGTCGGAGAGACGGAAGGTGTGTTTGTCGAGGACGTGGCGGAGGAGGCGGATTCCCGGCTGGCCGGGATGGTCGTCGAGGGCTTTGTGAAGCGAGTCCGCATCGATCACCTCGAGCTTGTCGGCCTCGTTGATCGAGCGCTCCAGCGTCTTCGGCCCGGTGACGGTCGCCAGGTCGAGGAAGGTCCGGACCGGAGTCGTCACCGGGATGCCGAGACGTTCTCCAACGTCGCGGTTCCAGAGTCCCGGCCGGTCATGGGTGCGAATCCCAGGTCGGCGCACCTTGCGGTGCCGCTGGACGCTGATCTCGATGTATCCCGGGTGCTCCTCGCCGAATCCCCAGAGGGCTGCAGCACTGCGATGACTGAGGTGCGCGAACGGATCGCAGGCCAGCACCGCCGCCATCCAGCGCCCCTCGCGAGTGATCTGCCGACGTCCCACGGCATAGACGCCCCTCCGGATCGGATGCAGCCGTCCGCCCTTCACCCGGTGGCGGATCGCCATGGCCGTAAACCCAAGGCCCAGCAGCTGTCGACGGGCGACAACCCCATGCTGTCGCCGCACCAGATCCCAGGCTTCTGCGTGCATCGTTTCCACCCTTTTGGTTCCCATAGGAACTCAAAGGGTGGAAACGACCTTGACTCGCCCCCTTCGGGGCCGGGCTTACTGTCCGGCCCGGCTTACTTGCCGGGTTTTGCGGTGATTAGGCCGCTGCGGTCTCGACGCCTGCCGCCTCACGCAAGGCGTCGGCGCGGTCGGTCTGCTCCCAGGTGAAGTCGTCGTCGGCGCGGCCGAAGTGGCCGTAGGCCGCGGTCTTCTGGAAGATCGGCCGGTGGAGGTCTAGGTACTCGCGGAAGGCGCCGGGGCGCATGTCGAACTCGGCCTCGACCAGCTGGGAGATCTTCGCGTCGGGGAGCTTGCCGGTGCCGAAGGTCTCGACCATCAGGCTGACCGGGTGGGCGACGCCGATCGCGTAGGCGACCTGGACCTCGCAGCGCTGGGCCAAGCCAGCGGCGACGACGTTCTTCGCCACGTGACGGGCGGCGTAGGCGGCCGAGCGGTCGACCTTGGACGGGTCCTTGCCGGAGAAAGCGCCGCCGCCGTGGCGGGCCATGCCGCCGTAGGTGTCGACGATGATCTTGCGACCGGTGAGGCCGGCGTCGCCGACCGGGCCGCCGATGACGAACTTGCCGGTCGGGTTGACGAGGAACTCGCCGAGCAGCTCGGACTCGTCGAAGCGGCCGGGGACCTCGGCCTGGAGGACCGGGAGGACGACGCCCTCCCAAAGCTCTGGCTTGATCTGGGCCTGCGAGTCGATCCCCTCGTCGTGCTGGGTGGAGATCAGGAGCTTCTCGACGGCGACGGGGCGGCCGCCGGCGTAGCGGACGCTGACCTGGGTCTTGCCGTCGGGGCCGAGGTAGCCCAGCGATCCGTCCTTGCGCACCGCCGCTAGCCGTTCGGCCAGCCGGTGGGCGAGGTGGATCGGCATCGGCATCAGCGCCTCGGTCTCGTGTGAGGCGTAGCCGAACATCATTCCCTGGTCGCCGGCGCCGGCGACGTCGAGCTTGTCGTCGTCGGACGGATCGACTTTCGTCTCATAGGCCTTGTCGACGCCCTGTTTGATGTCAGCCGACTGCTCGTCGATCGAGACGATGACCGAGATGTGATCGCAGTCGTAGCCGTAGCCGCCGCCCTTGTAGCCGATGTTCCCGACCGTCTCGCGGACAATCTCCGGGATGTTGAGGTGGACGTCGGTGGTGATCTCCCCCGAGACCACCGCCATGCCGGTGTTGACGAGCGTCTCGCAGGCGACGCGGCCGCCCGGGTCCCCGCCCATGATCGCGTCGAGGACGCCGTCGGAGATCTGGTCGGCGACCTTGTCCGGGTGGCCCTCGGTGACTGACTCCGACGTGAAGAGGTACTCGCCCTCGGCGAGAGGCTTGGAAGTAGGCATGCGCCGAAGCGTAGACGAATTCTGACCGGCGCATATCGGCGTCCTCGGTCGCTCGCGTGCAGAGCACGCCACGCTCCCCGCGTCCTTGATCTGCTTGGTCAGGAATATCGTCTACGCCCCGACGCGGGGACGTAATCGATCACGAGAGGGACGCCCTCCAACTCGTAGGTCTCCCGCATCCGGTTCTCCAGGTGGTAGGCCCAGTCGCGGACGATCAGCTTGCGGTCGTTTACCTGGATCGCGAACCGCGGCGGGCTCTCGCCGATCTGGGCGGCGTAGTAGAGGCGCAGGCGCTTGCCGCGGCGCGAGGGCGGTGGCGTCTTGGCGACGACGTCGCTGACGAAGCGGTTCAGCTCCGGGGTCGGGATCCGCTCTGCGGCCTTGTCAGCCAGCTGCAGAGCCTTGGGGAGCAGGCTGCCGACGTTGCGCCCGCGCGTCGCCGAGGCGGTGATCACCGCCGGCCGCAGCCGCAGCTTGCGTTTGACCCGAGCCCGGGCGTCGTCGATGTCGGCCTCGGTGACGTCCCACTTGTTGAGCACGAGGAGGCTGGCGCAGCCAGCTTTCATCGCCATCTCGGAGACGCGCAGATCCTCGGAGGTGACTCCCTCGGACGCGTCGCAGACGACGATCGCGACGTCGGCCCGCTCGACCGCCCGTTCGGAGCGCAGCTGCGCGTAGTAGTCGACGGTGCCGGCGACCTTGGAGCGGCGGCGCAGCCCGGCGGTGTCGACCAGGACCACCCGCCGGCCGTCGACTTCGAGCTCGGTGTCGATCGCGTCGCGGGTGGTGCCGGCGATGCCGGAGACGATCACCCGGTCGGAGCCGAGGAAGGCGTTGACCATCGAGGACTTGCCGACGTTGGGGCGGCCGATGACGGCGACGCGGACCGTGTCCTCCTCGTCGGGGCGCGGCTCGCGGTCGCCGAGGGCGACGACGATCGCGTCGAGCAGGTCGCCGGTGCCGAGCCCGTGGGTGGCCGAGACCCCCAGAGGCTCTCCCAGCCCGAGCGCGTGGAACTCGGCGGCGATCCCGTAGTCGTTGGCGCGGTCCGCCTTGTTGACGACGACGATCACCGGCACGTCACCGCCGCGCAGCGTCTTCGCCAACTCTGCGTCCCCGGCCCGGAGCCCGGCGCGGCCGTCGACGACGAGCAGGATCGCATCGGCTTCAGCGATCGCGATCCGCGCCTGCGCCTGCACGTCGCGCGCCAGCTCGGCCTCGTCGCCGAGGTCGATGCCGCCGGTGTCGACCAGCTCGAAGGCGACGCCGTTCCACTCGGTCCCCAGCCGCTTGCGGTCGCGGGTGACCCCCGGCTCGGGCGAGGTGACCGCCTCGCTGCCGCCGACCAGGCGGTTGACGAGGGTGCTCTTGCCGACGTTGGGGAAGCCGACGACGGCGACGGTGGGAAGGCTCATGCCAGGCCCTTCTCACGGGCGAGGGCGACGACCCGGGCAACGACCTCGTCGAGGCTGAACCCGGTGGTGTCGAGCTCGACCGCGTCCTCGGCGGCGCGCAGAGCGCCGTGCTCGCGCTCGGTGTCGCGGGCGTCGCGCCGGCGCTGGGCGGCGAGGACAGCGTCGACGTCCTCGCCGGTCTCCTCCGCGCGGCGGTGGGCGCGCTCCTCGTCGGAGGCGGTGAGGAAGATCTTCAAAGGCGAATTGGGGCTGACGACGGTGCCGATGTCGCGCCCCTCGGCGACATAGCGGCCGTCGGCGATCAGCTGGCGCTGGCGCGCGACCATCGCCTCCCGCACCCGCGGGTGGACGGAGACGTGGGAGGCGGCGGCGCTGACGTCGGGGGTGCGGATCTCGGCGCTGACGTCGCGCTCGCCGAGCAGGACCCGCTGGCCGTCGAAGCCGACTTGCAGGCGCTCGGCAAGGTCGCCCAGCGCCTTGCCGTCGTCGAGATCGAGCCCGGCCTCGAGTGCCGCCAGAGCCACGCAGCGGTACATCGCCCCCGAGTCGAGGTACGTGAAGCCGATCTCGCCCGCGACAGCGCGCGCGACCGTGGACTTGCCGGCCCCGGCGGGGCCGTCGATCGCGATCACCATGAGCGCAGCGTATTGACCGTCGTTTCCACGATCGTGGCCCCTATAGGGGCTCAAAGGGTGGAAACGATGTTCAGGGGGCCAGCAAAGTACGGAGATCTGCCTCGAAGCCGGGGTAGCTGACGGCGGCGGCGTCCATGCCGACGACCTCTACGCCCTCCTTCGAGGCGAGGCCGGCGACGGCGCCGAGCATCGCGATCCGGTGATCGCCGTGGGACTCGATCGTGCCGCCGACCAGGCCGCCGGTGCCCTCGATGACCATCCCGTCCGGGGTCGGCTCGACCTTGCCGCCGAGCGCCCGGAGCGCCGTCGTCACGGTCTCGATCCGGTCAGACTCCTTGCGCCGCAGCTCCTCGGCGTCGCGGATGACGGTCGTACCCTCGGCGAAACAGGCCGCAAGGGCGACCAGCGGCAGCTCGTCGATCGCCAGCGGAATCTCGGCGCCGCCGACCTCGGTGGCTTCGAGCTGGGTTGAGCAGACCCAGAGGGTGGCGACAAGCTCGCCACCCCCTTCGACTTCCTTGTCACGTTCGATCGCGACGCCCATCCGTTCGAGGATCGTCAGCAGGCCGGTCCGGGTCGGGTTGACGCCGACCGATTTCAACTCGATCTCGCTTCCAGGAACGAGAACAGCAGCAGTGAGGAAGAAGGCGGCTGAGGAGATATCGGCGGGGACGAGCAGCTCGTCTGGTTCGAGTCGTTCGGCGGGGTGGACTACTACTGCGTTCCCCTCTCGAGTTACCGCGGCGCCCGCAGCGTTGAGCATTACCTCGGTGTGATCGCGGCTCGGCAGCGGCTCGACCACCCGCGTCTCCCCTTCGGCCAGCAGGCCGGCGAAGAGCAGGCAGGACTTGACCTGGGCGCTGGCGATCGGCATCTCATAGGTGATTCCGCGTAGGGGTGCGCCGCGGACTTCGAGCGGCGGTAGGCGATCGTCGCGGGCGCTCAGATCAGCGCCCATCTCGCGCAGCGGCGCTGCAATCCGGTCGACCGGACGACGGCGAATCGACTCGTCGCCGTCGAGCGTCCATTCCCCCCCTACCTGCCCTGCCAGCCATCCCGGCAGCAGTCGCAGCAGCGTCCCCGCGTTGCCGACATCGATATCCGCCGGCCGGGAGCCTCGCAAGCCGACCCCACGAATCCGCAGTTGGAGGCCGCGCGCGCCCGCTACTCCCTCCCCCTTACCCAGCCCTTTCTCGGATACCTCTGCGCCAAGAGCACTTACCGCGTCGAGCGTTGACCGCGTGTCGGCTGCATCCAAGTAGCCCTCGATCGCGGTCTCCCCCTCCCCCATCGCCGCGATCAACGCCGCCCGGTGAGAGATCGACTTGTCGGACGGCGGGCGCAGCTGTCCGCGCAGCGGTCCGGCGGGCTCGAAGCGAACGCTGCTCATGCGGCCAACCTATCTACGACGCCGGGGCGTCGAGGACCGTCACGGTGTGCCCCAGCCCCCGCACCAGCTCCGCCGCCTTCGTCGCTTGGTCGTCCCCGCCGACCCAGAGGGAGACCGCGCCGGAGGTCATGTCCGGGGCCGGGTGCAGGGCCATGTCCTCGATGTTGACCCCGGCATCGGCCAGGGCCAGGGCCAGCTCGGCGATCGTCCCGGGCTTGTTGGCGACGACGATCCGCAGCTCGCGCAGCGGACCTGCCTCGGCTTCGGACTTGAGCAGGGCGCTGCGGTCGGCGCCGGCGGCGGCGTGCCAGGCGGCGAGCGCCTCGCGGTCGCCGGAGCGGATCAGCTCCGCCGCCTCGCGCAGGCGCAGGGCGACCGAGTCGACCGAGGCGGCGACCGCCTCGCGGTTGGAGGCGAAGATGTCGGCCCAGATCGCCGGGTTGGAGCCGGCGACGCGGGTAGCGTCGCGGAAGCTCGGTCCGACGTCGGGCAGCCGCTCAGTGTCCCGTGTCAGCGAGTGCGCCCCCTCAGAAGCGAGAACATTGGCGAGCACGTGCGGCAGGTGGCTGACGGTCGCCATCAGGCGGTCGTGACCCTGCGGGTCGATCGCCTGCGGCCGCGCCCCGAGCGTCGCCAGCGCCCGCTGCAGGCGGTCGTAGAGGAGGCCGCTGGAGCGGTCTGTCGGGGTCAGGTACCAGCGCGCACCCTCGAAGAGGTCCTCGCGGGCGTTCTCGACCCCGGCCGTCTCCGCCCCTGCCAGCGGGTGGCCGCCGATGAAGCGCTCGTCCTCGCCCAGGGCATCGACCAACTCGCCCTTGGTCGAGCCGACGTCGGTGACGACGGTTTCGGGACCCGCCGCGGCGAGGGCCTCCCGCGCCTGCTCGGGCAGGGCCGCCACCGGCGCGCAGCAGAAGACGAGGTCGGCGCCCTCGCAAGCGTCGGCGAGCGAGCCGGCGGCGCGGTCGATGGCTCCCAGCACGAACGCGCGCTCCAGCCGCTCCGGGCTGCGCCCGTAGCCGACCACCTCGGCGTCGAGCCGCCGCCGCGCGGCGAGCCCGATCGAGCCTCCGATCAGACCCACTCCCAGGACGGCAACCCTCATCTGCGGGCGGCGCCCCTCATGAACCGCGGCGCGCCTCCACCGCGGCGCCGAACCGCTCCAGCGCGATGGCGGTGTCCTCCCAATCGATGCAGGCGTCGGTAATCGACTGCCCGTAGGTCAGCGGCTCGCCGGGGACCAGGTTTTGCCGGCCCTCGACCAGGAACGACTCCAGCATCACTCCGACGATCGCCTTGTTGCCGTCGGCGACCTGGTCGGCGATGTCGCCCGCGGCGAGGAACTGCTTTTCGGGGTCCTTGCCGCTGTTGTCGTGGGAGGCGTCGATCACCAGCCGCTCCGGCAGCCCGGCGATCCCGAGGGTGACCAGCGCATCTTCGACCTCGGGCGGGTGGTAGTTCGGGACCCCGTGGCCGCCGCGGAGGATCAGGTGGCAGTCGGGGTTGCCGGTCGTGTGCAGGATCGCCGGCATGCCGGCGTCGTCGATTCCGGCGAAGGCATGGGACGCCGCCGCGGCCCGGACCGCGTCGACCGCGACCTGGATGTTGCCGTCGGTGCGGTTCTTGAACCCGATCGGCATCGAGAGGCCGGAGGCGAGCTGGCGGTGGGTCTGACTCTCCGAGGTCCGCGCCCCGATCGCCCCCCAGCCGACCGCATCGGCGATGTACTGCGGCGTGATCGGGTCGAGGAACTCGCAGCCGATCGGCAGCCCGGTGTCCAGCACCTCGAGCAGCAGCTTGCGGGCGATCCGCAGGCCGGCGTTGACGTCACCGCTTTCGTCGAGGTGCGGGTCGTTGATCAGACCCTTCCAGCCGGTCGTCGTCCGCGGCTTCTCGAAGTAGACGCGCATCACCACGAGGATCTCGTTGCGCAGGGTCCGCGCCGTCGCACTCAGCCGGGTCGCGTACTCCATCGCCGCTTTCGGATCGTGGACGCTGCACGGCCCGACCACGACCATCAGTCGCGAGTCTTTTCCGGACAGCACGTCGCGCACTTCTTCGCGGCCGCGGATGACCGCTTTCGCCCGCTCCTCGCCGAGCGGCAGCTCCTCTAGCAGCCGCGCCGGTGGTGCCAGCTCGACGATTTTCGCGATCCGCTGATCGCGTACGCCGTCTCGTTTCGCCCCCTCCATGCCAATGAACATATTGCCGTCGCCTTTCTCCAAACCGCAGAGATCGTACTTTCTGGTCGCTCGCTGCCGGTTTGGATCGGCGCGCACGCGACGCGAACCTTGAACGGCGCCCGACCGGAAGATGTGAACTCTTCGGGCGGCATCCGGCCGCCGGGTCGAGCGCCTAGCTAAATCGCCAATACCAATAGGTGAGGCGGCCGCGCGCGCCGGCGTTGGCTGAAATGCCGGTCGCGATGTGGGCGTTCTCGAACCTCATGGTCCAGGGGTTGTACCACGCGCACGCTTTTAGTCAAGTAGTTCCGACAGGCCACACAGGAAGCGCTCGTTCTCGGCGGCGGTGCCGTAGCTGACGCGGATGTGGCCGGGGCCGCCGAGCGCCCTGCCGGGACGGACGGCGATCTCGCGCTCGGCGAGGCCGGCGATCACCGCCGCTTCGTCGGCGTCGCCGAGGTCGACCCAGGAGAAGTTGGCCTGGGTGTCGGCGGTGCGCAGGCCGAGGCGGGCGAGTCCCTCCTCGACGATCAGCCGGGCCGCGATCGTGTCCTCGACCCGCAGCAGGACATCGTCCTGGTGCAGGATCGCCTCCGCCCCGGCCGCCTGGGCGAGAGCGTTAACGCTGAACGGCTGGCGAACGGCGTCGACCGCAGCGCGGAATTTCGGCGAGCCGATCGCGTAGCCGACCCGCAGACCGGCGAGGCCGTAGCACTTGCTGAAGGTGCGGAGGACGACCAGGTTCGGGAAGTCGTCGAGCAGGTCGAGCGTCGCGTCGGGGTCGTCGTGGGCCTGGAACTCGACGTAGGCCTCGTCGAGGATGACGGTGACGTGGTCGGGGATCTGCTCGCAGAAGGCGGCGATCTCGGCGGCTGGGACGTGGGTCCCGGTGGGGTTGTTCGGGTTGCAGACGATCAGCAGCTGGGTCGCCGCCGTCACCTCGGCCGCCATCGCGTCGAGGTCGTGGACGTCGCCCGGGGCGAGCGGTACGCGGACCTCACGCGCTCCGGTCAGAGCCGGCAGGTATGGATACATCGAGAAGGCGGGCCAGGCGTAGACGATCTCGGCCCCGGGCTCGCAGAGCGCGTCGGCGGCGGCGAGGAGGATCTCGCAGGAGCCGTTGCCAACGGCGACCCGGGCGGGCTCGGTCTCGTAGCGCTCGGCAAGGCGGCGGCGGAGCAGCGTCGCGTCGGGGTCGGGGTAGCGGTTCATCAGCCCGGCCGCCGCGGCGACCGCCTCGACCACCTTCGGGTGCGGTGGGGTCGGCGACTCGTTGGAGGCGAGCTGGGCGATGTTCCCCGAAGCGATCGCCTCGGGCGCCTGCCCGGTCGGGACCCCGGCCTGGTAGCCCGGCATGCGGGCGAGCTTCTCGGCGAAAGTAATGGTCATCGCGAGCCGATTGTGACGGACGGCGGCGAGCCGCCTACTGAGCGGCCTCGAGGTCGGTCCGCAGCTTCTGCGCCTCGCCGACGTAGACGTGCGCGGGCTCGTGGCCGGCCGGCGCGTAGAAGTGCAGCATCACCCGGATCACCCGCGGCATCGAGCCGGGGACCGGAATCTCGCGGCAGCACATCAGCGGCACCATTGTCAGCCCCAGGTCCCGCGCCGCCACAGCGGGAAACTCCGCATCGAGGTCCTCGGTAGTCGTGAACAGGCAGCTGACCATCGCCTCCGGCTCAAGTCGGTTGCGCTCGATCAGCCCCTTCATCAGCTCCTCGGTAGCAGCCAGGATCGCCGCCGGCTCATTCGCCTCGGCCTGGGCGGCGCCGCGCACCGCAAAGAGGCGCTGCTGCGGACCCTCGTAACGCCCCGGAGAGATGTCGCCGTTCTCGCTCACAAGGAGCATCTTTCCAAAGGAGGGGGGCGAATCTTCCCCGCGGTGCGCCTTATCCACCCTATGAGGGGCAAAAGGCACACCGATCGGGCTCGGCATTTGAAGGAACTCGCCGAACGGCAGCATGGCGTCGTCTCGCGTCCGCAATTGCGGGCGATCGCTTCAGCGACCGGGCAATCGAGCGTGCGGTCGAAGCGGAACGCCTGTATCGGATCTTCCGCGGCACCTATGCGGTCGGCTACGCCAACGTCGGCCGGCGAGGGCGGCTTCAAGCGGCGACGCTCGCCTGCGGCGACGGTGGGGTGATCTCCCACCGCAGCGCCGGGGCCCTGCTGGGGCTTCTCGACAAGGGACCCACCGTCATCGACGTCATCGCCCCGCCCGCCCGGGGGCGCAAAATCAACGGGATTCGCTTTCATCGCGTGCGGGTGCCGCGGCGGGAGGAGACCGGGACGGTGGATGGCATCCCCTGCACGAGCCCGGCGCGGACGTTGGTGGACCTCGCCGGAACCGTCGGCGACTGGGCGCTGCGCAGCTGTTTTGAGCGGGCGGCGCAACGGCGCATCCTCGACATCCCGGCGATCGAGGCGTCGATGGATCCCGGGCGGCGCGGGGTGAGGTCCTTGCGTGCCCTTGTCGACGAATGGCGCCGCGCTGCGCCTGTGGCGAAGAACGGCAAGCTGAAGAGCCCGTTGGAGGCAAAGGTGCTGCCGCTGGTCCTCCGCCGCAACCTTCCCACCCCGCTCCTCAACGCCCCGGTCGAGATCGCCAAAGGACGCATCGAAGTCGATTTCCTCTGGGCCGAGCACCGATTCGTCCTCGAGGCCGATAGCCGCGACTTCCACGGAACCGAGGTCGCATTCGAGCGGGACCGCTGGCGCGACCGCGAACTCCTCCGCGTCGGCTACAGCACCCTCCGCGTCACCCACCAGCAGGCCGATCGGGAAGCCGCCGCTGTGGTGGACGCGATCGCCGTTCGCCTTGCCAATCCGCACGCACCCGGATGAGCCGGGCGCATCTTTCCGTCCCACAAGCGCGGTTGGTAAGGGGCCGCCTCACCCTCCCACCCAGCAAAGTAGGAGGGTGAGGCGGCCCCTATCGAGAGGCTTCTCGCAGTTCAGAGATTTCGCCGTCGGAGAGCCGACGGGCATGTCCTGGTTGCAGATTGTCAAGCGCAAGCGGCCCGAACTTGACACGTTGCAAAGCCACCACCCGGTTCCCGACCGCTTCCAGCATCCGCCGCACCTGGCGGTTGCGGCCTTCTCGGAGGGTGATCTCGATCTCCTTCTCACCCAGGCGGCGCACCTCGGCCGGGCTCGTCGGCCCATCCTCCAGCTCGACGCCCTTGCGCAGGCGCTCGAGGTCCCGGTCGCCGATCGGCTTCCCGAGCTTGGCGCGATAGGTCTTCGGCACCTCGTAGCGCGGGTGCGTCAGCTGGTTCGCCAGCTCCCCGTCGTTGGTCAGCAGCAGCAGGCCGGTCGAGTCGGCGTCGAGCCGGCCGACGGGATAGAGGCGGGCCTCCGTATCGACAAGGTCGACCACCGCCCGCCGCTCACCGGGCTGCCGCGCCGTAGAGACCACCCCAGCCGGCTTGTTCACCGCCCAAACCTCACGCACCTCAACTACCACCGAAGCCCCATTAACCCGCACGTCATCGCCCTCCCCCACGTCACGAGCCGGATCGGTAACCACCTCACCCCCGACAGTCACCAGCCCCTTGCCGATGATCTCCTCAGCTTTCCGCCGAGAAGCAACACCCCCGTGAGCAAGGAACTTGACCAGCCTCACGAGAGGGGACCCAGGGAGGGCCTCGACGGACCCTCCCCATCAGTTGTCCGGCGAGGCCCTCCCTGGGTCCCCGCCCTCATTCGGCTCTTTGTTCCCCGGCCTTCAACAAGCGCTCGCGCAAATCCCGCTCGTCCTCAGGACTGGGGTCAAACCGCGACGGGTCCGGCAGCTGGTCGAGACCGCTGAGGCCGAAGAGCCGCTCGAACAGCTCCGAGGTCTTGAAGATCGCGGCGCCGAACTGGGAGCGGCCGGACTCCTCGATCAGGCCGCGCTCGGCCAGGCTCTGGACCGCCGACTCGGAGGTGACGCCGCGGATGCGGGCGACCTCGGGACGGGTGACCGGCTGCAGGTAGGCGACGATGGCCAGGGTCTCGGCCTGGGCCTGGGTCAGCGGCGGCGTCCGCGGCTTCGAGAGCAGACGCCGGGCGGCTTCCTCGCTGCCGGGGTCGCTGGCCAGGCTGTAGCCGCCGCCGACCTCGCGCAGCACCACCCCGCGCTTGCCCTCGGCAAGGTCCTCGCGCAGCAGCTCGATCGCCTCCCCGACCTGACCCTCGGTCGCCTCGGTCGCCATCGCCAGGTCGGCGACGGAGACCGCCTGCGGCGAGAGGAAGAGCAGCGCTTCGACGGTGCGGGAGAGGTCGTTCATGCGCCCATGTGGATCGCGTCGGGAGTCGTCTTCTTGACCCGGATCGGGCCGAAGGCGCGGTCCTGCTCCCAGGTGATCTCGCCCTTGCGGTACAGCTCCAGCAGGCCGAAGACGGTGACCGCCTGGGTGAGCCGGTCCTCGCCGCCGAACTCCTCGTCGAAGTCGAAACTGGAGCGGCTGCGGAGGACGTCGCGCAGGGCTCGCAGGCGGCGCTCCAGCGAAACCGTCGGGCGGATGTGGCTGATGTCGACATCGGGCGGCTCGGTCAGCAGGTCTCCGAGGGCGGCGCCGAGGGCATCGGGGTCGTAGACCGCGGTGGCGGCGTCGACGGCGACGCGGCGCAGCTCGGTCGGCAGCGGCGCCGAGCGGTAGAGGTAGCCGCGCTGGCTCTCGAAGCGGTCGGCGAGCACCTTCGAGGCGTCGCTGTAGCGGCGGTACTCGAGCATCCGTGCCAGCAGCTCCTCGACCGCCTCCTCGGGGCTGAGGTCGTCGAGCTCTTCCTCCGGCCCCGGCAGCATCAGGCGGGACTTCAGCTCCAGCAGGGCGGCGATCAGGACGAGGAACTCGGTCGCCACCTCCAGCTCCAGCTCGCCCTCGCGCTCGAGGTGCTCGACGTAGGCGACGACTACCTCGCCCAGCTGCAGGTCGAGGAGGCTGACCTCCTCGCGCAGGACGACCGCCATCAGCAGGTCGAAGGGCCCGGCGAAGACGTCGAGGTCGAGATCCAGGTCGAGGTCGGCTACGGCCACTGCCCGCAGACTAGAGCCGGAGCGGGACGGCGGCGCGCCGTCTCCCGGCTATTTGGGAGTTCAGGCCGGGCCGTAGCCCATGCGCTCGCGGACGTCGGCGAGGACCTGGGCGGCCAGCGACCGCGCCTTCTCGGCTCCGGCGGCGAAGACCCGCTCCAAGGCGGCCTCGTCGGGCCGCAGCTCGGCGTAGCGCTCGCGCGTCGGCGCGAGGTACTCGACAACCGCCTCGGCAACCGCCTTCTTGAAGTCGCCATAGCCGGCACCCTCGAACTCGGCCTCGATCGCGGCCTGGTCGGTCCCACGGGCGACGGCGAGGATGTCGATCAGGTTGCTGACGCCGGGCTTGTCCAGCGAGCGGACCACCTCCCGACCGGAGTCGGTCACCGCCGAGCCGAACTTCTTGCGGACGACGTCGGGCTCGTCGAGGACGAGGACGGTCCCCTGCGGCGTCCCCCCGGTGGTCGACATCTTCCGCTCCGGCTCCTGCAGATCCATGATCCGGGCGCCGACCTCGGGGATCCGCAGCTCCGGCACGACCAGGGTCTCGCCGAAGCGGGCGTTGAAACGGCGGGCGATCTCCCGCATCAGCTCGACGTGCTGGCGCTGGTCGTCACCGACCGGCACCTCGGTCGCCCGGTAGGCGAGCACGTCGGCGGCCATCAGCACCGGGTAGTAGAAGAGCGCGGCGGAGGCCAGTTCCCGGTCCTTGCCGACCTTTTCCTTGAACTGCGTCATCCGGTTGAGGTCGCCGTGGGAGGTGACCGCCGAGAGCAGCCAGGTCAGCTCGGTGTGCTCGCGGACGTCGGACTGGCGGAAGAGGATGCAGCGCTCGGGGTCGAGGCCGGCGCCGAGCAGGACCGCGGCGGTGTCGTAGACGCGCTCGCGCAGTTCGGCCGGGTCGTACGGCACCGAGATCGCGTGCAGGTCGACGATGCAGAAGATCGCCGGGTCGCCGCGGTCCTGGCCCTCTACGTACTGGCGGATTGCTCCTATGTAGTTGCCCAGGTGCTTGCGGCCGGTCGGCTGGATGCCGCTGAAGATGATCGGTTTTGCCATGGCGTTGGAGACTATGCGGGAGCCGGGACCGGTGACCCCTCGCCCGAACAAACGGCGGCCTAATTAGGCCGCCGTTTTGAGTATCCGCCCGTTCGAGGGGTCACCGGTCCCGGCTCCAGGCCGTTCCAGCTGTCGCACGATCAGGTGGTATCGGCTGCCGCCGTGGCCTTTTCTTGCTGTTGTGGGGCGCAGTCGGCGTCGGTTCCGTGGCCGCACTCGCCGGCTTGGGCTGAGCCTCGGCTTGGATAGGAGCTGACTTTCCGTTTCGGGTTTTCTACTCCTAGGCCGGCGGCTATTCCGCCGAGGATCATTAGTAGGCCGGCGATCAGGATTCCTAGGTGGAAGGCGGAGGTTGAGGCTTCAGCGGAGGCGGTGGCTACTCGGTCGGCTTCGGCTGGCGGCAGGTCTTCGGTGTCCGGGACGGCGAGGGGCTGTTCTTTGGCGTCGGTGACGATGTTGGCTCCCTGGCTGCTCAGCGGCTGGTTGCCGAGATTGGCGTCGAGGGCGGAGCCGAAGTGGGCGGAGATGACGGCGCCGAGGATGGCGATCGCCAGCAGGCCGGCGACGCGGGAGACGCCGTTGTTGACCCCGGAGGCGATCCCGACCCGGTGTTCGTCGACCGAGTCGAGGACGGTCGCGGTCAGCGGTGCCACCGTCGCCGAGAGCCCGACGCCGAAGACGAGCAGGCCCGGAAGGACGTCGGCGAGGTAGCTGGCGCTGGTATCGACCCTCAACAGCAGCAGGAGCCCGAGGCCACCGACGATCGGGCCGGCGGTCATCGGCGCCCGCGGCCCCGTGCCGGAGGCGATGCGGCCGAAGCGGGGAGAGAGGAAGAACATCAGGATCGAGATCGGGGTCGTCGCCAAGCCGGCCTCCAGCGGGGAGTAGCCGACCACCTGCTGCAGGTAGAGGCCGACGAAGAAGAGGCCGCCGATCAGGCCCGCGTAAGTCGAGAGCGTGGTCACGTTCGTGACCCAGAAGTTGCGGATCTTGAACAGCCAGAGCGGCAGCATCGGGTGGCGAGCCTTCGCCTCGCGGAGGATGAAGAGGCCGAAGCTGAGGATCCCGACGAGCATCGGCAGCCAGACCACCGGGTCGCTCCAACCGCGCGAGGGCTGCTCGATCAGGGCGAAGGTCGGCCCGCCGAGCCCGATCGCCGAGAGCGCGATTCCGGCCCAGTCGATGCCGAGGAAGGCGTCCTCGTCGCGGCTCTCCTCGACCGAGTGGAGGGTCAGCATCACGGTCGCCGCGATCACCGGGATGTTGACCCAGAAGATCGCCCGCCAGGAGGAGATCCCGATCAGGGCGCCGCCGCCCGCCGGGCCGACCACGGTCGCGATCCCGGTCCAGGCCGTCCACATCCCCACCGCCTTGCCGCGCGCTTCGCCCTCGAAGGTCGAAGCGACGATCGCCAGCGAGCCGGGCACCAGCAGCGCCCCGGCGATCCCCTGCAGGGCACGCGCCCCGATCAGGAACTCCTCGCTGGGGGCGACAGCGCAGAGGATCGAGGTGGCGCCGAAGCCGACCAGGCCGATCACGAACACTTTCCGTCGCCCGAACTGGTCGCCGAGGCTGCCGCCGACGAGCAGCAGCGAGACCAGCGCCAGGGTGTAGGCCTCGACCACCCACTGCTGGCCGGCGAGGCCGACGTCGAGCCCTTCGCTGATCGCCGGCAGGGCGACGTTGACCACGGTGCTGTCGAGGAAGACGACCGTCGAGCCGAGGATCGTCGCGATCAGGGTCAGGCGCTGGGATCGAGACATTCGCGGAGTCTAGGGACCTCTGGGCGTGGCTCAGGCGTATTCCCAGGTGATGCTCGCCTTGCTCGCAGCCCTCGCTCTTCTCGCTCCCGCCCCACCGCAGCCGGGCGCGGACGGCGGGCTTCTCGCCTTCTCCCAGACGCCGCGCGGCCCAGGCAACCTGCTGGGACGAAACGCGGTCGTCGGTCACTCCGCGCAGGGGCGGCCGATCGAGCTGCATCAGCTCGGCGACCCGAAGTGGCCCGGCGAGCTGCTCGTCTTCGGCTGCATCCACGGCGACGAGTGCGGCGCCGGCGCGGTCGAGCCGACGACCGGCGGCTGTCCCGACCCAAGCGCCGACGTCTTCCTCGTCCCCAGCCTGAACCCTGACGGCGCCGCCGCCGGATCGCGCCTCAACGCTCGCGGCGTCGACCTCAACCGCAACTTCCCCTCGCAGTGGCGGCCGCTGGGACAGCCAGGCGACCCGCAGTACTCGGGGCCGCGGCCCTTCTCCGAGCCCGAGACGCGGCTCGCCGCTCGGGTCATCCAAGACCTGGAGCCGGCGGCGACGATCTGGTTCCACCAGTACCGCGGCGAGCGGCCCTTCGTCCGCGCCTGGGGCCAAAGCGTCCCCGCGGCGCGCCACTTCGCGGCCCTGGCCCGGATGCCGTTCCGGCTGATGCGCTGGCCCGCCGGCACCGGCCCGAACTGGCAGAACCAGGTGCTGCACGAGGCCGCCTTCGTCGTCGAGCTGCCGCAGGGGCGGCTGGAGCCGGCGATGCGCGGTCGGCTGAGCAAGGCGCTGGTGCGGATTGGCCGCTGGGTGAGAGAAGATTGAGATGGTCGAAGGGGGTCAGGCATGCCAGGTGAGAGCGGTGCGGATGAGCGGCGACTCGTACGCGAGGCCCAGAACGGGTCCGGCGCGGCGATGGCGCAGCTCTACTCGCTGCACTGGCGCGGCGCCTACCGCGCCGCCTATCTCGTCGTCCACGACGCCGCCGCGGCCGAGGACGTCGCCCAGGACGGCTTTCTCGCCGCGGTCGACGCCCTCGACCGCTTCGACCGGCGGCGGCCGTTCCGTCCCTGGCTGCACCGGATCGTCGTCAACCGCGCCCTGGATTGGGCGCGGCGCGAGGCGCTGCGGCGGCGGGTCGACGGCGCCGAGTCGGTCTTCGAGCCGCTGCCCGCGCCCGAGGAGATCGGCGGCGGGATGATCGCGGCGTTGAGAGAGCTGCCGCCCGAGCAGCGCGCGGTGGTCGTCCTGCGCCATCTGCTCGAGTACACGCCGGGCGAGATCGCGGCGATGCTCGAGCTGCCGCGCGGCACGGTGAACTCGCGCCTGCGGCGCGGGCTCGACCGGCTGCGCGAGGCGGCTGAGGCCGAGCTGAGCCTGGAGGAGCGGCGATGAGGCGGGACGCGCTCGGCGAGGCGCTGCGCGAGGCGCCGATCCCGGTCCCGGCCGACGCCGAGGAGCGCGGGCTGCGGATCGTCGCGGCCGCCTTCGCGGAGCGAGAGAGCGGCGAGCAGGATGCTCGCTCCGAACTTGGGGGGGCTATGACCCCCCAAACCTCGGAGAGGCGACGCAGGCGGCCGATGCCGCGGCTCGCGCTCGGTCTCGCGCTCGCCACCCTGCTGGCGGCGCTGCTGCTCTCGCCCGCCGGCGCCGACGTCCGCGACTGGGTCGACGACGCATTCACTGCCTCGGTTCCGCGCCCAGAACCCACCCTGGCGCGCGTTCCCGGCGGCGGGCGCCTCCTGGTGCAAACCGGAGAAGGCCCCGTGGTCGTGGAGCCGGACGGCACGCGGCGGCTGCTCGGCGACTACGAAGGGCCGACCTGGTCCCCACACGGACTCTTCGTCGCCGCGGTCAAGAAACGGACGCTGAGCGCGCTGGAGCCGGACGGTACGCCGCGCTGGTCGATCACCGGCGACCAGCGGGTCGCGGTCCCGCGTTGGTCGCCCTCAGGCGAACGGATCGTCTACCGCTCAGGCTTCGACCTGCGGGTTGTCGCCGGCGATGGGACCGAAGACCGCCTGCTGGCCGGCTCGACCGCCGCCGGGACCCCTCCCAACGCGAGGATCTCGCCTGCGTACGTCCCTCCGGCCTGGTCACCGACCGGCGAGGATGCGCTGGCCTACGTGACCGGCGCCAGCCGGCTGCGGATCATCGACAGCGAGACCGGTGACGTCCTTGCCGGGGCGCCCGCCCTCGGACGCATCACCTGGATGGAGTGGGCCGACGGCGGCAGGAAGATCCTCGAAGCCTCGCCCGGGACCATCAGGCTGCGGCCGGTCCTGGCGGCCGGACACCCCTCCCGCCCTGCTCTCGGCAGAGCCCGTCGCCTGCAGCTGCCGCCGCGGGCGAGCGTCAACGACGCCGCCCTCGCACCGCAGGCCCCGCTGGTCGCCGTCTCGATCACCCACTGGCGCAAGCACGGCACCTACAGCGAGGTCCTCGTCTTCCGGCCGGGCCAGGGCCCGCGAACCCTGCTCAGGGTCCCCGGCAGCCTCAGTCAGGTCGAATGGTCGCCGGACGGCGAGCGGCTGCTGATCGCCTGGCCGGGAGCGGACCAGTGGCTCTTCCTGCCGCTCGGCGGCGGCAAGGGCCGTGCCATCGCCCACATCTCCAGGGACATCGCGCCAAGCGGACGGCCCACCAGCTTTCCCCAGATAGAAGGCTGGTGCTGCCGGCCCTAGCCGGGCGTCTCCGGCTCGCGCAGCTGCGCCGCCGGCGTAAAGAAGTTTCGGTACGCAAGCAGGGTGGCGACGAGCGCGGAGATCGAGACGCTGCCGAGCAGGGTGTAGAGGAGGATCAGTTGGAGGCGGACGGCGTCGGTGGGACTGGCGCCGGCGAGCAGCATGCCGACCATCGTCCCGGGGAAGAAGATCAGGCCGGTGGTCTTGGTCGAGTCGACGAGGGTGATCATCCCCGAGCGCAGGGCGCGGCGGACGGTCGGCGCGGCGGCTTCGCGGGCGGTGGCGCCGAGCGCGAGGGTCGCCTCGATCCGCGCCCGGGCGTCGGCCATCTCGTCGCCGAGGCGGTTGAGGGCGACGGCGCTAGCGGTCATCGCGTTGCCGATAACCATGCCGCCGACCGGGACCAGGTAGCGCGGGGTCGGGTCGAAGATCCCCAGCGCGACGACGAGGCCGAGGGTGCTGGCGCCGGCCAGGGCGAGGGCGATCAGCAGCGGGCCGAAGGAGTCCGGCACCTTGTCGGCCCGGTGGCGGGCGGTGATCGCGCCGAAGAAGACCATCACCGCCAGCAGCAGGAGCACCAGCCAGATCGAGTCGACGTCGAAGATCAGCTTGATCGCGTAACCGACCAGGGTCAGCTGGACGATCGAGCGGACGGTGGCGACGACGATGTCGCGCTCGAGGCCGGCCCGCTGCCAGAAGGAGATCGCCGCCGCCAGCGCGACCAGGACCAGCGAGGCGGCGACCTGCCAGAGCTCGACCTGGATCGAGGCGCTCACGCCGGCATCTCCAGCACCCGGTCGCCGAGGCGGCGGGCCTGCTCGGGGTCGTGGCTGACCAGCACCAGCGAGAGGTTTGACTCACTGCGCAGTCTTGCCAGGGTCGCCTCGACCGCGTCGCGGGCGGCATGGTCGAGAGCCGAGGTCGGCTCGTCGAGGAGGAGCACGGCGGGGCGCTGGGCGAGCGCCCGGGCCAGCATCGCCCGTTGCTGCTCGCCGACCGAGAGCTTGGCGACGTCGCGCGCGGCGAAGGACGGGTCGAGGCCGGCGCGCGCCAGGGTCTCCTCAACCTCAAGCGACTCGCCGGCGAGGTCCGCCGCGTAGCGCAGGTTCGACTCGACCGTCCCCTCCAGCAATGCCGGCAGCTGTGGGACCAATGAGACCTCGCGCCGCAGCGCCAGCGGCTCGTATGCGGTTATCGGCCGGCCGCGATAGGCAATCTCACCGCGGCTGGGATCGGCGAGCCGGTTCAGCAGCCGCAGCAGCGTCGACTTGCCGACCCCGGAGGGGCCGACGATCGCGGTCGCGCCCTCGGGGATCGAGGCGTCGAATGAATCGAGGACGGCGCGGCCGCCCCGGTCCAGTCCCACCTCGCGTAACTCGAAGAGCACCGCCGCATGATCCCATCCGAGATCTTCCCCAGCCGGCTGTGGCAAAACTCCGATGCGCGCAAGATGACCACCGCTGCGCCCGCCTCTATCGCCCGGCGCGAGTTCGGCTGGAACAATCCGGGTAGGAGAACTTGGCGGATGGCTAGAGCGATTTGGAGCGGAACGATCAGCTTCGGGCTACTGAACGTGCCCGTGAAGCTCTACAGCGCCGTCGCGCGCCGCAACATCGGCCTGCGCGAGATCCGCGACTCCGACAGCGCCCGGATCAAACACCGCCGCGTCGCCGACGGGACCGACGAAGAGGTCCCCTACGAGAACATCGTCAAGGCCTACGAGCTCTCCCCCGGCCAGTACGTGCCACTGAGCAAGGACGAGATGGCGGCGCTGGCGCCGGAGAAGTCCCGCGCGATCGACGTCCTCGACTTCGTCGACATCGAGGAAATCGACCCGATGTACTTCGACAGCCCCTACTACCTCGCCCCCGCCACCGGCGCCGAGAAGGCCTACTCGCTGCTCGGCGCGGCGATGGAAAGCTCGGGCAAGGCCGCGATCGCCCGCTTCGTCTTCCGCAACAAAGAGCACCTCTCGGCGATCCGCGCCGGCGACGGCGTCCTGACCTTGACCACGATGCGCTTCCACGACGAGGTCGTGCCGCCGTCGGACCTCGACGACGCGCTACCCGACACCAAACCGAAGGTCGCCAAGCGCGAGCGCGAAATGGCCGAGCAGCTGATCGACTCGCTCAGCACCACCTTCAACCCCGGCGACTACCGCGACGAGTACCGCGAGCAGCTGCTGGCGCTGATCGAGCAGAAGGCCGAAGGCAAGGAGATCGTCGCCTCCGAAGCGGAGACGCCGAAGGCGACCAAGGCTCCCGATCTGATGGCGGCGCTGGAGGAGAGCATCGCCGCGGTGAAAGAGAAGGGCGGCAAGAAGCCGGCGAAAGCCAAAAAAGCGAAGGCCGCCAAAAAGGGCAAAGCGAAAGCAAAAAGCCCTTCCCGCTCCAAAGCCAAAGCCTCGAAATAGGCGCGTAGGCCGTGGGCGAGACGCGGCAGGTCGAGGTCGACGGCAGGGAACTGCGGCTGACCAACCTTGACAAGGTGCTCTACCCCGAGCCGGGGTTCACCAAGGGCGAGATGGTCGACTACTACGCCAAGGTGGCGCCGGCGATCGTCCCCCACCTGAGCGGCCGCGCCGTCACCCTGCGCCGCTTCCCGGAAGGGGTCGACGACCTCGACTCGGCCTTCTTCGAGAAGCGCTGCCCCAAACACCGGCCGAAATGGGTGAAGACGACCCGGGTTCAGGCGGGCCCGAATGCGGGGAAAATCGACTTCTGCGTCTGCGACAGCCTGCCGACGCTGATCTGGATGGCGCAGCTGGCGGCGATCGAGCTGCATCCCTCGCTCTCGCAGAGCCGGGCGCCGAAACGGCCGACCGTGCTCGCCTTCGACCTCGACCCTGGACCGCCGGCCGACATCGTCGACTGCTCGCGGGTGGCGCTGCGACTGCGCGAGGTGCTGGGCCAGCTGGACCTCGAGTGCTTCGCCAAGACCTCCGGCTCGAAGGGGATGCAGCTCTACATCCCGCTCAACACCAAGACCTCATACGAGGAAACGCGCCCCTTCGCCCAGGCGCTCGCCCAGCTGATCGCCAAACAGACCCCCGACGAGGTGCTGGCGAAAATGGGCAAAAAGACCGACCGCAGCGGCAAGGTCCTGATCGACTGGTACCAGAACAACGAACGCAAAACGACGATCGCCGTCTACTCGCTGCGAGCCCGAAAGCGCCCCACGGTCTCCACCCCGGTGACCTGGGACGAGGTCGAAGCCGTGGCCGACTCAGGCGACGGCAGCAAACTCGTCTTCGAAGCCGGCGACGCTCTCAAACGCATCGAGAAGCAAGGCGACATCTTCGCTCCGGTGCTGGAACTGAAACAACAGCTGCCGAAGCTCTAAAAACGCTGCCGCACAACCGGCTGCCTCGTCGCCTTGACCTCGTCAAGGCGACGGACGGGCGTCGTGTAGGGGGCGTTCTTGGCCAGGTCGGGGTTCTGCTCGGCCTCGGCGAGGATCTGCTCGATCGCCTCGGCAAAGGCGTCGAGGGACTCCTTGGTCTCGGTCTCGGTCGGCTCGACCATCAGCGCCTCCTCGACGAGGAGCGGGAAGTAGACGGTCGGCGGGTGGAAGCCGAAGTCGAGCAGGCGCTTGGCGAGGTCGAGGGTCGAGAGGCCGAGGTCGCGCTTCATCGGCTTGCCGGAGAGGACGAACTCGTGCATGCAGTGGCGGTCAAAGGCGATCGGCAGCCGCTCCCCCGCCCGCCCCTCGGCGAGGCGTGCCTTCAGGTAATTGGCGTTCAGCACCGCGGTCTCCGAGGCCTCGCTGAGCCCGTCGCCGCCGAGGCTGAGGACGTAGGCATAGGAGCGGACGAAGACGCCGAAATTGCCCTGGAAGCCGCGCAGGCGGCCGATCGACTTCGGCCGCTCGAAGTCGAGGTCGAAGCTGGGGCCGTGGCCGTTGGAGCCCTCGTTGCGGACCACCTGCGGCCGCGGCAGGAAGGGCTCGATCCGGTCGGAGACCGCTATCGGGCCGGCTCCGGGTCCGCCGCCGCCGTGCGGCTGGCTGAAGGACTTGTGGAGGTTGACGTGGACGATGTCGAAGCCCATGTCGCCGGGCCGCGAGTGGCCCATCACCGCGTTCAGGTTGGCGCCGTCGTAGTAGAGCGTCCCGCCCTCGGCGTGGATCAGGGAGGCGATCTCGGCGATGTTTTCGTCGAAGACTCCGAGCGTGTTCGGATTGGTCAGCATCAGGCAGGCGACCTCGCCGGCGTTCTCGGCCAGCTTCGCCCGCAGGTCGCTCATCTCCACCCCGCCCTGCCCGTTCGTCGCGACTTTGACCACCTCGTAGCCGGCCATCGTCACCGAGGCCGGGTTGGTCCCGTGGGAGGTGTCGGGCGCCAGCACCTTGGTCCGCGCTTCGCCGCGGTCGGCGTGGTAGGCGCGGGTCAGCAGCAGGCCGGCGAGCTCACCGTGGGAGCCGGCGCTCGGCTGCAGGCTGACATGCGGCAGGCCGCAGATCTCGCTGAGGCTCTCCTGCAGCAACCACATCAGCTCCAGCGCCCCCTGGGCACGGCGGGGATCCTGCGCCGGATGCAGGCGGGCGTGGCCGGGCAGCGCCGCCACCCGCTCGTTGAGGCGGGGGTTGTGCTTCATCGTGCAGGAGCCGAGCGGGTAGAAGCCGCTGTCGAGGTCGAAGTTGCGGCGCGAAAGGCGGTTGTAGTGGCGGACGATCTCCGGCTCGGCGATCTCCGGCAGGCGCGGCGGCTCAACGCGCAAGAGGTTCTCGGGGATGAGATCCGAGAGCGGCTTCTCGGGCACTTCGGTCGCGGGCAGCGCTGCCGCACGACGACCCGCCTTCGATTTCTCATAGATGGTCCGCGCGCGTTCCGCCTGCATCGGCGTCTCGGTGAGGGCCATCAGGCCGCACCCCCTGCGAGTGTCGACTTACTCTCGCTATCCGAGAGGAAATCGACACGCTCGGCGGCAACGGCGGCTCCGAGCGCCTCGGCCAGCTCGTCGATCTGAGCCTTGGTGCGGCGCTCGGTGATCGCGACGAGGAGGCCATCCTCGAACTCGGGGTACTCGCGGCCGAGCGGGTAGCCGGCGGCGATGCCGCGCTCGGCGACGCGGTCGAGCACCTTGCTCACGGGCGCGTCTAGCCGCACCGCGAACTCCCGCGCTACCGGCGCCTCATGCAGCAGCTCGACCCCGTCGACCGCGGCGAGGCGCCCACGTGCATACGCGGTCCGCTGGACCAGCAGCTCGCCCAGCTCGCGGAACCCGTTCCGTCCCAACCAGGCGAGGTGGACCATCGCCCCCAACGCGTTCAGCGCCTGGGCGGTGCAGATGTTGTTGGTCGCTTTCTCGCGGCGGATGTGCTGCTCGCGCGTCTGCAGGGCGAGGACGAAGCCGCGGCGGCCGTCGACGTCCTCGGTTTCGCCGGCGATCCGTCCCGGCATGCGGCGGATCTGGGCCTGGGTCGCGCAGAAGAAACCAAACGACGGCCCGCCGAAATCGAGCCGGTTGCCGAGCGGCTGCCCCTCGCCGAGGGCGATGTCGGCGCCGCACTCGCCCGGCGGCTTCAACACGCTCAGCGTGATCGGGTCGCAGGCGACGACCAGCAGCGCCCCGTGCTCCTTCGCCGCGGCGCCGAGTGCCTCGACGTCCTCGACCGCGCCGAGGAAGTTCGGGCTCTGGAGGAAGACCGCCGCGGTCTCGCCGTCGACCGCCGCCGCCAGCGCCGCCGCGTCGGTGAGCCCGCCCTCGAGCCCGACCTCGACGACGTCGGCCCCGTAGCCGACCGCGTAGGTCGCCAGCGTCTCGCGGCTGTGCGGGTGCACGCCGCGGGAGACGACGAAGCGCCTGCGCTTGGTCGCGCCCATCGCCAGGTAGCCGGCCGAGGCGACCGAGGAGGGCCCCTCGTAGAGGCCCGCGTTGGAGACCGGCAGCCCGGTCAGCTCCGACATCGCCGTCTGGAACTCGAACATCACCTGCAGCCCACCTTGGGAGATCTCCGGCTGGTAGGGCGTGTACGGAGTCAGGAACTCGCTGCGCGAGGTGATCGCGTCGACGATCGCCGGCACGTAGTGGTCGTACATCCCGGCGCCGACGAAGCAGACCTCCGCTTCGGCGTCGGCATTGCGCTCGGCCAGCGCTGTCAGCCGCTCGTAGACCTCGTTCTCGGCCATCCCGTCGGGCAGCGCCAGGGGCCGGCCGAGGCGCAGCGGCGCGGGGATCTGCTCAAAGAGATCGTCGACGGAGGAGACGCCGATCGCGTCGAGCATCTCCCGGCGGTCGTCGGGCGTCGCGGAGGTGTAGCGGGTCACGTCGCTAAGGCTAGGGAAGCGGGTGGCCGGGCTTCGGCGTTAGCGGTCCAGCATCTTGCGGTATTCCTGGACCCCGAGCAGGGTCTCGGCCTCCTCCGGCGCGGTCAGCCGCACCTTGACCAGCCAGCCCTCGCCGTAGGGGTCCTCGTTGACCTTCTCGGGGCTGTCTTCCAGCGCGTCGTTGACCTCGACGATCTCGCCCGAGAGCGGCGCGATCACGTCGGAGACCGCCTTGACCGACTCGACCTCGGCGTAGGAGGAGTCTTTCTGGATCGTCGCGCCGACCTCCGGCGGGTCGAAGAAGACGACCTCGCCGAGCGAGTCCTGGGCGTACCAGGTGATCCCGAGCGTCGCCTGGTCTCCCTCGATCCGGGCCCAGTCATGTTCCTCGTGATAGCGAAGGTCCTCGGGATAGGTGGCGTCGGACAAAACTCAGCTCCTTTTCGCGTAGAGAGGCTTGGAAGCTATCCGGGCGGGGCGGCGCTTGCCGCGCACGTCGATCTCGACCTCGGTCCCGACCGCCGCAAGCTCCGCTTTCACGTAGGCCATCCCGGCGCCGAGCTCGAGCGAGGGCGAGAAGGTGCCGCTGGTGACGACGCCGACCCCCTCGCCGTCGTGGAGGACGGGGTTGCCTTCGCGCGGGATCCCCTTGTCCTCGATCTTGAAGGCGACGAGCGTCTCTGCGGTGCCCTCGGCGCGGGCGGCGGCGATCGCCTCGGAGCCGATGAAGCCGGTCTCCTCCTTGCAGCACCAGCCGAGACCGGCCTCGATCGGGTTGCGCTCGGGGCTCAGCTCGTTGCCGTGCAGGGGGTAGGTGACCTCCAGCCGCAGGGTGTCGCGGGCGCCGAGGCCGCAGGGGACGACGCCGGCGTCGAGCAGCTCGGCCCAGATCGGCGCCGCGACCTCGGGGTCGATCAGCAGCTCGACCCCGTCCTCGCCGGTGTAGCCGGTACCGCAGACCAGGGCAGGGCGGCGGCCGACCTGGGCATGGGAGACGTGGAAGCGCGGCAGCAACTCGATCCCCAGCGAAGAAGCGAGAACGGCCCGGGCATGCGGCCCCTGGACCGCGAGCATCGCGTAGCGATCGGCAACGTCGCGGACGATCACGTCAAAGGCTCGGCTCTGCCGCCCAAGCCAGGCGAGGTCCGTCTCGTGATTGGCCGCGTTGGTGACGATCAGATAGCGGTCGCCACCGAGCCGGTAGGCGAAGAGGTCGTCAAGGACACCGCCGTCCTCCTGGCAGAGGCACGAGTACTGAGCCCCACCAACCCCAATCTTCGAAACATTGTTGGACAGCACCCGCTGCAAAAAGGCAAGAGCGCCCGGCCCCTCAACCTCAACCTCGCCCATATGCGAAACATCAAACATCCCCACATGCCTGCGCACCGCGGAGTGCTCCTCCCGAATCCCCTCATAGGTAACGGGCATCTCCCAACCAGCAAAAGGAACGATCTTCGCCCCGAGCTCAACATGCTGCTGGAGGAGAGGGGTTCGCCGAGAGTCAGCCACGAATTCCAAAGCCTATTCAGGCAGGCACACCGGGTGCCCCTCCCACAAAGGCTCAAGAAGTCACAGCTGCGCCCACAAGTCCGCCCAGCTGCGCGACGGGCTTTGGGGGAGGGGCACCCGGTGTGCCCCCCGACCTACTCTTTTAGGAACCCGGGAACGTCGATGTCGTCGTCGCTGACCCGGAGTTTCCTGATGTCCGTGTCCTCAGCGGAGACCCGCGGGCGGCTCTCGTAACGCCGCCGAACCCGCTGAGGCGACCGAGCAAGCAGCTCGAACCCCTCGAAGCCGGTGGCGATGACCGTAACCCGAACCTCGTCCTTCATCGACTGGTCGACGACCGAGCCGAAGATGATGTTGGCGTTGTCGTCGGCCTCGGCCTGGACCAACTGGGCCGCCTCGTTGACCTCGAACAGACCGAGGTCCTCGGGGCCGGTGATGTTCAGCAGCATCCCGGTCGCGCCCTTGATCGACTCCTCGATCAGCGGCGAGGTGATCGCCGCCTTGGCGGCATCGAGAGCGCGGGCCTCGCCGGAGGCCGAGCCGACGCCCATCAGGGCCGACCCGGCATCGCGCATGATCGTCCGCACGTCGGCGAAGTCGAGGTTGATCAGCCCGGGGATGGTGATCAGGTCGGTGATGCCCTGGACGCCCTGGCGGAGGATGTCGTCCGCCTGGCGGAAGGCCTCGAGGACGCTGGTGCGCCGCTCGACCGCCTGCAGCAGTTTCTCGTTCGGGACGATGATCAGGGTGTCGACTTTGTTGCGCAGCTTCTCGATGCCCTCGAGTGCCTGCTGCATCCGCCGTTTGCCCTCGAACTCGAACGGTTTGGTCACCGCGCCGACGGTCAGGGCGCCGATCTCCTCCTTGGCGATCTCGGCGATCACCGGCGCCGAGCCGGTGCCGGTGCCGCCACCCTCGCCGGCGGTGACGAAGACCATATCGGCGCCCTTCAGCGCCTCCTTGATCTCGTCGCGGCTCTCAGCCGCCGCGCCGGCGCCGACCTCGGGGTTGCCCCCGGCGCCAAGGCCGCGGGTCAGCTCCTGGCCGATCGAAAGCTTGATGTCGGCGTCGCAGGCCTGCAGGGCCTGGGCATCCGTGTTGACCGCGACGAACTCGACGCCCCTGATGCCGGCGTCGATCATGCGGCTGACCGCATTGGTGCCGCCGCCGCCGGCGCCGACGACCTTGATCACTGCGAGATAAGTGGATTCCATGTGAGTTGAGCCTTTGTTCCGTCCGACCCTTCAGCAACGCTCTAGGGTTTGAGCCTCCCGCTGAAGGACGGAAATTGCGCTCAACGTAGGGCATTCCGACGTCTCTGTCAAACGCGCGTCAACCATCCTGCAACGGCCAAGTCTCGATCACTAGTTGAGGGTTTGGCCACTCTCACCCTCAGGTTGAGACTTTTCGACGCCGCTCTGCAAAGCCCTTTCTCGGTTCATGAAAGTGGTTCAGGGTGGGGCGGGAAGTTCATGTTCGGAGCCGGAGAAAACCGGTCTGCTCGGGGCGATCACGTTTACATAATCGAGCGTGGTAACCGAAGGGTCGGCGAGGATCGCCGCCGCCGCGCGCCACTTTCGCTGCGCCTGCGAGTCGTCGCCGAAATAGATTTCGATCCCCGTGGTGAGGTTGACGTCCACCCCGCTCTCGCCGAAGTAGCTGCTTTCGACGAAGGGGCGCAGTTCGTCCGGAACCGCGGCGAGGACCCGGACCTGTTCGAGCGCCGGCCCGTGCACGCGTCCCCCTTTCGGGACCTCGTTCAGAGGCAGCCGGGGCAACGGCGGGTCTTCGGGCAGCGGCAGCCAGCGGACCGCGGCGCCGTTGCCGGCGACACCTACGGCTTCTTCGCCTTCGCCGATCGTTGCCGCCAGCTGCGGGACCTGGACTTGGGGGTCGGCGCTCTTGGTGCGGAGCACGAACCAGTAGGCGCAACCCGCGACGAGCAGGACGGCGACGAGCACCGCGATCCAGCGCCTGCTCACAGCTGCCAACCGTCCGGCCAGGCGACCTCGCCGAGCACCTGGACCTCGGGCTCGAGCACGACCCCGAAGCGCTCATGGACTCGCCGGCGGCCCTCGGCCATCAACTCGAGCACGTCGGCGGTGGTTGCGTCGCGGTCGTTCTCGACAAAGTTGGCGTGCTTCTCAGAGAAGCGAGCGCCACCGTGGCGAAGGCCGCGGCATCCGGCGGCCTCGAGCAGCTGCCCGGCTGAGCGCCCCTCGGCACGCTCGTCCTCGGGGTTCTTGAAGGTCGAGCCGAAGGTCTTGATCCCTGACGGCTGTGCCTCTCGCCGCCGCTCGCGCATGCTCGCCAGGGTGGCGCGGACCTCCTCAGGGTCGGCCGGCGTGAGCTGGAATGAAGCGCGAGTGACGATTTCACCCTCACGCAGGTTCGAGTGGCGATAGGTGAAACCGAGCTGGTCGGGAGTCCGGCGATCGGTCCCCGCTGCGGTGCAGACGTCGACCCACTCGAGGACCTCGGCCAGCTGACCGCCGTAGGCGTTGGCGTTCATCCGCACCGCACCTCCCGTGGTGCCGGGAATGTTGACCCCGAACTCCAGACCGGAGAGACCCCAGCCGGCGGTTTTCGCCGCCGCCGAGGGGAACCGGTAGCCGCCGCCGCAGAGGACTCTGTCGCCATCGCGCTCAATCGCAGCCAGCTCCCCGTCGAGCTTGATCGCCAGCCCGCGGAAGCCCTCGTCGGCGATCAACAGGTTCGAGCCGGAACCGATCACTCCCACCGGCAGCGCTTCGGCGTCGGCCCAGCCCAAGGCGGCGGCGAGGTGCTCCTCGTCGATCGGCCGGACGAACCAGTCGGCGGCGCCACCGGTGCGTACCGTGGTCAGCCGCGCCAGCGGGAAGTCGCGCTCGATCCCTTCGGGTGGCGGACTCACTCCGCCGCCTCCGTGACCAGCGCCTCGCCCAGCCTGAAGACATCGCCGGCGCCGATCGTCACCAGCACCGTCCCCTCGCCGTAGAGCCCCGGGTCGCCGTCGAGCCGATCGATCAGCGCTCGCTGGGCCACCTCGGCGGTGGGCAGCCACCAAATCGGTTTTCCCCCCGCGCGCTCCGCCGCCACCTGGGCGACCCGCAGGCCGCTGACGCCGGCGAGATCGCCGACCGGCTCCTCGCGCGCCGGGTAGACGTCGAGGACGATCGCCTCGTCGGCAAGGGCGAGGGCGGCGCCGAACCCGTCGGCCAGCGCCTTGGTCCGCGAGTAGAGGTGCGGCTGGAAGACGGCGACGAGGCGGCTCGGATCCTGTTCGCGCAGGGCCGAGAGGGCGGCGCGGACCTCGGTCGGGTGGTGGGCGTAGTCGTCGTATATGGAGACCGGCCCGCGGCGACCCTTCAACTCGAGGCGACGGTGAACACCGCGAAAGCCCGCCAGCGCCTCGGCGGCATCGGCGACGTCAAATCCCGCCAACTGCAGGGAGGCGAGCGCGGCACGGGCATTGCGGCGGTTGTGCTCGCCAGGCACGGCGAGGTTCAGCTCCTCCGGGCCGGGGGCGACGCCGTCGAAGCGAACGATCTCGCCGTCCGCTCCGTCCAGCCAGCCCATTTCCTCGTCACCGGGCAAAACCAGCCCTCGCGCCGGGCCGGCGAATGCCTTAAACGCCTCATGCAGCTCGGCCAGGGAGCCCCATCGCGAGTGGTGGTCCATCTCGACGTTGGTGACCACCGCCACCTCCGGGTTCAAGCGCAAAAAGCTGGCATCGCTCTCGTCGGCCTCAGCGACGACCCACTCGCCCTCGCCCCAGCCGGCGTTGGCGGTGGCCCCGGCCGCTCCCAACCCTGGGACCTCGCCGCCGACGAAGAAGGCCGGATCGGCACCGATCGCGCGCAGCGCCCAGGCAACCATCGCCGTCGTCGTCGTCTTGCCGTGGGTGCCGGCGATCGCGATCAGGCGCTTCTCGGCGCAGAGCTCGGCCAGCAACTGACCGCGGTGGATCGGCTCGATGCCGTCCTGGCGGGCGAGCGCCAACTCGGGGTTGTCCGCGGCGATCGCGGTCGAGACGACGACCTCCACACCGTCGGGCAGATTGGCCGCATCGTGACCAACGGTGGGATCCAATCCCGCCGCCCGCAAGCGCTCCATATAAGAGGAGTCGGCACGGTCTGAGCCGGTGACATCGGCGCCGAGCCCGGCGCAGACCAAAGCAAGCCCGCTCATTCCGGCGCCGCCGATCCCGATGAAGTGGAGCCGGCGCCCCTTCCACTCGCTCATCCGACCGCCTCCAGGACCTCGTCGGCGATCCGTCGGGCGGCGTCGGGTTTGGCGAGGCCGCGGGCGGCGGCGGCCATCGCCTCAAGTCGGGCCGGGTCTTCGAGCACCGGCACGACCTCGGCCGCCAGCCGCTCGGCGCTCAGCTCGGCGTCGGCGATCACGCTGGCGGCACCGGCGGAGCGCATCCACTCGGCGTTGGCGCTCTGGTGGTCGGCGGTGGCGAAGGGATATGGAACGAGGACCGCGGGCCTACCGACCGCAACCACCTCGAAGATCGAGCCGCCGGAGCGGGCGAGGACGAGATCAGACGCGGCAAGGACGTCGCCGAGGTTCGGCTCGTAGGCGAGCAGCGTGTAGCGCTCGGCGTGAGGCGCGGCGGCGAGCCGCTGCTCGAGCTCGGCGAAGTCGCGGTTGCCGGCGATATGCAGCACGTCGAAGTCACGCGCACGCAGTTGTCCCCGCATACCGGGGACAACTGCGTTGGGGTCTTCGGCGAAGGCCTCAATCGCGGCGAGATTGATCGAGCGCGCGCCCTGGCTGCCGCCGAAGACAAGCAGGCAGCGCGCGTCTGCGGCGATCCCGAACCGCTCCCGCGCCTTGGCCCGGTCGCCTTCCAGCACCGCTTTCGGGACCGGCCGGCCGGTGACCAGGTAGAGGTCTCCCTCCCTGCCCGCGATCGGGAAGGCGAGACAGACGCGGCGTGCCCCCCGCGCAAGCAGGCGGTTGGCGAGCCCGAGGTGGCTGTCGGCCTCGGTGAGGACCAGCGGGGTTCCGCTCATCACCGCCGCCAGACCCGCCGGCCCGGCGACGTAGCCGCCGCCGCCGACGACGACGTCGGCACCCCGCCGGTGCAGGACCTTGCGCGCGGCGCCGACCGCACCCAGCGCCTCGAACCCGGCCCGCGCTGCGCGCACGGGATTGCGGCGGTCGATGCCGCGCACCTTGATGAAGTCCATCTCGTAGCCGGCTGCGGGGACCAGCACGGCCTCGATCCGCTCGCGCGTGCCGAGGAAGCTGACCTCTGCCCCGCTAGCCCGAAGCTCGTCGGCGACCGCCATGGCGGGCACCACGTGCCCCGCGGTTCCCCCCGCTGCGACCACCACTCTTGGCTTTCCTGGCACCGCTGGTTCGGCTCCTTTCGCGCGCGGACGAGCGCCCGCCGTCGACGACGCGCAGTTTGCCAGCGCGGGTGGGCGTCGAAGTGCGCGCCGCCTTCGCCGTGCCGCCGCGGGCGACGTTGAGGATCAGGCCGACCGCCAGCAGAGTCGCCATCAGGCTGCTGTTGCCGTAGGAGACGAAGGGCAGCGGCACGCCGGTCAGCGGCGCCATCCCCATTACCGCGAAGAGGTTGATGATCGCCTGGACGAGGATCAGCGAGGTGAGGCCGGTGACGAGGATCTTGCTGTAGACGTCCTTCGCCTTCTGCGCGGTTTTCAGGCCGGCGTAGCCGAACATCGCGAAGAGCCCGACGACGGCCGTGATCCCCACCATCCCCAGCTCCTCGCCGATCACCGCCGAGATCATGTCGGTGTGGGCCTCGGGCAGATAGAAGGCCTTGCCGACACCGTTGCCGAGCCCGTCGCCGAGGAAACCGCCCGAGCCGAGGGCGATCTTCGCCTGCGCCGCCTGGAAGCCGGCGCCGCCGGGATCGGTGCCGGGATTGAGGAAGGAGGTGAGGCGGGCCATCCGGTAGGGCTCGACGACCGCCATCGCCAGCGCCAGGCCGCCGATCACGAGGGCGATCTTGCCGAGGTCGACCGGCCGCATCCCAGCCGAGATCAGCATCGCGCCGACCGAGAAGGCGATCACCATCGTCGTCCCCATGTCGGGCTGGAGCATGATCAGCAGGCAGGAGGCGCCGACGACCAGGAGGAAGGGCATGATCCCTTCCAGCGAGCGCACCCGCTTCGGCTTCTGCGCCAGCAGGTCGGCGCCGTAGAGGATCAGCGCCACCTTGGCCAGCTCCGAGGGCTGGACCTGGAGGAAGCCGCTGCCGAGCCAGCGGGTCGCGCCGTTGACTTCGGTGCCGGCAACGAGGACCGCGCAGAGGAGGAAGATCGAGACGGCGAGCAGCATCGGCGTCACCCGGCGCACCAGCTGCAGGCCGCCACCGCGGGCGACCAGGTACATGACCGTCAGGCCGACGGCGCCGAAGAGCAGGGTCCGCTTCAGGTAGAAGGCGCTGTCGGAGAGGCCGCCGTCCTGGAGGATGCGGGTCGTCGAGCTGGCCGAGAAGACCATCACCGCGCCGAAGGCCAGCAGGCAGAGGGTCGCGGTGAGGAGGATGTTGTACTCAGGCGGAGACGGACGGCCGCGCTTCTTGGTCCTCTTTGCCTTACCCGGCTTCTTCGCCGGTTTCGGTTTGCGGCTACGGGTGGCTTTCCCGCTCATCCCAGCTCCCCGACGATCTCGCGGAAGCGCTCGCCGCGCGCTTCGAAGTTGGCGAAGGCGTTGAAGCTGGCGCAGGCGGGCGAGAGCAGGACGACGTCCCCGGGCTCGGCGGCAGCCGCGGCGCGGCGCACGGCGTCATCGAGGTCGGCGCAGCGGTGCAGTTCGACCCCGGTCGCGAGCGCCGGCGCCAGCTCCCGTGCCATCCGCTCGGCGGTGGCGCCGATCAGGTAGCAGGCGGAGGCGTGCTCCATCAGCGGCTCCATCAGCGGTGCGAACGGCTCGTCCTTCTCGCTGCCGCCGAGGATCGCGTGGACGCCGCCCGCGAAGGCGCGGATCCCGACCGCGGCGGAGGCGACGTTGGTCGCCTTCGAGTCGTTGACGAAGCGGACGCCGGCGATCTCAGCGACCGGCTCGAGCCGGTGCGGCACCCCGGCGAAGCTGCGCAGGCCAGCGCGGACCGCGTCGCGGTCGACCCCCATCGCCAGCGCCGCGGCGGCGGCGGCCATCGCGTTGGCGACGTTGTGCTCGCCGAAGAGGCCGAGCTCGGAGACGGCCAGCAGCGGCTCGCCGTCATAGAAGATCGTCCCCTCGGCGACGGCGACCTCGCAGTCGGGCGCGGCGCCGTGACAGAAGGCGATCCGCCGGCCGCAGCCGCCGAGGTCGGTGCCGGCGGCGAAGGGGTCGTCGGCGTTGAAGACGGCGACGTCGTCGTTGCCCTGGTTGGCGAAGATCCGCAGCTTCGCCGCCAGGTAGGACTCGAGGTCGGCGTGGCGGTCGAGGTGGTCCGGCGCGAGGTTGAGGAAGACGGCGCACTCGGGGGCGAAGGCGGTGGTGTCCTCGAGCTGGAAGCTGGAGCACTCGCAGACGATCGTCGCCTCGGGATCGACCTCAGCGACCAGCTCGGAGAGCGCGGTGCCGACGTTGCCGGCAACCGCGACCGGCTCACCGGCGGTGCGGTAGAGGTGGCCGAGCAGCTCGACCGTGGTCGTCTTGCCGTTGGTGCCGGTGACGGCGAGGAAACGGTTGGGCAACGCCCGCCAGGCCAGCTCCATCTCCCCCACGACCTCGATTCCCCGCTCCAGCGCCGCCGCGATCACCGGCGCCTCCCGGGGAACTCCCGGGCTCTTGACGACGGTCCGCGTCCGCTCGAGCTGTGCAACTCCATCCGTATCCAGGAACACTTCGACGCCCGCCCCCTCCAAACCTGCCGCCCCCTCGGGATGGCCGGAATCGACCGCCAGCACCGTCTCCCCGCGCCCAGCCAGCAACCGCGCCGCAGCTTGTCCCGAGCGGGCGAGGCCGACCACGAGAAACGGCCCATTTGGCAGGGGGGGGCGAGTTTCCTTGGCCTGAACCCTTAGGGACACATGCCAGAGCTTCGCGACGCCCCCGGATACCCCTCTGTACAGCCCCGACCAGCCCCTGATGTACGCTTATACACCATGATTCGCACGCAGATATACCTGGATGAAGCGCAGACCGCGAAGTTGGACGAGATAGCAGCTGCCGAACGGACCACCCGTTCGTCCCTCATTCGCCTGGCAATCGATGCATACATCGACGAGCATGAGCGGAAGAGGGCTGCCTGGCGAGAGCGATGGCAGGAGGCGGTTGCAGCGACGGCAGGGATAGCTCCCTACCTCGAAGACGGAGCGGAATACGTGGAGAAACTCCGCCGAGCGGGGGCTGAGCGACTCACCGAACTCGAAGAAAGATGACCGTCGTCCTCGACAGCACCATCCTGATCGACCACCTGCGTGGATCGCGGACGGCGACCGACTTCATCGCTGGGCTAGACGCTTCGCCCACCTGCTCGGAGGTGACTCGGATCGAGGTCGTCCAGGGGCTACGGGCTGCAGAAAAGCAGGCAGCCGCCCAGGTGTTCGACCTGCTCGAATGGGTACCGCTCGATGACATGATCGCGCGGCGAGCCGGGGAGCTCGGGCGCCGCTGGCGCCGGAGTCACCCAGGCATTGACATCGCCGACCTGGCGATCGCCGCTACGGCCGAAGTGCTCGAAGCCCAGCTCGCGACCCTCAACCTCAAGCACTTCCCGATGTTCGAGGGCCTTCGCGCCCCCTACTGACGAAGGAACTGCCTGATCTCGATGGCCAGCGCCACCGGCTGGTCGATCGGGATCAGGGTGTAGCAGTCGGGCAGCTCTACGTAGGTCGAGTTGGGGAAGGACTCGGCCAGGCGGCGGCCCTCGCTGTTGGGCATCATCGTCCCCTCCTCGTCCCAAACGACGAGGACCGGGCGCCCGAAGGAGCGCAGCTTCGGCGTCGCGGCGCGGATCTCGCGCTTGCCGTGGCGGACGTCGCGGACGTAGCGGCGGGTGTCGCGGCGGATCTCCGCTCGCTTCAGCGGCTGCAGCCAGCGGTGCATCACCTCGTCGGGGACGCCGCGCTTGCTCATCCGGCCGTAGGTGAAGGGCAGATTCCGCAGCCTCGGCGAGGAGAGGGCGAAGCGCATCACCCCGAAACCGCCGGGCAGGAAGCCGGAGAGGGCGGCGATCTGGCCGGCGACTCCCGGCGGGTAGTTGCGGTCGGTCTCGCAGGAGACGAGGACGAAGGCGCCGACGCGCTCGGTGCCGCCGTGGGAGACCATCGTCTGGGCGCCGCCCCAGTCGTTGAAGCAGACGACCGCGTCGGAGAGGTCGAGCCGCTCGAGGAACTCGGTGACGATCCGCGACATCCCCGGCAGCGAGAGGTCGGCGTCGGGGCGCAGCGGTTTGCGCTGGGCGCCGAGCGGCAGGACCGGCGTCAGACAGCGGAACTGCGGCGCCAGCTCGGCAATCACCCCGTCCCAGAGGCGCTCGTCGTGCGGCAACCCGCCGATGAAGACGAGTGGCCTACCGTCGCCGCCGGAATCCCCGTAGTCGATCGGACCCGCGCTGACCTCTACCTCTGGCACGTCTTCAGATGATCCTCAGGGCGAGCGCTGATTCCACTGAATCGGTCACACAACCTCCTAAGACCCAATCGACTGCTGGTACAAGGTGAAACCGATCCCCGAGCAGACCGCGGCGATGATCCAGAAGCGGAGCATGATCTTCGTCTCCGACCAGGCCATCATCTCGAAGTGGTGGTGCAGCGGCGCCATCAGCAGGACGCGGCGGCGGAAGGTCTTGAAGGCGAAGACCTGGAGCAGGACCGAGAGCGCCTCGATCACGAAGATGCCGCCGATGATGATCAGCAGGACCTCCGTCTGGGTCATCACCGCGAGGGCGCCGATCGCGCCGCCGAGGCCGAGCGAGCCGGTGTCCCCCATGAAGATCGAAGCCGGGAAGGCGTTGTACCAGAGGAATCCCACGCAGGCGCCGACCAGACAGGCGGAGAGCAGGGCCAGGTTCTGTTGCTCGTTGGCAACGAAGGCGATCGCCGTGTAGGCGAGGAGGACGATCGCGCAGGAGCCGGCGGCGAGGCCGTCGAGGCCGTCGGTCAGGTTGACCCCGTTGGAGGTCCCGGCGATGACGAGGAAGACGAGGACGAAGTAGAGCGCCGGCCCGAGGTCGAGGCTGCCGTCGCCGATCCGGAAGTAGAGCTTCGGTTCGAGGCCGACCGAGTGGCGGGCGACCCACCAGAGGCCGAGCGCGAGCAGCAGTTGGCCGAGCAGCTTCCAGCGGCCGGCAAGCCCGAGCGAGCGGCGTTTGACGATCTTGATGTAGTCGTCGGCGAAGCCGAGGGCGGCACAGCCCATCGCCACTCCGAAGACGGCCATGCTCTGCGGGTCGCGGTCAGAGAGGACGAGGAAGGGGACGCAGATCGAGGCGAAGACGATCAGCCCGCCCATCGTCGGCGTCCCCGCCTTGGCGTGGTGCCCCTGCGGCCCCTCCTCGCGGATGTTCTGCCCGAACTCGCGCACCCGCAGGTACTCGATGAATTTGGGGCCGAGGAAGATGCAGATCAGCATCGCCGCCATCCCCGCGATCAGGACTTCGCCCATCAGCCCTCCTCCGCCCCGACGAGGACGACCAGCTGCTCGGCGACGGCCTCGAGGCCGGCCGAGCGCGAGCCCTTGACGAGGACCGCGTCACCGGGCTCCAGGCGCGCGGAGAGCAGCTCCGCCGCCTCGCCCGGATCGGCGACCAGCTCGTCGGGGTCGTAGTCGCGGGCGGGCAGGCCGACGCCGACGACGAAGTCGACCCCGGCGGCGCGAGCGTGCTCGCCGACCTCGCGGTGGTAGCCGGCCGAGCCCGGGCCGAGCTCCCCCATCTCGCCCAGCACCGCGACCGCCCGCGGCGCATCGAGGCTGGCGATGTGGTCGAGCGCCGCGCGCATCGACACCGGGTTGGCGTTGTAGCAGTCGTTCACGAGGACGATCCCGCCGGGAAGCTGAAGTCGCTCACCGCGGAAGCGGGAGAATCCTATGCTCGCAGCGCGGTCGGCCATCCCCTCGAGGTCGGCACCGAGGGCGACACCGGCGGCGATCGCGGCCAGGGCGTTGGCGAGGTTGTGCGCCTCGGTGAAGGGGAAGTGGAAGCGCTGGGTGCCGAGCGGGGTCGAGACGAGGGCCTCGGTGACGCCGTCGTCGACCCTCACCTCGCTCGCCTCGACGTCGCCGCCGGTGCCAAAGCGCAACAGGTTCGGCGCTCGCGCCAAGTGTGGCTCCAGCTCGCCCGCCTCGACCGGCGCCACCGCCGTCCCTCCCGGCGGCAGGTCGTCGAGGATCTCGGCCTTCGCCGCCGCGATCGCCGCGACCGAGCCGAGCAGCTCGACGTGGACGGGACCGACGTTGGTGATCACCGCCACCTCCGGCTCGGCGATGGCTGCCAGCTCGGCGATCTGCCCCTTCCCCCGCATCGCCATCTCCAGGACCAGCGTCTCGGTGTCGTCGGGCGCTTCGAGGATCGTCAGCGGCAGCCCGATCTCGGTGTTGAGGTTCTCGCGGTTGGCGTGGACCACGCCGGGAAGCAACGCCCGGGAGATGTCCTTGACCGAGGTCTTGCCGACCGAACCGGTAACGCCGACGACGCGAGCACCGAGCGCCCGCCGTGACTCCCGCGCCAGCGCCTGCAGCGCCGCCAGCGGGTCCTCGACGACGAAGACCCAGGACCCGCGGCAGAGCTTTTCCCTCTTATGGATGGATAAGGACTGCCGCGCCTCATCGTCTACCACTGCACCCCACGCTCCAGCCTCGACTACAGCGGTGGCGAAGTCGCCGCCGTTGCGGTGGGCGCCCCGCAAGCCGAAGAAGAGATCTCCTGGTCCCGTATCGCCAGAGGCGATAGTCGCTCGCCGCGGCGGCTCCGAAGCTCCCTCGGCGACCACCTCCGCCCCGATCGCACTCGCGATCTCCTGCGCCGAGAGCCTCACGCCGGGCTGCCCAGCTTCCAGAGCTCCTCGCGGGCGACCTCGCGGTCGTCGAAGGGGATCTTCCGCCCGGCCTGGAACTCCTGGCCCTGCTCGTGGCCCTTGCCGGCGATCACGACGGTGTCGCCGGGCGCGGCGCGGCCGAGAGCAAGGGCGATCGCCTCGCGCCGGTCGACGACGACCTCCAGATCGGTCGCCCCCTCCACACCGGCGGCGACCTCGGCGACGATCGCCTCGGGGTCCTCGGAGCGCGGGTTGTCGGAGGTGATCACCGCCAGGTCGGAAAGCTCCGCCCCGGCCCGTCCCATCTTCGGCCGCTTGTCGCGGTCGCGGTCGCCGCCCGCACCGAAAACCGAGATCAGCCTGCCGGCGGTGAGACGGCGAGCCGCCCGCAGCACGTTCTCCAGCGAGTCGGGAGTGTGGGCGTAGTCGACGAGGACCGAGAACCCCTGCCCCTCGTCGATCGGCTCGAACCGCCCAGGGACCCGGGCCGCCCGGGCGAGCCCGGCGGCAGCGATCTCCGAACCGACGCCCATCGCCTCGGCGGCGGCGAAGGCGCCGAGCGCGTTGGCGACGTTGAAGTGCCCCGGCAGACCCGTCCGCAGCTGCATGTCGCCGACGCTGAAACGGGCGCCGCCGGCGTCAAAGGAGACGTCGCGGGCGCTGTAATCCGCCTCGGCGCTTTCGGCGGAGAAGGTCACGCACTCGAACTCCTCCGCCAGCCGCCGCCCGTAGGGATCGTCGACGTTGACGATCGCGGTTTTCGGGCCGGCCTCGAAGAGTTTGCGCTTGGCGAGGAAGTAGTCCTCCATGTCGGCATGGAAGTCGAGGTGGTCCTGGGTGAGGTTGGTGAAGATCGCCACCTCGAAATGGATCGCGTCGGCCCGGTGCAAGGTCATCGCATGCGAAGAGACCTCCATCGCACATGCCTCATCGCCACCGGCAAGCATCTGGCTGAAGGTCCGCTGCAACTCGATCGCCTCCGGCGTAGTCCGCACAACCTCCTTCTGCACTCCCCCAACGATCTGCTTAACGGTCCCCAGCAACCCACAAGGAAATTCAGCCGCCTTGAGGATCTCGTGAACCAGAAAAGCAGTGGTCGTCTTCCCATTCGTCCCGGTAACCCCAACCACCCGCAGCTTCCCCGTCGGGTCCCCAAAAAATCGAGCCGCCAAAGAAGCCATAGCCGCCCGCGAATCCGGCACCACCACCTGAGGAACAGCCACTTCCGTCAGCTCCCGCTCAACAACAAGCGCCGAAGCCCCATCCTCAACCGCCCGAACCCCAAACTCATGCCCATCAACCTTCTCCCCGACCACGCAAAAAAAGAGCGTCCCAGGCTCCACCTTGCGACTGTCGTACTCCAGCTCAAGAACCCCCACGGAGCCGTCGCCAACAATCCGCGCCCCGGGAAGCTCCGCCACCAGCTCTTCTAGTCTCATCCGCTGCTCGATTCTAGGAAGGGGGTCGGGTGACCCTCTGACAAAGGCTCAAGAAGTCACGCTGGAACCCTGAAGTCCACCCCAGCTGCGCGACGGTCTTTGGCAGAGGGTCACCCGACCCCCGCTCCCCGACCGTGCTCATTCCTGAGGCACGCCAAGGTACGGAAGCGCAAATTCGGCAATGCGACCGAATGCAGGCGCCGCCACAGACCCACCGTAGATTTCCCCCTGAGGCTGATCAACGATCACGGCAGCCAAAAGCTGAGGATTCTGAGCCGGAGCAAAACCGATGAACGAAGCCACGTATTTCGTATCGGAGTAACCCCCGTCTTCAGCCACCTGAGCCGTCCCGGTCTTCCCCGCAAGCGAATACCCAGGAACACTGACCTCAGAAGCCGTACCACCAGGAGCCAAGACCCCTTCAAGCATTTCCCGGATCTCAGCCGAGACTTTCGGCGAGATAACCCGCTTCCCCTGCGGCTCATACACCGCTTCTTCGCCGACCTTCTTGATCAGCTGCGGCGGCCGCAGCATCCCGCCATTGGCGATCGCCGTGTAGCCGGCGACCATCTGCATCGGAGTGACCGAGAGGCCCTGGCCCATCGACTCGTTGCCCAGCGTCGAGCCGGAGTATTCGTCGAGGTGGAGCAGCAGGCCCTGCTCCTCGGCCGGGTACTGGGTCCCGGTCGGGCTGCCAAAACCGAAGCGGCGGACCCACTGGTCGAATTTTTCGGCGCCGACCTCGGTGCCGATCGTCGCCGCACCGACGTTCGAGGAGTGGGAGAGGATCGTCGCCACGCTCATCGTCTCGGTGCCTCGCGGCTCGGCGTCTTCGATCGTCCGGTCGGCAACCTGGAGGACCGGCGGCAGGACGAATTCGGTCGTCGGCGTCACCAGCTTTTCTTCCAACGCCGCGGCGATCGTGAACGCCTTGAAGGTCGAGCCCGGCTCGTAGGTGAGCCCGGTCGCCTTGTTGAGCAGGTCTTCGTTGCTGACTTCGGAGAGGTCGGCGGGGTCGACCGGCGGCCAATTCGCCATCGCCAGCACCTGCGATGAGCGCGGGTCGATGACGATCGCGGTGGCATCCTTCGGCGAGTACGTTTCGCCGACGCCGTTCAGCACCGCTTCGGTTTCGCGCTGGATCACCGGGTCGATCGTCAACTGGATGTCTTCGCCGTCTTCGGCTTCCTTCACCGTTTCCAGGCGGATCGGCTCGCCGAGCGCGTCGTTGACGATCCGCCGTTCGCCGTCGCTGCCGCCGAGCACTTCTTCCTCGCCCTGCTCCAAGCCGGTCAGACCCTCGTTTTCGGTCCCGACCGCGCCGATCACCTGCCCGGCCATCTCCCCCTGCGGGTAGGTGCGGCGGGTGTCCGGCAGCTGCCCCAGGCCTTCGATGTCGAGCGCTTCCACCTTGGCGGCGGTGGCAAGGTCGACTTTCTGGGCGATGTAGGAGAAGCCGCCGTCGGCAGTCAGCGCTTCCAGCACTTCGCCTTTCGGCTCGTCGAGGATCGGCGCCAGGCGCGCGGCCGCGGCCGGCGGGTTCTTCACCTGGTAGGGCGTGGCGTAGATCGTCTTCGCGTCTTCGGAGGCGGCGAGCTTGTTGCCGCTGCGGTCAAGCAGGTCGCCGCGCAGGCCGGGGACTTTGACCACCTCGGTCTGCTGGTAGGTCGCCTGCGAAGCGAGGCTCGACCCCTGTACCCCCTGCAACCAGAAGGCGCGGCCGACGACGAGGAGGAAACAGAGGAGGAAGGCGCCGAAGAGGAGCCCGATCCGCCGCTCGATCAGGCGCATCGGCGGCGGCTCCTGAACAGCGCGGACATCTAACCCCCGGCGGCCGCGAGGCGGGCGGCTGCGGTAGCGACGTCGGTGGGCTTGAATTCGATGATTCGCGGCTCTTCGGTGGTCGGCATCGCGAGGCCGGCGGCGGCACCTTCGTTGCGGATCCGGGCGGTGCTGAAGTACTTGGCCTCGCGGCTTTCGAGCATCGAGTTCTCCTCTTCCAGCGAGGTGATCTGCTCGTCGATCTTGCCGGCCGAGGCGGCGAAGCTGAGGGTGGCGACGTTGAGGGCGACGATCCCGACCAGGAGCACGCCGAGGACCGCGATCCAGGCGCGACCGCGGGTCATCCGCACGACCAGGCCCGAGTCGGGCAGCTGGCGGACGGCTACCGCGGTGCGACCGGCGACCAGGGCGAGTTTGGGACGGGTGGCCGCGGGCGCGCGTTTGGGAGCGGTTCGGCGCGCCGGCGCAGGCCGGCCCCGGGGCGGTTTGCGGGCCGGGGCTTTCCGCGCCGGGGCTTTGCGTTTCGGCGGCGTCGTCCGCGAGGGCGCGGGCGCCGGGGCGGCGCTGCTGCGGCGGCTGGGGGCGGCGACAGCCATCAGCCGGCCTCTCCCACTGGCATGGCCTCGGAGATCTTCACCGCGGCGCGCAGGTGGGCCGAGCGCGAGCGTGGGTTCGACTCCGCCTCCTCGGGACCGGGCGAGATCGCGCGACGGGTCAGCAACTGGGCCTCGGGCTCGTGGCCGCAGACGCAGACGGGAAGCTCGGGCGGGCAGATGCAGCCGCGGGCCTTGGCGACGAGGAACTGCTTCACCGGCCGGTCCTCGAGCGAGTGGAAGGAGATCGCCGCGAAGCGACCGCCGACCCTCAGCTGCGACCAGGCGAGCGGCAGCGCTTCGTCGAGCGCCTCGAGCTCGCCGTTGACGGCGATCCGGATCGCCTGGAAGCTGCGCTTGGCCGGGTGGCCCGCGCCGAAGCGGGCCGAGGCCGGCATCCCCGCCTTGATCGCCTCGACCAGCTCGCTGGTGGTTGAGAGCGGACGGCGGCGGACGATCTCACGGGCGATCCCACCGGCGTGGCGCTCCTCGCCGAAGCGGCGCAGGACCTTGGCGATCCGCGACTCGGGCCACCCGTTGACGAGGTTGGCGGCGGTGAACTCCTGCCGCGTGTCCATCCGCATGTCGAGCGGCGCGTCGTAGGAGTAGGAGAACCCCCGCTCGCGCGCGTCCACCTGCATCGATGACATCCCGAGGTCTACATAAACCATGTCTGGGTGGATCCCTTCGCCCTGCAGAGCGCGAAGTCCTGCTGCGAAGTCGCTGCTGATGAAGAGCGTCCGGCAGGGGGCCTCGGCGGCGAAGCGGTTGAAGCGCTCCTGCGCGGCGGGGTCGCGGTCGATCCCGATCAGCGTCCCCTCCGGCCCGAGCAGCTCGGCGACCTGACGGGCGTGGCCGCCGCCGCCGAAGGTGCAGTCGACGGCGGTCTGCCCCGCCTCTGGCGCCAGCAGCGAGACCAGCTCAGGCGCCAGGACGGGCTCGTGCTCGCTCAAGACGACCTCCACGGGAGACAGCCCGCGCAGGCCGACGGGACGGCTTCGCTCCATATAAGGACGCTCAAGGCCAATCGGCTGGTGTTGGTGTGCGGCTGCATTCAGTCTCATGATCACGCGGTCCCGGCGGCGGCGAGGCCCTCGGCGATTTCGGGGGCGGCGGCGTCGAGCTCTTCCTCCTGCTTGACCCAGGCGTCGGCGTTCCAGATCTCCAGGTACTCGCCGGCCCCGATCACGACGCAGTTGCCGTCGAGGCCAGCGTGGTCGATCAGCGGTTTGGGGACGCGGATGCGGCCAGCGGAGTCGAGCTTCTCGTCGAAGGAGCCGCCGTGGAAGCGGCGGCGCAGGGCGCGCGCGTCGGCGCCGAAGGGGCTGTGCGGCGAGAGGAAGCGGTCGGACAGCTGCTCGAACTCGCCGGTCGTGTGCACCCAGACGCAGGGGTCGAAGCCCTTGGAGAGAACGATGCCGTCAGCAAGGGATGCCCGGAAGCGAGAGGGAACCGTAAGACGGTCCTTGGAATCGAGACTGTGCTCGTAGAGACCTCTGAACGCCACTTCGGCGGAGTCCTTTCTGAGCGGGAGGGCCGGAAAGAGTTGGACCGGAGTGATGAGGTGGGAGGAGCCTCACCACCCCGGTCCTGGGCTTCAACTCGAGCGCCACAATAACCCACTCTCCCCCACTTTGCAACACGACCCCCCTCTGCAAGCCCATTTGCATCCGCCTGCCTGCGCGCTAGGTTGCGGCGATGAACAGCCCTGAGCAGACCGAGCCCGTGATCGAGGACAGCCAGACCACCGGCGTGCCCGACGACGCCAACGACATGCGCGGCTATCACTTCGGCCGTCTGATCCGGACGCCGCTGACCCTGATCCTGGCCGGGGCGCTAACCGCGGCGGCCTTCGTCGCCGGCCTCGTCTTCGTCGGCGCGGCGATCGGCGCCGGCGCCGCGCTGGCCGTCCTGCTGCTGGCGATCGTCGTCGTCTTCGTGATCGCCGACAAACAGGCTGCTGACGACTTCTTCGAGGTCTACGCGGCGAGCCGCGGGTTGACCCTGATCCACGGGCGCGGCCAGCTTCCCCCGGCGACGCCGCTGCTGCGCAAGGGCGATGACCGCTACACCGACCGCAGCCTGACCGGACCGATCGCCAAGGGCCTCGACGAAGGGACCCTCGCCCTCTTCACCTATGAGGAAGAGACGCACGACTCCGACGGCGACACGCAGACCAACTACTACCGCTACACCCTCGGCCTGGTCAAAGTCCCAGAGTGCATCCCCTTCGTCCCCGAGCTCTTCTGCCAGCGCAAGTTCGGACTGCGGGCGCTGGAGAAGTTCGAGGACGTCTTCCGCGGCGACAAACAGCGGGTGACGCTGGAGAGCGAAGCGCTGCTCGACAAGTACGAGATCTTCTCCAGCAAGGAGCAGGACGCCAACCACCTGCGGCAGCTCTTCTCCCCCAGCTTCATCGTCTGGCTGACCGACTCGGCGCCGGAGAAGTTCGCCTTCGAGCTGGTCGGCGGCACCCTCTGCTGCTACGTCAGCGGCCACAAGGAAACCGCCGCCAAGCTCGACGCGATCGCCACCGCCACCGGCGCCGTCGCCCAGCGTCTGCGCGACGAGGCGCTGGAGTAACTAGAACCCGGCCAGCAGCGTCCCCGCGTTGGCGATCAGGGCGGCGGTGATCATCAACAGCACCGAGGGGACGAGGACCAGGGCGACGACCAACTGGATCTTCGGGGCTGCGCGGGCGGCGCGCTCCTCGGTTGCGCGGCGGCTATCGCGGCGCAAGCCGGTGGCCTGACGGCGGAGCTGGTCGGCGAGCGGCGAGCCGAACTTGCGCGAGCGCTCGATCGCCGCGACCAGGGTCGCCAGCTCGTTGCCGGGGACCCGGCGTCGTAACCGCTCCAGGGCCGCCCCGAGGGGGACGCCGCAGGACAGCTCGGCGACGGTCAGCCGCAGCTCCTCGGCCAGCGGCCCCTCGCCGGCGCGAGCGAGCTGCTCGAGTCCCGCCGCCGGCCCGCGCCCCGAGCCGGCGCTGACCGCAAGCAGGTCGAGGGCGTCAGGCAGCGCCCGGATCAGGCGCCGGTGACGACGACGCTCGCGCCGCGCCCGCAGTGCGTCGGGGGCGACGAAGCCGGCGGCAGGCATCCCAATCACGACCAGCAACGCGGTGCGGCCGGGGGCTGCAGGCGCGGCGAGGATTCCGGCCCCACCGCCGGCGAGGGCGCAGGCGAGCTTCTGCGGCAGCAGCGCCGGTAGCGACGCGCGGCGGCCCAGCTCGCCGGCGAGGCGCTGCAGCGGCAGCTCTCGTGCCGCAGCCGCGCCGAACAGCACCGCCAGTGCCGCGAACAGGCCTGCGCTCACTCGACCACCTGCGAGAAGTGACGGATCGCGACGAAGCCCGCCACCTGCAGGGCCGCGGCGAGGGCAAGGAGGACGGCGGCCGGCGGCGAGGCGAGCAGCGTCGCGAGGAACCCGGGCTCGAGCAGCTCGGCGAAAACGGCGCCGCCGCTCGGCATCGCCACCACCAGCAGCCCGGTGAAGCGAGCCTGGGCGGTGGCCGAGCGAGCGTCCTCCGCCACCCGCTCGCGCTCGGCCGCGCCGGCGGCGAAACGGCGCAGCAGGCCGGCCAGGTCGCCGCCGGCCAGACGCTGGCTGAGCAGCGCCGCGGCGAAGGCGTCGACCGACTCGGAGCGCATCCGGCGCCGCCAGCGGGCCAGCGCCTCCGCGGTGCCGGCGCCGAGCTCCAACTCGCCCGCGAGCCGCGACAGCTCGCTCGCTCCCGGACCGTCGAGTGAGGCGACCGACTCCGCCAACGAGGCGCGCAGCGAGCGGCCGGCGCTGAGCGAGTCGGCGATCGCCGTCGCCACCTCCGGCAGCGAGCGCTCGACCGCCCGGCGGTAGCGCCGGCGGCGGCTGGAGATCGCCCAGGCGACCGCCGCCGGTCCCGCCAGCGCCAAGGGCAGCGCAAGCACCGCGCCGCCGAGGAACCAGCCTCCGACGATCGCGGCGCCGGTGCCGAGCAGGGTCAGACGACGGCGCTCCAAGGTCGAAGGCGCGTATCCCTCTTCCCCGGCCCGCCGCAGCGGCTCGAGGGCGAGGCGGAGCCAGCGCGCCGCCGCCGGGCTCGCCGCCAGCGCCTCCCGCGCCGCCATCACTGCCAGCCCGCCGGCGAGGGCCGCGATCAGGACCGCGGGCGTCACGAGACCTCGGCGATCTCGCTCACCCGGCGCGAGCCGTCGGCCTCGCGCCGCAGGTGGACGACCAGGTCGATGCCGCGCCGCACCTGCTCGGCGACGGTCGCGTGCGGCAGGCCGACCCCCGCCATCAGGACCAGGGTCTCGATCCTGCTGAGGGCATCGGCCGGCGAGTTGGCGTGGACGGTCGAGAGGGCGCCGTCGTGACCGGTGTTGAGCGCGGTCAGCAGATCGAGCGCCTCGACCCCCCGCACCTCGCCGATCACGATCCGGTCCGGTCGCATCCGCAGCGCGTTCCGCAAGAGGTCGCGGATCGTCACCTCTCCCCGCCCCTCGATCCCGGCCGGGCGACTCTCGAGCCGGACCACGTGCGGCTGCTGCAGCCGTAGCTCGGCCGCGTCCTCGATCGTCACTACCCGCTCACCGGCGCCGATGAAGCTGGAGAGGGCGTTCAGCAGGGTCGTCTTGCCCGAGCCGGTGCCGCCGCTGACGAGGACGCTGCGGCGTTCGGCAACCGCCCGCTCCAGCATCTGCCGCTGCGCCTCGCTCAGAGTCCCGAGCGCGACCAGCTCCTGCGGCCCCGGGCGCTCGGCGCCGAAACGGCGGATCGAGAGCGCCGGGCCGTCGATCGCCAGCGGCGGGATGACGACGTTGACCCGGGAGCCGTCGGCGAGCCGGGCGTCGACCATCGGACTGAGCTCGTCGATCCGGCGGCCGAGCGGCGCCAGCACGCGCTCGATCGCGTTGCGCAGCTCCTCCTCGTCGGCGAAGGCGACGTCGGTCGATTCGAGCCTGCCACGCCGCTCTACATATACGGAGCCGTGGCCGTTGACCATCACCTCCTCCACCGAGGGGTCGGCAAGCAGAATCTCCAGCGGTCCCAGGCCGACGCTGTCCCGGACGATCCGCTCGATCACCTCCTCGCGCTCGGCCGCCGGCAGCACCGCGGCGCACTCTTCGACGACGGTCCGGGCGGTGACAGCGAGCTCCTCGCTGACCGCGAGCCCGGCGGCGGCATCGGCCCGGCGGCGCTCGACGATCCGCTCCCGCAGACCGGCCGCCAACTCAGCGATGTCCCGCTCGCGCGCCTCCATCAGCCTCTGGGGATGACGGTGACGCGGCGGGCGAAACTCTCGGCGGCGATCAGCCGCAACGCCTGCGAGCGGGTAAGGGCGAGCGTCGCGGTCGCTTCTCCCGAGCCGCCTTCCGGCCCCGGGCCGAGGGCCAACAGCGCCACAGCCGGTGCGGCAACGTAGGTGCGGCCGTTGCCGGAGCCGCTCGGTTCGGTGGTGACGACGACGTCGACTTTCGACCCCACCGGCTGCGCGCCCATCGCCGAGAGCGCCCCGGCGCCGACGACGACAATCTCCACTGGGCGTCGTCCGTGGCCGAGCCGGGCGCCGGGCTGCCGAGAGTGCGGCGAACGCAGCTGCGACGCGAGCAGATAGGACCCCGCCGGGATAGTGACCGCGGGCGCCAGCCCGAGCGCTTCCTGCGGCCCGGCCAGGGCGCCGGGCGGTGCGAAGCGGACGGGCACCCGGCGCACCTCGAGCCTCTCGTCCGCGACCAGCGGGTCGACTTCCTCCCCGGCCCGCAGCTCGTCGCTGGCGACCAGCACCGGGCGCAGCGCTCCGTAACCCCTGGCGACCCGCTTGCCGTAGCCGTCGGCGATCGCGGCCGCCGCGACCGCAGCGAGCAACGAGACGACGAGGAATGCCACGGCCCGGCCCCGCCGGCTCACCGCGGTCCCTCCAGCGACAGGTCGAGCCGTGCCTCGCTGCCGGATGCAGAGCGAGTCAAGCGGAAGCTGCCGCCGTGGCGGGCGGCGACCCGTCGCACGATCCGCAATCCGTGGCCGTGGCGCCGCCGCGTATTTCGGCGCGCGCGCAACAACCTGCCTCGCCAATTTGGCTTGGCCGGCGAGGTACCGCGGTTGCGTACCGTCACCCGCAGCAGACCGGCCACCTGGGAAACCTCGACCGTGACCTCGCCTGCGCCGTGCTCCAGCGCGTTGCTGATCAGGTTGTCCAGCGCCTGCGACAGCTCCGTCCTGTCTCCCCGCAGCTCGAACTCCCCGGCGGCACAGATCAGCTTCAGGGACCGACCTTCGGCGGCGGCGCGCGGCCGCCAGCGAGCGACCGCGATCGTCAGCAACGGCCTGATCGAAACCCGCTCCGCCGGAGCCGCCGCGGTGCTGCCGTTGACCTCGCGCTCGAGCTGCTCGACCGCGGCGCTGGCCATCTGCAGTGCCGAGCTGACCGCCCGCGAATCGACAGGCAGCGAGAGCGCCAGAACCTGAAGCGGCCGACGCAGCTCGTGGAGAGCCTCGTTCAGCGAGGTCCGCCGCCGCCCCTCGCGGAAGGCGGTGATGCCGCTTGCCATCGCAAGGGACGCGGCAAAGGGCAGCCCGGCGGCTATCTCCGCGAGCTCAACCGCCATGCCGCCAGGGCTCCCGTGCTTTGGCCATGGGCTGACAAGGGGCGACGAGCCCCGTTCTCTCCCCCAGCCCTAGGCGCATAGGCCGCAAAACGCGACTTCGGCGAGAAGCAGAATGGGCGCCCGTCCCTCGAAGCGGTCTCGGCCAGGCGCATCGAGAGGACGGGCGCGACCAAGAAGACCCTAAGTCATGACACAACGGTTCCCAAATACTTCTGGAGACTGGAGCCGAGTAGATAGGTCGATCTTTTTTACTGCATATATCCCTATCGAGACGGGTAACAGCGGAGCGTTTTGGAATACTTGTCTAGTAACTCGAGTGTCATATGCCACCCAATTGTCTCCCCGCTCGAGGAAAAGAAACGGAGGTCCTCCTTTGCCACAGTCCCGCACGTCACCAGAGGGCATTACGCAGAACCTTGCCAAGGCCCTGGCCCACCCGCTGCGCGTTCGCATTCTCAGCTCCCTGCACAAAGGGATTTCGAGCCCGAACCAGCTCGCCCAGGAACTCGGCGAGCCGCTCGGCAACGTCAGCTACCACGTTAAAACGCTGCTCGAATACGACTGCGTCGAGCTCGTCAAAACCGAGCCGCGCCGCGGTGCCGTCGAGCACTACTACCGTGCCACCGACCGCGCCTTCCTCAGTGACGCCGACTGGGCCAAGATCCCGGCCTCGGCCCGCAAAGGCATCAGCGGCTCGATCCTCGAGTCGATCGGTCAGAGCGCGACCGACGCGATGGCCGAGGGCACGATCGAGGGCCGCAAGGACTCGCATCTGTCCGACACCCCGCTCCTGCTCGACGAGAAGGGTTGGAAGGACCTCAACAAGGTTCTCGCCGAAGCGGTGAAGAAAGCCGCTGCGATCCAGAAGGAAGCCGCCGGTCGCCTCGACAGCAAGGCCGACGGCATCTCCACCAAGCTAGCGATCATGCACTTCGAGGTGCCCGCCACCGAGAAGCCGAAGAAGAAAGCCAAGGCGAAGAAGTAGCGCCTTGTTTGCCGCGACGCTCCCGGGCCACCAGGGGCGTCGCGGCAATCTCTCGCCTCGCTAGCCGTCGACCAGCCGGTAGCCGATCCCCCAGCAGTTGACGACGAAGCGGCCGTGCTCGGGGTCGAGCTTGCGGCGAAGACGCGAGGCGTGCGAGTCCAGCGTCCGGGTCTTCGACGGGCCGCGGTAGGCCCAGACGGAATCGAGCAGCTGTTCCTTGGTGAAAACCCGGGTCGGGTCGGAGGCAAGCACGCGCAGCAGGGCGAACTCCTTCTTCGCCAGGACGACCTCGCGATCGCCCACCGTGACCCGGCGGCGCAGCGGGTCGATGACGAGGTCGCCGACGCGGCTGGGCCCGTCCTGGGGGTGGATGCGCCGCCGCAGGACCGCGCCGATGCGGGCGCGCAACTCGCTGTAGATGAAGGGCTTCGTCAGGTAGTCGTCAGCCCCGGCGTCGAGGCCACGCACCTTCTCGGTTTCGCCGCTGCGGCCGGTGAGGACGATCACCGGCAGGCGCGGGTCGAAGCGGGTGTCGATGCCGTCGGCCTCGCGGATTTCGCGTAGGACGTCGAGACCGGAGGCGTCCGGCAGCGAGAGGTCGAGCAGGAGCAAGTCCGGGTGGTGGTATCTGCAGAGGCGCAGCGCGTCGGCTGCGCTGGGCGCGGGCATAACGCCGAAACGATCGGCGGCGAGGTGCTCGCAGAGCAGGTCGAGGGTTACGTCGTCGTCCTCGCAGACGACCAGGCTGGCGATCTCTTCTCGTTGGGGGAGCATGGACGCCTAAGTCCTGGGCAGCGCAGACTCTCCCCCCTGCGGCGAGGGAATCTCCAAAATTGCGCAAGCGCCGCGGTGCCAGAGGACGCGACGGGGCGGAACTCGGCGGCGAACCGCAAGCGTCCGGCCCGCCGCGTCGAGGAAGTAGACGTCGAGGTCGAACCGCATCCCGAAGGTGTGGACACTGGAGCAACGCGGGATCAGCAGGCCGGGTCCGGCCCGGTCACGGTCGCGGAAGGCAAGGCCGCGCAGACGGGTTCGGAAATCCTTGGCAACGGGGATTGAGCCATGACCGTGATCCACTCAGGTCTAAGCCCGTTCGTCCCGCAACCTCTCCCCCCGGCCTAGGCTGAACGATGGCCAGCAAGCCCAGAGTCGCGGTCTTCAGTCCCAATCCGATGGTCTCGATCGCAATCGAGTCGTTCAGCGCCGAAGGTGGCGACGACATCCACGTCCACGCCGCCGGCCAGGGCGTCTGGGTGGCGCGGATGGTGGCCGAGCTGGGCGCCGACCCGGTCCTCTGCGGATTCATCGGCGGCGAGGTCGGCTCGGTCCTGCGGCCGCTGCTGGAGGAGATGCCGATCGAGCTGCGGCTGGTCGAGACCGCCGAGCCGAGCGGCGCCTACATCCACGACCGCCGCAGCGGCGAGCGCGAGCCGATCGCCCAGAGCGCGGCCTTCCCCGCCTCCCGCCACGAGGTCGATGACCTCTTCTCGGTCACCGTCGCGGCGGCGCTCGACTGCGACCTGCTCGCCGTCTGCGGTCCCTACCCCGACAACACCGTGCCGCTGGACCTCTACGGCGGCCTCGTCGCCGACGTCAAGGCGAACGGAACGCCGGTCGTCGTCGACCTCTCCTCGCCGCGCCTCGACAATGCGCTTGAGGGCAAGCCCGACCTGATCAAGATCAACGACTGGCAGATCGCCGGCTACATCTCCGGACCGGTCGACACCGGGGAGCGGATGCGGGCGGCGATGGAACGGGTGCGGGACGAGGGCGCCGAGAGCGTGATCGTCACCCGCGCCGGCGAGCCGGCGCTGGCGCTACGCGACGGCCGTTTCGCCGAGCTGATCCCGCCAAAGTTCGAGCGCGGCTCCCGCGAGGGTTGCGGCGACTCGATGATGGGCGCTCTGGCGGCGACGATCGCCGCCGGGCGCGACTGGGACGACGTCCTCCGCCTCAGCGCCGCCGCCGGCGCGACCAACTTCCTCCGCGCTGGCCTCGGCACCGGCTCCCGCGCGGTGATCGAAGAGCTGGCACCGCGCGTCCAAATCCGCCCTCTCGGCTGATCGTTTCCACCCTTGTCCACACCAGAGTGAGGAAAAAGGTGGAAACGACCTAGAGCTGGGGGGTGAAGGGGGGCTCTAGGGGGTCGCCGTTGACGATTGAGTGCGGGGCGGTCTCGGCGATCCACTCGAGGTGCGGGGCGAGGAGGTCGACCTCGCGTAGGCGCTCGAGCGCCGGGGAGATCCGCACCGGGCGGCCGGCGTGGACGGTGTGGGCGTCGCTGCTGAGGACGTGGACGAGGCCGCGCTCGGCCATCGCCAACATCCCCGCCTCCATCTGCTCGCGGAGGAAGAAGTCGGCGGTCGCCTGGATCAGCGCTCCCTCCGCCACCAGCGCCGCCATCCGCTCGAACATGTCGGCCGAGAGGTGGCGCTCGGGGTGGGCAACGATCGTCCGGTGGCCGCGCTCGGCGAGGTGGCCTATCCGCCGCAGGAGGCTGTCGCCGAGCGGCCCCGGCGCCGGCTCGAGCAGGATCCAGTTGCCGTCGCCGAGCGAAACCTGGGCCAGCTCCTCGGCGCTCAGCGCCTCGACCGCGGTCTCGGCCACCTCGCCCCCCTGGAGGATCCGCACCGCGACCATTTCCCGCTCCAGCCGCTCGTTCAGGCCCCGCACCCGCCCCGCCAGCTCCGCGATCCGCACGTCGTGGTCGTGGCGGATGTGCGGGGTCGCGCAGATCGCCTCGATCCCGTCGGACTCGGCCTGCCGAGCCATCGCGACGCTGTCGTCGGCATCGCGGGCGCCGTCGTCGATCGCGTCGAGAATGTGGCAATGGAGGTCGATCACGGCTTCAGCTCCGACTTCTACCCGGTTCCCCGCTGGAGAAGTGCAATAACCGTGCCAAGGTGCAACCGGGCGTTCAGGCACCGTCCCGAACAGGCACGTCTCTACGATGATCGGCAAGATCATTGACCTGCTCGCGCTGGGCTGGCGCGGGTGGACTGGCTTCAACTCATGGATAAGAAGACGACCCGCAGAGGGAATTACGAGTCCGGCTCCGACTACGTGCTGGAGTACGGCGAGCTCCGCTTCGCTTTCAACGAGGGCGACTTCGGGCAGCGCGTCGAGCAGGCGGCTGTGAAGCTGCGCTTCGTCGACCAGGGACTCAGCGACGAGGAGCTCGACGACCTCCTCGACCTCGCGGTCAGCGGCGAGATCGCCGAGCCCAGCTCCCGCCTCGGCGAGCACATCAACGAGAACTGGGAGGACCTCGTCGGTCCCTCCAACCGCAGCCTCGTCCACTGGATCCGGCGCCTCGTCTTTCGCGGCGCCTGGCTCGACCAGCGGGTCAAGGAGGGCGAGCTGGACGTCGTCTTCGACGAGCGCACCCAGACCTTCGGCTATGTACAGCCGGATCGCAGTGACGAGCTGATCGAGCTCAGCAAAGAGCCGAGCTGGCGCCGAATCGCCTACCGGCGCTAGTTAGAGCGCTCTAGAGCAGCAACCACGGTCAACGACCCCCCGCCCGTCGATCCCTGGGCGCGGCCGGCGTCGAAGAACTCCTTCGCAGCCTCAGCGTCGTCGTAGGCCTCGCCGAGGCGGGTCAGCGAGTCGACGAGCAGGATCACGTCTTCGCCCTTGCTCGCGCGCGAAGCCGCCTGGGCGAGCGCGTCGCTGGCGTGGCGCGGCTGCCCGGCGGAGACGATCTCGGCCTGCGGAGCCTCGCGCTTCCAGTCGGCCAGCTCCTCAGGGCTGGGGTCGATCAGCAGGGCGACGGGGTCCGGTCCCTTGCTGTCGCCGGCAAGATCGGCGGCGACGCCGCGCAGCAGCGCCGTGCAGCCCTCGCGGGTCTCGGCCAAGACGAGTGCCTGGCGGCCGGCCTCCGGCGGCAGCAGCAGCCCCTGCAGGGTCACGCCCTGCTTGCCGCGGCGGCCGAAACGGCGGCGCCGACGGCGACGGGGACGCGCGGGCTCGGCGGACGGCGAAGAGGTCGGGGCGGGAGCAGCGGGCGGCTCGGGAGCGGGAGCGGGAGCCTCACGCTCGCGTTTTGGCTCGGGCTTCGACTCCCTCGCCGGCGCTTTCTGGCGGTCACGGGACTCGCGGCGGCGTCGTGGCGGCCGGTCGCCGCGGCCCTCCCCCGCGCTGCGCGAGGACGGTTTTTTTGCGGCGGCGCCTCCGTTGCCGTCGGCGAGTTTCTCCACCAGCTCGCTCTTGCTCAGCATCCGGTACTTGGGGACGCTGGCCTCGGCGGCGAGGAGATGCAGGTCGGACAGGGGCTTTTTCTCGAGCTCAGCCTTGTTCATCGTGGCGGCACACTATTCAACCGACTGGCGGGGCGCCGATTCCAGGCCTGGCGGCGGGGTCGGTCCCCTCCTCGGCCGCAACCGCCACCCAGGCCTCCGCCGCGCGCGAGCGCTCCCGGCGTCCCCACCCCAGCTCGGCGCCGAGCGCGTCGGCAACCGGCCGCACCGCCTTCTCCGTGCGCAACTGCGGGGCGGCGAGGATCGCCAGCCTGGTCCGCCGCAGGAGGACGTCGGCGACGCTGCGCGCCTGCTCGAGGCGGGCCGCCAGCACAACCTCGGCCAGCAGGTCGGGACGGCCGGGGACGATCGGCCGGGCCAGCTTCGGGTCCTGGCGGGCGATCGCGAGGACGTTCCGCGCCGCGTGGCCGTAGCGGAAGGCCAGCTGGGCGAGCGCCTCCTCCCCGACCCCGTCGGGCGCCTCCAAGTCCTCTGGCCGCGCCTCCATCCCCAGCGGGATCTCGTGCGTGTGGCAGGGCGCCTCGCGCCCCTCGCGATCGACCAGACGGTCGACCGTCTGCTTCGCCATCCGCCGCCAGGTGGTGAGCTTGCCGCCGGTGATCGTCAGCATCCCCGAGGAGGTCTCGTACAGCTCGGCTTTGCGGGAGATGTCGACCGACTTGCGCGGGTCGCCGGTGGCGATCAGCGGCCGCACGCCGGCATAGGCGCCAACCAGGTCGGATTCGCCGACCGCGGTCCCGAAGAACTCGTTGACCGCGTCGAGCAGGTACTCGACGTCGGCCTCGGCCGGGCGCGGGTGGACGGTGTCGCCGTCGAAGTCGTTGTCGGTGGTGCCGACCAGGGTGCGCCCGTACCAGGGCAGGGAGAAGATCATCCGCCCTTCGCCGGCCGGGACGATGCAGGCGGCCTTGCCCATCGGCAGCTGCTCGGAGTCGATCAGCAGGTGGGTGCCGCGGCTGGGCGAGATCCTCGGCACGTCCTCCTCGCCGTGCAGCTCCTCGGGCCGGATCTGGTCGGCGAAGACGCCGGTGGCGTTGACGACGTGGTCGGCGCCGACCTCCATTCGCTCGCCCGAGACCTCCTCGGCGAAAGCGACGCCTGTCGCTTTGCCGTTGGCGGAAAGGACCTCGGTCACCTCCGCCCCGTTCAACATCACCGCGCCGAAGCGCTCGGCCTCGCCGAGGACGGTGAGGACGAGGCGGACGTCGTCGGTCTGGCAGTCGTAGAAGAGGTAGGCGTCCTTCGGCTCGCGCGGGGCGAGCGCCGGCACCATCTCCAGGACCTCGTCGCGGTCGATCGTCCGGTGGCGGTCCGGCGACCAGTAGTAGTCCTCCTCCGGCTCGCGCGAGGAGCGGCGCTCGCGGCGGCTGCGACCGGCGCGGGTGGTCGCCATCACGTCGTACATGTTCAGCCCGAGGCCGAGTTTGCGGTCGCGGCGCTCCTCGCCGAGCGCGGCGACGAGGAACGGCGTCGGGTAGACGAGGTGCGGCGCCAGGCGGACCATCAACTGGCGCTCGAGCAGCGCCTCGCGGACCAGGCCCAGGTCGAAGTTCTGCAGGTAGCGGAGGCCGCCGTGGACCATCTTCGAGGAGCGGCTGGAGGTGCCGACCGCGTAGTCGGAGCGCTCCAGCAGCGCCACCGAGTAGCCGCGCGAGGCGGCGTCGAGGGCGACCCCGGCGCCGGTGATGCCGCCGCCGATGACGACCACCTCGAAGTGCTTGCCGGCGATCTCCTCGATGGCGCGGGCGCGGGTCAGCATCAGTCGAGGTAGGTCGTGACGCGGTCGGCGCCGGGGCGCTCGGGGACCGGCTTCTCCTGCCGCGGGTGGCCGAGGTGCAACAGCCCGACGAAGCGCTCCTCCGCGGGCAGGCCGACGGCGGCCCGTCCCTCCTCGCCGCGGAGGAGGCCGGGGGTGCGCCAGTAGCCGGCGAGGCCGCGGCCGTGGGCGGCGAGGAGGACGATGTAGGAGGCGACGGCGGTCGAGTGCAGGTCCTCTTCCTCCTCGACGGGGTCGCCACTGAGCAGGCAGGAGACGACGATCAGGGTCGGCGCGCGGTCGAGCTTTGTCGCCCCCTCCGGCCCGGCGATCTCCTTCAGCCGCGCCAGCGTCTGTGGTCCGATCACCCGGAAGCGCCAGGGGACGGTGAGGTGGTGATTCGGCGCCCAGCTCGCCAGCTCGACCAACTCGTCGATCTCCTCCCGCGGCAGCGGCTCCGGCGCAAACGCCTTGTGCGTGCGGCGAGTACGGATCGCGGTCTCGACGTCCATCGGTCGAGGGTATCGGCAGGCGGTTCCGCGACGGCTCAGGGGGATTGGTGAAACCCGCGTGTGCGCCTGGCGAGCGGGGGTTTTGCCAAGCCCCCTAAAGGCCGTAGCGCCAGCGCATCCAGCCGGCGCGGCCGGCCAGGCCGGCGCCGAAGAGGACGCAGCCGGCGAGGAGACCGAGGAGGACGGCACCGGCGGTGCTGCTGCCGGAGTCTTCGGTCGTTTCCGAGGCCGGTTCGCCGGAGGCTTCCGTGGTGGCGGTATCGGGAACGGTGCCCAGGTCGCCCTCGGGAGCGGCGCTGCTGCCGATGCTGCCGCCGTCGACGAAGGGGATGGTCGGCGTCTTCTTGGCGCCGCCCTTGCCGGACGATCCGTCGCCTCCGGTCCCAGGCACGGTGCCGCCGGTGGCGTCCTTCAGCGCCTTTTCCACCGCCGGCGGCAGGTCGCCGGGGAAGGCCGAGGGCGGAATCCCGTTCAGGGTCGGGGAAGCGCCACCGGTCTCGGAGGCGTTGGCGGCCTTCTTGTCCTTGCTCTGCTTCGGCTTCGGCGCGCGCGGCGGGGCGGCGACCGGGTAGTACCTGCCGGCGGCGGCGACTAGCACCTGGCCGGTCACCCAGACCGGCGTCTGGTTGGCGACCTCGGAGGCGGTCTGGTTGGGGTTGGCGTAGCGGTAGGAGCCGTCCTCCCGCTGGTTGTGAGCGAGGTACTCGGGGGCGCTGACGCTGCCACGCCGGAAGGAGTTGGGGCTGCCGCCGACGGCGAGGATCCCCTGGATCGCCCAAGCCGTAGACATCGTATTGACGGCGCCGTTGCTGCCGATCGGGAAGCCGCCGCCCTTCTGCTGCGCTTGGTGGCGCAGGTAGTAGAGGCCGTTGCCGGCCGCTTTGGAGTCGGGCGAGAGCGCCTGCATCACCGCGCCGGTGCCGTCGGTGGTGCTGGGGGAGCCGGGCGTGTCGCCCCAACCGCCGTCGTCGTTCTGAACCTTGCGCAGCCAGTCGAGCGACTTCTGCACGCCGCTGACGCCGGCGGCGCGCAGCGCGATCACGGCGAAGGCGGTCGAGTTCGGCCAGCCGTGGTAGGAGCCATTGTCGCGGCGGGCGGCGAGCAGCTCAGAGACCAGGTTGCGGCCTCCGAAGTCGCGCGGATCGACCCCCGTCCCCTCGAGCGCGAGGATCGTGCGGGCGATGTCGCCGGGGCTGCTGACGGCGCCGATTTCTTTGCGCAGGAAGTCGACGGGGGTGCGCCCTTTCGGCGAGCTGACGTCGAGCGGGTTGCGACCAGACGCCTCCAGCCCCAGCATCACCCAGCAGGTGGTCGCGGTGCCGGATTCGTCGCTGGCCGAGGGGCCAAATCCCCCGTCTCCGTTCTGCACTGACTCGAGCCAGTCGGCGGCGTGGGTGGTCGAGGATGCCTGGGCTTGGTTCGGCACCAGGGTGACGAGCGCGACGAGCAGGAGCGCGGCAACGCCGCCGCTGCGCAGGGCGCCGCCGAGGCGACCGGGCGTCGGAGGGACGGCCTGGACGCCTCCTCCCCGCTCCCATTCGAAGCGCTGGCGGAAGCGGGCCAGCATCCGCACCATCGCCGGGCCGGCGACCAGCGCCAGCGCGACGTTGCCGAGCACGTGCGCGATTTCGAACGGGACCGCCCGTGCCTCGAGCACGAGGAAGTGCCGCCACGTTAGGTCCCCACCGTACGTAGCCATCAGCGAGAAGTTCAGCAGAGCGCCGTACAAAATGCCAGCAAAACCGCAAGTTGCCGCGAGGGTGAGGCGGCCGGCATTGCGGGTTCCGAGCGCCAGCACCGCGCCGAGCACCCCGCACAGCCCCCATCCCGCCATCTGCCACGGCGTCCACGGCCCCTGCCCGAACCAGAAGTTCGAGACGAGCGCGGCGAGGGCGCCGACCGCGAATCCTGGGGCGCCGCCGAGGGCGTAGCCGGCGAAGATGACGATGTCGGTCGTCGGCTTGACGTTGGGAAAGGCGGCGAAGGCGATGCGGCCGGCGATCGCCAGCGCGGCCAGGGCGGCGACGAGGGCGACAACCTGCGCCGGCGGCCGCGAGCGCTCGTACCAGGCGAAGCCGGCGAGGACGACGGCGCCGACGATGAGGAAGCTGGCGAGCTCCCAGGTCATGAGCGCTCCGCCTCGGCCAGGGCGGCGGCGCCCTGCTCGGGGGTGACGACGCCGGGCAGGTCGAGGACCCGCGCGACCTCGGTGGCGAAGTACCAGCCGCCGGAGAGGATCTCGGCCATCGGGCCGTCGGCGATCACGACGCCGTCGCCAAGGAGGACGACGCGATCGGCGAACTGCGAGGCGAACTCGACGTCGTGGGTGGCGACGACAACCGCGGCGGCGCCTGTCGACTTTGTGGACCCATCGGCCACAAAGTCGACATCCCCAGCAAGCTGAGCGATCAGCCGTACGAGCTCGTCTTTCCGCGCATGGTCCATCCCCCGGGTCGGCTCATCGAGGGCGACGACACCGGGTAGCTGCTCGCCTTCGATGCGGCCGGCGAGGGCGATTGCGAGGGCGAGCCGCTGGCGCTCACCGCCGGAGAGGTCGCGCGGGTCGGCATCCACCTTGTCCTCCAGGCCGACAATCCGCAGAGCCGCTGCCCCATCGTCACCCGGCAGCTCGTCGCCGACGCGCTCTCGGACCAGGTAGTCGCCGGGGTTCTGGGTGAGCAGAGCAATCGAGTCGACCTCAATCTTCCCGACGACCGGTGGGTGCAATCCGGCTGCCGTGCGCAGCAGAGTGCTCTTTCCGGCGCCGTTACGGCCCATCAGCGCAACACGTTCGCCGCGGTTGATGGTCAGGTCAATCCCTTTGAGGACATCCCGCGGGTCTTCCCCCCGATCCAGCTCGACCCACAGATTCTTCGCCTTGAAGGCGGGGTCAGATGGATGGGGGTCGGGCACCCTCCTACTTGCTTGGTATGGAGGGTGCCCGACCCCCATCCCTCGCAGCGTTTGGCGCGCGTCGCGGACTCCGACGGGGAGCGGATCGATGCCGGCGAGGGAGAAGAGCCGGGCGGCCGGGGTCTCTAGGGCCGGGTCGGCGTCGCGGGCCCAGGCGAGGAAGTCCGCTGGACTGCCGTCGAAGAAGATCGACCCCGACTGCATCGCCACCACCCGGTCTGCCGCTGCCAGGCAACGCTCAAGGCGGTGTTCGGCGAGGAGGACGGCTACCCCCCACTCCTCGTTCAGGCGGCGCAGGAGCCAGATCAGCTCGTCGCCGGCGACCGGGTCGAGCTGGGACGTGGGCTCGTCGAGGAGGATCAGGCGCGGGCGGGTGACCAGGGCGGCTGCGAGCGCTACCCGCTGCAGCTCGCCGCCGGAAAGGGTGTCGACACTCCGGTCGAGGAGATGCGGGATGGCCAGGGCCAGGGCGACCTCCTCGATTGCCCGGGCGCGGTCGGCCGGGTCGTCGCCGCGCATCTCCAGCGGCAGCTCGATCTCGGCCGCGACCGTAGTCGAGACGACCTGAGTCTCGGGGTCCTGGGCCACGTAGCCGACTGCGGCGGCCAGCTCTCCCGGACCAGCGACGATCGCGTCGAGATCGGCGACTCGGACCTCGCCCTCAATCTCGCCGCCGTGGAAGTGCGGCACCAGGCCGCAGGCCGCTTTGAGGAGGGTCGACTTGCCCGAGGCGGAGCGGCCGGCAAGAAGGACGAACTCCCCCGGGGCCACCTCCAGCGAGACGTCCTCCAGAGCTGGCCGCACCGAGTGCGGGTAGGCGTAGCTCAGGGCGTGGACCGCCAACGCGGGCGCCGCCCCGCGCCTGATCGCCAGCTCAGACACGAGCCACCCTCCGATCCACCCGCCGACGGGCCGATTTCCCTACATATAGGCGTATTTTCGTCCCGTCGGCACTGTGATACCGGCGCATCGGGGCTAGGCCACTGAGGGAGACGATGGCGCTCAGAGCGAGGGTGGCCGGACCGAGGCCGATCTCTATTTCGGGGTAGGCGATGAAGTCGTCGGCTCCCAGAGCCTTACCGGCGATCGCGGCAGTGAGGACGAGGACTGCGAATGCGTAGAAGCGGCGGTCGTAGCGGGAGCGGGCTCGTGCGGCCCGTGCCGGTGGGGCGTCGAGGCTGTAGCCGCGCAGCTCCAGCGTGGCGGCGACGTCGACGGCGCGGTCGAGGGAGCCGGCGAGGAGGCGGCGGGCGAGCGGTGCCTTGCCGACCGCGGCTGCTCCCGGACCGCGGAGACGGGCGGCGTCGCGGAGACGGGCGGCGTCGGCGGCTGCGACCGGGACGAGGCGAGAGACGAGCGTCGCGGTCAAGGCCGAGCGGCCCGCCAGCGGCCGCAGCGCTCGCAGCACCCGGTCGGGATCGACGCAGGCGGAGTAGACGGCCCCGGCGACCAGCACCGCCGTCGCCCGCAGGCCCATCGAGACCCCTTCGACGATCGCCTCGAAGGTGACATCCACCTGTCCGAACAGCGGCCACTCCCCCAACCGCCCCAGCACGGTCTCGCCGCGGCTGACGAGCAGGGCGTTGACGACGACGATCAGCAGCGCCAGCGCGAAGCCCATCTTGAGAGCGAAGCGGACGGCGCGCTGGGCGCCGGCCAGCAGTCCCGCTACCGACGCGGCCACTCCGGCCGCGATCAGGACCAGCGGGTTCGAGTAGAGAAAGGCGACGACGACGATCGCGCCGAGGTAGGCGACAGCGGAGCCGGGCGAGGCCAGCTGCAGCGGCCGTGGCCGCGGCTGGTAGGCAAAGAGGGATTTCACCGCTCCTCCAGCGGCAGCGGCGTTGCCTTGCCGTCCTCGATCGCCACCGCGTAATGGTCGCGCAGGTGCTCCGCGTCCAGGGACTCGGCCGCCGCCCGCACGCCCGCCGCCGATCCTCCCGTCACAACCCAGACCGGCAACCCGCCGTAGCGGCTGGTGGCGGCTACGAGGCCGGCGTCGGAACCGAAGTCGCGCCCCACCCTGCCCGCTTCGTCCAACGCCAGCAGCTCGTAACCAGCGTCGGCGTTCGTCCTTCGTCGCCCTCCAGCCGACAAAGGACGAACGCCGGGCTGGAAGCCTGCAAATACGCCGCTTTCTGCCGGGCCGGCTTCGATCAGCGCTGCGGCCGGGTCCCTTTTCACCCGCGCCCACGGGCCGACCAGGATTCGGATCGCGTCGTCCGGCGCGCCAGGGGCGACCTCGACGCCTTCGCGCTCAAGCGTCACCCGCGTCTCCCCGCACGCCGCACCTCCGCCCTCGCACTCGATCACCACCGGGTGCTGTTCCCCGCCGATGCCTTCCCTGAACGGGGCGGGCCAAGAACCCACAACCGCCGGGATGTGGTTAGTCGTCCCCCAGTCGCGGTAGTCCCACCAAACGCGCTCGCCACCCTCGAGGTCGTACTCGGCCGCCCCGATCTGGGATTCGACCCCGTCGACGTAGAAAAACCAGTCGTAGGGATCGCCGTCGCGCTGTCCCTCCGCCACCCCGTCGATCGAGTGGACGAAGCCGCCGCCGTAGCGGGTCTCGACATCGGCCTCGCCTTCGAGCACCCGCATCACCGTGTCCGATTCCTTCGCCGCGACGCTCGTATCGAGCACCGACACCGCGCCGTATTCCCGCGTCACCGTCACCTGCACGTCGCCGACGTCGGCGCCGGGACCGAGGCCGCAGCCGGCGGTCGCGAGCGCTGCGCAAAGCAGCGCGCTCGCAACCGCCGGTCCGCGGCGATGCCTCATTTAGGGCACTTGCCCCCGATGCAGACCGCCACGCGGGCCGAGGTGATCTCCCCGGTCGCCTTGGCGCTCAGCTTCGCCGGCTTGCTCAGCGTCACCGTGGTGCGACCGTCGGCGCCGGTCGGCTCCGCCGCGCCGGTCACCTTCGCGCCGGCCTGCGGCGTCTTTTTGCCCTTTTCGTCGTAGGACCAGACGCGAACCGTGAACGAGCTCCCGGCCGTGGCCGAGGCGGGCGCGCTCAGCACCAGCTCTTCGGGGTACTTGTAGTCGGGCGCTTCGGTCGTCGACAGGGCCCACAGCACTTCGTCGCCGGCCTTGATCTTCGCCTTCTCGCCGCCGACCTGCTGCGACTTGTGGTTGATCTTCAGGTACCAGGACGAGCTGCCCTTGGCGACGCTCGAGCCGATCCCGCAGAGCGCGAGGCCGAAGTCGAAGTGGTCGCTGATCGAGAGCGGCTGCAGCGCGGAGATGGTCTTGGCGCCGCTGGCGAGCAGTCCCATCGCCGTGTTTCCCTTCAGCGCGACGCTGTCGCCGCTGCCGCCGGTTCCCGACCCGAAGCAGGTTGCCTTGGGGCTGGTTTTGACGGAGACGTTCGCCGAGGCGACGGTCTTTTCGGCGAGCACCTTGCCGCCGGTACCGACCACGCGCAGGTCTGCCATCAGGCCCTTGGCCGATGCGACCGCGGTGATGGCAAACGTCAGGGACAGAGCCAGCGCACAGACGGCCGCCAGCCGGAACAGGGTGATTCTTGGCATTTACGCCACCCTTTCCTCGAGGGTTGAATTGGCTGGGCCGGGGACAGGTCTCCTGGCTTCCGGGATCAGGGAGGACGCGCCTTCCCGGGGACGAGGTGTCGTCCCCAGTGGCTGACGCGCGAGGCGCCTGCGAACTCCTCCACCCGGTCACAGTGGCGGGACCACGCCGGACTTGCACCGGACTTCCCTTGACCACCGACCGATATGAACGTGGCGAGTCTATCCCGCCGCGCCGCCAGGGCATGGCTACCCGGCCGGCCTCCCTAAGCCCGAGCCGGGATCCGCTCGGCGTACATCCGCCAGAAGTAGACTCCCGCCCCGCCCGACCCGGCGAGGACGGAGAGCGCCGGGACGACCAGCTGGACGGGACCGCTGAGCAGGCCGACGGTCAGTGTGAATACGGCCATCGTCGCGACCATGACCAGAACCGCGAGCACGGCGACGAACCCCTTGCGCAGCCAGCCGAAGCTCCGGCGTTCCTCCTGGGCCATCCGCAGTTCCTCGCGCTGGTACTCGAGCTCGATCTCATCTGGGGTACGCAGGTCGGAGGCATTGGCCGGCACGTCCTCGGCGGCAGGGTCGCTCAGAGATCTTCTGAAGCTGCGTTCGCCTCTATTGTGCAAAACTTTCTGACCGTGCATATATGCCTTATCGGCTCCCCGTCACAGGGTTTTCGTTCCCCTACAGCTCCCCGCGGGGCTCCCAAAGCCCGTCGGATGAAGGTAGCCCCAGGCCCGGAGTCTTGTCAAGGAACAGAAACGTTTTCTGGACGATCCAGGCGCTCAGACGCTAACGGCGCAGCCGGCCTCTCCGGCCTCGCCGCTTCCCGTCTCCGCTCGATGACTCGACTCGAATCTTTGACGAACCCGCGTGTAAGCAATCCGTCCAAGGGCGGATTTTCGAGGCTAGGGTGCCGCCACTTTGAGCGCTCCTGGCAATCGGGGCGTCTCGTTCAATGTGATCGAAAGGGGCGGTTCGATGGGCAAAGGACTTTGGCGGCAGGGGCCAGCGCTGGTCGTCGCGGGCTTGGCGCTGATGGTTGCGCTGGGCGGGACTGTTTACGCAGCCGGGAAGATCAGCGGCAAGACGATCAAGGTGAAGTCGCTGCCTGGGAACCGGCTGGCGGTCGGCTCGGTGCCGGGGAACCGGCTGAAGCCGGGTGCGATCAAGGGCAGCCAGCTGGCGCCGGGGTCGATCACCGGGATCCAGATCGACGCCTCCACCCTGGGCCAGGTCCCCTCCGCCGTGCATGCCGAGACGGCCGACTCGGCACATGACGCGGAGACGGCGCTGAACGCGGCAAATGCCGGCAACGCGAAAACCGTCAACGGCTACGAAGCGGGCTGCAGGGCGGGCACGCATGCCTTCGCCGGCGCCTGCTGGCAGATCGCGGCGAGCGGCACCGCCCTCAACGCGCCCGCGGCGGCCGCGGCCTGCGCATCCCAGGGCGGCGAGCTGCCGGACGCGCTCTCGCTGGCTGCCTTCTCGCAGCAGCCGGGGATCGTCCTGGCGACTGGGGACGAGTGGAGCGGGGATCTCACGAACATTTCAGGCGTTGATCTCTACGCAGTCATAACTGTCTCCTCGTCTGCCGAAGTCAGCTCCGCCCTCTCCACCGTCACCAAGAAATTCCGCTGTGTCATCCCCCTTCTCGGCTGACGCCATCCCGGCAACCTGAAGCGGATGCAGACCTGCAACTCCTCCTAACTCCGCGACGACCGCTCCACCAATCGCCTCCCCGGCCCGCCGACCCTCGGCATCTCTCGCAGATCGAAGGGCTATAGCGCCGCTCAGCCGGTCTCGGCCTCCAACAGTCGCCGGTAATAACGGTAGTCGCGCCGCTCCGGGCGGAGGTTGCAGGCGAGGGCCAGGTGGTGACGGGCGCGGCGCTTTTGGCCGGTCTTGCTGAGGGCGCGGCCGAGGCAGAAGTGGGCGTAGTCGTCGACCGGGTGGGACTCGACGACGGCTTGGAACTCCTGGGCGGCCGGGGCGAAACGGCCGGCGCGGAAGTAGGCGCGGCCGAGGGCCTCGCGGACGGAGCTCTTCTCCGGCGCCCGACGGGCGGCCTCGGCCAACGGCGCGGTCGCGTGCTCGAAATCGCCGTCCTCGAGCAGCTCGAGGCCGCGGCGGTAGAGGGTGTAGGTGGGCTCGGCAGCCCCTTCTCCGGGCATCGACAAAGTGTAGGAGGCCGGACAAGCCGGAAAACCGCCTTCGCCACGCAAAAAAGCGCCGATTCGTGCGTGCCAGCAGGGCAAAAGAGTGACCCTGCTACGGTAGGTAGACGAGTTCGGCAGCCTCTTTGGCGCCGGATCGCTTCCTTATGACTACCGCTACCGCGAAAAACACCGCTACCGCGAAAAAGTGGACCTGCGACCAGTGCGGGGTCGTTGTCAGCCGCCTCGGCGGCGAGAAGGTCGAGCTGCCCACCAGCTGGGACAGCTCCAAGGAAGGCACCTACTGCCTGCTCTGCCGTCGCGACCGGGCCGCCCAAGCCGCGCTTGACGCCGCGCCGAAGGAATGCGGCCTCGAAGACCGCGCCAAACTCCGCCGCGCCGCGCTGGTCGAGTTCGAGGTGCGCCGCCGCCCCGGCCACGGCAACGGCGAGATCGCCAAAGCCTGCCGCTCCTCGGTCGCTGCGGTCGTCGCCGCGCGCAAACGGCTGAAGATCCCGGCGCCGAACTAGCGCCGGCCCCGACTCAGATCCGCGTCCGCTCGGCGAGGTCGCTGAGCAGCGCTCCCATCCCGCCCTCACCGTAGACCCGCCGCTGCCGGTCGGCGCCGTTGCCGTCGGCGAGGATGCGGTCGAACTCCTCGAGGGCTCCCGCCCCACCCAGGTGCTTGGCGTAGGGCCGGGCCTGCTCGAGGGTGGCGCGGGCGACCTCAGGCGCCGGCGCGGCGGTCTGGTCGTCGACCATCAGGCGGGCGGCGAGACCGTAGCGGCCGGCCTGGTAATAGGACTCCTCGATCGCCTCGCGGGCGAGGCCGGGTGCACCGGGGCGGTCGATCTCCTTCGCCGCCAGGGCCTGGACGAGGGCGGCGACGGCGGCGTTCTGCTCCGGCCGCGGCTGCACGTCCATCCCCCGCACCTCGACCGTTCCCAGCTTCGGGTGCGGGCGGACGTCCCACCAGATGTAGGTGTAGTCATCGACCCCGGCGGCGGCGACCACCTGGTCGGCGACGCTGATGAACTCCTCGTAGTCGCGGAAGGCGCGCGGCAGTTCGAAGCGCGGGTAGCTGCGGACGACGCTGGCGCGGGCGCTCGCCATCCCGGTGTCGTCGCCGTCGCGGAAGGGCGAGTTGGCGGTCAGCGCCGCCAGCACCGGCAGGTGGTGGCGCAGCGCGTTGGCGACCACCACCGCGGTTTCGGGATCGGGGACGCCGACGTGGACGTGCAGCCCGCAGGGCGGCGTCGCCAGCAGGCTGACCAGGTCCTGCTTGACCGGCGCGTAGCGAGCCTTCTCGACCAGCGAGGGATCGCCGGACTCGCCGGGATAGAGCCCCGAGCCCATCATCTGAGCGCCGGTGGCGGCGACCGCCTGGCGTACCTCGGTCAGCTCCCTCGTCGCCTGAGCGACGTCGAGGCAGACTCCGGTCTTCAACTCGATCTGGGTCGCGAAGATCTCGGTCGAGACGGCGCCACGGTGGGTGGGGTCGATCGCGCTCAGCAGCTGCTCGGCCTCGGCCACCAGTACGCAGTCGGCGTCGACCAGCAGCAGCTCCTCCTCGACCCCGATCGTCAGCGGCGGCGAGGCACCGAACCGGTGCGCGCGGCGCAGTGCCGCACCTTCACTTTTGGATGAAGTCCCCATTGCGGTGTGAGGGCGAGTACCCGCGCCCGGATGTCGTTAACCCGCGGCTGTCCCGCGGTAGTGGTTATGTGCCTATACCGGCAACAAGCTCTACCGCGGTCGGTGGCTAGAGCGTGCGGAGGACTGCTTCGGCGGCATTGAAGCCACAGATGCCGTGGGCGCCGGGGCCGGGTGGGGTCGCAGCGGAGCAGATGTAGAGGCCGGGGGTGCCGGTCCAGTACGGGGCGGCGGCGAGGCGGGGGCGGATCATCGTCTGCAGCGGCGTGTTGGCGCCGGTGAGGATGTCGCCGCCGACGAAGTTGGCGTTGCGGGCCTCGATCTCGGCCGTGGTGGTCACCGTGGTGGCGACGATCCGCTCGCGGAAGCCCGGGGCAAAGCGTTCGATTTGGTCGAGGATCGCCGGGCCGGCGTCGCCGCTGTAGCCGCTGGGGACGTGGGCGTATGCCCAGAGCGGGTGCAGGTTGCCCTTCGAGCGACCGGGGTCGGCGAGGTACTGCTGGCCGACGAGGACGTAGGGACGCTCCGGCATCCGGCGGCGGTTGACCTCGCGCTCGGCGGCAACGATCTCCGCGAAGGAGCCGACCGCGTGGACGTTGCCGGCACGTCGGGCGGGCTCGAAGCTCCACGGCACACCGACCTCGATCGCGAGGTCGAGCTTGAAGGCGCCGGGCCCGTGCTTGTATCGGCGGTAGGCACGGGCGACCCGGGCGGGCAGCCTCTCCCCCGCGAGATCGGCGACGGCACCCGGAGCGAGGTCGAGGACGACCGCATCGGCGGCCGGCAGATCGTCGAGCGAAGTGACCCGGCGGCCGGTCTCGATCCGGCCTCCGCGCTCGCGGATCACCGCCGCCCAGGCGTTGGAGATTTCGATCGAGCCGCCCTTCGCCACCGGCCAGCCGTAGGCATGGCCCGAGCAGGTCAACGCCATCCCGATCGCCGAGCTGAACGGCAGGTTGAGCGGCGCGTAGGCGTGGGCGGCGATGCCGGCGAAAAGCGACGCTGCCTCGGGCGTCCCCAGCCGGCGGCCGAGGGCGGTAACCGGCATCGCCGCCGGCAGCCCGAAGCGGGCCAGGCGCAGCGGGTGGCGCGGGAAGTGGAGCAGTGGCTTGTAGAAGTCCTCGGCGAGCGCGTCGTAGCCCCTGGAGGGTGGGCCGAAAATCTGGGTCCAGCGAGCGCTGGCCTTCCCCAACCCCGCCGCCGTCGCCTCCAGCGAGCGCACCATCGTCGCCCCGCCGTCGTCGAGCGGGTGGGCGAGGTCGACCTCCGGCCAGGCCCACTCGAGTCCGTGGCGCTCCAGTTCCAGTCCCTGGGAGACGACCGCCGGCGAGGAGACGACCATCGGGTGGCTGGCGCTGCACTCGTCGTGCACCAGGCCGGGCTCGGTCAGTTCCGAGCTGCGGGTGCCGCCGCCGATCGTCTCCTCGGCCTCGATCACCGTCACCTCGACCCCGCGGCTCGCCAGCGTCGCCGCGCAGGCCAGCCCGTTCGGGCCGGAGCCGACGACGATCGCGCTAGGCATGACGCGTTTGTCCCCGCATACCGGGGACAACTGCGTCGGGGGTAAGCAGCCGTTCGTCGCCGAGCCAGGGCTGGCGTTTGACCATCTCGCGGACGTTGACCGAGCCCTCCTCGACGAGGCCGTCGGCGGCGTCCCAGATCCGGTAGCGCTGGCGCTGCACGTGGGCGGGCTGGGACTCGAGCGTCACCACCCGCAGCTCGCCGGGAGCGAAGTCGCAGCGCTCCTGGACGGCGGCCAGCAGGCGGTGGTCGTGGAAGTGGCCGTCGCCGAAGTTGTAGCCGAGGACGACGCCAGCGACGAGCTCCCCCTCGCGCACGTCGTAGGCCTCGATGTCGTCGACCGCCCGCGCCGTCAGCGCGTTCAGCGCCCGCCCGTGCGAGTGCATCGAGCGGAATGCGAGGCCTTTGTAGACGAGCACATTGATCATGTCCTGCTCGTAGAAGTCCTCCAGCTGCCTGGTAACGATCGGCGCCGACTTGACGACGTCGCGGTCGAGCTTGTCCTCGGCGCCGGTGTCTTTGCGGAAGAGCCACTGGCTGGTCGCCCAGTTGCCGGCGTAGTAGCGCATCGAAGGCAGGAAGGAGACGAGGTCGGGACGGAAGTTCCCCAGCACTGGCAGCCCGACGCAGAGCGCGGCGAGGATCGCAATCAACAGTGGGCGGTGAAGCGAGGACCAGGGCACATCGGCGTAGTGGCCGAAGAGGAAGAGGAGGCCGAAGATCATGAACACGTTCCACTCCAGCGGCACCGCCAGCGGGAACGTCGAGAAGATGTGGACGTGGAAGATCACCATTCCCGCCAGGGCGATGGTGCCGACGAGGCCGCCCTGGGTGAGGATCAGGACCAGCGGCAGGGTGAACTCCAGGACCGTGCCGAGGTGGGCGCTCGCCGCGCCGATCCGTGAGGGCAACAGGTTCTCGGGGTGGTCGGTGTAGAGCTGGCGCTTGGCTTTCCGCGAGCGGTTCCAGGGCGTGTTGCTGATCATCACCGTGACCACGAAGGGGAAGTGCCGGTTCAGCTTCGAGGACGCCGCGCCCCACCAAATGCAGAAGAAGACGAGCTGGGCGGCGATCACCAGGTTGGCCAGCGGGAAGAGGAAGATGATCGCGAGCGTGCCGTAGATCTCGGCGCGGGCCGCCAGGAACGGGACCTTGTCGCGGAGGCCGAGGGCGGCGAGGAAGGCGAGGAGGACGCCGACGACGACCGGGTCGAGGACCTTGGCGACCGGGACGATGAGGATGAGGATGCCCCCCGTGTCCACCGGGTCCAGCCAGGACGCGGAAGCGTTCTCGCCCGGCGAGACGAGCAGGAAGACCGCCGTCGCCAGCAGCCCCGCATAGAGACCGACGTCGAGCCAGGTCCGCGTCGTCCCCCGGGTGCCGGACACGCGCTCCGGCCAGGGCGGCAGCCGCGTCGTCCCCGGCCGCAGCCAGTAGAGGACGCCGCCGATCATCGGCTTGAAGCGCAGGGTCAGCGGCAGCGAGCCGGCGCCGAGCCCCAGCACCTCCCACAGCATCGTCCAGATCACCGCCTTCTGGAAGACGATCGGGTCGGTCCAGCTCGGCCAGCCGCTGGTCCCGAAGATCACCAGCGCCCCGAGCCCGGCGTAGGCGAGGATCTTGACGACGTAGAGGAAGTAGACGGCGACGGGAGTCCCGAACCCGTTCAGCGCCCAGTCCTGGGCCAGCGGCTTGATCCGCTCCAGGTGCGAGAGGCGTCGCCACTCAGGGACATCGAACGGCGGCGGGGTTGGGTCCAGCAGGCCCATCTAAATGCTCAAGCCGATCGTCGCCACTGCCGATGACTCTATGTCTTGTCCGCGACCAGGCAAAACGGCTCGGCGCTCGAGCGCAGGCTCACGTACGGGATCGGGGTGCTCTCCCTGCTGCTGATCCTGGTCGTCGCCAACTCCTTCTTCCACAGCGACGAAAACCCGCTCAACCCGATCGCGGCGGCGGCCGAGCGCACCCAGAGCCAGCCCGGCGCCCGTTTCATGATGCGCGCGGTGTACACCTCGGACTCGCTGCCGCGGCCGATGATCGCCCGCGGCACGGGCGCCTACAACACGGAGTCCGGCCTCAGCGAAGCGACCCTGCGGGTCGATTCCCCGACCAAGGGATGGCTCACCGTTCAGACGGTCGGCGACGGGACCTCCTTCTACATGGGCGGCACCGGTCTTTCCGGCGAACTCCCCGACGGCAAGGCATGGATGAAGATCGAACCGTTCCTCGGCCATAGCGAGGACGAAATGGCGCTGAGCAACAGCGGCGCCGACGAATCCCTCGGCACCCTCAGCAACGTCCGCGGCGACGCCGAACTCGTCGGCCGCGAAAAGGTCCGCGGCGTGCCGACCAAGCGCTACCGCACCCAGGTCTCCTTCGATGAATACAGCAGCCTGCTACGCGAGGAAGGCAAGGACGACCTCGCCGACCAAATGGAAAAGGTCGGGACTCTGTACACGACGCCCCCGCAAGTCGAAGGCTGGGTCGACGGCAAAGGAATCCTCCGCCGTATGCGAATGGTGATGACGCTCCCCGTCTCCCCCGGCCAGCCCCCGATGACGATGGACATGACGATGGATCTGTTCGACATCGGCGCCCACCCGACGATCACCCTTCCCGACTCCTCCAACGTCTACGACGCGACGCCGATGGTGCAAGAACAGCTCGACGCGATCGACGCCGGCTGAATTTCGACCGCGCGGGTTGATGCACGACTCGGAGCTCTATCGGACCTGGTCCGCGATGGACGAGGTCGGCCACCACAAGGAGAACATGCGGATGGTTGACCGCTTGCTTGAAGTACGACCGGACGATGCCGATCTCCATCTGCTGCGGTCGCGGACGCTGCTGGCGATGGGGCGGCGTCGCTCGCCGGGGTTTACCGCGCGATCGACTGTGGTGAAGACGACCCGGCCGTACTTACCCAAGTGGGATTCCGCTGCTTCTTTTCCGGTGATCTAGCCACGGCCCGGACCTGCGTGGATCGCGCGAAGAGTTTCGCGACCCGCGGATTCCCTCTCAAGCAGGGCCTGAAGGAACTGGACTGAGACCTCTCCCGCCGGGAAAAAGACCGTGGGACAGAGGAACGCCTGTCGAAGGCATGGCACGCCGGTAGCGACGACCAACAGCTGGCCGTCTCCTATGCAGAGCGACTCATCTACACGGGACAGACCTATGCCGCGTACCAGGTTGTCGCACGAGGACTTCTCAGTCATCCCGACAACCGCCGGCTCCGCCGTCTCGAGAAAAAGCTTCACGCAAGCGTTCCGGAGGATGTACGAACGGCAACCAGGGAGTGGGCCAAGTCCTGGAAACCTCCCTGTAACGAACTGGCCACACTCCTTGACCGTTGACGGGGTTGACGCTACTCTCAGTAGACAATGGCAGCGAATCCAGCCCTCCTAGATCGCACCGTCGAGGAGTTCCGGCGGACGCTTACCGAGATCGGTGGGCAGCCGAGTTCGGCTGATGATGCCGACGTGCTTGGGCGCCGTGCGGCAATGGTTGTCCTTGCCGGCGGGGCTTGGGAACGGGCGCTCGGGGAGCTATTGACTAGCGCCGAAGCTCGCAGCCTGCTCGGCGGAATCAGTCGCGAGGCGCTCCGCAAGCGGGTCCTCAGTGGCTCGGTGATCGCGCTGCGCGACGACGCCGACCTGATTCGCTATCCGCGTTGGCAGTTCGACACCGCGAACAGCATTCCCTACGGGGCGATCAAGCATCTCAACGAGATCTTCGGCGACGCGAGGCTCGACGCTTGGACCCTCGCGGCGTTTGCCACCGCCCCGCAGCCCGAGCTCGACGGCCGGACTCCGGCTGACGCATTCGCCGACGCGGACCTCGAGCCCCTGCTTCTCTCGGCCCACCGCACCGTGGCCGACCTGACGCGTTGAGTCCACGCGGCCTGCCCGCTCCCCCGGACGACCTACCCGAGCTTCCCAGCGCGAAGCTCGGCGCTAAACACCTGTGGCGCATTCATGGCGCCGACGTCGCGCCCTGGCACTTCGATGTCGGCCCCGACGGCAGGTTCAACCTCGCTGAATCGGGCACCTGCTACCTCGCCGAGGCGCCGATCGGCGCCTTCGTCGAGAAGTTCGGGCGGCTGCTGCGGCCGGGCGGAGCGATCCCGGAGCCGCTGGTCGATGCGCAGCGGCTATCGAGGCTGCGCCCGCCCAAAGTAAAGGTCGTCGACCTGACGGATCCAACCGTCCTCGGTCTGATTGGTCTCACCGCCGAGATCCACGCCACCACCGACTACAACCTGACCCAGGGCTGGGCACTCGCTTTCCAAGAGGCCGGATATGACGGCATCCGCTATAAAGCCCGCCACGACCCCCGCGGGAAGCTGGTCTCGATCGCCTTCTTCGGGTCGGACAAACCGCCACGAAGCGCCGCGAAGACGACAACTATCCCGGTCGACTTGATCCACGAAGCCTCCACCACCTTTGCGATCACGGTCCTCCCCCGCCACCACTCACGACGCCGGTAGTACATCCGAGGTCGTCGCGCCGAGAGCGATCTGCGGCTATGCCCGCACGATGAGTGCCCAGGGCACGATGAATGCGGTCAGGAAGATCGCCATGCCGACGACGATGAGACTTGCGGACCTCCACCGAGCTGCGGCGAAACCAATCGCCAGTAATGGAGGCACCCCGAGGAGCGGCAGGAAAGGCGTACCGCCTTCGCAACGGCTTTGGTAAAGGTCGCTCTGACCCTCGGCAAGCCCGCAGAGGCCGAGGTAAAACGGCTCTAGCGCCAGGATGACGCTGCCGATCGTCACCGCCACCAGGATCTTCCGAGTCCGCGGATCATCGGTGGACGCAAAGACAAAACAGAGCATGCCGGCCCCGAGAACAAGTGGCAGAGCAAGCGTTGCGATCACGTCCAACCCATTCCCTCGGCAACGCGGTATCCCTGCCATGAGATTTTGTTGCCCTCGCCTGCCCTCGTCCTATCCTTGATGACATGGAATACGGAACCCCCAATCCGCTGACCGCAGCACAGCTCAGCGTGAGCGAGCGCCGGACGGTCGAGCGCTTCGCATCGCGCCTGGATGACGTGCTGGGGGACGATCTTCGTGCCCTTTGGCTATACGGCTCTCGCGCCCGCGGGACCGCCCATCCGGAATCCGACATTGACCTGCTCGTGATTGCCGAGGGCGGTCGGGACAGCCACGGGCGAACCGTCGGCGATATCGGCGAACAAGCCGCCCTCGCGGAGGGCGAGAGCCCGTTCAATTTCTCGGTTCACGTCCACGACCCAGGGTGGCTTCAAGAGCGCCGCGAGATCGAGTCCTTTTTCATCCAAGAGGTCGACCGCGACAAGATTGTCCTCGCTGGGAGCGCACTGAATTGAGCCCCCGCTCGGAGGAGTTCATGCAGCAGGCGCGTGACCGCCTAGCCGATGCCGAAGCGATTCTCGGGACCGCGCATCCTGCCGTTGTAGTCAGCGCTGCCTACTACGGAATGCTTTATGCAGCCCGAGCCGCCCTATCGGAGCGAGGGGAGTTCGCCAAGACTCACAGCGGCGCCTGGACGCTGTTCAGCCAGCTCTTCGTCGCGCCCGGCGAGTTCGACCAGCGCCTCAGCGCTCTCGCCCGCCGCGCCAAGGACGCCCGCGAGGAAGGCGACTACGAGGCGGCACCCGCGAGTCCGGAGGAAGCCGCCGAGTTCGTCAAGGGCACCGCCGAATTCATCGCCGCGATTGAACGCCTGCTGAAAAGCTGAGCCAGCACGAAAAACCGCGGATCAGGATGCCGAGGCAATCGCCGCCGAGCGAGTCAAGAGCGGAGCGTCAGACCAAAGGAAGGTGGGGCCGCAGCACTGGAGCGCCTTGGCATCGAAGTACCGCTACGGGGATTCGTCCCTAACGGAGAGATCATCGTGCCCGTAGAAGCTGCGCTGGATTTGGCTCCACAGGCGAGAAAGCGGCCTCGTCCAAAAGGCCCCCTGAGAATCCCTCGAAGGGACATCTGAAAAAGCCGCCTTGACTTCGGCGGTGTCGGAGCTACCTTCGCCGACGCCAAAGACATAAGTGGCCCCGGCGGCGCGCTAACGCCCCGGGGCCTGGCACCGAAGATCAAGCCTTCGATGCGCGACCGATTCTCCCAGAGCTTTATGCGTGCGGGAGATCGACGGCCACTGAACGAGGCGGCTTCGGTGCCCTACCGAAAGGAAGGCGCCGTGCCCCGAAAGACGATCAAGATCACCGGCGAAGAACGCGACGCGCTTTACGACCAGGTGCGCAACCACCTCGCTGCCCTCGGCGACGTCTTCGTCGCGATGGAGTGCCAGAAGGATTACGCCACGGCCGAACGCCTCGGCATCGAGTTCGGCGAAGACTTCCGGCTCCTCCAAGACCTCGGCTGGCCGGAGGACGACGACCGCGACCGCGTCGAGCTGACGATGCCCTACGAGGACCTGACCGAATTGATGCGGCGCCTGCGCGAGGAAGCGGAGGGCGGGCTGGCTGACGCCCGAAAAGAGCGCGAAGCCGTCGCCGGAGCGAACGTGATCGAGGGCCTCGAATCCACGATCCAGACTTGCAAGGAAGTCATGGAGGCAATCGAGCTTCAGGAACGCGGCCCGCAGGCCCAGCGGACCTAACCGAGCTTCGCGGCAAGGCGAAGGCTCCCGCACCCTCGACTCCCATGCAACGAGGGTGCGGCGAGCGAGCGGTAGACGACCGGGAACTAAGGCACAGGAGGGACCCGGTCGCCGATCCGCTCAGGTCGGCCGGGGAGGAGCGCAGGCCACCGAGGACTCCTCCCCGGTTCGGCCCTATCAGGGCTATCCGTGCAGTCGCCGATCAGCGAGCTCGTAGACGGTCGGCGCGTTCGAGTCGCGCGGGTGATGTCGGACGCCGAACGCGAGGTAGCGGAGCGCGAGACCATCGGCATCACGGACGAAGCGAAAGACCATGCCGAACTTGCCGTTGGGCGGCGGCAGATAGACCTTGAAGCAGCCGGGCAGCTTCGTCCCGTCGCGGCCTTCGGGATCGCAGCGGCGCAGGACCTTGATCTCAACACCGTCCTGCTCGAACTGGCTCCTGGCCTCCCGCAGCGCCTGGGCACCCGCGCGGCCGCTTCGCATCGTGTCCTCGGCGAACGCTCCCTCGTCAAAGAGAACGCGGGCATGCCCCCGCCGGATGGGCAAGGACTACCCCTCGCCGTCTGCGGGCTGAAACGGCCCGTGCTCGGCCTCTAGGGCTGCGATCTCCTCCTCGGTGGCGTCCCGCTCGTCTTTGCCGAGCATTGCCTTCCAAGAGGTATCGCGCGTGATCACGAACTCGCTGGCGCTGCGCTCCTCGGTGACGATGAACTCGCCCTCCAGAGCGCCGCTTACCTTGATGTGGGCGGGCTGCTCCATCGTCCGAAATCATGGCAGACCCGGCGGCTAGCAATGTCTGATCGCACCCGAGCTGGACGGTAAATTCACGCGCATGGCAAACGCCAGCGAAAGCAGTGCGACTGAGGCCAATCCCTTGCTACCCGTTGTAGAGGTGGCACGAAGACTTGGCGTCTCCAATGTCACGGTCGCCGGACATGTGCTGCACGGAGGACTGCGAGCCTTGGACCAAGGCGAGCTAATTGCCGCGGGCGATTTCGAGACGCCGCTGATTCGAGAGCAAGAGATGGAGCGCTTCACCAAAGATCTTGCCGCAGCTTTGCAGTCGGCCCCAAAGCCGATGGTGCCGGACAATCCCATCGAAAGCATCCCATTCCTGGTCGGCTATGTATTCGTCATGGCCCTTGCCGAGGGGGATATCGAAAAAGTCTGGGAAGCATCAAGTCAAGCATCTCGTGACGCTTTTGAGACCCCGCGGGAACTGGCTGCCTGGTGGAGTGACTATCTGGGAATCAAGCAGGCAACCGAGCCGGGCGTGGCGTCCGGCCTCTATCCCATCGAGGACGGCGCAGTAGCTTTGATGTACATCGCGGACACCCCGCCTTCGGGGGGAATTGTGGCGCGCGGCACGGTGACCTATTCCAATCCCTTGGCCCTAGTAGAAGACCCCGATGGATGGCGTGTCGACCAACCAATGCAGGCCCGCTGCAAAGAGTGGCGGCATCTCGCTGGCGGGCCTCAGCCCTCCGAGGTAGAGGCTGAGGAATCGGCGAAAACTCCGAACTGATCGGTCGGCGCCTCTCCAAGAATCACTCGCTCCCGTAGGCGCGTGTAAGGGAGCGCAAGGAGCAGATACTCCCTCACGGGCTTATGCAAGAGCGCACCGGCCATCGCCTTTGCATAGGTCGCCTCCACAATGACGAATGCAAGAAAGGCCCCCACAGCAATGATGCTCAGCAACGTGGTGATGGCGAGATAGGGGCCGCCGGGTGGGTGCACTGCAAGGCCAAATGCTTCCAAGCTGAAACTAGGCACATGGGCATGGCTCCACTGCTCCGCGACTTCGGGCGTTACCAGAATCGCTCCCATTAGATAGAGGTACCCGAACACACAAATGCCGAGGCCGAGCAACATAAGCGCAGTCCGGATGGCCAGGGCGCGGATCAGCGGGCGACGGACCATGACTGCCAGAAAAGGAACGTAGCCGCTGGCCGCCCCTGGACGGAGTGCCGGACGTAGGTCCGACAGCCCATAGTTGAGAACCCAGCTGCCCGCATAATCCCCCACCAGACGATCAAGCAACACTGGGATATCTCGAACGGCATCCGGATCAGCAGCCAGAGAAGCAGCGGTCTCGTAGACAACCGTGGGCAGAGAGCCAATGAGCCTGCCCACAAGGACGATCGCCAGCGGAAGCAAGACGATTAGTGCAAGAACGATCAGTCGAGTAGCGTCGGCCGCAGACGCCACCCGCCATAGGTCTGCCGTAACAAGGGGGATGAAGAGAAGAAGCAGTACGAGAGGGAACAGAAGGGGAATACTCCGAGCCAGAGCACGGGGGTCAATTCCGAGCCGCATCCTTCGCAACTGGAGTACCAGCAGCAATGCAACCGTGCACGCCAGCGCCACCCCATAGCTCGCTACCCACGCATCGAAGCCATCCGTAACCCAAATGAAGAGGCCGAGCGCCCCCCAAAGGGCAGCAACAATGGCCAACACCGCCGACCACTTGGCACATACAGCGGGAATTCCGATCGTCAAGACAGCGATCAGGGCGAAGGTCCAGCCCGTCCCCAACGACAACTCCCGGCCCAAGCCAAGGCCTACTGCCAGCGTGATGGCCAACGTGTAAGCGACCCCCGCCCAGGTCACGTTGAGCGGCGCAGACGGAGGGCAATCGTCCTCGAGGCACACTCGGTCGTATCCAGCGTTGAATAGACCCGTCGCCAGATGGCCACGAAGCTCTTGCTCAGGAGGTTCTGGGCCTAGGGGGCGCAGCCCGGACGGAGCATCGTCTGCGATTAGGTCATCCATCGAATGCGCTTGCGATGCTACGGCCCGAATAGGACCCAATATTTGAACCACGCATTTTCCAAATTGGCACGGGGATCAAGGAGCCATGGAGAACGACATAGTCCGACGCCTGCGAGCAATTGACTGGACCGACAAGCCAGAGGCGACGATCTGCAGTCAGTTGGTTACGTCTGTGCTCATTCTCCTTGGCTATGGCGAGCACACGCTCCACAAGGTCGCCGAGCAGCAGAGCTACAAACTAAACGATCCCACCACTATGAAGGGGAGCCGGCGGATCAGGCTCGATTATCAGCCCCGAGTCTACGAGGAGGGCCTGTGGGTCATGGAGGCCAAGGGAACGGATAGGCAAGTGACCGCCAAGACCCTCGGCCAAGTACGCGACTACGCCATTCATCCTGAGATACGCGCGGCGCTCATGGTCACCGTAGATCGAGCAGGATTTCAAGTGTTCGATCCATGGGACGAGCACTGGGATAGCCCGCTTCTGTCGATTCCCCCGAACGAGGTGGCCGATCGAATTGAAGACCTTCGAGCCGTACTTGGGGTTGATCGGGTTGCCGACGTCGTACGGAGGCGCCACCTAGATCATCTTCGCCGAGCGCTCTCAGCTTCTCTGGAGTTCGGAGTCCTCCTTAATGCAGAGCAAGAGTTTCGCGAATTGCTCAAGGACGCTCGTAAGACGATTGACGCCAACCGCATGGAGATACATCGCAAGGTGATGCGGGAGCATGAAGATCTCCATGACCGCGTCCTTAAGGCGAGTGGTGCCTGGGGAGTTGCGCAGCACCACAACAGCCCGTGGGCTGGGAGCCAGCGGGACACGCAAGACCTAGCGAGAGCAGTCCTTATGCAGGACGAGGCCCAGCGACCGACCCAACTACGCCTGGTCTGGAAAGCCATTGAGGCCGTCTACAAGAATCGCTGCCCCGAGGGCGCGTCTCTTTGTAGACCTTTGTGGTGGCTGCATATCGTCGTATTGGGTAGTTGCCTACAACTTCGCGGGGAACCCGGCTGCGAGCCCGACGCAACCGAGATGGCCCACCAGGCGATACGCGACTCGCTACTTGGATTTCCCGACGACGATTCGGCCGCCGCGTCTTTGCGCTTGCAGCGGGTGCTGATTCCCCTTGCGGTTCGCCTTGCTGCAAAAGCTCCCCTTGAGCAGCTCTCCGCCAAAGCCAAGGCAGGTCTGAGCGCGGAGGATCGCATTCGCTATCGATTCGACCCCGCGTGGTTCCTTATGCACGACGTGACGATACGGGTCATCAAGAAATTCACGGAAATCGAGCCTTGGAATCACGAGACGTTGGACGCCGAAGCTAAGCGCGCTGCCGCTCTGCTCGAAGAAACGCCGATCCCGGATGGTGAGTGGGTTGGGCCTATTGGCGACCCATGGCTCGCCACTTGGCAGCAAGTCGATCCACTGCTGTTGTGTGGCGTATCTGTCCTAAGCAAGGACCCGTCTGGCGATGATCTCCTGACAGAGCCAGAGTTGCAACAAGCGATCTCTAACGCCGCGAACTCTGAGCACCAGTATCTGAGTCGCTTTGCGATACCAGTTGCTGAGCGACTCGGCATTCCGTGCCCGTAGACGCCGAGTCGCCTGTCGGATTCGTCACATAGAGGGGTCCACTTTCGCCCCTCGCGCCTCCGTTAAGTAGATGGCACCAGAACTACAACCGGGCGCAGGGCGGGGGTTCGGATCGCCGAACACGCGCTGCGCGAGAGCTGCCGGATGCGGCTGGCTCGTTCGACGGAGGTGTAGATGATGAGCTTGCCGAGAGCCTGTTTGCGCCCGCCCGGGCTTGCCAATCGCCCTCAACCCGACTGGCAAGGCCGGGCGGCGGGCATTCCGCGTCGTGATGCCGAATCCGTGCCCCTCCCCCGCGCCCGAGTCTCTACCACCATGTTCGGCGCTCGGTGATGGCTGGTCGTTCTTCCTCTGGCACCGGGCGCCATGCCGGGGCGCGTTCCTCGGCGGGGAACCCCTCGCTCTCCGATCTCGACCATCGCATCCTTGACCTTCTCTCCTCTCTCCGGGTTCTGACCCTTCCTCAGCTCGCCACTATCTCGCCCGAGATCCCCTCACGTACCGTGCGCTATCGAACCGCCCGCCTCGCCAAGCATGGCTTCGTCGGGCGCACTCGTCCATACCGCGAACGCGGCTCAGCGCCGCATCACCTGTGGCCGACGCGGAAGGGCGAGGCAATCGCCAAAGGCGAAGCGCCGCCGCGCGGCGGCGAGCGGCGCGAGCCGAACCCGCTATTCCTCGCTCACGCCGCTGGTCTCAGCGAGCTGTACGTGGTGCTGAAGACCGGGCTGCCCGAGGGCACCCGGCTCGCCGCCTTCGACCGCGAGGCCGACGCCCGCGAGACGTTCACCACCTACGCTCGCGAGGAGCGGGCGATTGCCCCCGACGCCTGTATCGACGTCGCCGAGGCTGACGGCCGGAGGCTGTTCGGGTTCGTCGAGCTGGACCTCGGCACGATGTCGCACCGCCAACTTAAAGCGAAGGCGACTGGCTACGGCGAGTACGCCCGGCTCGAAGCCTGGCGCCACCGCAACCCGTTCTGCCCGGCGCTGCTGTTCATCACCACCAGCGAGAAGCGGGCGCGGTCCTTCCTCGCCGCCAGCGACAGGGAGATCGGCGCCCGGATGCTGGTTGCCTGCGTCGGGCTGGCCCGCGACCTGCGGCGCTGCATCGTCGCGTCCGAGTGGATGGTGGGCGACGGCGAGCAGACCACCGACCTGCTCGGCATCCTCCGCGCGGCGCGTCGTCCCTATGACGAAGCGAAGGCGCGCGACGATGCCGAGCGCCGCGAGGAAGAGGCCGAGCGCGACCGGCTGCGCTCTGACCCCAAGGCCCTCGCTGAGCGCCTGCGGGGGGAGCTTCGCTACGGCTGGGGGAGCGACCAGCTCGGGCAACCGGCGACCGATGCCCTTCGCCTCTCGCTCGAAGGCAAGGGTGGCGCGCTTGACGAGATCGAGTGCCGAGCGCTGGAAGCGGTCGGCGGGATGCTGGCCGAACCGATTGACGCCCGCCTCGCCGACCGCGAGCTGAAGCCGCCTGAGCGCGAGGCGCTGGCGGCCTTGGTTGCGCACCACCGCGCGGGCCAGCTCGCGCGCCTAGAGGAGGCGGTCGGGCGATTCGGGGAAGGGCCGAAGATGCGCCAGAGGCGCCGCTGGCTGGAGAGCGGCAAGCTGTTGAGCGCTGACATCGTGGACGGGTTGCCCCTTGACGGCGAACTGGACCGCGAGAGCGCGGCCGAGCAAGAACGCCTGCGGAAGGACTACCTGCGCTGGCGCGAGAGGGAGGCCAAGCGACTCGCCAAATTGCAGGGCTTCATCGCCCGCCACCGCACCGGCCACGACGCCTTCCTCGCCGAGGTCGACCGGGGCGCGCTGCGGCGCTGCTCACGCTGCGAGGAGATCGCCTATCCCGACCCCGAGCGCAAGCCCCGCCCTGGCGGTCGGCGCCACGTTGCCGGGCGCTGCCATTTCTGCGGGGCGGGCACGCTGAGCGAGATGCCAACCGAGCCGGTGAAATCGACTTGAGATCCGGGCGCGACGGAGCTACACATGGTGGGCGGATCGCAGCCCGGCGCCGCCGCGATCACGAAGGTAGGCGACACAAAACGGCGGCGGGCGAACTCGAGCCCACCATGTCGATCGAACACACCGAGCCCGGATCAACGCTGGACGATCAGCTTCGCCGCGAGCAGGCCAAGGCGGTTCTCGACCTGCTCACCTCTCAGCGCAACCGACCGGCCGAGGGAAGGGAACACTGATGCGACGCTTCGCCTGGTACGGACGGCTCTCGACCAAGGACAAGCAGGATCCGACGCTCTCTTTTCCCTCCCAGCGCGAGATATGCGCGACGAAAACCACTGAGCTGGACGGGGAGATCGTCTGCGACTTCACCGATCAGGAGGCCGGTCGAAGGGACGACCGGGCGGGATGGGCCGACCTGTTGCGCGAGGCCAAGTAGCGGGACGCGCGGCGCTTCGACGCGGTGATCATCTACTCGACCTCGCGCCTCAGCCGCGACCTCTTCCACGCGCTCACTTACGAGCGCGAGATGACCCGCGCCGGGGTCGAGGTCTTCTACGCGCTCACGGCTGGCGACCAGACCAGCCCCGAGGGGCGGCTGATCCGCCACATGTTCCAGGCGCTCGACCAGTTCGAGGTCGAGAAGTTGGGTCGCGAAGTTCGGCGCGGGCAGAAGGAGAACACGCGGCAGGGCTACCGCAATGGCGGGCGGGCGCCCTACGGCTACCGGCTTCGACATGAGGCGCATCCCGACCCAGCGCGGGCGAAGGCAGGAGATAAGAAGTCGCGTCTCGTCCCCGACCCCGAGCGAGCGCCTGTAGTCGCCGAGATATTTGACCGCTTCCTCTCCGGCTCCGGCTACAAGGAGATCGCCAACCATCTGAATCGGCCCGGTGGCCCGCCGACCCCCAATCACGTCGACTCCAAGCGCAACACCTCCGGCAAGTGGGCGAAGACGACGATCAAGTCGATGCTCGAAAACCCGACCTATACCGGCCGCCTCTACTGGAACCGGCTCGACTCACGCGCCCACAAGCAGGGCGTCGGGCCGGTGGTTCGGCGCAGTCCCGAGGAATGGGTCGAAGCAGACGAGCGCCACGAGGCCCTGATCACCGACGAGCAGTTCGAGCGCGTGCAAACCGAGATGAAGCGTCGCAGCAACGGCCACGGTGGTCACCGACGACGCCCGCAGAAGCGACCCTTCCTGCTGCGAGGCATCGTCCACTGCTCCACCGGGCACAACCGGCACAACCCACTACGGATGCAGGGACGCGCCCGCAAAGGCGAGCCGACCTATTACACCTGCGGCTACCGAACCTCCTACGGCGACCGCGCGGCCGAGGCGGTCGGCCACGGCAAATGGCAGTACGTGCGTGAGGACAGCCTCACGAAGCTGATCGACAGCTTCTTCGCCACCCGGATATTCGGCGCTGACCGCCTGGACTACTTCCGCGCTCAGAGTTCAACCATGGCGAGCGAAGCGCAAGACCGCGACGACGACAAGCGCACGCGGATCACCAAACAACTCAGCGAGGTCGACCAGCGGATTGAGCGCCAGCTCGCCGCGATCGAGGCAGGCGTCGATCCGGCCGTGGTCGGCAAACGAATCCGAGCCCTCAAAACGGAGCGCGAGGAGGCAGAGGCCGCCCTCGCCCAGCTCGAAGGCTCGCGCCGGGACAGCACCGCCATAGACCCCGCCGACACCCTGGCGGTCCTCGACGCTCTGCCCGATCTCGGCAAGTCACTGATCGCCGCCGCCCCCGACATACGACGGGCGGTGTTCGACGCCTTTCGCCTCCGGGTCGAAATCGACCGCAACAGTGGTCAGATACGCCTGAAAGCGCTGGTGTCAAGCGCGTTCGGGGAGGCGACGAATCTAAGTGACCTGGGAGAGGCGGGAGATCCGGCTCTCTCCGATAAGGCCATACCGCTACGGGGATTCGAACCCCGGTTTCTGGCATGAGAAGCCAGCGTCCTAGTCCCCTAGACGATAGCGGCGAGGGAGCGGGCATTTTAGCGGGCCGGCGGCGGGAGGGTGCGAGACGTCGGTCACAGGGCTGGTTCCCGAGGCGGGCGGAGGCGGGGGGCGCGCAATCGGTAAATTGGCTGCCCGCGCGGCTGTGGCGGAACTGGTAGACGCGCACGGTTCAGGTCCGTGTGGGCGAAAGCTCGTGGAGGTTCGACTCCTCTCAGCCGCATCGAAACCGTCCTGGTTCTTCTATTCCGAACCTGAGACGGTTCCGCGCTCAGGCGGGTTGCGCGGCGAGGTTCGCCTGCGGAGCCCTCGCCGCGTTTGCCGCGATCTCCTCGACGAAATCGGCGTGCAGCGCACGCGGCAGGTCGTGACCCATGCCCTCGACCATCTTCAGCTTCGCGCCCGGAATCGCCTTTGCCGTGGCGCGGCCGCCGGAGGGGTTGACGAGGAGGTCGCGCTTGCCGTGGATGACCAGGGCCGGCACGTCGAGCTCGCGCAGGGCCGCGGTGCGGTCTCCCGAGGCGGTGATCGCGTGCAGCTGGCGGGCGATGCCGGCCTCGCTGTGGCCACGGTCGAACGAGCGGCCGGCGATCTCTCGCACCCGCTCCTCTTCGAACGGGTAGCCCGGCGAGCCGATCAGCTTGAAGGTCTTGATGACGCGCTCGATCGCCGCCTCGCGCTCGCGCGGCGGGTTACCGAGTAGGAGGCCGAAGGTTTTGTAGCTGGGGTGCCCGACGCGGCGGCTGCCGGTCGTCGACATGATCGAGGTCAGGGAGCGGACGCGCTCGGGGCCCTCGATCGCGGCGGTCTGGACGATCATCCCGCCCATCGAGGCGCCGACCAGGTGGGCCGACCCGATCCCGAGGTGGTCCATCAGCCCGAAGGTGTCGGCGGCCATGTCGCGCAGGAAGTAGGGAGCGGTGCCGCGGCGGCCGACGAAGAGGTCGAGTTTGCCCGGCAGCCCCGCCGCCTCGAGCTTGGTCGAGCAGCCGATGTCGCGGTTGTCGAAGCGGACGACGCGGAAGCCTCGCTCGGCCAGCATCCCGCAGAAACCCTCGTCCCAGGCGATCATCTGCGTTCCCAGCCCCATCACCAGCAGCAGCGGCTCCCCGTCGGGGTCGCCCATCTCCTGGAAGCAGAGCTCGACACCGTTGGCGGGCGCCATCTGCTCTTCGCCGAAGCGTTGCATCCGGGGATCGTACCCGTCCTGGCTGGACAGCCAAACGTCATACTCGCGCGGATGCGGACGGCGATCGTCTCCGACCTGCACCTCGGCGTCGCCAGCGACGAGGACGTGCTGCGCGACCCCGCGGTGCGTCGGGTGCTGCTCGAGGAGCTGGCCGGCGCCGACCGCCTCATCCTCCTCGGCGACGTGATCGAGCTGCGCAACCTCCCCGTCGGCCCCTCGCTCGACCGCGCCCGGCCGTTCTTCGAAGAGCTCGGCGAAACGATCGGCGACGTCGAGGTGACGATCGTCCCCGGCAACCACGACCACCGCCTCGCCGAGCCGCTGCTCGACGCGCGCTCGATCGCCGGCGAGCCGCAACTGGAGCTGGAGCACCACCACGCAGCCACCGGCCCCGCCGCCCTGGTCGACGAATGGCTCGGGCAGGCACGCCTCGGGATCGCCTACCCGGGCCTCTGGCTGCGCGACGACGTCTACGCCACCCACGGCCACTACATGGACGCTCACCTGAAGCTGCCCCGCGCCGAGTGCGTCGCGGCAGCGCTGATGTCCCGCCTCGGCCGGCCGCTGCCGAACCCGGCGACGCCCGCCGACTACGAACGGATCCTCCGCCCCTTATATGGGTTCGCCTACGGCCTCGCCCAAGTGCTGCCGGTCAGGCGCCGCCGCAACGGACCGTTCGAGCGAGCCTGGGAGGTGCTCGCCGGCGAAGAGCGGGAGACGACCGTTCGCGCCCGTGCAGCCCGGGCCGGCTTCCCGCTGGCGATCCGTGGCCTCAACGGCCTCCTCCACGCCGATTTCGAAGCCGACGTCACCCCGCGGGCGATCTTCCGCACCGGCGTCGAAGCCTCGACGGAGATGGCGGCCCACCTCGGCGTCGACGACGTCCACGTGATCACCGGCCACACCCACCGCGGCGGCCCGCTGCCCGAGGAAGGCGAATGGCCCCTCCCCCGCGGCGGCCGCCTCCACAACACCGGCAGCTGGGTCTTCGCCTCAGCCTTCCACCAACCAGGAACCCCACCGAACTCCTACTGGCCAGGCACGGTCACCTGGCTAGAGAACGATGAACCCCCGCGACGTGTGCAGCTACTCCATAGCTATTCCCACCAGGAGATGCTCGATCTGATCACCCGGCCGGCGTAGAGGGCGCGGGGGTACCCCTTCTGGGCACTTAGCACGAGGCGGGCAAGCAATGACCGGGCGACAGCAACAGAACGCCCTCCGCCGAGCTGCGCCCAGAAGGGATACCCCCGCGCCCTCGCCCTCTACCTCACCCAAGCCAATCGGCAATGATCGCGCCGATCTCCGGCCCCGCATCCTCCTGCAGGAAGTGGGAGGCGTCCTTGATCGGGCGCGGCGGCGGGAAGTTGAGCTGGCTGGAGACTCGCTCGCCGACCGAAAACGGCAACACCGGGTCCGAATCGGCCCAGAGGACCAAGGTCGGCCTCTCGTCCTCGCGCAGCGCATCGGCAACCGCTTTGCCCTCCGCCGCGCCGGGCGCATCGGGCTCGGTCGGCAGGATCAGCGGGAAGGCGCGGGTGCCGGCCTTCGAGGCGCCGTCTATATAAGGAGCCTCGTAGGCGGCGACCACCTCGTCGCCGGGGTCGTTCTTGCAGCCGCCGCGGACCAGCATCCCGACCGGCACCTCGTCGCTGTTGCGGACGAACTCACGAAAGGCGAGCCAGGCGTCGCTCATCTTCTGGTGGCCGGTGAAGGGGCCGGTCTCCATGATCACGATCCGGGAGATCCGGTCCGGGTGCTCAACCGCGAGCCGCAGCCCGATCGGCCCACCCCAGTCGTGGACGACGGCGGTGGCGTTCCGCAGGTCCAGTTCCTCGAGCAGCGCCGCCATCAGCTCGACGTGGCGGTCGTACGTGTACCAGCCGACGTCGGTGGGCTTGTCGGAGCGGCCGAAGCCGGCGTAGTCCGGCGCGATGCAGCGGTAGCCGGCATCGCGCACCGGCGGGATCACCTTGCGCCACAGGTAAGACCAGGTCGGCTCGCCGTGGAAGAAGATGACCGGGTCCCCCTCCCCCTCGTCGAGATGCGCCAGCCGCAGGCCGTCGACTTCGCGGTAGTGAGACTCGAACGGATAGTCCAGCAGTCCCTCCAGCAGCTCGTCCGGGGTGCGGACGGCATCGACGCTCATCCGCGCATCCTATGCCGCCGACCCATCGTTTCCACCCTTTGGGCCCCTATAGGAACCAAAAGGGTGGAAACGATCCGGGGGGGATTGATTGTTGACCTCAATCCCAGGAATCCGGATCAGGATTCTGGACTTTGTGGATCGACTTTGTGCTACGGTGCCCGCTTCATTGAGCAGTAAGTCGCTCAAGAAAGTAAGTCAGTCGACATAGGAAGGAAACTTTTGATGCGGAACGCTCGCACCACCCGGCGGCGCGGCGTGAAGATCGGCCTCCCGGCCGCACTTCTCGTCCTGCTCCTCGCAGTCTTCGCCGCTGGATGTGGCGGAGGTGACAGCACCACCGGCTCGGACTCCTCTGGAGGAGGCAAGCTCGACGTGGTCGGCTACTCCACCCCCGAATCCGTCTACACCGAAGCCATCGAGCCTGCTTTCGAAGAAAGCTCGAAAGGCGCGGGCGTCAGCTTCAGCAACTCGTTCGGCGCGTCCGGCGACCAGAGTCGCGCGGTCGTCGCGGGTCAGCCCGCATCCGTCGTCCACTTCTCCCAGGCGGGCGACATGGAACGGCTGGTCGAAGAAGGCGAACTCGTCGCCAAGAACTGGGACCAGAACAAGTACAAGGGCATCGCCGAGAACTCGGTCGTGGTCCTCGTGGTCCGTTCCGGCAATCCGGAGGGCATCAAGTCACTCGACGACCTGCAGACCAAGGATGTCGACGTCATTACCCCGAACCCGTTCAGTTCGGGCTCGGCCCGCTGGAACATCATGGCCGTCTACGGCAACGCCATCGAGGCCGGCAAGTCCCCCGACCAGGCGCTGGCCGAGGTCAAGACCGTGCTCGAGAAGACCGTCGCCCAGCCGGGCAGCGGCCGTGACGCGCTCTCGGCCTTCACCCAAGGCCAGGGAGATGTCCTCCTCAGTTACGAGAACGAGGCGATCAAGGCCGAAGACGAGGGCGAAGACGTCGAATACGTCGTGCCCCCGGCGACGCTTCAGATCGAAACCCCGATCGCCGTCACCAAAGACGCACCGGAGCCCGCCGCGCAGGACTTCCTCGACTTCATCTGGTCCGACGAAGGACAGGAAATCTGGGCCGAAAACGGGTACCGCCCCGTCAACCCGAAGCTCGTCGACGAGAAGCAGTTCCCGACTCCCGATGACCTGTTCCACATCGCCGACTTCGGCGGCTGGGGCAAAGTCAACGACGAATTCTTCGACGACGAAACCGGCTCGGTCGCCGCGATCGAGAAGGAACTCGGAGTCTCGACGAGCGGCTGATGGAGGCACACCCGGCAAACCTCCCCGCTCCCACCGCATCCCGGGCAGGCCTGCGCCTGCCCGGGGTCGGCACCGGCGTCGGCAGCGGCATGGTCGTGCTCTACCTGAGCATCATCGTGCTGCTGCCGCTGGCCGCCGTCGCCAGCGAAGCCTTCTCCCTCGGCCTCGGCCACTTCTGGGAACAGGTGACCTCGCCGCTTGCGGTGAAGAGCCTGAAGCTGACGCTCGTCTGCTCGCTGATCGTCGTCGTGATCAACGGCATCTTCGGCACGATTCTCGCCTGGCTACTGGTCCGCGACGAGTTCCCCGGCAAGAGCGTCATCAACGCCGTGATCGACCTGCCGTTCGCGCTGCCGACGATCGTCGCCAGCCTGGTACTGCTGTCGCTCTACGGTGCCGACAGCCCGCTGGGCATCGATATCGCGGCGACCCGGGCCGCGGTGGTCGTCGCGCTGATGTTCGTCACCCTGCCCTTCGTCGTCCGCGCCGTGCAGCCGCTGCTGCTGGAGATGGACCGTGAGATGGAGGCCGCGGCGGCCTCGCTCGGGGCGGGCAACTTCACGATCTTCCGCCGCATCATCTTCCCGAACCTGCTCCCCGGCCTCGGTGCCGGCGTCGCTCTGGCCTTCGCCCGCGCCCTCGGCGAGTTCGGCTCCGTCCTCCTCTTCGCCGGCGGCCTGCCGGACACGACGGTCACCTCGGTCTTCATCCGCAACCAGGTCGAGTCCAACAACCTGGTCGGGGCTTCCGCCGTCTCGATGGTCCTGCTCGTCGCATCGTTGCTGCTGCTCTTCTGCGTCTCCCTGATCCAGCGCTGGGCGATCCGCCACGACCGCAGCTCGAGTGAGTTCATCCCGACGATTGCCAAAGACGTGGCTGGCGGAGGGCACGGCTGATGAGCGCCAATCCCCTCAGCCGCTGGGGCCTGCGGGTTCTCGGACTCGGCTACCTGACCCTGCTGCTGCTGATCCCGCTGGTGATGATCTTCTATAAGACCTTCGAAGACGGGATCGGCCCGCCGCTGGACGCGATCACCTCCCCCGACGGCCTCCACGCGCTGAAGCTGAGCCTGCTGATGGTCGCGATCGCGGTGCCCTTGAACACGATCTTCGGGGTCGTCTGCGCGCTGCTGCTGGTCCGGCACAAGACGAAGCTGAATCCGGTGATCGACGCGGTCATCAACCTCCCCTTCGCCGTATCGCCGATCGTCATCGGACTCTCGCTCTACCTCCTCTACGGAGTCGGCGGCTGGTTTGCCTTCATCAGCGAAGAAGGCTTCAAGATCCTCTTCGCGGTCCCGGGGATGGTGCTCGCAAGCATCTTCGTCTCGCTGCCGTTCGTGGTCCGCGAGACGGTCCCGGTGCTGCAGGAGATCGGCACCGACCAAGAGCAGGCAGCCTCGACCCTCGGCGCCAACGGTTGGCAGAGCTTTTGGAAGATCACCCTGCCGTCGATCCGCTGGGGAGTCGCCTACGGCGTCGTCCTCACCACCGCCCGGGTGCTCGGCGAGTTCGGCGCGGTGACGATCGTCTCCGGCTCGATCAGCGGCCAGACCCAGACCCTGCCGCTATTCGTCGAGAAGCAGTACGCCAACTTCAACTCCACCGGCGCCTACGGCGCCTCCCTGGTGCTGGCGATGCTGGCGCTGATCACCCTGTTCGCAATGAACCTGTTGAAACGAAAGGAGGACGCCTGATGGGAATCTCAGTCGAGGGAGCAAACAAGCGCTTCGGTGACTTTCAGGCGCTTGACGACGTATCCATCGAGGTCCCGGACGGGTCGCTGACCGCCCTGCTCGGGCCCAGCGGCTCCGGCAAGTCCACCCTACTGCGGGCGATCGCCGGGCTCGAGGATCTGGATTCCGGCCTGGTCACGATCAACGGTGAGAACGCGACCGCCAAGCCGGCGCAGAAGCGAGGGGTCGGCTTCGTCTTCCAGCACTACGCCGCTTTCAAGCACATGACCGTCTACGACAACGTTGCCTTCGGTCTCAAGATCCGTAAGTGGGACAAGCAGAAGACCTCCGCGCGGGTCCACGAGCTGCTGGAACTGGTCCAGCTCGACGGCCTCGCCGGGCGTTTCCCCTCCCAGCTCTCCGGCGGCCAGCGGCAGCGGATGGCGCTGGCGCGGGCGCTCGCGGTCGAGCCTAAGGTGCTCCTCCTCGACGAGCCGTTCGGCGCCCTCGACGCCAAGGTGCGCAAAGACCTGCGGACCTGGCTGCGCAACCTCCACGAGGAGATGCACGTGACGACGATCTTCGTCACCCACGACCAGGAAGAGGCGATGGACGTCGCCGGACAGCTGGTGGTGATGAACCAGGGCCGGGTCGAGCAGTCGGGAACTGCCGACGAGCTCTACGAGGACCCGGCCAACGAGTTCGTGATGAGCTTCGTCGGCGAGGTCAACCGACTCGGCGACCACTTCGTGCGCCCGCACGACATGGAAGTCGTCCTCGACGCCGACGACCGCACCCAGGAGGGCTTGGTGCAGCGGATCGTCACCCTCGGTTTCGAGGTCCGGGTCGAGCTGGTGCTCTCCGACGGGACCGAGGTTTGGGCGCAGCTGACCCGAGCAGAGTTGCAGCGACTGGAGCTGCGGGAGGGGCAGATCGCCTACCTGCGCCCGGTCCAGGCAAAAAGCTTCAACGGTTCGTCGCCGTCCAACTCCCAGGGGGCCTCGACTCCCCCTGGGTCCCAGGACGACGGCGAGGCAGAGGTTTCTGCAGCCGTTTGAAGGGGCGACGGGGTGGGGTGTCTTCTTGCCGGGTGATGCCCCACCCCAATTCGCCACATCTTTGCTGATTTTGGAGGGGGTGACCAGGGGGTCCCTGGGCGCACCTTCGCCGAGTGGGTCGGAGAAGGCTGACGCCTCAGGCGTGGATGGCTCGGCTTCGTGCTAAGTGCCCAGGGACCCCCTGGTCACCCCCTCCCTCTAGCCGTGGTGAGGGCGAGTTGGGGTTCCGGCCTTCCGTTTGCTGGTGTGGGACGGGAGGGTTCTTTCGTCCTTTTTTGGGCCGTCCAGGCGCGGTTCTGCTATTGTTGACTTAGTTGATGCACAAATATAGAAAGGAGACGGGATGTCTAAACGAGTAGAGACCACCACGTTCCGCTCTCGGGGTCGGTTGACCGGGCTGGTGCGGGATGAGTTCCCGGCCGGGACCGGGCAGAACCGGACCAGCCGGGGCGCCAACCGGGAGTCGGCGCTGAACGGGGCCGACGAGGCGCTCTTCTACCGGGCGCGATTGGTCCTCGGCGATTCTCTCCCCCGGCCCCAGCGCTGAGCGATGACCGACAGCGCTGAATCTCCCGGCTGTGAAACCTGAGCCCGGACCGCCTCGATGGCGATCCGGGCTCAGTTGCGTCTAGCTGCCTTTTTTCGTGCTGCCGGTGTCCTCGGTGAGGAGCGGTTCGTCCGGCTGCGGGAATGCCTGTGCAGCGAGGTTCCAGCTTTTCAGCGTGAAGGTGACGTTTTTCGCACCCGCGTACTGAACGGAGATCGTGTGACCGCCTTTGGTCAACACGCCCGTCTGCACGATCGTGTTGACGACCGGCACCGGGGTCGGCGTCGCCGCCGTCGACGGCAGGAAGTTCACTTTTCCGGTCGCCTGACCATCGATCAGGATCTGCACCGGGCAGGCCTGATCCGGACCCGGTTTGGACGCCGTGCAGGTGCCCGTACCGGAGAACGTGATCACCGCCGAGCTGACTTCGGCTTTGGTCGCGAACGAGGTGAACGCGGACGGGATGTACCCGGCCGTGGTTGCCACGACGGGCCCGAACTGGGCCGTGCCGGCGGCGATCCCGACCACCGGGGTCTTCGGTGCCGAGGCCTTGGCCAGGTACAGGTTCGACGCCGCCTTTTTCTTCAGGTAGAGCGTCGACGCCTTCTTGTTGCTCACATAGACCTTCGCCGCCTTCTGGCTCGTCAGAAACGATTGGGCGACCGAGGGCACCACCGTGACCGAGACGGCGACCGCGGCCGCCAACACGACAACCGTCGCTGCTCGGGGGGTGGACAGTCTTCTCTTCAGCAATTGGTCCTCCATGTCTGCGGCCTCCGCACGGCTGTTTGCTGCCCTCGGACGGCCTTTCTTTACTAAGCAACTCAGAAAGGTACAGAAGCTGCTAGGGTTTTGCGACGTAGTTGGTCAACAAACTCGCTTTAACCCGGCAAGGAAAGGACTCACACCGCATGAGAAGCAAGACCCTCGCCATAGCGGCGCTCTCCCTTTTGGGGCTCGCTGCGCCGGCGTCGGCTGGTGCCGTGACCTTCATCGGGTCGGGCTCCGTTGCCGCGCAGCCCGTGCTGCAAGCCCTCTTCGCCACCTACACGAAGCAGGTCAACCACAAGGTCCACTTCACCTACGTCGCCAACGGCGGCAACGCCGGCGTCAAAGACGTCCAGAACGGGACCAGCCAGTTCGCGGGTCAGGCCCGCACCCCCCTCCCCTCGGACGCGGGCACCACCTACATCAAGATGTTCCTTGATGGGCTCTGCCTCGACGTCAACCCGAAGAACAACCTCACCGACATCAGCATCCAGCAGACCCACGACATCTACCGCGGTCTGATCACCAACTGGAGCCAGGTGGGCTCGAGCCTCGGCACGACGATCGACCCGGTCGGCCGCGACACCAACGGAGGGACCTACAACTTCTTCCTCCAGGCGGTGCTGAACAACGAACCGCCGGCATCCAACGTCAACGCCCTGACCGCCGACGGCCTCGTCGTCAACGCGGTCAAGCAGGACCCGAACGCGATCGGCTACGCCGGTCTCGCCTGGCAGAAAAAGGGACTGAAGCCGCTGAAGGTCAACGGCATCCCCTGCGCGGCGAGCAAGATCAGCGTCGAGCCGCTCAAGTACCCGCTCTCGCGCTACCTGTTCCTGGTCCTGCCCGGTGACGGCAGCACCAGCCCGAAAGGACTGGTCAAGTTCATCGACTGGGCACGGCGCAGCAAGCTGGCGGGAGAAGTAATCGCTAAAGCCGGCGGCGTCCCCGCCTTCAACAAGAAGAAGTAGGCATTGGAGGAGCAGTACCCCACCGAGTACGGGCCGAAATGGTCAGACCAGCGCGTCGAGCGGATGCTCGGCGCGCTGGTCTGTGGTGTCGTCGGTCTGCTGCTGGCGATGATCGTCACGGTCTTCGTCCACGCCTGGCCGTCCTTTTCGGCTAACGGCCTCGCCTGGTTCGGCCCCGGCGGCAACGTCGACGACCAGCTCAACGCGATCTTCCTCTCCGGGCAGAACGGGCTCGAATACGTCTACACCTTCCACGCCTGGCCGCTGATCTGGAGCACGATCCTGATTACCGGCGGCGCGGTCACGATCGCCCTCTTCTCCGCCCTCTTCGTCGCCGTCTTCATCGTCGAGTTCGCCCCCGACTGGATGAGCAACATCCTCCAGCCGGTAATCCGCTTCCTAGCCAGCGTCCCCTCGGTGATCTACGGCCTGATCGGGGTCGTCGTCCTCGTCCCCTTCATCGGCAACCACCTGATCACCGAGCCACAGAAGGCCTCGGTCGCCGGCGTCATCTCGCTCACCGGCTACAGCCTGGTCGCCGCGATCACCGTGCTGACGGTGATGATTGCGCCGCTGATGGTCTCGATCTTCACCGACGGCTTGCGGGCGGTGAAACCTGGCTGGCTCGAGGGCTCGCTGGCGCTCGGGGTCAACCGCTGGCGCACGACCTGGAAGATCGGCGTCCGCAGCGCCCGCCCGGCGATCGTCGCCGGCACCGTCCTGGCCGTCGCCCGCGCGATCGGCGAGGCGGTGATGCTGGCGATGATCTCCGGCTCGGTCGGCTTCGCCCCGAACCCCGCCGACGGCCTGATCTTCGTCTACGAGCCCTCGCGGCCACTGGCGCCGACGATCGTCAAGAACATCGACCAGCTGAGCTCGCCGCCGGCCAACGCGACTCTCTTCGCGATCGCCGCCGTCCTCCTCTTCTCGGCGGCCTTCTTCTCCCTCACCGGCTACGTCGCGCGCCGCTCGATGCAGAAGTACGGAGCGGCGTGATGGAGCCCGTGCGCACCCCCTCCCCCAGGAGAAACCCAGGCCGGTGGCTTCCGCCGCCGCGCCGCAGCCCTCGCCGCCCTCCGGCGGTGGCCACAAGGGCGCGGTCGAGGGGACCGCCACCTGGGCGCTCAGCGACCGCATCGGCCTCGCCATCTGCTGGACCCTGGGCCTGCTCTTCTGCGCGATCGCGGTCGCGATCGTCGCCTACCTGATGGTCCAGGGGATCAAGTTCCTGCGCCCGGAAATGCTCTGGACGCCGGCCGCCGCCGGCTTCACCGAGGGCGAAACCGGCGGCTTCTCCGACGCCCTCTTCGGGACCATGATCGTCGCCGTGATGGGAATCTCGCTGGCGCTGCCGACCGGAATCGCGATCGCGGTCTGGCTGGTCGAGTACGGCCGCCCGGCGCCGCTGGCGCGGGTCACCGAGATGACGATCGAGGCGATCGCCGGCATTCCCTCGATCGTCCTCGCCCTGTTCGGCACGGTGATCTTCTCCAGCGCCGCGCTCGGCTTCCTCAGCCGCACTACGGAAGGCGTCGTCTTCGGACGCTCCTTCTTCGCCGCCTCGACGATGCTCTCGCTGGTGGCGCTGCCGCTAATCGTCGCCAGCGTCCGCGAGGGGCTGAACTCGATCCCCCGCCACGTCCGCGAGGCCTCCTACGCGGTCGGCAAGACCAAGGCAGCGACGACGCGGCGTATCCTCCTCCCCACCTGCCGGCCGCAGGTTGCAACCGGGGCGATGCTCGGCCTCGGCCGGATCATCGGTGACACCGCGATCATCGTCGTCCTCCTCGGCGCGACCCAGAACTTCTCCCCGGTCGAAGGTGCCCCCTTCCCGCTCAACTACCTGCGCGGCGCCGGCACCACGCTGACCAACTTCGTCTACGAGGCCTCCCCCACCGGGAACCTCAACCAGCCGGAAAAAGCCTACGCGGCGGCTTTCGTCCTGCTGCTGATGGTCCTGGCCCTGAACGCGGCCGTCGACGTCGTCCACCGCCGCGCCCGAAAGGTAGGAACGTGGAGTCACTGACCCCTAACGTGTCTGAGCAGAGGGCCGCTATCCACCCCGTCAGCTCGGCCACCCCCGGGCCGCCGCCGATCCGGCGGCTGCCGCTCGACGATCCCGGGACGGCGACGGAAGTCACCGCGCCGATCCCGTCGAGTGACGGCGACGGAGCGCAGCAGAGTGGCTTCACCGCCGCCAAACGCTCGATCCGGGCGCCGCAGTTCTCGATCCGGCGGATGGAGATCGACGAGGTCTCTGTCTCCTACTCCAACCGCGACGCGGTCAAACGCGTCTCGCTGCCCGTCCGCCAGGGCGAGGTGTTGTCCTTGATCGGCCCCTCCGGCTGCGGCAAGACGACCCTGCTGCGCTCGCTCAATCGGCTCACCGAGCTGACCAGCTCGGCGCGGCTGACCGGCCGAATCCTGCTCGACGACGTCGACATCACCCTGATCGAGCCAACCCTGCTGCGGCGCCGGGTGACGATGGTCTTCCAGCAGCCGAATCCGTTCCCGATGAGCGTCTTCGACAACATCGCCTACGTCCTGCGCGAGCAGGGCTCACGGCGGGCCCGCAAGAAGACCTTGGAGCCGGCGGTCCACAGCGCCCTCGACCGCGCCGGCCTCTTCGAGGAGGTCAAAGACAACCTCGACCACCCGGCGCTGAAGCTCTCCGGCGGTCAGCAGCAGCGGCTCTGCATCGCCCGCGCCCTCGCGGCCGAGCCCGAGGTCCTACTGCTCGACGAGCCCTGCTCGGCCCTGGACCCGAAATCGACCCAAGTGATCGAGGACCTGATCGTCAAGCTGCGCGACGACGTCGCCGTCGTCATCGTCACCCACAACCTGCAGCAGGCCTACCGGATCGCCGACCACGTCGCCTTCATGTACCTAGGCGACCTGGTCGAGTACAACAGCGCGACCGCCCTTTTCGGCTCTCCCCGCGAGCAACGAACCCAGGATTACGTGAGCGGTGCTTTCGGTTAGACGCCCACAACAGCTGGCGGTCCTCGCCCTCGGCGGCACCCTCGCCATCACCGGCCTCGCGGGTTGCTCGACGACCCAGGAGAAGGCCTCCGCGCAGCGGGCCGAATCGGCGCGCATCCTCAAGGCGCGCGACAAGCGCCAGGCGCGCAAGCGCCACCAGGCAAAGCACGGGAAGGAGCAAGGATGAGTGAGCTCGAGACGGTGCGCAGACCGCAGGCGATCGAGCCCTGCGAGGAGTGTGGGGCGCCGATGGACCCCCAGCAGCGCTACTGCGTCAACTGCGCCGCCCGGCGCGGCAACGGCGCCAACCCCGCTTCGCGCTACTTCGCGACGATGAGCAAACGGGCGCGGCGACCGCTGGTCGGACCGGCGGCGAAACAGAGCCCGACCAGCCGCGCCGCGGCGGTCGCCTTCTTCGCCCTGCTGCCGCTTGCCGTCGGTCTCGGCCTGGTGATCGGCCGCAGCGGCTCCGGCAACGACAACAACGACGCCCTCCTGCAGGCCCTGCGCGAACGGCCGACCGCCACGGCGGGCACCGTTGCCGCGGCCGGCACCGGGGCGACCGCCAAAAAAGCGAAAGCCGAGGTCAAAACCGGCAAAGGCAAGAGCAAGGGAGAAGGCAAAGTCACCCACACCGAAAACGGTGACGTCCACGACGTCGCCAACTTCGAAGCTTCCAAGCAGAAGGAAGAAGAAGACACCCAGATCGTCGCCGAAAACCCCGAACAGACCGGCGACGACTACATCAAGGCCCAGCAGAACCTGCCCGACGTGATCGTCGTCGGCGGCGAAGGCGGCTCCGCCCCGGCGCCTTCGGGAGCGGAACCATGAACCGGCCCAAACTTCCGAAAGGCCTCCTGAAACGGGTCCGCATGGACACGCCGCCGGCGCCGAAACCGAAAGAGCAGCCGAAAGCTGCTGCGCCCGAGCCGGCCCCGGAAAACAAAGAGCTGCTCGCCCAGCGCGATCGCCTGCTGGAGAAGTTCACGGTTATGCAGGCCGACCTCGGCGGCGCCTTCTACGAGATGGCGATCCGCGACCACGTCCGCCTCGACGTCCTCACCCGTAAGGCGGCGGAGCTGCAGCGGGTCGACGCCGAGCTGCTGACGGTCGAGCGCCTGCTCGAGATCGAACGCGCCGACGCCGCCGGGCTCTGCGCCAACTGCGGCTCCCCCTACGGCGCCGCGGACCGCTTCTGCCCCCAGTGCGGCAACTCGCTCGTCCCCGTGCAGGTGGCGGCATGAAACTCCTCGCCGGAGCGATCCAGAAGGCAACGGCCGCCGCCGCGAGCCTGAGTGGCAAACGCTTTTCGATGCTGGTCGCCTCCTCGCTGGTCGCCACCACCGGCGTCGTCGCGGTCGGGCTGAGCAGCAACAGCGGCCTCAGCCCGATGCAGGCGGCCGCCGCCCAGGCGCTGCTGGAAGAAAGCCCGGTCGTCGCCGCGGCCCCGGCGCCGGTCGAACCCGAAACCAGCCCGACTTCCTCCCCGGAAGCGTCGCCTGGCGCGGGAGCGGCTTCCTCCGGGCCGCTCCCGTCCTCGGCGCCCGCGCCTGAACCGACGGCGCCCGCCACCGAACCAGAAACCCCGGCGCCAACGCCGAGCGAACCGGAAACCCCGGAACCGGGGCCGATCCAGCACGTCTTTGTCGTCTCGGTCGCCAGCCCGGGCTACGACGCCGCCTTCGGCGCAACCACGCAGATGCCCTACCTCTCCGGCGAACTGCGCCCGAAGGGCGTACTGCTGACGAACTACTCGTTGCTCGACATCGCCCCGCTGCCCAACGGGATCGCGACGGTCGGCGGCCAGCCGCCCAGCGCGGCGACCAAGAGCGGCTGCCCGACCTACGAAGCCTGCCTGCAGGAAGTCGAAACGCTGACCCTCCCCGACCAGCTGGCCGGAGCCCGCCTCAGCTGGCACGGCTACTTCGAAGCGATGACCGACGCCGAAGGCAAGGCCGACAACTGCGTCCACCCCGAACCCGAAGCAGCCGACGTCCCCACCGCGGGCGGCTACTCGTCCTTGCTCAACCCGTTCGTCTACTTCCACTCGCTGCTCGACCTCGGCGACTGCGACGAAAACGACGTGCCGATCGACGGGCTCGCCAAGGACCTGAAGAAAGCCGACGCGACCGCCAACTTCTCCTACATCTCGCCCAACCTCTGCAACGCCGGGTTCCGCGAAAAGTGCCCCGAAGGCGTTCCCGCCGGCCCCGCCGCGGCCGACGCCTTCCTCGCCAAAGTCGTGCCGGAAATCCTCGCCTCCCCCGCCTACAAGAAGGACGGGCTACTGATCGTCAGCTTCGGCGCCGCCGATCCCGACCCCGCGGCGCCGCCCAGCGACCCGACGAAGGTCGGCGCGGTGCTGCTCTCGCCGCTCCTCGCCCCCGGCGGGACCGACGGCGCCCCCTACACCCCCTACTCGGTGCTGCGCTCGATCGACGAACTCCTAAACCTGGAACCGCTGGCGAGTGCCGGCGGGACCAAAGTGCGCTCCTTTGCCTCGGCCTTCACCGCGGGCAACGGCGGCGACTGATTTCTGCCACCCTTCGGCGCCATGAGCGCACAGGAGCAGACCGGTGAGCCGATCACCCAGGAAGGGCTGGACGAGCTGGTAGCCGAACTCGCCGAGCTCGAAGGCCCCGCCCGCAAAGCGATGGCGGCGCGGATCAAGGTCGCCCGCGAGGAGGGTGACCTGAAGGAGAACGCCGAGTATCACGTCGCCAAAGAGGACCAGGCGCACCTCGAGACGCGGATCAAGCGGCTGCAGGAACGGCAGCGGAACGCGGTCGTGGTCGAGGTCTCCAGCATCGACAGCGACACATTCACCTTCGGCCGCACGGCCGAGGTCCTCGACGAGTCCAAAGGCGAGACCGTCGCCTGGACTCTGGTCGGCTCGACCGAGGCCAACCTCGCCGAAGGCCGCCTCTCGGCCGAGTCGCCGATCGGGCGGGCGCTGATGGACGCCAAGGTCGGCTCGACGGTGAGCGTCGAGACGCCGAAAGGCAGCCGCTCCTTCAAGGTCATCAAGCTGGTCTCCTGAGGCGCCGCGGATGCTGAGGCTCCGCTCCTCCATCGCCCAGCACCAGGCCGCGGAGTTCGGGGCGCTGCTGCGCGAGCTGGAAGGCGTGCGGCGGGTCGTCCAGCACGCCGACGAATCCGACCCCAGCCAATCCTTCGTCTTCGTCGCCGACGTCGAGCCGGCGATCGCCGACCGCCTGCTCGAGGAGATCGCCACGCTCGGGATCGGCGTCGACGACTACGTCCTCAGCAAGGTCGAGGTGATCGCGCCGCAGCACCGCCACCGCGGCGGCGACGGCGGTGTCGACGGCTTCGCCTGGGTCGAGGTGATGGGACAGGCGCGGGCCAACTCGCGGCCGCTGGCCCGCTACCTGGCGCTGATCAACGTCGCCGCCGTGATCGCCGCCCTCGGCGTGATCACCAACAGCTCGATCCTGATCGTCGGTGCGATGGCGGTCAGCCCCGACCTGCTGCCGATCTGCGCCACCGCGGTCGGCCTCGTCGGCGGCCGCTACGCGCTCGCCCGCCGCGCCTTCACGACGCTGGTCCTCGGCCTCGGGCTGGTGGTGGTCACGGCGATGGTCCTCAGCGCGCTGCTGAAATGGACCGGACTCCTCCCCGATGGCTTCAAGGTCGAGGAAAGCAGCCTCGCCACCCTCGCCCACACCGACTACTCGACGGTGCTGATCGCCCTCGCCGCCGGGATCGCCGCGATGCTCTCGTTCGAGACCCGGGCCAGCACCGCGGTCGGGGTCGCGATCTCGGTGACGACGATCCCCGCCTCGGCCTACCTCGGCGTCGCCCTCGGCGGCGGTGGCATCGAGCACGCGATGGGGGCGGCGGTGGTGCTGGCGATCAACGTCTCGCTGCTGATCGTCTCCGCGACGCTCACGCTGGCGGTGCAGCGATGGCTTCCGAATCGCTCCGGAGCACCGGTTTAGCCGGCTCCGACCACGGCGCCGGCTCGGATCGGCGTTCGTCGTAGACGACCTCGCTGCCGGACATGCGGTCGTCCCAGGCACAGCGACGCTCGCGGAAGACGATCCCGAGGAAGCCGAGGCCGAAGGCGAGTACCGCGAGGCCGAGGCCGATCAGGCGTTTGACCGAGCGCCGCAGCGAGAGGCGCTCGACGTTGAGGCGGATGCCGAGGAAGCGCATCCCCGGGGTCTGCCCCGCCAGCGACCAGAAGCCGAGCAGGTAGACCGCGCCGAAGCTGAGCCAGGCGGTGGAGCCGACGGCGATCGCCAGGCCGGTCCCGCCTTCGCTGTTGCCGCCGAAGGCGTTGGCGACCAGGGTGACAAGCGCGACGAAAGCGGTGAAGGCGAGGTTGACGAAGACGCCGTCGATCGCGATCGCCAGGCCGCGGCTGACCGCCCCGGCACGGTCGGTCGGCAGCTCGCGCGGCTTGCGGAAGAAGATCCGGCGGACGATCCGCTCGAAGCGGTTGTCGAGGCGCCGGGCGAGGGCGCCGATCGTGCGGCCGATGTCCTCGACCAGGCCCATCCCCTGGGCGCTGATCGCGGCGCGGACCTCGGGCGCCTCGGCGATCCGCTCGACCAGCTGCTGGGCTTGATCTGAGGCCAGCAGCCGTTTCCAGACCTCGTCGACCAGCTCGGAGTCCATCGCCTCGAGCACGGCCTTCTTGACCGCGTCGCTCTCCAGCGCCCCCTCGACCGCCTCCTTGACGACCGGACCTTCGAGCACCCGGACCATCGCCCGCTCGACCGCCTGGCTCTCGACCGCGGCGACGATCGCCTCCTCGGCGGCGACCTCGACAGCGCGGTCGATGCCGGTCGCTTTGGTTACCGTCCGCGCGCCTTTGAAGCCGACCCCGAGCAGGCGCGCGGAGAGCGGCAGGTTGCCGTTCTGGGTCGCATCGACAGCGTCCTCAGCCCGCGGAGTAGAGCCGTTTTCCATCGTGCGCCGAGTATATGCCGGGCTCAGCGCTACGTCAGGATCTCGACTAGCCGGTCGAGCAGCTCGGCCTGCGCCGGGAGGATCTTCTCCCGGGCCCGCTCGAGGTCGAACCACTCCGCCCGGTCGACCTCGGGGAACTCCTGCTCGCTGCCGCTGCGCGGCGGCCACTCCATGCTGAAGGTGTTGCTGGCGAGGGTCGCCGGGTCGAAGTCGGCCTCCGCTGCCCAGGCCTCGACCAGTTTCCCGGCCCGCTGGCGGATCGAGCCGAGCTCGATCAGCTGCTCGGGGTCGAGCTCGGGCGCCGGTCCCAGCTCCTCCTCGAGCTCGCGCAGGGCGCAGGCGCGGGCCTCCTCGTCCTCCTCGATCTGCCCCTTGGGGATCGACCAGGCGCCGGCGTCTTTGCGACGCCAGAACGGCCCGCCCGGGTGGACGAGCAGGAACTCGACCCCCTGCTCGCCGCGGCGGAAGAGGATCACTCCTGCGCTGTGTTTGCCGGCCATCGACCCGAGTCATATCGACTCGGGTCGATGCCTGCGCGCTTTTACCCTCCGAGCCTGAAGGCGACCAGTTTCGGGGTCTGGCCTTCGACCGCCGGCAGACCGGCACCGGCGACCAGCGTGTCGCCGTCGACCATCACCCCGGCGTTGGTGCCCGAGGGCAGAGCCGCCTGCCAGACTTCGCCGCCTTTGGCGGTGTCGAGCGCGTGGATGGCCCCGTCGGCGGTGGTCGCGAAGAGGACGTCGTTGGAGACCAGCAGCGAGCCGTAGGCCGGCTGGCTCATTTCCGCTTTCCAATCGATCTTGCCGGTGGCGAGGTCGAGGGCGACGACTTCACCGGTCGCTTCGCTTTCTTCGGTAACTTCTTCGCCGTTGACGAGCGTCAGTGAGTGGTTGACGACCGGGACGTAGATCCGCTTGCTGTCGGCCGCCGCGAGGGCAACGACGCCGCCGATCTGACCGGGGAAGACTTCGCCGGTCTTGATCTTGCTGTATTCGCCGCGCATCGCGTATTCGGGGTCGTTGTCGTGGCCGTTGTGTTTGCCGACCGCCGTCCGCCAGACGGGCTTGCCGGTCTTGACGTCGACCGCGACGACGTAGCCGGACTTGCCGGAGCCGATCGCGACTTCCTTGCCACCCGCCTTGGTGATGATCGGCGAGTTCTGGAAGTCCCAGTCGTAGATGTTGTGCGGCGTCTCCTGGTAGTACCAGACGAGCTTGCCGGTCTTCGGATCGAGCTTGACCATCGAGTCCGCGTAGAGGTTCGATCCGGGCCGGCTCGAGCCCCACGGTTCTCCCGGAGCGCCCGGCAGCGGGGCCGGGTTGCCGGTGCCCGCGTAGACGAAGCCCTTGCCGTCGAAAGAGGGCGGGTACCAGAGACCGCCGCCGGAGTTCACCTTCGGCTTGCCCCAGAGGCTTTTCGGGACGGTGTCGAAGTGCCAGAGTTTCTTCCCGGTCTTGCCGTCCATCACCCAGAGGGTCCCGACCTGGCCGGCTTCGTATTCGGCCGCCGGCGTCTCCGGCACGGTGGAGACGTAGACGCGACCGTCGTTGACGCCCGGAGCCATGTCGACCGCACCTTCGAGTTCCACCTGCCAGACGGCCTTGCCCGTTTTCTGGTCGAGGGCGAAGGCTTCCGAAGAGGTCGCCCCGTAGACGTGGCCGTCGGCGACCGCCAGCCCGTTTGGGCCGTGGCTGACCGATTCCCACTTCTTCGTCCAGAGGACTTCGCCGCTAGCGAGGTCGATCGCCTGGACGTTGGATTCGAGGTCCTGGGAGTAGATGACGCCGTTGGCGATCACCGGGGTCGAGGCGTAGCTGCCGTAGACGCCGGTACCGGCGATCGGGTTCGACCAGACTTCTTCCAGTTCGGTGACGTTGCCGCTGTTGATCTTGCTCTGCACCGCCCTGGTGCTGGCGAGATCGACATTCGAGAGCGCGTCGCCGGTGAAGTTGGCGTCGCCCGAGGACGAGGAGTCCGACGAGGATCCGCACCCCACCAGGAGCGCCCCCACTGCAACGGCGACCGCAAGCAGCGGCAACCTCCAGAACCTAGACGGCATCGACATCCCACGTCCTCCCTAATCGAGTAATAAAGACTTGTCTTCTATCGTTTCAGAAATCCCTGCAAACGGGGCACCGAATTCGGTTAGAAGCGGTTGCAGCACGCGATTCGCCAGCAGACCGAGGCTGCCGAGATTGGCGAAACCGGGGCCCTGCCGGAGGCCGCCGAGGCCGGGGATGTGCAGTCGCGGGTGCACTCCCTCGAGTTCGAGGCCGCGGCCGATCGGCACCTCGGTCTGCGGTGGGCGGTCCCAGAGCGGGCCACACTGTTCTTCGACCTCGTCGCGGACCGCGTCGGGGAAGAGGCCCCGCAGCTGGCGTAACAGGTCGAAGCCGGTGCAGTTGATGACGAAGTCGTAGCGCTGGGCCTGTGCCCCCTCCGAGGGGCTCTCGAACTCCAGCACCGCCCCTTCGCCGCCGGCGGCCAGCGAGACGTGGACGGCGCGGCCGGTGACGAAGGAGAGGTGGTCGTCGTCGGCGATCCGGGCGAGGACGGTCTGGTCGAAGACGCCGCGGTCGCAGTGCTTGACGAAGTCCCGCCGGGTCTCGACGTCGATGTGTTCCCAGCCGACGTTGTCGGGGTCGGCGAAGACGCGGTTCTCGAGGAAGCTCTCGCCGCGGCTTAGCGGCAGCGTCGGCGTGTAGATCGTCAGCCGCGCCTCGGGCCGCAGGTCGCGGAGGAAGACGAGGGCGCTGAGGGCGCTCTCCCCTCCCCCGACGATCGCGATCTCGACCACCTCATCCTCCGGCACCCGGGCGAACTCCTCGCGTCGGCTGTCACAGTGGAAGACCCGCGACTCAACGTCGGGGTCGTGCGGGAAGTGGCGGTGGACGCCGGGGCCGGTGAGGACGAGGGCGCCGCCGGTGTGCCGCTCGGGGTCCTCGGGCCGGCCTCGCTCGGCGACCTCCACCTGCCAGCACCCCAGACCCTCGCCGAGCGAGACCTCGGTCACCCTGCCGTCGAAAATCGTCACTCCTGCGGTCGCCCGTTCCAGCACCCAGCTGAGGTAGGTGCCGTAGTCGCGGTGCAGGACCGAGGGCGAGCCGGAGTTGACCCAGGTCGCGTATTCGTGGCGCTCCATCGCGAAGCGCTGCCAGGTGAACGGCATCAGCATCGCGTCGATCTCGTCGCCGAGGGCGCCGAACTGGCGCGAGCTCTGGTACGGGAAGCCGATGTCCTTGATCGGCGGGATCGCCAGCGGCTCCTCACCCGAGGTCATCCCGTTGCGACCCAGCCAGGAGGCGGCGGGCTCGGTTTTCTCGATCACGGTCATCGAGATCTCGCCCAGCCCGAGGGTGTTGATCACGTGGACCTTGGCGGCGAGCGCGGCCGCCTTGGCACCGGCGCCGACGATGAGGAGGTCGCTGTCGCTCACGGCTCTCCTAGACGGGGGCGAGGGCGCGCGGCCCCGCCGGTTCGGTCTCTCTCGGTTCGGCGATCACCAGCCCCTTCTGGTCGGGGCTGAAGGAGATCGCGCTTTTGCGCGCCCGCTCGGCGCCGCTCTCAACCGCGCGCAGCTCGGTCGTCTCCAGCACGATCCGCAGCACCCGCTTCATCTCCATTTCCGCATAGCTGGCGGCGAGGCAGCGGCGGACGCCGCCGCCGAAGGGGATCCAGGTGTAGGTGCCGGGCTGCTTGCCGACGAAGCGCTCGGGCAGGAAGCGGTGGGCTTCGGGGTAGTGGCGCTCGTCGCGGTGGATCAGGTGGATGCAGGGGGCGACCGTGGTCCCGGCCGGGATCTCGTAGCCGCCGAGCCGCAGCGGCTCCAGCAGGTTGCGGACGACGACCGGGACCGGCGGCCGCAGCCGCAGCGTCTCCTTGACGACCGCATCGAGGTACTCGCCCTCGCCGGCGACGAGGTCCTCCTGCAGCTTCTGCAGTTTGTCCGGGTTGCGCAGCAGCCGCTCGAAGGTCCAGGCCAGGGTGCTGGAGGTCGGGCCGTCGGAGAGCAGGGTCACCAGTTCGTCGCGCAGGTCCCGGTCGGAGAGCGGCGAGCCGTCCTCGTAGCGGGCGCCGACCAGCATCGAGACGACGCCGATCTCTCCCCCCTGCGGATCGGCCTTGCGCCGCCGCACCTCCTCCATCACCGCCGCCTCGACCGCTCCCATCGCCTCGCGGTAGCCACGGCTGCGGGTCACCCAGCCGGGGCCGAGCAGGGCCAGCATCGCCAGGTTGCCC